>NZ_JAVFVV010000007.1 GCF_030929505.1 Mesorhizobium sp. LHD-90 | reverse complement strand
CAACGCCGACGTCGTCACCCGTCGCGAGCTGGAGCGGCTGAAGGTTCTCGCCGACGGCCGCGAGGGCGCAGTCAGGGAGGCATTGGCCAGCAAGGAGGTTCTGCAAACCCAGATCGCAAGCCTGCTTCCGGCGCAGAAAGCAAGCGCCGAGGCCGCACTGGCGCAAGCCCAGGTGGAACTGGACAGGACGGTCGTGCGTGCCGGCGTCACCGGCGTGGTTCAGCAGTTCGCATTGCGCCCCGGCGACGTCGTCAATCCGATGATCCGGTCCGCCGGCGTCCTGGTCCCCACCGAGAACAGGCGGGTCGGACTGGTCGGCGGTTTCCTGCAGATCGAAGCGCAGGTGATGAAGGTGGGCATGATCGCGGAGGCCACCTGCGCGGCCAAGCCGCTCACCATCATCCCGATGGTCGTCACCGAAATTCAGCACGTTATCGCCTCGGGTCAGGTCCGGACGACCGATCAGCTCGTGGATGTGACGCAGCTTGCTCGTCCCGGAACGATCACCGTCTTTCTCGAGCCTCTCTGGCCAGGCTTGCTTGACGGTATCCCGCCGGGAAGCAACTGCATCGCCAATGCCTATACGAACAACCACGACGAGCTGGCATCTCCGGATATCAGCACCGGGCGTTGGCTCTACCTGCACCTGATCGACGCCGTCGGGCTTGTTCATGCGCTTATTCTCAGGCTGCAGGCAATTCTGCTCCCGATACAGACACTTGTCCTGGGCGGCCACTGATCCGTCGGGCGCGCGGAGATAAGCCTCGGTCTCCAGTCGCTGCCATTCGCCCAAGGGATGGGGGACTACCGGCTGCCTTGGCGTCGTCATGATGTTTCGGCGGGGCTGGTGATCGCCGCAGTCGGGCTGCCAAGCGCCATGGCCTTCAGGCGATCAGGCGATCACCGGGTTGCCGCCTGAAACCGGTTCTTAAGCAGGCAAAACGTCGCTGATCGCCTGCAGAACCCGGCGGCGACGCCGGGGGGGCTTTTCGTTGCTGCTTGGCTCACTACCTGCGCGCCAAGCGCCCGGCGCCCCGCCTCACACCACGTCGAAATCGGCCGCCGTCAGCAGCGGCGATCCGACGATGGTGGCGAAGCGGACATTGCCGAATACCGTGCCGGAGCCGTCGGCGTCGTAGAGAAGCGCTCCGGTGTCGGAGTTGTAGATGATGCGGTCATCGGCGTCCTTCGGACCGAAAGCCGTGTCCTTGAAAGCGTTTGGGTCAAGGGCGCCCGGCCCCGCCAGCGCCGTGAAGATCGCATCGTCGAGCTGGATCGTGTCGTCGGCGACAACGAAATCGGCGATGCGGACGATGTTGGTGGGCCCGAGCGCCGTGGAGAAGCGGAAATCGTCGGCCCCGCCCATGCCGAACAGCAGATCCTTGCCGCCGCCGCCGTCCAGCGTGTTGGCGCCGTTGTTGCCGCGCACGAGCTGCACCAGCTCGTTGCCGGTCAGATCGACCGAATAGGTGGCAAACAGCGACGTGGTGTTGAGCCGTTCGACGCTTACGCCCGAAGCCAGCACGTAGTCGACGCCGGCGCAGAGCCGGTCGACGCCCTCGCCGGCGGCCTCGACGATGGTCGCGGCGCCGTCATAGATCGTGTAAGTGTCGTTGCCGTCGCGGCCGATCAGCGTGTCCGGCACGCCGTCATCCGGCAGCGGCCCGGTGCCGCCGTCGTGAAGCACGTTGTCGCCGTCGTTGCCCTCGATCGTCTGGCCCAAAGTGTTGCCGCGCAGGATGAGCGCCGTGGTTCCGCTGGGGTCCGCCGTTTCCAGGAATTCGACCTCCTGGCCCGCGCCGAGCGCGAAGCTCACACTCGTCAGCACGCGGTCGGCCGTTCCCTCGCCGGCCAGTTCGGTCACCGTGTCGCCGACATTGTCGACCTGATAGGTGTCGCTGCCGATGCCGCCTGCGAACGTATCGGCGCCGGCCGTACCTTTCAGAATGTCACCGTCGCTGTCGAGGCCGTAGACCCTGACGAACACCTTGGCGTCATCGCCGTCGGCCAGCGTGTAGGTAAAGGTATCCTCGCGCCACAGGTTGCTGGCGCCGGACGCAGGTCCGGGCAGGTCGTTGAACTTGCCGTTGAGATCGTAGACGAGGGTGCCGTCGGCGTTCAGCGTCAGCAGCGCCCCTGAAGCCAGCGTAACTTGCGTGCCGACGTTGGCTCCGACGCCATTGACCTTGGCGACGACAAGCGCCGAATCCGGATCGCTGTCGGCGCCATCGTGGTTGTCGGAGAAGACGTTGCCCCCGGCGATCCCGGTCGCCTCGTCCACAGGAAAAAGGTCGTCATGCGCCACCCCGGCGTCGTCGACGGCATTGACGGTGAAGTTGAAGGTCGAGGCGGCCGGCGCCGACCCGTCCTCATTGCCATCCTCGACCGATACGCTGAAGGAGGCGGCGGCCCCTTCGGAGCCGTCATGCAGGAAGCCGACCAGACCGCCGGCGAGCTGTGCGCCGGTGAACGTCGTCGCAGCGCCGCCGTTGACCAGCACCGTGCCGTTCACCTGATTGGACACCGTAAAAGTGACGCCCGCGGCGGCGTCGTCCGGATCGATGAAGTCAAGGTCCGCCGCGGTGATGACGTAGCTCCCTCCCTCGCCCAGGGTTGCGGAAAGATCGCCCGTCAAGGCCGGCGCATCGTTCGTCGCGGTGACATGGATGGTCGCCGTCGCGGTGTTGCTGTTGGCCTCGCCGTCATTGATCGTCACGGTGATGCCGCGGTCGGTCGTGTTCGGCGCGTCGGAGGAATTGCTGAACCTGAGCTGCTGCAGCGCCGCCTGATAATTGGCGAGCGTCGTCGAGCCGGTCAGGGTGAGCACACCGGTTCCGGCATCATAGGCCGAGGCGACGACGCCGCCGGGCAGCACGCCGCTCACTGACAGGAGATCGCCGGCCTGGTGGTTGGTGAGTGTGACGGTGGCGGAGGCGATGGTGGCGCCGTCGTCGGCAATCGTCGTGTCGGTGTCGGCGATCGCCACCGCGGCCGCGCCTTCGGTGAAGGTCGCCTGGTAGCCGCTGCCACCTATGCCCGCGGAGTTGTTGGCGTCGAGGTCGAGCGCGGCCACGACGTTTCCGACGAACTCGATGCCGCCGATATTGGCATTGGCTGTGGTGAGCGGGGGGTCGATCACGTTGAGAAACGTCGCCGTCAATCCATCAGCGCTGAGCTGGAAGCGATAGATCAGGTCATCGCTGTTGCCGGCGCCCGGGTTTTCCTCCGACTCGACGTAAAGCTGGTGCGTCGCCTGATCGATCGTGAAGTCGCCGGGGATGAAGGTCGCGCCGCCGGGCATACCGGCAAGCGTCACCGCGGTCGCGTTGGTGCTGCCTGTCGCGGTGTCGGAAATCACCCATAGCCTGTTGGTCGGCCCGGCGCCGAAGGGCTGAGCGAACGTGCTGAAGTAAACCTGGTTGCGGCCGGCGTCGACGTCGACGTCGGCGATGAAGCCGTTGGTGAAGTTGGTCGGAAACTGCGACTGATTGAGCAGGGTCGTTATGTTGTTGCTGGTGTCGACCCGGTAGATCATGTTGGTGCCGGCGCCTACGGTCGCCTGCGCGAAATACAAGGTGCCGTCGCCGTCGTCGCGGGCGATGTCGGTGGTCAGGATGAAGCCGCTGGGAAGAGGGTCGGTCACCTGCGTGACGAGGAAATTGCTGGTGTTGCTGACTGCGCCGGTCGCCGGGTTGTAGTCGATCTGCAGGAGGCCGGTGGCCGCGTTGTTGATGGTGGTCTGCGACGCATCGAAATCGACCCGGCCGATGAACAGGCGGTGATTGACCGGATCGATCTCCAGGCCGCGCACAAGGTCTGTCGTCTCGAACGTAAATGCGACCGTCGGCGCCGCGCTGCTGTTCAACTGGCCGGTATAGAGGACGGCGTTGTCGTCGCTCTGGCTGTGCTGGAGGATGTAGTAGCGGTTGTTGGCTGCATCGATCACCGTTTCCTGCCAGGGCGAGCCGGGCGTGGCGTCCGCGACCTGGCTGACCACGTTCGTGCCGTCCACGTTGGCGGAGGTGAGAAATGTGTCGGTGGCGCCGGCCTGGGTGGTGAAGAATATCCTGCTGGGCATATTAATCTCCCGTGCGGCGGTCCGTGACGCGCCAAGGCTGGACAACTATCGATACCACCTCAAATTCCCCGCATGCCACCGGCCGGGAGGGGAGCCAGCCAAGGCATCCTGCACGAAATCGGCGGCTAGGCCGCTGACGAGGCCAAGAAGCGGGGTTGCTGCCGAGTGTCGCCGTCGCGGTCGAGCTCGGCGACGGAGCTTTCCTTGTCGAACCCTTCGCACGAATACCGGAATTGACCGGCGACAAGCATGCGCCCCCGTTCTTATTGTATTGATGACCTCCAATGGCGCGGCGACCCGTTGATTTCGGCGCGCATGCCGGCTATCGCAGCCTAATCTACCGATAGCGAAATGTGCACACAAGCGAAAGTTGTCGGCGGATCAATTTTTTGTTTTTCACGCGAGCTTCGGTTGTTATTCCCGAATACAGAAACCTTCGATTATTTTAGGACTGCCGCGCGTGACAATCGTCAATTTTCCAGAAAGTCGGACAAGCCTGAAATAGACGAAAAATCAGTGCGATGCCATATGTTCGACCGCCAGCTTGTGCGCGCCGGCGGTATTCGCAAGATCAGAACATACAAATATCTACCGCAAGCTGCTCAATGCCTACGTGTGGTTTTCAATGGATTCCGCGCAAACATCCGAGACCAAAACGACACAACATTCAATATTCATTTGCTGAAATAATGTCTATCCGCATACACTTTAACATTTTCGAAGATTGACCCGTTGATACAGGGCAAGGAGTGAGCTAGTCTCGATCAACTGATGGCTGAAGATAAGAGGGGCGGCGCTATGAGTGATCCCTATCTTGGCGAGATTCGCATGTTCGGCGGCACATACGCGCCGCTGGGTTGGTCGACCTGCGCCGGGCAGTTGTTGGCGATCTCGCAGAACGACGCCTTGTACAGCCTGATCGGCACGACCTATGGGGGCGATGGCGTGCAGACCTTCGCCCTGCCCCAGCTCGGCGGCCGCGTGCCGATGCATAACGGCAACGGTTTGGTCCAGGGCCAAATGGCAGGGTCGGAGAACGTGACGGTCACCTCGAACCAGATGGCGTCACACAGCCATACATTCACCTCGACCGGAGCTCCGGGCGACGTCCCCAGCCCGTCAAATGCGGTCATGGCCGACCAGGGGCCGGCAGGCCTCAATGTCTTGGGCTATATCCCTTACGACGGCACCAACCCGGTGGTCATCAACGCCAATACGATCAGCTTCACCGGCGGCGGCCAGCCGCACGAGAACATGCAGCCCTATCTCGCGGTCACGTTCATCATCGCGCTGGAAGGCATCTATCCGACCCAGAACTGATTTCAGCGCACGGCGGCCACCGGCAAGACACGCGGAGCAGTTTTCATGTCCGAACCCTTTCTCGGCGAAATTCGCATCATGGGTTTCAACTATGCGCCTCGCGGATGGGCGACATGTGACGGGCAAATATTGCCGATCGCACAGTATTCGGCGCTGTTTTCGCTGCTCGGCACCAATTTCGGCGGCAACGGCACAACGAACTTCGCGCTACCGGATTTCCGGGGCCGCGTGCCGATTGCCGCAGGCCAGAGCCCCGGCCTGTCGCCATATGTCGTCGGCGAAGCCGCTGGCGTGGAAAACGTCACGCTGCTGCAACAGGAGCTTCCCGCGCACAATCACGGGGTCGCCGTGACGACCACGGTTGGCACGGCCCAGACCTCGAACGGCAACCAGCTCGCCAGGGCTCAAGTCGGCAACGCGATCAGCGGCGTCACCCAGATCCGCGTCTACAGCTCGGGGCAGCCCAACGTGCCGATGTCGCCGAATGTCCTGCGTCCGACCGGCGGCAGCCTGCCGCACAACAACATGATGCCCTATCTGGGGCTCACCTTCTGTATCGCAATGGCAGGTATTTTCCCGCCGCGCCCATAGGCCGACAGGCCGCGGTCCACGGGCGACAGAGGAGAAAGACATGGGCGAGCCCTACATCGGTGAATTGAAGATCGTGTCCTGGAACTTCGCCGCGAAGGGCTGGGCGCTGTGCAATGGACAGATACTGGCGATCGCCCAGAACCAGGCGCTGTTTTCGCTGCTCGGCACCACTTTCGGCGGCAACGGCGTCACCACTTTCGCTCTTCCCGACCTGCGTGGCCGCGCCCCGATGCACTCCGGCACCCGGCCTGGCGGGGGAACGTATGTTCCAGGACAGCGCGCCGGCGAGTCATCACACACGCTGCTGGTCAGCGAGTTGCCGCTGCACCCCCACACGGCTTCCGGCAACAACACTGTGGCGGCCGGCGAGAACTCCAACACCGCCACGACCAGCACGTCGCTCGGCCAGTCGATCGGCACACCCCCGACGGGAGCTGCCTTTACGGCCAACATGTATGGCAGCGGTACGCCGACCGTGGCGCTTGCACCGCAGACGATCGTGCCAGCCGGCGGCAGCCAGCCACACGACAACATGCAGCCCTACACGGTGCTAAACTACATCATCGCGCTGGTCGGGGTTTTCCCCTCGCGGAATTGACCGCTTAGTTGAAGAGCGCCTGATAGTCCTGCCGGTCGTTTCCCGCGGTCTGAATGGGCATGATGTAGAGGTTGAACCACGGCCCGCCGTCGAGTTGCAACGTATAGAAGCCTTCGCGCATGACCTCCCGGGGCGGCCCGCGGAAGATCAGGGTGAACGGTTCCCGCCGTCCGCTGTGGGCCTGCCCGCCTTTCGCATCTTTCGTTTCGACCGTGACCAGCGTCATCGGATGCGGCCAGCCGGGAATGCGAAATTCCTTGTCGATGTGGGGCCGGAAATGGTCGGCGGTGACGTCTGCGGGCGATAGCGGTTCTGTCATGACGCGGTTCTTCGAGGCGCTGGCCGATCCGCGCACTATGACCGCAGTCGTTGCGGATTGTAAACGCCGTCCATCGCCTTGCTCCCGGGGACTTCTTGCATGAACCATCCGATCGACATTTCCTCCCCGCTGGGCAAGCTGCGACTGCGGCCCGAACGGGAGCGCGACCAGAAATTCCGGTTCGAGCTGTTCTGCAATTCCCGGCCGCCCGAGTGGCGAATGGCCGGCTTCGATCCGAGCCTGTTGCGGCAAATCATGCGCCAGCAATTCGAAGCCCAGACTGTGAGCTACCGCGCGCAATTTCCGCGTGCGCGCTTCGACATCATCGAGCTCGACGGCGCTCCGGTCGGCCGCATCGTCGTCAACCGGCCGGGCGCCGTCGTCCACATCATCGACCAGGCGGTCGTGCCGGAACTTCGCGGACGCGGCATCGGCACCTGTGTCATGGAGAACCTGATGGAAGAAGCGGCCGAAGGCGGCATATCCGTTCGCCTCAAGGTCGCCTCCGACAACGATCCTTCCATGCGGCTCTATCTCAGGCTCGGCTTCGCGGTGATCGACCGGACCGAGATGTACGTGGAAATGGAATGGCGCGACAAGGAGTTGCCGGCCGGCCCGGATTGAGGCGCTAAGCAGGCCCTTAACGCCTGAATACAACAGACCTTAGCGCAAGCCGACCGGGGCGCAACTGTCGCCCACCACCAGCGAGGGCTGGAACACGATGTTCCTCTGCTCGACCTCGCCGCCGCGCCGGATGCGGTCGACAAGCAGCCGCACCGCCTCGTTGGTCATGTCGACAAGCGGATGTTCGGTGCGCGTCAGTCGCGGGCGCAAGCCACCGATCCCCGGGATGGTGTCCGTGGAAGCGATCGATATATCGACGGGACATCGAAGTCCGAGATCGGCTATGGCGCGCATCGCCCCCAGCGCCATCAGGCCGCTCGCCACATAGAGCGCGGTCGGCCGGTCCTGTTGCTCGAGCAGGCTGCGCGCCACCGAATAGGCCGCGTCCTCGCGGAACTCGCCCGAGCGCACGTCGCGCGGTTCCGGCGCGAGCCCCCGCGACTTCATCGCCGCCAGCATCCCGTCGAGACGGCCGCGTCCCGTCGTCAGGTGCAGCGGCCCGGTGATCGATCCGACACGCGTATGGCCGAGGTCGAGCAGATATTCGGTCGCCTGCCGGCCGGCCGAAATATTGTCGATGGTGATGGTGTCGGACTTGTCGTCCTCGACGGTTCGCCCGAACAGCACGGTGGGAAGCGGCTTCTCGTCGGGGTCGCGCTGCAGGTGCTTGGTGGAATCGCCGACCGGGACCAGCAGCACCCCGTCGCAGGACAGCATGCGCACACGGCTCAGGATGCGTTGCTCCGCTTCAGGTT
The DNA here is from genome assembly GCF_030929505.1 of Mesorhizobium sp. LHD-90. Classification (GTDB taxonomy): domain Bacteria; phylum Pseudomonadota; class Alphaproteobacteria; order Rhizobiales; family Rhizobiaceae; genus Kumtagia. The sequence continues at coordinate 294,106 of NZ_JAVFVV010000007.1, read as the reverse complement.
TCTCGTCGCTGTTGAACACCACCAGCGAATAGCCCCATGCGGCGACGGCCGCTTCCGCCGCCCACACGACACGCGAGAAGAAGGGGTTGGCAAGGTCGGCGACCACCAGCGCGATCAACTGGCTGCGGCCGCGCTTCAGATTCTGCGCCGCCAGCGAGGGCGAGTAGTTCAGGTCCCGGATCGCGGCCAGCACACGGGCGCGCAGCGGTGGGCTCACATAGGCGGAATCGTTGAGGACGGCCGACACTGTCGCGGTAGAAACGCCTGCCGATCGTGCAACGTCTTTGATGGTCGCCATGTGAACCTAGCTAATCGTTTAGCTGAGTGTTACTGCATCAAATGTGCTTGTCTAGGCCAAAACTTGCGAAAAACCGCTTGATCAACGGCGCTCTTTGCCTATTCTGGCGAAACGGTTCGTTGAGCAGCCAGCCGTCAGGGAGGAGTCATGAAACAGTTTGTGGTGGGCGTCGCGATTGCGGCGATCGGTCTTGGCGTCGTGCCGGCATCGGCGCAGGACAAGCCGCTTGTCGGCATCGTCTCGATCTCGGCAACCGAGGCCAACAATGCACGCTATATCAAGGGCGCCGAGGCCGCGGCCAAGGAACTCGGCTGGGAGGTTTCGGTCATCGACGCGGCCGGCAGTGCCGACCAGGCCAACGCCGCGATCCAGAATTTCGCTCAGCGCGGCACTACCGCAATCGTCGACATGGTGTTCCCATTCTCGTCCATCGGCGCCGGGCTCGACGCCGCCAAGTCGGCGAACATTCCCGTCGTCACCTGGGGCGGCGGCCTCGGCAGCACGGTCGCCGCCACCAACGGCTCAGGCGGCCCGATGGTGGTCCCGGTCAACGAACTGATGCTCGAGGCGATGGAGGGCAAGGGCTCGCTGCTCGTGCTGGCGTACCGGACCGGCGAGGTGTGCCGGAACCGCGAGGTCGAGCTCGACAAGGCGCTCGCCGCTTATCCCGACGTCAAGGTGACCAAGAACGAGGTGCGCATCCCCGGCTATTTCGAGGACGGCGCGCAATATGCCAACGCCTGGCTTGCCGCCCATCCGGCCGGCGACGAAAACCTGGCGATCTGGGGCTGCTGGGACGATCCGGCGATTGGCGCCATCGGCTCGCTGCGCGCCCAGGGCCGCGACGATGTCAAGGTCTATGGCGTCAACGGCAATGCCCAGGCGCTGGAGAACATCAAGAACGGCTTCATGACGGCCACCGCCTGGCAGGACAGCTACACGGAAGGCTATAACATGATCAAGCTGCTGCCCGAGATCCAGAAGGCCGGCGCGGACTGGCAGCCCAAGGCGGTCGAAGTGCCGGCGGTGCTGGTCACCAAGGAAACGGTCGAGAAGTTCATTGCCGAACACCCCGATGCCATCAAGTGAGTTTCGGCGTAAAAGCCGATCATGAATGCCATGTCTGGTTCGATGGGGACGCCCGCAGCGCCCCCATTCATTTCGGCGGTCGCGGTGACCAAGTCGTATGGCGGCGCGCAGGCGTTGCGCGGCGTGTCGCTATCGATCGCGCCCGGAGAGGTGCACGGCCTGGTCGGCGCCAACGGCGCAGGTAAGTCCACGCTGATAAAAATCCTCGCCGGGCTGACGGAGCCGGACAGTGGCGAGATTCTCGTCGACGGCCAGCCGACCGCCATCGGTTCGCCGCATCGCGCCAGTGATTTCGGCATGAGCTTCATCCATCAGGAACTGGCCTTCGTGCCCAGCATGACGGTGCTCGAAAACATCATGCTTGGGCTGCCCAAGAAGACGCGTTTCGGCATGGTCGACTGGCCGGCGATCGCGCGCGAAGTCTCCCCCATCGCCAAGCGGGTCGGCGTCACGGCGCCGCTGCACGCAACCGCCAAGGGCCTGCCGACCGCGGAGAACTGGCTGATCAACATCACCCGCGCGCTGGTGCGCAAGGCCCGCCTGATCGTCATGGACGAGCCGACCGCGTCGCTGTCGGCCAGCGAGTGCCAGAAACTCTTCGCCATCATTCGCGACCTGTCGGCGTCGGGCGTGGCGGTGCTCTATGTCTCGCATCGGCTGGACGAGATTCTCGACCTCTGCGGCCAGGTGACGGTGTTCCGCGACGGCCGCTCGGTGGCGGAACTCGCCGGCCCGCAACTCACCCGCCCTGCCCTCGTCGAGGCAATCGTTGGCGGCACCGTGGAGCACCTGCCCAAAGCAGGTAACGAAGCCGCTACGGGCGAAATCGTGCTGTCGGTGCGCGGATTGCGGCGCCTGCCAAAAGTCAGGGAAGCGAGCTTCGACCTGAAGCGCGGCGAAGTCCTGGGAATAGCCGGACTGGTCGGCGCCGGTCGCAGCGAACTGGCACGCCTGCTCTACGGGGCCGATCTGCCGGACGCCGGCACGATGCTGCTGGAAGGCAGGCCCTACGCGCCAAGGACGCCGGCTGCGGCGGTGCGCGCAGGGCTCGGCCTGGTTCCGGAGGAGCGGCGCACCGAGGGCCTGCTGCTCACCAAATCGGTTGCCTTCAACGTCAGCCTGACCAATCTGAACGCGATCCTCGCCAACGCCATGCTGCCCTTCATCAGCTCCCGCAAGCGCACCGGCATGGCGGAAAAAATCATCCGCGACCTGTCCATCAAGGCGCGCTCGCCGGACCAGCCGGTCGGACGACTCAGCGGCGGCAACCAGCAGAAGGTGGTGATCGGCCGCTGGCTGCAATCGGCGCCGAAGGTGCTGGTCCTCGACGAGCCGACACGTGGCGTCGACATCGGCGCGCGCGGTGAGATCCATCGCCTGATCCGCGACCTTGCCGCCAGGGGCATGGCGGTGCTGGTCATCTCTTCCGAACCGGACGAGTTGCCGGACCTTTGCGACCGCGCTCTGGTGATGGCCGAGGGCCGCATCGTGCGCGAACTTTCCGACAGACACGTCACGCGCAGCGCGATCATCGAAGCAAGCTACGCCGCAGCGGCGGAAAGGGTCCCGGCATGAGTGACGTCGGCTACACCACGCGGCGGCTGTCGCCCAACGCCAAGGCGGCGCTCGGCGTGTTCGCGCGATACGGCACGATCATCGGGCTGGTCGTCATGGTGATCGTCTTCTCGATCCTGTCGCCGCGCGCCTTCCCCACCATCACCAACTTCACCAACGTGCTGAGCCAGGCTTCACTGGCGATGATCATCGCCGGCGGCCTCACCATGGCGGTCATCGTCGGCGAACTCGATCTCTCGGTCGGTTATGCCGCCAGCCTGCACGGCGTGCTGGTCACGGGCCTCATCGTCCAGAACCAGTTGCCGATCCCCGTCGCCATCGTGATCGTGCTGGCGCTCGGCGCCCTCATCGGCGTCGTCAACGGGCTGATCGTCACGAAACTCAAGGTCAACTCCGTCATCGCCACGCTTGGCGTCGGCACCATCCTGGTCGGTCTTTCCTTCGCCTATTCCTCGGGCGTGCCGATCGTGTCGGGCGTTCCCGAAACCTTCCTGCAATTGGCGCTCGGGCGCTGGCTGTTCGGCATCCCCAACCCGATCATCGTAATGGCGCTGGTGCTCGGCGGGCTGTGGCTTCTGGTCGAACGCACGGCCGTCGGCCAGGAGATCCAGGCCGTGGGCGGCAATCCGGCGGCGGCGCGGCTCGCCGGCATCAATGTCGACCGCATCAAGATCTTCGGCTTCGTGCTGTCCGGCATGTGCGCGGCGTTGACCGGAACGCTGCTCGCCTCGCGGCTCGGCAGCGGCACCACCAACGCCGCCGATGCCTATCTTCTGACGGCCTTCGCCGCCGTCTTCCTCGGCTCGGCGACGCTGCGCGACGGCGAGTTCCACATCCTCGGCACCTTCATCGGCTCGCTGATCATCGTGCTCGGCTTCAACGGCCTGAACATATTCGGCGCCCCCACCTATTCGCAATTCGTCTTCCAGGGCGCCATCCTGATCGTCGCGGTCGGCCTCGCCAGCCTCGGCCGCTCGCTCGCCGAAAGCTGAAGGATAATACGATGCCGGACACGCATTGGGACGTCTACGTGCTGGAATATGCGCGCTCCAAGGACCAGCCCTGGGTCGACCTCATCAGCGGCATGTACCAGGACGGCGTCATGGACCTGCCCTTCTCCTTCATCCTCGCCCGGCAGGGCGACCGCAACGTGCTGGTCGACACCGGCTTCATGCAGGACGATCACAGCTTTTCGCAAAAATTCGGCATCCCGGACTGGATCTCGCCGCTGAAGATGCTCGGCGAACTCGGCATCGAGCCAGGCGGCATAACCGACATCTTCGTCACCCATGCGCATTTCGACCATATGGGCTCGATCGGCGAGTTCCCGAACGCGCAGATCTACATCCAGAAGAGCGAGCTTCTGTCCTGGTACGAGGCTATCGCCCTGCCGAAGCGCTTTGCCCATCTCACGGCGATCATCGATCCCGACAATCTGCGCTCTGCCCTTGATGCTTCCATAGAGCACCGGGTGACGCTGGTCGACGGCGACAAGGACAATGTGCTGCCCGGCATCCACGTTCGCCTGGGCAGCGGCCACACGATCGGCCAGCAGTTCATCGTCATCGAGACCGAGGCCGGGAGGCGCACCATCTCCGGCGACTGCGTCTATTCCCGGCGCCAGTTCACCGGCCACAATCACGATGGCGTCTATGTGCCGCTGAACAATGCCGTGGGCAGCGTGTGGGAACAATTGAAGACCATCGACAAGATGAATGACGAACTCGGTGGCGATCTGTCGAAACTCGTCATCCTGCACGACATCGAGGGCTGGAAAGGCCATCCAGTCGTGAAGGAAATCGAGGGGTTCCGGATCGTCAAGGTCGCCTAAGCCTTTGGGAATTCAACGTCAGTTGATGACATCGGCGGCGAGGCCTGCAGAACCGCGATCGGTGCGATCGAATTCTTGAAGTTGCAAAAAATAGTCCTCGGTCAGGTCGCGCCATCAGCGGCTGGCCCGCCTCCGTGCCAGAACCTCGTCCGTCCCAATGACCTTTTTGGCGCGGCCGGCGATCGTCGTGGAGACGACGGACGGCGGGTCGCTTGCGGGAAACGAATCCTCCAGCCCTTCCTGCAATTGTTCCTCAAGCGTTTCCGGCCGTTCGGATCGGCCCGGCGTGCGTCGTTTCGAAATGTCCTCGCGGTCCCAGCTCGGTCTCGGCAGCAGCCGGACCTGACGCTCGCGAACCCAGCCGTTTTCCTGGGCTATGCGGTACGCCGCGAATCCCGCCAGTCCCCACAAAGCCAAGCGCAGCATAAAAGCCTCCAGCCTCGTCTCCGAACTCCGCGACAGGGCGGCGGGTTCCTGGACGTTCAGGCGAAAATTTCAGGAAAGGCGGATTTGTGCAAGCGCGATGGGCCACGGCCTTCCGTGTGCGCGCTTCGCGGAGGGCGTTCTGGTCTGCCTGCAGGCCTTGCCGATGCGGCTGGGGCCAGGAACGGAAAAGGCGGACGTGTCGCCGCCCGCCTTTGTTCGTCCGCCGCGATGCGGCCGAAGGTCAGACCCTGCGCGCGGCGCGCGGGTTGGCGGCTGCGGGATGGGGGGCGCCCATCAGTTCCGCAACCTCATCGAGCGATTCCCCGACGGCAAGCCGGCTGCCCGGCACTGTGTATTTCTCGTCGAACTCGATTGCCGCTCCACCTTTCTTGTTGGCGGATGCGCCGCTGATTTTGGTCAGATTGACCAGAACGGGGTTGTTGGTGTCGGCTTTGGTAAGCTTGATCCACATAAGTCCTATTTCCGGTTTTGCCCCAGCACTTGTTCGCACATGCGAAGGCGATAGGAAAGTCTTTCCTGCAACCGAATCTGCAATTTTGCCGAGAGACAGGTGGTGGCGGCGCGGAAGCCCGGCCAGAGCTTCCCGCGACACGGCGGCGCCGGCCAAGTTACTGGAAAATAATCTTCTTTTCTTGAGCTCGCCTTGGGCGCTCCGCGCCTACTTCGGCTTCTCCACATGACCTCCGAAGGCGTAGCGCATCGCGGACAGCAGCTTGTCGGCGAACTCCGATTCGCCTTGCGAACTGAAGCGGTCGAACAGCGCCGTCGACAGCACCGGTGCCGGCACTCCGGTGTCGATCGCCGCCTTGAGCGTCCAGCGGCCCTCGCCCGAATCGGAAACCCGCCCGCCGAATTTCGACAGCGTCGAATCGGCTTTCAGCGATTCCGCCGTCAGGTCGAGCAGCCAGGAGCCGATGACGCTGCCGTGCCGCCACACTTCCGCGACCTGGCCGAGATCGATATCGAATTGATAATATTGAGGTTCCGACAGCGGCGCGGTCTCGGCGTCGGCGGCACGACCACGCTTGCCGGCATTCGCCGCCTTCAGAATGTTGATGCCTTCGGCATAGGCGGCCATGACGCCGTATTCGATACCGTTGTGGACCATCTTGACGAAATGGCCGGCTCCCGAAGGGCCGCAGTGGAGATAGCCGAACGGCGCGGTGCCGGTCTCGGTGGAAGCGGGCGGAGCGCCCTTGTCGGCGCCGGGGGCGAGCGTGGCGAAAACAGGATCGAGATGTTTCACGGCCACGTCCGGACCGCCGATCATCAGGCAGTAGCCGCGTTCCAGACCCCAGACGCCGCCGCTGGTGCCGACGTCGACGAAGCTGAGGCCGCGCGATTGCAGGCGCGCCGCCTGGTCGACGGCGTCGCGGTAATTGGAGTTGCCGCCGTCGATGACGATGTCGCCGGGCTCCATAAATTCAATGACTTGGTCGACGATCCTGCCGGTGATGGCGGCCGGCAGCATCAGCCAGGCCGAGCGCGGTTTGGCGAGCTTCCCGACAAAATCCTCGACCGAGGAAGCGCCGACCGCGCCCTCCTTGACCAGCGCCGCGACGGCATCGGCGTTGACGTCGTAGACCACGCATTCATGTCCGCCGCGCAGCAGCCGGCGCACCATGTTGGCGCCCATCCGGCCCAGTCCCATCATTCCGATCTGCATTTTCTGTTCCTCGCACGCGCTACGGCTTGATCCGACGCCATCATTACCCGACATTTTTGACGGTGTGTCGACGGGGAATGTATGCTGTTGATCGGCAAATGTTTTTTTCGAGCGTTTGCGCAGTGGACGCCGCCGCGTCCAGTAACGAAGAATACGCGTGAAGTCCGTAATGTCGTTCGATTCCAATAGTTTGCGGCTCTGGTTGCCGGAAACGGCCGTGATGGGCTTGATTCCGGCCGCGATTCTGGCGGTTCGGACTTCATTTGTTGCCCTTCGGTCTTCCCGGTGCATCCAATCGCCTTCGCGTTTCCCACGCATCGGCCGGCGAGATCGATTACGGGTTGAAGCGACGACGCGGTTCCCGTAAAACGCGATCATGACGACGACCCAGGACATTGTCCGGCCGCTCGCCCTGACGGCCCGCCTCCTCGGCGCATGCTGGCCGCACCTCCTTCTCATCGGCTGCCTCGGCATCATCGCGCGCGACCTTCTGCTCGACGCGGCGGTGACGGTCGGCCTGCAAAATCCGCTCGGGGGCATGATAGTGCTGTCGCTGGTCGTGCTAGCCAAGCTGATGGTGCTGGTGCTGATGTTTGCCGTCTTGCGGCCGCATCTGCCGGCGCTGGCGGCACTGCGGCGCGAGGCGGCCGGGGAAGGCGCTGCCGAGGAGAAGCCGCGCGACCGGTTCCTGATGGTGACGGCGGCGGCGATCCTGCCGTTCTTTGCCTACTACGCCGCCTGGGGGTTTCTGGGCGACACGGTGCGGGAGTATTCGCGCGCGGCGCTGGCCCGCGCCCCGCTGGGCGAGAGCGTCAACATCTTCGAACTGCTGCAATCGCGCGGCGTGATCCTGTCGATCGCCCTATGCTGGGCCGTGCGGTTCCTCGCCAAGCGGATGAACGAGCGCTCGCGACAGCCATACTGGCGGCTGCTGATCGTCGCCGCGGACGCAAGCTGGATCTTCATCGGCCTCTATGCGCTGGACGTCTGGAAGGACGACCTGATCCGCTGGATCGGCGCGGGCTCGGTTCTGCAGGAACTCAGCCTCGACGTGTTGCTGCCGACGCTGGCGGCCTATGCGGCTGAAGGTTTCGTGCCGGTCGAATTCCAGCCGAAACCGCTTTCCGAACAGGCGCAGAGCCTGTTCTTCTACGCGCTGCTGCCGATGGTCTGGCTGGTCATGGCGGCGATCATCAATGGCTACGAACTCTCCGCCAAGGGGCGGGCCGCCCCGCCGCCGTCGCCCAGATCGAGCTGGCGCAGGTGGTCTTCCGACTTCGCCGCGCATTTCCTCGGTGGCTACCGCCAGCGCTACGCGCCGGTCTGGACCTGCCTGAAGCTGACGCTGGGCGCGGGGCTGGCGACGCTGGTCACCTTCATCGTCGCCTATCGTTTCATCGGCTGGGCCGGCGCCTGGATGTGGTACGGCGCCACGCGGCAGATCGGCGCGCACGACCTTGGCACCTGGCAGATGTTCGCCGACTGGATCAGCGTTTTCATCGGCAGCCCGAGCGATCTCGACGGCGGCATCCTGCTCGACGCGATGCGCGTTGCGCTGCTGGCGGCGGTGCTGGAATACGCGGTCGCGAGCGGCCGCGAACCCGCCGGGCCGGCGCCGGTCAGCGCGGGCTGAAGCGCAGATATTGCGGCCGGGCCGACGCCATCGTCAGAGTGAGCGACAGGTTTTCAGCCGACGCCGGCACGACGAAGGTCGCCGCCATTTCCGCCTTCGTGCCTTTCGGGGTTTCCTCGAAGGTGGGACCGCCGCAAAGGCGCTTCTCCGCGGCGCGCGGGGCGGACTTGCGCACGATTGGGTCGGTCAGGAAATGAGGGCTCCAACTCCGGCCGAGACCGTCGGTAAGCTGAACGTCGCAGGGGACTTGCCCTAGCGCTGCCGGATCGTCGGGCAGCGCCTCGAACTCCGCGAGCACGATGGTCCGCTCGCCGCCGTGGAGTTTTCTCAGCCCAGAAAACGTCCATTCGGCACCGGCGTAGCGGACAGGCTGGCCATCTGTCACTTCGACCGCGGTGCGAAGGTTTTGAGCCCGCCATTCCCTGACACTGCCCCATGATTTGACGGCAAGTGCCGCGGGCAGGGCGACCAAAAGTCCAGCGAGGCAGAGCCAGTAACCACGCCGGCTGGAGACAGGCCCTACGGCAGGAGCGTCCACGGCGGCCCTCCGTCGTTGCGGCGGATGGTGACGCGCGGCTCGACCGCGCCGATTGCCTCGGCGGACACGCGGATCTCGTCGTCGAGCGGCGCGATTTTCGAGCGCGCCACAACGACCTGTCCGCCTTCTATGGCATCCTCGGGCACCTCGAAGGCGATCAGCGCCGGCCGCGGCAGGCCGGGCTCGAACCTGTCGACCGGCATCATGCCGGCGGTCGCCGGCACGCGGTCGGTAAGGGCGTATCGGATGCCGTCGCGGCTCAGCCACTCGGCGACAGTGAGCGGAAGGCTTTCGTAGGTCGCCTCCGCCTCGCCCACGACGACGACCCACACGCCGGAGGTCGAGAAGATCTTGGTGCGGCCGAAACTCTCGGTGGCGAGTTCGCGCGCCAGCCGGATGGTGTTCACGCCGAAGGAGAAGGCACTTGCCTGCACCGCCTCGCCCTGCCGGCCGGAAGCGACGATCGGCGAGGTGATGTCGCTGTAGCCGGGCGTGGTGCGCTGCATCGCATAGAGCAGGCCGGCGGCGGCCACCACGGCCGCGACGGTCTTGAGCGCGGCGATCACTGCGGACGCTCCGCCTTCGGATCGGCCACCACGGGCATCTCGACCTCGGCGACCGGGTCGCGGTCATACCAGCCGCTGGCGCCGTAGAGATTGTCGCGCTGCTTGTATATCTGGCTGCTGACCTTGAGCTTCAGCCGCTCCGGCAGCGGCGCCGCTTCCGGCCATTCCCAGACGGCGATGACGCGCTCGGGCATGTCCGGATTGATGTAGCTGGCGAACCAGTTGTCGCGCGCCAGGTAATAAACCGGCAGCGGCAGGTTCGGCACCGGCGGCTCTGGCGTGAGCAGCCGATAAAGCACGTTGTTGGGCGTCGCCGAGCGGTTGGTGACGTCGAGATCGACCATCACGAATTTCTTGGGGTCGAAGGGCGGCACACCAGTCGGCGGGAGGGTGCCGCTGCGCGCGCCATGCAGGGTGACCGTCCAGCGGCCGGTGTCGATAGGATCGCCGAGGCCGACCGCCGCGATTCCCGGTGGATTGGCGGCGTCGTGGAGCGACATGGCGAAGGATACGGCGGCGGCCGCCGTGCCGCCTATGCCGGCGAGCAGAAAAGCGAAAAGTCGCTGACGCAACGTCGAACTGGGCGTGGCGGTCATGAACCGGTGGTGAAGGGCAAAGATGGCGATGATGGGGCAGGAGTGCCATTTAGGGTTGTGTCGGGTCCCTCGTTGATCTGCTGTGTAGAAAAATCTCCAAATTTGACAAACTGGAGCCATCTTGTAATTTATTCGTCAGTGCCACGGGCACGCGGGAGGAGCGGTGTCGATCCGGGAAGAACTGGCGCATACTCAATTGGCCCTGACCTCGGCGGAACAGAAGATCGTGCAGGTCCTGCTGGCCGACTATCCGACGTCGGGCCTGGGCACGGCGACGCGCCTGGCGCGGCTGGCCGGTGTCAGCGACCCGACGGTCATGCGCCTCATGATCAAGCTCGGCTACGGCAAATTTTCGGACTTCCAGTCGAAGCTTCTGGAAGAGGTCGAGTCGCGCCTGCATTCGCCGCTGCTGATGATGGAGGCCAAGCGCCCCACCAACGCCAGCGAGGGCACGGCGCTCGGTTATTACAATTCGGTCGCCGAAAGCCTCGATCGCACCCGCACCCAGACGCCTTCGCAGGCCTATACGCGCGCCGTCTCCATGATCATGGAGGCAAAGGGGCAGGTGGCGCTGCTCGGCGGCCGCTTCAGCCGGCACATCGCCTCGATGCTGGCCGGCTACCTTGTGCAATTGCGCAGCGGCGTGCGCGACGTCGGGCAGCTTTCGCCGTCCGATTTCGATATGCTGATCGACATGGGCAAACGCGACCTGCTGGTGGTGTTCGACTACCGCCGCTACCAGGCGGACGTGGTCAGTTTCACCCGCCAGGCGCATCAGCGCGGCGTCGGCATCCTGCTGTTCACCGACCCGTGGCTGTCGCCGATCGCCGAATTCGCCGACCAGACAATGGTGGCGGCGATCGACGCGGACTCGCCCTTCGACACACTGGCGACGCCGGTCGCGCAGATCGAGGCCGTGCTGGCGCATGCGCTCGGCCTGCACGGCGCATCGATCCGCGGTCGCATCGAGGACATCGAGGCGGTCCGCAGCGCCAATGCCGTCACGCTGGACGGCGGCGACGATGCCGAACGGGCCAAGAGCCCGGGCGACCGCATTCCGGCGCCGGCAACAAGATCATGACATTTCTGGAGTTTTCATGACCGCCAAGACCCCGCTTCCGCGCCGAGACGAACCTTTTCAGAAAGGGGCGACGGCGCTGCTGCTCGTCGACATGCAGCGCATCTGGCTGGAGCCAGGGCTCGATCCCGACTACGCCGATCGGGGGCCGGACCACTACATCTACCGGCAGACCCGCGAGGTGACGATCCCCAATCAGGTCAGGCTGCTGAAGGCGGCGCGCGAGGCCGGCGTCGAGGTGCTGCACACCATCATCCAAAGCCTGACCGAGGACGGCCGCGACCGCTCGCTCGACCACAAGCTGACGCCGATCCACATTCCGCCGAGCATGAGGGAGGGTCTTCCGCCGGAGGAACTTGCGCCCGTGGGCGACGAGATCCTGCTGCCGAAGACGTCCTCCGGCGTCTTCAACTCGACCAACCTCGACTATCTCTTGAAGAACCTCGGCATCCGCAACCTCGTGGTCTGCGGCATGCTGACCGACCAGTGCGTCGACATGACGGTGCGCGACGGCGCCGACCGCGGCTATCTGGTGACCTGCGTGTCCGACGCCTGCGCCGCGCCGTCGCAGGAGCGGCACGACGGCGCGCTGAAGGCGTTCGGCGGCTATTGCTGGGTGGCGGACACGGCGACCGTGGTCGGGCGCTTCGAGGCGCTGGGGCGGGAGGCATGAGCATGACCCCGCTTGCCCATGTCGTGACAACCGACCTAGCGGCGATAACGCGCGGCCGGCCGGTGACCGAGGAGCGCTTGCAGAAGACGGCCGCCACCGGCCTCGGCTGGGTGCCGGCGAACCTTTGCCTGACACCCTTCAACTCGATCCCCGGCGAAAATCCGTGGGGATCCTCCGGCGACCTCCGATTGGTGCCCGATCTATCGGCACGGTTTTCGACCAGCTCGACCGGCGCCGAGACGCCGCTCGACCTCGTCATGGGCGACCTCGTCGAACTCGACGGCTCGCCCTGGGCCGGCTGCGCGCGCGCGCAACTGAAGGATGCGCTGGCGGCGCTGAAGCAGGCGACCGGGCTATCGGTCGTCGCCGCCTTCGAGCAGGAATTTTTGCTGCATCCGGCCGCCGCCGATCCGGCGCGCGTGCCGGGTCATGCCTTCTCGGTGGCGGCCTTCCGCGCCGCCGGCGTGTTCGGGCCAAAACTTGCCGCCTGCCTGGAAGAGGCCGGCGTCGAGCCGGAGATGGTGCTTCCCGAATATGGCAACGACCAGTTCGAGGTGACGCATGCGCCGACGGACGGGCTGGCGGCGGCGGACCGCGCCATCGTCATCCGCGAGGTTACGCGCGAGGTAGCGCGAAACCTCGACCGGCGCGCCTGCTTCGCGCCGAAGCCGGTGCTCGACGGCGTCGGCAACGGCGTGCACATCCATTTCAGCCTGGTCGACGCCGACGGAAAGCCGGCGACCTATGACGGCGGCCGGCCGGGTGGCCTGTCGGCCGTGGCCGGCTCATTCTGTGCCGGCGTGCTGAAGCACCTGCAGGCGCTGACGGTGCTGACGGCGTCGAGCCCGCCCTCCTATTACCGGCTGGCGCCGCACAACTGGAGCTCGTCCTACACCTGGCTCGGCGAACGCGACCGCGAGGCGACGCTGCGCATCTGCCCGGTGGTGACGATGGGCGGGCGCGACCCGGCAAAACAGTTCAACATCGAGTATCGGGCGGCCGACGCCACGGCCAATCCCTATCTGGCGCTGGCCGGCATCGTGCGGGCCGGGCTGGCCGGCATCGACCAGAATCTGCCGGCGCCGCCGATCGTGTCGGGCGACCCGACGCTGATGAGCGAGGCGGAGTTGGAGGCAAAGGGCCTGCGCCGCCTGCCGGAGACGCTGGAGGCGGCGCTCGCGGCACTGGAGGCGGACGCGGTGGTAAGGGGCTGGTTTCCCGCGTCACTAATCGAAAGTTTTGTCGCGGTGAAGCAGGCCGAGCTGGCGCTGATGGCGGGCAAGGACAGGGCGGACATCTGCGCAGCCTATGGGGACCGCTATTGACCGCCCCTGCCCTGGCCCCGACGGCCGACTGGCCGGAGCCCGTCGAGATCGTCAACGCCGGCTCGCGCTCGCCGCTAGTGCTGGTCTGCGACCACGCGTCGAACCATATCCCGGCCGTCTATGGACGGCTGGGCGTGGCGCCGGCGGAGCTCGAGCGCCACATCGCCTGGGACATCGGCGCGGCCGAGGTGACACGGGCGCTGGCGGCCAGGCTCGCCGCGCCGGCCTTCCTCGGTACTTATTCGCGGCTGCTGGTCGACCTGAACCGGCCGTTCGGCGTTCCGGCCAGCATGCCGGTGCTTTCCGAGGCGACGCACATCCCCGGCAATGACGGGATGGACGAGGCGGAGCGGACGCTGCGGCGCGAGCGCATGTTCGAGCCGTTCCATGCGGCGGTCGCAAAATTCCTCGACCGGCGCGGGGCGGCCAAAAACCTGATCGTCGCCATCCACAGCTTCACGCCGGTGTTCCTCGGGGTAGCGCGGCCCTGGCATGTCGGCGTGCTGCACGAGGACGGCGGCGAACTGGCGCAAAAATTCCTGGCAGCACTTCGCGCCGACCCTGCCCTGGTGGTGGGCGACAACGAGCCCTACCGGATCGAGCGCGAGGGCGACTACGCCATCCCCGTCCACGGGACGGATCGCGGCAACCCTGCAGTGCTGATCGAGATCAGGCACGACCTGATCGACGGGGCCGAGGGCGTCGCCGCCTGGGCCGGCCGGCTGGCCGCCATTCTGGAACCCATCATTGCAACATACGAGCCGGCGGCCTGAGGCCGCGACCACGAAGAGGAAGACATGTCGGACACCGAAACTACCATCAAGGCGCTGCAGGATTTCATCGAGAAGGACCGCGACTTCGTCATCAACCTGACGCGCGACCTCGTCCGCATCCCCTCGGTCAATCCGAAATTCGAAACGGCCGACGGCCTGAACCGCGAAGGCGACGTGCAAAAACTGCTGGAGCCGATCCTCAAGGACGAGGGTTTTGCCACCGAGCAGTTCGACGCCCTGCCCGGCCGCCCGAACCTGGTCGGCGAGAAGGCGGGCTCGGAGGAAAAAAGCCTGATCCTGTGCGGCCATATCGACGTGGTGCCGACCGGCGCGCTGAAGGACTGGACGGTCGATCCGTTCGGCGGCGAGATCAGGGACGGCAAGCTCTACGGTCGCGGCTCGATCGACATGAAGGGCGGGGTGGCGGCCTGCGTGGCGGCCATGCGCGCCATCAACCGCGCCGGCATAAAGCTCGACGGACGGCTCGCCTTCCACTCGGTGGTGGACGAGGAGGCGGGCGGCGGCGGCGCCATCGACAATGTCAGGCGCGGCAAGCTCGCCAAGGCGATCCTTGTGGCCGAGCCGAGCTGGGGCGACGTGCACCCCGCCGAGGGCGGTCTGGAATGGGCGCGCGTCACCATCCGCGGCCGCAACGGCCATTCGGCCTTCCGCTTCAACGAGATCTATCCGCAGCAGCACACGGCGGACCGGCTGGTGCCTGCCGTCAACGCCATCGACATCGCCGCGCGCTTCATCGAGGCCGTCCATCTGTTCGAGCAGAACCGCGTGCGCGCCCGCTCGCATCCGCTGCTGCCGGCCGGCATGAACACCATCAACATCGGCGTCATGTGGGGCGGCACGGCGATCGGCGAGAACGGCCTGCCGACGGTGATGACCAACCCGGCGATCATCCCCGACGCGGCGGTGCTCGACCTCGACATGAAGTTTTTGCCGGACGAGACCTCGAAACAGTACCGCAAGGATTTCGAGGAATTCGTCGCCAGCTTCTGCGCCATGGACGACTGGCTGAGGAAGAACCCGATAAAAATCGACTGGGATTTGGGCGGCCTGCACTTCCCGCCGATGAACACCGCGCCCGACCACCCGCTGGTCGCCTCGCTGATGAAGCGGGCGACAGCCGCCGGCAAGGCGCCGACGATGAAGGGCTTTATTGCCGTCTGCGACGCGGCGCACTATGCCGGCGCGGGCGTCGACGGGGTGATCTACGGCCCCGGCGGCGACGGTTTCCATTCGACCGACGAATATGTCGACATCGAATCGCTGGTGAGGAGCGCGAAGGTCATCGCGGCCAGCGTGATCGACTGGTGCGGGGTAAGGTAAGTGCCGGGGACAGTTTACTTTTTTCGGCCCGCGCGACTTCTGGACTGCTCCAGCCCTTCTGCCGAAAGAAAGTAAACTGTCCCCTGAGTTTCCGCAGCCGAAGGAGGCGCATATGAGCTCATCTCCACTCGACAACAGCCTCGTCGAGGAGGCCACCCGCTGGCGGCGGCATCTTCACGCCCATCCCGAAACGGCCTTCGACGAGCATCGCACCGCCGATTTCGTCGCCGCAAAACTGGAGGAGTTCGGCATCGAGGTGCATCGCGGCCTCGGCGGGACGGGCGTGGTCGGCACGCTGAAGCGGGGCACCAGCCCGGTCGCCGTCGGCCTGCGCGCGGACATGGACGCCCTGTTCATCCATGAGGAGAACGTGGTCGACTATCGTTCGTCGGTGGACGGCAAGATGCATGCCTGCGGCCATGACGGGCACATGGCGATGCTGCTCGGCGCTGCAAAGCACCTTGCCCGCAACGGCGATTTCGACGGCACCGTGCGCTTCATCTTCCAGCCGGCGGAGGAGACCGGCGACGAGCGCTGCGGCGGCAATCTTATGGTCAAGGACGGCCTGTTCGAAAAGTTTCCGGTGCAGGCGGTGTTCGGCCTGCACAATCTGCCGTCCGCGCCGCTCGGCAGTTTTATGATGCGCCCCGGCCCGATGCTCGCCTCCATCGACACGTTCGAGGTTCGCATCGGCAGCGCGCTCGCCCATCCGGCCACGCAGTACGGCGTGGCGGACCCGCTGCTGATCGCGGCCGGGATCGTGCAGGCCATGCACGCCTTCAAGGCGCGCTACGTCAATCCGGCCGAGCCGGTGGTGCTGTCGATCACGCAGTTCCAGAGCGGCAACCCGGCCGACCGGCAGAGCGTGCATGTGACGCCGGACAAGGCGGTCGTGCGCGGCACGGTCTATACGCTGAACGACGCCGTGCGGGACCAGTTCGAGGCGGGGCTGGAAAGGCTGGTGCGCAATGCAGCCGAAGCCGGCGGCGCCAGCCACGAATTCCTGTTCGAGCGTGGCTATCCGGTGCTGCGCAACACGGCTGATGAAACCGAGTTCGCGAAAAACGTCGCCGAGGAGGTTTCGGCGGCCGTGAATGCGGCGATGCAGCCCGTCATGGGCGCCGAGGATTTCGCCTTCATGCTCGGCGCGGCTCCCGGATGCTACGTCTTCCTCGGCTCGCGCCATGAGGGGGAAGCGGCGCCGCGCCAGCTTCACAATCCGCGCTACGATTTCAACGACGAGGTGCTGCCGGTGGGCATCCGCTACTGGGCGACGCTCGCGGAACGTTTTCTGGCGCAGAACGCTTCCGGCCGTCGGCAATGATCGGCTGAAGTCTACGGGCCGGCCAGGTAAATGACCCGCCGGCTTGTCATCTAGCTCTTCCTTGCGGACGTGCGCCGCGAGAACACCGCCATCGCACTTTTCAGCATGCCGACAATGCCGCCGGGATAGGCGAGCATCACGACCAGGATCAGCACGGCGGTGATGATCGGGCGCCAGGCGCCGAAATCGGCCATCGCCTCGGAAAACACCGTCAGCACAAAGGAGGCGATGATCGCGCCATAGATGGTGCTGGTGCCGCCGAGCAGGACCATGGACAGGATGATGGTGCCGAGGCTCATGCTGAACACTTCGACAGAGGCGTTGCGCTGGTAGGCGGCGTAGAAGGCGCCGGCGACGCCGGTGAAGAAGGCGCTCGCCGCCAGCGTGATCAGCCGCTGCCTGACCAGCGAGATGCCGCGGCTCACCGCGTATTCCTCGTTGTCGCGCAGCGCCACGATGCCGATGCCGGTGCGCGACCGCACGAAGGCCCGAAGGAAGACGGTGCTCGCCGCCAGCAGCGCCAGCGCGATGTAGAAATAGGCGAATTTGCCGTCGCGGACCATGTTGTGGTCGAAGATGTAGAGCGACGGGATGCGCACGATGCCCTGCGTGCCACCGGTGTAGTCGGACTGGCTCAAAATGATCTGCATCACCAGTTGCGCGAAGCCGAAGGTGACCAGGATGATGTAGATGCCCTTCAGCCTGAGGATGGGAATGGTGATGGCGACCGCCGCGACGACGGCGACCGCGCCGCTGGCAGCCATCGCCACCCACGGATCCAGCCCGGCGAGCTTTGTGAGCAGACTGTAGGCATAGACGCCGATGCCGAACAGCGCGATGTGGCCGAAATTGAAGATGCCGCCGTAACCCAGGCTGAGGTCCCAGTTGGACGCGACGATGGCGTAGATGAACACCATGATCAGCACATGGCGGCTGTAGCTGTCGGTGAAGATCAGGGGCAGCAGCGCCAGCAGCGCGAAACCGACGACGATGCCGATCGCCTCGCGCTGCCACGGCACGCGGCCGGGGCCGACCGGGACGGCGCTTGCCGCCGGGCGGGAGGTTTGCGTGTCGGCGAGGTTCGCGGCGCTCATGCCAGCCTCCCGCCGCTTCTGGTGAACAGGCCCTCGGGTTTGACCATCAGCGTCAGGATCAGGGCGGCGAACAGCAGCGCCGGCGTCCAGTAGAGCCCGAAATAATAGCTGCAGATCGCCTCGAAGAAGCCGATCACATAGGCCGCGAAGATCGGGCCGGAAATGCTGGAAATGCCGCCGAAGACGACGACGATCAGCGCCTTGAGCAGCGGGTCGGCGCCCATCACCGGCGTCATGAAGCGGTAGCCGCCGAGAAAGATGCCGGCGAGTGCGGCGAGCGCGGCGGCAATGCCGAAGGCCAGCGCGTAGAGCATGGTGACGTTGAGGCCGACAAGGCGGCTGGCGTCCTCGTTCTGCGCCACGGCCCTGAGCGCCAGGCCGAGCCGCGTCCGGTTGAGGAAGAACCAGAGCGCTGCCAGGATGATCGGCGTGATGACGATGATGGCGATCTGGTGCAGCGACACGCCGATACCGCCCAGCGTGATGTTGCCCTCCAGCAACGGCGGCACCTGCTTGGAGCGCGGTCCCCAGACGACCAGCGCGCCGTTCTCGATCAGCGAGCCGGCGGCGAGCGTGGTGATGACGACCACCAGCACCAGGTTGGCGCGGCCGATCAGCGGCCTGACCACGGTCGCCTGCAGCAGCCAGCCCACGCCGGCCATCAGCGCCACCGCCAGCGGGAAGGCGACATAGGCCGGAAAGCCCCATGCGATGCCCTGCCAGGCGAGATAGGCGCCGAGCATCATGAAGACGCCGTGGCTGAAGTTGAAGACGCCGATGGTGGTCCAGACCAGCGCCAGGCCGACCGCCATCATGGCGTAGAGCGAGCCTTGGAACAGGCCGCCGAAAAGGATGTCCGCCGCCGTATTCATTTGGAGTCAGTGCCCGAAATACATGGCCATGATGTCGGAGTGGGCGAGGCTCTCGCCCGGCTTGATCTCCGTCTCCACCTGGCCGTGATTGATGAAATAGAGGTGCTTGCTGAGTTCCAGCAGGAACTCGACGTCCTGCTCGACGACGATCAGCGGCACGCCGCTCTTCGAGATGTCAAACACGGACTTGCAGAGCTCGTCCTTGATCTTCGGCGCGAGGCCGAGCGTCGGCTCGTCGAGGATGAGCAGTTTCGGATGGCTCATCAGCGCGGTGCCGATGGAGACCATCTGCCGCTCGCCGCCCGACAGGGTGCGCACACGCTGGCGCCAGCGTTCCCTGAGCTTCGGGAACAGCGCTAGCACCTTCTCGCGGTTGGCGGCCTCGTGTGGCCTGGCACGCGGCGAATAGGCGCCGAGCGCCAGGCAGTCGGCGATGGTGAGGTCGGGGAACAGCGTGTTGCCTTGCGGCACGTGGATCAGCCCCTTGCCGACGATGGCGCGCGGCGACAGGCCGGTGATGTCCTCGCCGTCGAACCGCACCTCGCCGCCGCGCGGCTTCAAGAGGCCGGAGACGGCGCGCAGCAGCGTCGTCTTGCCGTGGCCGTTGGGGCCGAACAGCCCGACATTGCCGAATCGGCCGGCCTCCATCGAGATGCCGTCCAGCACGGTGACGCGGCCGTATCCGGCCGTGAGCCCGGCGACGTCGAGCATCGAGGCGCTCACGCCGCCGCCCTTCGCGTGCCGAGATAGGCTTCGATGACCCGCTCGTCGGCGATCACCGTGCGCGGTTCGCCGAGCGCCAGCATGGTGCCCTGGTTGAGCACGAGGAGATGTTGGGAAAGGCTCATCAGGAAGGTCAGCACATGCTCGATCAACAGGATGGTGATGCCGCGCGCCGCGGTGCGGCGGATGAGCTCGATCGTACTGTCGATCTCCGGCTTGGTAAGGCTTGACGCAGGCTCGTCGAGCAAGAGCATCTTTGGTTTCATGGCGATCGCGGTGGCCAGCATCAGGCATTTGCGCTGGAACACGGAAAGCTCGCCCGCCGGACGGCCGAAGTTTTCCGCGCCCAGCCCGACGAATTCCAGCGCCTCGGCGGCAGCCTCGCGCGCGGAAGCCGACGGCTGGCTGGCCGCCCCGAAGCTGGAACCCATCAGTGCGTTCTCGAACACGGTCAGCCCGTCGAAACTGGTCTCGCGCTGAAACGTCCGCGCCAGACCAAGTCGTGCGATCCTGTGACCGCGCAGGCCCTGGATCGGCGTGCCGTCGAAACGGATGGTGCCGCGGTCCGGCCCGAAGGGAATGCCGGTAATCACGTTGAACAGCGTGCTCTTGCCGCTGCCGTTCGGGCCGGCGATGCCGAAAATCTCGCCGGCCTCGACCTTGAAGGAGACACCGTCGACGGCCTTCAGCGAACCGAAGGCTTTTGAGACGTCGTCAAGTTCAAGCAGTGCCATGCGTCACTGCATCCAGGGCTGGATCTTGAACTCGCCGGTGGCGTATTGCACCGGCGAGATCAGGTCGCGCTTTCCGTCCCAGATCTGGAAGAAGGTGATCGGGATGAACTCGTCGCCCTGCGTGGCGAGGTGGGTCGCCGGATCGAACTTCAGGCGGCCGGCGGCGATCTGCTTGTCGGTCTCGGCCAGTGCCTTCATGACAGCCTGGTGGTCGGCGGGGTCGCCGGCCTTCTTCAGTGCATCGAGATAAAGATAGACCGTCTCGTAGAGCGCCACGCCATAGGTGCCGCTCTCGACGCCGTATTTCGCCTTGTACTTGTCGGCGACCTCGGCGGCGCGCGGGTTCTTCGGCGTGGTCAGCGGGCCGCCGAGCAGGTTGTAGATGACACCGTCTGAGTTCTTCTTGGTCAGCTCGACGAACTCCGGCACGCTGGGCGCGTATTGCAGGAAGACCAGGCTCTTGGTCGGCTGCTCCAGGAACTGGTTGAGGAAGGAGGCCGAGTTGCCGGGCAGGTAGTCGGTGTTGATGACGACGTCCGGCACGTTCTCGCGGACTTTTGCCAGGATGGCGCGCCAATCGGTGACCTCGCCGAACGGCACGAGTTCGTCGACGGTGATGGTCCAGCCCTTCTCGGCAAATGTCTTCTTCATGCCTTCCGAGATGGTTTTGGAATAGGCGTTGTCGGAAGAGACGATCGCCACCTTCCTGGTCGGCAACTGGATCTTGCCGTCGGCCGCGAGTTTCTCGACGAAGGTAGTAACGTCCGTATTGTACGCATCGTAGGACGGCGTCAGCGACCAGCAGCAGCCGTATTTCGACGGATCCGCCGAGACGATGTCCTTGGTCTGCTGCGAGTTGGCCGAGAGAATGTAGGGCATCTCCGCTTCCGCCATGTTGTCGATCTCGAAATTGGTCAGGCTGGCATAGCCGGTCGTCATCAGATGCACGTCCTGGTCGCCGAGCAGGCGCTCGACGGCGCTGGTCACCGCGCCGGCCGACTGGTCCTTCACGTCGCCGACCGCCAGTTCGAACGTGTCGCCGTTGAAGCCTCCGGCCGCGTTGATCTCGTCGATGGCGAGCTGGGCGCCGCGCTGGAATTCCTGGCCATCCGCCGCGGCAGGGCCGGTGAGCGGGGCGAGCAGGCCGATCTTGATGGTGTCGGCGAAGGCGGCGGTGCTGGCGGCGGCTGTGAGCGCAGCGATCGAGGCCCCCAGGACGAGTTGGCGGACACGGCGGCCCACGGCGTTGGAAGTCATGACACGTTCCCCTGTTGCGTGTGGTAGGCGAGGTTGAATGATTGACAATCTATGCACACGCGGTTCAATCTGAAAAGATATTTTCATACCTCGACACGCATTTTTGCCTAATTGGCGCACGCGGATCGGGGTGTGATTGAATTATGTGCAATTGCCTGAGAACAGGGTTGGAGGCCGGGGTGGCGACGAAAAAATCCAGGATCGAAACGAGCCACGGCACGCTGGCGGTGCGCGAGACCGACGGCACAGGGATGCCGGTGCTGATGATCCACGGCAATTCGTCGTCGTCGGAAGTGTTCCGCAACCAGTTCGACGGCCAGATCGGCCAAGATTTTCACCTGATCGCTATCGACCTGCCGGGGCATGGCGAGTCGGACAATGCGATCGACCTCGACCGCACCTACAACATGCCGGGCTACGCCGCCGCTTTCACCGAGGCGATGCTGAAGCTGGGGCACGAGCGCGCGGCGATCTTCGGCTGGTCGCTGGGTGGCCATATCGGGCTGGAGATGATCGGCCTCTACAAGGGCATGCTCGGCCTGATGATCACCGGCACGCCGCCGGTCTCGGCAGCAGACCTCGGCAACGGTTTTTTGCCGAGCCCGCATATGGGGCTGGCCGGCAAGGAGCATTTTACGCCGGAGGACATCGATGCCTACGCCCGCAACACCTGCGGCGAGCCCTTCGACCAGTTGCTCCACGACGCGGTGAAGCGCACCGACGGCCGCGCGCGAAAGCTGATGCTGGGCAAGTTTGCGGAAGGCGTCGGCCGCGACCAGAGCCGGATCATTTTGGGCGACACGCCGCCGATCGCCGTGCTCAACGGCACCGACGAGCCTTTCGTGAACGTGGAGTTCGTCGACACCATCCCCTTCTCCAACCTGTGGGAGGGCAAGAAACATGTGATCTCGAAGTCGGGCCACGCACCGTTCTGGGATTCGCCGGACCGGTTCGACTCGATCTTCGACCGGTTTCTGAAGAGCCTGGCGCCTTCCTGGAAGGCGTGATCCGGCACGGCGGTCGGTGGAGACCGTGCGTAGGGATCTCTCGGCGGACGCTCGGCCGCGGCCTGACGACGGACCGGGACGCGGTCCGTCAGGGTCACGATCCAAGAGCTCGTCCGGTTCGAGGTTGTCCCGGACGCAAGCATCGTATTAGCTGAGGATCCGGTAGTTACGCGTTCGGTTCTGCCAGCCGTCACGGCCGGCGCGGGCGAAGGCGTTCGCGCCCGGCGCAGACATTCCGTCACGAGGTTCAGGGAGGCCGCATGACACGCTACGCCTTTGCGCAATCGGAACTGCCAGGGCGGCCAACATGAGCGGGCAGGACGTGTTCGCAACCTGGCGGCTCGACGGCCGCACCGCGCTGGTGACAGGCGCATCGAGCGGTCTCGGCCGGCATTTTGCCGGGCTGCTGGCGCGGGCGGGGGCGTCGGTCGTGCTGGCCGCCCGCCGCACCGACCGGCTGGAGGCGTTGCGCGCCGAGATCACCGCGGCCGGCGGCCAGGCAAGCGCGATCGCGCTCGACGTGACCGATGCTGGATCGATCGCCTCCGCGTTCGACGATGTCGTTCCCGACATCCTCGTCAACAATGCCGGCATCGCGCATGCAGGCAAGGCGATGGACATGGCGGCCGAGGATTGGGAAGCCGTCATCGACACCAATCTGACGGGCGCCTTCCTTGTGGCGCAGGCGGCGGCGAGAAAGATGGCCGGGAGGGGCCGCGGCGGATCGATCGTCAACATCGCCTCGATCACCGGTTTCCGCGTCGCCAACCAGCTTGCCGCCTATGCGGCGTCCAAGGCCGGCCTCGTGCACCTCACCAAGGCGCTGGCGCTCGAATGGGCGCGGCACGGGATCAGGGTCAATGCGCTCTGTCCCGGCTACATCGTCACCGAGATCAACCGGGATTTCTTTACGACCGAGGTCGGCGAGGCGCTGGTGCGCCGTATACCGCAGCGGCGCATCGGCCTGGAGCAGGATCTCGACGGCGCGCTATTGCTGCTCGCCTCGGACGCGGGCGCCTACATCACCGGTGCCGCGCTGGCGGTCGACGGCGGCCACCTCGTGTCCAGCCTGTAGGAATTTTCGATGGATTTTCGCATCTCCCCGGACATCGAGGATTTCCGCGTCCGCATCGCGAAAATGGTCGAGGAAAAAATCCTGCCGCTGGAAGCCGATCCGGCCTCCTATGACGGGCACGGCAATATCCGCCTCGGCCTGCTCGACGAATTGCGCGCCGAGGCGCGAGCGCGCGGCCTCTGGTGCCTGCAATTGAAGAAAGAGACCGGCGGCGCCGGTCTCGGCAAGGTCGGCATGGCAGTCTGCTACGAGGCGATGAACCGCTCGATCTTCGGGCCGGCTGTGTTCAACTCGGCGGCGCCCGACGACGGCAACATGATGGTGCTGGAACAGCTCGGCACGCCGGCCCAGCGCGAGCGCTGGCTCAAGCCCATCGTGGAGGGCAAGGTGAGATCCGCCTTCGCCATGACGGAGCCGCATCCCGGCGGCGGCTCCGATCCGTCGATGATCCGGACCCGGGCGGAGAAGAAAGGCAAAAGCTATCTGATCACCGGCCGCAAATGGTTCATCACCGGCGCGGAGGAGGCGAGCCATTTCATCCTCATGGCGCGAACCTCGGACGATCCGCGCAATGGCCTGACCGCCTTCCTCTATCACCGGGACCAGCCCGGATGGCGGATCGTGCGGCGCATCGGCATCATGGGGCCGGAGGAGCATGGCGGCCATTGCGAACTCGAGTTCGACGGGCTGGAAGTGCCGGAAGAGAACATTCTGGGCGGCGTCGGTCGCGGGCTGAAGGTCACGCAGACAAGGCTGGGCCCGGCGCGGCTGACGCATTGCATGCGCTGGCTGGGGTTATCGAAACGCGCCGTCGAGATTGCCCAGGACTATGCGGCGCGGCGCGAGGGGTTCGGCCAGCGGCTGGCCGACCGCGAATCGATCCAGTTGATGCTGGGCGGACTGGCCATGAAGATCGAGATCGGCCGGCTGCTGGTGATGAAGGCGGCGTGGGAACTCGACCGCGGCGGCTTCGCGCGCAAGGAAGTGTCCATGGCGAAGATCCACGTCGCCAATCTGCTGCACGAGGCGGCAGACATCGCGATCCAGATCAACGGCGCGCGCGGCTATTCGACCGACACGGTGCTCGAATGGATCTACCGCTACGCCCGCCAGGCGCGGCTGGTCGACGGCGCCGACGAAGTGCACCGCATGGTGCTCAACCGCATCCTGACCGAAGAAGGTTTTGGCTTCTGGATCTGGCCGGTAGACGGCGAGGAGAAACCGCCGTCGGTTTGACCGGTTTTCCCGGCGGCCGAGCGGGCCCGCGGCGGTGGCGGCGCATCGTCATGGAACTCCGCCTCAACCTGGCGGTGTCCATGCTGTCGGACCCGCGCCACGACCTCGCCGAGATCGCCAAGCGGAGCGGCTTCCATGATATATCCTATTTCAACCGCTGTTTCCGGGCGCAATTCGGCATGACGCCGCGCGAGATGCGGTCCGGCAGCCGCGTGATCCCGCCACAGCTTCTCACCCGCCAGAACTTCTCGCCCGGCGGCATATAAAGCGGCGCAGAAGGCTCGTATATATGCCAGCGCTAATGCAAGGCAGTAATGCCCTGCCCAGGGTCTTTGAAAACCCCGCGTTCCACGGACGACAACGTATGTTGTCTTTTCCGGTGTTTTGCTTACGATACGATCATTATAATTCTTCTTCACGTTGCGACGATTCTCAAGAAGCGCATGGACCGGGGGTGTGCCATTCCTTCGACCGGCGGCAGGTTGGCGACCGGGGCCGCGGCGTGATGGTCGGCATTTCCCCTACTGGCGGATTCGGCCGCGAGCCTTTCCATCCCATCCCCAGCACGAGGGCGCACGAACAGGTAGTCGAGCAGATCGCCTTCGCCATCCTGTCCGGCGCCTACAACCCAGGCGAGCGGCTGCCCAACATCGAGGCGCTGGCCCGGCTGATGCGCGTCAGCAAGCCGGTGGTCGGGGCGGCGCTGAAGGTGCTGGCCGGCGCCTCGGTGGTGCGCGCCATACGCGGCGTCGGCGGCGGCCTTGTGGTGGAGACGAACGAAGTTCCGGAGCATATACTGGCGATGAGCGGCCCGCTGGGACATGTCGATCTCGCCGGCATCGTGGAGGCGCGGCGGCCAGTTGAGATGCAGATCGCACAACTGGCGGCGCGGCGGGCAAGACCGGAGGATTTCGCGGCGATGGAGGAGGCGATAGAGCGGCTGCGCGACCATCGCGAGGGCGAGCTTTCGATGATGATCCGCCTCGACCACCAATTCCACTACATCATGGGCCGGGCCGCGCGCAGCAGCGCGCTCGCGCTTTACCAGCATCAGGTTCTGGAGCACCTGTTCGTGCGCATGCGCGGCTATTTCTCCAACCCACGCGCGGCCGGCGCGATCGTCAGGGTGCACGAGGACACGCTGGCGGCGCTGCGCAGCAGGGATCCAACCGAGATCACGCGTGCGATGGATCAGCACATGCGTCCGCTCGAGGAGATGGTGCGGTCAATCGCCAGATGAGCATGGGGGATCGTGACGGAACCGCGCCCATGGTCGGCGTGGAAGACGACGTGTTGACCGGCCTCGCAGGGCTCGGCCTGCTCGGGCGCGACGAGCGCCCCGAACTGGAGCCGCTCGGCGGCGGCGTGTCATCGGAAATCTGGAAGGTTTCGACCGCCAATGGCGATCTCTGCGTCAAGCGGGCGCTGGCGCGGCTGAAAGTGGCGGCGGTCTGGGAAGCACCGCTGGAGCGCAGCCACTACGAGGCGGAATGGATGCGGGTGGCCAGCGCGATCTGCCCCGAGAACGTGCCCGAACTGATCGCCGAGGATGTCGATCGCCACCTCGTGGTCATGCGGTTCCTGCCGCCGTCGCAATACGGGCTGTGGAAGACGATGCTGCGCGACGGCCATACCGATCCGATCTTCGCCGCGGAGGTCGGGCGCGTGCTGGCGGCGATCCATGCGGCGACCGCCGACGATCCGGGGATCGCGGAGCGTTTCGCCACGGATGCGGCGTTTCACGCCATCCGGCTGGAACCTTATCTCGAAGCCACCGCCAACAAGCACGCCGATGTCGCCGATCGGCTGTTCGCGCTCTCGGCCACGACGGCCGCGACGCGACGCTGCCTGGTGCATGGCGACGTCAGTCCGAAAAACATGCTGGCCGGACCGAAAGGACCGGTCATCCTCGACGCCGAATGCGCCTGGTTCGGCGATCCGGCCTTCGATCTCGGCTTTGTGCTCAATCACCTGTTGCTGAAATGCGTGTGGACGCCGGCGGCCGGCCAAAAGTTCCTTGCCTGCTTCGCCGCACTGTCGGAAGCCTATCTCGCCGGCGTCGCATGGGAGCCCGCCGCCGCGCTGGAAGCGCGCGTCGCGGCCCTGCTGCCCGGCCTGATGCTGGCGCGTATCGACGGCAAGTCGCCGGTGGAATACATCACCGCCGAGACCGACAGGAACAGGGTGCGCCGCTTCGCCATTCCCCTCCTGAAGCAGCCGGTCGAGCGGGTGGCCGACATCGCCGCGCGCTGGCACAAGGAGATCGCATGAAGACTGCCATCGAGAGGGCCGCCGCGCGCAGGGTCTGGGATTCGCGCGGCCGCCCGACCATCGAGGTCGAGATCGCGCTGGCCAACGGCGCGCGCGGCCGCGCCATCGCGCCGGCGGGCGCCTCCACCGGCAGCGGCGAGGCGGTCGACCTGCGCGACGGCGGCGCCGCGCTCGGCGGCATGGACGTCAGGAAGGCGATGGCGGGTTTTTCGGCCGAGATCGCGCCGGCGCTGGCGGGTCTTGACGCGTCGGACCAGAAGGCAATCGACCGCAGGCTGATCGAACTCGACGGCACGCCCAACAAGGGCCGGCTCGGCGGCAACGCGCTGATCGCCACCTCCATGGCCGTCGCCCATGCGGCGGCGGCCGGCGGCGGCCTGCCGCTCTGGCAATATCTGGCCGGCGGCCGCGCGCCTGGCCGAGTTCCGCTGCCCGAAATCCAGATTTTTGGCGGCGGCGCGCATGCCGGTCGCAGGATCGACATCCAGGATCTGATGGTGGTCGCCGTCGGCGCCGAGGATTTCGCCACGGCGCTCGACTGGACGGCGGAGGTCTATCGCGCCGCCGGAAAGCTGCTGGCGGAACAGGGCAAGCTGGCCGGCGTCGCCGACGAGGGCGGGTTCTGGCCGGTGTTCTCGTCCAATGAGGAGGCGCTGTCGACGCTGCTCGGCGCCATCGAGCGCGCCGGCTTCCGCCCCGGCGAGGACATGGCCATCTCGCTCGACATCGCCGCCAGCGAGTTCGGCAAGAACGGCCGCTACCGACTGGACCGCGAGGACCGGACGCTCTCGCGCGACGAGATGGTCGACATGCTGCTCGGCTGGTGCAAACGTTATCCGGTGGTATCGATCGAGGACCCGCTGGCCGAGGACGACGAGGAAGGGCTGATCGCCTTCACCAGGGCGGCGGGCGCGACCATGCAGATCATCGGCGACGATTTTCTGGTGACCAATGCCGCGCGGGTGCGCCATGCGGCCACTGTCGGCGCCTGCAACGCGGTGCTCATCAAGCCGAATCAGGCCGGCACGCTGACCGAAACGAAGGCCGCCCTCGATGCGGCGCGCGAGGCAGGCTATTCGGCAGTGGTGTCGGCCCGCTCCGGCGAAACCGAGGACGTCACCGTCGTGCATCTCGCCGTCGGCTGGGGTGTGCCGCAACTGAAGGTCGGCTCGTTCACCCGCTCCGAACGGATGGCGAAGTGGAACGAGGGCCTGCGGCTGTCGGAGGTACTGCCGACCGGCGGCGCGCTGCCGTCGCGCTCCTCGCTGCCCTGGGGCCGGCCATGAACGTCCTGTTCCGCTTCGACGGCGCACCCTGGCTGGCGGAGCGGGTTGCCGCGCTTCAATCCGAGGGGCTTTCGGTAACGCTGTGCAGCGAGCAGGAGGACAGCGCCTATCTCGCGGCCCTCACGCAAGCCGACGTGCTCTGGCACGTCCTGCGGCCCATAACGGACGACGCGATCGGCCGCGCGCCAAAGCTGAAGCTGATCCAGAAGATCGGCGTCGGGGTGAACACCATCGACCTTGACGCCGCGAAAAAACGCGGCATCGCGGTCTGCAACATGCCGGGCACCAACAGCCGGGCGGTGGCGGAACTGACGCTGCTGCTGATGCTCGCCTGTTTGAGGCGCACCGTCGGCTTCGACGCGGCGACACGTGCGGGCGAGGGCTGGTCGTGGCCGCTGGAATGGCAAGGCGGGCTGGGCGAGATCGGCGGCCGCACCGTCGGGCTGGTCGGTTTCGGCGCCGTTCCGCGCCTGCTCGCGCCGATCCTCACCGCCATGGGCGCGGAAGTCATCTACACCGGCCGGCGAAGTTATGCCGACGTGCACCTGCCCTTCGTGACTAAGGAGGAACTGCTCGCCCGCGCCGACATCTTGTCCCTGCACGTGCCGCTCGGCGAGGACACGCTTGGCTGGCTCGACGCGGGGGCGATCGCCGCGATGAAGCCGGGCGCCATTGTCGTCAACGTGGCACGCGGCGCGCAGGTCGACGAAGCCGCACTTGTCGCGGCGCTTTCTAGCGGCCACGTCGCGGCCGCCGGCCTCGACGTTTTCGCGGCCGAGCCGCCCGGCGCCGACAATCCGCTGTTTGCGCTGCCGAGCGTCGTGGTCTCGCCGCACATCGCCTGGCTGACGCGCGAGACGATCGAGCGCAGCCTCGCGGTCGCGGCGGAAAACTGCTGCCGGCTGGCGACGGGCGAACCGCTGCTGCATCGCATGGCGTGAGGCCACCGGTCGCGGAGCAAACTCAAGCCTGCCTCGCCGTCAGTCCTTCCCGCCCGGCATCGACATAAGGCGCCCAGTAGTCGACCGATTCGCGGATCGCCTCGACCACCAGCCGGTCGGTCGGCTCACGCTCGCGGAACGACAGTTCGAGGCAGATCTCGTTGTCGCTGCCGCCGCCCCGGCGGATCGTTTCCAGCAGCTTTTCCGGGACGATGCGGCCGTTCTCATTGTAGGCGGCGGTGAAGGGCCAGTGGCCGCCCTTGTTCATCGACGACTGCTTTATGTGGACGATCGGCGATTGCGCGGCGAAGGTTTCCGCCCATGCGTAGGGGTCGGTGTCGGTGGGATCGCTTGAGCTGACATCGCCATGGTCGATGTCGATCATCATCTTCAGCGGGATCGCGAAGCCTGCCGTGTCGATCTCGTCCTGCAGAGCCTGGCAGTGCTTCAGCGTATGGCCGAACTCGCGCGCCACCGACATCGGCTCCCAGATCAGCCAGGTCAGGCCGGCGGCCTTCGCATGCTCCGCCACCTCGCCCCAGCAGTCGATGGCAATTCTTCTCAGATCCGCCTGCCGGACCGGATCGTCAAAATCGCGAAAAGTGAAGATCGCGAACTGGCTGCCGACGCTTTGCGCTCCGAGTTCGGCCCAGACATCGGAAAAGACCTTGAACCACTCGATGTAGTAGCGGCGCACGTCGGCGTCGGGATGGCCAAAATGGTTGAGCCGCCCATATGGCCCGGTCATGCCGGAGGTGACGCGCACGCCGGTGCGATCGAGCGCCTTGCGGAACAGTTTTGTGTGCTTGGCGATGGTGGCGGCGGGCCAGCCGGGATTGACGAATTCATGGGTCAGTTGCACGTCGCGGATGCCGATGCGGTAGGCGAGCGTGTCGACGAGATCGTCGGGATCGGCGAAGCGGTTCACCAGCGGATTGGTGTTGAGCGAGAGCGTGAAGCCGGCCATCGTTCCTCACCCGTCCGCAAACGCAAATCGCGTCACCACATGGTCGGGCCGCGCGCCATACCGCCGATAGAGCGCTTCCAACCCCGCCTGGTCGAGATCGGCCAATATGCCCGAGCGCACCAGCACCGAGGCGATGCCGGCATTTTTGGCGCCGACGACGTCGTGCTCTATGCTGTCGCCAATGCCGACCACACGCGAGCGGTCGGTGACGCCGACGATCGCCAGCGTCGCTTCGTAGATTTCCGGATAGGGCTTTCCGATCCATTCGACCGTGCCGCCGAGTTCGGCATAAAGCTCGGCGATCCGGCCGGCGCCAAAAGTCGGCCCGGTCGCGGTCAGCATGATCTTGTCCGGATTGGTGCAGACCAGCGGCGCGCCGGCGCGTGCCGCCGGTTCAAGCAGTCGGCGGTAGTGGTCCAGCGCAAAACGGTCGCCTTCGCTGCCGCCCAGCAGTACGATTTCCGCCTCCGCGCCGTCCTCGACCAGACGCAGGTCCAGTTCCTCGACCGCGCTGCGATCGTTTTCGCGCGACAGCAGCAGGCATTTCGTGCCGCGCCTCAGTCCGGGTTCGGCGGTTTCGCCGGCAAATTTTCGCCAGGCCACCTCGCCCGAGCTGACGAAAAAGTCCCAGGAGCCCGGCCGGAACCCCAACCGCAGCAGCCGTTCCTCGTTGGGGCGGGCGCGCCGGCCGGAATTCGACAGCAGCACGACGGTCTTGCCGGCAGCCTTCAGCCGCGCCAGCGCTTCGACCGCGCCTGGATAGGCCCGGTGCCCATCATGCAGCACGCCGAACTGGTCGACGAAAAACACGTCGTAGCGCCCGACCAGCGAGGAAAGATCGGCCGCCTCGATGCTGTGCACGGTCATCGCGACAGCGCTCCCGCTTCGAGGGCGCCCCGCAAAGCCAGCCGCGCCGCGCCGACCGCCGCCTCTTCCGACAGTGCAGGCAGGAACGGCACGCCGAGCTTTCGCCGCCGTATCTCGGCCCAGGCCGGATTGGCCGCGCCGCCGCCGACGCTGCGCAGCGTCTTCAGTCTCGGCCCGCCAAGCTCGGCCATCCTTTCGTAACCCAGCGCCTCGATCGCCGCGATGCCCTCGAAGATACCATGCAGGAACCTTGCGTCGTCGTCAGGACGCGGTTCTAGGCGCGGCGCGAGGTCGGGATCCGCGACCGGAAATCGCTCGCCCGTGCCGACCAGCGGATAGTAGTCGAGGCCGCTCGATCTTTCCGGATCGATCCTATTCGACAGTCCGGCGATGCGACCGTCCGGGAAAAAATGCGCCAGCACCTTTCCGCCGGTATTCGATGCGCCTCCAGCGAGCCACCGGTCGCCGATGCGGTGGCTGTAAATGCCGAATCGCGGCGCGAAGATCGGCTCGTCCGAAAGCACCTTTACCGTCAGCGAGGTGCCAAGCACGGTCACGCCATCGCCGATATTTTCCGCGCCAGTGGCGAGGAAGGAGGCGCAGCCGTCTGTGGTGCCGGCAACCACCAGCGTCTGCGGCGACAGGCCGTGCCGATGGGCATGCTCGGAGACGGCATGGCCGACGGGCGTGCCCGGCGCGACGACCTTTGGCAGCAGCGAGACATCCGCGCCGGTCGCGGCGATCCAGTCCGGCCAGTGGCGCGCGACCGGGTCGTATCCGGTCTTCAATGCGTTGTTCTCGTCGCTCACCTCGAAGCGGCCGGAAAACATCCCGGCGATCCAGTCCGCCTGGTGGATCACCTTCCACGGCGACAGTTCTCCCCGGAACATCATCGCCTTGGCGAGGCCGGAGGTTGGCCCGTGCGCGGCCGTTTCCGCCGGCGCGACCCGGGCGATCGCTGCAAGAATGTCTGCATCGGCGACCGGATCGGAATACATCAGTGCATCCGCAAGCGGCAGGCCGAGACGGTCGATCGGCAGCATCGTCCCCGACGTGCCGTCCGCGGCTAGGGCTGCCACGCGCTTCGGATCGATTTCGGCGAACAAGCCGTCCAGCGCCGTGTCGAGCGTGCGCAGCCAAGTGCCGGGCTCGCGAAAATTGGCGCCATGGTCCGCCATCTTCGCCGACGCCTGCGCCAGCACGGCGCCGGATGCACGCAGCGCCACGGCGCGTGCGCCGGACGTGCCGATATCGATGCCGACGACGAGTTTTTCCGTCATTGCAGCCTGGCGCTCATGCGGCGGGTCAGTTCCTGCCGGTACTTTTCGGCGTCCCAGTTGATCAACTGATGCGCGTCCTGCGCTGTGAGGTAGCGGACCTCGCCGTCGACTCGCGCCGTCACGTCGGCGAGGCAGCGCGCCAGCGCCTCGGCGCCGGCATTGGCGTCGCGGCGCAGCAGCACGCCTTTTCCGGGAAACAGGATTTCGACCGGCGCGTCGCGGCCTTCCGCCATTGCCCGTTCAGCCGCCGACGCAGCGGTGTCCGCCGGGCCGGCGATGACGGACCCTTCGCCGAGAAAAATGACGTGGTCGGGATAAAGCGTGCCGGCCGCGGCGATACGGCAGCTTTGGAGATCGGTCGCGACGGCGTGGGCTTCCGGTTTGGCCGGCAGGCGATAGTCGCTGCCCGCCGCCAGCCGGACCAACGCATCCGTGTCGGGCTCCGGCGCCGCTCGCGGCGTTCGCGCCAGCAGCCCGCAGACGCGGCCGAGCAGCGTCTCGGCCTGCGCGACCGTGTCGGCCGCCACCACCAGCCCATGATTGCCGAGCACCAATATGTCGGTCGCGGCACTGCGCCGTTCGGCGATGGCGCGCGCCAGCGGCAGGCCCGGCCGGCAATAGGGCACGAAGGCCCAGTCCAGCCCCTTCAACCGCTCACCGATGAGCGCCTCGGCATTGGCCTGCGCCGCCAGCGAGATGGTCTCGACGCAATGCACATGCACCACGACACGCTGCGGCATCAGTGCATGCACCGTCGTCTCGATCGACGGCCTCAGCCCGCCCGGATTGAGCTCGGCGACGACAAAAGCCTCCGCCTTTTCCGCCGCCGGGTCGACGTCCGCCACCGCGCGCAACAGCGGCGGCAGGCGCACGGGCACAAAAATCTCGTCGCGCCCGGCATTCATCAACCAGGTGCCTGAGGCCTTGATCCAGAGCACGTCGTCCTGCTTCACGGAGGTGTTGCCGCCGGCCGCCTGCACCAGCAGCGGATCCGCGCCCACCCGCGTCGACAGGTTTCTCAGCGCCTCGAATTCCGCCGAGCGATCGTCCGTTCCTGCCATCATCCCGCCTTCTTGAGCCGCCCCGCGCACCAGTCGGCGAATGCCGCCCTTTCGGCGGGCGTCAGATGCAGCCCGTGCTTGGTACGCCGTTCCAGTATGTCTTCCGGCGTTTCCACCCATTCGGTGTCGAACAGGAAGACCGCCTCGCTTTCGTAAAAATCCGACCCGAACCGCCGGCCGAGATCGGCGAGCGACCGGGCGCCGCCGACAAGCTCTTGCGCCCGCGTGCCGTAGAGCCGGGCATAGTGTTTGAGCAGCGAGGCCGGCATCCACGGCCATTCGGTGGCGAGCGCACCGAGAAAGCGCTCGAAATCGGCGTCGGCCAAGTCGCCGCCCGGAAGATGCGCCGCCGCGGTCCAGTTGCCGCGCATCGCCGGGAAGAACGGCTTCAGCTTCTCCAACGCGTGTTCAGATAACTTTCGGAAAGTGGTGATCTTGCCGCCGAACACCGACAGCAGCGGCGCCTCGCCGGTGCGCGCATCCAGCTCGAAAATGTAGTCGCGCG
Source organism: Mesorhizobium sp. LHD-90 (assembly GCF_030929505.1). GTDB lineage: Bacteria > Pseudomonadota > Alphaproteobacteria > Rhizobiales > Rhizobiaceae > Kumtagia. Next base: position 260,177 of record NZ_JAVFVV010000007.1, on the reverse strand, counting down.
TCACCGCGCTCGGATTGTCGGCGTTGTCGTCATAGAGCGGTCGCACGCCGGAAAAACTATGGACCACGTCGCGGCGCGAAAGCTTGCGCTTGAAATAACGGTTCACCACCTTGATCAGGTAGTCGATCTCGTTCTCCTCGGCCGCCACGTCCTCCGGCCGTCCGGAATAGGGAATGTCGGTCGTGCCGATCAGCGCCAGGTCGTTCTCGTAGGGATTGATGAAGATCACGCGCTTGTCGGTGTTCTGCACCAGATAGGCCTGCCGGCCCTCCCAGAACTTTTGCACCACGATGTGGCTGCCCTTGACCAGGCGGACGTTGCGGGTGGCGTTGAGCCCGGCCACGCGGCCGACCACGTCGTTCACCCATGGTCCGGCGGCATTGACCAGCGCCTTGGCGCGAAATGTGCGCTTGAGGCCGGTGCGGCCGTCCTGCGTCTCGATCACCCAAAGGCCTTTTTCGCGCCGCGCCGACACGCAGGCCGTGCGCGTCAGCACGCGGGCCCCGCGCGTCGCGGCGTCGAGCGCGTTGAGCAGCACCAGGCGGGCGTCGTCCACCCAGCAGTCGGAATATTCGAACCCCTTTGTGAAGGCCGGCTCGATCGGCGCGCCCTCCGGTGCGGTGCGCAGGTTCAGCGTGCGGGTGCCGGGCAGCCGCTTGCGGCCGCCGAGATGGTCGTAGAGGAACAGCCCGAGCCGCACTAGCCAGGCCGGCCGGTCGTCCGGGCTGTGGGGCAGCACGAAACGCATCGGCCAGATGATGTGCGGCGCCGAGGCCAAAAGCACCTCGCGCTCGATGAGGGCCTCGCGCACCAGCCGGAATTCATGATATTCGAGATAGCGCAGGCCGCCATGCACCAGTTTTCCCGACCGCGAGCTGGTGCCTTGCGCCAGATCGTCCTTTTCGCAAAGCACCACCGACAGGCCCCGCCCCGCCGCGTCCCGAGCAATGCCCGCGCCGTTGACGCCGCCGCCGATGACGAACAGGTCGACGGACTCTTGCTCAGCCATCGAGTGAAATCCCAGTCACGGTCCTACGCTCAACACGGATTGACCGGCGGCTGGCCCGCCAGGTAGCGCCGCACCTCCTCGGCCGCCTTTTCCGCCGCGTAGGTGACGGTGCGCACCGAAGCCCCCGCGATATGCGGGGTCAGCGTGACGTTCGGCAGCTTCAGCAGCGGCCAGTCGGCCGGCACCGGCTCGACGGCAAAGGTTTCCAGCATGGCGCTGGCGATCGGTCCGTCGACCAGCGCCTCATAAAGCGCGTCGTAGTCGACCAGCGGGCCGCGCGCGGTGTTAACGAAGATCACGCCCGGCTTCATTTGCGCGATCGTGTCGCGGTTGATCATGTGCTTCGTCTCCTCCGTCACCCGCGGGTGCATTGTCACCACGTCGGAGTGCACCAGAAGGGTTTCGAGGGGGACCAGCTCCACGCCGGCGTTGCGGTCCTCGGCGCTGAGCTGCACATAGGGGTCGGCCACCAGAACCTTGCTGCCGAAGGCGCGCAGCAGTTTTACAACCTTGGTGCCGATGTTGCCGTAGCCGACGACGCCGACCGTCATCTCGTTGAGTTCCCGTCCGGTGCGGTCGGCGCGGTAGAGGTCGCCGCGCCATTCGCCGGCGCGCATCGATTCGTGGCCGACGCGGATCAGTCGCGTCTCGGTCAGGATCGCGCCAAGGGCGAATTCCGCCACGGCGCTGGCGTTGCGGCCCGGCACGTTGACTACTTTGATACCGTTGCGCCGGGCCGCCGCCATATCGATGTTGACCGGCCCGCCGCGCGACACTGCCACCAGCTTCAAATCGGGCAGCCGCTTCATCATGCCGTCCGACAGCGGCGCGAGTTGCGTGACGAGAATCTCGGCGTCACCGATGAAGCCGACCACCTCGTCCGGGTCGCCATAATATTCCTTCAGCCCGTCGAGGCCGTTGACCGCATAGCCATGCTCCATCGGCTCGTCCGGCCAGGGCTGCTCCAGCATGCGGATATCCAGCTCCTTGCCGCAAGCCTTCTCGATCTCGCTGCGGAACACCTCCGGCAGCATGAAGCGGTCCCCGATGATGGCGATCTTTCGTGTCATGTCAGTCTTTCCGCGACCCCGCCATTGTGCGCCACACCGGCCGCAGCGCTGCCCATGCCTGCGCGTAGGCGGGATAGGTTCTGTCGTAGATGTCTGCAAGCGCGGCGTCCGGCGTTTCCGCGGGACCGAGCAGCGGTAAGACCCATTCAGCCACGCAGTCGTCCATCGAGCCATACTGGCCGATCGAGACGGCGGCGATCATCGCCGCCCCCGCCGCGCCGGCTTCCTCGCGTTTGGAGGTGCGTATTTTCGCACCCAGCGCCGCGCCGAGAATTTTTCGCAGCGCGTTGCTGCGCGCCGCGCCGCCGGTCAGCCGCACTTCGCCGGGCAGGTCGCCCATCACCGCGTAGCAGTCGCGCGCGGCGAAGGCGAGGCCCTCGAACACCGCGCGGACCAGATCGCCGTAGCCGTGGCGGCTGGAAATGCCGACGAAGCCGGCGCGGGCATGCGCATCGACGAAAGGGCCGCGTTCACCCGCCTCCGAGACATAGGGCTGGTAGAGCAGCGAGGCCGGTCCGGAGGTGGCGATCCACTCGTCGATCAGCGGGATCATTTCGGCCGAGGTGCGCGTGATGCCTTGCGAGGCCAGGATGCCGGCAGCCAGCCCGAGCACCCAGTCGATGTTGAGCGTCGCAGCCATGTTCGACTGCATCTGCGTGTAGACGCCCGGCGCCGGCATGCACATGGTGTAGCCGGTGCGGCTGTCGTTGAGCAGCACGTCGTCGGCGCCGATGGCGAGCCGCATGTGCATGCCGGTCGAGCCGATGATCGAGCAGCCCGGCCGCGCCTCGGGATCGTAGAGCCCGGCGCCGAGCGCCGTGCAGGCGACGTCGACGTAACCCAGCACCACCGGCGTCCCGGCCATCAGGCCGGTCATGCCGGCTGCCGCGGGAGACAGTTTTGCTGCCCGCGCCGCGCCGTCGACGATCGGCGGCAGCAAGCGTTTTAAATGCTTCAGCCCGAGAATCTCGATCACCGCGTCCGAATAGGTTCGCGTGGAAAAGTCGCCGAAGGTGAAGCAGCCCTCGGACGGGTCGGTGGCGCGCTCACCGGTCAGTCGGAAATAAAGCCAGTCCTTGCAGTGGAAGCCGGTCGCCGCCCGCTTCAGCCGCTCCGGCGTGGTGCGTTCGATCAGCCTGAGCTGCGGCCCCTGCTGGCAGGCGGCGAGCCCTGAGCCGGTCTTCTCGAAGCGCAGCCGATCCTCGGGGCGGGCGCGAACATCCTCGACGATTGCGGCAGCACGCGCGTCGAGCCACAGCCAGCCCTTTCCGACCGGCTCGCCGTCGCGGTCGATCAGCCAGGTGCCGTCGCCCTGCCCGGTCACGGCAATCGCCGCCACGCGTTTCGCCAGCTCCGGCACCTTGTCGGCGAGCTGGCGCAGCGTCGTCGCGGTGTCGGCCCAGGTGCGGGCGAGGTCCTGCTCGGCGCCGCCGCCGGGGATCGTCTCGTAGCGGTTCGGCAGCGCCGTGAAGGCGATCTGCCGCCCGGCGAGGTCGAAGGCCACCGACTTGATGACCGACGTACCCGCGTCTATGCCGATCAGGATGTCCCTGGTCATGCGAGTTCCGGACCGTGCGAGATCGCCGCGCCGGACCCGGCGTCGAAGACGTGCAGGTTCTGCGGGTCGATGCGGATGCCGATGGTCTCGCCGCGCTCCAGCCGCGTGCGGTCGTGCTCGACCAGCACCAGCGAACCGCCGGCGAAATCCGCCGCGATATGCGTCTGGTCTCCCAGCCACTGGTTAGCCGACACGGTCGCCGGCACGCCGTCCTTCGCGCGGCGCACCGCATAGGGCCGGATGCCGATCACGACGCGTTGACGCTTGAGCAGTGCGTCGCGGACGCCTTGCGCGAAATTGCCCTGCTCGTAGTCGAGCGCCAGCCCGTCCGGCAGTTTCAGCTTGATGCGGTCAGCCTCGCCGGAGACGAAGGCCTCGAACACATTCATCGGCGGCTCGCCGACGAAGGTGCCGGTGAACAGATTGGCCGGACGTTCCTTGATTTTTTGCGGCGTGTCGAACTGCTGCAGCACGCCGCCCTCCATCACCGCGATGCGGTCGGCCAGCGCGTTGGCCTCGGTCTGGTCGTGGGTGACCAGGATGGCGGTCAGCCCGCGTTCCTTGATGAAATGTTTGATGCGCCCGCGAAGGACGGCGCGCAGTTGCGGCTCGAGCTGCCCCATCGGTTCGTCAAGCAGATGCAGATTGGCATCGCGGATCAGAGCGCGGCCGAGACTGGCGCGCTGCTGCTGGCCGCCGGATATGGAACTCGGATAGCGCTCCAGAATATCCTCGATCTCCAGCAGCTTTGCTATCTCGGCGACTTTCTGGTCGACTGTCGCCTTGGGCAGCCGCGCCGCCTTCAATGCGAAGGCGATGTTTTCGCGAACCGTCAGCGGCGGATAGAGCGAGTAGCCCTCGAAAGCCATGGCGACATTGCGTTTCACCGGCGGCAGCATGTGCGCCGGCTTGCCGGCGATGGCGATCGTGCCGCGCGACACCTCCTCGAAGCCGGCGACCATGCGCAACGTCGAGGTTTTTCCGCAGCCCGATGAGCCGAGCAAGGCGACAATCTCGCCCTTGGCGATCTGCATCGACAGGTCTTTCACCGCATGCACGCCGTGGTTCACGGGACCGTAGAACTTGTCGACGTTTTCGATCGCAAGCACAGTGGTCATGCCGCAGCTCCGCTCTTCAGCGCCACCACCTTGCTCGCGCCGATGCGCGCGCCGCTCGCGCGGTCGAACAGCAAGGCGCTCTTCGGGTTGACGGCGATATGCGCATTGCCCGCAACGGGTCCGGGCGTTCCGGCCGGCCTTGAGACGAGGATTTCGCGGCCGCGCACGGTGCGCACCAGCGTCACCGTCTTCTCGTTGAGCGGCGTCTCCGCCTCAACCGTTACGGGGATCGCCGCCGGCGCATCGGCGCGCACGAAGGTCAGCGCCTCGGGCCTCAGCCCGATCACGCAGTCGCGGCCGATCGCCTGCTCGAACGGTCCGGCAAGGTGTACCTGCACGTTGGAAAGCCCGACATAGACGCCGCGCGCATCCTTCGCCGGTTTTACGTCGAGAAGGTTGATGGTCGGGTCGCCGAACAGCCGCGCGATCTCGATATCGGCCGGATCGAGATAGATCTGCTCGGGCGTGCCCAATTGCCGGATCCGGCCCTGGCTCATCACCGCGATGCGGTCGCCCAGCGCCATCGCCTCCTTATAGTCCTGCGTGACGTAGACAACCGTTGCACCCTGGTCGTCGAGCAGGCGCGGCAGTTCCAGCCGCATCTCGAAGCGCAGTTTCGCGTCGACATTGCGAAGCGGGTCGTCGAGCAGCAGCACCGGCGGCGAGCCGGCCAGCGCGCGGGCCAGCGCGGTCCGCTGCTTCTGGCCATTGGAAAGCGCCCGCGGCCGGTGCGTCAGCACATGGCTGATCTTGAGCAGCTTGGCGACGCTTTCCACGCCCGCCTTGATCGCGCCGGGCGAAGCGCGCTTCGCCTGCAGCGGCGTGGCGATGTTGTCGAAGGCGCTCATATGCGGGAACAGCGCGAAATTCTGGAAGGCCATGCCGATGCCGCGCTCTTCGGCGTCAACGTCGGTCACATCCTCACCGCCGATCAGCACGTTGCCCTCGTCGGGTTCGACGACGCCGGCGATCAGCCGGAGCAGAACGGTCTTGCCGGCGCCGGAGGGACCGAACAGCACGATCGTCTCGCCGTCGCTGACTGACAGCGTCAGGTCGTCGAGGACCGCCCTGCCCTTGTAGCGCTTGGTGACATGTTTGAGTTCGAGAGAGGCCATGTCCTATCCCTTCACCGCGCCGAGCGACAGGCCCTCGACCAGGTAGCGCTGCGCATACAACGCCAGCGCCAGCGTCGGCGTGATCGACAGCACGATCGCGGCGGCGATCTGGCCGTACTGGATGCCGCTCGCCGTGACGAAGGCCAGCGCGCCGACCGTCACCGGCTGCTTGTCGGCAGAAGCCAGCACCAGCGCGAAGACAAAATTGTTCCAGGCGAAGATGAAGGCGAGCAGGCCCGCCGCCGCGATGCCCGGCCCCGCCAGCGGCAGCGCGATCTTTCGGAAGGTCGCGAACCATGAATGGCCGCCGATGCGGTAGGCGTACTCGATGTCGGCGGGAATATCTTCGAAATAGCCGCGTACGATCCAGAGAATCAGCGGCAGGCATATCAACTGGTAGACCCAGATCAGGCCGAAATAAGTATTGGCGAGGCCGAGCTGCTGGAAATAGATGGTGAGCGGCAGCAGCACCAGCAGCGGCGGCGCGAAGCGGAAGGAGAGCAGCGTGAAGGCGATGTCCTCCGAGCCGCGGAACTTGTGGCGGGCGAAGGCATAGGCGGCGGGGACGCCGAGCAGCAGCGACACCGCGACCGACGTCACCGACAGGAACACGGAATTCCAAAGATTGCGCATGAAGGCGATATCGAGCGAACCCGCCGCCGTCTGCAGCTTGCCGGTGATCAGCGCCTGATAATTCTCCAGCGTAGGCGTGAATACCAGCGAGGGCGGAATGCGCAGGATCGTTTCGTTGGTCTGGAACGACATCAGGAAGATCCAGAACAGCGGGAACATGAAGAAGATGACGACCAGCGTCAGTGCTGCACCGCGCAGCACGCGTTCGAGGACGGATGTGTGTTCCATCTTGTCCTCCCTCACGCCTCGCCGCGTGCGCGTTCGCGCAGACGCAGCCAGTTCTTGATGAAGATGTTCGACAGGAAGTAGGTGATCGCCCACAGGATGATCATCAGGGCTGCCGATCGACCGACATTGGTCGATTGGAAGAAGTTCAGATACGCCTCGACCTGGAACACGGTGAGCGTGTCGCCTGGCCCGCCCTGCGTCATGGCGTAGATGATGTCGAACTGCTGGATGGAATCGAGCAGGCGGAACAGCGTGGCGGTCAGGATATAGGGCGTCAGCATCGGCAGGGTGATGCGGAAGAACACGAAGGTGCGTGGCACGCCGTCGAGCGCCGCCGCCTCGAAGGGCTGCGTCGGCAGCGAGCGCAGGCCGGCCAGCAGCAGGATCATGATGAAGGGCGTGTAGACCCAGATGTCGACCAGCACGACGGTGAGCAGCGCGGTCGACGGCGAGGAGGCCCAGCGGAAATCCTCCAGCCCGATCAGGCCGGCGAAATAGGAGAGGATGCCGAAGCCGGGATTGGTCATCAGCTTCCACATCAGTGCCGCCAGCGCCGGCGCCGTCATCAGCGGCATCAAGAGCATGATGGAGATGAAATTGTTCAGCGTGGTGCGCTTCTGTAAGAGCAGCGCGATCGCCAGCCCGAGCAGAAGCTCCAGCACCACGGTGGTGCCCGCATAGACCAGCGACACGCGCAGCGTGTTCCAGAATTTCGGGTCGGAGAAGAAGGCGAGATAGTTGTCGAACCAGATGAACTTGTAGCCCCAGGGCTGACTCAGCCGGTAGCGGTGCAGCGAGTACCAGGCGGCGGTGAGGAACGGGATCAGGATGCCGATGCAGACCAGCAGCGCCGGCAGGCTGAGCACATAGGGCAGCGCCCGCTTGCCGATACGGAAGCGCGAACGGGATCGGCCCTGCGAGACTACGGCGGTCATGCCAGCTCCGTCTTGGTTGAAGTCACCGCGGCCGGCCGACGCAGGGAGTAGCGCCGGCCGGCCGGGCATTGGCGCGGCCGGATTTTTAAGGCCGCGCATGGGAGTTCAATCTCGGTTCGACGCCATGTCCCTGATCCGCCTGCCGGCTCCTTCTCCCCGCGGAACGGGGAGAAGGACGAGGCGGCGACGCTGTCGCCAAGGCGCGTGCCGATGCCTCAGCCGAGCCCGGCTTCCTTCAACTGCCCGTCGATCGACTGGGCGAGCTGGTCTAGGCCCTCGTCTACGGGCACCTCCTTGGCCACCATCTTCTGCAGCGTCGCCGCCCATTCGGTGGTCAGGTCGAAGAACAGCGGCTGCGCGGTGAACTTGATCGAGGCGCCCGGCGCCGAGACGTCGTGCATCTCGACATAACCCGGATAGCTCTTCTTCAGCTTCTCGCGGAACATCTCGTCCTTCCACACCGAGGCGCGGACGGGGTTGACGAAGTCCATCTTGGTGGCGCCGAAGATCGCGTGCTCCGGCCCGGACGCCCATTGCAGGAAGTACCAGGTGGCGTCCTTGTCCTTGGCGAAGTTGGACATGGCCAGCGACCAGATCCAGATGTTCGGGGTCGGCGCCTCGGCGGCCGGATTGGCCTTGAAGGCGGCATAGGCGAGCTTGCCCGCCATCTTGTTGTCGCCGCCGTTCATGAAGTAGCCAAGGATGTCGGCGTCGAAGATCGAGGCGGAAGCGCCAGCGCCGAGATCGGTGCCGACCTGATACCAGGTGTAGGTCGACCAGTCCTTCGGGCCGCTCTCCTGGATCATCTGCACCCATTTGGCATGGAACGCCTTGGATTCGGCCGTGTTCATCGCCGCCGAAAGCTTGCCGTCGGCCGAGACGTTCAGGTCCTTCTGGCCGAAATTGGCATAGGCGGACAGGAAGCCCGGATGGATCGTCGCCCAGGAACGCGAGCCACGCACGCCGATGCCGTAGACGCCACCGCCGACATCCTTGGTAAGCTTCGCCGAATTGGCGACCAGTTCATCCAGGTTCGCGGGAATGCCTACGCCCGCCTTGTCGAACATCTCCTTGTTGTAGGTGAGGTTGTTCTGCTCGTAGCCCCACGGAATGCACCACTGCTTGGCGTCGTCGGAGCCGAGCACGCCGCCGGGCTGGCCGTTCCAGGCGCAGGATTTGCGCACACCTGGCAGCATGTCGTCCCAGGCATAGTTCGGATTGGTCTTGGCCGGGTCCTTGATCCATTCGTTGAGATCGGTGATCCAGCCGGCCGGCCCGTAGGTCCAGGTCATGTAGGCGCCGGTCATGAAGGCATCGTATTCCGACGAGCCCGACGACAGCGCCGCCGTCACCTTGTCGAAATAGACGTCCTCCGGGAAGACGTCATAGGTCACCTCGATGCCGGTCAGATCCTTGAAGGTCTGCAAATTGGCGATCATGGCGTCGGCATAGGGGTGCTTGTTGAGCAGCAGCTTCAGCGACTTGCCCTTGTGCGCCTGCCAGTCGAAGTCGGCGGCGAGCGCCCGCGTCTGGCCGAGATTGAGCAGCGTGCCGGCGGTGCCGGCGGCGAGCCCCATCGCGCCAAGACCCTTGATCAGGCCGCGGCGATCCACCTGTCCGCGCAGGAACGCGCCGATCAGATCTTTCTCTCTCTCGTACATTCCATTCTCCTCCACAGGGTAGTTCGGTTGCGAATTTTGCCGGCTACCCGACCGGCTTTTCCTCCACCAGAGACCGCGCCGTTCGCTCGTCGGTGATCAGGCCGCCGAGATAGCGGCTTTCCAGCACCGACTTGATGGCGCGAGTCTTCACCTTGCCGCCGGCGACGGCGACAATCCTCCTGTTGCGCAAATCCTGCCGGCCGATCGCCAGCACGCGGCCAGACAGCGCGGTCTCGAACGGTTTTCCCTCGTCGTCGAAGAAATGGCCCAAGAGTTCGCCGACGCCGCCGCCGCGCTTGACCTCTTCCATCTCGCCACGCTCGACCATGCCCGTGGCGACCAGCGAGGCCTCGCGCTCGGTGGTGCCGATGCCGGCAAGCAGCAGGTCGGCCGCCCTAGCAAGATCGAACACCTCGCTGACGCCCTTCTGGCCGATCAGCACGGCGCGGTCCTCGGCCGTGTTGGCGAACATCGGTACCGGCATCACATAGGCTTCCGCGCCGGTGCGTTCGGCCAGCCGGTGGATCACGTCATGCGGGTTGGCCGAAAATTTCCGGGTCAGGCCGCCGAGCAGCGAGACGAAGCGGATCGAACCCGCCAGCGTCCTCGGCAGATATTCGACGCAGGCCGCGAGCGTGCGGCCATGGCCGACGCCGATCAGCGCCGGCTCGCCGCGCTCGATCTCGCGCTTCAAAAACTGCGCGCCGGACATGCCGAGCGCCTTCAGCGGCAGAACCTCGTCGTCGAACTCCGGCACGACCTCGCAATAGTCCAGCCCGTAGCGCTTGCAGAGCTCGGTCTCGAACTCGACGCATTCGGACACGTCGCCGTCGATGAAAACCTTCACCAGCCCGTCCTGGTTGGCCCTGGTAATCAGCCGGTGCGCCTTGAGGCTGGTGAGGCCGAGGCGCTTGGCGACCTCCGATTGGGTCAGCCCGCCGGCATAATGCAGCCAGGCGGCGCGCGTCGCCATGCTGCTTTCATCGTCGCGAAGGCCGTTTCCAATCCCTGCCATTCGTCCAGGCTCTGTCGGCGTGGCTTGATAATTTTTTCAAACGTTGCAAAATTTTTCACATGTGTCAACGCGCGATTTGCAGGACCGGCGGGTCCTGATCGCCGGCTAATCAACCAACCGGTTGGAAGACGTTGACTCACCTTGCACGCTGATCCATCGTGCTTCGACCAGCCCTCGAAACCGGATCCGCCATGTCCGCCGCTGCCATATCGAGTGAGTGGAAAGACGCAGCCGACGTGCCTCCGGCCGAGCGGGTTGCGGATGCCGCTCTGCTCATCGTCGACATGCAGAACGATTTCGTGCGCATCGGCGCACCGCTGGAGGTGCCGGATGCGCGCGCGACAATCGAGCCGATCCGTCGGCTGATCGCCGCCTTCCGCGCGCTCGGACGGCCGGTGGTCTACACGCGCTTCTATGCCCGCGACACGCCGGAACTGATGTGGCTCTGGTCGCGTCAATGCCAGGCGGAGGTGAAATGCTGCTGGAAGGGTGTGAAGCGCACCTACGCGGATGCCGATGGCGAACTGGAATGCGGCGATGTCATCGCCGAACTGGCGCCGCAGCCTGGCGAAGCGGTCATCGACAAGTTCGGCTACGGCTCATTTCATGCCACCGACCTCGACGCCCGGCTCAAGGCGCTCGGCGTGCGCTCACTGCTGGTGACTGGCACGGTCGCGCAGATCTGCGTCGAGGAAACCGCACGCGAGGCATTCCATCACGGCTACCGCACGACGCTGATCTCCGACGGCGTCTCCTCCTTCGCGCCCGACCTCCAGGCCGCGACGCTCAGGAATTTCGCGATGAAATTCGGCTGGGTGGCGGATAGTGGGACGGCGCTGGGGTGGTTGAAGACGGCGGGAAAATCCTAGGCCGTTTCACAATGTCGGGTGCGTCCTTCGAGGCTCGCCCGCAAAGGGTCCTTACAAACTTCAAAAGCCTTGCGGGCTCGCACCTCAGGATGAGGGAGGTTGTGCCGGCACGCCAATCGCAAAAGTCCATGGCAGAAGCTATCAGGAGTTCGGCCGCGAGAAGTCGCAGTAGGTTGAAGGTTAGCGCTGCTGGAACGTCCGCCCTCATCCTGAGGTGCGAGCCCGCGAAGCGTTGAAAATATGAAAGAAAGCCTTCACGGGCGAGCCTCGAAGGACGCACCCATTGGTCGCCCTCCGTGCGTACTCTCAGGCCAACCATCGCTCCCGATTCTCTCTCACGAAGTCATCGTCCGCCAAACCGGCATGCACCCGGCACACGCGGTCGATCTCTTCCGCCTGGCCGGGGCTGAGCCCCTCCTGCGGGTTCAGACACCAGATTCCGTCCAGAAGCCCCTGACGGCGCAACACCTCGTGGCAGCCGGCGACGCAGCCGCGGAAATCGTTGGCGACGTCGAAGAAGGCGGCGTTGCAGTCGGTGACACGCGCGTCGAGCGCCAGAAGTTCGTCCGGAATGGCGCCTGCCGCCACCGCCCGCTTGATCCGGTCGAGCAGTTGCACGGCACCGCGCGTCCACACCGACCAGTGGCCTAGCAGTCCGCCGCGAAACCGCACCGTCACGGCAGCGCCATCACGCGGGATCGAAAAAGGAATCGCGAGGTCGAGCACGATGTGGTCGTCATTGCCTGTGTAGAGCGTGATGCGCTCTTCCGCCTGCGCCTCGACCAGGCCGCGCATGACGTCGATGGTGCGGTAGCGATTGAAGGGTGCCGCCTTGATCGCCACGACATTGTCGATCTCGCAGAACCGCTTCCAGAATTTGGCGTCCAGCGGCAACCCGCCGACGGCAGGCTGGAGATAAAAGCCGACCACCGGGATCTCCTCTGCCACGCGCCGGCAATGCGCGATGATCTCGTCTTCCGACCGGCCCTTCAACGCGGCGAGGCTGAGCAGACCGGCATGGTAACCGAGATCCACGGCGGTGCGCGCCTCTCGGATAGCCTGGTCGGTGGGGCCGACGACGCCGGCGATCATCACCAGCGGCCGGCCGGTCCATTCGCGCGCGGCCTTCATCGCCAGCGACAGCACCGGCTCATAGAGCCCGACATCGCGAATCTCGAATTGCGTCGTATGAACCCCGACCGCCAGCCCGCCCGCGCCGGCGTCGACATAATAGCGGGTCAGCGCCCGCTGCCGTTTCGGATCGAACCGCCGCCCCGCGTCGAGCGCCAACGGCTGCGCCGGAATGACGGTTCCGGCGCGAAGCAGGCCGGTCACATCGGCGGGCAATTCGCTGCGGTGAAGCCCCATCCCTGTCCTCGCCTGGCTGTCGCCAGGCACACGCCCCGCGCGACCACCGCGGCCGGGAGCGAATGCCTCACCCAAACTCTATCAGCCGCACGTTAGCTGTCAACCAACCGGTTGGTTTCTTCTCAATGCCGCCAGTGCGAACTCGATTACATGCCGCCGCCGCGCCGCGATCGCATCGGGCGTATTGAGTTTCCTGCCGAAGATGGCCGACAGGGTCGGGTTGTTGGAAAAGTAGAAATACGAAATGCCGGCGATCGAGATGTAGACGTTGACCGGGTCCATGTCGTCGCGGAAGACGCCTTGCTCGGCGCCGCGCTTCAAAGTCTCGCGCAAAAGTTCGACCAGCGGCCAATGCATCTCGGCCAGTTCTTCGGATTTGGCGGCATGCGGCGCGCCCTGGGCGTTTTCGTCGCTCACCAGCTTGATGAATTCGGGGTGCTCGACCAGATAGTCAAAGGAGTAACCCACCAGCGTGCGCATCGCCTCCAGCGGCGACAGGTCGCCCAGATGCAGCGCCTTCTCTTTATCGCGGATCTCGGAATACACCGTCTCCAGCGCCACCCGGTAGAGGTCGTCCTTGTTGCCGAAATGGTGATAGAGGAGCTGCTTGTTGACGCCGGCGCGATTGGCGATCTCGTCCACCCTGGCGCCGGCAAATCCCTTGTCGGCGAATTCGCTGATCGCCATCGCCAGCAGCGCGGCGCGCGTCGCCGCCGAGTCGCGAGGTTTCGGCGGCCGAGCTTCGGCGGGCCTGGCCGCCCGTTCGAGAACCGCGCGCGTGGGGCGTCCAGCCATGGGTTGTCCTCCCGTTCCGGTCGTTCCGTGATAACCTGTACCACGGCGGCTGATGTCGTCCCTCCGATGAGCGGACAATCCAGCCATTCCAACGCCTTGTCCAGTGCAGCCAGCCTATATTGACCGGTCGTCCACACCGTGATAACCAACTACTTAGTTACTTTGGGGACAGAATGCAAATGCGGCCCCCGGCCATAGGCGCCCCGCTCATCCCAGGACTGCCCCGCATCTACTGGGCCTTGGCCGCGCTGGTGCTGGCCGGCATAGTCTCCGTCCCTCAATTCCGCACTCTTTCCAACCTCGCCAATGTGCTCGACCAGTCCTCGACTCTGGCCATCCTGGCGCTCGGCCAGGCCTTCGTGATCGCCGGCGGCATGATCGACCTCTCGGTCGGTCAACTGGTTGGGCTGATCACCGTCGTCGCCTGCATGTTGTTCGAGGCCTTTCCCGGCATGACGCTTGCCGTCGTCGCCGGCTGCCTGGCGCTCGCCGCGCTGATAGGGCTGATCAACGGCGAGTTGATCAACCGGCTACGTATGTCGCCGCTGATCCTCACCTTCGGCATGCTCAGCGTGCTTCAGGGCTGCATCTTCATGCTGACCGACCGCAGCATCGGCCAGGCGGCGCCGTCGATCGGCTTTCTCGCCAATGGCCGCATCCTGGGCATCCCGGTGTCGCTGTTGCTGGTGGTCGCCGTCGCCGTCGCCACCTGGTACGGGCTGCAGCGCTCGATCTTCGGCTGGCACCTGCTGGCCATGGGCAACAGCCCCGACTCCGCCCGCAAGGCCGGCTTGAACCTGTTCTCGCTCACCCGCATCACCTATCTTGTCTCGGGCCTCTGCGCCGGCCTTGCCGCGCTTCTGGTCGCCGGGCGTCTCGGCACCGGCTTTCCCAATGCCGGCAACGGTCTGGAACTCGACGCCATCGTCGCCGTCGTGCTCGGCGGCACGCCGCTGAAGGGCGGCAAGGTCAGCGTCGCCGGCATCCTCGGCGCAGTGCTGTTCCTCGGCGTGCTCAGCAACCTGCTCAACCTGTTGCAGGTGCCGGCCTTCACCCAGATCGTCGTGAAGGGCCTGATCGTCATCCTCGCCATCCTCGCCGACCGTCCGCGACGGCTGGCGCAGCCGGCATGAGTGCGGTGGCGAGCCCCGCGCGGCCGGGCTTCAGCCTTCCGTCGCTGGACAAGGCGGCGGTGTGGATCGTGCTCGCCGTTCTTCTCCTGCTGGCCGGCCTCGCCTCCGACGCCTTTTTCAAGCTGAACTATCTCACCAATCTGGTGCGCCAGGCGGCCCCCGTCGGCATCGCTGCCGTCGGCGTCACCTTCGTCATGCTGTTGCGTGGCGTCGACCTCTCGGTCGGTGCGATCGTGTCGATGAGCGCCGTCGTCTGCGCGTTGGTGATGGACGGCAAGCCGGAAAACCTCTGGCTCGGCGTCGCGGCGGCATCGGCCTGCGGCGCGGCAATCGGGCTGGCCAACGGCCTGGTCATCGCCCACGGAAAAGTGTCGGCCTTCATCGTCACGCTCGGCATGTCGATCGTCGTCTACGGCCTCGTCCAGATGGGCACCGGCGGCACGGCGCGCGGCATCGTCTCGCCGGGGTTCCGCGAGGTTTTGAACAGCCGCATCTTCGGCAACGTCCTGCCGGTGCTGGTGATCTGCCTGCTCGCCGCGGTCGCCATCGGCATCTTCCTGCAATCGCGCACCCGCTTCGGCCGTGGCGTCTATCTCGTCGGCGCCAATCCCGAAGCGGCGCGGCTGGCCGGCCTGCCGGTCACCCGCATTACCGTCGTCGCCTACATCGTCTCCGGCCTGTTCGCCGGCCTCGGCGGCCTTGCGCTGCTGGCGCGCACCGGCGTGTCCGGCACCAATCCCGGCGCCGGCATGGAATTCGACGTTCTTGCCGCCGTCGTGCTCGGCGGCACCACCTTTGCCGGCGGCCGTGGCAGCGTCGGCGGCACTTTTGCCGGCGTCATGGTGCTGTTCATCGCGCTCAACCTCGCCAATGTCGCCGGGCTGCCCTTCGCCGCGCAACTCACCATCAAGGGCCTGATCATCATCGCCGCCTCGGCCGCCCATTCGTGGATCGGCAGCCGCGGCGGCGGTCGCAGTCAACAATAGCAACCAGCAGGGGAGTAAGAAAAATGCGTCGCTATCTCAAACCCTTCATCGCCGCGGCGATGATCGGCGCCTTCACGACCGGAGCCTCGGTCGCGCAGGACATGGACCTGACCAAGAAGGAAACCTACGACCAGATCATGAATTGGGCGAAGGAGCCGCTCGACACCTCCAAATACAAGAAGGACGGCGACCTCAGGATTGGCCTGTCGGCGGGCTATCTCAGCAACGCCTGGATCAATTTCACCGCGCAGTCGGTGAAATACGAGGCCTCGCTGCATCCCGAGATCAAGGAGGTCAAGGTCACCGACGCCGCCTTCAACCCGACCAAGCAGGCGGCCGACATCGAGGATCTCTTGACCAGCGGCGTCGACGCCATCCTGTTCTGGCCGGTCGACGAGAAGGCGATCCTGCCGGTGCTGCAAAAGGCGCACGAGAAGGGCGTGGTCACCATCAACATCGGCTACAATTTTATGCGCGATCCCGCTGTTACCTCCAACGCCTATGTCAACCAGTGGAGCTATTCCGAGCAGGTCGCCACCAATTTCGCCAAATCGCTGGACGGCAAGGGAAAAGTCTTCGCCATGCTGCCGATCGCCGGCTCGTCGGCCGCCGTGGTGCAACTCGCCGTACTGCAGGAGGTGCTGAAGAACTATCCCGACATGGAGTTGATCAGCTCGGAATATGGCGACTGGGACCGCGCAAAAGCCAAGCAGTTGACGGAAAACCTCCTTCAGCGCTTTCCCGAGATCGACGGCGCCTTCTCGCCTGCCGGTCAGATGTCGATGGGCATCTACGAGGCCTTCGACGAGGCCGGCCGGCTTGGCGAGCTGACGCTGTCGCCCGGCGACGATTACAATGGCTGGACAAAACTCGTGGCCAAGGAGGGCAAGTGGGGCTCGGTCACCAGCGGCCTGGACGTCGGCCGAGAGGCGGTCAAGCAGGCGGTGAACATCCTGACCGGCAAGCCGACGACCACCGCCGTGGTGGTGCCCACCCGCTACCTCGATCCCGCCGAAGCCGCCAAGCTGAACGAGCCGGACCGCCCCGACGACTGGTTCAAGACCGACCTGCCCAAGGAATTTTTGCCGCAGTAAGGCCGAACGACCGCAAGCGCCATGCCGCTGCTCGAAACCCACGCGCTGACACGCCGGTTCCCCGGCGTGCTGGCGCTCGACCATGTGGACTTCGCCGCCGAGAGCGGCGAGGTGCATGCCGTCTGCGGCGCCAACGGCGCCGGCAAGTCGACGCTGATGAACATTCTTTCCGGCACCATCCACCCGACCTCGGG
This sequence comes from Mesorhizobium sp. LHD-90, assembly GCF_030929505.1. GTDB lineage: Bacteria > Pseudomonadota > Alphaproteobacteria > Rhizobiales > Rhizobiaceae > Kumtagia. The sequence continues at coordinate 243,396 of NZ_JAVFVV010000007.1, read as the reverse complement.
CACGATCGCCATCGCCGGCCAGCCGGTCGCCTTCGCCTCGCCCGCCGATGCCCGCAACGCCGGCGTCGCCATCGTCTACCAGGAGTTCAGCTCGATCCCGGAACTCACCGTCGCCGACAACATCTTTCTCGGCCGCGAGTTTCGAGGCCGCTTCGGCGTGGTCGACCGCCGCGCCGCCTCGCGCGCCGCCGCAAACCTGCTCGGCCGCTTCGGCATCGCGCTCTCGCCCGACACGCCGGTCGGTGCGCTCGGCGTCGCCGACCGCCAGCTCGTCGAACTGGCGCGGGCGCTGGCCACCGAGGCCCGAATCCTCATCCTCGACGAACCCACAGCGGTGCTGTCGATCGCCGAGCAGGCAAAACTGTTCGCCGTCATCCGCACGCTGCGCCAACAGAGCCTGCTGATCCTCTACATCTCGCACCGTCTCGAAGAGATTTTCGAGATCGCCGACAAAGTTTCCGTGATGCGCGATGGCGCGCTGGTCGCCACCCGCGACAAGGCCGCGCTCATATCAGTCGAGCTGATCCGGCTGATGACCGGCCGCGACGTCTCCGCCAACGCCGCGCCCACACCGATCGACGGTCAGCGCAGGACCGTGCTTTCGGTCAGCGGCCTTTCCGAGGACGGAGCCGTCATCGACATTCGCGCGGGCGAAATTTGGGGCCTTGCCGGGCTGGTCGGCACCGGCCGCACCTCGATTGCCCACCGCATCGCCGGCCTGCGCCGTCGTGACGGGTTTTCCGCGACACTCAACGGCGCCCCTCTGCCCGACGATCCGGCCAAGGCGCTCGCAGCGGGCGTCGTCTACATGACGGAGGATCGCAAGCGCGACGGCATTTTTGGCCCGCTCGCGGTGACCGGCAACGCCACCGCCGCCTCGCTCGGCCGCTTCGCGCCTGGCGGGTTCCTGCGGCTCGGACGCGAGCGCGCCGAAGCCGGCGAAGTGCTGCGTGGCCTTCGCCTCGTCGCCGCCTCGCTCGACACGCCGATCGGCTCGCTGTCCGGCGGCAACCAGCAAAAGGTGCTGTTCGCGCGCGCCCTGCTCGCGCGGCCGAAAGTGTTGATCTGCGACGAGCCCACCCGCGGCGTCGATGTCGGCGCGAGGGAGGAGATCTATGCCGTGCTGCGCCGCCTGTCGGCCGAAGGCGTCGCGATCATCCTGATCTCGTCGGAGCTCAACGAAGTGCTGGCGCTCAGCCACCGCATCGCCGTCGTGCGCCACGGCCGCGTCTCGGCGGTCATGGACAATGCCGGGCTCGACGAGCACGCGCTGCTGGTGGCTGCGACGGGTGCTGGCGAAGCGGCTCGCCCTGTCGTCAAGCTTGCTGGAAAAGGCGCGATCCCGGCATCCTGACCGGTCGTTCAAGCCCACCGGCGACTGGCCTGGCTTACGCAGGCAGGCAATGGCTTGAAGCGGAGCGCGGCCGCCTTGACACCAGCGATGGCGGAACAGTAAGGCTGGCGCGTCGAAAAGATTGCGGCCGGTTGGTTATTCCGGTCCCCGCGCCTCGCGGGATCAGTCGCGCTACGGCGCGAACCCACGGCACCAACCTGAACCGGGATTGGTGCGTGGTGAGGTCGGCAACGACCCGTCATTCTCCGATCCGCAATATCGAGAATGACATGACTGACAAGAAAACACTCCTCGTCGCCCAGGTCTTCATTGCCTTGATGATGGCCGCGTCGATGTCCGGCATCATGAGCCTCATAGCCCTTGGGCCAACGATGCATTGGCTCAGCGAATGGCCGAAGCAGTTCATCATCGCGTGGCCGATCGCCTTCTGCCTGACCCTGTTCGTCAGCAGGATCGCGTTCAGGCTTGCGTTGAAGCTTACCATCCGGACGTCGCGATAGGCGGCATGCCGACGGCAGCGAGATTGACAATCCCGGCCTCCACCCGAGACAGGCGAGGCGCCCTACCCAAACTCCGGCCCGGCGGCGACCATCAGCGCCGCCGGCTCGCCCGGCAGATCGGGCCGGTCCAGCACCATGCGCTCGAATCCCCGGAACGCCTCGAACCCGCTTTTGTCGAGCACCGCATTCAAGCCTGTCCCGGCGTCGAGCACGTCGAGGATGACCGGCCCCGAAACGGCCGCGAGCGCCGCCTCCAGCAAGTCACGCGCCTCGGCGCCGGAGCCGGCGACCAGCGGGCCGATCTGGGTGGCGCGCCTGCCTTCGCGCAGGACGACAAAGTTCCGGCCGTCCCCAATGGCTGCCGTGCCCGGCCGGTCGAGGAAATTCTCCAGGAGGAACCCTCGGTCTCCGCCGAAGGCCGGCATGTCCCGCGCCAGAATGTCGACACGGTCGGCGGCAGCGATTGCTTTCTGTAACCCATCACTTACGGCGAACTCCTCCGTCACGGATTGGCCGGACACCTCGCCAAGCCCCCTCCCCCGCCACCGCGTCATTTCGCATTTGCCGCGGAAACCGAGTTGGCCGTAGATCAGCGCGCCTTCCGGCGTGGCGTCGAGCAGCGCGGCACAGCCCCTCGCCCGCAATGCCGATATGCAGCGGTTCAACAGCCGCGAGGCTAAACCGCGCCGGCGCCAATCCGCCGTCACCAGCACCATCGAAACCCAGCCGAAACCGCCACCGTAAGGCAGGATCGCTGCCGTCGCGACCAGCCGGCTGCCGGCGCGGACGCCATAAGCTTCACCGTGATCAACGAACACCGCCCAATCGTCCGGCGTCTGGTTCCAGCCCGCCTCGTCGGAGAGCCGCAGGGCATCCTCGATATCGGCACGGCCGACAAGGACGTCCTCGACGTCAATAGGAACCACTTCGGACCTCGAATTTCGTCGGCTTGCCGAGGCTGCGGCCGCCGGCAAGCTGCCAGTCGGCCACCCAGTCGAGCATGGTCAGGGCCGGGACTTTCGGATAGCCGAAGAGTTGCGCAGCGCGCGCCGTGTTGGTCAGCCAGGAGCGCTCCGCCTCCTCGCCGACGATCACTGGCTCCTTGCCTAGCCGCCGGCCGAGTTCTTGCGCCAGCCAGCGCACCGGCAGGATCTCAGGCCCGCTGACATTGATCGGCAGCGGCGGCGTGGCGCAATGCGCGAGGCAGCGCAGCGCCTGCGAGCAGGCGTCGCCCTGCCAGATGACGTTGACATGGCCCATCGACACGTCGATCGGCTTGCCGTCGAGGATGTTTTTGGCAATGTCGTGCAAGACCCCATAGCGAAGGTCGATCGCGTAATTCAGCCGGAACAGCACGCCCGGCGTGCCGTGAACCTTCGAATAATGCTCGAACATGCGCTCGCGCCCAAAGCAGGTGATCGCATATTCACCCGGCGGGTTGGGCGGCACGTCCTCGGTGCTGCCGCCCTCGCGCACCGTCGCGAAAGGATAGACGCAGCCGGTCGAGAAGGTGACGATGCGCGAGGTGCGAAAAACATCGGCGACGGTCGCCGGCACCTGCACGTTCATCGCCCAGGTCTGGCCGGGATCGGCCTGCGCGCCGAACTTGAAGCCGGCCATGAATACGACGTTCTCGAGCCGCGGCAGTTTTTTCACCGCCTCGGCGTCGAGCAGGTCGCAGGCGATTGTCTCGATGCCATGCGCCTCCAGTTCCTGGCGCAGCCCGGCCGCGGAAAAACGCGCCACGGCGACGACACGCTTCGAAGGAACGGCGCGCTTGGCCATGCGCGCCAGCGTCGGCCCCATCTTGCCGCCCACACCGAGGATCAAAATGTCGCCCGGTACGCTTTTGAGGTCGCGCACCAGTTCCGGCGACGGCGCCGACATGAAATCGTCGAGTTCCGCCTCGCTGCCAAAAGATCGCGGGATCTGATCTGTGAGCGACATGGGTTATCCCTACGTTTCCTATCTTGTTCTAACTTCGTCGCGCCCCCTCCACCATGCTTCGCATGGTCCCCCTCCCCCGCTTCGCAGGGGAGGATCAGCGGCACCGCCGGCACGCCCTGGATCCTCCCCCGTTTACGGGGGAGGGGGACCGCCGAAGGCGGTGGAGGGGGCGCGCAAAATCCTCAAGCAGCTACCTTCGGCCTTCTCCCAGCCCACGGCACCTCCTGCTCCAGCACCGTGGCGAGCGCCAGGATGGTCGCCTCGTCGCCATAGCGGCCGACCGCCTGCACGCCGATCGGCACGCCGGATTTCGACATGCCGACCGGGATCGACATCGCCGGCTGCCCGGACATGTCGAACGGGAACATGAACACGCCGTCGCTCCACAGATCGTTGTAGGCGTCGAGGTCAGTAGTCGACATGTCGTAGAAGCCGACCGGCCGCGGCAGGTTCGTCAGCGTCGGCGTCAGGAAAATGTCGTAGGCGTCGAGGTCCATTGCGATCGCCCGCCCCATCTGGCGCACCGCCTCCACATCCGAAATATGGCGGATGCCGCTGGTCGCCCGGCCGCGCTCGATGATCGCCCAGGTGATCGGCTCGACATCGTCCTTCGTCACCGGTCGGCCGACCACAGCCGCCAGCCAGTCGAAGACCGCCGCCGTCTGCACGCAGCTCATATGGGTGTAGGTCTTCCAGGCATTGTCGGCGTCGAGCGCCATATTGTGCTCCTCGACCGTGTGGCCGAGGTTTTCAAGCCGCTTGGCCGTGTCGAGCACCACCTGCTTGACCTCAGGGTCGATGCCCCTGCCGTCCGGCGGCGTCACCGAATAGGCGATCCGCAGCTTCTTCGGCGCATGGCGCGACAATTCGAGCCAGCTCTTCTCCGGTACCGGCGGCTGGTAGGGATCGCCAGGCAGCGCGCCGGCGACCGCGTCAAGATAGGCGGCGGTGTCGCGCACCGAGCGGGTGTTGGCGAGGAAATAGGCGCAGCCGTGCCATGCGTCGGCATAAGGCGCCATCGTCACCCGGCCGCGCGACGGTTTCAGGCCGAGCACGCCGCAGCAGGAGGCGGGTACGCGGATCGACCCCGCCGCGTCGCTGGATTCGGCCACCGGCACCATGCGCGATGCCACCGCCGAGCAGGAGCCACCACTGGAGCCGCCCGCAGTCACTTCAGCGCGCCACGGATTGACGGTCGCGCCGAAAAGTTTCGGCTCGGTCGAGATCGACCAGCCATTCTCGGGCGCGTTCGATTTGCCGACCAGCAGGAAGCCGGCCTTCTTGATACGCGTCACCACCTCGGCGTCGAAATCCGACACCACGTCCTTGAGATAATAGGACGAATTGGTGTTGGGCGAACCTTTCCAGGATGTCGCCAGTTCCTTGAGCAGATAGGGCACGCCGGCGAAGGGCGCCTTGCGATCGACGCTTTGCGCCGCCTCGCGCGCCATGTCGTAATGCTTGTGGATCACCGCGTTGAGCGTCGGGTTCAGCTTCTCGATGGTGACGACAGCCGCCTCCACCAGTTCCAGCGGCGAGACCTCGCCCTTGTGTACCAGTTCGGCCAGCGCCAGGCCGTCCGACTCGACATAGGTGCGCAGCAGGCTTTCCGTGACTTCAGCCAATTCTTCCTCCCTCAGTTCTTCATGTACTCGGCGCCGCGTTCGGCGATCATCATCACCGTCGCCATGATGTTGCTGGCGACCACGTCAGGAAACACGGAAGCATCGCAGACGCGCAAGCCCTCCAGCCCGTGCACCCTGAGCGTGGCCGGATCGACCACGGCCTCGTGGTCCACTCCCATCCGGCAAGTGCTGGTCGGATGGTAGATAGACTGGCACTGGGCGCGGACGAACGTCGCGATCTCATCGCGGCTTCGCGCCTCCGCCGATGTAGACATCTCGGCCAGTCCCAGCCGCGACAGGGTTTTCGTCGCCGCGATGCCGCGGCTCAAGGCTACGGCATCGACCAGAGTAGCCAGATCGTCGCCGTCGGGATCGGACAGGTATTTTGGGTCGATCGCCGGATGCATCAGCGGATCGGCGGAGCGCAGCGACAGCGTGCCAACACTCTTCGGCCGCTGCAGCACGGTGAACATCGAGATTCCCGGCACGGTCGAAAGATAGCGCGCGTGGTCGCGATGCGGCGTGGCGATGCCGTAGATCTGCAGGTCCGGTTCGGCCAACTCCGGCCGCGATTTCGCCTGGCCGCCGCTGGTCGACCAAGGGTTGGCCAGCGCGCCGCTGCGCCGGTCGCCCCACTCCTGCGTGGCCTCCACCCATTCCGCCTCACTGATGCCGCCGATGCCGAATTTCTCCCGCGTCGAGAAGGTGACGACGACATTCAGATGGTCCTGCATCGTGCGCCCGACGCCGGGCAGGTCGTGGACCGGCTCTACGTCGCAAGTCTTCAGTTCGTCCGCCGGGCCGATGCCCGACAGCAACAGCAGATGCGGGCTGTTCACCGTGCCCCCGGCCAGCACCACGTCGCTGTCGGCAAAAGCCGTCTCGACCTTGCCGAAATGCAAATATTCGATGCCGCGCGCCCTACCCTTGTCGATCAGGATTTTTGTTGCCGTCGCCGAAGTGACCACCGTCAGGTTCGGCCGCGACAGCACCGGATCGAGGAAGGCGGTGGCCGGGCCGCAGCGCTCGCCGTCCTTCATGAACACCTGGAAGAAGCCGCAGCCATACTGGTCGCCGCTGTTGAAGTCGTCATTGAACGGCAGGCCGTATTCCTTCGCCGCCTCGACCCACAATTTTTCCGCCGGATCGTGGTTCGGCACGTCGACCACCAGCAATTCGCCGCTGTCGCCATGCATGGGCGAACCGGCCAGGCGCGGATTGTTCTCCGACTTGCAAAACCACGGCAGCAAATCGTCAAAACCCCAGCCGAGGCAGCCTTTGCCACGCCAGCGGTCGTAGTCCGACGGGGAGCCGCGCATATAGACCATGGCGTTGGTCGAGCCCGAGCCGCCGAGCAGCCGGCCGCGCGGCCAGGCGATGCGGCGGCCGAAGCAGCGCGCCTGCGGCACTGTGTGGTATTTCCAGTCATATTCGGTGTCGATCAGGCTTATCCAGGCGCCCGGCATCTTTGCCGTGACCGGCATACCCGCCGGGCCGGCCTCAAGCAGCAGCACCTTGCGGGCCGGATCGGCGCTCAGCCGGTTTGCCAGCACGCAGCCCGCCGCTCCCGCGCCGACAATGATGACGTCGTGGGCGTTCATCGCGCGTACCCGCCACCGGCGCTCGCCGGCAACGCAAATCCAGCCCGCAGGAGCGAAACGACAACGGGTCGGACTGTGGTTTGGGACATCGAATGGAGCCCGGCGCAAACGGCATCACGATCCTAGCCAACGCCTGGTGATTGTCAACCAACCGGTTGGTTCTTAGCTCTTCCAAGGTTCAGATTGCGTATCCGTCATATACGGCGATACTCAACGATTGTAACCTTGGCCCAATTCGCCTGGTCCTTGCCTACACGCTTTTTGCGAATGGTTTGAGAGCGTCGCCCACCGTCTTGCACCGCCGAGGGGGGCGTCGCGCCATCGCCGCAAAACGGATCGATTGGCGAAAGAAAAGGCGCCTGTATGTCAGCTCAAAATGCTCGAAGACGGCCGCGGACCCGCAAAAATCGGTCGCGCGCGAAGCCGGTGGCGAGAGTTCCGAACGCCCTTCACGGCAACCCATTGTAATAATTCAATCTTCCGATGTTCACGCGACTTGCATCATAGGTCCGGAGGTCGTCGGCGCGGAAAATCATCCCGGCCCGAAAGCCTGTCACGCCCTATTCTTCGGGGAAGAAATTCGGGCCAACGACGCGCACCGGCCTGTCGGTCGGCATCTTGGCAAGAGCCGGCGCAGGAGCCTTCTCCTCGGTCAGCGCCATCAGCGGCGGCATGTCTTCTGGCCGCTGTTTCGGCAACGGAATCAAGGCGTTCTCCATGTTCCGCGGTGTCACCGTGCGGGCCCGCGCTTCCTCGACGCGGCGGTAATAGCTCGGGAAATCGCACCCCTCAAAGTTCGCGCTGTCGCGGTAGGCAAAGGCGGTCGGCAGTTCCTTGTAGGGTTTTCCGGTCTCGACCGAGACCATCTCTTCCGTCTCGAGCCCGCCGTCGTCCAACCTGTAGACCGCCGTCTCGCTGCCTTTGCAGATGTACCGGCACTGATCGACCGTGTCCTTGTAGTCGCCGGAATCGAGGAACTGGGCGCCCGGAACCGGGAAGAAATAGCCGTCGGCCACCCGCACGCAATAGAGCATGGCGTTGCTTCCGACATAGGGTCCGGACGGACCCGAGCGCCCGGCCACGCTCGTCGCCTTGCGCCTCTCAACGACGCAGCCCATCGCCGCCGCCCGGGCGCGCAACGCGGCCGCGCCGCCGCCTTTCGCTCTCGAAAGCCGCCTTTGGACGTCCGCCTTTTTTACCTGGAGTTCCGCGCAGGGGTTGAAGAAGCCGCCCCTCGCCCTGGAAGAACATTGGCGTTTTCGCTCCAGCGCCTGAAGCGCGATGAGTTGCCGGGTCAGCGCCGCCGCCTCCGGGCTGCTCGCGCCGCCGCCGCGCGACGCCATCCTGAGGAGATCGGCGCAGCTCTGCGCGTGGGCAGAAGACGCAAAGAGCAGCCCCACCAGCGCCAGGGCGGCGAGGCGGACAAGAACCGCCCGAATGCTATCCACGAGACGGAAACGGAGGATTGCGGCCGGTGGGCGCAACGCGCCCCGCCCATTTGACAGGCCCCAGGCACCGGCGGATCTCAATACCTCACCCCGCACCATGCGACGCCACCCCAGATTGCGCTGGAAACGCACTGCAATCCATTGGCAGCAAGCCGCGGAAAGGTCAATTGCCGCCGTGAAGAGGCTGTAAATAGGGTAAAATACCAGTCATCAAGCCAATACAGGCCGTTGGAGCTGAGTCTTCGAACTCAAAGCCGGACTGCTCCCGAAAATGTGAACGGTTGCATCGCCCGGCCGTCCTCGCGGCCGCGGCGGCATATCTGCGCCACGCTATGCGGCCGTCTTGCGCGCCAGCCTCGCCTTGATGCTGTCGACGTCGGCGCGCGGTGTCGCCGCGAACAGCGTCCTGGTGTAGCTGTGCTGGGGATCGGAGAAGACGGAGTCGCGGCTGCCGTACTCCACGGCCTCGCCGAAATACATCACCATAACGTCGTCGGCGATGTATCGCACCACGGACAGGTCGTGGCTGATGAAGACATAGGTCAGTTGGAACTCGTCCTGCAGGTCAGCCAGAAGGTTCAGCACCTGCGCCTGCACGGACAGGTCGAGCGCCGAGACCGGCTCGTCGAGCACCAGCAGGCTTGGATTGAGCATCAACGCGCGGGCAATCGCGATGCGCTGGCGCTGGCCGCCGGAGAACATGTGCGGATATCGGTTGTAGTGCTCGTGCCCCAGCCCGACTTTTTTCAGCATCTTCATGGCGAGGTCGCGTCGTTCCTCGGCGCTCTTGTCGGTGTTGATCACCAGCGGCTCGCCGAGCACGTCGCCAATCTTCTGGCGCGGGTTGAGCGAGCCGTAAGGATTCTGGAAGATGATCTGCACCTTGCGGCGCATCTCCGGCGTCAGGCTGCCCTTGGCAATATCGACCTTGTTGCCTTCGATGATCAGGTCGCCGGCGGTCGCCTGGTCGATCAGTGTAATGATGCGGGCAAGCGTCGACTTCCCGCAGCCGCTTTCGCCGACGATCGCCAGTGTCTTGCCCTTGTCGACCTTGAAGCTGACACCCTTGACCGCGTGGACGGTGCGCGCCTTGCCGAATATGCCGCCGCGCATATGGTAGTCGCGGACGATGTTCCTGCCTTCCAGAATGGGGCCGGTCATTGCGCTGCGCTCCTGAATCCGCCGTCGGTCATGAATTCGCCGATCGTCGGCAGCCGGTCGCCGGTGGCGTTCTCCGGCAGCGCCGACAGCAGCGCCCTCGTGTAGTTGCTTTTGGGGTTCTCGAACAGGGAAAGCACGTCGGCCTCCTCCATCTTACGACCCTTGTACTGGACGATGACGCGGTCGGCCGTTTCGGCGACCACGCCCATATTGTGGGTGATCATGATCAGCGCCATGCCGTGTTCGGCCTGCAGCCGCATCAGTAGGTCGAGGATTTGTTTCTGGATCGTGACGTCAAGCGCCGTGGTTGGCTCGTCGGCGATCAGCAGCTTCGGATTGCAGGCGAGCGCGATGGCGATCATCACGCGCTGGCACTGGCCGCCCGACATCTGGTGCGGGAAGGAGTTGAGGCGCTCCTCCGGCTGCGGGATGCCGACCAGCTTCAAGAGTTCGATGGCCCGCGCCCGGCGCGCCTTGCGGTCGAGGCCCATGTGGACCTTGAGCACCTCCTCGATCTGGAAGCCGACGGTGAAGCAGGGGTTGAGGCTTGCCATCGGCTCCTGGAAGATCATCGCCATGTCCTTGCCGACCATTTTTCGCCTGTCGGAAGGTGTGAGCGAAAGAAGATCGCGGCCGCCGAAGGTCATCTTGTCAGCAGTCACCTTGGCGGTCCAGGGCAGCAGGCCCATCACCGCCAGCATCGACACCGACTTGCCCGACCCGGATTCGCCGACGATCGCCAGCACCTCGCGCTCGCTGACGGCCAGCGACACGCCATCGACCGCGCGGAACATGCCGGACGCCGTCTGGAATTCGACGACCAGGTTTTCGATTTCTAGCAGAGGCATTTTTGCACCTGGTCGTTCGAGACTTGAAAACTCGGCAGAGCCGCCAATCCGTGAAATAGCGGCCCTATCCCTATCGGCAGGTCGATAGGCGATTGCCGCCGGCCTGCCCGAATCGTACTATCCGGTCGGACATAACGAGGAAATTCCCTATGACGATGCTTCGTTTCCTGCTCATCGCGGCCATGATTGCGTTCGCTCCACTCGCGCGGGCGCAGGACGCGGCGGCCAAGATCGACACGGTCGAACTCATTGGCATCGGCCCGGCGCCGGTCCTGATCAATCCGGAGAATCTGTCGAAGCTGCCGGCGGTCGAGAAGGATGTCAGCTTCCAGACCTCGAAAGGTCCTTCCAGCGGCCACTACAAGGGCGTGCTGTTCTGGGAGGTGCTCAAGGCCAACAAGGCGTTCGATGGGATCGGACATAACGAAGAGCTCGCCAGGACGTTTGTGGTCACCGGCCGCGACGGCTACCGCATCGCCTTTTCGGTCGGCGAGATCCATCCGGATTTCGGCAATACCGCGATGATGGTCGCCACCGAGGTCGACGGCAAGCCGTTCGAGGACGGCCTGCGCATCATCGTGCCGGGCGACAGGCGCGGCGCCCGCAACGTGCGCGAAGTGGTTACGATCGAGCTCCATTGAGAGCGTGCCTCAGCTCCGCTTCAGCTTCGGGTCGAGCGCGTCGCGCAGGCCATCGCCCATCAGGTTGATGGCGAGAACCGTGACCAGGATGGCCAGGCCCGGCAGCGTCACCACCCACCAGGCGCGCAGGATGAACTCGCGCGCCTCGGCAAGCATGGTGCCCCATTCGGGCGTCGGCGGCTGCGCGCCCATGCCCAGGAAGCCGAGGGCTGCCGCATCGAGGATGGCGTTGGAGAAGGACAGCGTCGCCTGCACGATCAGCGGCGCCATGCAGTTGGGCAGGATGGTCTTGAACATCAGCCGGAGCGGCCCCGCCCCGGCGACCTTCGCGGCGACAACATAGTCGCGCGATTTCTCGGCCATCACGGCGGCGCGGGTCAGGCGCACGAAATGCGGCTGATAGACCACGGCCACCGAGATCATCGCATTGGTCAGGCCCGGCCCGAGAATGGCCACCAGGACTAGCGCCAGCAGCAGCGACGGGAAGGCCAGGATCACGTCCATGACGCGCATGATCAGCGTGTCGACCCAGCCACGGAAATAGCCGGCAATCACGCCGAGCAATATGCCTCCCGTCAGAGCGATAAAGGTGACGATGACGCCGATGAACAGCGAATAGCGGGTGCCGTAGATAAGGCGCGAGAGCAGGTCGCGGCCGACCTGGTCGGTGCCGAGCAGGAAGGCGGTGCGCCCGCCCTCCTGCCAGAAGGGCGGCACCAGCACCGCGTCGCGATACTGCTCCTGCGGCGCGTGCGGCGCGATGAACGGCGCGAAGATCGCCAGGAGAACGAGGAAGATGAAAAAGCACAGGCCGGCGACGGCGCCGCGGTTCTCCGAGAAATAGTACCAGAACTCGGCGAGCCGGGCGCGGCGCGACGGGTCGGTGTTGATCGCGGCGGCGGGCACGGGGGAGGCTGCGTCTGCCATGGTCTTCTCCTCAGTGCCTGATGCGCGGGTTGATGAGACCGTAGAGCAGGTCGACGATCAGGTTCACCACCATGACAAGGCCGGCGATGATCAGCAGGCCGCCCTGGATGACGGGATAGTCGCGGCGCGACACCGAATCGACCATCCACTTGCCGACGCCGGGCCAAGAGAAGATCGATTCCGTCAGGATGGCGCCGGCCAGCATGACGCCGACCTGCAGGCCGATGGTCGTCACCACCGGGATCAGCGCGTTGCGCAGCGCATGGACGCCGACGACCCGGAAGGTGGACAGGCCCTTAGCGCGCGCGGTGCGGACATAATCCTCCGACAGCACCTCCAGCATGGCCGAGCGCGTCTGCCGCGCGATGATGGCGAGCGGGATGGTGCCGAGCACGATGGTCGGCAGGATCAAATGGCTGACCGCGGATTTGAAGGCGCCGGGCTCTCCCGACAGCAGCGAGTCGACCAGCATCAGGCCGGTGACCGAGGGGAAGAAATACATCAGCGAGATGCGGCCCGACACCGGCGTCCATTGCAATATGCCGGAGAACAGGATGATCAGCAGCAGGCCCCACCAGAAGATCGGCATGGAAAAGCCGATCAGCGCCGTGCCCATGACGAGTTGATCGAGGAACGACCCTCGCTTGACGGCGGCGAGGATGCCGGCCGGAATGCCGATGATTATGGCGAAGATGATGGCGCAGAGCGACAGTTCGAGCGTGGCGGGAAAGAGCTGGAAGAACTGGTCGAGAACCGGCTGCTTCTGGGAAATCGACACGCCGAAATCGCCGTGCAGGATTTTCCAGAGATAATCCAAGTATTGTACGATGTAGGGCCGGTCGAGGCCGAGCTGGTGCGAGATCTCGGCATGGCGTTCCGGCGACATCACGCGCTCGCCCGAGAGCAGCGCGACCGGATCGCCGGCCAGAAGCCGGATCGGAAAGAACGCCAGCAGCGAGACACCGATGAATGTCGGTATCAGGATCAGCAGCCGGCCAACCAAAAATCGGAACATCTATGTCTCCCGCCGTGGCGCCGGTCTGCGCCGGCTGCCTTATTGCGGATAAGAAAAAGGGGCGCCCGCGTTACGAGCGCCCCGCTATCGTGGCCTATACGGCGTTATTCCACAATGTCGACGCCGTCAAACTTGAAGTCGCCGAGCGGGCTCTGGGTGAAGCCCTCGACGCCCTTGCGCATCGGAACGACGGAGAGCGAGTGGTCGAGCGTGTTCCACGGCGCTTCCTTCTTGAAGATCACCTGCGCCTCTTCGTAGAGCTTGGTGCGCTCTTCCTGGCTGCTCGCCTCCTTGGCCTTGGTGACCAGATCGTCGAACTCCTTGTTGCACCACTGCGCGCGGTTGTTGCCGCCGACGGCGTCGCAGCCGAGCAGCGTGTCGAGGAAGTTGTCCGGGTCGCCATTGTCGCCGGTCCAGCCGAGGATGACGGCGCCGTCGCGGTCCTTCGCCTTCGACTTGTCGAGATATTCGGCCCATTCGTAGGAGACGATCTCGGCCTTGACGCCGACCTTGTCGAGATCGGCCTGGATCAGCTCGGCGGCGCGGCGCGCGTTGACCATGTAGGGACGCGACACGGGCATCGCCCAGACCTTCATCGACAGGTCCTTGACGCCGGCATCGGCCAACATCTTCTTGGCCGCTTCCGGATCGTATTTGTCGTCCTCGACGGCGTTGTTGTAGGACCACATGGTCGGCGGGATCGGGTTCTTGGCGGCGGTCGCCAGGCCCTGGAAGACGCCGTCCACGATCGCCTGCTTGTTGATTGCCATGTTGAGCGCCTTGCGCACCTCGACCTTGTCGAACGGCGCCTGCGTCGTGTTGTAGGCGAGGTAGGCGACGTTCAGGCCTTCCTGCTCGGCGACCTTCAGGTTCGGGTCAGTCTTCATCGTGGCAACGTCGGCCGGATTCGGATAGGGCATCAGGTGGCATTCGCCGGCCTTCAGCTTCTGGTAGCGCACCGAGGCGTCGGTGGTGATGGCGAAGACCAGGTCGTCGATCTTCTGCTTGCCGCCCCAATAGTCCGGATTGGCCTTGTAGCGGATCACCGCGTCCTGCTGGTAGGCGACAAACTGGAACGGACCGGTGCCGAGCGGCTGCTGGTTCATCTGGTTCATCTTGCCGTCGGCCTGCAGCTTGTCGGCATATTCCTTCGACATGATGTAGGCGAAGGGCATGGCGACGTTCGCCAGGAACGGCGCTTCCTTGCGCTTCAGCGTGAATTTCACCGTCAGGTCGTCGACCTTCTCGACCTTGTCGAGCAGTTCGCCCATGCCCATGCCGGCGAAATACTCCCAGGAGGCGCCCTCGACATACTTATTCCAGGGATTTTCGGCCTTCCACTGGCGCTCGAACGAGAAGATCACGTCGTCGGCGTTCAATTCCCGGGTCGGGGTGAAGAATTCGGTCGTCTGGAACTTCACGCCGGGGCGAAGCTTGAACGTGTACTGCAGGCCGTCGTCGGAGATCGTCCAGCTTTCGGCGAGTGCGGCGACCGGCTCGGTGGTTCCCGGCTTGAACTGCAGAAGGCCGTTGTAGACGGTGTGCGCCGCCGCATCGAAGGTGGTGCCCGCGGTATAGATTCCCGGATCGAACCCTTCCGGCGAGGCTTCCGAGCAGAAGACGAACGTCTTCGCGTGCGCCGCTCCCGTCAGCGCGGTAGCAGCCAGAAGCGCGGCCGCGAAAGTCAGTTTCCTTATCATTGGTTACTCCCTGATATTTCTTCCAAGCCCCTCTAGCAGGCTCGCGAAGGCGGCATATAAGCACCGTTTCCCGGGGTTTGGAACACCCCATACGATTTCCGCTTGGGAAGAAAATGGTATTTTTGTGAAGGCCGCGTTTTTGGATTATTGTTCCTTAGCCCTATAGTTTTGGCTTCCAGCGAGGGCATGGACGTACCGTGTCAGCTACAACTTCGGAGGGCTCCGAGGCAGGGACTCCAGCCACTGCCTCGGTGTTTACGCGGCGTGAGCGCGGTTGTGCCGCGTCAGGCTTGCCACCGCCGAAGCCGGCGCAATACAAATGTAGGAGCGCCGCTTGCCTCGAAGGTGGAACGAGAAGCGGCCGCCGACGGGAGGTATCATGGCGACATCCACGAGCGAGGCGGGCGCGCCGGTCGCAAGGCCCTGGCTCAACAGCTATCCGAAGGAGGTTCCGGCCGAGATCGGACCGCTTCCCGACCGATCGATCGGCGACCTGCTGACCGATGCCTGCAAACGCTATTCCGGCCGGCAGGCCTTCGCCTGCATGGGCAAGGCGATCACCTATGCCGACCTGGAGACCAAGTCCGCGGCGTTCGGCGCCTATCTGCAATCCAAGGGACTGGCGAAGGGCGCGCGGGTCGCCATCATGATGCCGAACGTGCTGCAATATCCCGTCGCGATGATGGGCATATTGCGCGCCGGCTACATCGTGGTGAACGTCAATCCGCTCTACACGCCGCGCGAGTTGGAGCATCAGCTCAAAGATTCCGGCGCCGAGGCGATCGTCATCCTCGAAAATTTTGCAGCGACGCTGCAGGCGGTGGTGGCGCATACCTCGGTCAAGCACGTCGTGGTCGCGACCATGGGCGACATGCTCGGCCTCAAGGGGCTCATCGTCAACTTCGTCGTGCGCAAGGTGAAGAAGCTGGTGCCGGCCTGGTCGCTGCCCGGCCACACGCCCTTCCCCGCCACGCTGAAGACCGGCAGCACTTTGAAATCCGTCCAAGTCGGCCCCGACGACGTCGCCTTCCTGCAATATACGGGCGGCACGACCGGCGTCGCCAAGGGCGCGACGCTCACCCATCGCAACATCCTGTCCAATGTCGAGCAGTTGAAGCTGTGGGTGGAGGACGCCTACAGCATAAAGGCCAAGCCGGAAAACCTGACCTTCATCTGCGCGCTGCCGCTCTATCACATCTTCGCGCTGACGGTGAACGCGCTGATGGGCGTGCAACAGGGCGCGCTCAACATCCTGATTCCCAACCCGCGCGACATTCCAGGCTTCGTCAAGGAACTGGGCAAACAGCCCTACCACTTCTTCCCCGGCCTCAACACGCTGTTCAACGCGCTGCTCAACAACGCGGAATTCCGCAAGCTCGATTTCTCCGCGCTGGTGCTGACGCTGGCGGGCGGCATGGCGGTGCAGAAGGCGGTCGCCGACCGATGGCTCGAGGCGACCAAGGTCAACATCACCGAGGGCTACGGCCTGTCGGAGACCTCGCCGGTGGCCACCGCCAACCGCGTCAACGGCGCCGCCTTCACCAGCACGATCGGCCTGCCGCTGCCCTCCACCGACATCGCCATTCGCGACGACGACGGCAACGACCTGCCGCTCGGCCAGATCGGCGAGATCTGCATCCGCGGGCCGCAGGTGATGGCCGGTTACTGGAACCGGCCCGACGAGACTGCCAAGGTGATGACCGCCGACGGCTACTTCAAGTCAGGCGACATGGGTTTCATGGACGACCGGGGTTTCACCAAGATCGTCGACCGCAAGAAGGACATGATCCTGGTCTCGGGCTTCAACGTCTATCCGAACGAGTTGGAGGACGTCGTCGCCCGCCTGCCCGGCGTGCTGGAAGTCGCCGCCATTGGCGTGCCGGACGAGCATTCCGGCGAAGTGCCAAAGCTGTTCGTTGTGAAAAAGGACTCGGCGCTGACCGAGGATATGATCCGCAACTTCTGCAAGGAAAATCTTACGGGCTACAAGCGCCCCCGCTACATCGAATTCCGCACCGAACTGCCGAAGACGCCGGTCGGCAAGATCTTGCGCCGGGCATTGAGGGGGTAGCGCGACGCCGTGTGAAGCGGAGGTGCCGGCCTCATAACCCGCCGCGATCGGGGCTTGCCGCCGCCCTCGATTTTCCGCTTGACTTTGACGCCGCGTCAAACCGCCACAAGGTGTCCGCATGATCGGACAAGGAGGCGTCGGTGTTTCGGATAGGCGAGTTTGCCCAGATCGCCCAGGTGTCGGGACGGCAGTTGCGTTTCTACGACCAGATCGACCTGCTGCGGCCGGCCCGGACCGACCCTCAGACCGGCTATCGCTATTACAGCATACGGCAGCTCCCGCGCCTGAATCGCATCCTTGCACTCAAGGAGCTTGGCCTTTCGCTCGACCAGATCGCGCCGCTGCTGGAGAACGAGATTTCTCCAGTAGAGCTGCGGGGGATGCTGATCATCAAGCGCTCGCAGGTCGAGCAGTCGCTGCGCGAGGAGGAGGCACGGCTCCGGCACATCGAATCGCGAATCGCGCAGATCGACCGGGAAGACGGAATGGATGGCTACGACGTTGTCGTGAAGTCCGTCCCTGCCACGCCCTTCCTGGCGCTGAAATGCTCGTGCCAGGACATGGAAGAGGCGGTGCATATGATCCGCGCGGTCGCCGACGACGGTGGCCGTCAGGTCCGCATAGCCCTTCGCGACAAGCTCGTCGTCGTGGCGCGCAACGATCACGAAGACGAGAAGCTTGAGCTTGAGATCGGCTTTTCGCTGACACGCCCCTCGAATGCCAGCGTGCGCATAGCCGGCGACCACGTCCTGAAACCAAGCGAACTTCCGGCGGTCGCAACCATGGCGACGATCGTCAGAGTGGGGACCGATCCGACCAGCCACTCCTCCTTCGGTGCCATCGGCACATGGATCGAGGCGAACGGCTGCGAAATCGCAGGCTCCTGCCGCGAGGTGTTCCTCGAACCCGTTGTCGGATCGCCAGGCCTCGCGGCGGCGCTGGTGGAAATCCAGTTCCCGGTCCGCAAGGCCGCCTGACAGACAGCCCTCGATCATTGCAATTCGCCCGGACGCGGCACGGCGCGCCCGGCGAGCGTTCCCGCGCCTTCCTCCGTGCGCCAAGACAAGTGGAAAGGAAAACCAGATGCTCACGATCCACGGCGTTCCGCTGTCGGTCCACACGCGCAAGACCATCGTCACCGCGATCCTCAAGAAGCTCGACTATAGGCTCGAGGTGGTGATCCCGGTCATCCCCGGAAACCCGCCGCCCAATTGGAGCGAACTGAGCCCGACCGGGCTCATCCCGGTCATGCAGAACGGCGATTTCAGGCTGGCGGACTCGACGGCCATCTGCCTTTATCTTGAGAGAACATATCCCTCGACGGCGATCCTGCCGGCAGACCCCGACGGCTACGGCCGCGCGCTGTGGTTCGACGCCTATGCCGGCGGAACGCTCTTCAGGAACGTCGTCCACCCGCTGTTCCACCAGATGGTCGTCCACCCCAAGATCCGCAAGGAAGCAACCGACCAGGCAATCGTCGATACCGTGCTGGGTACTGTGCAGCCGAGGATTTTCGGCTATCTGGACTCACAGGCGACGGGACAATTCCTCGTCGGCGACGCGATGAGCATCGCCGACATCGCTGTCGTTTCGAACTTCGTCGTCTATCAATATATGGGTTTTTACGTCGATCCGGACCGATACCCGGCGCTGGCACGATATCTTCGCGGGATTGTCGCCAGCAAAGCGTTCGCGACCGCGCTGGCCGGGGAAAAACCTTTCGTCGAGCAGATGGGGCTGGACCGGAGTTTCCTGCACTGACGCCGCCGCCGCGAAAACTTCCGTCCCGGCCAGTGCGGTTCGGGACGGAGCGTATCGCCGACCGGAAACTCTTTTTGTCGGTCGAGAAGCGGGATAAAGTGGATTGTCGCCGCGGGTTTAAGGGCCTGTTCAGCTTTCCGCGCCTAGCTCGGCCGACCATGCCGGGCACGGCATAGGCAAGGGGGGACGGTCATGCACATCGGCTCGACACGGATCGCAGGCAAGACCCTTCGCATCCCCGCCGTCGTCGCGGCCTCACTGGCGCTGGCCCTGGGACCGTCGATTGCCCAGTCTATCCCTGTGCAACTCGGGCCCACGCCGCCCCAGGACGTCATGCCGATGGCCGACAAAGGGCTGGAGATCGCGCTGGCGATGCTGCCCTCCTATGTCGCGGAGACGATGGAACGCAGCATGGTGCCGGGCGTCGCAGTGGCCGTCGTGCATGGCGGCGAGACAGTGTTTTCGCAAGGTTTCGGCGTCAGGAAACTGGGCGATCCGGCGCCCGTCGATCCCACCACTGTCTTCCAGGTCGCGTCGGTGTCCAAGTCGATCTCGGCGACCATCGCCGCGATCCAGGTCACCAAGGGCGTCGTCTCGTGGAACGATCCGGTCTCGAGCCGGCTGCCGGGTTTTGCGCTGAGCGACCCCTATGTCACCGCCCACGCCACCATCGGCGATTTCTTCGCGCACCGCACCGGCCTGCCCTTCGCCGCCGGCGACGAGCTGGAGGATCTCGGGTTTTCACGCTCCGACATCCTGGCGCGGCTGTCGCAACTGCCGCTGGATTCGTTCCGCACCTCCTACCACTACGCCAATTTCAGCACGACGACCGGCGCCGAGGCGGTGGCAGCTGCATCGGGCGAGGTCTGGGAGGACCTGGCGCAAGACGTCCTCTACAAGCCGCTCGGCATGACCTCCACCAGCTCGCGCCACGCCGACTATCTGGCGCGGCCGAACCGCGCCGTGCTGCACGCGCTCGTCGACGGCCGCTTCCAGCCGCTCTACGACCGCGACCCCGACGCACAGGCGCCGGCGGGCGGCGTGTCGTCCAACGTAGTCGATCTCGCCGAATGGTTAAAACTGCTGCTCGGCGTCGGTCACGCTCCGCGCCAGCCGGATATCGCGGCCAAGGACCTTCAACCGGCGATCACCGCGCAATCCTTCAGCGCCCCCGCACACGCAGCCGACGCGCGTTCCGGCTTCTACGGCTACGGCTTCAATGTCGGCGTCAATCCGAACGGGCGCACGGGGATGGGTCATTCCGGCGCTTTCCTGCTCGGCGCCGGCACCTATTTCCAGATCCTGCCTTCCGCCGATATCGGCATCGTCGTGCTCACCAACGGCTCGCCGGTGGGTGCCGCCGAGAGCATCGCCGCGCAGTTCATGGACACGGTGCAATACGGCGCGCCGATCCGCGACTGGTATCCCCTCTACAACGGCCTGATGAAAGGCTACTACAACCCCGAAGGCGACCTCGCGGGTCGGCAGCCGCCATCCGATCCGCAGCCGGCAGAACCGATCGCCAGTTACGCTGGCCAGTACGGCAACACCTATTACGGCACGGCGCAAGTGACGGTCGACGGCGACCGCTTGACCTTGACACTCGGCCCGGCCGGCAAGCGTTTTCCATTGCAGATGTGGAGCGGCGATGAGTTCGCCATACCTCTTTCCGGCGAGAACGCACCCGCGGGCTCGCTGTCCTCGGTGCGCTTCGCCATGCAGGACGGCATCGCCACCGGCTTCACGATCGACTATTTCGACGCCAACGGGCTGGGAACCTGGCGGAAATGACAGCGGGTGGCGGCGACCGACGCCCCTATCGATATCCCGTCGCGTCGGCAGGTTTGCCAGCGTCCTGGATCTCGACCACATAGCGCCAGGCGTCGGGCCGCGAGCCGTCGAGATCGGTGAAGCCGTAGATTTTTGCCAGGCCGCCGCTCGATAGCGACTGTCCATTCCAGCGCGCGCTCTCCGGATCGGCGGCGAGCGCAGCTACCGCGCGGCCGACGAAACGCGGCGTCTCGGAGATGACGAAATGCGGCACGATCTTCGTCCCGTCGCGCCAGTTCTCCTCGCTCACCCCGTAATGCTCCAGCATCATCTCGGAGCGCAGCCAACCGGGCGTGATCGACACCGACGTCGCCCCGTGCGGCGCCAGATCCTTGGCATTCGCCCAGGCCATGCGGTTCACCGAGACCTTCGCCAGATCGTAGAAAGGCGACAGCCGGTAATGGTCCGCATTGTATTCGGCCGTGCCGTCCGTTACCTCGACCAGCAGGCCGCCCGGCTGTTCGATCAGTAGCGGCAGGGCGAAATGCGCGGTGATCAGATGGGTGTCGACGCCGAGCCTCAGCAGCCGCAGGCCGTTTTCCAGATTGTGGTCCCAGACCGGCTTGTTCCATTCGAACAACAACTCGCCGCCCCAGACGTCGTTGACCAGCACATCCAGCCGCCCCTGCTCGGCGCGGATGCGCTCCACCAGATCCCTCACCTCTACCGGCACGAGATGGTCGACGCGAACAGCAATCCCCTTGCCGCCAGCCGCTGTGACCAGTTCCGCCGTCTCCTCGATGGTCTCCGGCCGCTTGTACTCCGACTGCCGCTCGCGTGTCGTGCGGCCAGTGACATAGACGGTCGCGCCCGCCGCGCCGAGTTCCGTCGCGATGCCGCGGCCGGCACCGCGCGTCGCGCCTGCCACCAGCGCGACCTTGCCTTGCAGGGATTTTTTGCTCTCGCTTGCCATCGTTTTCTCCCGCATTCCGTTCGCCGTGGCTCTGGTCATCGGTCTCAAAGTTATTTATAAATGATCGTTCGTTTATAAATAAGAGTCAAGATGCCGCGCAAAAAGATCCTGTCCGATGCTGACGCGCTGGAGGCGGCGCTGGAGATCATCCACGGCGAGGGACCGGAAGCGTTGACCTTTTCGGCTCTCGCCAAGGCCAGCGGCCTTTCCGGCGCGACGCTGGTGCAGCGCTTCGGCGGCAAGGAACGATTGAAGCAGGCAGCCCTGCTGCACGCCTGGGATGCTCTCGACAAAAAGACCGCGTGGCTCGCGGCGGAAAAGCCGAAGACGCCCGAGGGCGCCATCGCGCTGCTGGTCGCGCTGTCCGGCAGCTATGGCGGCATCGAAGCCTATGCCGAGGGACTGATGGTCTTGCGCGAAGATTTTCGCGATCCGGTGCTGCGCGCGCGGGGCGCCGCCTGGAAAGTCGTGCTGTGCGGCGCACTCGATGCCTGTTTCGCCGCGACACCCGGCGCTCCGCAAGATATCGGCCTGCTGCTCGCCTCGCACTGGCAAGGATCGCTGCTGTGGTGGGGATTTGGGCCGGACCGGCCGGTGCAGGATTTTGTCGCCGACAGTTTGCGGCGTTTCATGAGCGCCGTGGTCGGACCGTCATCCTCCGGCACGGGACGATCGCCATAGGGCTGAAGGGCCTCGCCTTCGCTTCGCCGCCGCCTTATGGTTTTTGGAGCGACAAGTTCGCGAAGGGGGAAGCATGGGCGAAGAGATCGACGTCGTAAGGGCGCTGCTCACGTCGCAGCCCAGGCCGACAAGCCTGGCGGAGCGGCGGGAGCGGCTGGACGCGGTGGCATCGGCCTACGGCGTCGCACCGGACATACGCTTCGACCCGGTGAGCGTCGGCGGTTGCGAGGCAGAATGGTCGCTCGCGCCGGGCAGCGATCCGTCAAAAGTCCTCCTCTATTTCCATGGCGGCGGCTATTGCTCGGGCTCGATCAAGAGCCATCGCGGCATGGTCGGCGAGACCGGGCGCGCGGCAAGAGTGCGCACGCTGGCGCTCGGCTACCGGCTGGCGCCGGAGAACCCGTTTCCGGCTGCACTTGAGGACGCGACCGCCGCCTTCGAATTTCTGCTGGCCCAAGGCATCGGCCCTGACCGTATCGCCATTGGCGGAGACAGCGCCGGCGGCGGCCTGTCGCTGGCGCTGATGCAGCGCCTGCGCGACGCCGGGAAAGCGCTGCCGGCGGCCACATGGCTGGTCTCGCCCTGGGTCGATCTGGAAATGACCGGCGCCACCATCGACAGCAAGGCGGCCATCGATCCGCTCATCCACCGTGACTATCTGGAGCAGCTGGCCGCCAACTACCTTGCCGGCCACGATCCGCGCGACCCACTGGTCTCACCGCTATATGCCGACCTATCCGGCCTGCCGCCGGTGCTGGTGCAGGTAGGATCGGCCGAAACCCTGCTCGACGACGCGGTGCGCATCGCCGGAAAACTCGGCGAGGCCGACGTGCCGACCAGGCTGGAAGTCTGGCCGCACATGATCCACGCCTGGCATCTCTGGTCGGCGAAGCTCACAGCCGGACGGCAGGCCATGCAATCGGCCGGCCGCTTCATCGCCGAGGCGCTTGGCGGTTGAGTTCCATCAGGCTTCCGGTGGCCTTGACGTGACGATCGTCAGACCGTGGGCGCGTCTCCCCGGTCGGCCGGCGGTTCGAGCACATAGACCCAAGCGGGCGTTCGCGCCCCGCCGTCGCCGACATCGGTCACCATGTAGTCGGCGATGGCTCGCAGGCGGGCGCGCGGCAGAGGGGGGCGGCCCGGATCGCCGACCAGCACCGCGATGCGCGCGGCAAGGCAACGGTCGAGGAAGACCAGCATTCGCGCGGCAACATCCTTGCAGTAGAACACGTCTCCCGCCAGCACGAGGTCGACGGCGGGAGGCGGCCCGGCCAGCACGTCGCCCTCCGCACGATCGATCGCGATACCGTTCTCGGATGCGTTGAGCCTGATCGCGGCATGCGCGTAGCGGTCGCTCTCGGCCGCCACGATCGCTGAGGCGCCCGCCTTGGCCGCCGCGATGCCGACAAGACCGGAGCCCGCGCCCAGGTCGAGCACGCGCCGGCCGGCGACGGTTTCGGGATGATCAAGAATGTAGCGCGCAAGCGCCAGGCCGCCGGCCCATTGATACGCCCAATAGGGCGGCCTCTGCTTCCCGCCCTTTTCCGCCAGCCGCCGCAAACCGCTCGCCGGCGTCGCCGTGTAGAGGCGGATTTCAGGAACTGATGGAACCGGCGCGACCCGCATGTTGTCGCGGATGAATTGCGAGGAATCGAACTGCATCCGCGCAAACTAGGTGTTTTCGGTGCGCGAGCGAAGCGTCGCGCGTCATCCGCGTTTGTCCTCCGGTCACGGCATTCGCGATCGGGCCGTCGCCGCGTCGCCGACGGCCCGATCATGCAGCCCCCGCCCCCGTCAGACGAAGCGGAAGTCGGAAGCGTCGACCAGCGCGGAGTTGAAATTGAGGATCTCGACCGTTCCCTCGGCGAAGGTCAACAGGGTCGAGCTTCCATCCTGTTCGACCTCGATGTCGTCGAATCCCTCGACGTCGAGATAGGTCGCGATCTCGATGCGGTCCTTGTCGTTGTCGAAGTACCGGATCAGGTCATCGCCGAACGGACTCAACTCGAAAACGAAGACGTCCTTGGCCCCAGTCTTGCCGTAGAGCACATCGTCGCCCGCGCCGCCGGACATCCGCGCCCCGCCGCCGCCGGCCCAGACCCGGTCATTCCCCTCGCCTCCCTTGAGATCGTCGAAGCCATTGCCGCCGTAGAGCCTGTCATTGCCCTCGTCACCGGAAAGCTCGTCCTTGCCGGCTCCGCCGCCGAGTCGGTCGTTGCCCTCGCCCCCTTCGACCGTATCGTTGCCCTTGCCGCCGCAGAGCGTGTCGTTGCCCGCCTCGCCAAAGGTTTCGTCGTCGCCGGAGTCGCCATGGACGCGATCATTGCCGTCGCCGGCCTCGATCTGGTCGTCGCCGCCGCGGCCGCGGACAAAATCGTTGCCGTCGAGCGCGATGAGTTGATCGTCGTCGCGATGCCCGATGAGCTGGTCGCGGCTATTGGTGCCGACGTGCCGGCTGATGCCGATTTCGTCGAGCAGGTCGTGCAGCTCATCCCGGCTGAGCCGCGTGTCGCCGACGGCCACGAAGGCGTCGTCGAAGTCGCCGTCGAAATCGTTGGTGCTCGCAAGCCCGTCCTCGAAGCTGACGACCGCGGCGTCCTCGTCGTCTTCGTCGTCGCATCCATCCTCCAGATCGGCCGCGCGGGCATTTTCGCCGGCCACGGGGTTGAGGAAATTGAAGCCGTCGCGGTTTCCGACGGCGTGGAACGCCCGGATCGGCAGCAGATTGCCGTCGGCATCGGCGACGAGCGGCGCCAGGCGGTCATAAATCGTGGCCGGGCCGGGCGTGTAGGTCGTGGCGTCGATGCCGTCATAAAGATGCGCAACGTCGCCCGTCTGGAAGTTGCGGAAAAACAGGCCGCCGCTCGCATAGTCCTCGAGATCGATACCGAGGGTTTCGATGTCGGGGATGAGGAAGAGGGCGAGCGACTGGCCCTCCGGAACCGCCAGCGTCACCTTCGCACCCGCCTTCGTTACCGAGGTGTCTGCAAAGAGAACCCGCGCCTCGCCGATTTCGCCCGTCGTCGGATCGAAAAAGTAGGCGCCGATCGCGTTCCTGGTGTTCGCATCCTCACCGAGGAAGGTGACCGTCCTTTTCGTGCCGTCCCCCGCAAAGGCAAGATCGTCCGGATCGACCGGCTTGGAACCGTCGACCTGACGTCGGTTCTGGAGGCCGCTGGCAAGCTCGACCTCTTCATCCGGCAGCGTGATCTCTTCCTCGAACACCTGGCCGACGCCCGGCGCGAAATATTTGAAGGAGCCGACGCCAGGCTCCATGCCCGACGTGTCGAGGATTTTCACGACATTGCGGAAGGTGCCGATGTCGGTGGTGATGGTCAGGCCGGTGGCGATCACCTCGCCTTCATCCTCGGCGACGCCGGGATAGAGTTCCTGGAAATAGCTGTCGCCGACCCTCGGCGCCGCGCGCATGATCCAGCCCGGCGCGGCGCCGTCGACGCCGGTCTCCCACGACCCGTCGAAGTCGGTGCCGATGAAGTTGCCGTCATCGTCATAACGGTAGTTCACGGCGATCTCGCCGAGATACCAGACATTGCCGGCATCGTCCTGCGCGTACCAGTCGAGCGTGTCCTCGACCAGCGCGCCGTCGGCATAGGCGGTGTCGCGCACGACTGCGGCAGTCACCCCCTCGATCCGTTTTGTCTCGAAGGTGGCAAAATGATCGTTGCGCTCGGTTTCCAGCTCCCCCGTCTCGGGGTCGGTGATCTCGGCGCCGTAGCTGTTGATCGCCCCTCCGGGCAGCGGGAAGAACGGGTTGTCGATGTCGGTGGAGTTGCTGAACTTGGCGGCTGCGAAGTTGGGCAGGATAGGCATGGCGTGTCCTCCGGGGGGCGGGTGGCGTTGCCGGCAGGTAGGCGCAGCAACGGACCGAGCATGGAGTGGCCGGGAGCCTAACGAAATCCGGCAGGTGTTAGTCTAGAGAATCCTTCGCCTTTTCAATTGCTTGCATGGTTCATCCTACGGATGTGAGCGCCGCCGGAGGCCAGGCGACATAGATCGGACGCGAGCCGATGTCTGGCGGCCGGAGCACTTCGCCACCGCTACGGCGGTCCAGGACGACAAGGCACGACCCGATGGGAATGCGGGAATTCAGCCTTCCATCGCCAGGCCAGACCGAGCAAGCCGCCGGCGATCTATTGCCCGAACTCTACCTCACCGCTGAAATTGAACACCGCGCGAACGCTGAACATGTGAGCATCTTCGCGTTCCGCATTCATTGCGAAGGTATAGGCGGCGGCGAGTTCCCACGCGGTTTCGGCCAACGGCCTGTCGCCGTCGGGCGAATAGAGCACCTCGAAATCGGCCAGGTGCTCGCTTGTATCCGTCCCGCCGGCGACGAGGTTCACCTGCTGCGTGTAGCTCGCGATGTAGGTCAAGGCATCCACCTCGAGCGCGGCGGAGCCCGTGACGGACAAGGCATCGTCCTCGCCCCCGTCGAAATGCCGGAGAAAGGCCACCTCGCCCAGCAGCCTGAGCGTCATGTCGTCCAGCTCGAAACTCTTGGTCGCGGCGGCCAGGAAAGCCGTTTCGTCACCGGATTTCACTTCGTCTTCGATGTCCTCCTCGGTCGGTTGCCCCGCCCTCTGGTAGCGAAAGCCCAACCTGTAGCCAAATTCGCCATCCCAATAGCATTCCGCCGTTCCCGAACCTTCGCAGCCGTCAAGGGTGATCGAGAACGACGACAGGCCGTTGGTGTTGCCCGCCCCGCCATCCGCCAGGCTGGTTCGGCCCCGGTTGGTGAAGAGCGACTCGCTCAGAATCGTGCGATCCGTCGTGAACAAGGTCGCCGCCAATGCATGGTTCAACCCGAGGCCTTCGAAGCCAAGGACAAATTCCCCGCCCAGACGCTCGTCCGCGTCGAAGTCGGACGCCAGATCGTCGGAGTTGATCCCCGGGGCGACTTCGCTGACGAGGCTGAAGATCGTGTCGAATTTTCCCAGCCGCGTGGTCGCGGGACCGGTCTCGACCATCGAGTACAGTTCGGCCACATATGTGCCGATGCCGGCAAAAACCGCATCCTGGCCCGGCGCCGGGTCCACCACCGGCTCGGTGATGATGGACGTCGCCAGTCGCAGATAGTCGGTCGGTGCCAGCACCAGGTCGGCCGTGATGGTCGGCTGAAGCACATAGGATTTCAGGGCCGGCGGACTGGCCGCGAACACCCGGTCGCCCTGAAGCTCGGTGGAAATTTCAAACTCGGCACACGGCGCGGCGCAATCCTCGACCAGTTCGCGTAACAGGTCTTCTTCGGCATACGCCGTCGTGGACAATGCCAGCGACAACAGCCCGCCGACAACGAAGCCTAGGATACGCCGGGTTCGCGGCCTACCGTGGGATGCGTCGCGAACCTGTCCGGCGCCCATGGTCTGTTCGAAGAATCAGGATGACGGAAAACCGCCGCGCGCCGTCCGATGCGGCGCGGCCAGCGCCTCCGACATCGCCGGGCGGGCAAGGCCACCACCGGGGGCCAATGACGGCGGCACCGGGCGCGGCGGCAGCAACAGGTCTTCGAGGAAATATGCAGAGAGCGCTGCGCGGCCCGAGAGCTCGGCCTTGTGGTAGAGCGTGGTCGCCTGCTGGCGAATAGTCGCCTCGCTTGCTCCGCGAATGCGCGCGATCTCCTTGTGGCTGAAGCCCTTAAGCAGCAGAAGTCCGACCTCCTGCTCGGCTTGCGTGCAACCCCAGGCGACGAACTGGCGTTGGATGGCGGCGCCTAGTTCCTGGAAATGGTCGGCCAGGCCGGAGCGCCATTGTGTGTCGCGCTCTCGCAATCGCGCAACTTCGTCGCGCAGGTCGAAGCTTTCAGCCTCCTGTTCACGCAGGCGCGAAGACAGGAGCGCCACGCAGGCCGAGCAGCCGACGAGAAGCGCGATGCCCACGGCTTCCGTCAACAGCTCCGCGGCAGTGATGTCCTCCTCTTCCCGCAAAGCTTCCAGGCCGAGCAGCAGGCAGAAAGTCCCCACCGCTCCCGCAATCAGGATCAGCCGGCCACGCCCCTTGCTCCAATCCATGGCTTGTCTCCCGGGCCAGGCATTGCGGCGACGGTCGCGCGGCCTAGCATGATCCTGGCCATTCTGCGACGGGCGGCGACTGCGCGCAACAGGCCGGCAGCGGCGTCCGCCGAGGCCCGGCGCCCTTGGCGGCAAGCCAACGGTCTGCGCTCAGGGCCACCTAGCCCTTCGCCGCCAAGAATCCCGGCAGTTCGGCGATGGAATCCAAAACCACATCGGCCATCGGCGCCAAGGATTCCCGCGTGCCGGTTCCGGACAGCACCGCCACCGCCAGCCCCGCCCCGGCGGCATGCGCCATTTCGAGGTCGTGGCGGTTGTCGCCGACCATGGCGATTTGCGAGGGTCTTAGTCCGGTCAGGTCGCAGAAGGCGTGAATCGCGTCCGGCGCTGGTTTCGGATTGGCGACGCCGTCATAGCCGTAGGCCGCGTCGAACATTTGCGCGACGCCCAGCGCCAGCAGCGTCTTTTCCGCGCCTCCGGTGGAATCGTTGGTGGCGACGCCCAGCCGGAAGCCGGCGGCATGCAGGGCCGCGATCGCTTCGCGGCTGCCCGGAAGCGGAACGGACTGCGCCGCCCCCTCGTCCGCCGTGAAGCGGTCGAAGCCGACGGTCATGGCCGCGCGTTCGGCGGGCGGCACTTGCGGATACCACAGCGCCACGATGTCGGCATTGGTGCCGGCGGCGAACACCGAGTCGGCCCTGAAGCAGTGGCGCTCGAAATCATAGCCGGCGACCGTCATCAGCGCGTCCGCCTTGCGCCGGTCTCCGCCCGCCGCCTGCAGCGCGAGCATATCGCCGATGGCGAACCACGTCGCCTGGAAGTCGACCAGCGTCCCGTCCTTGTCGAACAGGATTCCCCGAATATCGCGCAAGATGGCTTACCTTTTCTGCTTCCTAGGCCGGACGCACTTTTCCGTCCAACACCAACGACCTGAATGGTCCCTATCCTTCCCGTCTCAGCCTGTGGACATGCGCCACAAGTCCGGCCGTCGAAGCATCGCCGGCGGCGTGAGTTTTCCCCTCCACGACAGGCAGCAGCGCCGTGGCAAGTTCCTTGCCAAGTTCCACCCCCCACTGGTCGAAGGAGTTGATGTCGAACAGCGCGCCCTCGACGAAGACGCGGTGTTCGTAGAGCGCGATCAGCCGCCCCAGCGTGCGCGGATCCAGCTTGCGGTAAAGGATCGTCACCGAGGGACGGTTGCCGGTGAACACGCGGTGCGGCGCGATCTTTTCGACATCGTTCGTGGTCATGCCCTTGGCCAACATCTGCGCCTTCGCTTCGTCCAGCGTGCGGCCCTTCATCAACGCTTCCGACTGCGCCAGGCAGTTCGACAGAAGCAGGTCGTGGTGATGCTTCAACTCCGGCTCGTGGCCCTCCGCCGCCGCCAGAAACTCGACCGGAATGAAGTCCGTGCCCTGATGCAGCAATTGGAAGAAGGCGTGCTGGCCGTTGGTGCCTGGCTCGCCCCACACCAGCGGCCCGGTCGGCGTCGAAACCCTGCCGCCTTCCAGCGTGACAGCCTTGCCGTTGGACTCCATGTCGAGTTGCTGCAGATAGGCCGGCAGCCGCAACAGGCGCTGGTCGTAGGGGATGACGGCGCGCGCCGGATAGGCGCACACCACGCGGTGCCAGAAGCCGACCAGCCCCATCACCGCAGGCAGGTTCTCGAGCAGCGGCGCGGTGGCGAAATGCCGGTCCATCTCATGCGCGCCGGCCAGGAAGGCGCGGAAATTCTCGGCGCCCACCGCGATCATGATCGGCAGGCCGATCGCCCCCCACAGCGAATAGCGGCCGCCGACCCAGTCCCAGAAGCCGAACACCCGGTCCGGCGCGATACCGAAGGCGGCAACCTTGTCGAGCGCGGTGGAAACGGCGGCGAAATGGCTGGGCACGGCGGTCTTGCCCAGCGCGTCCACGATCCATCGGCGCGCCGTCTCGGCGTTGGTCATCGTCTCCACCGTGGTGAAGGTCTTCGACGCCACGATGAAAAGGGTCGAGGCCGGATCGAGCCCCTTCAGCGTGTCGTGCATATGCGCGCCGTCGATGTTCGACACGAAATGCGTGCGTGGCCCGTCATGGTAGGGCGCCAGCGCCAGCGTCGCCATCACCGGGCCGAGGTCCGAGCCGCCGATGCCGATGTTGACGACATCCGTGAAGCGTTTGCCCGCCGCGCCGCGCACCAGCCCTTCGCGCACGGCGTCGGAGAATCGCTGCATGGCGTCGAGCACCGCATGCACCTCGGGCATGACGTCCACGCCATCGACGATCACCGACGTGCCGAGAGGGTTGCGCAGCGCGGTATGCAGCACGGCGCGGTTCTCGGTGATGTTTATCTTCTCGCCCGCAAACATCGCGGCGCGGCGTTCTTCCACCTTGCCCGCCCTTGCCAGCGCTTCCAGCAGGCGCATCGTCTCGGCGTCGACCGCGCATTTCGACCAATCCAGCATCAGGTCGCCGTCGGTCAGCGAGAACGCGCCGAAACGGCCGGGATCGTCGGCGAAGGCCTTTCGCATGTCGGCGGGGTTTTGGGCGCGGTGCGCGCGCAGCGCCTCAAGCGCTGTCCTGACGGCTTGTGTGCTCATCCAAGGTCTCCCCTTGTTCCGCCGGTCCGGCGGTTGCGGCTTCCGGCCAAGCCCTAGCACGGCTCACGCCCGATTGGGAAAGGGCGGCGGGGAAAATTCAAACGGTTCGCAGCGCAGCCCGACTTCCGCCGCTTTTGCGGGTTGCATTCCGCAACGGCAGCTCCCTTCCGGCTGGCCCTCCGACCAAGCATCACTGGCACAAATCCTTGCGATCAGAATTTTTGATTGGCGCAAGGCATTGGACCAGGAATAGCATTCTCTGGTCCAGCAAAGTTCGATGAAATCGATTCCAGCTTCGAGGAATGCCCGATGCCCCAGAGAAACGACGCGGCCATATGGTCCGGCCTGTTCCGCATCTCGGCCGAGTCCGGCCAGACCCTGCAGGCGCAGATCCGCCAGGCGATCGTCGCAGCCATTCTCGACCGCCAGATCGCTGCCTCCATGCCGCTGCCGTCCTGCCGCATCCTGGCCGAGAAACTCGGCGTGGCGCGCGGAACCGTGGTCCTGGCCTTCCAGCAGCTCGTCGACCAGGGGTTCCTCGTCGCCCGCGAACGGCGCGGCCATTTCGTCAACCCGGAGGTGCTGGCCACCCCGGCCAAGCCGCATCTGAAGCAGACCGAGGCGACCAGCGAGGTGAACTGGAAGGCGCTGCGCCAGTTCGCGCCGACCGAGATGCCGCGCCCCGCCAAGAACGAGAACTGGATCAAGTCGTCATATCCATTCGTATACGGCCAGTTCGACCCGGCGCTGTTCCCCACCGCCGAATGGCGCGAATGCAACCGCATGGCGCTCGCCGTGCTGGAGATCCGCAACTGGGCGGCCGACATGGTCGATCGCGACGATCCGCTGCTGATCGAGCAGATCCAGGCCCGGCTATTGCCCAGGCGCGGCATCTTCGCCAATCCCGACGAGATCATCGTGACGCTGGGCGCGCAGAACGCGCTCTACATGCTGTCGACGCTGTTGATGGCCAAGGGCACCAAGGTGGCTATGGAGGATCCGGGCTATCCGGACGCGCGCTCGATCTTCCGGCTGGCCGGCGCCGAGATCGCGCCGGTACCGGTCGACCGCTCGGGCCTCGTCAGTTCATCCATTCCCGACGACGCCAACTTTGTCTTCGTCACCCCCAGCCATCATTGCCCGACCATGGTGCCGATGAGCGCCGAGCGGCGGCAGGATCTTCTGGCCCGGGCCAGCCGCAACGACCAGATCCTCATCGAGGACGGCTACGACAGCCAGTTGATCGACGAGGCGCCGCAGCAGGCGCTGAAGAGCCTCGACCGCTCGGGGCGCGTCATCTATGTCGGCTCGATGTCGAAGACGCTCGCGCCCGGACTGCGCATGGGCTACATCGTCGCCTCCGCCGACCTCATCGCCGAACTGCGCGCGCTGCGCCGTTTCATGCTGCGCCATCCGCCGGCCAACAACCAGCGGGCGGTGGCGCTGTTCCTGTCGCTCGGCCATCACGAGGCGCTGGTGCGCCGGCTGTCGACGGCCTTCGAGGAACGCCGCAAGCGGCTGGCGCACGCGATTTCCGCCTTCCTGCCGGAATGGCGCTCGACCGATTCGGCGGGAGGCACCTCGCTGTGGCTCGAAGGCCCGCGCGGCATCGATTCGCGCGGGCTGGCCGAGGCAGCCGCGGCGCGCAGCGTCATCATCGAGCCGGGCGACCGGTTCTTCGACCAGACGCCGAAGTCGACGCGTTTCATGCGGCTCGGCATCTCGTCGATCGCGCTGCAGCACATCGAGCCCGGTATCCGCGAACTGGCGACCGCGGCGGGGAGGCGGCCGGCGGCGGCGTGAGCGGTCCAGCCTGCGTTGCCGGCGAGCCGACAGTAACGTCGAGAAATTGAATGGGGCGCCGGCGGCGCCCCATTCGTCTTCCGCCGCCTCGGGCAAGGCGACATCGATGACGAAACGATAGCGCAGCTCGGCGCGCTCCATGTGCTCGAAGGCTTCGTCGTCGTCCCGCACGGCAAACTTCTCCTGGCAAGCGCGCGCAGGACCGCATCGGCGCGAAAAAGGCGCGTCGTTGCCGGCGATATTGCGGATGCGGCTTCGGGCGGACCGCGCCCGATCAAGTCGATCTGTTGCCTATTTCTATCAAATCGCCCATCGGGCGGAACAGGCCGGCTTGTGGACGCCGGTGCGCGTCGCCAACTATCCGTCATGCAGCAACTGTTGACGGACATGTGCGATCTGGTCAGGCGTCACGCCGGCGACGCCGACCGCATCCAGATCACCCCGGCTGTATCGGTGCTCATCGCCCGATCGGTCACCAGGCCGACGCCCACCGTCTACGCACCGATGCTCTGCCTTGTCCTGCAAGGCGCCAAGCACGTGACGATCGGCGACCGGATGCTCAGATACGATCCAGCCTCCTTCTTCATCGCCTCGCTCGAACTGCCGGTTTCCGGCCAGATCGTCGAGGCGAGCAGCGAGCATCCCTATCTCTGCGCCACCCTGATGCTGGACCGCGAGGAGTTGGCGGCGCTTATCCCCGCCGTGCCGGTGCAGCCCGACGGCCAGACCGCCGGCTTCGGCGTCAGCCCGGTCACGCAAAAGATGCTGGACCCGTGGGCGCGGCTGCTGGCCCTGCTCGAGGCGCCGGAAGACATTCCGGTGCTGGCGCCGATGCTGCAGCGCGAGATCCTCTACCGGCTCCTGCAAGGACCCCAGGGCGGCGTGCTGCGCCAGATCGCGCGGGCCGACAGCCGCCTGTCGCAGGTGCGTCAGGCGCTCCACTGGATTCGCGCGCATTTCGACGAAGCCATCCGCGTCGAGGCGCTGGCCGAGATCGCCGGCATGAGCCCCGCCTCCTTCCACCGCCACTTCAAGGCGGCCACCGCGATGAGCCCGCTGCAATACCAGAAGATGCTGCGACTGCAGGAGGCACGCCGGCTCATGGTGGTGAGCGCCAGCACCACCCAGGCCGCCTATCGCGTCGGTTATGAAAGCGCCTCGCAATTCAGCCGCGAATATGCCCGCATGTTCGGGGTGTCGCCGTCGCGCGACGCTGAGCGCATGCGCGGCGAGCGCGTCGATCTTCGGGAAGTGAACAGCGCGGCTTGAGGGACCAACTCGACCGGCGCATGGGCCTGGCGGCTGCTTCAGACTGCCGCCGGTTCGACCTCGATCGTCACATGCGACAGGTCGTGTATGCCGGCCAGTTTTCCGCGATAGTAGGACGGCGCTTTCGGCTTCGCCGAGGCTAGCGCGATGATCGCGCCGTGATGACCGGGGCCGAGCTGCCACACATGCAGGTCGGTTATGCGGTCGCTGTCCGTCTCCACCGCCCGTCGGATCTCGTCGGGCAGGTTTTCGCTCCTGGGCACATAATCGAGCAACACCGCGCCGGCATTGCGGATCAGGCCCCATGACCAGCGCGCGATGACCAGCGCCCCGAAGATGCCGATCGCCGGATCGAGCCACAGCCAGCCATAGATGCTTGCCGCCAGCAGGGCGACGATCGCCAGCACCGAGGTCAGGGCGTCGGCCAGAACGTGCAGATAGGCGGCGCGCAGATTGTTGTCACGGGCGCCGCCGCGCCTGTCGTGTCCGTGATGATCATGAGCATGGTCCGTATCATGATGGCGATGACCGCCGTAGTTGCCGTGATCGTGATGATGATGATCCTCCCGCAGCAGCCAAGCGCTGACGAGGTTCACGCCAAGGCCAAGCGCAGCCACGACCAACGCCTGCGAAAAATCGATCGGCACGGGGGCGCGCAGCCGAAGCAGGCTCTCCCAGGCGATCATCAGCGCCACAAGGGCCAGCACGATCGCGCTGGCGAAGGCGGCGAGATCGCCCATCTTGCCGGTGCCGAAGGTGAAGCGCGGATTGCGGGCGTTGCGGCGGGCATAGAGATAAGCCAGCGCAGCGATCAGCATCGCCGCCGCATGGGTAGCCATGTGCCAGCCGTCGGCGACCAGCGCCATGGAGCCGTAGATCGTGCCTGCAGCGATCTCGGCCACCATCATGGCTGCAGTCAACGCGATGACCAGCCAGGTGCGGATCTCGTTGCGCCGATGGTCGCGCCCCAGGAAGACGTGCTCGTGCGCGCCGGAAGCAATGCTGCTCATTTCAGGTAGGTCCTCACGACGCCGATCAGTTCTTCCGCGCCGCGCGAACGCGACGCGCTGTCCGCTGCCTCGACCACATGCTCGCGGATATGGTCCTCGATCAGCTCGGCTGTCAGGCCGTTGATCGCGCCCCGCACCGAGGCCACCAGGTTGAGGATTTCGGCGCAAGGCACCTCGGTCTCCAGCGCGCGCTCGACCGCCTCCATCTGGCCTTTCAGGCGGCGGACGCGAGCAAGCAGCTTGGGTTTTTCTCTGACGATATGGCTCATAGCATAGGGGGCTACCCTATTTTACCCGCGACGTCCACCAACCGTCCGGATTCCTGGCCTATCCGACCGTATCGGCTGGTCCATCCGCGCGAATACGCGGCGCGGCATAGTCTTGCGCATAGGGGCAATCGAGGGCGTCAAATCCGGCTTGCAAAAAACCTTAGCCGGCGCCTCGAATCGAGAGAAAAGACATGTCGGTCACGGCAGAATTGCAGACTTCCGGCCATGATTCGGGAGGAGACGGGCGTTCGCGCCGTTCCGGCGGCCGCGAGGCGCGGCGAGCCCTGCGAGCCGCACCGCTGGCCGACGACATCAGGCCGATCCGGCCCGGCCTGGAAGGTGGCAGGTACAAACCGTTGGTCCAGAACGACCTGGAACGTATCCACGAAGCGGTGCTGACGCTGCTCGAAACAGTCGGCTTCGCCAACGCCATCCCGTCCTGCATCGAGGCGCTGACGCGCGCCGGCGCGACCCTGTCGCCGGACGGCCGCCTGCGTTTTCCGCGCGGCCTGATCGAGGCCACTATCAAGAACGCCGCTCGCAATTTCACCCTGCATGGCCAGGATTCTCGCCACGACATGCTGATCCAGGGCAGCCGCGTGCATTACGGCACGGCGGGCGCCGCCGTCCATCTGGTCGATGTCGAAAAACGCGAGTACCGCGAATCGCTGTTGCAGGACATCTATGACGCCGCCCGCCTGGTCGACGGACTGGACAACATCCATTTCTTCCAGCGGCCGATGGTGCCGCGCGACGTGCCCGACCCGCTGGAGATGGATTTCAACACGCTCTACGCCTGCGTGATGGGAACGTCGAAACACGTCGGCACGTCCTTCACCGTGCGCGAGAACGTCAAGCCGGCACTGGAGATGCTCTACGCCATCGCCGGGGGCGAGGAGAATTTTCGCGCCCGGCCGTTCGTCTCGAACTCCAACTGCTTTGTCGTGCCGCCGATGAAGTTCGCCGAGGATGCCTGCGGCGTGCTGGAAGCCTGCGTCGAGGGCGGCATCCCTATCCTGCTACTCTCGGCGGGCCAGGCCGGCGCCACTGCGCCTGCGGCGATTGCCGGCGCGGTGGTGCAGGCGGTCGCCGAGGTGCTGGTCGGCCTCATCTATGTCAACGCGATCAAACCCGGCCATCCGGCCATCTTCGGCACCTGGCCGTTCGTCTCGGACCTGCGCACCGGCGCCATGTCTGGCGGCTCGGC
The DNA here is from genome assembly GCF_030929505.1 of Mesorhizobium sp. LHD-90. GTDB lineage: Bacteria > Pseudomonadota > Alphaproteobacteria > Rhizobiales > Rhizobiaceae > Kumtagia. The sequence continues at coordinate 207,204 of NZ_JAVFVV010000007.1, read as the reverse complement.
CGAGCAGGCGTTGCTGACGGCGGCCTGCGCGCAGATGGCGCAATTTTATGACCTGCCTGGTGGCTCGGCCGCCGGCATGGCGGATTCAAAACTCCCGGACATCCAGTCGGGCTATGAAAAGGGCATCACCAACGTGATGGCCGGCCTTTCCGGCCTCAACCTCGTCTACGAATCGGCCGGCATGCACGCCTCGCTGCTCGGCTTCTGCCTGGAAAGCCTGATCATCGACAACGACATGCTCGGCCATTGCCAGCGCTGCGTGCGCGGCATCGAGGTTTCCGACGCAGCGCTCTCGCTCGACACCATCGCCGAAGTCTGCCTCAACGGCCCCGGCCACTATCTCGGCAACGAGCAGACGCTGCGCTTGATGCAGACCGAATACTTTTATCCCGCCGTCGGCGACCGTTTCTCGCCGAAGGAATGGAACGAAAAAGGCAAACCCGACATTCTTTCGCGCGCTATCACCGAGAAGAAACGCGTCCTGGCCGAACGCTTTCCGCGCCACGTGCCGAAAACTCTCGACGACCGGCTGCGCGCCAGATTCGGCGACCTGATCCGCCTGCCCCGCAACGGAATGGGGCTTTAGAGGCTTTACCCCGCTCGCCCACACGCGCCCGAAGCATCGAGAAGCCCCCAGCCGAACACCGGGTCGCGGCCGGGTTCGCCCAGATCTTCCGCCGCGCGGGTCAAGCGCTCAGCAATCACCTGGGGCGTGGCCTCGGGGTCGCCGGCCTTGATCAGAGCCGCCGCGGCGGTGACGAAAGGCGCGGCAAAAGAGGTGCCTGTCTTGGGCCGAACCCCGCGCACGGAGGCCGCCGCCCACACCTCGACGCCCGGTGCTGCGAGATCGACATAGTCGCCCTGGTTGGCGCGGCGATAGACGCGCTTGGCCTTGTCGACCGCGGTCACGGCGATCACCGCCTCATAGGCGGCGGGATAGGCGGGCGCCGCGCGCGGACCGTTGTTGCCGGCGGCGGCCACCAGCACGCTGCCTTTGTCCGAGGCCGCCGCGACGGTGCGCGCGAGCAGCGCGTTGTCCGGCCCCGACAGGCTGAGATTGACGACGTCGATCCCGCGCCCCGCCAACAAGTCGACGGCGCGCACCAGGGTAAAAACGTCGGCGCGGTCGTCGCTGCCGGACCCGCGATGGAAGGCGTCGACCGCCACCAGCCTGGCCCCCGGCAGCAGGCCCGGCGTGCGCGAGTTTTGCGCACCCACCAGCAGCGCGGCCACAGCCGTGCCGTGCTGGCGCGCCGATTCCGGCAGCGGGGCAGCGTCGGCGATGCGGGCCACCTCCACCTGCCCGCCGGCAAAAGCGTCGTGCTCGGGATTGATCGCCGTGTCGATCAGGCCGACCTTGACCGAGCCCAAGCAGGCGGGCGCGCCCGAAACCGCCGGCCAGGCGACCAGTAGATGGCTGGCGCAATGGCCACCGGCGCAGCCATTGTCCTGTTCCGGCCGGTAAAAGTGGTTGAAGTCGGCGGCGGCCTGGGGCGAGGCGGCGCGCACCTCCGCGAGTGCGGTCTCCAGCGGCTGCCCGGTCGGCGCACGCAGGCGAAACACGTCGCCGCCGAGCAGCGCCACCTGGCGGCGTTCAGCAACCACGAAGCCGGCGGCCGTCAGTCGCTCCAGTTCCGCCGGCGTCAGGCCGACGGCGACGATCTCCTCGGCGCGGGTCTGTAGGGGAATCGGTGCCCGACGCGGTGTCGCCCCGCGCTGAACGGCCCGCCTAGGCGCCGCGCGCCTAGGCTCGAACCAGCGGCGCGGCGATAGCCAGCGCGGCGCCCGCAGGCGCACGGCCGGTCGCCGGTCGTCGTCATCCCCCCGTGCTCCACGCCTGCCACCGCCGCCGCCATCGTCACCATCATCGTCATCGGCGAAGGCCATGCCGGCGCCGGCAATCGCGCCCAAGGGCGGCACCGTCTCACCGAGTATCGCTGCGAGCACGCCCAGCGCGACCAGCGCCGCCGCCAACCGCTTCAGCCGTTTCGCAACACCGGCCATGATGGTTCCCTCGCTCGCTCCGACATCTGTCGTGATAACTCATACAGGCGATTTCGCAACCGCCGGCGGAGGAAACGCGGGAGGGACGGGATTATTCCAGGAAGGATTTGCTGGTGCTGCAAGTTTCGAGTCGAACCCGGCGTCTACATCCGGGCCCGACACAACATACGCGCGAAGGACCCTACTCCTTCACCGCACCGGTCATCGACGACACATAGTGCTCGACGAAGAACGAGTACAAGATCACCACGGGCAGCGAGCCGATCAGCGCGCCGGCCATCAGCGCGCCCCATTCATAGACGTCGGAGCGCACCAGCTCGGTCAACACGCCGACCGGCACAGTCTTGTTCTCCGACGACTGAATGAAGGTCAGCGCGTAGATGAACTCGTTCCACGACAGGGTGAAGGCGAAGATGCCCGCCGAGATCAGGCCGGGCACCGACAGCGGCAGGACGATCTTGGTGAGAATCTGCCAGCGGCTGGCGCCGTCGATCAGCGCACATTCCTCCAGCTCGAACGGGATGGAGCGGAAATAGCCCATCAGCAACCAGGTACAGAACGGCACCAGGAAGGTCGGATAGGTGAGAATCAGCGCGAAGGGCGTGTCGTAGAGGCCGAGGTTGAACACCATCACCGACAGCGGGATGAACAGGATCGACGGCGGCACGAGATAGGCGAGGAAGATCGCCAGGCCGGTCTGGCGCGAGCCGGAAAAACGCAGCCGCTCGATCGCATAGGCGGCGAAGACAGAGGCCAGCAGCGACAGGAAAGTCGAGGCCGTGGAAATCAGGATCGTGTTCCACAACCAGCCCGGATAGGAAGTCTGGAACAAGAGGTAGTGTATGTGTTCCAGCGTCGGGTTGACTACCCAGAACGGGCTGAAGTCGTTGAAGTTGGTCATCTCCTCGTTCGGCTTCACCGCCGTGACTGCCATCCAATAGAACGGGAAGAGCAGCACGATGACGAAGATCAGCAGCGGCAGATAGATGGTGACGACCCTGCGCGGCACGCTTTGCAGGTAACCCATGCCGCCTTCGTCGCCGGCGACCGTGTTGCGGGTTTCGGTGATTGCCATGTCAGTCGCCTCCGCCCTGCTGCCACTTTCGCCGCTGCAGGCCGAAATAGCTGAACAGGATCGCCGCCAGCAGGAACGGGATCATCGCCACCGCGATCGCCGCGCCCTCGCCCAGTTGCCCGCCGGAAATGCCGCGCTGGAAGGAAAGGGTCGCCATCAGGTGCGTGGCGTTCACCGGTCCGCCGCGCGTCAGCACATAGATCAACTGGAAGTCGGTGAAGGTGAACAGCACCGAAAACGTCATGGTGATGGCGATGATCGGGGTGAGCAGCGGCAGCGTCACATAGCGGAACAGTTGCCAGCGCCCGGCGCCATCGAGTGTGGCCGCTTCGTAGAGCGACTGTGGGATGGTCTGCAGGCCGGCGAGCAGCGTGATCGCCACGAAGGGGATGCCGCGCCAGACATTGGCTGCGATCACCGATGCGCGCGCGTTCGTGGGGTCGCCGAGGAAATTGATGCGGTGGTCGATCAGCCCCAACTCCATCAAGGCCCAGGAGATGATGGAGAATTGCGAATCGAATATCCACCAGAAGGCGATGGCCGACAGCACCGTCGGCACCACCCAGGGCAGCAGCACGATGGCCCGGAAGAACGATTTCAGCGGCAGATTCTCGTTCAGGATCAAGGCCAGCCACAGGCCGAGCACGAATTTCAGGATCGAGGCTGATATCGTGTAGAGCAGCGTGTTGAACACCGAGAGCCAGAAGATGGAATCGTCCCAGAGATACTGGTAATTCTCCAGGCCGATGAAGATGCCCGCCCGCCCGACCCGCGTGTCGGTGAAGCCGAGCCACACGCCCAGCCCCAGCGGATAGGTGAGGAAGACCAGCAGCAGAACCGCCGACGGCAGCATGAACCATGCGCTGAGGAAGCCGCGGCTTTCGGTCAGGCTCGACAGGACCGACGCACGCGGCGCTTCGGAGGTGGTGATCGATGCCATTCAGCTTATCCTCGACAGGCGGATATGCCCCCTCCACCACGCTTCGCGTGGTCCCCCTCCCCCGCTTCGCAGGGGAAGAACCGGCGGCGACGCCGGCACGCCCTGGATCCTCCCCCGTTTACGGGGGGCCGAAGGAAGACCGCCGAAGGCGGTGGAGGGGGCGTCGACGTTGCGCTACACCCGATAATACCGGTTCGCCCGCTTCTCGGCCTCTTTCACCGCATCCTCCGGTGTCGCCTGCCCGGTCACCGCCTTGGCATACATGTCGACCAGCACATAGTCGGCCATGGTCGCCGCCGAGGCATAACCCAGCGGGCCGGCGTAACCGTTCGGCCGCAGCGTCTCCGACGCCCTGGAATAGGCTGCCGCGTTCGGGTCGGATGTCCACACCGGGTTGTCGGCAAAGCCCTTCAACGTCTGGCAGCAGTAGCCGAGCGACTTCTCGATCCAGTTGGCCATCTGCTCCTGCTCGAACATGAACTGCAAATAGGCCTTCGCGGCGTTCGGATAGGGCGTGTAGTTGAAGATCACCGCCACCGTCGTCTGGTGCAGTTCGATCGACTGGCCGACCGGGCCGACCGGCAGGTTGGTGGTACGGATGTCCTTGGCGATCTCGGCCAGCTTCGGATCGTTGTCCTTGTTGATCTGCGCGGTCCGGTAGGCCGAGATGCCGTTGGCGATGACGCCGAGTTCGCCGGCCAGGAAGGCGCGGTTGTTGTTGACGTCGAGCCAGCTCTCGGTGCCGGGGATGAAGGTCTTGTAGAGTTCCATCGCATATTCGATGGACTTCATCGTCTCCGGGCTGTTGATGGCGACCTTGCCTTGTTCGTCGACCATCTTGCCGCCATGGCTCCACAGCAGCCAGTGGGCGTAGTTGTTGCCGTCACCGACGCCGTGGCCATGAGTGAAGCCGGCCGGATGACCGTTCTTCTGCAGCGCCTTGCAGAGTTCGAGGAAGCCCGCTGTATCCTTCGGGAACTCGGAGAAGCCAGCCTCCTTGACCCAGGAGTCGCGATAGACGATGGCGTTGCCGATGCAGGCCACCGGCAGGCCGATGAACTTGCCCTCGCGCGTGGCGTAGCCCTTCGGGCCGTCGTACCAGCCGCCATACTTGTTGCCGAGATAGTCGCCGAGGTCGGTGACATCGAGCAGCTTGTCCGGATACTGGTGCGCGTCGTCGAACCAGACGAGCATCAGGTCGGGACCGGAACCGACATTGGCGGCTACCGCGGCCTTCGGACGGATGTCCTCCCAGCTTTCCTTGTCGACGCGCACCTGGACACCGGTGGCGTCGGCGAACTTCTTGGTGTTGGCGAGCCAGGAATCCTCGTCCCCCTGGACGAAGGGCGACCAGCGCAACAGGCGCAGGGAGGCGCCCTGCTCGGGCGTGTATTTCGGCGCGTCCTGGGCGAAGGCCGGCCGGCCCAGGAATTGGCTGCCGACGATACCGGCGGCAGCGCCGGCGCCGGTGCGGATCACGTCACGTCTGGTGAATTTCATCGTCCCTTCCTCCTTGGTGCGTTCTTGTCGTTTCTTCCCGCGGTCCGCCGGGATCAGGCCGCCAGCCTGTGTCCCGTCTCGCCGTTGAAAAGATGGATCAGGTCGGCCGAAAGCCGCACGGTCTGGCCGGGCTCGAAATCGTGCCGGTCGCGGAAATTGGCGACCACGTCCTCGCCGCCGGGCGTGCGCCCGATGATCTGCACTTCCGCCCCGGTCGGTTCGACGACGCTGATGGTGACGGGAAAACCGCTGTCGGAGAGTTTCAGGTGCTCGGGCCTGATGCCGAGCACGACCTGCGTGCCGTTGGCCGCACTCCGCGCGCCGTTGAGCGGCACCGATATGCCGCCGGCGCCCTGGAAGGCGGGCGCGCCCTCGCCACCGATGCTGCCTTTCAGCAAGTTCATCGCCGGCGAGCCGATGAAGCTGGCGACGAACAGGTTGTTCGGCCGGTCGTAGAGTTCCAGCGGCTTGCCGATCTGCTCGACGATGCCGTCATGCATGACCACGATCTTGTCGGCCATGGTCATCGCCTCGATCTGGTCGTGGGTGACGTAGATCGTCGTGGTCTTCAGGCGCTGGTGCAGTTCCTTGATCTCGGCGCGCATCTGCACCCTGAGCTTTGCGTCGAGGTTCGACAGCGGCTCGTCGAACAGGAACACCTGCGGGTTGCGCACGATGGCGCGGCCCATGGCGACGCGCTGGCGCTGGCCGCCGGAGAGCTGGCGCGGAAAACGGTCGAGCAGCGGCGTCAGGCTCAGGATCTCGGCGGCGCGGTTCACCCGCTGGTCGCTCTCGGCCTTCGCCACATTCTTCAGCATCAGCGAGAACGCCATGTTCTGGCGAACGGTCATGTGCGGGTAGAGCGCGTAGTTCTGGAACACCATGGCGATGTCGCGCTCCTTCGGCGCGACGGTGTTGACCACGCGGTTAGCGATCGCGATCTCGCCGCGCGAGATGCCTTCCAGCCCGGCGATCATCCTGAGCAGCGTCGACTTTCCGCAACCCGACGGCCCGACCAGCGTCACGAACTCACCGTCCTCGATGTCGATGCTGACACCGTGGAGGATCTCGACCGATCCAAAGGACTTGAAGACATCGCGGATCGCGACGGACGCCATAGGCACCTCCCGAACGGTGTTTTTGACGCCCTTCGAGAGGCGCGCTTGCCTGCCTGCGCGCTTCCGGTCTCCTCCCGCAAACCCGCAACGGAAATGTTAGCGCTACCACTACGTCCTGTAAAGTGCGATGCATCCGCCGGCATCACAGCCTTTCGTCTTAGAGCCTGCCCCGTGGGGCCGCCGGGCCACCATCGCCGCAACCGACATGCTCGAACATCTCGTCCACAGTTCGGGGAAAACCAGCACTTTCGTGCGGATGGACAGTCCTGCGCGCGTCGGTTAGGCCTTGCGGAACCGCAGCGGAGGCTCTCATGGCGCTTATCATCGAAGGCGAGGAAACCATTGCCGCCCCGATCGGCAAGGTCTGGGAAGCTCTCAACGATCCGGCTGTGCTGAAGGAATGCATTCCCGGCTGCCAGAGCCTCGAGAAAAAGTCCGATACCGAACTGGCCGCCACCGTGGTACTGAAAATAGGCCCGATCAAGGCCACTTTCGCCGGCGAGGTGACGCTCAAGAACCTGAATCCGCCAAACTCCTATACGATCGCGGGGGAAGGCAAGGGCGGCATCGCCGGCTTCGCCAAGGGTGGCGCCGACGTCAAGCTCACCGAGACCGGACCGAACCAGACCGTGCTGAAATACGAGGCCAAGGCCGATGTCGGCGGCAAGATCGCCCAGCTCGGCAGCCGGCTGATCAGCTCGACCTCGAAAAAGCTCGCCGGCGAATTTTTCTCGACTTTTGGGGAGAAGGTGAGCGCGTCGTAAGACAGTTCGGGCTCGATCGATCGTGTCGACAGGGTCGTTCGAACAATCGGCTGGCGAGCCCGGACGATCTTGACAGCTAAACGGCCACGCGGCTGTTGATGTCATTCGCTTTTTTCAGGGGGCCGTAGTGAGGAAGCTTGTCTCATGTGGGTTCGGGCTTGTCCTCCTGGCAGTGACGGGCTGCGTCAGCGCAGAGGATCAGCAAGCTGCCGATCGCGACAAATGCAGCGGCTTCGGCTTCCAGCAGGGCACGGATGCCTTCGCAAGTTGCATGATGAACCTGTCCGAACAGCGGGACCAGAAAGCGGACGACGACCGCTACGAGCGGGAGCGCAACAAGGCCCTCAGCATTCAGCGCCGGGGAGACGACCGCTACCCCGTCTGCGGTGCCGCGGATACCGACAACGATCTCGACGTCGCGACGGGCAACTGGTTCGGTCCGAACTGTCAGATGAAATCAGACTGACGGCCCGGACGGCGAGCATGTCATTGCACTAGACGCTGCCGCCCTCTTCCGTTGTCATTCGAAGACGATCGCCGGCGTCGCGGCAGCCGCTCCCGCCTGCTCTTCCTTCAGCCGTTCCAAAACCCTGGCCGCGATATCACGATAGATCTTCGCCTGCGGGCCATCGGGCTCGGATACGACGATCGGCGCGCCGGCGTCCGAGCTTTCACGGATGACCATCTCCAGCGGCACCTCGCCGAGGAAAGCGACGCCGAGGCGCTCGGCCTCCTTCCTCGCGCCGCCGTGGCCGAAGATGTCGTAGCGCTTGCCCGTGTCGGGGGCGAGGAAATAGCTCATGTTCTCGACGATGCCGAGCAGCGGCACGTCGACTTTCTTGAACATGTTCAACCCCTTGCGGGCGTCGATCAGAGCCAGATCCTGCGGCGTCGAGACGATGACCGCGCCCGCCAGCGGCACCTGCTGGGCCATGGTGAGCTGGGCATCGCCGGTTCCGGGCGGCATGTCGACCACCAGCACGTCGAGCTTGCCCCACTCGACCTCGCGCAGCATCTGCGTCAGCGCTGACATCACCATCGGGCCGCGCCAGATCATCGGCGTCTCCTCGTCGACGAGAAAACCCATGGACATCAGCTTGAGGCCGAAATTCTCCATCGGAATCAGCACCTTGCCGTCTATGGTCTTCGGCCGGCCGTGGACATTCATCAGTCGCGGCACCGACGGGCCGTAGATGTCGGCGTCGAGCAGCCCGACCTTCAGCCCGTTGGCGGCCAGCCCGAGCGCCAGGTTGACGGCGGTCGTCGACTTGCCCACGCCGCCCTTGCCGGAGGCGACGGCGATGATGGCGTCAATGCCCGGCACGCCGCGTTTTCCGGAACCGTGCGAGGCCGGCGCCTTCGGCGGCGCGGGCCTGGGGGGCGGGGCCGCGCGCTGCGCGGGAGCCGCGGGAGGCGGTGACGGCCGCCTGACCGGCTGCTCCATGCCGCCGCCCTTCTTCTCGGCCGTCAGCGCCACCACCGCGCCGGCGACGCCCGGGATCGACTTCACCGCCCGCTCGGCGGCGGCCCGCAGCGGTTCAAGCTCCTGGGCGCGGGCGGCCGGCACGGTGATCGAGAAGAACACTTTTGCGTCGGCGATGAAAATCTCCGAGACCAGGCCGAGCGAGACGATGTCGCCCTCGAAATCCGGACCCTTGATGGTCTTCAGCTTGTCGACGACGGCTTCGCGGGTGACGGACATGGTATTGGCCCTGCTTGTTGGTTGGGCACGAGATAATGCAGTTTCCGCCCAACACCAAGCCGGCAGCCCATTTCGGATGACGGAAGGAAAAATTCTCACGTCCGTGTCGGAACGACCGTCGCCAATCCGTCTTCATGGCAAGCGCAAGCTGCGACCGGCAGGGCGCCGGAAACCCGCATGGAGGAACCGTAATGCGATTCATAGCCTATCTGTCCTTCGACGGCCGCTGCCGCGAGGCATTCGAGTTCTACGCAAAGACCCTCGACGGCGAGATCGTCGACATGATCGCCCACGGCGACACACCGGCCGGCGAGCATGTATCGAAGGACTGGCAGGACAAGGTCATCAACGCCTACCTCAAGGTTGGCGAGGCCGAGCTGATGGGCGCGGACTCGCCGCCGGAGTTCGGCGACGCCGCGATGAAGGGCGTGTCGATCTCGATCCAGATCGACGACGAAAGCCGCGCCGAGCGCATCTTCAATGCCTTCTCCGATGGCGGCACGGTGACCATGCCGCTGGAGCAGACGTTCTGGGCCAAGAAATTCGGCATGGTGAAGGACCGCTACGGCACGTCCTGGATGATCAATTGCGCCGACGGACAGAAGTAGCCGAACGCGAGCACTGGAGATGACGATGAAAAAGCTCACGACATGCATGTGGTTCGAGAGGCGGGCCGAGGAAGCTGCGCGGTTCTACGCTTCGGTGTTCCGCAACGCCGAGATCGGCGAGATCGTCAAGGCGCCGGCCGGCGGCGAGCCCTACACCACGGAAGGACAGGTGTTGACCGCCGAGGTCAGCATCGAGGGCCACACCTTCGTCTGCCTCAATGGCGGCCCGCATCCGGAAGGCAAGCCGAACGACAGCGTCTCCTTCCAGATCCTGTGCAAGGACCAGGCGGAGGTCGACGAATACTGGAACAAGCTGGCGGCCGACGGCGGCAAGGAAGTGCAGTGCGGCTGGGTGAAGGACAGATACGGCTTTGCCTGGCAGATCGTGCCGGAGGCGCTGCCACGCCTGATGAAGGACCCAGACCGCGAGAAGGCGAAACGCGTCACCGCCGCGATGATGCAGATGGTGAAGCTGGACGTAGCCAGGCTGGAGGCGGCGGCCAAGGGGTGACCGGCTTTGTTTCGCCGGGCGCGGATGACGCATTCGGGAACGGACCGGCTGCACTGAAGATCGGCCGCGGGGAATTGAGTGGAGTTCGACTATCGGAAGGGATTATCGTCCTCCGGCCAGTCGGTCCGCATCGGACAGATAGATCTCCGAGCCTGTTTGGAAATGCGCCAGGGCGAGTCGAAAATGGCGTTCTTCGGGGTCGCGAAGCGACGAGCGGAGCGTACATGAGGTACGTGAGCACCGGGGCGCAGAAAAACGCCATTTGCGGACCGCCATCACGCATACTCCAAACAGGCTCTCAGCCGATTGGCATCCCTGACATAAGGCTGTCAGGGGACCGGTGATAACCATCCGTGCTGTCACTCATGGAGGAACGTCATGACCACTGCAGAGCTTGCCAAGGATTTCACCGATCTTCTCAAACAGGGCGATCACGATGGCGCCGCGGCGAAATACAACGCCGACAATGTCGTGAGCTACGAAGCCATGGACGGCCCGATGGCCGTTTGCGAGGGCAAGGAAGCAGTCAGGCAGAAGGGCGCCTGGTGGTTCGAGAATCACGAAGTTCATAGTGCTTCCGCCGAAGGGCCGTTCGTCAACGGCGACCAGTTCGCCGTCCGCTTCACCATGGACATCACGCCCAAGGCGACTGGCGAGCGCGTCACGATGGACGAGATCGGCCTCTATACGGTCAAGAACGGCAAGATCGTCGAGGAGCGGTTCTACTACTAGCGACCGGACTCTATCGCGCCCTTCAGGGAAGGCTGCCGATGCGCTACGCTTCCGGCGTATGTGCATTTTTGCGGCCGGCCTTCCATGATCGACAAGCTCGAATTCTTCATCGCGCTCGCCAAGGCGCAGCATTTCGGCCGGGCCGCCGAGGATCTCGGCATCACCCAGCCGACATTGTCGGCGGCGATCAAGCAGTTGGAGGACCAGCTCGGCGTCATGCTGGTCGTCCGCGGCTCGCGCTTCCAGGGGCTGACGCCGGAAGGCGAGCAGGTGCTTGTCTGGGCGCGCCGCATCGTCGGCGACGCCCGCACCATGCGCGAGGAAATGCGCGCCGCGCGTCACGGCCTGTCGGGCCGCATCCGCATCGCCGCCATCCCCACGGCGCTCGCCATGGTCCCACGTCTCACCACGCCGTTCCGGGAAAAGCACCCCGGCGTCAGCTTCTCGGTGCTGTCGCGCACCTCCATCGAGGTGTTGTCGCTGCTCGGCAATTTCGACATCGACGCCGGCATCACCTATCTCGACAACGAGCCGCTGGGTAACGTCGTCAGCGTGCCGCTCTATTCGGAGCGCTACCATTTGATCACCGCAGCCGGGAATCCGTACTCCGACCGGCAGCAGGTGACATGGGCGGAGGTCGCCAACCTGCCGCTCTGCCTGCTCACCCCCGACATGCAGAACCGCCGCATCATCGACCACCATGTCGGCGAGGCCGGCGGCGTGGCGCGGCCGACGCTCGAATCCAACTCAATGATCGTGCTGTTCTCCCACATCCGCACCGGAAAATGGTCGTCGATCATGCCGCTCAATCTCGCGGAGACTTTCGGCTTCGCCGAACCGATCCGGGCGATCCCAATCGTCGAGCCCGACGCAAGCCATCTTGTCGGGCTGATTGCCACGCGGCGGGAGCCGCACACCCCGCTGGTGGCGGCGGTGCTGAGCGAGGCGATGACGCTGGCGAGCAAATTCGGCACCGGCCGCTGAATTATCCTGACCTTCGACGCTTGATAGAAAAAACCTATCAAGCCACGAAGCGGCTTTATTGATTCACACGATTTTGTCTGGTTTCTAGGGCTCTTCGTGTCGGCTTGACGCGAAATGCCAATCAGGGAGGGCGCTGCATCATGGTGCAGCCAGCAAGTACCCAGGCTCCGCAGGACGTCGTGGCCAGGACGGCGGCGGTCATCGCGGACGCAAACGGACTGGAAGGTCCATTGCTGCCGATCCTGCACGGCATTCAGGAAGAATTCGGCTTCGTACCCAACGAATCGCTACCGGTGATCACCCAGGCGCTCAACATCTCAAAAGCCGAGGTGCACGGCGTCGTCACCTTCTACCACGACTATCGTCGGGCGCCGGCCGGCCGTCATGTGCTGAAGATCTGCCGCGCCGAAGCCTGCCAGTCGATGGGCTCGGACGCGGTCGCCGCGCGCATCCAGCAGCTTCTCGGCATCGGCTTCCACGAGACGGCGGCTGACGGCTCGGTGACGCTGGAGCCGGTCTATTGCCTCGGGCTCTGCGCCTGCGCGCCCGCGGCCATGCTCGATGGCGAGGTCATCGGCCGGCTCGACGCGGAAAAACTCGACGAGATCGTCGCGGAGGTACGGTCGTGACGGCAGTCATCTACATCCCCGACGATTCCGGTGCGCTGGCGCTCGGTGCCGACAGGGTCGCCAGGGTAGTCCAAGCCGGGCTTTCCGCGCGTGGGCTGGACGCCAAAATCGTGCGCAATGGCTCGCGCGGTGCCTATTTTCTCGAACCGATGGTGGAGGTGGAAACCACCGAAGGTCGCTTCGCCTACGGCCCGGTATCGGCCAAGGACGTGCCGTCGCTGTTCGATGCGGATTTCCTGACCGGCGGCGCGCACAGACTGGCGCTCGGCGATCCCGAAAAGATCCCGTTCTTCGCGAAACAGACCCGCCTCACCTTCGCGCGCTGCGGCATCACCGATCCGCTGTCGCTGGACGACTACCGCAGACATGGCGGCCTCGCCGGCCTGGAAAAGGCTGTGGCGATGGCGCCCGCCGACATCGTCAAGACCGTCACCGAGTCCGGCCTGCGTGGGCGCGGCGGCGCCGGTTTTCCGACCGGCATCAAGTGGAACACGGTGCTCAACGCCACTGCCGACCGCAAATACATCGTCTGCAACGCCGACGAGGGTGATTCCGCCACCTTCGCCGACCGCATGATCATGGAGGGCGACCCCTTCGTGCTCATCGAGGGCATGGCGATCGCCGGCATCGCCACCGGCGCGACAAAAGGTTTCGTCTATATCCGCTCCGAATATCCGCACGCGGTCGACAAGATGCGCCGCGCCATCGAGATCGCGCGCCGCGCCGGCGTGCTCGGCACGGCGGTGCTCGGTTCGCACAATGCCTTCGACATGGAGGTGCGCGTTGGCGCCGGCGCCTATGTCTGCGGCGAGGAGACCTCGCTGCTGAACAGCCTCGAAGGCAAGCGCGGCGTGGTGCGGGCAAAACCGCCGCTGCCGGCAATCCAAGGTCTGTTCGGCAGGCCGACCGTCATCAACAACGTCATCTCGCTGGCCTCCGTGCCTATCATCCTCGACAAGGGGCCTACCTTCTACAAGGATTTCGGCATGGGCCGCTCGCGCGGCACGATCCCGATCCAGATCGCCGGCAACGTCAAATACGGCGGCCTGTTCGAGACGGCGTTCGGCCTGACGCTGGGCGAGATCGTCGACGACATCGGCGGCGGCACGGCAACCGGCCGGCCGGTGAAGGCCGTGCAGGTCGGCGGCCCGCTCGGCGCCTATTTCCCACGGAACCTGTTCGACACGCCGTTCGACTACGAGGCCTTCGCGGCCAAGGACGGGCTGATCGGGCACGCCGGCATCACCGTCTTCGACGACAGCGCCGACATGCTGAAGATGGCGCGCTTCGCCATGGAGTTCTGCGCCATCGAGTCCTGCGGAAAATGCACCCCCTGCCGCATCGGCTCGACGCGCGGCGTCGAGACCATCGACAAGATCGCTTCCGGCATCGAGCCGCAGAAAAATATCGAGCTGGTCACCGACCTCTGCAACACGATGAAGTTCGGCTCGCTCTGCGCGCTCGGCGGCTTCACGCCCTATCCGGTGATGAGCGCGATCAATCATTTTCCCGAAGACTTCAAGCCGCATCCGGTCAGGGAGGCGGCGGAATGATGACGCGCGCAACCTCTCCCTCCCCCTTGAGGGGAGGGAAACGTCGGCGCCTAGGAGCTAACGATGGGTCTCATCCAGGAAATCGATTTTGGCACGCCCGCCTCGAAATCCGAGAAGCAGGTGACGCTGACGGTGGACGGTTTTTCCGTCACGGTTCCCGAAGGCACCTCGATCATGCGCGCCTCGATGGAGGCGGGCATCGCCATCCCGAAACTCTGCGCCACCGACATGGTCGACGCCTTCGGCTCGTGCCGGCTCTGCCTGGTGGAGATCGAGGGCCGCGCCGGCACGCCATCCTCCTGCACCACGCCGGTCATGCCGGGAATGGTGGTAAAAACCCAGACCGAGCGGCTGAAGACCATCCGCAAGGGCGTGATGGAGCTCTACATCTCCGACCACCCGCTCGACTGCCTGACCTGCGCGGCCAATGGCGACTGCGAATTGCAAACCCAGGCCGGCGCGGTCGGCCTGCGCGACGTGCGCTACGGCTATGAGGGCGACAACCATGTCCGCGCGCGCGACGGCGAGGGGGACAAAAACATCCGCTGGATGCCAAAGGACGAATCCAACCCCTACTTCACCTACGATCCGTCGAAATGCATCGTCTGCTCGCGCTGCGTGCGCGCCTGTGAAGAAGTGCAGGGCACGTTTGCGCTGACCATCGAGGGCCGCGGCTTCGACAGCCGCGTTTCGCCCGGCATGCACCAGCCCTTCCTCGATTCCGAATGCGTCTCCTGCGGCGCCTGCGTGCAGGCCTGCCCGACCGCGACGCTCACCGAAAAGAGCGTCATCAAGATCGGCCAGCCGGAGCATTCGGTGGTCACCACCTGCGCCTATTGCGGCGTCGGCTGCTCGTTCAAGGCCGAGATGCGCGGCGACGAGCTTGTCCGCATGGTGCCCTGGAAGGATGGCAAGGCCAATCGCGGCCATAGCTGCGTCAAGGGCCGCTTCGCCTATGGCTACGCCACCCACAAGGAGCGCATCCTCAACCCGATGGTGCGCGAGGCGATCGACCAGCCGTGGCGCGAAGTGTCGTGGGACGAGGCGTTCGCCCATATCGCCAAAGAATTCCGGCGCATCCAGTACCAGTACGGGCGCGGCGCCATTGGCGGCATCACCTCGTCGCGCTGCACGAATGAAGAGACCTATCTCGTCCAGAAACTGATCCGCCAGGGTTTCGGCAACAACAACGTCGACACCTGCGCCCGCGTCTGCCATTCGCCGACCGGTTATGGCCTCGGCCAGACCTACGGCACGTCGGCCGGCACGCAGGATTTCGATTCCGTCGAGGACTCCGACGTGATCATGGTGATCGGCGCCAACCCGTCCGCCGCGCATCCCGTCTTCGCCTCGCGCATGAAGAAGCGCATCCGCCAAGGGGCGAGGTTGATCGTGCTCGACCCGCGCGTCACCGAGACCGTGGATTCGGTCCACGCCAAGGCCGACTACCACCTGCCGCTGAAGCCCGGAACCAATGTCGCCGTGGTCACGGCCCTGGCCCACGTCATCGTGACGGAAGGCCTGTTCGACGAACAATTCATCCGCGAGCGCTGCGACTGGTCGGAATTCGAGGACTATGCCTCCTTCGTCGCCGAGGAGCGCCATAGCCCGGAGGAGGTCGAAAAACTGTCCGGCGTCTCCGCCGAGCTCATCCGTGACGCCGCGCGGCTCTATGCCACCGGCGGCAACGGCGCGATCTATTACGGTCTCGGCGTCACCGAGCACAGCCAGGGCTCGACCACCGTCATCGCCATCGCCAACCTCGCAATGCTCACCGGCAACATCGGCCGGCGCGGCGTCGGCGTGAACCCGCTGCGCGGCCAGAACAACGTGCAGGGCTCCTGCGACATGGGCTCGTTCCCGCACGAACTGCCGGGCTATCGTCACGTCTCGGGCGACGCGGTGCGCGACATCTATGAAAGCCTGTGGGGCGTGAAGCTCGACAACGAGCCCGGCCTGCGCATCCCCAACATGCTCGACGCCGCCGTCGAAGGCACGTTCAAGGGCATCTACATCCAGGGCGAGGATATTTTGCAGTCCGACCCCGACACCAAGCATGTGTCGGCCGGCCTCGCCGCCATGGAATGCGTCGTCGTGCAGGACCTCTTCCTCAACGAAACGGCCAACTATGCCCACGTCTTCCTGCCCGGCTCGACCTTCCTGGAGAAGGACGGCACCTTCACCAACGCGGAACGCCGCATCAACCGCGTGCGAAAAGTGATGGCGCCGAAGAACGGTTATGGCGACTGGGAGGTCACCCAGCTTCTCGCCCAGGCGATGGGGCTCAACTGGACCTATGCCCACCCGTCCGAGATCATGGACGAGATCGCGCAGACGACGCCGTCCTTCGCCTATGTCTCCTACGATCTGCTGGAGGAAAAGGGCTCGGTTCAGTGGCCCTGCAACGAGAAGGCGCCGGAAGGCACGCCGATCATGCATATCGGCGGCTTCGTGCGCGGCAAGGGCAAGTTCATCCGCACCGAATATGTGGCAACCGACGAGAAGACGGGGCCGCGCTTCCCGCTGCTGCTCACCACCGGCCGCATCCTGTCGCAATACAATGTCGGCGCGCAGACGCGGCGCACCGACAACGTCGTCTGGCATGCCGAGGACCGGCTGGAGATCCACCCGCACGATGCCGAGCAGCGCGGTATCCGCGATGGCGACTGGGTGCGGCTTGCAAGCCGCGCCGGCGAAACGACGCTGCGGGCCCTCATCACCGAGCGGGTCGCGCCGGGGGTGGTCTACACCACCTTCCACCACCCGGACACGCAGGCCAACGTGATTACCACCGACTTCTCCGACTGGGCGACAAACTGTCCGGAATACAAGGTGACGGCGGTGCAGGTGTCGCCGTCCAACGGCCCCAGCGCCTGGCAGGAGGAATACGACGAACTCTCCCGCCGCTCGCGCCGGATCGAGGGGCACCTCGAGGCAGCGGAGTGAGAAGGACTTGGCGCCTCACCCTCCCCCTTGTGGGGAGGGTCGATCCGCATGGCGGATCGGGGTGGGGGTTCGGTCCCCCCACGCTGGATGTTCGCACCCCCACCCCGTCTCGCGATCTCCGCTCCGCTACGATCGCTTGCCGACCCTCCCCACAAGGGGGAGGGTAACTGTGCGCCCTGCCCTCACCTCCACCACGCGCATCGCGCGCCGCGCCGCCGGCACTGCGGCCGCGCCGCGCAGCGTGCCGGAGGAGACGCCGATCGCGCTCAGCTATGCCGGCACCACGCATGCCGTCATGATGGGCTCGCCCGCCGATTTCGATGACTTCGCGCTGGGTTTTTCGCTGACCGAAGGCATCGTCTCCTCGCAACACGAGATCGAATCCATCGAGGTCGAGGATCTTGGCGCCGGCATCGACATCCAGATCCGGCTGAAGGACACCGCCAACACCCGCTTCCAGGCGCGGCGGCGGCGGCTTGCCGGACCGGTCGGCTGCGGGCTCTGCGGCATCGAATCCATCGAGGAGGCGATGCGCTCCGTCGACGATGTCGGTCAGTCGAGACTTACACTCGTTGCCACCGACATCGTCCAGTCGGTAAGATTGCTGTCGAAGCAGCAGCCGCTGCATACCGAGACCGGCGCCGTGCACGCCGCCGGCCTCTACGTGCCGGGTAAGGGCATCGTCGCCGCTCGCGAGGATGTCGGCCGTCACAACGCACTCGACAAGCTGGCCGGGGCGCTCGCCAAAGCGGGCGTTAACGGCGCGTCCGGCGCGGTCGTCGTCACATCCCGCGTGTCGGTCGAGATGGTGCAGAAGACGGCGGCCATAGGCTCGTCCTTCATCGTCGCAATCTCAGCCCCCACCGCGCTCGCCATCCGCACGGCCGAAGAGGCCGGCATGACGCTGGTGGCCTTGGTGCGCGGCGACGAGTTCGACATCTTCACCCACCCCGACCGAGTGGCATCCGGAGTAGCAAAGAATGTTGCATGAGGAACCGCACCGCGCCGATCCGCTGGAGAAGATCGTGCGCATGGCCAACCAGATCGCAACCTTCTTCCTGTCCAAGCCGCATGAGGAGGGTGTGGCCGGCACCGCCGAACACATCAACAAATTCTGGGAGCCGCGCATGCGCCGGCATCTTTTCGAGATCGTCGACGGCGGCGGCGAGGGCTTGTTCCCGCTCGTCTTGGAGGCGGCCGCGAAGATCAGACGCCCGGCGCCGGCGGAGAAGCCGGCGGCTTAGGATGGGCCTCGCTATCTCGCCGGCCCATCCCACGGAGGATCGCTCGTCCAGCCGAATTCATTGACGACTGCCCTGCCCCAAGGCATCGAGCGAAACAGATCGTTCACAGACAATGCTCTTGGTACCGGCCTCGCCAGCCCATAGATAAGTCCTCATGAAAAAAATCGGTTTCCTGTCGTTCGGTCATTGGTCGCCCTCGTCCAACTCGCAGACCCGCTCGGCGTCCGACGCGTTGCTGCAATCGATCGACCTCGCGGTCGCCGCGGAAGAACTGGGCGCCGACGGGGCCTATTTCCGCGTGCATCATTTTGCCCGCCAACTCGGCTCGCCTTTCCCGCTGCTTGCGGCGGTTGGTGCGAAGACCAAACGCATCGAGATCGGCACGGCGGTCATCGACATGCGCTACGAGAACCCGCTCTATATGGCCGAGGACGCGGGCGCCGCCGACCTGATCGCCGGCGGGCGCCTGCAGCTCGGCATCAGCCGCGGCTCGCCTGAGCAGGTGATCGATGGCTGGCGTTATTTCGGCTACGTGCCCGAAGACGGCAAGACCGACGCCGACATGGCCCGGCGGCATTCGGAAGTACTTCTGGATATCCTCAACGGGAGAGGTTTTGCGCAGCCCAATCCGCGGCCGATGTTCCCGAACCCGCCCGGCCTGCTGCGTCTCGAGCCGCATTCGGAAGGTCTTCGCGAGCGCATCTGGTGGGGTGCGGCCACAAACGCGACGGCGGAGTGGGCGGCAAAACTCGGCATGAACCTGCAAAGCTCAACGCTCAAATTCGACGAGAGCGGAAAACCCTTCCACGTGCAGCAGGCCGAGCAGATCCGCGTCTTCCGCGCAGCGTGGAAAGAGGCCGGCCACAGCCGAGAGCCGCGCGTTTCGGTCAGCCGCAGCATCTTCGCCCTGGTCGACGACCGCGACCGCGCCTATTTCGGCCGCGGCGCGAGCGAGGATCATTTCGGCTACATCGAGCCGGAGAAGCTGGCCGTCTTCGGCCGTAGCTACGCCGCCGAGCCGGACGTGCTTGTCGAGCAACTGAAGTCGGACGAGGCCATCGCCGAGGCCGACACGCTGCTGCTGACGGTGCCCAACCAGCTCGGCGTGGACTACAATGCGCATGTCGTCGAGGCGATCCTGAAGCACGTCGCCCCCGCCCTGGGCTGGCGCTGACCCCTGCCCCGGAAATGAACAGGAGGCCGATCTGGTCGGACCAGATCGGGTCTTTTGCGTGTCTTCGACAGGGCGGTTGCTTCCCTGGCCCGTTGGTTCTGTCGCTGGCCGGCAGTCAGATGAGGAGCGGCGCCGACACTCGAATTGACCCGCCCCGTGTCAACGCAGCGCAAAGCACGATGTCCTCTTCGGCAACAGCGGACGGGTCGAAAAGCGTCTCCAACCCACGTTTAGGCGCCGCTTTTGAAGCTAATCACGGGGTGAACGCGACACTGGCGCCATAACCCTTTGAAGCGAAACGATCTTCCGGACTTCATCGGCCTTGGCCGCTAACCCCGCATTGGCTTCAGCGCCTCGGCCCAGCGATGCAGTTCGTCGAGCATCGTCCTGGCGCCCGAGGCGATCGAATCGCTTGGGCGGAACACGCCGTCCTCACCGATATACTGGCTAACCATTTGAACTGGCGCGCCTTCCGGGATCGGCACGACGCGCAGGCTGGTCAGCAACTGCTTCTCCGACTGTGCCGCCCGCAGCCCACCGGACACCCCGCCATAGCTCAAAAGGCCCGCCGGCTTGTAGGCCCACTCCTTCGACAGGTAGGAGATCGCGTTCACCAGCGCCGGCGGCGCGAAATGATTGTATTCCGGCGTCACGAAGACAAAGGCGTCGGCCGCGGCGACGCTTTCGGCCCAGCGCTTCGTGTGGGCATGCTCGTACTGCTGCAAACGCGGGTGTTTCGGCTCGTCATAGACCGGCAGTCCGAAGTCGGCGAGATCGACGAGCACGGCGTCGAACCTGCTGTTTTCCTTGGCGAATTCATGAAACCACGCCGCCACTTTCGGGCCGATCCGGCCGGGCCGCGTGCTGCCGATGACGATGTTGAGCCTGAGCGCCAAGGTAAACTCCATCTGCGAGGAAATTGTCGCCCGCAGATAGGACGCTAGCGCCTGGCCGGGCAAGACGGCACCTTATGGTGCGTCGGTTACGCCATTGTCACCGGGCAAAGGGCCGTCCTACCTCTTCCCCGCTTCCCGCCCGCCCCAATCATCGCGGATCAACACTTCCCCTCGAGGGAAGGGAAAGCCAGACCACAGATTACGGCTTGAGCGCTGTCGTACCGTCGATGGCAGCCGGATAGGGCAGGTCCGAGACCAGCACGGAAGCCGGCTTGTCCTGTGCGAAGATCGTGTCGAGATCGAGCGTCAGGTAGGTCGTGCGGTGCGCATAGTCGGCAATCAACAGCTTGTTGTTGGTCAGGTCCTTTATCGCTACCCATTGCGTGTAGTCGGAGAAGATCTGGTTGCCTTCCTTGGCCTGCGCGATGCCAAGCGGGATGTCGACCGTGTTCAGGATGTGGCCGATCGTCTGAACGGCCTCGCTGGCATTGGCAGGCTGCGTGACGTAATGGCGCAGAAAGGCGGCGCGGATGAACCGAGCCGGCGGGGTGTAGTCGGCCGACAGGCCGATCGTTCCGCCGCCCTGTCCAATGGCAGTCACATTGGCGTCGCCGACAGTCCGGCTTGTAATGCCAACAGTCGTCAGGTTCAGAAAGTTGCGGGCGTTCATGAGATGCCATTCGTAGGGTGGCGAATTGGTCAGCACATGCGCGACGTTGTCATGGATCTTCAATTGGCCGCCGACATATTCGACGATCATGCCGTCCCCTGAGCGGTCGGTGAAGACGAAGTGGAGGGTCGGCGGAGTGGGGCCGCTGGGCAGGGACGAATCGGACCAGACCTTGATTGTCGGCAGGGCAGCACGGAGTTCGGCAACCGTCGCGTGGTTTCCAAGAGCCCATGATCCGAAGGAGAGGATCGAGACGTAGTTCTTGTCCTCCTTGGTCACGGTTTGGTACTGGGTGAACTCGGGCAGGAAATTACCGCTCATGCCGAGGCCTTCGGCATTCTGTCCTTCGAGCAGCGCCCCGCCGGGAATGATGGCGGCACTGACGCCAACCACCGGATATTTCGTTGCAATCTTGACCTCCGGCAGATTGAGGTCGCCGGGCGCGGACAGCGTGAGTTCGGTCCCCTTGGGCTGGCTGACCAGCGTCCATTTCATGTCGAAGGCCCATTCCATGGTCCTTCCTGTGATGACGGATTTGTCGGCTGCAACGATATCGACGGCGGTGCAGGCCAAGGAAGCATTGACGGCCGCCACGACCGAGACAGCAGCAAGAATGGTCCGCAGCATGAAGCCTGATATCCTTTTCCTCGTACAGCCGACAACAGCCAAGGGTTGACGTAGAGGAAAAAGGTAAATGGATTCCTGCACTTATACCCGCTTCAGCGACTCCTTCCCGCTCTCTTCCAATGGTCGCGTATGTGGACAAAACCTTCCTTGTAGACGGCTTCCGGGCTCTCGGCGAAATCCCGCCAGACCTTTGTCGCGGCCGCCAGGTCCTTGAGTCCACGGCCAAAAGCCTCGATGGTCAGCCAGCCGACATAGCCGCTGTCGCGGATCGCCGAAAAAGTCTTCTTCCACGGGATGTTGCCGCGTCCCGGCACGCCGCGGTCGTTCTCCGAAATATGGACATGGACGATATGGCGCAGGCTTTTGGTAAACGCCGCGATCGGATCCTGCTCCTCGATATTGCAGTGGAACGTGTCGTACATCGCCTTGATGTGGGGATGATCCACCTCATCGAGATGGGCGCAGAGATCGTCCATCGTGTTGAAAAGATAGCATTCGAAGCGGTTGAGCGCCTCCAGCCCGACGGTGACGTTCTTCGTCGCCGCATGGTCGCCGATGGCCCGTTGTGAGGAGACCGAGCGCTTCTTCTCCGCCGCCGTCGGCCCGACGCCGGAGAAATGCCCGAGCGTCGAATGCATTGGCCCGGAAAGCTTGTCGGCGCCGAGCGCATTGGCGCAATCGATCGCCCATTTCATGTATTTGATGCCGGCCTTTCGCGCCGCCGCGTCGCCGATCAGGTTCATCGCCGGATCACCCATGGCGGTCACCGCCGTCCGCTCCAGGCCGATGCGGTCGAGCAGATCGCCCAGGCGCTTGTACTCGTCGGGTGAGCCCTCGAAGATCGGAATCTCGACCCCGTCGTAACCCGTCGCCTTGATATCCCTTAGCAATTTCTCATGTTTCTGCGTGACGTTGGTCGTCCACAAAAACATGCAGAAGCCAATTTTCATGCCGTTCTCCCCTCGGATTTTGCGCGGAGCCTAGCGCGAAAAATCTGGTAGGACCAGACTGGATTTCTCAAGCCGGCTTCGGGCATGGAGTTTTATGGGAGGCTGCAGGAAACCGCTGCGGCAACGCGATCAGCCTTGCAGGGCGAGGCGGTGCGAGGAGGTAGCGGCCGGCGCCAAAGCGCCGGCCGCCATGCTTCAGTAGACCAGGAAATCGTTGTTGGTCAGTGCAAGTCCCGTGGCAAGCGTCGCGAATTGCACGCCGGCGGCGGCGCCCGTCCCGTCCGCATCGTAGAGCAGCCTGCCGGTGTCCGTCTCGTAGATGATGCGGTCGCTGGCGTCGCCTGCCAGTCCGGTGGTGTTGGCCCGGAAGGCCGCCGCCGTCAGCGCGCCGGTCGCAAGCGCGGTGAAGATTGCATCACTGAGGCGAATCTCGTCCTCGTTCACCACGAAACCGCTGATGGTGTCGACATTGGCCTCGGCATGCAACGCGGTATTGAAATAGTAGCGATCGGCGCCAGCGCCGCCGGTCAGCGCGTCGTTGCCGTTGCCGCCGTAGATCGAATCTATTCCATCTTCACCCTGGACATTGTCATTGCCGGCGCCACCGTCGAGAACGTCGTTCTCGGTACCGCCGTAGAGAGTGTCGTTGCCGCCGCCGCCCTTGATGTTGTCGGCGCCGGTCTCGCCATAGAGGACGTCGTTTCCACTTTCTCCGTCCAGGACGTCGTTACCCTCCTCGCCATAAAGATAGTCGTTGCCGCTGCCTCCCCTCAGGGTGTCAATGCTCAGCTCTACGGTCGAATTGCCATAGCCACCATGGAGCACGTCGTTGCCGCCGCCACCGACGAGTTCGTCCACTTCGGAACCCCCATAGATATAATCTCCGCCTTCGCCGCCGTTCATGAAGTCGGCGCCGACCTCGCCATAGAGCGTATCGTTTCCTTCATAGCCTATGAGATAGTCGTTGCCGGCGCTTCCGTAGACGACATCGACACCGTCGCCGCCGTAGATCTTGTCGGCGCCGGCGCCGGCCCGGTAGGTCATCTGCTCTATGTTCAGGGCCGTCGTGCCGTCGCTCCCGGCCGCGCCGTTGAGCCGGAACACCTGCGCGGTGGAGGTGCTGCTGCGGTCGAGATCGAGGAAATCGAAGCCGGTGCCGCCGTCGATTGTCTTGACGCCGAGCGTCCCATAGATGCGGTCGTCTCCGCTTCCGCCGTCCAGGATGTCGGTGCCGATGTCGCCATAGACATAGTCGTTGCCCGACCCGCCGGTCATGTTGTCGTTGCCGGTTTCGCCGTACAACTGGTCATCGCCGCCGCCGCCGTCGAGACGATCGTTGCCCTCTTCACCGTAGAGGTAGTCGTTTCCCTCCCCGCCATAGATCCGATCGTTGCTCGTTTCGACGGTGGAGTTTCCGAAGCCGCCATAAAGGACGTCGTTGCCGTCCTCGCCGTAGAGATAGTCGACGTCGGCGCCGCCATAGGCATAGTCGTTGCTCTCGCCACCATAGAGCTTGTCGGCCCCGAGGTTGCCCTGCAGGCTGTCGGCGCCTTCCCCACCCTTCAGGAGATCGTCGCCTTCGTTTCCGCTCAGATTGTCGTCGCCCGCGCCGGCGGTCACGGTGTCGTTGCCGCTGCCGCCGACAAAAACAAGCCTCTCGATGCCCTTTGAGGTCGTCCCGTCGCTGCTGGTTCCGTTGAGCACGAAAGTATAGGCAGAGGCGTTGCCGGTGCGATCGACATTGAGCGTGTCGAAACCAGTCCCGCCGTCGACCGTGTTCTTGCCGACGACAATGAAAATCTGATCCGCGTCGGCGCCACCGGTCAGGATATTGGTGCCTATACCACCATAGAGGTAGTCCGCTCCGGCGCCGCCATTCAGATTATCGTTTCCATCCTCGCCGTATAGCGTGTCATCGCCGTCTCCCCCGAGGATCGTATCGTTTCCCTCCTCACCGTAGAGATAGTCATTGCCGTCGCCGCCGTCTAACGTGTCGTTGCTCGCCTCGACGGTCGCGTTGCCATAGCCACCATAGATGACGTCGTCGCCATCCAGGCCGTTCAGTTTGTCGGCGCCTCCTTGTCCGTAGATGTAGTCGCCGACGGCCGAGCCATTGATCGTGTTCGGGCTATCATTTCCGTTGAAAGTGGGCATGTTTGAATCCTTTCCACGAGACAGCGCTTCCACCCGGATCTTCTAACCGAGCTGGAGCAGCGCAGATATGGTACGCCAATCCGCATGGAGTATTCCAAGCGAACTGACGGGCTTCTATTTGCTAAGTTGCCATGCGTGAACTGTCCGTTAGATCGGACACGACTGGAGTCTCCGATAGAGAACTCCGTCAGTCTGCATTATTGCTTTCACGCCAACGGCGATCGACACCGCCACGTGGCCGCCGGGGTTGGCTGGGACTTTGACGGCAGCACTTCCGTCGTTGTTTCCCACATTGTCGAGCATTGCTTCATCTCCTCGATTCCATAAACGCCGGCCCCTTTTTCCAGGATGGAGCATTCATGCCGAGGTGCGACGCGCCCGCCCCTAACGGTGACATCGATGACACGCATGCGAAAAGCCAGGCTCGCTGTTGCGATGCCCGCTGACAGAATTTTAGTTGTTGTTGGCGATGGTTTTTCATCGTCCAGCCAATATTTGAGCACCACACACGCGGCGACCAGCCACGCGTCCGGAGCTCAGGCCGGATGAACTGCCTCCGTGGAGGCCCACGTACTTCTGAGCAAACCGATTATGCCGCAGATGCGGCCGGCCGGCAAGAAAATCAATTTCAAGATCAATTCAAGGGGCGCCACGAGCGCGGGACTTGCGCCGTCGGACCTGTACGAGCAGTTGTTTTCACGCAAACTATCAGTCGCATGGCGTGCCCGGCGGAACATCCTGCCGGACCGAACGCAGTCAAACAACGCGCATCCGGTCCTGCCGGATGCACGTTGCGAACTATCCACACACGCCGCCGGTTAGACGGCACGCCGCCATCTCCCGGCGAAACGGTCAGTAGATAAGGAAATTGGCGTTGGTGAGTGCCAGACCCGGATCGAGGGTGGCGAAAAGGATGGCAACGCCAGCGCCATTGCCATCGGCATCGTAGAAGAGTTTTCCCGTATCGGTCTCGTAGATGATGCGGTCGCTGGCATCGGCGGCTGCGCCCAAGGCATTGGCTGCGAAGGCCGAGGCGGCGAGCGTCCCGGTCGCGGTCAATGCGGTGAAGATCGCGTTCTCCAGCCTGATCTGATCCTGGGCAACCGTGAAGTCGGCAATGGTGTCGACATTGGCGATGGCGTCGAGCGCGGTGTTGAAGATGAAGCGGTCGATATCGGCGCCGCCGGTCAGCGTGTCGTTGCCCAGCCCACCATAGAGCGTGTCGACGCCCTCGTCGCCCTTCAGCGTGTCGTTGCCGTTGCCGCCCTGAAGGATGTCGTTGTCGGCGCCGCCAATAAGCGTATCGGCGCCGTTGCCGCCGGCCAGCTTGTCGGCGCCGCTCTCTCCGGAGAGACTGTCATTGCCGCTGCCGCCGTCGAGCGTGTCGTTGCCTTCCTCGCCGTAGAGGTAGTCGTTGCCCTCCAGCCCGTAGAGCGTATCGTTGCTCAGTTCGGCGGTAGAACTGCCAAAGCCGCCATAGAGCACGTCGTTGCCTTCGCCGCCAATGAGGGTGTCTGCATCGCCGTCGCCGTAGAGATAGTCGTTGCCCTCACCGCCGTTCAGCTTGTCGATGCCGGCGTCGCCGCGCAGCGTGTCGTTGCCGTCGTAGCCGGCCAGTTGGTCGTTACCAGCGCCGCCGTGGACGGTGTCGACGCCCGAGCCGCCGGAAATGCGGTCGTCGCCGGCGCCGGCCTTGTAGAGCATCTGCTCGATGCCAATCGCCGTCGAGCCGTCCGTGCCAGCGGCGCCGTTCAGCCTGAACACCTGGGCGTCGGACTGGCCGGAGCGGTCTATTTCGAGATAATCGAAGCCGGTGCCGCCATCGATGGTCTTCTTGCCATGGGTGGCATAGATGCGGTCGTCACCCTCGCCGGCATTGATAAAATCCTCGCCGAGATCGGCGTAGATGTAGTCATTTCCGTTGCCGCCGTAGAGCGTATCGTTGCCGATCTCGCCAAAAATGGTGTCGTTGCCGCCGCCGCCATCGAGCGTGTCGTTGCCTTCCTCGCCGTAGATGTAATCATCGCCCTCGCCGCCAAAGATGCGGTCGTTGCTGTTGTCGGCGGTCGCATTGCCGAAACCGCCATAAAGCGTGTCGTTGCCGTCGTCGCCGTAGAGCGTGTCGGCCTCCGCCCCACCATAGAGGCTGTCGCGGCTGGCCCCACCATACAGTTTGTCGGTGCCGGCCCCGCCTAACAGGTCGTCTTCGCCGCCATTGCCCCTCAGCGTATCGTTGCCGTCGTTGCCATAGATGACGTCATCGCCATCGGCGCCCGAAATCGTGTCGCCCGCCGAACCGGCGCGGTAGATCATCTCCTCTATGCCGGTCGTGCTGGAGTTGTCATTGCTCGCTCCGTTGAGCGCGAAGACATGCGCCGTGGCGCTGGTGGAGCGGTCGAAGTCGAGCACGTCGAAGCCGGTGCCGCCATCGACGATCTTGCGGCCGAGTCCGAGATAGAACCGATCATCGCCGCTGCCGCCGATCAGCTTATCGGTGCCGTTGCCGCTGTAGAGGTAGTCGGCGCCTGTGCCGCCGTTCAGTTGGTCGTTGCCATCCTCGCCGTAGAGGGCGTCGTCGCCGTCGCCGCCGAGGAGCACGTCGTTGCCTTCCTCGCCATAGAGGTAGTCGTCGCCGTCGCCGCCGTCCAGCGTATCGTTGCCGCTGTCGACGGTACTGTTGCTGTACCCGCCGTAGATGTAGTCGTTTCCGTCGCCACCCTTCAGATTATCCGCGCCGCCATATCCGTATATGGAGTCGCCTATTCCAGAACCAACAATGACATTGTCGGAATTATTGCCTGTGTAAGTCGGCATTCCCGTTCCTCTTTACTTGCCGATTCGGATGAGCCGAACCAGGGGCTAGAGGAATAGGGGCCGATCCCGTCCGGCTCATGCCGCCGGCGATGGGACGAATGTATCCGTCGGAGGCCGCCTGTTACGCGGCTGTTACATCGGCTCCGGCGCGCCAGCATGGGAAATGGCAACGGACATGCAACGCAGCAGCCCGACTGACGGCGCTATCCATGGGCGACCATGACGTGGCGGACGGCGGTATAATCCTCCAGCGCGTAGAGCGACATATCCTTGCCGTAGCCGGACTGCTTTACGCCGCCATGCGGCATCTCGTTGGTCAGCATGAAATGGGTGTTGATCCAGGTGCAGCCATATTGCAGGCGCGCCGCCGTCGCCATGGCGCGCGACACGTCCTTCGTCCACACCGAAGAGGCAAGACCGTAGTCGCTGTCGTTGGCCCAGGCGACCGCTTCGTCGACGTCGGAGAAGCGGGTGACCGAGACGACAGGGCCGAACACCTCGCGGCGCACGATCTCGTCCTCCTGCAGCGCACCGGCGACCACGGTCGGCTGATAGTAAAAGCCGCCGCCGTCGCCCGGCCTGCCGCCGGTGGTGATGTCGATGTGCTTGAGTTCGGAGGCCCGCTCGACGAAGGAGGCAACGCGGTCGCGCTGGCGTCTGGAAATCAGCGGGCCGATCTCGTTCTCGGTGTCGTCGGACTGGTTGTACCGGATCGTCGAAACGGCGGACGAGAGGTCTGCGACCAGCTTCTCGTAGACTTTTCCGCCGGCATAGATGCGGCAGGCTGCGGTGCAGTCCTGCCCGGCATTGTAGTAGCCGAAAGCGCGCAGGCCGGCCACGACCGAGTCAATATCGGCGTCGTCGAAGACGATGACCGGCGCCTTGCCGCCGAGTTCCAGATGCGTGCGCTTGACCGATTTCGCCGCGGCCTGCAACACCTTCTTGCCAGTGGCGACGTCGCCGGTGATCGAGATCATGTTGACCTTGGGGTGGTTGATCAGCGCGTTGCCGACGCTCTCGCCACGACCAAGCACGACATTGACCACGCCTTCCGGCAGCACATCCGCAAGGATTTTTGCCAGCTTCAGCGCCGTCAGCGGCGTCTGCTCGGACGGCTTGAACACCACCGTGTTGCCGCCGCCGATGGCCGGCGCCAGCTTCCAGGCCATCATCATCAGCGGGTAGTTCCACGGGGCGATGGAGGCGACGATGCCGATCGGGTCGCGCCGGATCATCGAGGTGAAACCCGGCAGATACTCGCCCGCCACGACCCCCGGCATGGTGCGCACCGCACCGGCGAAGAAGCGGTAGCAATCGACGATCGCCGGGACCTCGTCGTTCAACACCGCATTGATCGGCTTGCCGCAGTTCAGCGCTTCCAGTTTTGCGAATTCCTCGGCCTCGGCCTCGATGCGCTCGGCGATCTTCAGGAGATAGCCGGAGCGCTGGGCCGGAGTGGTGCGCGACCAGGTGGCGAACGCCTTCTCAGCCGCGGCGACCGCCGCGTCGATCTGCGACTGGCTCGCTTCGGGCAGGTTAAGCACCGTTTCGCCGGTGCGCGGGTTGAGGATCGGCTCCTCAGTCTCGGTGCCTCTTTCGAAACGTGCTCCGATCAGCATGTCGGTCAGCATGGATGTGTCTCCCTTTGTGCTGAGCGAATAGCGAATAGGGAGTAGCGAATAGCGAATAGCGGAGCGCACTTTTCTGCGCTGGCTGGCGCCAATAATTTTCTTCCCTACTCGCTACTCCCTATTCGCTATTCGCTCTCTTTCATTTCCCCGCCCCGGCAATCTGGTCGCCCTCGCGGGTGAGGTAATAGGCAAGCAGGATGGGCAGCGCCGTCACCAGCACGACAACCATGGCGACCACATTGGTCACCGGCCGCTGGCGCGGGCGCACCAGCTCCTCCAGCATCCAGATCGGCAGCGTCTGCTGCTGACCGGCAGTGAAGGTGGTGACGATGACCTCGTCGAAGCTGAGCGCGAAGGCCAGCATGCCACCGGCGAGCAGCGCCGTGCCGATGTTCGGCAACACCACATAGCGGAACGTCTGGAAGCCGTCGGCGCCGAGATCCATCGAAGCCTCGATCATCGAACCGGAGGTGCGGCGGAAACGGGCGACGGCGTTGTTGTAGACGACGACCACGCAGAAGGTGGCGTGGCCCAGCACGATGGTCCAGGTGGAGAACGGTATCTCCATCAGGCTGAAGGCCGAACGCAGCGAGATGCCGGTGATGATGCCGGGCAGCGCGATCGGCAGGATGACCAGCAGCGAGATCGCCTCACGGCCGAAAAATTTCGTCCGGCTGACGGCCGCAGCGCAGAGCGTGCCCAGCACAATGGCGATCGCCGTAGAGATCGCAGCGACCTTTACCGAGAGCCACAGCGCTTCCCACACGTCCGGCCGGTTCCAGGTGACGGCGAACCATTGCGTCGTGAAGCCCGGTGGCGGCCACTGGTAACTCTTCTCTTCGGTGGTAAAGGCGTAGACGAAGATGAGCAGGATCGGCAGGTGCAGGAACAGCAGCCCCGCCGCGGCGGCGATCTTCAGCGTCAGTGGAGCCGAATGGCCACGGTCAGAGCGCATCGAACGCCCCCATACGCTTGGCGCCCCACAGATAGAGGCCCATGATGACGACCGGCACCACCGTGAAGGCGGCGGCGAGCGGTATGTTGCCGGCCGTGCCTTGGTGTGCGTAGACGGCTTGGCCGATGAACAGCCGCGACGTGCCGATGATCTGCGGGATGATGTAGTCGCCGAGCGTCAGCGAGAAGGTGAAGATCGAGCCAGCGACGATGCCAGGCAGCGCCAGCGGGAAAATCACGTTGCGGAATGTCTGGCCGGGCGAGGCGCCGAGATCGGACGACGCCTCGGTGAGGTTTGCCGGCACGCGTTCCAGCGCCGCCTGCACCGGCAGGATCATGAAGGGCAGCCAGACATAGACGAAGACGATGAAGGTGCCGGTCCAGCTCACCGACAGCGAGTTGCCGCCGACCACCGGCAGCGCCAGCCAGGCGTCGAGCAGCCAGGTGAGATGCAGCTTGGCGAGCAGCCAGCCCAAAATGCCTTCCTTGGCGAGGATCAGCTTCCAGGCGTAGACTTTGACCAGATAACTCGACCACAAAGGCAGCATGATGCCGAGGTAAAACAGCGCCTTCCGTGCGCCGCGGGCGTAGCGCGCTGCGTAGTAGGCGATTGGGAAGGCAATGACCGCCGATGCCAGCGTGACCACCGCCGCCATTGCGACGGTGCGCAGGATAATGTCGAGATTGGACGGCAGCAGCAGTTCGCCATAGGTCTTCAGCGTGAATTCCCGGTTGATCAGCCCGGAGAATTCGTCGATCGAGAAGAAACTCTGCAGCAAGAGCGCGAAAAGGGCGCCGAGATAGACGATGCCCAGCCAGAGCACCGGCGGGGCCAGCATCAGCATCAGCAGGAAGCGTGGGTTGCGCCACAATGTATCCGACAGCAGGCCGACCGCGCCGCCCCTGGGCGGAAGGATAGCCGGCGCCGGAACCGAGGGCATGACGGCCTCGGCGTTCATGCCGGCTCGTCCATCAGGTGCAGGTGCTCGCGATTGAAGGTCAGCATCACCGCGTCGCCGGTCTCCGGCAGCGCCGTGCCGGCGGGGACCGTCGCATGGAGGCGCAGGTCACCTACGTCCAGCGCCAGCCTCGTCGCCGAGCCGAGATAGTTCATCGCCGTGACCCGCGCCGGAATGCCGTCGCCATCGGCACCACCTTGGACCCGGATCTGCTCCGGCCGCAGGCTGGCCCAGCGGTGCTGCCCTGACCAGCGCCGCACGAAATCCGGCGGCAGCACGTTGGAGGATCCGACAAAATCGGCAACGAAACGCGAGCGCGGCCGCTGGTAGATGTCCTGCGGCGCGCCGATCTGCATGATGCGGCCGTCGTTGAAGACCGCGACCCGGTCGGCCATGGACAGCGCCTCGCCCTGGTCATGGGTGACGAAGACGAAAGTGATGCCCAGCGCCTTCTGCAGCGACTTCAGTTCCTCCTGCATGTTCTCGCGCAGCTTCAGATCGAGCGCGCCGAGCGGTTCGTCGAGCAACAGCACTTTCGGCCGGTTGACAAGCGCACGCGCCAGCGCGACGCGCTGGCGCTGGCCGCCGGAAAGCTGGCCGGGTTTCCGCGCGCCGTAGCCGGGCAGGCGCACCAGCGACAGCGCCTCCTCGGCCGCCTTGTGGCGTTCGGGCTTCGCAACGCCTTTGACCATCAGCCCGTAGGCGACGTTGTCGAGGACGTTGAGGTGCGGGAACAGCGCATAGTCCTGGAAGACGGTGTTCACGTTGCGCCGATAGGGCGGGACGCCGTCTGCTCGCTCGCCGAATATCTTGATCACGCCCGCCGTCGGCTGCTCGAAGCCGGCGATCAGTCTGAGGCAGGTCGTCTTGCCGGAACCCGACGGGCCAAGCATTGCGAAAAACTCGCCGGCCACGATCTCCAGATCGACCGCGTCGACGGCGCGCACGCTGCCGAAGTGGCGGGAGACTTTTTCGAAGGAGACGGCTGGGGTCATGGGCGTTGCCGAATTGTGAGCCCCCTCACCCGGCCGCTTCGCGGCCACCCTCTCCCTGCTGGGGGGAGAGGAGGGAGCCATGCCTTCATAGCTCAGCATTGAGCATCATCTCGAACCAGCGTCGGAACCGCACTCACCCTCTCCCTCGTGCGGGGAGAGGGTGGCCGCGAAGCGGCCAGGTGAGGGGCCCCAGCGAACTACGGACGTATCACCGCCCGCCGATCACGCCGATGTAATCCGACACCCACCGATAATAAGGTACGCAGGCACCGTTCTGGCTGGCGCATTTCGAGGTCGGCGTCGTCCAGAACTTCACCTTCTCGAAATTGTCGAGGCCGTTTGTGGTGCAGCCCTCCGCCGTCTGCATGCCGCGCTTGTCGGTGCAAGCTGCCGGCACAGACGGATTCGCACCGAACCAGACCGACAGGTCGCTCTGCAGGTTGGAGGAGAGCTGGTGCTCGAACCACATATAGGAGCAGTTCGGATTGGCTGAATCGACATGCATCATGGTGGTGTCGGCCCACCCCGTGACGCCTTCCTCGGGGAAGACCGACGCGACCGGCTGGTTCTCGCCCTTGAGCAGATTGACCTGGAACGGCCATGAGCCGGAAGCGACCACGCCTTCGTTCTTGAAGTCGTCGATCTGAATGAAGGCGTCGTGCCAGTAGCGGCCGACCAGCGTGCGCTGCTGGCGAAGCAGGTCGAGCGCGGCTTTGTACTGGTCCTCGGTGAGCTGGTAGGGATCCTTGATGCCGAGATCGGGCTTGTGCGCCATCAGGTAGAGCGCGGCGTCGGCGACATGGATCGGGCCGTCATAGGCCTGGACGCGGCCCTTGTTGGACTTGCCGTCGTCAAGGTTCATCTCCTCGAACACGACTTTCCAGGAGGTCGGCGGGGTCTTTATGACATTGGTGTTGTACATCAGGACGTTCGGCCCCCACATATAGGGCACGCCGTAGTGGACGCCGTCTACCGTGTGCCAGGGCGCGTCCTTGAGGCGGTCGTCGATGGTCGACCAGCTCTTGACGAGGTCGATGTTGATCGGTTGGACGCGCTTGCCGGCGATCAGGCGCAGCGAGGCATCGCCCGAGGCGGTGACAAGATCGAACCCGCCTTCGTTCATCAGAGCGACCATCTCGTCGGAGGTGGCGGCCGTCTTGACGTTGACCTTGCAGCCGGTGTCCTTCTCAAACTTGGTGACCCAGTCGAAGTTCTTGTCCGTCTCACCGCGCTCGATGTAGCCGGCCCAAGCGATGATGTTGACCTGGCCCTCGCCGGCGCCAACCTCCTTCAACTGCGCCATGGCTTGGCCAGACATGGAAAGCGCCACGGCAAGCGCCGTGCAGGATTTCAGGAAAGCTTTCATCTCACGTCTCCCATTCGAGGGCGTCGCTCATGAACGGCGACTTCAATCCCTGAATGCAACGTGACGCGATTTCACTGCTTTCGCAATTTTATTTGTCAGAACGACGGTATCGGTTTTTCCGATACGTCGCGACAAATGCGCTTCTACGCCCACGCCTCGGCCAGCCAGCAAGCGGCGGTGAACTGCGCATAGCCGGCCTCGACAAAAGGTGCGAATGCCGGGTGCAAGGCCTCGATCACCTTTTCCGCCGTGTTCCGATCGAGTTCCCTCAAGGCAGCGCCTACCGGCCCGAGCCGGGTCGCATAGGTCATGAGGTCGGCTTCGCTCATCCGGCATGGCACGTCCGCCTGGTGGAGCTGGACCTTCGACCAGCCGCTCGCCTCCAGAATTGAAGTCACTCGGGAGCCGTCGGCGAAAGCGAACTGCCCGGGCGCGTCCGAGTTCGGCGTGGGCATCGGCGGCAGGAGCGGCGCGGCAGCACGAACAGCCGTCGTCATGAACTCATTCTCGGCCGGACTGCGCCAGGCAGCGAACGTCAGCTTCGCACCTGGCCGCACTCCCCGGCGGATATTGGCGAACGCTGCCACAGGATCGTCGAAGAACATGACACCGAAGCGCGAGATGACGGCGTCGTACCGCCCCTGGTCGAGAGCATAAGTCTGCGCATCGCCCTCGACAAAGCTTGCATTTTCTATGCCTTCGGCAACTGCGCGCCTCCTCGCGGCCGCGATCAGCGGGCGGGAGATATCCAGCCCGACGCAGCGGCCACCCGCGCCGACGCGTCGCGCCATCGCCAGGGTGGTCGCGCCGCAGCCGCAGCCGATGTCGAGAGCCTGGCCGCCCTCGCCCGGATAACCGGCATCGACCACGAGTCGCCCGAACGGCTCCAACATACGGTCGAGCAAAACCTGCATGTCGACCCAGGCTTCGCCGCTGGCTTTGTTCCAGAGTTCCATCTGATCGCGATTGGGCGAAACATCCGACATCGGGGTTGTCCTTCGGAGTTGATTGTATTGACGGATTGAGGCAGTTTACGAGTTCAAGTGAACTTGAGGTCAAGAGTGAAAGATCTGGACATTGTCGCGGTCGCGCGCGGTTCCGGCGTCCCGGCATCGACGCTGCGCTTCTACGAGGAAAAGGGCCTTGTCGCCTCGGTCGGGCGGCGCGGTCTCAAGCGGCTGTTCGACCCCGAGATCTTCGAGCGCCTGGCGCTGATCGCGCTTGGCCGCGCGGCCGGGTTCTCACTTGGCGAGATCACCGAGATGCTGCCGCCCAACGGCCGGCCTCAGATTGACCGGGCCAGGCTGCGCGCCAAGGCCGATGAACTCGACCGCACCATCCAGCGGCTGACCGCAATGCGCGAGGGCCTGCGCCACGCGGCCGCCTGCCCGGCGCCGCACCCGATGGAGTGTCCAACCTTCCGACGCGCCGTGCGTCTTGCCGGCGCCGGCGCTTTCGAACCGCCGAAGCAGATTTTTAGGGCGGAACGGGTCATGTGAGTACCGAACAACCAGGCGTTCCGGCCCCCGTCGGTCCTGCGTTGTTGCCTCGTCGATATCCGAAGCCGGCCTTCGATAATCAATATTTGCGACGGCGATTGGATGCGAAGGCGCACACGTCAGCGGAGGGTCAGATATCCTCGAGTTCGGAAAGCGTGACCGTAAGTCCAACGACCGAGGTCGACACAAGGGGTGCATTTCCCTCGATCCGGCTGATCTCGCCGTAACCTTCGAGACCGGGTCGCGCATGCACGTGGGTGACGCGATCCACCGCCTCGATCACCCACAATTCCGGGATGCCGAAATTCGCATAGATCCGCGCCTTGCGTCCGAGATCCCACTTCAGGCTGGAATCGGCGACCTCGACGGCGAGAAGCGCAGTGCGGGGATTGAGATTGGCCAAGCCGTCTGCCTTGCGGAAGAAAATGAAATCCGGCTCCACGAAGCTGTCTTCGTCGAGCCGGAAAGTCGTCTCGACTGCGAAACGGACCTCATCCGGCACGGTCCTGGCGAAATGAATTTGAGCGCGTTCTTCAGAACCTCGTGGCGGATGCCCTTGGCATTCATCGGCACGATCTCCCCACCGATCAGCTCGAATCGCTCATGCTCATCGATGATTCCCGCCTGCACCATCGCCTCGATCTCGGCCACGGTCCAGCGACGCCGCATCAACCCCTCGGCGGCCTGGGTGGTGGGCGACAGCCCGGAGGATCGGAACTGCTGGTTCATGACGTCAGGATAGCATCGACCGCGAAGACACGCAAAAGCTCGGCATTGCCTCGCGACAACCAATTCGGGCAGAAAGCGACCGTCACCGCTGCCGGATTGGCCGCTGGCCCTGCGCCACGCCGATGAAGTCACGGGCGGCCTGAGTCAGGCCCGATCCGCGCCGCCACACCATGCCAACCTGGACGACCGGCAGTGCGCCGGAAACGTCGCGTGACTCGATTCGGTCGCCCTCCAGCGACCAGGGCCGGTAGACGAGATCAGGCAAAAGCGCGATGCCGGCGCCGGTGGCGACCAGGCTGCGCACCGCTTCCACCGAGCGCGTGCGGAAGGCGACGTGCGGGCGGGCGCCGAGTGCCGCGAGCAGTTTTCCGGTGTTCTCCTCGATCTCGTCGACGGTAAGCATGATCAGCGGTTCGGCGACGATGTCGTTGATGCCGATGCTTTCCGCGCCGGAGAGCGGATGGCCGAGCGGCAGCCACAGCCGGTACGGCGACACCTCGAGGATTTCCGCTTGCAACGCCATGCGGTCGCGCAGGTTCGAGATCACCATGACGGCGACGTCGAGTTCGCCGCCGACCAGAAGATGTTCAAGATAGTCGCCGTTGTCCTCGATGGCGCCGATGTCGACGCCTGGAAAGGCGCGACGGTATCGCGCCAGCAGGTCGGACAGCACGTAGCCCGCCACCAGCGAGGTAACGCCGAGCTGCAGCCGTCCGCCGCCCCGCTCCTGATGCCCGGAGAAGGTGCGTCGGGCGTCCGACACGTCGGCGAGAATTTTGGTGGCGTGGCGCAGGAACTGGTGGCCCTTGTGGGTGATCGTCAGCCCGCGCGGATGGCGCTCGAAAAGCTCGACGCCGAGATCGCCCTCCAGTTCCTTCACCGCCTCGGTGACGGAGGACTGCGAGATGGAAAGGTTTTGCGCGGCGCGCGACACCGAGCCCTGCTCGGCGACCGCGACGAAAAACTGCAACTGTCGAAGGGTAAAGGCCATTGCGGCAATAAACCCTCGCGCCGCCGCGAAGGGAAGCGCGATCCGGCGTCAGGCTCCTGCTATGGTCAGTTTCGCGCCGGCCTTGTCCAGCGCATGCGTGATATCCCGCGGCGCAATGCGGTCGGTGACGATCTCGCCGAATCCGTCGAGGCCGCAGACCTGCACCAGCCCCTGCCGGCCGAATTTCGTGTGATCCGTGATGACGACACGGCGGGCGCCACGCGACAGCACCATGCGCGCGAATTCCGCCTCCTCAAGGTCGTAATCCATGAGGCCCATGACGGCATCGACGGCACCGATGCTGATAACCGCGTGATTGACGCTGAACCGGCTGACGAATTCCACCGCCGAACCGCCGAAAGCTGCGCCCGAATCGCTGCGCAGTTCGCCGCCGGCCATGTAAACCTTGTTGCCGTTGACGGTCGCCAGGGTGCGGGCGATGTCTGAGGAATTGGTGATCACCGTCAGCCGCCGGTGGGTAAGCAGTTCGCGGGCGAGGAAGCTGGTGGTCGTGCCGGTGTCGAGCATGACCGAATCGCCGTCATGGATGGTGGCGGCCACCGCCCTGGCGATCGCCCGCTTGGCCTCGGCGTTCTCGCGCATACGGCGCTCGAACGGCGCCTCGCCGGCCAGCGCGGGCAGGCCAATCGCGCCGTGCATCTTCAGCACCGAGCCGTCGCCGGTGAGCGGCTTCACGTCCCGGCGCACGGTTTCCAGCGACACGTTGAGCTTGGCGGCGAGATCGGCGATGGTGATGGTGCCGGCTTCCTGCACGAGGCGGAGGATTTCGCCGTGACGTTTCGAATGGTTCATATGGGTCCCGCCGAGCGAACGATTCCTGACCGCTCATTAGGCGATTGCCCTTCAAATTACAACAAACCTGGCCGATTTTCAGGCAAAAGCACAGAAATAACCACAGCGTTCATTGACTCCGCGCCGTGCCCACAAGAAACTCGACGCCTTCCGACAGCAAAGGACCGGCATGCAGGCCGCAGAAGACCGTATCCGGGCGCTCCCCCTCTGGAAGGGACCCTTGACGATCGAACCGCTGAAGGGCGGCCTCAGCAACGAGAGTTTCCTTATCACCGAAGCCGGCGGCAGGCACGTCGCGCGCATCGGCCGAGACTTTCCTTTCCACCATGTTTTTCGCGAGCGCGAGATCATGGCGGCGCGCGCCGCCCATGCCGCCGGCTTCGGGCCTGAGGTGCGTTATGCCGAACCCGGCATCATGGTGACCGAGTTTCTCGGCGCCAGGACTTTTGCGGGCGAGGACGTGCGCGCCAACGCGCCGCGCATCGCCGCGCTGATCCGGCGGTTCCACGAAGAGATGCCGCGCCATGTGTCCGGAGCCGGCTTCATGTTCTGGGTTTTCCATGTGCTGCGCGACTATGCGCGCACGCTCGAAACCGGCGGCAGCCGGATGCGGGCGGAGCTTCCGGGCTATCTGGCGCTCGCCGACGAGTTGGAAGCCGCGCAAAAACCGCTGCCGATCGTCTTCGGCCACAACGACCTGTTGCCGGCCAATTTCCTCGACGACGGCGAAAAACTCTGGCTGATTGACTTCGAATACGCCGGCTTCAATACGGCGATGTTCGACCTGGCCGGAACGGCATCAAATGCCGGCATGAGCGAGCCAGAGGCCGACGCGCTGCTTTCCCTCTATTTCGGCACGGAACCGGACGCGGCCCTTCGCCGGGCGCATGCCGCCATGCAATGCGCCTCGCTGCTGCGCGAGGCGATGTGGGCCATGGTTTCGGAGTTGTACATGAAGGCGCCGGGCGTCGACTATGTCGCCTACACCGCCGAGAATCTCGAAAGGCTGGATGCCGCGCTGGGGCGTTATCGTTCGACGTTCGGATAGTCGCGCCGAATTGCGCTGAACCATCCGGCGCACCGTGATAGTCTGCTTCTCATCAAGCTGAGGAGCGCACCCATGGCCACGCATTTCGTGGAAGGCAAGACGATCGACGTCGGGTTCGACGGCAAGAAATGCATCCATTCGCGCAATTGCGTGCTCGGCCACCCGGAAGTCTTCGTGCCGAACGCGCCCGGCGAGTGGATCCATCCCGAAGCAGCATCTTCCGAGGCCATCGTCCGGGTCGCGGAAAACTGCCCGTCCGGCGCGATCACTTACCGCCGCAAGGATGGCGGGCCGCCCGAGGCGCCGCCGGTCGTCAACCTTGTCCGCATCCGCGAAAACGGACCGCTGGCGATTAACGCCGAGCTGGTGATCGATGGCGAGACCGTACTGCGGGCGACGCTCTGCCGCTGCGGCGCCTCCGCCAGAAAACCGTTCTGCGACGGTAGCCACACCAAGACGGGTTTCGCTGCCACCGGCGAACCGGCCGTCAAGGAATCGCAGCCGCTTGCGGTGCGCAACGGGCCGGTAAAGGCCACGCCGCAGCCGAACGGGCCGCTGCGCCTCGACGGCAATCTGGAGATCGTCTCCGGCACCGGGCGCACGATCGACCGCGTCACCCGCGCCTTCCTGTGCCGGTGCGGCCATTCGCAGAACAAGCCGTTCTGCGACGGCAGCCATAAAGCCGCGGGATTCGTCGGATAACGCCCGCCGCATGAAGCACATTTCGATCGATCGCCGCTGGTTTTTGCGAGCAGGCGCGGCAACGCTTGTCCTTCCCGCCTTGGGTTGCCGCAGCACAATGCTGGAGGTCGGCGAAAGCGCCGGCGCCTCGGCGGCCGGGCAAAGCTATCTCGCCCAGATCCGTTCGTCGAACGGCCTGCCGCCGCTCACAGCCGATCCGACACTGGAACAGGCGGCGCTGCACCAGGCCGGCTACATGGCGCGCAGCGGCCGCATGGCGCACACCACCGGCTGGGGCAAGGATTTCGTCTCGCGCATGCGAGCCGACGGCGTACGGGGTGCGGCGGCCGAAAACGTCGCCTTCGGCGACATGGACCCGCCGGAAGTGTTTTCGCGCTGGATGGGTTCTTCCGGCCACCGCCGCAACATGCTCGACCCCGCCTTCTCGCGCTTCGGGCTGGCCTATGTGCGGGAAGCCGACAATCCGCGCCGCCGCTACTGGGCGCTGGTGCTGGCGGGCTGAGGCCCGTCGACAATCGTCTGGGTACGCTCAATACCGGGAAATCAATCGACCACAGCCGGCGCACCCATGTAGCGGTAGACGACGATCGGCCGATCCCAGCGGTCGAAATCGTCGTCGTATCGCCGCGCACTGCGGGCGAGATCGATGCGCTGCAGGCATTCGGCGAAGGCGTCGGTGCGCGCCCGGAACCCGTAGCCGCGGCATTTGTCCTCGTCGGCCGCCCGCTGCTGCTCCGCCGTCATGCAGCCTGAGAGCAGGGAGAGAAGACCCGCCAGCGCCACAAATCCCACCAGACGCATCGCCCGCTCCAAAACTTGACTATTGAGATCTAGTTTATCGCTGTTTGCGGGAATGTCCAAGACGAGGGACGGCTGCTCAGCCGGCCGACTTGCGCGGACGCCCGCCACTGGCTCCGTTGGCGCGGGCAGCGGCGGCCTTGGCATCCGACCTGGCGCGGCCGGCCTGTTGGGCCATATATTTGGCTGTGCCAAAAATGCCGGCGGCGAGGCCAGCAACGGTAAAGTCGACATCGAGCTTTTCCCAATGAAGA
Source organism: Mesorhizobium sp. LHD-90 (assembly GCF_030929505.1). Taxonomy (GTDB): domain Bacteria; phylum Pseudomonadota; class Alphaproteobacteria; order Rhizobiales; family Rhizobiaceae; genus Kumtagia. Next base: position 166,870 of record NZ_JAVFVV010000007.1, on the reverse strand, counting down.
CCGAAACCGCCGCCGAGCAGTTCGATGTTGGCGAGGTCGTCGTCGGATGCGTTCTCCAGATCCTGGACAATATCCGCCGGGAAGGAGAATGACGTTCCACCGTCCAGTTCTACAACGATCCGGCGTGACGTTGCATCAAAATATGCAGCAACCGCGCGCGGCTCTCCTTTGGGACGTATCCCTCGTTTCGTCGCCGCCTCAAAGTCGCTGTCGGACAGATCAACCATGGATTTCGTTCCAGCGTCGGAGCAACAGGTCTCGATTTTCAAACACCAAGGTCATGGCTCGTCGTGCTTCGACCTTCGTAGCCCCTTCTTGCCCGTCCAATCTAACGGCAGGCGACAAGGCGATCTTGCACTCACCATCCCCAAACACGTGAACATGCGGCGGCCCGTGGTCGTTCTTGTAGATCACGACGCGCAGGCTGCCTCCGCGGAGAACCGTTATCATCTAGATATCCCAACGCGATGGGTTTTTCAACCTAACGGCTGCGCGACCTCGTGCCGACGGTTGAGTGTCGCCGGCCTGCCGGCGATGTGGAGATTCGTCGCCCGCTTCTCGCGCTCCGCCACCACCTTGCCGCGAGAGATCACGCACAGCCGCTCGGCGCGCAAGCGCAACGCTTCGACACGGTTGCCGGCATCGAGTACGACAAGGCTGGCGCGCTTGCCGACCTCCAGCCCAAGATGGTCGAGCCCGAGGATTTCGGCGTTGACCTTGGTCACCATGTCAAAACAATGCGCCATATCGGCGGGGCTGGTGAGTTGCGCCACGTGCAGACCCATGAAGGCCACGTCCAGCATGTCGGCGGTGCCCAGTGGATACCACGGGTCGAGCACGCAATCCTGGCCCCAGCCGACGCGGATGCCGTGCTTCAGCATTTCCGGCACGCGGGTCATGCCGCGGCGTTTCGGATAGGTGTCGTGGCGGCCCTGGATGACGATGTTGATCAGCGGGTTGGGGATCGCCGAAACCTTTGCCTCGGCGATCAGCGGCAGCAGTTTCGAGACGTAATAATTGTCCATGGAATGCATCGACGTAAGATGCGAGCCGGCCACCCTGCCTCCAAGGCCGAGCCGCTGCGTATCATAGGCAAGCTGCTCGATATGGCGCGACATCGGGTCGTCGGTCTCGTCGCAATGGATGTCGACCATCAGCCCGCGCTTTTCGGCGATTTCGCAAAGCTCGGTGACCGAGCGGCGGCCGTCGTCCATGGTGCGCTCGAAATGCGGAATGCCGCCGACCACGTCGACGCCCATGTCCAGTGCGCGCAAAGTGTTTTCGCGGGCTGTCGGGTCGCGATAAAACCCGTCCTGCGGAAAGGCGACGAGCTGCAGGTCGAGATAGGGCGCGACAGTCTTCTTCACGTCGAGCAGCGCCTCGACGGCCAGCAGCCGGTCGTCGCAGGTGTCGACATGCGTGCGAATGGCGAGCAGGCCCATCGACACCGCCCAGTCGCAATAGGCGAGCGCCCTCTCCTTCACCGCCTCATGCGTCAGCAGCGGCTTCAGTTCGCCCCACAGCGCGATGCCTTCGAGCAGCGTGCCCGACGCGTTGATGCGCGGAATGCCGTAGGACAGCGTCGCATCCATATGGAAATGCGGATCGACGAAGGGCTGCGAGACGAGGTTTCCGGTGGCGTCGATCATCCGTCCCGCCTCTGCCTCGATACGCGGCTCGATGGCGGTTATCGTCTCGCCCAAAATGCCGATATCGGCGACGCGGCCATCGGCGAGCGTGCCGCCCCTGACGATCAGGTCAAATGTCATCTTTCGCCTTTCTGGTACGGGATCATCAGCGCCCTTGGATAGGTTGCCCGGCGCGCAACGAGGACGAGCGCCAGGATGGACAGCACATAGGGCATCATCAAAAAGATCTGATAGGGCACGACGCCGCCGGTGAGCTGCTGCAGCCGCACCTGGTAGGCGTCGAAGGCGGCGAACAGGATGGCGCCGATCAACGCCTTGCCCGGCCGCCACGAGCCAAAGACGACCAGCGCGATGCAGATCCAGCCACGGCCGTTGATCATCTCGAAGAAGAACGAGTTGAAGGCCGACATGGTCAGGAACGCGCCACCCACCGCCATCAGCGCACTGCCGGCCATGACGGCGCCGATGCGGATGCCGCTGACGGAAATGCCCTGCGCCTCGACCGCCGACGGGTTCTCGCCCGCGGCCCGCATGGCCAGCCCCAGCGGTGTGCGGTAGAGCACCCAGGCGACGACCGCCACGCTGGCGAAAGCGAGATAGGTCAGCGGCGTCTGCGAGAACAGCGCTTCGCCGAGGATCGGGATCTGCGACAGGCCGGGGATCGGCAGCGGCGCAAAAGGTTCGATCTTCGGTGGCGAGGTCACTTCCGGCAGCACCAGCCGGTAGGTGAAATAGGTCAGGCTAGTGGCGAGCAGGGTGATGCCGATGCCGACCACATGCTGCGACAGGCCGAGCGGCACGGTGAGCAGCGCGTGCAACAGGCCGAACAGCGCGCCCGATACCGCCGCTACGGCGACGCCGGTCCAAAGGTCGCCGCCGGAATAGACGGTGAACCAGCCGGCAAAGGCGCCGACCGTCATGACGCCTTCGATGCCGAGGTTCAGCACGCCGGCGCGCTCGCAGATCAACTCGCCCATGGTGGCGAAGATCAGCGGCGAGGCGATGCGGATGGCGGCGACCCAGAAGGACGCGGTGAGCAGGATGTCGAGGGCTTGCATCGGTCGATGTTACCTCCACCGCACCCGGAACCGCGACAAGAGGATCGCCACCACCATGGTGAGCAGCGCGGTGGCCACCATGACGTCGGCGATGTAGCTCGGCACGCCGGCCGAGCGGCTCATGGCGTCGGCGCCGACGAAGATACCGGCAACGAAGATCGCGGCGGCGACCACGCCGAGCGGGTTGAGCATGGCGAGCATCGCCACCACGATGCCGGAATAGCCGTAGCCCGGCGACAGATCGAGCGTCAGGTTGCCCTTCAGCCCGGCGACTTCCGAAAATCCGGCGAGCGCCGCAAGCCCGCCGGACAGCAGCGCCGTCTTCATCAGCACACGGTTGACCGGGATGCCGGCGAAGCGTGCCGCCTCGGGATTGTGGCCGACGGCGCGCATCTCGTAGCCAAGCGCGGTCTTCTTCATGATGATCCAGACGGCGACCGCCGAGACGATCGCCAGCACAAAACCGTAGTGCAGGCGTTTGCCCTGGATAATGCGCGGCAGTTGCGCCGCCTCGATCACTTTCCGCGATTGCGGCCAGCCGAGGCCGGTCGGGTCCTTCAGCACGCCTTCGAGCAGCATCGAGACGAAAAGCAACACGATGAAGTTGAGCAGCAGCGTGGTGACCACCTCGTCGACGCCGAGCCTTGTCTTCAGCAGCGCCGGGCCGAGCAGCAGCAGCGCGCCGGCCAGCATGGCCGCGACGGCGATGATCGGAAGCAGCAGCCAGGAGGGCCAGGGCAGCAGGCCGGTGCCGAGCACGACGGTGGCCACGCCGCCGATATAAAGCTGAGCCTCGGCGCCGATGTTCCAGAGTTTCGCGCGGAAGGCGACGGCGACGGCCAGTCCAGTGAAGATCAGCGGCGTGGCGCGGGTCAACGTCTCCAGCAGTGCGAATTGCGAGCCCGCCGCGCCGCGCGCCACCAGCGTGAAGACCGACAGCGGGTCGGCGCCCGCCGCCAGCACCAGCAGCGCCGCGAACCCCAGCGTGACGACGATCGCGCCGACGGGATAGAGCAGCGTGGCCGCCAGCGACTGCGCGGGTTTCGGCTCAAGGCGCATGGCAGGCTCCGGCCTTCCCTCCCCTTCGAGGGGAGGGTGGCCGCGAAGCGGCCTGGTGGGGTCGCCGCGGCAGTGCGCGACCTATTGGCGGTGCCTTCTGAGGATACCCCCTCTGTCGCCTTCGGCGACATCTCCCCCTCAAGGGGGGAGAAAATGTCGCGCACGTCATCACGCCGCCGCCTCCAGCCCGTGCCCTGCCATCAACTCGCCGAGTTGCTGCATCGAGCGCTGGCCGCGCTTGGTGACCGACGAAATGCGGCCCTTCGAGATCACCGCGATGCGATCCGACAGCGCCATGATCTCCTCCAGATCCTCCGAGATCAGCAGCACGGCCGCGCCCCGGTCGCGCGCCTCGATCAGTCTTCCGTGCACATAGGCCACCGCGCCGACGTCGAGACCGCGCGTCGGCTGGTTGGCGACGATGATGCGCGGCTCCGGGTCGAGCGCGCGGCCAAGGATCAGTTTCTGCATGTTGCCCCCCGAAAGCAGCCGGATGCGGGCGTCCGGCGATGGGCATTTGACATCGTACTCAGCAATGATTTCCTCCGCGAATTTGCGCGCAGCATCCCAGTCGAGGAAACCGCGGCTGCAAAAGCGCGCAGAGCGGTAGCTTTCGAGGATGAGGTTTTCCGCCACCGTCATGTCGCCGATCGTGCCGACCGCATGGCGGTCCTCCGGAATGCGGCCGATGCCGAGGTCGAGCGCCTCCAGCGTCGACCATGGCGCGCGCTGTTCGCCAGCAAGCGTGATGGCGCCCGCCGTCGCCGGTTCGCTGCCCGAAAGCAGCGCGGCGAGTGCTGCCTGGCCGTTGCCGGAAACGCCCGCCAACCCAAGAATCTCGCCGTCCTTCAGCGTCAGCGACGCCCGGTCGAGCGGCGCGCCGGAGCTTTTTCCGCCGGTCGAAACCTCCTCCAGCACCAGCACGCGCCCACCGAACGGCACTTCGACGATCGGCGGCAGCGTGGGCTCCTGGCCGACCATCAGGGCGGCAAGGTCGGCGCGCGTCGTCTCGGCAGTGCGCCGCTCGCCGGCGATCTTTCCACCGCGCAAGACGATCACGCGGTCGCTGACGGCCATCACCTCGTTGAGCTTGTGCGAGATGAAGATGATGGAAAGCCCCTGCCCGACCAGCAGTTTCAGCGTCCTGAACAGCGCTTCGGCTTCGGCCGGCGTCAGCACGGCGGTCGGCTCGTCGAGGATCAACACCCGCGCCTGGCGGTAGAGCGCTTTCAAAATCTCGACGCGCTGGCGCTCGCCGACGGTCAGCGCCGAAACAAAGGCATCAGGCTGTATGGTCAGGCCGAAATCGTCGGCCAGCCGGACGAGGCGCTCCCGCGCCTCGGCGCGGTCGAGGCGCGGCCGCCACAGCGATTGTGTGCCAAGCGCGATGTTCTCCAGTACGGTCATGTTGTCGGCCAGCGTGAAATGCTGGTGCACCATGCCGATGCCGGCCTTCAGCGCCGCACCGGGATCGCCGGGCGGCAGCCGCTTGCCGAACGCCTCCACCGTGCCCTCGTCGGCGACATAGTGGCCGAAGAGGATGTTCATCAGCGTCGTCTTGCCGGCGCCATTCTCGCCCAGCAGCGCGATGATCTCACCCTTTGCAAGGTCAAAGGAGATGGAATCGTTGGCGGTCAGCGCGCCGAAACGTTTTGTGATGTTTTGCAGGCGGAGGACTATTTCGCGGCCTTCCCCTTCCCCTTGAGGGGAGGGTGGCGGCGAAGCCGTCGGGAGGGGTTGCTGCGGCAGTGCTCGGCGTCCTTATGATATCGGTCAGAAAGAGACGCCGGGCGCGGCCGTACCGACCCCACCCGGCGGCTTCGCCGCCACCCTCCTCTCAAGGGGGAGGGAAAAGGGCGCTAGCTCGACTTCGGCTCGCTGTCGTTGATCTCGACGGTGAACGAGCCGTCCTTGATCGCCTTCTCCTTCTCGGCGACCAACTTCTTTGCCTCCTCCGGAACCTTGCTCTCGAACGTTCCGAGCGGGGCGAGCGAGCAGCCGCCTTCCTTCATGAAGGAATAGACGCCGTAATCCTCCGCCTTGAAGCTGCCCGCCTTCACCGCCGCGATCGCCTTGTCAAGCGTCGGTTCGAAATGCCAGAGCGCCGAGGCGACAACGGTTTCCGGATAGTCGGCCTGCGTGTCGATGACGTTGCCGATGGCCAGAACCTTGCGCTCCTTGGCTGCGTCGGACACGCCGAAACGCTCGGCGTAAAGCAGGTCGGCGCCGCCGTCGATCTGCGCGAAGGCGGTTTCCTTGGCTTTTGGCGGATCGAACCAGGAGCCGATGAAGGCCACCTGGAACTTCGTGTCCGGCGCCACTTCCTTCACACCGGCCATGAAGGCGTGCATCAGCCGGTTGACCTCCGGGATCGGGTAGCCGCCGACCATGCCGATGTTCTTCGACTTGCTCATCGCGCCGGCGACGATGCCGCTGAGATAAGATGCATCCTGGATATAGTTGTCGAAGACGGAAAAATTCGGCACGGCCTCGTCCGGCTTGAAGCTCGATCCCATCAGGAAGGCGACGTCCGGATAATCCTTGGCCACGGTGCGGGCGGCCTCCTCGACGCCGAACACCTCGCCGAGGATCAGCTTGTTGCCGGCCTCGGCATATTCGCGCATGACGCGTTCGTAGTCGGTATTGGCGACGTTCTCGGTGGCGACGTATTCGATGTCGCCCCGCTCCTTGGCGGCATTCGCCGCCTTGTGCAGCCGGCTCACCCATTGCTGCTCGAAAGGCACGGTGTAGATCGCCGCGACCTTGAGCTTCTCCTGGGCGAAAAGCCGGGTCGGCAGGCCGGCCACGACCGACAGCGCCGCGCCCGCCCCGGCGGCCTTCAACATCGTGCGACGGGAGAGCCCGGACGAGGTCCGGGAACGATCTGTGCTGGGCATTCTACCACCTCTGGTTGGCAGGTTTCGGGTTGCTGGCTGATCCCGTTTTTTATCGTTTGGTAAACGCTATGCGATTTTCCGGAAACCGGCAATCCAAGGCCGGGACGCTTCCCACCGGATTTGCGCGAGGCTGCAAATTCCGCATTCTCCGGCGGCGCAAATTGCCGCGGGACGCTATCGCAGCGCGGTCACGGTTTCATCTGCGCTGCTCCGGCGCTGTCGCCGTTCCGGTTTTCGATCGATGAAGGCATGGACCATCCCGCCTCCTGCGTATAGGGTAACGAGGCGTTGGAAGCGGAACGCCGCAAAGACAAACCGAAGGTGAAACCGGCATGATGCGGCGCTTCGAGCATGCTCGCATTCTCATGTACAGCCACGACACGTTTGGCCTCGGCCATCTCAGGCGGTGCCGGACGATCGCGCATTCGCTCGTCGAGGATTTTCGCGGGCTGAACGTGCTGATCATCTCCGGCGCGCAGATCGCCGGCGCCTTCGAATACCGCGCCCGCGTCGATTTCGTGAAGATCCCCAGCGTCATCAAGCTGCGCAATGGCGAATACACCTCGCTGGAGCGGCATATCGACCTGCACGAGACGCTGGAGATGCGCCGCTCGATCATCCGCTCCACGGCCGAGACGTTCCAGCCGGACATCTTTATCGTCGACAAGGAGCCGATGGGCCTGCGCGGCGAGGTCGAGGACACGCTGGCCTACCTTAAGACGCGCGGCACGACGCTGGTGCTGGGCCTGCGCGAGGTTCTGGACGCGCCGCATCTGCTCGACGCCGAGTGGACGCGGCGCGACACGATGCGCAAGATAGGCCTGTTCTACGACACGATCTGGGTCTACGGCCCACCGGATTTTTACGATCCGTTGACCGGCCTCGACGTTCCACCGGCGGTGCGCGCCAAGATGGACTTTGTCGGCTTCCTGCAGCGCAGCCTGTCGCACGAGGTGGAAGCGCCTGGCCACCGGCCGGAGGGCGACTACATCCTCGTCACCACCGGCGGCGGCGGCGACGGCGCCGAACTCATCCACGACGTCATCCACGCCTACCAGCAGGACCCGGGCCTGACCCACAAGGCACTTATCGTGCTCGGGCCCTACATGCCGGTGAAGAAACGCCAGAGGCTGGTCGCCAAGAGCGCCGACATTCCGTTCATCGAGATCCGGGAATTCGACAACCGCATGGAAGAGTTGATCGCCGGCGCCAAGGGGGTGGTCGCCATGGGCGGCTACAACACCTATTGCGAGATCCTGTCCTTCGACAAGCCGGCGCTGATCGTGCCCCGCACGCTGCCCCGCGAGGAACAGCTTATCCGCGCCCGGCGCGCCTCCCAACTCGGGCTGATCGACATGCTGATGCCGGAGGAAGCCGCGGATGCCACGCGCTTCGCGGCGGCGCTGAAAGCGCTGCCGAACCGCCCGCCTCCGTCGAGGTCGCGCCCCGATCTCAGGTTGGAAGGCCTCGCCAACATTTCCGGCATCGTGCAGAACCTGCTGGGGGAGCAGCCTCCGTCGCACCTCTCCGTGGTCGAAGGCTGACGTCAAACCACCCATGCGTCGAAAAACCGTCGTCCTGCTCAAGGGCTATCCCCGGCTGTCGGAAACCTTCATCGCCCAGGAACTGCGCGGGCTGGAGCGCGCCGGCCTCGACCTCGTGCTGGTTTCCATGCGCCGGCCGACCGACAAGAAGCGCCATCCCGTGCATGACGAGATCAAGGCGCCGGTCGTCTATCTGCCTGAATATCTTCACGAAGAACCGTTGCGCGTGGCCAAGGGGTTTCTCCGCGGATTGTTGCGGCCAAATTTCTGGGGCACGCTCGGACGCTTCACGTCGGACCTGACGCGCGACTTCAGCCGCAACCGATTCCGTCGCTTCGGTCAGGCGCTGGTTCTGGCGGCAGAATGGCCGAAGGGCGCGGAATGGCTGCACGCCCACTTCATCCACACGCCCGCCTCCGTCGCCGCATATGCAAGCAAAATCAAAGGAATAGCCTGGACCTGCTCAGCCCACGCCAAGGACATCTGGACTTCTCCGGACTGGGAGCTTCAGCAAAAGCTCGCCTGTGCGCAATGGGTCGTCACCTGCACGCATTCCGGTTTCGAACACCTGCAATCACTGGCCGCCGAGCCGGAACACGTGCATCTGAGTTATCACGGGCTCGATCTCGACCGGTTCGGGCCGTTTGCCGGCGACCATTCGGATGCCGACGGCTCGGATCCGGCAAGACCGGTGAGAATCGTCAGCGTCGGGCGGGCCGTCGAGAAGAAGGGTTACGACACGCTTCTCGAGGCACTAGCGCTGCTGCCCGACAATCTCGAATGGCGGTTCGAGCATATCGGTGGCGGCGAAAAGCTTCCAGAACTCAAGGTTTTGGCGGGAAAGCTCGGGCTGTCGGATCGCATCGACTGGAGGGGTGCGCTGGCGCAGGAGGAGGTGCTAAGGCACTATCGCAGCGCCGACCTGTTCGCGCTCGCCTGCCGGATCGCCGGCGACGGCGATCGAGATGGGCTGCCCAACGTGCTGGTGGAGGCCTCCAGCCAGCGCCTGCCCTGCATTTCGACAACGATCTCGGGCGTTCCGGAACTGATTACCGACGGCGAGAACGGCCTCCTGGTTGCGCCCGAGGATCCGCAGGCGCTCGCAGGGGCTCTGGAGCGCGCCATCTGCGATCCGGAGCTGCGCAGAAGGCTAGGAAACGCGGCGGAACAAAGGGTTAGGGCACATTTCGACCACCATTCCTCGATCGGCCAACTCGTCGCCCTGTTCGAGGAATCGTGGCGATGAAAAATCGCGTGAAGCCCAGAATATTGTTTTATGTCCAGCACTTGCTGGGCATAGGCCACCTCGCGCGTGCCAGCAGGCTTTCCGCGGCCCTGCAAAACGACGGTTTCGACGTGACTATGGTCACCGGCGGCTTGCCGGTGCGCGGTTTTCCGCCTGCGCAACTCGACCACGTCACATTGCCGGCGGTGACCTCAGCCTCGGAGGCGTTTTCCGGCCTGATCGATGCCGGTGGGCATCCTGTCGATGACGCTTTCAAGGAACATCGCCGCGACCTGCTGATCCGGACGCTGCATGAGCGGCGGCCGGACATCGTCATCATCGAGGCCTTTCCGTTCGGGCGCAGGCAGGTGCGGTTCGAACTCCTGCCGCTGCTTGACGCCATCGCGGGGATGACCCCCCGTCCAAAACTCGTGACGTCGATCCGCGACCTTTTGCAGGAACGGGTAAAACCCGGCCGCAACGAGGAGACGGTCGAACTGCTGAACCGGCATTTCGACCTGGTGATGGTTCACGGCGACCCGAAATTTTCGCGGCTGGAAGAGACGTTTCCTTTGGCAAGCACGATCAAGCCACCGATCGGCTATACCGGCCTGGTGGCCGCGCCGCCGCCGGCCCTGCCGAAGGAAACATTTCAGGTACTGATTTCGGCTGGCGGCGGCGCCGCCGGGGCCGATCTGGTCAACGCGGCGGTCGAGGCGGCAAAACTGCTGCCGGACGTCCGCGATTGGGCGCTGATTACTGGACCGAACCTTCCGCAGCTTGCCTATGATGCGGCCGCAGCAGAAGCGACGCCGGGCCTAAAACTGTTTCGCTTCCGCGAGGATTTTCCCAGCCTGCTTGCCGGCGCGGAGCTTTCGGTTTCGCAGGCAGGCTACAACACCGTCTGCGACGTGCTTAGGGCCGGCTGTCGCTCGCTGCTGGTGCCGTTCAGCACGGGCGGCGAAACCGAGCAGACGGCACGCGCCGAACGTCTGGAAAGGCTCGGGCTGGCGACAGCCTTGCCGGAGCAGGGCCTGACCGGCCGACAACTCGCCGAGGCGATCGCCGATGCGCTGGCGCGGCCGAAACCGCCGGCGGCAGCGCTTGACCTCGACGGCGCGCACGGCGCGGCGAGGTTGCTGCGGACGCTGCTTTAAGCAACCAATGCACTGGACAGCCCTTTAAACTCGGTAGTAATCTTGCCTACCAGCCTTGACTTGGTACGCAGTGGTTTCAAGCCACGGCATCAGAATGGCGGTCTCCAATGTCGAACGTGGAAAAGATCAGCGTAGCGGTTACCCCGGAAATGGCAGCCATGATGCGTCAGGCGGTCGAGTCCGGCGAGTATGCTTCTGCTAGCGAAGTGATGCGCGAGGCCCTGCGCGACTGGAAGCAGCGCCGGCTAGAAAGGCAGCGTGCGATCGAGGAGATCGGCAGGCTCTGGGACATCGGCATAGCGAGCGGACCGTCAATAGACGGCGAACAGGTTTTCGCGGAACTGCGCCGTGAACTGGACGCGGAAATTTTTCGCCGTCACGGCTGATGAGCTTTCGCCTTCACCCAGAAGCCAAGGCAGACATCAAAGCGATCACGCACTACATCGCCAAGGACAATCGGCGCGCCGCAGAGGGCTGGTTTGAAGAGGTCTACGAGCGATGCAGAAGAATCGGGGAGATGCCTCGAATGGGCGTCGCACGTTTCGATATCCGCCCGGGCCTGCGGTCGTTGCCTTTCGGTAACTACCTCATTCTCTATGGAGAAATTGAGGGCGGAGTCGAAATAATCCGTGTCGTCCACGGCGCCCGTCAGTGGGAAGATTTGCTTTGATTTTCATGGCGGACCGACAAGAGCCCCCCGCTCTATCACACCCGCCCGATCAGCATGTAGCGCGTATACTTCTTCATAGGCAGTTCGCCGGCGAAGTCGATGTGCGACAGCCCAGCCAGCGCGCCGAACGCCTCGAGGCAGGCGACGCAGGCGATGTGGGTCGGCTCGGCGAAATAGTTGTTGGACTGCAGCAGCACCCGCGTACCCGACGGCATCAGCGACAGCCATGAACGGAGGTCCGCAATGTGCTCGCAGCTTGTATTGACGACCAGGTCGGGCCGCCGACCGACATAGTCGAGCTTGTACATGTCCGCGGTCACCGCCCGGAACCGTTCCGCATGCGCGTGATTGAGCGTCTCGGCGATGGCGCCAACTTGCGGATCGATGTCGCTGTTTTCGACGCGGCCGATCTTGAAGCGCGGATCCTCCAGAAGCATGCCCGCGAACACGCCGTACCAGCCGCCGACGACCCATATATCGCCGAAGACGCCGCCGGCCCTTTCAAAAAGCCTGTCGCGTGCCCACATCTTGCAGGCGACCTGCTTGTGGTTGAAGGCGTTGCCGATATCGGCTTCCGGGTGGCGCGAAATGACCCTCGACAATCCCTTGACGAGCGGGCTTCCGCAATAGGCGGCTATTCCGCGCGCAAGGTCAAAAGCGTGTTCATGCCAATCTTCATCGGCGTAGCGGGCCTGGGTAGCGTCCATGATGCGGCTGTTGTAGGCTGGCACGGACGGGGAAGCAATCTAAAGACGTTTCAGACGGAATCCATGCAGTTGCACATGTCACTGTTCGCGGCCGGCAACTTCGATGCGGACCGCCCGCTTTTCTGGTCGCGCCGGCACGAGGCTCGCTGACCCCAAATGGAAAGAAGCCTCGCCCGCTACATCTGGACGCATACCTGGCGGCAGCAACTCTGGATCCTCTTCGTCGTCGCGTTGTCGATGATCCCCTACTTCATGTCCTTCGACCTGCCCAAGCAGATCGTCAACGGTCCGATCCAAGGCCAGGGTTTCGAGACACCGGGGGCCACGCAGCCCTTCCTGCCGATCGACATCTCCGTGCCGTTCCTCGGCTCGTTCCATCTGTTCGACGGTTTCCAGCTCAATCGAACCCAGACGCTTGTGGCCCTGAGCCTGGTTTTCCTCGGGCTGGTGATCGTCAACGGCGTGTTCAAGCTCTACATCAACACCTACAAGGGCCGGCTCGGCGAGCGCATGCTGCGCCGCATCCGTTTCGAGCTGGTCGACCGCGTGCTGCGTTTCCCGCCCGGTCACTTCAAGCGGGTCAAGGCGGCGGAAGTCGCCACCATGATCAAGGACGAGGTGGAGCCGCTGGGCGGCTTCATCGGCGACGCCTTCGTCACCCCCGCCCAGCTCGGCGGCCAGGCGCTGACGGCGCTGATCTTCATCATCCTGCAGAGCTTCTGGCTGGGCATGATCGCGGCGGTGATCGTCGGCATCCAGTTGGTCATCATCCCGCAGATGCGCAAGCGGCTGATCCGGCTCGGCCGCGAGCGGCAACTGACGGCGCGCGCGCTGTCGGGCCGCGTCGGCGAGATCGTCGACGGCATCGGCGCGATCCACATCAACGACACGTCCAACTACGAACGTGCCGACATCGCTGACCGGCTCGGCACGATCTTCAAGATCCGCTACGACCTTTACCAGTGGAAATTCCTGGTCAAGTTCATCAACAACTTCCTGGCCCAGGTGACGCCGTTCCTGTTCTACCTGGTCGGCGGTTGGTTCGCGCTGCAGGGCCGCCTCGACATCGGCCAGCTCGTCGCCGTCATCAACGCCTACAAGGACCTGCCCGGCCCGCTGAAGGAACTGATCGACTGGGACCAGAACCGCCAGGACGTGCAGGTAAAATACGCGCAGGTGGTGGAACAGTTCACAGCCGACACCATCCTCGATCCGAAGCTGCAGACGCTGACCATCGAACCCGTCAAGCCGATCGGCGACGCGCTGAGCACAGTCAACCTGTCGCTGACCGACGACGGCGGCGCGAAACTGCTGGACCGCGTGACTGTGCAGATCAATCCGGGCGAGAAGGTCGCCGTGGTCGGCACGGCCGCAAGCGGCGCCGAGGCGCTGGCCGAGGCCTTGAGCCGGCTGATCTGGCCGGAATCCGGCCGCATCACCGCCTGCGGCAGCGACCTGCTCGACGTGCCGGAGGCGGTCACTGGACGGCGGATCGCCTACGCCTCCTCCGAAGCCTACCTTTTCCAGGGATCGCTGCGCGACAACCTGCTCTACGGGCTGAAGCACGCGCCGCTGAAGGAGGTGACCTATGAAGGCGCCAAGGCGGCCCAGCGCCGCTGGGCGATCGGCGAGGCCATAAGCGCCGGCAACCCGTATTACGACGTCAACAGCGACTGGATCGACTACGCTTCCGCCGGCGCCACGGGTCCGGCAGACCTCTATCATGCCATCCGGCCGGTGCTGGACGCGGTCGTGCTGTCGCACGACATCCTCGACCTCGGCTTGCGCTCCCGCGTTGAGCCGGCGCTGCACCCGGAGATCACCGGGCGCATCGTCGAACTGCGCGAAGCGCTGCGCAAGCGGCTGGACGAGGAGGGGCTGAGCGCCCTCGTCGCATCCTTCGAGCCAGGCGCCTACAACATGCAGGCGACCGTCGGCGAGAACCTTCTGTTCGGCGCGGCGAACGGGTCGGAGCTGACCGGCAAGGAACTGGCGGGCAACGCCTATTTCCGCTCCATCCTGATCCAGGACGGGCTCGCCGAAGAACTCTACGGCATGGGCCTGCAGATCGCCGACCAGGCCATCGAGCTGTTCGCCGACCTGCCACCCGATCACCCCTTCTTCCAGCAGCTCGCCTTCATGACGGCGGAAGACATTCCGGAATACACGCAACTGCTGCAGCGTCTGCGCGGCCGGCCAATCGACGCCGCGTCGGACGACGAACGCGCCAAGATCATCAAGCTTTCCTTCGCCTATATCGAACCGCGGCACCGCTTCGGGCTGCTGACGCAGGAGCTGATGGACAAGATCGTGACTGCGCGGCAGCGCTTCTACGACGGCCTGCCGAAGGAACTGGAACGTGCGATCGAACGTTACGACCCGCAGAAATACACGACCGCCGCGACGCTGATGGACAACGTGCTGTTCGGCCGCATCGCGCACAACCAGCCGGACGGTCCCGAACGCATCCGTTCGCTCGTCCGCGAACTTCTGGATACGCTCGGTCTGCACGATGAGGTTCTGGACATCGGACTGGATTTCAACGTCGGGGTCGGCGGCCGCCGACTCACCGGAGCGCAGCGGCAGAAGCTGGATGTGGCGCGCGCCCTCTTGAAACGCGCCGACTTCCTGATCTTCAACCGCCCGCTCTCGGCACTCGACCAGCGTTCGCAGGATGTGGTGACGAAGAATGTGCTCGAAGAGGCAAAACGGGATGGACGCGATCCGGCGATTCTCTGGGTGTTGCCGAACCCGCATCTCGCAAATCTATTCGAACGGGTAATCGTTTTCCACGCAGGCGAGCTGGTGGAAGATGGAACGCACGAGACTCTGGCGACGAAAAACGGTACTTTCACACGGTTGTTGGCGTAGAGGGCCAGGCTGTGCGATGATCTTTCGGGGTGAATGGTCATGCTGCTGAACGACGAGGTGGGAATGCTGCGGAAGGTTCCGCTGTTTTCCCGAGTTGCACCGGCGAAGCTGAAGCTGCTAGCCTTCACCTCTGATCGTGTCTCGTACAGCGAGGGCCAGACGCTGTTTCATCAGGGCGACGAAGGCGATGCAGCCTATGTGGTGCTGTCCGGAAAGGCGGACATCATCGTCGATTCCGCCGCCGGCCAGATCAAGGTCGCCGAGGTGGAGCCCAACGAAATCGTCGGAGAGATCGCCATCCTCTGCGACGTATCGCGCACCGCGACGGTTCGCGCCTCGACACCGCTGGAGGCGCTGCGCATCCGCAAGGATCATTTCCTGCGGCTGCTGACCGAGTTTCCGGAAATGACGGTGGAGATCGTCAAGGTCCTGGCGGACCGCCTCAGCCATACCACGGCTGAGCTGACGGCCGCCCGCAGCAAGGCGAGGCAAGCAAATTCCTAGCGCCAGCATAAAACCTCGTCCCGACATGGACACCAGCCCCGCCGATTTCCGACGGAAGGTCGGACTTGCGCCGGTGAAACCCGCCGCCAACCTAGACGGCCCGACGCTGCAGGCGCTCAAGGTCAAGGTGGTCCCGGACATAACCGAGATCCTGCGCAGGAAGGCAGCCGCCGAACTCGGCGAGCAGCCGAAGTCCGACAGCGCGTTCCGGGTAAGGCTGTGGGGCACGCGCGGCAGCATCCCGGTCGCCGGCAAGGAATTCCGGCGCTTTGGCGGCAACACCGCCTGTGTGGAGATGCGCTGCGGCGACCACACGATGATCTTCGACGCCGGCAGCGGCATACGCCCGGCCGGCCTTTCGGTCGTGCAGTCCGGCGCAACCGACGTGCACCTGTTCTTCACGCACTTCCACTATGACCACGTGCTCGGCCTGCCGTTCTTTTCGCCGCTCTGGGTCCCCTCGATCAACGTGCAGGTCTGGTCGGGCCATCTGAACGGCATCATGTCGACGCACGAGATGCTGCACGAACTGATGCGCGCGCCGTGGTTCCCGGTGTCCATCGGCATTTGCCAGGCGACGCTGGAGACCCGTGACTTCAAATCCGGCGACGTGCTGAAGCCCTGGCCGGACGTGACCGTCAGGACAGGCAGCCTCAACCATCCGGGCGGCTGCATCGGTTACCGGGTCGAATATGGCGGCCGGGTGGTGGCGCTGATCAGCGACACGGAACACGTCGAGGGCGAACTCGACCAGAACATCCTGGCGCTGATCGACAAGGCCGACCTGGTAATCTACGACGCCACCTACACCGACCAGGAAATGGTAAAGAAACGCGGCTTTGGCCATTCGACCTGGCAGGAAGGCATAAAGCTCTGCAAGGCGGCTGGTGCGAAGAAGCTGGCGCTGTTCCACCACGACCCTTTCCGCACCGACGCCGCGCTCGAAAAGATCGAGGCGGAAGCCAAGGCGGTGTTTCCGGGGACATTCGCGGCGCGCGACGGCCAGCAGATCAGTTTTAAGGTGAAGCAGAAAGTCGCGAAGCGGGCTTGAGATGCCCGCGACCATCTGGCGTCACTCACCGATGCGCCCACGCCCACCTGACGGCGAGCGTTGAACCGGCCCCGCCGTCAGTGATCACGCCTCCAGCAGTTCCTCAATCGAGTGCCAGCGCCCATCATGCGCCGTCGCCTCGAACAGTCGCAGCATGAAATCCCATGCCGCCTCGTCATGGACGAGATGATGCGTCAAGAGCCCGATCGCCGGCAGCGACGGATCGGCCAGCCCCGCATCCAGTTGGGCGACGATCTCCTCGACAAGCACGCCAGGATCGCGACAACCGCGCGTGCCGTGCCAGTCGATGATGTCGACGCTGGTGTTGATGATGCGCAGCGGCGCCGGCTTCGATCTGCCGAAGACCGACAGGCCGCGATAGCCGAGGGCGCCGAGCGCCGGCGGCAACGCGGCGTCGATGCGGTTCCACGGCGGCACGAGCAGCGGCGCCGACTGCGCTTCGAACAGCTTTTCGATCCGGCGCAGGGCCCGGCCGAGATCGGCGAGAACCATGTCGGCGGGCCGATGCAGGCCAAGTTCCTGCTTCTTCGCGCCCGGCGGCGCGAAATTGTCATGCGACCAGCCATGCACAAGCGCGGTGACGTGGCGCTTTTCCGCCAGATGCCGCGCCAGGCCCGGACGTGCGTGTTTTGGGATGACGGCCAGGCCGAGCGGTATGTCGAAACGCTCCGCAACGGCGACCAGACGGTCGAGGGCGGGCGTCGGCTCGACGGCGTCGTCGTCGCGCAACCAGAAGGACGGTTTTCGCCCCGCGCCGCGCCAGCGGGCGAGCGCCTCCTTCAACGGCTGCCAGGTCGCGTCATTCATGGCTCGAACCTCGCAAGCAAGATTTTCAGCGTCGCGGCGGCTTTTTCCAGCGAGCGCTCGCCGAGTACGAAACGACGCGCCGCGGCACCCAAAGACTGGCGGCGCACGGCATCATGGAGCAGCGTTCGGATCGCCGCGGCAAGCGCGGCGACGTCGCCATGCGGCGTCAGCAGGCCGGTCTCGCCATCGCGCACGACCTCCGGCACGCCGGCGGTCGCCATCGCCACGACAGGCAGGCCGGCCGCCTGCGCCTCCAGATAGGCAAGCCCGAACGCCTCGCCGAAACCGGGCCAGACATAGATGTCGCTGGCGGCGAGGATGGCCGGAACCTCTTCCGGCTGCTTTTCGCCCAGCCATTCGAGGCGAGCGGGATCGATGGCGGAAAACATCTCCCGCACCTCGTCGCGGCAGGGACCGTCGCCGACGATCGCCAGCCGCCACGGCAGGTCGGTGCACGATACCAGCGCCGAGGCAAGCAGGCGGTAGCTGTCGAGCTTGTCGCCCACCCGCATCATCGCGACGGTGACCAGCCGAGGCGGTATCGATCCAACTGCCGAGGACGTAAACAGTGACGTGTCGATGAAGGGCGGCAGCATGGCGAGCCGCTCCGCGCCGACGACGCTCAGCAATCCCTCGCGGTCGCGCCCGGTGAAGCAAAGGTTTAGTGCCGCCTGCTGCAGGCCGCGCCTGACCACGGCCTGCGCCCCGGCCCACGATCCGGCATCACGGCTCAGCGTGTAGGACGCCTCGGCGGTGACGTAGGGAATGCCGAAGGTTTCGGCCAAAGGCGGGCCGAGATAGTCAGGTGCCTTGAAATAGGTATGGTAGCAAAAGAACAGGTCCGGCATCGGTCCCGCCTGCCATTCGGCAGCGATGCGCGCGGCTTCCGCCTCGCCCTCAGCCTGCCTGGCCTGAAAATCTTCCGGCGTCTTTGCAAAGCCGCGAAACCTCGACGCCAGAAAAACCGTATGTCCAGCAAGGCGCATTGCCTGCATCAGCAGCCGCGCCATCAGGCGGTCGCCGGACGGCACCGGATGGTCAGGCGGCTTCATCGGGGCGTGGAAGGCGATGCGCATCAAGCATGCCTATGCCGCTGCCCGCGCCCAAGTCAATTTGGACGGGACGAAACGGCTCGCCGCATCCATATGAAAGGAAGTATGCTAGGAAAAGCGCAATGGACAGCAGCCTCGCCATCGACGACGCGTTCTTCGCGAGCATTCCCGCCTTTTCGCGGTTCGAAGAGGTGGTGGACGCCAAGAACTACCGCCCGCTGCCCGACGACTGGTCGCTGGCGACCACCGACATCGTCGGCTCGACCAAGGCGATTCAGGCCGGCCGCTACAAGTCGGTGAACATGGCCGGCGCGAGCGCCATCTCGGCGCTGCTCAACGCCATCGGCCGCCGCGACCTGCCATTCGTGTTCGGCGGCGACGGCGCCGTGGTGGCGTTTCCGGACCGGGCCGTCGCCGCGGCGAAGTCCGCGCTTGCCGCGACGCAAGCCTGGGTGGCGGACGAACTCGATCTCACCTTGCGGGCGGCATTGGTGCCGATGAAGGAAATCCGCGACCGCGGGCTCGACGTCCGCGTCGCGATGTTCCGAGCCAGCGACAACGTCTCCTATGCCATGTTCCTCGGCGGCGGCACGAGTTGGGCGGAGGCCGAGATGAAGGCGGGCCGCTACGCCATCCCGGCAGCGCCGAGCGGGACCCGGCCCGACCTTACCGGGCTCTCCTGCCGCTGGAACCCTATCGAGGCGCAGCGCGGCGACATCGTTTCGATCATCGCCGTGCCCGCGCCGGGCGGCAGGATGGCCGAATTCCAGCAACTGGTCCGCGACATCGTCGCCATTGTCGGCGAGGACGGCAACGGCGGCCACCCCGCGCAGCCGGCCGCGCTTTCCTTCAGCGTTCCGCCGAAAGGGCTCCAGGCGGAAGCCAGCGCACTGGCGCCCAAGGGCAAGCGGCTCTGGCCGAAACTCTCGATTCTCGGCCAGATGCTGCTGATCAAAGTGCTTTTCGCCACCGGATGGAGCCTCGGCCGGTTCAATGCGCGACGCTACGTCCGGGAGGTCTCGGAAAACTCCGATTTCCGGAAATTCGACGACGGACTGAAGATGACCGTCGACCTCGACGCGGCGCGCCTCGCCCTGGTGGAGCAGCGGCTCAGGCAAGCGGAAGAGGCCGGCATATGCCGCTACGGCCTGCACCGGCAGAATTCGGCGCTGATGACCTGCATCGTCGTCACGCCGATGGAGCATGACCACATCCATTTCGTCGACGGCGCGGCCGGCGGCTACGCAATGGCGGCCGCCAGCCTCAAGGCCAAGGCGGTTGCTCCCGGCCTGGCGAACCTGGCCGCGACCGGGGCCGCAACGCGCGACGCGGCAAGCAGGTAGAGGCCGAATTGGGACACAGCGTGCACGGGTCCTGCGGCCTGAAGACCATCGGCGTGCGCTATGCCGGCCACATGGTGCAACTCGCCGACCTGCCGGAGTATCGGAAGTTCTATGCAAAGCTGTCTGCCGGCCAATGGGAGCCGCGCACACTGCAAGCGCTGTCGCGCTATCTCGACCGCGACACCGTGATGATCGACATCGGCGCGTGGATCGGCGTGACCAGCTTTTACGGCGCGCAAATCGCCAAGTCAGTGGTGGCCGTCGATCCCGACCCGAAATGCATCGCGATCCTCGAAGGACTTGCGGCCGGCTGTGCGAACGTGACGGTGCTGCAGGGCGCGCTGTCGGACCGGCCGGCGGTGATGATCCATGCGGTCGATGGCTTCGGCAGTTCGGAAACGAGCATCCTGGACATGGGCGGCGGCGAAAGCGCCGAGGCGAAGGGCCTCCGCCTCGACGAGATCATGGCAGGCGCGGCCGGGTCCCCGGCCTTCGTCAAGATCGACATCGAGGGCTACGAATACGCACTGGCTCCAACGCTCGGGCGGCTGAAGACCTATCCGGTGCGCGCCCTGCAGCTAGCCGTGCATCCGCAACTCCTCGAAAAAAGCCTCGTCGGCAACCGGCTGGTGCGCCGGCTGAAAACGGCCTATGCAACCTGGAAGCTCGGCCGACTCTTCGGAAACCATTTTTCCGGTCCTTGGCTGGTTAAATACCCGGGACTCGTCTCCTATATTGTCTTCGGAATCGTCTTCCGCGTCGTCCCCCGAGGCGCGGATTTCCTTTTCGAACAGAAGCGATAACCGGAGAATCCGGATGACGAACGGCGCGTCTACCGATGTGTCCACGATCCTGATGGACAGGGTCGCCGACTGGCTCACTCATTCCTCGCTCGCGGGCGACGATCTCGAAACCATGGTCCGCGGCTTCTGCGAACGGCTCGCCGCCGCCGGCATGCCGATCGCCCGCGTGCATCTCTCCTTCTCGATGCTGCATCCGCTCTACGATGCGCTTGGCTTCACCTGGGAGCGCGGCGCGGGCATGCGCGTCGAAGGCTTTCGGCAGAAACCGGGACAGCGCTCGGAGCGTTTCACTCGCAGCCCGTATTTCTACCTGCTCTCCAACAAGCTCGACCACCTGCGCCGGCGCATCGATTATTCCGGCCCGTCCGAGTTCCCCATCTTCGACGATCTCAAGGAATTGGGCATCACCGACTATATGGCCTTCCGGCACCTGTTCAATTCCGGCAAGGACCAGGGGATGATGGGCTCCTGGTCGACCGACGCACCGGCGGGTTTCAGCGAGAACATGATCGCAGCGCTGCTGCGCGTCCAGAACCACCTCGCGGTGGCGGCCAAGATGGCGGTGCTGAACCGCCTCGCCGACAACATGCTCACCACCTATCTCGGCAACGACGCGGGAAAGCGCGTGCTCAGCGGCAACATCAGGCGCGGCCAAGGCGACACGATCCGCGCCGCGTTGGTGATGGCCGACATGCGCGGCTCGACCATGCTTGCAGAGCAGGAGGGCCGCGAGGCCTATATCGAGACGCTGAACCGCTTCTTCGACGCCATCGCCGCTCCCTTCAACCGCCGCGGCGGCCAGATCCTCAGCTTCCTCGGCGACGGCTTCATCGCCGTCTATCCCTGTGACCGCCACCGCGAGCCGTCGGAGATCGCCTGCCGGGCCGCGCTCGCGGCGGCCTTCAAGGCGACCGCGCGCATGGGCGCGCTCAACGAGGACCGCAAGCGCCAGGGCCTTTCCGACATCGGCTACGGCGTCGGCCTGCATGTCGGCAATGTCATGTTCGGCAATGTCGGCCTGAACGACCGCCTGACTTTCTCGGCCTTCGGCTCGGCGGTCAACGAGGTGCAGCGGCTGCAGACGCTCACGAAGAAGTATCCGCACAACGTCATCGCCAGCGAGGAATTCGCGTCCTATTGCGGCGGCGGCTGGATCACGCTCGGGCGCGAGAAACTGCGCGGCGTGAAGGAGAAGTTGACCATCCTTCACCCCGACGCCACCGACATCGCGGAACTGGATGAGGACGCGGCGGTCGAAATCAGCTACGACGGAGTCTCGGATGCCGAGCAGTTGATGCTGCTCTTGCGGGACGACGGGCGACCCGGCATGGATCCCGGCAACGGAAAGGCTGTGCAGTGAGATTTGGATCGATCCGGATGGCGACTATCGCGGCAACCCTGTGCCTGGCTGCTCCCGTCAACGCCGACCCCGGATCGACCGTTCTTCGCGACAGCCTCGACGGGCCGGATTTCGCCGAAGGCGGCGGGCTCTACTATCGCGAGAACTACGAGCAGAGCGCCGGCAAGGTGGAATTCCAGAGCGAGGTGAAGCGCAGCGGTACGGGCGCGCTCAAACTCAGCATCAAGCCGCTTTGCGGAGCCGACAGCGACGGCTGCAGCGAGCGCGCCGAGATCTGGGAAAAGACCAAGCTGCGCGTGCCCTACGATGAGGGCGTCTGGTACGGTTTTGCCGTGAAATTCGCCGACCCGATCCCGCAGGACGACCACCGCTACCTGATCGCCCAGTGGAAGCGCGAGATCGACGCCGGGGCGGAGGGCGACTTCAGCCCGTTCCTGGCGCTGCGCCTGCGCAACGGCAAGCTCTTTGCCACCGTCGAGACCAACTATATCGAGCCGAAGGCACAGCCAGCTTCGAACGGCTCGGCGGAGGCATGCGCATCCGGATCGACGCCGGTCTGGCTCAGGCCCGAGACCAACCAGATGCGGGCGCTTGTCGCCACCGAGGCCGGCTGGACGCCCGCGGACGGCGCGATCTACGCCGGCTGCACCGACGCCATTCGGGTCATCGATCACGGCAACAAGCTGCCAACCGCCGATTCCGGCTGGATCGACTTCGCCATCTACACGAAGCCCGGCCCTGACGGCTCCGGCCACATCGAGATCTTCGCCAACGGCAAGCCAGTCGTCACGGTCAAGGGCCAGATCGGCCACGCCGACAAGGGGCTGGGCGAGAACCAGTATTTCAAGTTCGGGCCGTACCGCGCCGCGCATACGACCGAGTGGACGCTCTACTACGACGATTTCCGGCGCTCGCCCAACTGCGCCGACGTGCTGGCCGGCGGCGGCTGCCCGGCGCTGTAAAGCGGCCGCCCCCGACCTCCGAACGTCCAGCTATCGCTGTCCGGCATCCGTGCGAGACATCTATCGGGCCGGCGTCTCTTCGCGCCGGCGAACCATCTCGGCGATCCACATTGGCGCGTAGGGCGGCGTGCAGCCAGGCGATGCCGGATAGTCGATATGGACCTTCAGCCGCTCGCCGATGGCGATCGCCCGCTTGCGGTGTTGCGGATGACGAATGCCGATCTCGGCGAGACAATGGTTCATCGTCCATTGTTTCTGCTCGGGCGCCTGTTTCATCTCCGTCTCGATCTGGTCGAGCAGCGCATCGAGATCGAGGTCTCGGGCATTCCTGACGACCCTGTCGGTCGTCAGGGCCCAGCCGGCGCGGCCGACGAGGTCGCTGCCGTCTTTCCAGCGCAAACGCAGTTCCTCGGCATGGCGGCCGGGCTTCACCACGTTGACGATGAACCAGTCGAGCAGTTTCGGTGCGCTGATGTCGCGGATCATCGCGTCGAGTTCCGCGGCGGAGAAAGCCTTCGGCCGGCACACAAGCGTTGCCAGCAGGCGCGCGGCGGTGTTGCCTGTGGTCCAGAGCTGCAGCGCCAGGTCGTGCTGGGTCTTCAGCCGTTTGGCGAGAGAACGAAGATGGCTGAGGTTGACGCCGTGATCGTCGCCATGTCGTTCATTGACCTCGCGCATTCTCGGATCTTCCAATGCGGCGAGCTCGCCCAGAATGTCCTTGATTGCTGTATCCGTCGACATGATGCTCCCTTCGTCACGTTCCTTTCGTTTGGCCCATCGGGGGTTGCGGGCCTTTAGAGCGAGATGAGATGATTCCCGGTCATTCTGCCGGCGACGGCTTGGGCCAAGGTCGAGGGCTTCGTCGCAGGCCGGGCTGGTGGCCCGGACAAGACGAAGCCCGATGGATTTGGCCCAAACCGGCCCGGCCCTCCGGGTTTCCGTTTGGTGGGCGCCCACTTCGTCAGGCCGCTCGGTCGATGAACCACATCGACCTTCGCGACCATCCTCGCGGATCGCCTCGCCAAACGAGAAACAGAATGACCGGACATCATCTCGTCTCGCTCTAGGACCAGCAACCCATCATAGCGCAGGGGGCGTGGCGGCAAAACCACCGAACGTCCCGCTCTTGACAGAAGGTGCGCACCGGCCCCCGTATCCGGAAGGGCGGGACATTCTTGTCCGGCGGAACGGCCGACATGGAGGAAACCGGCCGCGGCAGCGCGCAATCGCGCGGCCCGGCGCGCGAGCGGCAGGCAAGGAACAAATCCCAGGGAGGACAACCATGGCACTGACCACCCAGACGATAACCGACGAACAGAGGAAATCCGTCGCAATCGAATATCTGAAGGCCTTCGACAATGGCGGCGTCACCTCGACCGGTGGCTCGATCCTCGATCTCTTCGCCGAGGACGCGCAGGTCTATTTCCCGAAATGGGGCCTCGCCACCGGCAAGGAGCAGATCGGAAAAATGTTCGGTGACGTCGGCGGCACGTTGAAGTCGATCGTCCACCACTATTCGCATTTCAACTGGATCTTCTCGGGCGGCGACCTGCTCGCCTGCGAGGGCACCAGCCATGGCGAGCACCAGGACGGATCGTGGCGCGCCGGGCTGCCGGAATGGCAGGCCGGACGCTGGTGCGACGTGTTCGAGATCCGCGACTGGAAGATCCAGCGCTGCTTCATCTATCTCGACCCGGACTACGCCGGAAAGGATACGGCGCGCTATCCCTGGCTCAACACGTGACCCCGCCGTGGGATTCCGACAACGTCGAAAAATCCTAGGTTCCGCTTGCGGCCGGCATCAATTCGCCGGCCGATTCTTGTTCGTCATAGAGGTGAGTCAAAGCGTTGATAACCGCACTAGGCAGTTCACCTGCGGTCGGCTAGTGTCGCGCCAAAGGGGATAAGACTGGCTTAGTGGGGAAGTCGAAAGACCAATGGGAGCGGCCAAGCAGAATCTACGCAACGATCTTCTCCGGATCGAGAATCTGGGGATTTCGTTCGCCATTGTCGGCGGGCCCGTGCATGCGGTGCGCAACGCCAATTTCCGCGTGCTGCCGGGCAAGGTGACCGCGCTGGTCGGCGAGTCCGGCTCGGGCAAGTCGGTCATCAGCCAGGCTGTTATGGGCATCCTGCCGACCACGGCGCGGGTGAAGGGCTCGATCCTGTTCAACGACCCGAAGACGGGAAAATCCACCGACATCCTGCAATTGCCGCGCGATGGCAAGGAGATTCGCGACCTGCGCGGCAGCCGCATCGGCAAGATTTTTCAGGAACCGATGACCTCGCTGTCGCCGCTGCATACGATCGGCAATCAGATCGACGAGTCCTTGCAAATCCATTCCGACCTCGATTCCGCCGAGATCAAGGCGCGTACCATCGAGATGCTGGGCCTGGTCGGCTTCCCCAACCCGGCGCGCGCCTACGGCATGTACCCGTTCGAACTGTCGGGCGGCCTGCGCCAGCGCGCCATGATCGCCATGGCGCTGGTGTGCCGCCCTGCCCTGTTGATCGCCGACGAACCGACGACGGCGCTCGACGTCACTATCCAGGCGCAGATCCTGCACCTGCTGCGCGACCTGCAGGAGCGCCTCGACATGGCGATGCTGCTGATCACCCACGATCTCGGCGTGGTCGCCAACGTCGCCGACGAAGTGGTGGTCATCTACCACGGCGAGATCATGGAAGCCGGTACGGTGCAGGACATTTTTCGCCGCCCGGCGCATCCCTACCTGAAGGGGCTGATGGCGGCGGTGCCGCATTTCGACATGAAACCCGGCGAGCGGCTGAAGGCCTTGCGCGAGGTGCCGGTAAACGTCTCCAAACTGCTCGGCGACGCCAAGAAAGTGTCGACGGAAGGCAAGCCGGAGGCCCTGCTTTCGGCCCGCGGCCTGGTAAAATCCTACACGACGCGCAGTTCCGGCTGGTTCGGCAAGGGCGGCGACAAGCCGGTCAAGGCTGTCGACGGCGTCAGCTTCGACATCAAGCGCGGCGAATGCCTGGGGCTGGTCGGCGAAAGCGGCTGCGGCAAGACGACCGTCAGCAAGATCCTGATGCGCGCCGTCACGCCGGATTCGGGTTCGGTGATGTTCAACAGCGCCGACGGACCGGTCGATCTGCTGAAGGCCGAGGGCGAGGCGCTGCGCACCGCGCGCACCCGCATCCAGATGGTGTTCCAGGATCCGGTGTCGTCGCTGTCGCCGCGCATGACCGTGCAGAACATATTGAGCGAGCCGCTGGAGATCCACGAGCGCGGCGATCCGGCCTCACGCCTGCAAAGGGTGATCGCGCTGTTGAAGGCCATCGGCCTCGACGAGCGGGCGCTGAACCGCTACCCGCATTCCTTCTCGGGCGGCCAGCGCCAGCGCATCGGCATCGCGCGCGCGCTCGCGCTCGGCCCGGAACTCTTGATCTGCGACGAACCGGTGTCGGCGCTCGACGTGTCGGTGCAGGCGCAGATCCTCAACCTCTTGAAAGACCTGCAGAAGGAGCTTGGTCTCACCTATCTGTTCATCTCCCACAATCTCGCGGTGGTGGACTACATGGCCGACCGCATCGCGGTGATGTGCGGGGGCCGCATCGTCGAACTCGCCCCTTGCGAGACGCTGATGGAGCGGCCGGTGCATCCCTACACCCGCTCGCTTCTGGCGGCGGTGCCGTTCCCGGATCTCGACCGGCCGCTGGACTTCGAGACGCTGCACATATCCGGCGCGTCCGACCAGAGCGCCTGGGGGCCGCAATTCAGGAGCAACGGAGAGGAGGACGCGCTTTCGCCGACCGATCTCGGCGGCGGACATCTCGTGCTGGCGCGGCGCACCGTCGATGCGAGGGAACTTGTGGCATGAGGATCACGCGTCGCACCGCATTGGGGCTGATGGCTGCCACCCTCGTGCCGAGCACCGCGCATGCGGCCGGCCACGAACCGGAGGTTCTACGCGCCGACATCGACGCCGGAAAATTGCCGAGCCTGGCCGACCGGCTGCCGAAAACGCCGCGGGTCATCAACGTGGTCGGGCTCGGCGGCTTGCCGGGACGCCACGGCGGCACCGTGCGCACCATCGTCGGCGGCCAGCGCGACATAAGGCTGATGACCATCTACGGCTACACCCGGATGATCGGCTACAATTCGAAGCTGGAGTTCGAGGCTGACGTCCTCGAAAGCTACGAGATCGCAGAGGAGCGCATCTTCACCTTCAAGCTGCGCGAGGGGCACAAATGGTCCGACGGCACGCCGCTGTCGACCGAGGATTTCCGCTACTGCTGGGAAGACGTCATCGGCGACGAGGACCTGACGCCGGGCGGCGTGCCGATCGCCATGCGCGTCAACGGCGAGCCGCCGGAGTTCGAGATCGTCGACCCGCTGACCGTCCGCTACACCTGGGAAGGACCCAACCCGGATTTCCTGCCGAGCCTCGCTTCGGCGCAGCCGATCAACCTCGCCCTGCCCGCCCACTATCTGAAGCAGTTCCACAAGAAATACCAGGACGAGGACAAGCTCAAGGAGCTGATCAAAAAGAACAAGGCCAAGAAATGGAGCGGCCTGCACATCAAGATGTCGCGCACCTACCGGCCGGAGAACCCGGATCTGCCGATGCTCGACCCGTGGTGCAACCGGACGGCGCCACCGGCCGAGCAATTCGTGTTCGAGCGCAACCCCTATTACCACCGCGTCGATGAGAACGGCCTGCAGCTCCCCTACATCGACAAGTTCGTGATGAATGTCAGTTCCTCGGCGATCATTCCGGCCAAGACAGGCGCCGGCGAGAGCGACCTGCAGGCGACCGGCATCGACTTCGCCGACTATACCTTCCTCAAGGACTCCGAGAGCCGCTATCCCGTGAAGGTGACCCTGTGGAAGAAGATCCAGGGCTCGCGTTTCGCCATTCTGCCGAACCTCAACTATGGCGACGAGGTCTGGCGGACTATCCTGCGCGACGTGCGCTTCCGCCGTGCCCTGTCTGTGGCGATGAACCGCCACGAGATCAACATGGCCTGCTTCTTCGGCCTGGCGACGCCGAGCGCCGATACCCTGCTTCCGGTGAGCCGCCTCTACAGGCCTGAATTTGCGGAGGCATGGGCCGGCTTCGACCCGGACAAGGCCAATGCGTTGCTCGACGAGATGGGGCTCGACAAGCGCGACGACGACGGCATCCGCATCCTGCCGGACGGCCGCTCGGCGCAGCTAATCATCGAGACGGCCGGCGAGAGCACGCTGGAGACCGACGTGCTCGAACTCATCACCGACCACTGGCTGAAGGTCGGGCTTGCGGTGTTCATCCGCACCTCGCAGCGCGACATCTTCCGCAGCCGCGCGCTGGCGGGCCAGATCATGCTGTCGCTGTGGTCCGGCATGGACAATGGAGTTGCGACGGCCGACATGAGCCCGGACCAGTTGGCGCCGACCGCCGAGGACGAACTGCAATGGCCGCTCTGGGGCGTCCATTACGTGACCGGGGGCGAGCAGGGTACGGCTCCGGACATGCCGGAGGCCGTGGAACTGGTCCGGCTGCTGCGACAATGGAGAGCCTCCGCCACTATGGACGAGCGCGCGTCCGTCTGGGGCCAGATGCTGAAGCTATACACCGACAATCTATTTTCGATCGGCACGGTCAATCAGACGCTGCAGCCGATCCTGCGATCCTCCAGGCTGCGCAATTTGCCTGACGAGGGCCTCTACGGCTTCGACCCGACCTCTTACCTCGGCGTCTACAAGCCCGATACCTTCTGGCTCGAGGAAGCCTGATCCGTGCTGAGATACATCTTCTGGCGCATCGCCATCATGATCCCGACGATGCTGATCATTTCGGCGTTGATCTTCACCATCATCGAACTGCCGCCAGGCGACTATTTCGAGAGCTACGCCGCCGAGCTGCGGGCGCAGGGCGAAGGCGTCGACATGGACAAGCTGAACGCGCTGCGCGCCGAATACGGCTTCGACAAGCCGCCGATCATACGCTACTTCTACTGGGTCGGCGGCATGCTGACCGGCGACTTCGGCTATTCATTCGAATATGAGCTGCCGGTTTCCGACGTTGTCGGCGACCGGCTGTGGCTGACTGTGCTGGTGTCGTTCTGCACCATAATCTTCACCTGGCTTATCGCCTTCCCGATCGGCATGTACTCGGCCACCCACCAGTATAGCTGGGGCGACTACGGGCTGACCTTCCTCGGCCTGCTCGGCATCGCCATCCCCAACTTCATGCTGGCGCTGATCCTGATGTATTTCGCCAACATCTGGTTCGGGACGTCGATCGGCGGCTTGATGGACAAGCATTTTCTCAACGAGCCGATGAGTTGGGCGAAGGCCAGATCGATCCTCTCTCATCTGTGGATCCCGGTTATCATCGTCGGCACTGCGGGCACGGCCGGCATGATAAGGCGGCTGCGCGCCAACCTGCTCGACGAACTGCAGAAGCAATATGTGATGACGGCGCGGGCAAAGGGACTTCACCCCTTCAAGACGCTCATAAAGTATCCGCTGCGCATGTCGCTCAACTTCTTCATCTCCGACATCGGCTCCATCCTCCCGGCCATCATTTCGGGCGCCGAGATCACCGCGATCGTGCTGTCGCTGGAGACGACCGGCCCGATGCTGATCAAGGCCCTGCAAAGCCAGGACATGTATCTCGCAGGCTCCTTCCTCATGTTCCTCGCCTTCCTCACGGTGATCGGCGTGCTCATTTCCGATCTCGCGCTCGCGCTGCTCGACCCGCGTATCAGGCTGCAGGGCGGGAGCACGAAATGACGACATCGACCACTGTATCGACATCGCCATTGCCGGCGCCGGGCGCGCCGCTCGAACACTATGTCTCCGCCGCGCCCTTCGATCCGTTGTCCGTCGAGGCGATGACGGAGGAGCAGGCGAAGGTCTACCAGGCCTCCCAGCTCCGGCTGATGTGGTGGAAATTCAAGCGCCACCGGGTCGCCCTGTGGTCAGCGGTCTTCCTTGCCGCCCTCTATCTCATGATCCTGATCTGCGAATTCGTCGCGCCATACAATCTGCATACGCGCAACGTCGACTTCATCTACGCGCCGCCGCAGCGCGTGCATCTCTTCAACAATGGCGAGTTCGTCGGGCCGTTTGTCTACGGGCGCGACATGACGCTCAACATGGACACGCTGAGGCGCAACTACACGGACGACCTCACCGATGTGCAGCCGCTGCGCTTCTTCTGCTCGGGCGACCCGTACAAGTTCTGGGGCGTGATCCCCGGCAGCTTCCACTTCGTCTGCCCGGCCGAGGGCGGGCAGTTCTTCGCGCTCGGCACCGACCGGCTTGGCCGCGACGTGCTCTCGCGCATCATCTACGGCGCGCGCATCTCGCTCACCATCGGCCTGCTCGGCGTCGCCTTCTCCTTCATCCTCGGCATCGTCATCGGCGGGCTGGCCGGCTACAAGGGCGGCATCTTCGACCTGGTCGTGCAGCGCATCATCGAGGTGCTGCAATCGCTGCCGAGCATCCCGCTGTGGATGGCGCTGGCGGCGATCATGCCCGTGACCTGGAGCCCGATCATAATCTATTTCGGCATCACGCTGATCCTCGGCCTACTCGACTGGACCGGCTTGGCGCGCGCCGTGCGCTCAAAACTGCTGGCGCTCCGCGAGGAGGACTACGTGCTGGCGGCGCAACTGATGGGCGCGAAGACAAGCCGCATCATCGGCCGGCACCTCATCCCCGGCTTCATGTCGCACCTGATCGCCTCGGCGACCATCGCCATCCCCGGCATGATCCTGGGCGAGACGGCGCTGTCGTTCCTGGGGCTCGGCCTCAGGCCGCCGATTACCAGTTGGGGCATCCTGCTGACGGAAGCGCGCAGCGTCAGCGTGATCGCCTTCTACCCATGGCTGCTGTTCCCGATGATCCCGGTGATCCTGGTCATCCTCGCCTTCAACTTCATGGGCGACGGCCTGCGAGACGCGGCGGACCCGTACCGGTAAGGTTGAAACAGGGCGGGCGCCTGCCAGCGCGCGCCCTCACCCCTTCTTGCTCGCCTCGTCATAGGCCTCGGCGAAATAGGCGAGGAAGACGTCGAGCATACCGTTCTCGTGGGCCGCGGACTTCTGTTCCCAGCGCTCCTCGAACAGGTCCCAGGAGCGGCTCTTCTTCGACGAAAAGGCCGACGACCCGACCTTGGCCGAGATCGCTTCCGGCGAAATGTCGTCGAGCAGCCGCGACAGCGCCTTCTGCATGGCCGCATAGGTGGCGAGTTCGTGCCGCTTCAGGTCGGCGAAGCCGGCATCGAGGCTGCCTTTTGCGCCGAGGAAACCCGGGCGGCGGCGGGTGAACATCACGTCGATGATCTCAGGCGTGCCGGGGATGAATTTCAGCGGATTGTTGTCGGTCGCGCCGATCATGGTGCGGCTGGCGCTCTTGGTCATGGCCTTGGCGGCGGCGCGGGCGCGCAGGAGCTGCGCCAGATGTTCGACCGTCGTCTTCAGAAACTCGCCGATCTCATTGCCCACCTCGCCAGGGTCGCGGGCCGCAAAAGTCTCCGGCGGAACGCCCGCGCCAGCCGCCAGACCCTGCAGGAACCGCGCCGCGGCGTCCTGCACGCCGGCCTGAACGGGAGCAACCGGCGGAAAAGGCTGGGCGGCGAAAGGAGCCGGAGCCGCCGGAGCGGCGGCAACCGGCGCGGGACCGGAAGAGAAGGATTCATTGGCCGCATGGGCCGGGCGTGGTCGCGGCGCCGGCGGTTCGGCAGGCTGGAAAGCAGGCGGACGAGCCTCGAAGCCGGGCGCCGCAGGCGCCTGCGGCTGGCCGAAGGGCGATTCCGGATAGGCCGGCGCCGGGCGGGCCGGCGGCGGCGGCGATCGATCTGCATCGCGTGACGCCGGCTCCGCGCCGGCGGAAGGCAGCACGTCCGGGAATTCGAGGAACTGATTGGAAAAGTCCGCCGCGCGCCTGCGGTTGGCGGGCTCCGGCGCCAGCTCGCGCCGGTCGATGGGCGGCGGAGCCGGTTCGCCCGTGCCCCAGATATCGTCCGACGGCGTCGAGAACGACCGGGCGGGCGGCTCCTGTTCGGTGCCTTCGGGCTGATAGGAGGCCGCGCCGCCAGGGCCGTCGACCTCGACACTGACGATGTAGTGGCCGATGGCCAGGCGGTCGCCGGTCGTCAGCCGGTGCGGGCTCTTCATCCGCGCCGTCGAACCGTTCAAGAACGTGCCGTTGCGCGACACGTCATAGAGCCAGTAGCCGCCCTTCTCGAAGCGCACGTCGCAATGCAGGCCGGAAATGTACCGGCTCGGGTCCGGCAGGGTCCAGTCCAGATGCTGCTGGCGGCCGATCTCGAAGCCGCGATTGCGCGCCTGGAAGGTGATAGGGCCGCCGTCCGGAAGGGAATCGACACTGTCGATCGTAAGCTTGATCGTCATCAGGCCGCTGCAAATGCCTCAGTTTCGCGCCATGCGCAACGGCGCGGACTCTAACGAGCATAGTGGAGGCAACGCAATAAATAGGTTGCGCGGCGCGGCCGAATATCGCGCGGGCTCTTCCGCGCTCAACTTTCCGTCATCTGGATACCCATTGAGACGCAGGCCTCCAGCACGATCGCGCGCTGCTTCAGCGGCACGCGGGCAACCGCGCTCAGCACCGCGGCGTTGACCGCGCGCGCCGTCAGGAAGGGCGGCGGCACCACCGGCGCCATGCCGGGCGGGGCCATCGAGCCGCCGCTCCAGCCGGCGGCCAGCGCAATCCAGGCGCCCGGCGTCTTGACCGGAGCAGCCATGCCGGCATCCAGCGCCGCGTAGCGGCGGTCTTCCTCGGGTTCGCGCACCCAGTCCTCGGCGGCGGCGAGCAGGCCCTGGTCCTGGCTGGTCAGCCCTTCGGGAAGATTGATGAGGCACTGGTGGCCCCACCAGACCGCGACACGCCGCGGCAGCAGATAGGAACAGAAGGTGACGGCGTCCTCGGGCGTCGGGCCGATCACCAGGTCGCGCAGATAGTCGATGGATGGACGTTCGGCCGGCACTGCGGCCATGTCCTCGGCGGCGGTCGGAAACGTCTCGAAGAGTTCCCGGGCGGTCTGGAAGCGGAGGCGGCTGGTCATTGTCGCGACCTCCCGCTCAGTTGATCTTCACGAGGGTGCCGTTGATGATCATCATGGCCGTCGCCTCGTGCTGCGACAGGAGCTTCGAGTTGGTCTTGAACTGCAGGCTGGTGTTGATCTCGACGTTCGGCGACTCGATCTTGATCGACATCGGGTCCATGGTGATCACGCTCTTGCCGCAGGTGATCGTGATCTTGGTGCGCGCCGTGATGCTGATCTCGTTCTTCACGTCGAGCGTTTCGTTGTTGTTGACCGTCGTCTCGCGATCATTCTTGATCAGCCGCTTCTCGTCGTTCTCGATGGTCGAATCGAGATCTTTCTGCCCGTGGAAGCGGACGAGTTCCGAGCCTTTCGTGTCGTCCATGACGAATTCGTTGTAGCCACCCCCTCCCGTGGTCGAGTTGCTTTTCCAACCGGAGATGTTCTTCTTTCCGGGCAGGTCGAAGGGCGGCATGTTGTCGGCGTTGTAGACGCTGCCGACGACGATCGGCTGGTCCGGATCGCCTTCGAGGAACTCGACCAGCACCTCGTGCCCCACCCGCGGCGTGAACACCGCGCCGAAATTCTGGCCGGCGAAGACCTGGGCGACGCGCACGCGGCGCGACTTGTCGGCTTTGCGGTCCCAGTGGAAGCGCAGGAGGATGCGGCCGTATTCGTCGCAGTCGATCTCGCCGTCGCCGACCACCTTCGCCGTCTGCGGCCCGCGGATGAACGGTTTTTGCGTGACGGCCGGCGGCGCGAAAGGTTTGTCCGAACGCATCAGCTCGTAGGAGCCAAGATAGCCCTGCGCGCTGCCGGTGCCCGACCGGTAGCTCTCGCCCTCGAAGTTGTGGGTGGCGTCGAGCACCAGATACTGCTCGTTCTGATCGCCCGCCGGGTGGTCGACGAGGTTGACCAGCGCGCCGGGATAGAGGCTCGGGCAATCGCCCTCGGCATGGAAATGGCTGTCCTCGGCGCGGCTGCGGTCGAGCTGCACCTGCGCGTAGTCGTTGCCGTCCGACTGCTCCACATAGCGGCCGGGATAGACGTAGCTCTCCAGCTTGCCGTTCTCGTATTTGGCGTCGCCGGTCTTCTCGGCCTTCATGTTCGCCGAGGGTTTCTTGAAATCGTAGTCGTTGAGCGCGACCTTGCCGGTCGTGAACTTCCGCTCGGGGCGCCACACCGATAGATGCTCGACATTGCCGCGGTGCTGGGCGTCGATGGAGATGAAGGGGCGCGAGGCGCGAGGCACGGGAAGATAGGACGAGGCGCTGTCGCCCAGGATCAGCTTGTGGGCGCCGTCGGAATGCCGGAAATGATAGCTGATGCCCTCCTCCTCCATCAGCCGGCAGACGAAATCCATGTCGCTCTCGCGGTACTGCGCGCAATATTCGCGCTTTGCGTAGCCGCGCGACAGCGAGGGCTGGAAATCGGCGAGGCCGCCATGCTCGCCGAACACTTTCTCGATGATCTGCGGGGCGGTCATCTCGTGGAAGATCAGCGAGTTGACGCGCTTGGAAAGCACCCACAGCCAGGGGCGAAGGATTAGCTCGTAGATGTTTCCCTCGACGCGTGTTTCCGTCCAGCGCGTCTCCGCCAGGATGCCGTCGAAGACCCGCTTGTCGCCGTCGGCCGTATTCAGGGTTAGGGTGCAGTGCTTGCCGATGGCGTCGTCGAAGCCGAGGATGTTCTTCTCGCTGTTGACGGCGACGATCTTGTATTCGAACAGCCGGCTGAGACCCTCGCTGCCTTCGAAGGAAATGAGCGCAAGCCGATCCGCGCCGAGCGGTGTATCGAGCCTGCCGACCCTTTGGTCCTGCGTGTAGGGACTGGCCATATCCGCGAAATCTCCCTGAAGCCGAGGCTCCGGTCTCCCGGCGCCCTTCCCCGACGGCCGGCCGCCGAGGGTACGCGCAGCATCCACGATAGAGTGGCTTCTTTTCCAGCCTGTGTCTCACGATCGGCGATTCGTATCCAAACCGGCTTTCGGCAAAGGCTTGCGACTGTTCAAGAATCAGCCAAGAAAGCGATACTTCGCAGACAGCGACGCCAAGCTACGATTTGAGTTTCGTTGACACAATCCAGTCTGGCTCCTATCATTTTATTATCACCAGACATCACTCATGTTGTCGCTGGAAGGGTCAAGGTGCTATGCGCAAGGCAATTTTTGCATCGGTCCTCGCGGTCGCAAGTTTCTCCTGGATAGGCCTCGCCGCCGCCGGACCACAACTGACGTCGGACCAGATCGTCAAGTATTTCGCCGATACAGCCGATCTCGGCGCCAAACGCGGTATCTGCATCGGCACGGCCGAGGAATGCAACAAGGACACCCCGGCGCCGACCGGGCTGGACATGCTGATCAACTTCGACCTGGATTCGGCGGAGCTGACCGAGCAGGCGCGGCAGAACCTCAACGAGTTCGCCAAGGCGCTTAAGGACGACCGGCTGCGCGCCGCGACCTTCGTTGTCGAGGGCTACACCGATGCGTCCGGCGAGGAGCAGTACAACGACCGTCTCTCCGAGCGCCGCGCCCAGTCGGTGACGTCGTTCCTGCTCGCCAACGGCATCACCCGCGACAAGGTCGAGGCGATGGGGCTCGGCGAGAAGAACCCGCGCGTGACCGATCCCTACGACCCGGTAAACCGCCGCGTCGAGATGCGGATAAAGATTCAGTAACGGCCGTTTTGAGGCCGCGACACGAAGCGGAAACGCAAAGCGCGGTATGTTCCAGACAGGCGCTCCGATCGGCGGGGCGCCCGTAGCGAGATCAGAAACCGCCATGCGTTTCGAAAGTCTTCTCAACCCCGTATCGGAGACCGAGCCTTGTGGCCCGGATCTGGATGAGGTTGGCGACGACCAGTATCTCAACTACATGCTCGGCGCCGACAATCGGATGCCCACCCGGTATCTGGATGCGGAGACCGGAGCGCCGGTGGATTGCACCGGCATCGACCTCAAGGCCGAAAGCAAATCCATCGGCGAGTTCCTCCGGCAGTCCCGCGACCTCAGGCTGCTGACGCTGGAAGCCCGACTCCAGGTGCTCAGCGGGCAATTGATCGGGTTCTCCGAATGCCTGCAGGCAATCGCCGTGCTCCTGGAAAAGTACTGGGAGGACGTCCATCCGCGCGGCTACGAAGGCGATTTCACGCTGCGGCAGAACACCATCGGCGTGCTGGAGGACCGCACCACCGTCATCCTGCCGCTGCAATACGCGCCGATCGTTCGCGACCAGCGCGCCGGCCCGATCAGCCTGCGCAACCAGGCGGTCGC
The DNA here is from genome assembly GCF_030929505.1 of Mesorhizobium sp. LHD-90. Taxonomy (GTDB): domain Bacteria; phylum Pseudomonadota; class Alphaproteobacteria; order Rhizobiales; family Rhizobiaceae; genus Kumtagia. The sequence continues at coordinate 130,835 of NZ_JAVFVV010000007.1, read as the reverse complement.
TCTGGGCTCGGCGGCGGCGCGCGAGGACGAGCGCAGCCTCGACATCAACCAGATCATCGAGACGCTGCGCAGCGAAGGCCATCGCGCGGAAATCGACTCGGCCCACGCCGCGGCAACAGCGGCCAAGGCAGCGCTGGCCTCGATCCAGTCGTCCTTCGACCAGGCCACCAACTACGAATACTCGCCGAATTTCGAACTGCTGAGCGGCGTGCTCGACCAGTTGCTGAAGTTCATTTACAGCGCGCGTCCCGATCTGGCCGGAGCCGAGCCGGAGGCCGTGGAGGATGAACAGCCGGCGGACGCCGGTGAGGAGTCCAGCCCGCTCAACGGCGCGGCGTCGCTGGCGTCCAAAGCAGCGGGGCGCGCCGAGGCCGTCGCCGTCGCGGACCATGCATCGGCCGCAGCAGCGCTGCTTGCCGCCGAACAGTATTTCGGTCGCTCGGAACCTTCCTCGCCCGCGTTGATCCTGGTCCATCAGGCCAGGCTGCTGGTCGGCAAGCCGCTGGTGGCCGCGCTCGAGGCGCTGCTGCCCGACCATGCCGAATACGCCTCGATCGTGGTCGATTCCTCGGTCGGATTCGAATTCAACATGACCAAGATGCGGGCCATCACCGAGGACTATGCGTCCATGGCTGAGGAAACGCCCGCGGAAACGGACGCGATGCCGGAATTCAAGGCCGAGAACCGCCAGCAGGCGGTGGCCCTGTTGACCGGCGTCGCAGCATTTTTTCGCAGCGTCGAACCGTCCAGTCCCATCCCGATGGTGCTCGGCCGGGCGGAGCGGTTCACCAGCCAGAGTTTCCAGTCGATCATCGCCGATCTCATGCCCCGGAAGGCGTCGGAGTGACCATGGAATCGGCTGGGAATCAGTTTGACAAGCCGCGCCAAGTTCGTGTTCCATGCGGCAAAAAGGGGAAATGAACTATGTCGGACAGCGGTCAGAAGTTCATCAAACGCAATCGTCCTCCTCGTGTTCAAATCTCGTATGAGGACCCCTACAACGCCGAAAAGCAGGTCGAACTGCCTTTCGTCATGGGTATACTTTCCGATCTTTCGGGAAATGCCTCGAAAGTCACGAAAGCGCCGATGGCGGAACGCAAATTCTCGAATGTCGACATGGACAATTTCGAGGATTACATGACGAGTGTCGAACCTGCCGTAACCTTCCGGACGCCCAACAGGCTCAGCGGCGACGGCAAGGAGCAGCTCGGCGTCAGCCTGACCTTCAAGCGCATGGAAGACTTCACGCCCGGCGCGATCGCCAGGCAGGTGCCGGCGCTCAGGGCGCTTCTGGAAGCGCGCGAGCAATTGGCCAATCTGCAGCGCTACATGGACGGCAAGGTCGCCGCCGAGGACCAGTTGAAGAAGCTGCTCGCCGACCCGGAAATGATGAAGGCGCTCAAGGAGCGGCGCGATGCCGCCGTTGCGGCCAATCCGCCTGCCGACAGCGAAGACAACGCATAAGTCTCTTCCCGTCAGGCAGCGAAACATAGCGGAGGCATAGACGTGGCGACCGAACCTACCCTCGAAAAAGCCCCAGGCGGCGCACCCGCGGTCCAGGAGGCCGACGACTTTTCCGCCCTTCTGAAACAGAGCTTCAAGCCGCGCAGCGAACGCGCAGCGACGGAAGTCGAGAACGCCGTCAACACGCTGGTCCAGCAGGCGCTCGCCGACACGACCCTGATCAAGGACGACGTGCTCGACACGATCGACGAGATGATCGCCCGGCTCGACGAAAAGCTGTCCGAGCAGGTCAACGAGATCCTGCACAACGACACTTTCCAGCAGATCGAGAGCGCCTGGCGCGGGCTGCACTACATCGTCTACAATTCGGAGACCGACGCCAGCCTGAAGCTGCGCGTGCTCAACGTCTCCAAGCAGGAACTCTACCGCGACCTGCGGCTCTATCCGGACGCGAAGTGGGACCAAAGCCCGCTGTTCAAGGCGGTCTACGAGCAGGAATTCGGCCAGCTCGGCGGACACCCCTACGGCGCCCTGGTCGGCGACTATCATTTCGACCATTCGGCGGTCGACATCCGCCTGCTGCGCGACCTCGGCAAGATCGCCGCCGCGGCCCATGCGCCGATGATCTCGGGCGCAGCTCCCGGCCTGATGGGCATGGATTCCTGGACCGAGCTCACAAATCCGCGCGACCTCAGCAAGATCTTCGACACGCCGGACTATGCGGCCTGGAAGTCGCTGCGCGATTCCGAGAACTCGCGTTACGTCGGCCTGTGCATGCCGCGCGTGCTTGCCCGCCAGCCCTATGGCGCCAAGTCGCTGCCGGTCGAGGAGTTCAATTTCGAGGAACAGACGGACGGCCATAGCGGCCAGAAGTACTCCTGGATGAACGCCGCCTATGCGATGGCGGCCAACATCAACCGGGCCTACAAGGAATATGGCTGGACGGTGCGCATCCGCGGCGTGCAGTCGGGCGGCGAGGTCATCAACCTGCCGACCCACACGTTCCCGACCGATGACGGCGGCGTCGACCTGAAATGTCCGACCGAGATCGCCATCAGCGACCGGCGCGAGAACGAACTCTCGAAGTCGGGCCTGCTGCCGCTGATCCACCGCAAGAACACCGACAAGGCGGCCTTCATCGGCGCGCAGTCGCTGTACCGCCCGAAGAAATACGACAAGGAAGAAGCGACGGCCGCCGACAATCTCTCGGCCCGCATTCCTTACATGTTCGCGATTTCGCGCTTCAGCCACTACCTCAAGTGCATGGTGCGCGATCAGATCGGCGAGACCAAGGAGCGTCTGGAACTGGAGCGCTGGCTGCAAAGCTGGATCAACCAGTATGTCGACGCCGACCCTGCAAACTCGTCGAACATAACGAAAGCGCGCAAGCCGCTCGCGGCCGCCCGCGTGGACGTTTTCGAAGATGCGGAGAACCCCGGTTTCTACGGGGCACGTTTCTTTCTACGCCCGCATTTCCAACTGGAAGGCATGGATATCGGTATGAGTCTTGTCTCGAGACTACCGGCAAAGGCCGAATAAGGTCGGACCGGCCCGGTATTCAAGGCATTCGCAACAACGAACAGCAGCCAATGCGCTGTTTTAACTGTCAGGAGGACTGCTATGGCGCAAGACATGTTTATCAAGATCGGCACGCTCAAGGGCGAGGGCCAGGACAAGGAATTCCCTGCCTGGATCGACGTCCTCGCATGGTCCCTCGGCGGAGCCCAGAGCGGCACCGCCAGCCAGGGCGGCGGCATGGGCGGCGGCAAGGTGAGCTTGCAGGATTTTTCCTTCACCAAGTACACCGACATCGTTTCCCCGAAACTGTGGGGCAAGATGTGCACCGGCGAACACTACGACGTCGTCGAGTTCAAGGCCCGCAAGGCCGGCGGCAAGCCGTTCATCTATCTTGAGATCAAGATGGAAGACGTGATCGTCACCAGCGTTTCGACCGGCGGCAGCGGCGGCGAAGACCGCACCACCGAGAACGTCACGCTGAACTTCAAGAAGTTCAAGCAGAAGTACAACCAGCAGTCGAAGACCGGCGGCCTCGAAGCGAGCGACGAGTTCGTCTTCGATATCGCCCAGAACGCGCCGGCGTAAGGTTCAACCTGCCTGACCCTAACGCGTGCGAGTATCCTTCTCTCCCTCGGGAGAGCTGAGCTGCCGGCCCGCAAGCGCCGGCAGTTCTCGCTTTGACGGCGATGCCGGCGACCCAACGGATCGATGGGGATGCGAAAAGCCAGGAATGACGCCCACTACCAGGCGCCGCTGATGTCGGCCTTCCGGGAGGCCTTCGAAGCGCGCGACGCCAAGGCCAGCGCGGTGCGCATCGTCGACGGCGAGCGGGTGATCGAAGGCCGCAATTCGCGGCAGCGCCGTAGCGACGAGCCGGCGCTGAAGCGCGACCTGTCCATCGATCTCGTCGCCCTGCTCAACACCATCAACCTGGCCTCGACGGTGTCGCTCGACGGCATGGACTATGTCCGCGACTCGGTCCTCAATTACGGCCTGCCCGACATCACCCACCTGACCAGCGAGGAGGTCGGCGTCGACGGCATCCGCGCCCAGCTCATGCATGTGCTGACCACCTTCGAGCCGCGGCTCATTCCGGAGACCGTCGTGGTCGACAAGGAGATCCGCGCCAACGAGGTCGACCAGCGGGTGCAGTTCACCGTCTCCGGCGAAATGGTCTGTACGCCCGTCGACGTGGCGGTGAATTTCGTGGCGGAGCTGGAGATCAGCTCCGGCAAGGTCAACCTGACCCGGCTGCCGGTGTAGAACAGCATGAACCGCGACTTCCTCGACCTCTACCAGCTCGAGCTCAAGCAGCTCTACGAGAAGTCGAGGCAGTTCGCGGAAGAATATCCCGGCGTGGCGCGCCGGCTCGGCGGGCTGATCGAGGACAAGATGGACCCCGGCATCGCCGGCCTGCTGGAGGGCGCGGCCTTCATGGCGGCGCGAGTCCAGCTCAAGCTCAGGAGCGAATTCCCCGAATTCACCGCGGCGCTGCTCGACCAGGTGATGCCGGACTATCTTGCACCGATCCCGTCCGCCGCGCTGGTCGAGGTGCAGCCGTCCTTCGACGACGGGAACCTGAAGAAGGGCATCCGCTTTCCCGCCGGCGCGCTTGTCGATGCCGTCTATGTCGAGCAGCACAAACGCATCTCCTGCCGCTTCCGCCTCTGCAACGCACTGACCATCTGGCCACTGCACCTTGAGACGGCGCACTATTTCGCCGCCCCGGCTCCCTTGCAGGCGCTGGGCCTGGAAATCCTCCCCGGCGTGGCGGCCGGGCTGCGCCTCGGCTTCCGCAACCGCACCTCGAAACTCTCCACCGACAAGGAAGGCGTGACGCCGCCCGGCGCGCCCGCGAGCGAATTGCCGATCGACACGCTGCCGGTTCATCTGGTCGGCACCGAGGTCGACGCCGTCTCGCTCTACGAACAGATCTTCGCCAACTGCCGGCGCGTCACGCTGCGCTATCTCGACGAATTCGGCGACCCGAAATTCGTGCCCCTGCCCGCCGACGCCATCCGCCAGGTCGGCTTCGACGAAGGCGACACGCTGTTCAGCCAGCACGGCAGGGTGTTTCGCGGCTTTTCGTTGCTGCGCGATTTCTTCGCCTTCCCGCAGAAATTTCTCGGCTTCCGGCTGGAAGGCCTGCGCCGCGCGCTCGCCCAGGTCAAGGCGCCCGCCTTCGACCTGCTGTTCGAGTTCGACGCGTCGATCCCGCGGCTGGCCTCGGTGGTCAAGCCGCGCAGCTTCTCGCTCTACACCGGAGCGATCGCCAATCTGTTCGAGATGCAATGCAGCCGCGTGCCGATCCGCCGCAACGAATCCGAGCATCATGTGGTCGCCGACCGCAGCCGCTGGATGGACTACGAGATCTACAGCGTGATCGACGTCTTCGCCCATTACAGCGGCAGCAGCGACAAGGTGCGCACGTTTCCGCTCTACAGCCTGCCGACGGACAATACGCCGCTCAACGAGGCGCTGTTCTACACGACCCGCCGCCTGCCGCGCCGGGAGACCGTGCAGGAGCAGCGCATCGGCGCGCGGGCCAGCTATGTGGGTTCCGAAGTGTTCCTGTCGCTGCGGGAGCCGGACGGCCTCGACGAGAAGGACCGGGTGCGCGAACTCAGCGTGCGGGCGCTGGTGTCGAACCGGCACCTCACCGAGCAATTGCCGGTGGGCGAGGCGGGCACGGATTTCCACCTCGCCGACGATACCTCGCTGCCGCTGCGCTGCCTGGCCGGGCCGACCGCGCCGCGCGAATCCGTGCTGGCCATGGAACGGCGCCAGCGCACCGGCGTGCCGCCCGGCGCCATCGCCTGGAAATTGGTCAACCTGCTGTCGCTCAACCATCTGGGCCTGACCGACCGCGGCCCGCAGGACCGCGCCGGCGGCTTGCGCGAGTTGCTCGGCCTGTTCGCTGATCTCTCCGACGTTGTGATGGAGCGGCGCATCCGCGGCGTGCTCGGCGTGTCGAGCCGACCGATCACAAGGCGACTGAGGCAAGCGAACGGCTTCAACGCGGCGCGCGGCGTCGAAATCACGGTCAAGTTCGACGAACGCGCCTTCGAGGGCAACGGCATCATGCTGCTCGGCGCCGTGCTCGACCGCTTCTTCGCCGAATACACGTCGATCAACAGCTTCACCGAGACGGTGATCGAATCCGTGCAGCGTGGCATCATAAAGCGCTGGCCGCCGCGCGCCGGCAATGGCGAGCCGCTATGAGCTATCGCGACGGCCTGCGCGCCGATCCCTACGGCTTCGATTTCTTCCAGACCATGCGGGAATTCGAACGCTCTAGTCCTGCCAAGCCGAGGATCGGCGAAAACGGCGTGCTCGCCGAGGAGATCGTCAGCCTCGGACAGGATCCGTTCCTGGAATTTCCGGCATCCAACCTCAGCGGCTACGAGGACGTGCCGAACGGCGCGCCGAAGGTCAGGACCCGCTTCCTCGGCTATTTCGGCCCGCAGGGCGCGCTGCCGCTGAGCACGACCGTGGAGGCCCATCACTGGTCGTCCCAGCGCGACCAGTCCTATGTGCATTTCACCGACATCATCTCCAACCGCTTCCTGCAACTGTTCTTCCGGGTCTGGGCCAATGCCCGCCCCATCGCCCAGGCGGACCGCCCGGCCGACGACCGCTTCATCCGCTATGCCGGATCGCTGACCGGCGTCGGCACCGACGCCTATCTCGACCGCGACAGCGTCGCCGACATCGCCAAGGTCTCCTTCGCCGGGCTTACCGGCTCGCGCATCAAGAGCGCGGTGCGGCTGCGGCAACTGGTCGAGAGCATTCTGCAGGTGAAGGCGGAGATCGAAGAGCGGGTCGGGAGCTGGCTGGTGTTCGAAGCCTCCGACCAGATGGCTCTGGGTTCGCGCCATTCCGGTCTCGGCGTCGACGCAGCGCTCGGCGTGCGCGCCTATTCGATCAACGACAAGATCCGCATCCGCATCACCGCCACCAGCCTCGAACAATACAAGCGCCTGCTGCCGGCAGGCGAACTGTCGGAGATCCTCACCGACCTCGTCTTCTATTATCTCGGCCACCGCTTCGAATTCGACGTCGAACTCGGCCTCGATGCACGGCTGGCGACGCCGGTCCGGCTCGGCGTTTCCGGCGAGCTCGGCTGGACGTCCTGGATGACGCCGAAGCAGCCGAAGGACGGCGAGACGATCGTCCTGCGCGACGCGCGTTTCGATCCGATGGAACGGCGGCGCGAAATGGCCGGGAAAAAGCCGAAGCCGGCGGCGCGGACAAGCACGGGAGCACGCAGATGAGCGACATCAGCCTCGAAACGGTCACCGGAAAGCTCAACCGCGTCGGCTACGACGCTTTCATGCAGGCGCTGCGCCAGGCGAAGAATGCCGGCAACCGCAATCTCGAACTGGCGCACTGGCTGCATCACATCCTCGCCAACGAGCGATCCGACATTTCGCTCACCGTCGATCATTTCAAGCTCGACAAGGCGAAGCTGTTGAAGGACATCGCCTCCACCATCGACGGTTTCCGCAAGCAGGAAACCGAGATGCCAGGCATCTCGACGCAGATCACCGACATCCTCGACCGCGGCTGGTACTACGCCACGCTGTTCTTCGGCGAGACGCAGATCCGCACCGGCCATCTCCTGGTCGGCGCGCTCAAATCGCGCGAGCTGCGCCGCGCCCTGCAGCAATTGTCACCGCAACTTAGCCAGCTCAACGACGACATCATCGCCGCCGAATCGCGAAAAATCTGGGGGCAGTCGGACGAGGACAATTTGCGGCCGATGGACGGTTCAGGCCTCACCGCGCGGCCGGCCGGCGCTCCGGCGGGCGACACGGCCGCTTCGCGCGGCACTACGGCGCTCGACCGTTTTTCGGTCGACATGACCGCGGCAGCGGCCGCCGGCAAGATGGATCCGGTGGTCGGGCGCGACGACGAGATCCGACAGATCATCGACGTGCTGATGCGGCGTCGGCAGAACAACCCGATCCTCACCGGCGAGGCCGGCGTCGGCAAGACCGCCGCCGTCGAGGGTTTTGCCCAGCGGCTGGCCGACGGCGACGTGCCGCCGCAGTTGAAGGGCGTGCGGCTCTGCGCGCTCGACATCGGCCTGATGCAGGCCGGCGCCTCGATGAAGGGCGAGTTCGAGCAGCGGCTGCGCTCCGTTATCGACGAGGTGCAGGCCTCGCCGACGCCGATCATCCTGTTCATCGACGAGGCGCATACCCTCATCGGCGCCGGCGGTGCGCAAGGCACCGGCGATGCGGCCAATCTCTTGAAGCCGGCGCTGGCACGCGGCACGCTGCGCACCATCGGCGCCACGACCTGGGCCGAATACCGGCAATATTTCGAGAAGGACCCGGCGCTGACCCGGCGTTTCCAGCCGGTCAATGTCGACGAGCCTGCGATCGAGAAATGCGTCACCATGCTGCGCGGCATTTTGGAGCCTATGGAAAAGCACCACGGCGTGCGCATCTCCGACGAGGCGGTGGTTGCCGCCGTGTCGCTGTCGGCGCGCTACATCCCGGCCCGCCAGCTTCCCGACAAGGCGGTCAGCCTGCTCGACACGGCCTGCGCGCGCGTCGCCATCAGCCAGTCGACGACGCCCGCGGCGATCTCCGACCTGAAGGCGGCGATCGAGGCAAAACGCCGGGCGCTCGCCGCGCAGGAGCGCGAGAGCGAACTCGGCCGCGACGACGCCGAAAAGGTCGAGGAACTAAAGGCCGAGATCAAGGAGACCGAGGAGAAGCTGGCGGCGCTGGAAACCGATTTCGCGCGCGAGAGGGCGATCGTCGACGAGATCATGGCACTGCGGAAGGCCATGGCAGCCCCACTTACCCCGGAAGGCGCCGAAGCGGCGCCGGCGATTTCGGCGAACGACAATGCCGAAACCGGGCCGGCCGCGGCTCAATCCGACGGAACGGACGCCGGCGACGGAGCTCCGGCGCCCACCGATCCCAAGGCCGCGCTCGGCGGAAAACTCTCGCAACTGGACGACATCCACCCGGACAGCCGCATGATCTATGCCCATGTCGACGAGCAGGCGGTCGCATCCGTGGTCTCCGACTGGACCGGCATCCCGGTCGGCCGCATGGTCAAGGACGAGGTGCAGACCATCCTGCAGTTGGCCGAGATCATGGGCCGGCGCGTGGTCGGCCAGTCGCACGGACTGTCGATGATCGCCAAGCGCATCGAGACCAACCGCGCGAAACTCGACAATCCCAACAAGCCGATCGGCGTGTTCATGCTGTGCGGCCCTTCCGGCGTCGGCAAGACCGAGACGGCGCTGGCGCTCGCGGAGTCGCTCTACGGCGGCGAGCAGAACATGATCACCATCAACATGAGCGAATTCCAGGAGGCGCACACCGTCTCGGCACTCAAGGGCGCGCCTCCCGGCTATGTCGGTTATGGCGAGGGCGGCCGCCTCACTGAGGCGGTGCGGCGAAAACCCTACAGCGTGGTGCTGCTCGACGAGGTCGAGAAGGCCCATCCCGACGTGCACGAACTGTTCTTCCAGGTGTTCGACAAGGGCCAGATGGAGGACGGCACTGGCCGGCGCATCGACTTCAAGAATACGCTGATCATCCTCACCTCCAACGTCGGGACCGAGGTGATCATGCAGATGGCTGAGGAAGGAAAGACCCGCCCGGACCCGGAAACGCTGAACCAGGCGCTGCGCCCGTCACTGCTGCAGGTATTCCCGCCGGCCCTGCTCGGCCGCCTTGTTACAATCCCGTATTTTCCGTTGTCCGGGGAGATGCTGGGCGGCATCGTTCGGTTACAACTGGACCGGATAAAAAGACGGATCGCAGAAAACCACGATGCAGAGTTCAACTATTCGGACGCCGTGGTGGAACACATCGTATCGCAATGCAGGGACCCGGATTCGGGTGGACGCATGATCGATAACATCATCACCAATACGCTTCTGCCCGAACTCTCCCGGCATTTCCTCAACCGCGCGATGGAAAAGCTGGAGATTTCGCGCGCCGCCGTCGACGTCAAGGACGGAGCCTTCGCCTACGAAGTCGGGTAAGGCCAGGCTGGAGCGCCAAGCTCCCAGAAGAACCAGTCAAGGAAGGACGCGACCCTGGATCGCGTGAAACTGCCGAGGCGCACCTTGGCAGACGGGAAAAGTGCGTTCCAGCGGACAGGTGGTTCCGCCCGGCGGAACGTCAGCCTCTGCAACAGGTGCCTTGATCGTCTGAAGACCACGAGCGAGGACAGCGATGGGACACGTCGTAAAGGAACTGGACTGGTGTACGATCGACATCGACACCACCAACGGGTTCGTCTTTTTCCAGGAGCGATGGAAATACGAATGGCTGCTGACAGGCGCCCTGTCTGCTTGGACATATGCCGAGAAGAAGAAGTTTCACGACAGCGCCGATCGCGCCATATGGTCGGCTTGGAGTTTCAAGGCGAAGCTGTCGGTTTCCGGAACATCCGCCTTTGCGCGCCGTTTCATCGGCAAGGGCATCCCGATCAATCTCGACGTTCGCTGGGTGCTGAAAGACCAACATTGGGACGTCAAGGTCTACAAGGTTGCCAAGGGCACCTATCGAACCAGCAACGTCAATTGGGAAGACAGGATCATCGAGTTCGACACGAACGATTTCGACGTGAAGAACTTTGAAAATGGTGATGATCCGGATACGAAACAGATCGCCGTCGCGCATGAATTCGGGCACGCGGTCGGCAACAGCAAGCATGTCAGCCCAAATCGCGGCGATGAATACAAGCCCGGCCATGTCAATGTTCACGACCATGCGAGCATCATGAACCACGGCAACCAGCTCCGGTCGCGCCATTTCCAGACGATCATCGAGCAGATGGACACGATGATCCCGGACACGACCTTCGCGATCAAGTCGCTTCAATGACCATGCAAGCGTTTCGCCCCATCACGGCCGGCTGGAGCATGTCGCGCGCGATCGCAGCCGGCCTGGCTCTGCTGGTACCATCCAGCAGCCCCGACCTCGCCTCGGCCGGCGCGCCATCGGGCACATTTGTGGAGATTGCCATGACTTCCGAACGCCAGACCTACGACGCCGTCATCGCTGCAAATGGCAAGCCGGCGAAGGAAACGACCTTCCGCATCGGCGAGATCGACAGCGAATTCCGCGTCGAGCTCTACAATTTTTATCCGAACGACGAGGGCAGGAACTCCGACGTTGAGATCCGGGAAGCGACCTGGCCGCGCGGCGACAAAAATCTGACGATCTGGTTCCACAAGGTCGAAGGACAATGGGTCAAGCTTCATGCCATGACCTGGGACAAGGATGCGGAATTCTGATCGTCCGCGCGGTCGCGCCGGTGGCCCGGCGCCTCCGAAACGCGTGAGGCTCGCACATTCAAAATGGGCCGCGCGCCCAATCCGACACGGCCGAAAACATCGTGAATCGGCTCGAGAAAGCGGTCCAAATGAAGCCCGTCACGCGATTTGCGCGTTACGAACTTCGTAACCCCATGAAATCGCTCAATCTTCCGGACTTCACGCAGGTCCGAAGAAACAGTCGCGAGAACCGCCGGTCACGTCTGGTCCTGAGTCGCGATCGCGGCCAAAAGTGCTGTAATTGCAGTCTTGTAGGCAACGAATTCCGGCGAGGATTTCGCGATGTTCCTGGTCTCCACGACCGGCGCCGCCGGCGCCGGCGCACCGCGGCCGCGCATCTTGGCTTCGGCCCAGGCTTTGATGTAGCTCACGTCCCTGCCGGTCAGGAACGGGTTGGCCGATATCACCGACTGGCCGAGCACCACGACCAGTTGCTCGCCGTCGGCGGAAGAAAGCACCGTGCTGGCGCCCTCCATGCCGAGGAAATGGCAGAGATACAGCCGCCCGGCGGTGATCTCGTGCCCCCTGGCGCGCAGATAAGCCTCGCCCTCCTGCGCCAGCCTGCGCACCATCTCGCGCGAAATGGTCGGGTCGAAACGCAGCGCCAGCACGTCCGCCCGCGACAAAGATCGAGCCAAATCAGGACGATAGGTGTTGATCATCCTGATCCAGGTGCTTTCGATGAACTGGCCGAGGCCGGTCGCCGTCGACAGCGGATTTTTTGCCGTGGCGCTGCCGCCGCTCTCGACCCGGATGATGCGGTCGACCAAGAGTTCCACCGCCGCGTCGCCGGTGCCCGCAGCCACCGCGATCGCCGGTGTTTCCAACGGGTTGATCGCCTCGGCCCCGGCATAGAGCTCGAAATGCAGATGCGGACCGGTGGAAAGGCCGGTGGTGCCGACATAACCGACGACGTCGCCGGCCTTGACCGCCATGCCGGCCGAAAGGTTGGCCGCGAACCGCGACAGGTGGGCGTAGCGCGTCTCGCGGCCGCCCGAATGGATGACGCGCACCACGTTGCCGTAACCCTCGCCATCGCCGAAATAGGCGATGGTGCCGTCGAAGGCAGCGAATACCGGCGTTCCGACGGGCGCGGCCCAGTCGACGCCCTTGTGCACGCGCACCGTGCCGAGAATCGGATGTTTTCGCGGCCCGAAGGTCGACGTCATCACGCCGTTGACCGGCGTCACCATGCCGTTGGTCACCGTCAGCGAATAGACCTGGTCCTCCTCGGTGACGCAGGCGAAATCGTCCGATCCCGACGGCCGGAAAACGAAACATTCGATGTTCTTCTGGTCGCCGTGTACCGCCGCGTAGAGCACGCGTCCGGACGAGCCCTCGGCGGCGCGGCCATTCGCCGAGTAGACCAACACGAGCCGGTCGCCCTGCGTGGCGAAAGCGTTCAAGTCCTGGCCGCGCGACAGGAACATGATCGCCTCGCCGATCACGCTGGTCGGCACGCTGTTGCGAACTGCGGTCGAATAGATTGCGTCGAGCAGCCGGTACTGCCGCTGCGGTCCGGTCTGCTCCTCGGCGCCGGAATAGTGCAGCAGATCCTCGCGCACCCAGGGATCGGTGCCGGCGACGAATTTTCCGTCATCGGCGCGCGCCAGCGTGCCTATGTACTGGGCGTCGGCGTAGACCGACACCTGCACCAGCGACGGGCCGGGCTGCTTGCCGCCGGTCATCAGTCCGCGCATGGCCACCACATAGCCGGCGTCCAGTTGGTCCTTGCCGAACAAGGTTTTCATCGCCTCGCCGGCCGCCTTGGCGTCGCCAGCGGAAAAGCGGTGTTCGAGCACAAGGCTGTCCAGCGTACGCGCGCCCAGCACCTTGTCGACGAAATCCTCTGTGGCGGCGGCGCGCTGGCTCTCCGGCGTCACCGTCGCCACCATCGTGTTGTTCTCGATACGGTTCCTCCTGAAAGCCGGCAGATCTTCCTCGCCATCGCTGATGGTCTCACCCCAACCGGCGGCAGGATCGGAAAAGGCGGCCTCGTCCATCGGCGTCTCAGGACCCGAACTGGCCGGTGGGGCGGCACCGGACGGTTCGGGCAAAACGCCGTCCTGCGGCGACGGCTCCTCCACCACAGGCGAGGCCGGCGCATGAACGGTGCGCTGCGCCTGGAAAAACGCAAAATCCTCCGGGCTCGAAGGGATGGTCGTCATAAGACTCTCGCTGGTCGACAGCATGACGTCCGACAAAACCTCGATCCTCTCCGGGATACCCGGCTCGACCAGATCGGCGGGTTTCGGAACCTCGCGCACGCGACGCGCCTGCGAAGAATCGCTGCCAATGCTGATGGTCATCGGATCGCCGGCAAGATCGACCACCGCCGGGATGAAGACCGGAACATCGGCATCGGTCTCGCCGGTGTCGACCTCGACGAGATCGTTGTCCAGGCCCTCGATGGTCCACTTGTCGGCCGTCAGCCAGATGCCGACGCCGACCGCGCAGGCAATGAGAACACCCGCCGCTCCCGCCAGCCGGAACAAACGCATGCTGTGCCGCCGCTTCGCCGCGGCCAGCTTCTTCTCGCGAAAGCTGGTATCGATATTATGCATGGCCCCCCGACCAGCATTCGAGCGGTTTGCTCATTGCAACCCGCCCGTGCCGAGGAAAAGCGTCCAGCGCTCGGTCTTCTGCGTATCGACCTCGAAGAACGGCGCCGCCTTGTGGCCGCGCACCCAACAATCCTTGTCGCCGCGGATGACGAAGCGGCGCGTGCCGACGCACATGGAGGTCGAGCCGTTGAGCAGCGGCTGGCCGAACACATCGGTGGCGTAGACGTAGACGTAGCGATTGACCAGCTCGTCGCGGATGACGTTGACGCACTGGTTGGCGCCGACCGTCCACCACCCTTCCGTCTGCCAGAAGGCGTCGGCGGCCTCGCGCACTTCCTGCCCGACGGCGAGGTTCACCACGTCGAGCGTCTGGTTGCAGACGGTGAACTCGGCGCGCGCGCGATCCGTCATGAAAAGGCTGAGCAAGGCGGCAAGGAACAGCCCTGCCAGCCGGTTCGCCTTCAAGACATAGGCCCGTTCCACTTGCAGCCTCGCAGCAACGTCTTGCAAATCCTACAAGCCGGCGCAGCGATATCCAATCGGTCGGACTTTTTTTTGACACGGACCCCCGTCTACATTTCCGCAGTCAGGGGCATGCGCTCGCGGGCGGCGGCCATGACCATATCGTGACGGGCTTGGCGGCGGGCCCATGCTGGACTAATTCCGGCTACCGCGCAATTCTGTAGTCGGCCTGGAACCAAGGGGGTGATCGAGCATGGCAGGAACGAAATCAATGGCATGGAGGCCGGCTGCACGCGGAGTAGCGCTGGCAGCGGCGGTAGGCCTGTCGGCGACGGGCGGCTGGGCGCAGGAGCCGTCGATCGCGATCGAACTCAATGACGCCTCCAATGTCGAAAATGCCTGCCGGCTGGTCTTCGTCGCCGTCAACAAGAGCGGCGTGCTGCTCGACAAGACGTCCTATGACGTCGTTACCTTCGACACGGGCGGCAAGGTCGGCAAGTCGCTCACCTTCCAGTTCGGCCGTTTGCCGGTCGGCAAGACCAAGGTGGTGCAATTCGATCTGCCGGGCCAGGCCTGCGAGACGATCTCGCGTCTGCTGGTCAACGATGTCTCCGAATGTTCGGTCGAGGGAAAGCGGTCGGAAATCTGCATCGACAAGCTGACCACCGCGACACGCACCAAGATCGAGTTCGGCCTGTGAAAAGAACGCCGTCCGAGGCGCCTGCGGGGCGGACCGCATGATCAAGCTGCTGACCGAACAACTGGCGTCGTCCGGCGGCCCGGTACTGATCGCGTTGCTGGCGATTTCGATCGCTTCCGGCGCCATCGCCATCTTCAAGGCGCTACAGTTCGTGCGCATGGGCGTCGGCCGCACCGCCCGCGTCGAAGACGCAATGGCGCGCTGGGCGCGCGGCGAATTCGACGAGGCGGTGCGCCGTGCGCGCGCCGACCGCTCGCCGGCTTCTGCCGCGGTAGCCGGCGCGATGGTGTCGCTGCTCAACTATCCGGCCGACCGCGACAGGGCACGCGAGGTCGCAGCCCACATCGCGCTTGGCCAGCTCAACACCATGTCGAGGAATTTGCGCTTCCTCGAAACGGTGGCACAGGCCGCGCCCATGCTGGGGCTGCTCGGCACGGTGATCGGCATGATCTCGGCCTTCGGCGAACTCTCGGCGAAAGGCGGGGCAATCGATCCCTCCTCGCTGGCCGGCGGCATCTGGGTGGCGCTGATCACCACGGCGGCCGGCCTGTCGGTGGCGATCCCGGTCTATTTTCTTTCCATGTGGTTCGAGGCGCGCGTCGACCATGAGCGCGCCTACATGGAGGCTGCGATCGCCAAGACGCTGTTCAGCATCGCCCCGATCGAGCCGACCGAGGTAGAGCCCGCCGCCCCGCTGTCCTACGGCCTGCCGCGCGCAACGGTCCCGGCCTCTCTGGGAGGATAGGCATGAACGACCGGTCGCACGTCATCCTTCCGGCGCCCGTCCGGCGGCGGCGACCGTCCTTCGTGCTGACGTCGCTCATCGACGTCATCTTCCTGCTCGTCATCTTCTTCATGGTGTCCTCGCAGATCGTTCCCTATTCGCTGCTGCCGCTCGGGCCGCTGGCGGCCGACAGCGGCGCACCCGCGCCGGCTCCGGGCAACGCCGACGCGCCGCCGATTGCCGTCCGCATCCTGTCGGGCAGCATCACCATCGGTGGCCGCAAGGTGCCCGTCGTGGACGCGGAGACGGCCTTCCGCGACCTCAAGCAGCGCGGCGTCACCTCGCTGCTGCTGACGCCCAGCGCGGTGGCAACCGTGCAGGATGTCGTCACAGTGCTGGAAGCGAGCAAGGCGGCGGAGATGGGCAGCGTCACCGTGCTCGGCAGGCGGGAGCCATGAAGATCATCCCGGAACCCCTCCAGCGGCGACGGCACGACTTCACGCTGACGATGATCAACATCGTCTTCCTGCTGCTGCTGTTTTTCCTTACCACCGGCAGCCTCACCAACCGCGAGGAAGCCGACGCGACGGTTCCGCTGACACGGAACCTGCCGCTGGAGCGGCTGCCACGCCCGCTGGTGTTGCTGGAGGCGGACGGGTCGCTGTTCCTGGACGGGCTGGCGATCCAGAGCGACGAACTTGTCGGCGCGGCGCGCGCCGCGATCGAGGCGACAGGCCGCGCCGACGCGCCGCTCAACCTTTTGGCGCAACGCGACATGGCGGCCGCGCCGTTCCTCAACGTCGCGGAAACGCTGCGGGCGGCCGGGTTCAGCCTGCAGATCGTGACGCTGCGCGAACCGACAGGCAGCGGGGCGACCACGCCATGACCGCGCGCTCGGCGGCCGGCCTCTGGACCATCGCCGTCGCCGGCTCGGTCGGCCTGCACGCCGCGATCGGCATGGTTCTCTACGCCATGCCGATGCCCGAACGGAAAGAGCCGGCCCGCACCGAGATCGACATCGCCACGCTGGCGGCGGCAAGCGCGACACGGCTCGCCGTCCCTGAAGCCGCGCCGGCGACCAGGACCGAGCAAGCCGCCATCCTCGTCCCACGCTCGGGCGCCGCCATCGGCGCGGCCGAGGCCCCGGTTCGGGCCGAACCGGTCCGCGCCGCACCCGACGAAGCCCGGCCGGTACAGGAGACCGCAAGCGCCGAGCCTGTCGCCAGAAACGAGACCGCGCTTCAGGCACGCGAAGAGACCGCTCCGGCAAATTCGCCGGAGACGGCGACGGAAGCTGTCCCGACCCGGCGGGAAACCGTTCCGGTTCCGACGCGTTCGGAAGCCGTTCCGGTTCCGGCGCTTTCGGAGGCCGTCCCGGTTGAGACGGCAGCAAAGCCGCCTCCAATCGAAGGCGTGATCAAATCGGAGCAGGCAGCGGACACGCGGGCCGCGTCCGCGCCGCTCCAGCCGGCTCAGGTCGCAGCCATTGCTCCGCCCGAGACACCCCCGGCACGAGCCGCGACCACGGTTCCAGCATCTGCAGAGGCCATTGCCGACAGTGCGGCCACCGCGCCGCAGGCCGCCACAACCGTCGATGCGATCGGCGAAACCGTGGCTTCGCTTGAGCCGGCGACGCCGTCCATCGCGGTGGGCGGCGGCACGACGGCGATCGCGCCTGCGCGGCCAAGCTTGTCGCCGGTCGCAGCCAGCAAGCCCCCCGCCGCGAGCGCTCCCGCCGGCGTCGCCAGCGGACCGGCCGTCAGCGCGATAGAGCCCGCTGTTGCCGCCCGACCGAGCGCAGCACAGGTCGGCGCCAGGCAATCCTCGGCGCCAGCGGCGAGAGCGCCGGCCGTCGTCATCCCCTCCGGCAGGTCGACCGGCGCGCCCGTCACGGCGGCCAGCCCGGTCCGGCCTGCCGAAAGCGCTCCGCCCGTTGCATCGAGGGTCGGAGCCGGCTCGCCCGCAGCCGCTTCGCCCGCGTCCCAGGCGACCGTCGTGGCGATGGTGCCTCGTCCGGACGTGCTCGCGGACGGCGATGAAGGCGCGACTTCCGGGACGCTGCGCATCGCCGAGTTCCTGACGACCCGCCGCGACGACGATTGCATGCTGGCGCTACCCACCAGCATCACGCCCATGCAGGCCGCGATCCAGGCTTTCGCGGCCGCACCCGAGACCGTCGACCAGCTCGGCGCCGAGTATGAGAGGCTGTCCGGCCTGAAGCTCGAGGCCGACACGCAGGCCGTGTCCAGGCACCAGTGCGGCGCACTCGCCTTCGCCAGGAGCCTTGCGCAGTACCCCAACTTTCCGCTCAAGCTGACACTCGCCGAGCAGGTCATCGACAGCGGAAGCGAGCTTTCGGGCGCGATCTCCGGGCTGCGCAAGGACACGCTCTACCTGATGGTCGTCGACGACGAAGGCAAGGCCGAGCTGATAACCTCCTATTCCGACCAGCGCGCGCCGCTGGTGACGTTCAGCACGCCGATGACGCTGACGGCTGGGCCGGTGTCATCGGTGCAACTGCTGATCGCCATCGCCTCGGACGGTCCGCTGCGCACGGTACCACAAAAGCCCGGCCTCCCGGCAGAAGAGTATTTCTCGCGGCTGGCGACGGAAATCATCGCCGGCAACCGCTCGATCGCCTACGGCATCACCTCGTTCGTCGTGCGATAATTCAGTACTACCCGCGGATGCGGAAGTAGCGCGCAGTGGCCGCGCCTTCCATCTGTTTCGAGGTGATCTCTTCGGCGATACGCGGCAGGAGATCGGAGGCGGGCGTCGGCGCGGTGATCTTCATGGCATCCAGCGGCTGCGAGGTGGCGAAGGCAAGCAGCACCTGCGGCACCGCGCTCTTGTCCGGTTCCTTGCCGGTGCCCAGCCCCAGGGCGATGCTGAACTTCGCCACATCTCCGGACGGTTTCAGGATGCGGTCGAGATTGTGGGCGATGCCGTCGTGATCGACCAGCAGCAGATAAGTCTGGCGCGCCGGCTCGATCTGCACCTGGCCGCTCATCGGATCGCGGTCGGCCAGTTCGTATTTCACCAGTGACAGGTCCGGCGGATTGCCGGCGCCCATGCTGCTCAGGAACACGGTCACAGGGCACTGTTTCGAACGGATCAGACGCACGCCGATCTCTGGCTCGGTCTGGAAACGGTTCTCGAAATCGTTGAGCAATTTCTTGAAAGCGTCGACGCTGTCGCCAAATCCCTCGATCTCAGGCCTGTCGCCATTGACCGACGTGGCGGTGGCAAAGAAGCAGTCGCCTCCCGAATAGTCCCTGAGCCATGCGAGCCGCTCGGCGGCGATATCGACGCCAGCCGGCCCGGCCGTTTTCGAATCGGGTTGGGGGTCCGGCTCCGTGTCGGGTTTGACGTCGGGTTTGGTGTCCGGCTGCTGCGCGGTGTCATCACCGGTCGACCGCCCGGTATTGTCGGGCTGGGTGGCATCCTTGCCGGTATCAGCCTGGTCCGGCTGCTGCTTGGTGGTATCCTGGCCGTCCGGCGACGTCCGATCGGCATCGGTCTTCTGGGTCGCATCGGGCTTGACGGTGTCGGTGTCGGTCGTCTGCTTGGACGTGTCCGGCGTCGGCGTCTGGTCGGGCTGCTTGCCCGTATCCTGATCCGGCTGCGTGGTCTTGTCGTCGACTGGCGGCAGCGCCGGTCCGGAGGTCGGTCGGTCCAGCAGCCCGCCATACCAGGCCGCGCCTGCGCCGCTGGCGGCTATGGCGAAAAGCACGGCCGCGATCACGCCGCTCCTTCCCCGCCTTGGCAGCGGCTCGGCCGCGCGCGGCGCGTCGGCGGCGGGCTTCAGCTCGGGTATAGGGATGTTCACCGGCCCTAAATAGGGACCGAACGGGCTTTCGCTGGCCGGCTGGCCTTCAGCCGGCGCGATCGCGGTCGCGACCGCAACTGCCGGCTGCCCCCCCCGCACCAGCGCCGGGATCTCGGTGGGGTCGCCGATGCGCACCGGCGGCGGCATCGGCGTCGGCGGCGCGGGCGCTGCCAGCGGCAGCTCGCGCGGGGCGCGGACGTCGCGCTGCGGCGACACGATATCGGCAATCTCCGCCATGCTGCGCGGCCTGTCGCTCGGGTCCGGCTGCAGCATCGCTTCCAGCACCGGCCGCAATTCCGCATCGATGCCGGACAGGTCTGGCAGCTTGCGCCGCTTCTCGATCACATCGACCTGGCTGCCGCTCATGTCGAGCGGCGCGCCGCGCAGCGCCGCCGCCATCACCAGGCCGAGGCTGTAGATGTCGGATTGTTCGGTGACCTCGCCGCCGAACATGCCGAGTTGTTCCGGCGAGACGAAGTTGTATTTGCCGGCAAAGACACCGCCGAGCAGCGTTTCGCCCCCTACCGTGGCCGAGCGGGCGATACCGAAATCGATGATCTTGGCGCGCACCACCTTGCCGCCCGGCAGGATGATGTTGTCGGGCGACAGATCGCGGTGGACGATGCCGGCCTCATGCGCGACGGCCAGGCCAGACGCCAGCCGCGCCAGCAGCGCCCGCGCCTCGGCCGGCGCCATCGGCCCGTGCTGGAACATGTCGACCAGCGACAGGCCGTCGACGAATTCCATGGCGAGATAGGGCCGGCCGATCGCCTGGTCGATGGCGAAGACGTGGTAACGGACGATCGCTTCGTGGAAGAGATGGTTGAGGATCGACGCTTCCTTGCGGAACAGCGAGAGGATCATCGCGTCGCGGGCGAATTCCGGCAGCACGATCTTGATCGCCACAGGGTCGCCGGTCTGGATGTTGTGGCCGCGAAACACTTCGCCCATGCCCCCGGCGGCGATGCGCTCGTCGAGTTCGTAAGTGCCGCTGAGCTGGGTGCCGACCGCGACCGGGTCGGGCAGCGCCATCACGGTTGTCTTTTCGTCATTCGCCATGACGCAATCCGACGCGCGGAACGTCGGCGGCGAGAGCCGCGGCGTCCCGGCACATGATGACAACGATGGTGACGTTGTCGGTGCCGCCGCGCTCCAGGACCGTGTCGAGGAGCATTTTGCACGCCGCCTCCGGTTCTTGCGCGTCGGTCGCGGCGGCCAGGATGTCGAAGTCGCTGGCATGCGCGGTCAGGCCGTCGCTGCCGACCACGAAGACGTCACCAGGCTCGATGTGACCGAGTTGCATGTCGACGGCGACATCCTCGTCCACGCCCACGGCCCGCGTGATCACGTTGCGGCGCGGCCACACTCGCGCCTCCGCCGCGGTGATGACGCCGCGGTCCAGCAGTTCCTGCACCTCGGTATGGTCGTGCGAAAGCTGGGTGATGCGCCCGTCGCGTATGAGATAGACGCGACTGTCACCTATCCACAGGCAGGCAAATTGGCGTTCGAAGGTGAGCAGCGCCGCCATGGTCGCGCCGATGGTAGCGCCGCGCTTTTCGGCGATGTCACGGATTTCGGCATTGGCGCGGCCGATGCGGTCCTCGAAGCGGGCGCGCAGGTCGGGCGCCGAACTCGCGACGCCCAGTGTCGCCATATGCGCAACGATGCAGGACGACGCGACGTCGCCGGCGTCGTGGCCGCCCATGCCGTCGGCGACCAGCCAGAGCCCGCTGCGTGGCGCCATGAGAAAACGATCCTCGTTGAGCTGCCGCACCCTGCCGGGATGGCTCACGCCGAAACTCTCGAAGCGGATACCGGGATCGTTCATCGGTTCACCCGTGCTCCAATGCCCCGTCAGTCTGCCACAAGTTGCAGCATGCGCGTATGAAAATAAGGATCCGGCAAGCCGTTCCGTGCGTGCAGAACCGGCCCGCGCTGGTCATTGCCGGGCACCCACCAGTAGCTGCGGCCGCGCGCCACCTGGCGGTAGTCGTCCTCGAAGATGGAGGCGAGGAAGCTCGGCGTGTCGGTGTCCCGCCCGGCCTGCCATATCGGCGCCTCCTTGAAGTCGACGCGGTCCACCTTCGGTTTTGCCTTGTCCAGCAACGGCGCCGGCAGGTCGGCGAGAATGCTCTCGACGGCCGGCGCGGCATCTTCCTCCAGAACGCCCAGAAGCCGGGCCTCGATCGCCGCGAACCATTTCTCCTGCGGTGCGTAAGGCGGCGGCGGCAGGCTTTCGCCTTCTGCACAGGAGTAGAGCGCCAACAGCGGGAAGAACCGGCCGATCCCGTCGACGGACGGCATCAGCGCGCCGGCACAATTTGCTCCGAGCACGTCCGCACCGATCCAGAATCGCCAGATCGGCGCCACAAGGTAAAGTTCCTCCCAGCCGCGGCCAAGCTCGCTGCGGCTTGCCGCCACCGCCGTCTGCAGCCAGGTCTCGATCGGCGACAGCACGTCGCCGGAAATGCCGAAGGAGATGAAGTCGCGTTTCTGCGGGAGCTTTCCGAACAGCCCAAAGCCCATCTCGCGTCAGAGCCCCGCCGGACAGGTGAATTGTGTCAGCGCCGGCAGGAAGAACGGATTGGCGGCCGAACCGACCTGGATCGTATAGGCGACGTCGCGGCCGCCGATGACGAAACGCGCCCGCATGCCGTCCGAGGTCTGGGACGTCGATCCGTATTCGAGCAGCCGCATGAACGCCCACGGGCCTTCGGTCAGCACCGCAGAGACGCGGCCGGGAATTTCCGGCATCAGCGTGACGCTGACCGTGCCGCCCGCCATGCTGCCCGGCCATTGCATCGTCACCGGCAGGCCGCCGACCTGCTGGCTCTGGACGATCTGGCCGTTGACGTTGAGCAGCGCCATGTCGGCCTCTCCGTTCAGCGAGAAGGGCGTGATGGTCAGGCTGACGGCCGGCATGACGCCGCCCTGCGAAAAGAATGCGTCACGGATCTCGGCCGCGCGCTGGAAATCCTTCAGCGTCGTCTTGGAAAACTCACGGCCGAGACGGGTGTCTTCCTTCCACACCCAGTCGTTGCCGGACATGTCCGCCAGCGGCGCAAGGTTCTGCGCGAAGAAGCGGTCGATGACGCCGTTGGGCGCGAAGATACGGGCGAAATCCTGCATCTGGACGTCTCGCTCGCTGTCCTTGGCGAAGGGATAGCGGTTGGAGATCACCGAGTCGCAGGCGCGTGTCACGGTGCTGGTCAGCATCTGGTTGAGCTGCGCCAGCGAGTTTCCTGCCGCATCGCCCTCGAAATCGTCGACGGCGGCATTGACCATGCGCGCCACCGGGCGTGGCAGGCGGGACGCGTTGGCGCGCAGATTGACGACCTGCATCTGCATGTTGGCATTGGCGCGGTCGGCCTGCGACGGGTTTGTCGCGGCCAGCACCAGGCTCTGGTAGACCTCGTAGAAATTCTGGACCAGCGCGTCGATCGGCCGTTTGCCCGGATCGCCCTTGACCAGTTCGTGGAAAGGCCGGAACTGCGCTTCGATGTTGGCGCCGGGTATCTGCCGCGCCGAGGAGTTGCCTGCAAACGTATCGCCTGCCCGACTCTGCGACTTCTTCATCGCCAGCTCGATGCCGATGCGCGCCAGCCCCGTGGCGCGCGCGGCGGCCCGGTCGGCTGCGTATTTGGCGATGGTCTGCGCGGCATCGGCCGCGTCCTCGCCGGCCGTCGGCAGAGCGACCGGCAAGTCACCCGGCAGCTCCCCCTCCGCCGGCTCGCGGGTGAGCTGGGTCTCGAGGCTGACCGCTTCGAAAAGCTGGCGAAGCGGCGAGTTCGGGGAGGATGCCGCCGACAGCGCCAGATATTGCGGCTTGTCTGCCGACATCGACTTGAGCTTGAGATTGTCGAGCACGGCGTTCCAGGCGTCCACGAAATCCTTGCCATAGCGCTCGATCAGCACGGGCCCGAGCTGGCCGAACTGCTCCTCGATGCCCTTCTGCTCGGCGAGCTCGCCCATCACCCATTTCTCGCCCTCGATCTTGTCGGCGACCGCCGCGAGCTGGGGGATGAAGAAGTCCTGGAAGCCGGCATAGGTGTAGAAGCCGGGCACGACGAGCTTGTCGAGTTCGGTGCCGTCGACCGTCTCGAACACCAGCGCCGCATCTGGGCCGCCGCGGTCGATGACCGAGAAGTTCTCGATGGGTGCGGCATAGGACGCCGTCTTGATCAGCGCGTAGGCGCGGTCGGCCATGTTCATGCGCGCCAGCGAGCGCTGCGCGGATTCCACCAGCGGGCCGTTCAGCTCGAAGGTCGGCTTGTGGCTGGAGCCGAGGTCGAGCATGGCGCGCAAGTGCAGCGTGAGGTCCTCGCGCAGGCTGCGGTTGTTGGGGCCGGGATAGAGGTTTTCCTCCCAGTCCTTGCGCATCCAGGTCTCGACCAGGTTCTCGTCGACCTTCGGTGCCTTGCCGCCGAGCATCAGGTAGACCTTCAGCGTCTCGTAGAGCACGAGGGGGTCATTCATGCCCGCCTCGATCTGGCGCTCCAGCCGCAGGATGAGGCGCGAGCGGAACATGCGCTCCAGCGCCTGGCGGTAGGTCGTCTCGGTCGCGGAAACCAGCCGGCCGCGCTGGGCCAGGCCAAAGCTCTCGCGCATCGGCGTCGACTGGTCGCGGTTGTCGTAGCCGACCGGCATGGTGCGCAGGATGTCGAGCACGCCCGCGACGTTCGACAGCTCGATGTCGGAGACGGTGTTGCTCTTCATGTAGTCGGCGGCGTTGACGCGGTACTGCTCGGCGGCGCTGTCGGTGGAAGCGATCAGCGACTTGTTGCTGGCGAAGCTGAGACCCCAGGCGCCGAGCAGTCCAGCCGCGACCAGACCGATCGCGGCCAGCGAACCGTAACGGATGATCGCGGCGCGGCGCACCGCGCCCATGTCGCGCGAGACCCAGCCCGCCTCGGCGAAGATCACCTTGGAGAGCAGATCGCGCAGGAAGAAGCTCTTGCCTTGGCCGGACAGTTGCGAGGCGTGCGCCGTCTCGCCGAAGCTGCGGCCGATCGAACCCAGCACCTGGTCGATCGGCGTGCCTTCCTGCGTGCCGGAAGAGAAATAGAAGCCGCGCAGATTGGCGTTGACCTGATAACGTGTCGGCTCGAACACCCGGTTGAGGAAGTCGGCGACACGCTCCTTGAGCAGCGCGAACTGTGCCGGAAAACCGAAGATGGCGATGCGCGCGATCGGGTCCGGCTCCTCGTGCAGCCGGTCTGCCTCTTCCTCGGTCAGGCGGCGCACGAGCAGGTCGAATTCGCCCGGCACCTCGCCGACCATGTTCTTCTTGCGGTCCTCGGTCTGGAAGGTGGCGCCCCACACCTTGCGCCGGCGCGTCTCGTTGAAATTGCCGAAATATTCGGCGAAGCCGGCGATAAGGTCAGCCTTGGTGAACAGCGCATAGACCGGGAAATCGATCTTGAGTTCCTTGTGCAGCTCCAGCAGGCGTTTGCGGATCGCGTTGGTATGCTCGGCGATCTGCTCGCCGTCCAGCGTCAACAGGTCCTCGATGCTGATTGCCAGGATGACGCCGTTGATCGGCTGCTTGGCACGCTGCTGCTTCAGCAACGACAGGAAAGAGAGCCAGCTCTTCTTGTCGACCTCGCTGTCGGAATCCTGCGTCGTGTAGCGGCCGGCCGTGTCGATCAGCACCGCTTCCTCGGTGAACCACCAGTCGCAGTAACGCGTGCCGCCCGTACCGGCCACGGCCTTGCCGCCATCGGCGCCCGCCAACGGGAATTTCAGGCCGGAATTGACCAGCGCCGTCGTCTTGCCGGCGCCGGGCGGGCCGATGATGATGTACCAGGGCAGGTCATAGAGATAGTTGCGCTTGCCGCTGGCGCGCTTCAGCGTCTCGAGCGCCTCGGCCATGCGCTCGCCGAGCACCTTTCCGTCGCCCTGCTTGCCCTCGCTCTCGGCGAGCGCGGCCTCCAGCGCCTTTGCCGCGCGGCGGCGCAGCCACCAGCGCACGCCGTAGAAGCCGCCAACGATGGCGAAGACGACGAAGATGATGACGAGCCGCACCCAGACCGGGTCGAACGGGCGGATGTCCTCGTAGCCGATCAGCGGGCCGACGAACCAGACGATCGCGGCGAATGCCGCGAGGCCGATCACGATCGCCGCCCTGAGGAGCCACTTCTTCATGTGGCCGCACCTCGTCCAAACCCTGCCGCCGACACGACTATTCCTCCGCCCGCGGAATCATGACTTCCACCCGCCGGTTCTTGGAGCGGCCTTCGGCCGTCTTGTTGTCGTCGATCGGCTCGTCCTCCCCACGGCCCTCAACGCTGACGCGGGACGGGTCGGACAGTTTCGGACCTATGATTTTCTCAACGGCCTTGGCGCGCGCCACCGACAGATCGAAGTTCGACTTGAAGGCCCCGGAGGCTTTCGGCTTCACGTTGTCGGTGTGGCCGATGACGTGAATAGGCCCCGGCTCCTTGTCCAGCGCCCCGGCAATCCGCTCGGCGATCGGCTGGAACTCCTTGCGCACGTCGGCGCGGCCGGAGGCGAACAAGAGCAGGTTGTTGACCTGCACCACAATCTTGTCGCCGACCGGCTCGACCGCGATGCCGCCGGCTGCGATGTCGTCCTTCAACGCGGCACGGATGCGTTCCAGTTGCGTACTGCTGACGGGCAGGTCCGGCATCGGCGCGAACGCGGCGCGTTCGATGGTGACCGCCTCCGCAGGGTTGAGGGCGATCAGGCGCGCGGCAAGGCTATCTCCGTCACCGCTGATAATGAAACGCAGCAGGAAGAAGACTCCGACCAGCCCCGCCCCGACCACGCCGGCGATGACCCAGAGCGGGATCGCCGCGCCGGTGTCGCGCAGCAGCTTCACCATGCCCTGCCAGCGCGGCGAGATGTCGTCGTCGCTGCGGGTGCGCAGGCTGCGAAGCGTCTGGTAGACGTCGCGCCGCCAGCGCTGCAACTGCACGTCACCGCCGGCCGCGCCGCGGTACTGCCCCTCGAAGCCGAGCGCCAGGCAGGCATGCATCAACTCGAGCAGGTTGTAGCGCGGTGCCGGATTGGCCAGGATCTTCTTCAGTTCCTCGAAGAAGCCGACGCCCGAGGTGCGCACCTGGAAGAACTGCGCCAGCATGGAATATTGCATCCAGACGTGGCGATCGGTGCCGGGCAGGTTCTGGACGATGTCGTCGGCCGTGCCGCAGAGCGCGTATTTGGCGACCATCACGTCCTCGGCGGACGCGCCCGCTTCCCCGGCCCTCTTCTCGAAGTCGCGGATCTCCTGCGCGACGTGGTTCATCAGCGGCACGGCCTGCATGTCGACGATCATGAGGCGCAGGCGACCGAGCAGGATGAGCAGCGGCGCGGCCGCCGCCGTCAGCGGGTTCGAGGCTGCGTATTCGCCGCCGTCACGGGCATTGAGCGCCACGTCCAGCGGTATCTTCTCGCGCGGCGCGGACGGCGCCTGCTGCTCCGCCGGGTTGGGGAAGAACACGCTGCCTCGCCCCGAATGCATCCAGTCGTCGCTGCCCGGCATGCCGTAGCGCGCCGCCTCGTTCTGCGCCGGCATCGGCGAATAGGACTGCGGCGGCGGATGGGACGGACGCGCGGGGATGCCCCAGGCAGACGCCGGCGAAACGGGCGGCTGCGGAGTTCCGATAGGCGATTGCGGTGGCGGCGAACCGGAGGGCTGCTGCGGCGGCGATCCGGGCATCGGCGCGCCGGCGACGGTGGCGCCGGATAGCGGGCCGCCGGCATCGGTCGCGCTGCCCTGTCCAGGCACGGGACGCACCCTTCCGGCCGGGTTCGGACGGATTACCGTCTTCCCGCCCGAGCCGAAGGGGTCGTCCTTGCCGCTCATCTCCGGTCTTCCACGATCGCCCACAGGTCGAGCACCAGTCCCGGCCAGTCGCCGGCGAAATGCAGGCCCATGCCGCTCGCCACGCTGAATTCAGGCCACAGCGCCGACGACTTGTCGAGATAGAAATAGACGTGGTCGGAGATGGCGCGAATCTGGCGTGGCGGCGTCGGCATGTGCACCAACTCGATGCCGGGCAGGTGCGTCTGCACGATCTCGTTCATCTTGGTGTTCGGCCCGACCTTGCACAGCGCCGGGAACTGCTGCTGTACCTGCGACAGCGGACGGCTGGCCGCCACCTCAACGACGAAGGTGGCGTTGCGGAACAGTGCCCGGTCGGGAACGGTCGCGACGAAGGCGTTGGGCGCCTTCTCGATCAAGTTGAGGCGGATGGCGCGGCCGATGTCGAGGCTGAGCAGGCGCTGGATGTCGGACAGGACCGGCTCGAACACGGTGTCGAGCGAATCCTGGTCGTAGTCCGCATATTCTGGCGCGAGCCGCTTCGGAGAAAACGTCCAGAGCTCGCCGGAAATCCTGAGCAGTTCTTTGTAGAACTCCACCGGGTGGATGAATTGCGAGGCACGCATGTGCTTCACCACGTTGATCTCGCGGTTCAGCATCTGAAGCATGAAATAGTCGAAGGTCTGCAGGCCGCCGCCGGAACTGGGGTCGGCCGCGTAGCGCGACAGGGTTTCCAGCTTGGTGTCCATCCAGCCGATCACCCGGTCGATCCAGCCGGCGACCACCGGATGCGCCTGCGTGGCGATGACCGGCGGCGCGAACGTCTCGTCGAAGATGATGGTCTTGTCGCGCACCTCCAGGATGCGCGCGACGCGCAGGCAGTTGGCGCCCGGCTTCGGCGTCTTGCGCACCTCGAAGGTGGCGCGCGGATGGGCGACCTCGATCTCCTGCTCGACATGCATGCCGGACGAGGAATCGATCACCGTCTCGAGGTCGCGCACGTAGCGGCTGCCGGACGTTCCCTCCGCCATGTCGACCTCGCGGCCGTTGACGACGGCAGCCGGCAGAACGAGCCAGACGACCTGCTTGTCGACACCGGCCGGCACGTCGATCGGATCCGGCAGCGGGCTGGAGCCCGGCATGTCGAACGGCGTGCCGTCCTGAAAGATGCCGCTGGCGCGCCGCAGCGCGAACTTGTTCTGCTGGGCGAGGTCGCGATCGATTTCGATCTGCGCGAAGCCCCAGGGATAGGCGCCGAGCTGGCGCACGCGGTTCTCGAGCAGCCGCTCGAAGTAGCGGTCGTTCTGCTGGAAATGATGCTGGCGGAGGAACAGCCCTTCCGACCACGCAACCTTGCTATACCATGACATTTTTGCGGCTGGTCTCCGATTGCCTTGTCATCGGCAAGGTTTTGATCTGCTTGTAGACAGCGATGCTAAAGCATTGCGCCCGCAATGCAAACCGTTCCCGGCGCGGCGAATGGAGCAGTGCTGTGCGCCGTAAGCATCGATAGCCGATCCCGTCATCCCGCAGCCCACCCCCGGGGACAGACCATAGCCGACAGCAGTATCGTGGCGGAAATCGCGCCGCTCAAAGCTTGGTGAAGCCCGCCGAAAACCCATTGAGCGACAATTGGAGGATGATTTCGTCTCCGGCGAATGCCGTGATGGCAACGTTGAGTAACTTGCCCTGTTTCATAGCCGCGATGAACGTGTCCTTGAGCGCGACGATGGCATAGCTGCCTTTCTGGTCGGCCGTAACGATCGGAAAATTCTGGCGCGCCTTGTCGTCGATCCAGATGTCCACACCCTTGGGCAGGTTCAGCCCGTGCGGCAGGCCGAGGTTGAGCAGGGGTTTGCCGTCATTGTTGGTCACAACCGCCGTCAAGACTCGCTGGCCCTTGTCCTTCATGATGAGGGTCTGGGTCAGCGTGCATGCCAGCTTGGCCTGGCCGGCGGCGCCCGAACAGTTGATCGTCCAGGTCGGCGCGGGGGGCGTACCGGCAGCCTCCTGCGCAAGCGACGGCTGCGCCGCGATGAAACCCATCGCGCATGCCGCCAGGAAAACCGCTCGCGCGGCGGCGAGCCGTCCGAAACCCGATATGATCATAGTCAGAATCTCGCCTTCAGGCCGATCTTGCCGGCATAGGTGCTGCTGTCTTCCGAGAATTTGCCGCGAACCTCGGCGCTCAGCGTCGTGATCTTCGACAGTTGGTAGTTGAAACCGCCGGAAAGCGCGGCCGAGAAGTCGGCGTCGTCGAAATCGAACTCGGCGTCCTCGACACTGCTCTCGTTGCGATAGGCGAAGCGCTGCTGCAGGTCGAGCCTCATATAGGGGCTGAAGACCTTGCCGTTCTCGAGCGGATAGAGGCCGAAGATGCCGGGCTCGAATTTGATCGCACCGAAGGAGATCTTCGACTTGCCGAAATCGATGCCCTGGCTGTCCTCGAAGGAATCGCCCTGGAAGGCGACGCCGAGCAGGCCGCCACGCAGATCGAAGCGCAGGTTCTCGTTGATCTGGTAGACGTGGCCGACGCTTCCGGTAACCGCGACACCGGCCGTGTCATAGCTGCCGGTCGAGTTCAGCACGCCGTTGTTCAGGTCGGTATTGCCGAAGAAACCCGTGGCCGAGACTAGGCCGTAGCTGGTGCCGCTGCGGTAGAGGCCGTAGCCGCCGACCATAAGACTCCGGTTCTCGCCGTCGCCGACATCGGAGAACAGGCTGGTGGAATCGAGATCGACCGACGAGGTCGTGTAGCCGCCGAAGGCGCCGAGATCCAGGCCGATCGACTGGTCGAGCCCGAAATATTCCGCCGCGTTGAGTTCCACGCTGGCCGCCAGCGAGAAATCGTCGGCGGTGAAGGACGGACCGGTGCCTGAGAAGCCGGCGCCGCTGATCTCGAAACCGTCGTGATCGACGCGCGCCGCCTGACCCGAGGCATAGATGCCGAAGCTGGGCGCCGCGTCCGCCCGGTTGCCGCTGATCAGCAGGCCGAAATTGGTCAGCACGCTGTCGTTCAGGATGTCGTAGACGGCCGCGGTGACCGTCTCGATCGGCTGGGAGTCGACCGCGACGCGCGGCAGCAGCGGCGCGGAAGGGTCGATCGGCGAGACCAGCAGATAGAGCCCGCCGTCGGCGCCGGTGATCACGTTGTAGGTGAACAGATCATCCGACGGAATGCCGTCAACGGTGAAGAAGGCCGAGGCCGCCCCGCCGGTCGGCGCGACTTCGCCGGCGACCGGCGCGATTGCGATCACGCTGGAGATGGGGAATTGCGGCGAGCCGAGCAGGTTGACGAAGACCTTGTTGGCGCCGACGGCATCGAAGGTGCCTGCGGCATTGATCAGGTCCGATACGCCCTGCTGCGCGTTCACGTCGATGGCAATCGTCGCGCCGTCCAGCGCGACGTCGCCGACGTTGAAGACGTCGGTCGGGTCGCCATTGGCCATGTCGATGGTGGCGTTCGCCACGGTGATGTTACCCGAACCGCCCGCCTGCGAGTTCAGGTCGACCTGACCCGAGACGAACACGGTCGAGCCGGCCAGCACCGACAGCGCGTCGATCTGCTGGGCGCCATCGTTGAAGCCCAGCGTCGAGGCGCCATTCACGGTCAGGCGTTCGAAGCCGGAGAAATTCTGGCTTTGCGTCCCGCCTGCCCCGGCCAGGTTCGTGCCGGTGATGGTGCCGACCGCATCGGTGCCGGAGAACAGCACGCCGTCGCTCAACGTCAGGGAGGTCGCCTGGATGACAAGCGTGTCGCCGGAAAGGCCGGTAATGTCGCCGCGGATCGTGCCGCCGTTGAGGGTGACTGTCTCCGCGTCGATGCCGCCGGCGATCGTGCCGCCATTCACGGTCACGTCGTCCTCGCCGTCACCGCCTATGACGTTCCCGGCGATCGTGCCGGCATTGACTGTCAGGGTGTCGCGATCCGCACCGAGATCGACCGCGCCGCCGATCGTGCCGCCGCCAATGGTCACCGTGTCGATGCCTACCCCACCGGCAACACCGCCGACGATGTCCGCAGTGCCGGCCACGTTGATCGTGTCATCGCCACCTTCGCCGAGAACCGAACCGCCCACCGAACCGGCGACCGCAATCTCGTCATTGCCGTCCCCACCAGCCACCGACTGATCGATGGTTCTGCCGGCCAGCACGGAGATGCCGTCATTGCCGGCTCCGCCAATCGCCGAGCCGTTTACGGTCCCGCCCGTAAACGACATCTCGTCGTCGCCCGCGCCACCATCGACGTTCCCGGCTATCGTGCCGGCGTTGACTGTCAGGGTGTCGCCATCCGCACCGAGATCGACCGTGCCGCCGATCGTGCCTCCGTCGATCGTCACCCTATCGATGCCTACCCCGCCGGCAACATCGCCAATGATGTCCGCAGTGTCGGCCACGTCGATCGTGTCATCGCCATCTTCGCCGAGAACCGAGCCGCCCACGGAACCGGCGACCTCAATCTCGTCATTGCCTTCGCTGCCAGCCACCGACTGATCGATGGTCCCGCCGGCCAGTACGGAGATGCCGTCATTGCCGGCCCCGCCAATCGCCGAGCCGTTTACGGTCCCGCCCGCGAAGGACATCTCGTCGTCGCCCGCGCCGCCGTCGACGTCGCCGGCGATCGCGCCCGCATTGACAGCGACGACATCCGCACCATCGCCAAGGTCGACCGTACCACCGATGCTGCCATCATCGACCTGAACGATGTCATTGCCGGCTCCGGCGTCGACGTTTCCAGCAATGTCAGCCGTTCCCGAAACCGCCACCGTGTCGTTGCCGTCGCCGCCGGACACATCATTGATGACGGAACCGCCGGAAATTGTGATCTCATCGTCGCCCGCCCCGCCCGTCGCGGAGCCGTTAACGGTGCCGCCGGTCACGGTGATTTCGTCGTCGCCGTCCGCGCCCGAAACTTCGGCAACGTTGGCTGTGCCCGAGACAATGATGCTGTCGTTACCGTCGTTGCCCGTGACTTCTCCCACCGAGCCGCCCGAGATTTCAAGCGCATCGTCACCGGCGTCACCGTTGATGCCGAGCGCCGATCCCCCAGTCATCGTCAGCACATCATTGCCACTGCCTAGAAAGACAGAGCGACCAATCGTGCCGCCACTGACGATCACCGTATCGTTGCCGGCTTCAGCGATAACGCCGTCTGCAAGATTAGCGTTGCCGGAAATGCTGATTGTGTCGTCTCCACCTGCGGCATCCACCTCCAATGAGACAGAGCCGCCGCTAAACGTCATCGTGTCGTTGCCGCCACCCCCTGCTACTTTGAATCTGAGCACACCACCGGTCACGGTCAGCGTGTCGTCCCCGAATCCCAAGTCGACCTCACCATTGATCGTGCCACCACCGACCGTCACCGTGTCGGACCCGACACCGCCGATAACGCTGCCAAGAACTGCGGTACCCGAGACATTGACAGTGTCGTCGCCGTCGCCAGCACTCACATCGAACGCCACGGAACCGCCGCTAAATGTCATCGAATCATCGCCGGCGCCGCCGACTACCCCGAATCCAATCGTGCCGCCGGTCATCGTTAGCTTGTCGTCCTCCGCGCCAAGATCGACCCTACCGTCGATCGCACCGGAGGCTATGGCCACTGCGTCTTCACCCGCCCCGCCGAGCACGTTGCCGCCGATTGCGGCACCGGCAACGTCGATCGTGTCGTCGCCGTCACCCGCCAAAACGGAACCGCCAATGGTACCGCCTGAAATGTCGAAGACATCGGAGCCTGTGGCGCCGTCAACGTTACCCACAACGGTGCCCCCGGACATGGCATAACCGTCGTCACCGTCTCCCAGTGCGATGGAAACGCTGCCACCAGGCGCCATTCCTACGTCGGCAGTGCCGGAAACGCTGACCTCATCATCGCCGCCGCCGGTTTCGACAGAACCGCCAACCGATCCGGCTGAAACTGTGACAGAGTCATCCCCTTGCGCACCCGTCGCGTCATCCGTCAGTATCGATCCGCCGATCGCGCCACCATCGACCACGACCGCATCGCCCCCCGCGCCGCCGCCGACATCGCCGCCGACCGTGCCGCCGGAAAAGGTCATGCTATCGTTGCCGTCATTGCCGTAGACGAACTGCTGGACGGAGCCGGCCATCATGCCGACGGTGTCGTTGCCGGCGCCGAGATCGACGAAAGTGCCGACCGCGCCGCCGCCAATGGTGACATCATCGTCGCCGTCCTCGGCCGTCACATGGCCAAGGATGTCCGCCGCGCCCGAAACGTCGATCGTGTCGTTGCCGGCCCCACCGCCTACGAAGGTACCGACCTGCCCGCCGGAAAGGGCGAGTATGTCGTTGCCCGCGCCGGCGCTGACCGCGCCGTCCAGCGTGCCGCCGGTCATGGTGAAGCGGTCGTCGCCATCCTCCAGGCCGACGGAATCGACGACGCCCGCCCCGCCGGCCACGCCGATCTGCGCAGTGCCGGAAATCGTCACGTTGTCGTTGCCGCCGCCGGCGAAGACCGAACCGGCGATTGAGCCGCCGGAAACCGTTATCGTGTCGCGGCCCTGGAACGGCGCGGCGCCGTCGCCAAACACCGATCCACCGATCGTCCCGCCGGAAATGGTGATGCCGTCGTTGCCCGCGCCACCGTCGACATCGTCGCCGACCGTGCCCGCGCTCAACGTGAAGGAATCGTCGCCGGTGCCGAGATCGACTGAGGTGCCGACCGACCCGCCGGCCACCACAACGGTATCGATGCCGTTGCCGGCATCCACGCCGAAATCGACGATCCCGCCGGCGTTGACGGTGATCGCGTCGCGGCCCTCGCCGCCCAGCACCGCGCCGTGGATGGTTCCGTCGGCGGTGACGGTCTCGCTGCCGTCAGGGCTGGTCAGCGAGCCCGCGCCGATCACCAAGACATCGCTGCCGCCGCCGAGGTCGACATTCGCCGGCACCGCAACGGTCCCGACGACGCCGCCAAGGATGCTCACCTGGTCGTTGGCTTCCCCTGCGGCGATGCCGCCTTCGATGACCCCGCCGACACCGACCGCGATCGTGTCGGCGCCCGCGCCACCCTGCACCGCGCCGTGGACGATGCCGTCCGCCAGGACGAACCCGCCATCGCCGTCGTCGACGAACGCGCCGCCCGCCGAAAACAAATCGTTGCCGGCGCCGAGATCGACATTCACCGGGGCGCCGGCCGCCGTGCCGACGGTGCCGCCCGACACGCTCACCGTGTCGATACCGTCGCCGGCAGCGATGCCGCCGGTCACGGTCCCGCCCGCAACGACGGAGATCGTGTCGCGGCCCGCGCCGCCCAGCACTGCGCCATGGACGATGCCGTCGGATTGAAGCGTCTGGGTGCCGTCCGGGTTGGTTATCGTTCCGGCGCCGACGATAAAGACATCGCTGCCGGCGCCGAGATCGACATTCGCCGGAACCGCAACAGTGCCGACGGTGCCGCCCAGCACGGTCACCTCGTCATTGCCGAACCCCGCATCGATGCCACCCTCGACGGTGCCGCCGACGCCGACCGAAATGTCGTCGGCGCCATCGCCTCCCAGCGCGGCGCCGTGGATGATGCCGTTCTGGAAAACCTCGCCGGCGGTCGTTGTCACAAACGCGCCGCTGACCGTAAGGACATCGTTGCCGGCGCCGAGGTCGACATTGACCGGAACCGCTACGGTGCCGACGACGCCGCCGAGAATGCTCACCTGGTCGGCGCCGGCGCCGGCGCTGATGGCGCCCGATATTGAGCCGCCGGTCATCTCGAGGCGGTCGGCGCCGATGCCCGCGTCGATGCCGCCCACAACGCTACCGCCCGACATCTGGATCAGGTCGTTGCCGCCGAGCGTGGCGAACACCGTGTCGTTCGCATCGAGCGTAAAGGTCTGGCCGTCCGAGTCGGTGATCGTCAGCACCGGAGGCAGCGGATTGGCGTCGCTTATGGTACCACCGTCGATCACGACGGTGTCGCCGGCCTGGCCGTTGTAGGCCAGGTCATTGTCGGTCTCGCCATCGAAAAAGACGGCGTCGAAGCTGGTCAGGAAAAGGTCGGCCTGGTTGCCCGGGACGCAGTTCACGGCAACGGAGGTGACGCTGTATCCAGTTTCAGGATTGCCGATGATGGTGGGAACGGCATTGCATGCCAGCGCATCGCTCGCGGAAAGCAGGCCGGCGGCAACGATCCCCAGCGTCGAAACACCCGCGAGGCGCGCCGCCCTGAATCTATCCCTCATCCAACCCCCTCGGCCCGCCGCGAACTCGGACCACGCCGCGAGCGCTCGTCAACAGCCGGACAGGAGCCCTCATCTCCAGTGCGAAAGTCTGAAACCGATGGGTAATCCACCTGATCGATTTCCGCAACGGAATCCGGACCATCCCATCGCATCGCATGGCGCGTGTGATTCGATTGCAACAATAAGAACAACGATCCGCCGCGCAGGTTAACGGTTCATTGCCGGAAATCGGCATGAAAGCTTTCGCGTCCGGCGCCCGGCGTGATTTCGCGCCTCGCGATTGCTATTATCCTGCCTGACCTTAAAATGGCCGGGTTCGCGCGACGTTAATGAACGTGCACACTGAACGCGGTTCGAGTTCAACGCATTCGGCCCGACGGGCCGCATCCAGGCAGGGCCGGGAGATGACGCCCATGTTGCGCCTCGTCAAAACGCTCCTTCTGCTCGTGGCGGCGCTGCTAGTCCCCACTGCCGCGATGGCGGCCGCGGAGACCGACAATACGCAGGATCAGCGCGGTCGGCTGGCGATCGTGATCGGCAATTCCAGCTATGTCAGCCAGCGCTACGAGGATCTCGCCAATGCGGCGAACGACGCGGTGCGGCTCTCCGATGCACTGAAGCGGCTGAATTTCGAGGTGGCCACCGGCATCGACATGACCGCGTCGCAGCTCGACGACATGTTCCGGCGCTACGAGCCGAAGCTCGGCACCTACAGCGCCGTGCTGATCTTCTATGCCGGCCATGGCGTGCAGTTCAACGGTGAGAACTACCTGCTGCCGATCGACACGCTCGATCCGGAAAGCGTCGGCAAGCTTACCGAGCGGGCGGTGAAGCTGAACGACGTGATCGCCCGTTTCGCCAGCCGCGACCGGCAGACCTTCATCTTCCTCGACGCCTGCCGCAACAATCCGCTGGGGTCGGGCGAGCCCGGCGCCGGCAACGGCCTGGCGCAGGTCGAGGTTGGCGAAAACAGCTTCGTCGCCTTCGCCACGCAGCCCGGCAACGTCACCGTCGACGGCGCCGGCTCCAACAGCCCGTTCACCGCCGCGCTGCTGCAAAGCGTTGAAATCCCCGGTCTAAGCGTCTCCGACATGATGATCCAGGTGCGCAACGAGACCGAGCGCCTGACGCTCGGCAAGCAGGTGCCGTGGGACCAGTCGAACCTGCGCGAGCAGTTCTATTTCACCGAGCAGCAGGTGATCGACTCACGGCAATTGAGCGCCACGCTCAACCGCATCCTCGAAGTGCCCAGCATGAAGGAGAAGCTGCTGGTGCAACTGGCCTCGGCCGACAGCGACCTGCAAAGCACGGTGCTGCTGCTTGGCAAGGAACTGCCGAGCACGCGCTCGGTCGAGGTCGGCACGCAGGGCCAGCAAGTCGCCAGCCTGGAGCTCGGTCTGGACGGCACGCGCAAGACTGTCACATCGGACATCGAGGCGCTGCTGGTGCTCGGCAAATCGCAGGAAGGCGGCGAGGACAAGGCTCCCGGCTTCGACCTGAACCACAGAATCCAAACGGAACTTTCGCGCGTCGGCTGCTACCGGCAGACGATCGACGGCGTCTGGGGCCCGGGATCGCGAAAGGCGCTCGGCGAATATCTGCGGCGCACCAAGCAGAACCAGGACGTGCTGGAGCCCAACGTCGATCTGCTCGGCGACTTGTTCCTGCGCTCGGGGCGCATCTGCCGGCAGCCGGTTGCCGCCAAGCCGGTGAAAACCGCCACGATGGAGCGGAATTCCACTGGAAAATCAAAGGCCAGGGCCACGAGCCAGGCCAGCGGCCGCAAGCAGAAGTCCTCAGGCGGAGCCGCCCGCAGCAAGCCCGCCGCGCCGCCGCCGGACATCGGCGCGGGCATCGGCATCGGCGGCGTGTTCTGATTGAAACGCAGCAATGTCAGGTCCGAGGCTCGCCGCTCGCAGTAGGCGAAAAGTGAAGCACGGACTTGGCCGTACCCCATCGGAGCCTGACAATAGGGCTCTTTAGACGCACCGGACACTCTGCATAGCCGCTTTCAAGCCGATTGACCTGATGGTGAAATAGTGACCAAGCGGGCGTGCCGCTGGCCCGGCGATTACCGCCGGCTCGCCTGTCACGATCATGCCGGGCTGGCCGACTGCTTCGAGGGTGGTACTAGATTAATCTCAAGGTTTCCGGTGAGCTGACGGGAAAGGCCGCTTTCGACTCAGCCTATGTCAAAGCGGACAGGAAGAATTCCGAGTCTGCACAATCGTAGCTTAGTCAGTGATCGACTGGTATGATGCGGCGTGCTTGACGGTTTTATGCAACCATTCCGTAAAGATGCGCCAATTCCTGCGGGTACTCGTTCGGATGGCTTGGTTGCATTGGCTTTTGCTGTGTTGACGCTTTTTGCGGTGTTGCTAGCCGCGCTCTGGGTTTGACCGGATCCCAGGGTGCAGCAAACTCGATGAGATTTGATTTTGCTGACAATTCGCCTCGCCCGGCCACCGGACGAAGATGCCATTTGGTCGATTCTCGAACCCATCTTGCGGGCCGGAGAAACCTACGCGTTGCCGCGCGACTGGAGTCGGGATGAGGCGCTGCGCTACTGGTTTGCCGACTGCCACGAAGTTTTCGTCGCAGAAGATGAAGGCGAAGTCGTCGGCTGTTACTATCTCCAGCCGAACCAGCGCGGCGGTGGTGCCCACGTTGCAAATTGCGGATATGTGACTGGGACCACGTCGAGCGGCCGGGGCATCGCAACCGCGATGTGCGAACATTCACTGAGGCACGCAGCAGAACGCGGCTTCCGTGCGATGCAGTTTAATTTTGTAGTGCGCACCAACGAACGAGCCGTCCGGCTCTGGAAGCGGCTCGGCTTTGACATAGTCGGCGAGATTCCTAAGGCGTTCAATCATCCTGATCTGGGGCTTGTCGACGCCTTGGTGATGTATCGTCGACTACCGTGATGGGCCTTGTCCACGCACTAGGGTCATTTAGAAGCGCCTAGTATCCGGCGATCTGCACTCGCTTGGGGTGGTGCCGTCAGCATCTTGTCGGCCTCCCTTCCGGCTCGGCCCCGGCCGCCGGGACCTTCGCCACCGCCTCGACTCAACCCCCTCCCCAACCGCCACCGCTGGGACCACCGCCGCCGCCATCACCGCCACGCTCCCGGACGGGCACGTCCTGGACGGGCTGGGCGACCGGCTTGCGAAGAACACGCCTTTTCTTTGGCGTAGCCACCTGCTGCCTTGGCGCCGCCACCTGTCGCGGCTGCTGAACTCTCCGGTTGGCGACCGCCGATGCCTGCTGGCCGTTGGCATACTTCAGGGGAGCCAGCACGGCATCCTCGACGGTGGCGCAACTGGCAAGCGCGCCGGCCGCGACGCCGATGGAAAGCAGTGTCAAAAACTTGCGCATGAAATCCGGTCTCCGTCAAAGTCGCCGCCCGGGCGCATCCCGGCGGCTTGAGTGGGCTTCAAGCGGCGCGCGGCCTCGCCCGTTTTACGCCCTGCCGAACCCTCAAAGCATGTCCAGCCGCGGCGTCGATTCAATCCATTCGTGCCGGACAAGCTCCACATAGAGGTCGACCGGATTGGACGGCGCCTTGCGGCCAAGAATCTCCGCGGCGGCGGCACGGACGCGCGGCCCGAGCTTGCCGTCGACATCGACGCCGCTGGCGCCCATGCGGATCAGCGCCTTCTGCGCCTCCAACACAAGCTGCTCTTTCGGCATCCTGGCTAGCCGCGCTCGCGCGTCTTCCGAGGCATTTCCAGCCTTGCGGGCGACCGCCATGGCATAGAGGCGCACCGCTTCTTCCGGATCGGCGGCCAACGACGGTTCGGCGCTGACGATCTCGGCGGCATAGAAGGCGCCCCAGCCGTCGCCACGCGCCGCACTTTCGCGGAACAGCTTCAGCAGCGTCGCCTGGTCGGCCTTGCCGGCATCGCGGTCCATCAGCGCCATCAGCGTGGCGGCATAGGGGTGCAGCTTCCTGTTCGCTTCCTCGAACAGTTGGTAGGCCTTGACGTCGTCCCGCTTCACGAAGACGCCGTCGCGGTACAGCAGGCCGAGATTGACCTCGCCCCACACGTCGCCGCGGTCGGCCGACTTCTGGAACATGACATAGGCGCGCTCGACATCCTTCGGCACGCGGTTGCCGTAGAGATATTCGGCGCCGAGCTGGTTCAGTGCATAGGTGTGGCCGGATTCGACCGCCTGGTTCATCAGCGCGATGCCGCGCTTGACGTTCTTCTTGACGCCGTTGCCTTCCATCATCGCCCTTCCGAGCGAATACTGGGCGTATGGATCGCCCTTGCGGGCGGCAGCCTCGAACAGCGGAATTGCCTTCTTCGGGTCGAGTTCCACCGCCGCGCCCAACTGGTAGAGGCGGCCGAGGAACTGACCGGCGCGTACATGGCCGCCGTCGAGGGCTTCGCGCACCATCTTCAGCGCGGCGTCGAAATCGCCCTTGGCGTAAAGCACGCGGCCATATTCGAACTTGAAGCGCGGAATGTCCGGGAAATCGGCGACCGCCTCGCTGCAGGCCGCCAGCGCCTCGTCGATCTTGATGGAATTCGGCCAGACGCCCTCGGTGACGGCCTGGATGTCCAGCGGCTCGGCCGCCAGACGGTCGCAGGCATTGACCTCGGCGTCGATCGCAATCACCACCGGTTTCGCCTCGGGCGCGGCGACCACCGGGTTGAGCACCACCTGCGCCGCGCCGTCCGTCTTGTGGATCGCGGGCCTGATCCTGAGGTTCTGAACGTCCTCGGCCTTCACTAGGTCGCCCAGCACCAGCAGGTCCTCGCCGACCGCCACCTGGGCGGACGGGTCGCGCGTGTCGAGCCGTAGCCAGCCGGTCGGCCGGCCGGCGCCCAGTTCCAGCGTCGGCACGGGCGTGAAACCGGTGCCTACATCGGAATTGACGGTAAGCTTGACGGGCGTGACGGTCTTGGTGACGCTGGCGGTCTCTTCGTTCGAGGCGACGACCACCGGCTCTTCCGACTGCTCCGGCACGGCGGGATCGAAGACGATCGCCACGGCGCCCCGGGCGGTCTGCCCTGTGTCGGAATCGATCGTGTAGGGGATCAATTCCACCGGCTTCGCGCCGGCATCCGCGGCATAGACGATATCGCCGATGCGGGCGGCATCGATCGGCGTGCCGGGGCGGATCACCTGGTCGTCGAGCAGCAGGATGCCGGAGGCCGGCGCCTTGTCGAAACTGGCTGTCAGCTTCATGCCGCCGCTGGCGATCGGCGACTGGATGTCGAGGTTTATCCGCGTCGCGGAGATGGGGGCGCGCACTTCGGTGACGCTCTCGCCCAGCACCAGGATCTCCTGCTCGGAGACGAAATAGAACTGGGAGGTGAGGCTGGAGACGTCCCAGGGAACCTGGCGGCCGCCGGTCTTGTCGATGACCGCCGTGCGCACCATGGTGAGGACCTCACGCACCTCCTTGTTGGGGCTCAGCACCTTGTCGGCGAAAGCGCCGGCGAAGGGGCTGATGTCGCCACCGCCGTCATAGGCCACTTCGCCCGGCGCGGTCGAATAGACGATCAGCGAGCCCTGCTTGGGCGTAAGCGAGGCCAGGCCCTTGGAGCCGGCAACGTCGATCTTCTTGTCGCCGAGATAATAATACTGGTTGCGGAACGGGTTGTCGCGGCAGGCGTCGAGCACCAGGATCTGCATGCCCGACGAGGCGCGCATGTATTCGAGCAGGTTGTTGACGTTGTAGGTCTCGACCTCGAGGTCGTAAGACGAAGTCAGGCTGGCGTCGACCGGAATGATGAAATTCTGGTCCGCGACCTGAACTGCGTGGCCGGTGTAATAGAACAGCGCGACGTCGCCGTCGCTGAGCGTCTGCAGAAATTCGCGGACGGTCTTTTCCAGCCCCGCCTTGTCGAGGTTCTCGCCGACGGTCACCTCGAAATTGGCGTCGCTCAACACTTGCGAAATGCGCTCGGCGTCGTTCACCGCGTTGGGCAGTTTTGGCAGGTTTTCATAGCCAGAATTGCCGATGACGAGCGCAGCGCGGCGCCCCGAAACGGCATTTTCGGCCGCCGACGCGGCAACGAGGGAAAACACCGACAAGACAGCCACGACGGCAAACAGAAGGACACGGCGAAGCGCCGTGGCCGGTTCTCGCGCGAAAGACAGGAACTTCATCCGATCACCTCGGCAAGCCCTTGGAAGTATACGCCCAATCCAAGGATCGCACAAAGATGATTCAGAACGGTGTCGCGATCACACCGGCGCGGTTACGGAAGGGCCGAAGCAGCCGGCGGCGGCAACGCCGAGTGCCCCAACGTCCTCGCTCCGTGAAGACTTGAAAGGACGACGACCCGGTGATGGACGGCTCGAGACGTCGATGGATCAGGCCGAAACGGCCTTCTTCGCGTCCAGCCGGTCGATCGCCTCGACATTGCCGGCCGACGGTCCCTTGGGATCGAATTCCGAGGCAAGCCAGGTGTCGACGATCGCCTTGGCCAGTTCCGGCCCGATGACGCGTGCGCCCATGGTGATGATCTGGGCGTTGTTGGATTTCGCCGCGCGCTCGGCCGAATAGGTGTCGTGGGTGAGTGCCGCGCGGATGCCCGGCACCTTGTTGGCCGAGATGCAGACGCCGATGCCGGTGCCGCAGAACAGTATGCCGCGGTCATAATTGCCGTCGACGATTTCGTGGCCGACCTTGTCCGAAAGGTCGGCGTAGAAACCCGACTGGCTGAGGTCGGTCAGCTCGACCTCCGGCTTGGTCTTGAGATGCGCGGCGATGACATCGAGAAGCGGCTTTCCGGCGCTGTCGGCTCCGATGACGACTTTCATGGGGTTCTCCAAGAGCTGAGATCGGCACTGCGCAGCGACCTGTCCAGTGCCGAGATATTCCGACAGAGGCGGAGGTTCAATAGCTGGAATGCGGGGATCGTCGGGCATTTCAGGGTCGGCGTTTCCCCCTCACCCGGCCTCCGCTTCGCTCGGCCACCCTCTCCCCGCGGGGAGAGGAGATTTTCAACGTCGCCGCCTCGCCTTTCGACGCTGCAAGATTGGCACAATCGACGGCGAACCTCCTCTCCCCGGCGGGGAGAGGGTGGCCGAGCGAAGCGGAGGCCGGGTGAGGGGGCTGAAGCCTTCAATCGCCAAACCCCGTCAGGAACGACGCCAGGTTGTCGCCGAGGGCATCGCACAAATAGCCGCCTTCCTGCACGATGACCGTAGGAAGCTTCAGCGCGGAGACCGCCGCGCCGATGCGGGCAAAACCCGGCGTGGAGACCGACAGGCCGCCGAACGGATCGCCCTCGAAGGCATCGAGGCCGAGCGCCACCACCAGCGCCTCCGGCGCGAAGGCCTTTATGCGGCGCAACGCGGTTTCCAGCGCCTGCAGGAATGCCTCGTCGCCGGATTTGCGCGGTAGCGGCAGGTTGAGATTGTAGCCCAGCCCCGGCCCTTCGCCGCGCTCGTCGGCATGGCCCCAGAAGAACGGATAAAAACGCACCGGATCGGCGTGGAGCGACACGGTCAGCACATCCGGGCGCGCGTAGAAGATGCCTTGCGTGCCGTTGCCGTGGTGCAGGTCGACGTCGAGGATGGCCACGCGGGCGGCCGTGCCTCTCAAGCGCTGGGCGGCGATTGCCGAATTGTTTAGGAAACAGAACCCTCCGGCGACATCGGCGAAGGCATGGTGGCCCGGCGGACGGCAGAGCGCATAGGCAGCGCGCTCGCCGGCCAGAACGGCATCGGCGGCGGCCACGGCCGACCAGGCGCTCCAGCAGGCGCTTTCAAAGGTTTCGGCGGAGATCGGGCAGGCGGTGTCGGCCATGTGGTAGCCGGCCTGGCCGACGGCGGAGGCCGGATAGGAACCGGTGCGGGCGATCGGATGGATGTTGGGGATCACTTCTTCCGACGCACCCTCGATGCGCTGCCAGCGCACATAAATGTGTTTCAGGAAATCGAGATATTCCGGCGTATGGACGGCGGCGATCGGACCGTGGCCGAAATCGTTCGGGCGCTCGACCGCGCAGCCGGCTTGTCTCGCGCCGGCCAGCAGGCGCTCAACCCGCTCCGGTTGCTCGGGATTGGGCTGCGGCGCACCGCTCGACAGGAAGGCTTTCGGGTCGTGGCGCTTCTGCTCGGCGGCGTAGAAGGCTTTCATTCTGGTTTCCTTGGCAAGGTTCCGCCCGGCGGGCAGTCGGCAGCGGCGAGGTTCAAAAATGCGTCTTCATAGGCGGCGTGCACCTGCTCGGTGTCGGAGAATTTTATCTCGAGACGCGTGTAAAAACCCTGGGCGATAAAATTCTCGGTGTCGACGGAGAGCCGCATGTAGACGCCGCCGCGGTCGCGTGTGATCGCCGCCACGCGTCGCAGAAGTTTCGCGCCGATGCCGAGGCCGCGAAACCTGTCGTCGACATAGAGATCCTGGATGTAGACGCCGGGACGGCCGAGCCAGGTGGAAAAACTGCGGAAGAACAGGCAGATGCCGGCGGGCGCGCCGTCGACCTCGGCGATCACCGTCTCGAAATGCGGGTCGGGGCCGAAGCCGTAGTCGATCAGGTCGGCGACCTCGCAGCGCACCTTGTCGAGCTCGTTGACAGTGCGGGCGATGCCCAGCAGAGCGGCGTGGATATAGGGCGCATCGGCGACGGTGGCGGGGCGGAGGTGAACTTTTGGCCGGGATGATGCA
Source organism: Mesorhizobium sp. LHD-90 (assembly GCF_030929505.1). Taxonomy (GTDB): domain Bacteria; phylum Pseudomonadota; class Alphaproteobacteria; order Rhizobiales; family Rhizobiaceae; genus Kumtagia. The sequence continues at coordinate 86,644 of NZ_JAVFVV010000007.1, read as the reverse complement.
TCAGCTTCCGTCATGGGAGCGCGATCATGATGAATTGCGATGGCCGGCGCTCTACGTTGCCCCCCTCTGTCCTGCCGGACATCTCCCCCACGAGGGGGGAGATTGGCAGCTTTGCCGCTGCCGCCCTTCCTGAGACGTTAGCGATTGGCGAAACCCTAGCGGCCGGCCAATCTCCACCCTCGTGGGGGAGATGTCCGGCAGGACAGAGGGGGGCAACGTAAAGCAGTTCCATAGATTAGCAGATCGCTTCCTTCAAAACGGCACCGCCCTCACCCCTCGACCGGCAGATCGAGATCACGCGCCACAGCCTCGATCGCGTCGCCGAGGATGGCAATGATCTCGCCGACCTCCGCCGGCGTGACGATCAGCGGCGGCGCGACCATGGTGTAGTCGCCCTGCACGCCGCCCTTGACCCGGCGCGAATAGACGATCAGCCCGCGCTCGTAAGCGGCATCCAGCACGCGCTGGCCGATCTTCCAGTCCGCGGGCAGCGGCGCAAAGGTCTCGCGGTCGGCATATTCGACCGCCGCCATCAGCCCCTTGCCGCGCACGTCGGCGATGAAGGGGAACCGTTTCGCTAGGCCGCGCAGGCCGTCGAGAACCAGCTCGCCCATGGCTGCGGCGTTGGCGGTGAGGTCCAGGCGGTCCATCTCGCCCATGATCGCCAGCCCGGCGGCGCAGGCCAGCGGATTGCCGGCATAGGTGTGGCCGTGCTGAAAACCGCCCATCTTCAGCACCGGATCGACGACGCGTGCGGGCGCCGCCAGCGCGCCGAGCGGCACGTAGCCGGAGCCGATGCCCTTGGACAGCGAGACGATGTCCGGCCGGCAGTTCCAGTGATCGCCGCCGAGGAACTTTCCGGTGCGACCGATGCCGCTCATCACCTCGTCGTGGATCAAGAGGATGCCGTAGCGGTCGCAGATCTCGCGGATCCGCGGATAGTAGCTGTCCGGCGCCACCAGCGCGCCGGTGGCCGCGCCGCCGATCGGTTCCATGATGAAGGCCAGCACGCTTTCCGGCCCCTCGGCCAGAATCCGTTCCTCCAACATGTCGGCGTAGCGCAGGCCGCGTTCCTCCAGCGAAAGATTGTCGCGGTCGCGATAGGCGGTCGGCGCCGGCACGGTCGGCATCATGCGGATCTGCTCGGCGAAGCTGTCGGTCAGCAGCCCGTCGCCGGTGACAGCCAGCGAACCATAGGTGCCGCCGTGGTAGGACGGCATGCGGGCGATCACTTTCCAGCGGTTGGCCTGGCCGGTGGCGACCGCCCATTGGCGCGCAAGTTTCAGGCAGGATTCCACCGCCTCCGACCCGCCGGAGACGAAGAAGATGCGGTCGAGCCCGCCCGGCATTCTTTCCGCGATGGTGGTCGCCAGCCGTTCCGCCGGCTCGTTCTCGAAATGCAGGCGATAGGCGAAGGTGGTCTTTTCCATCTGCCGGCGCATCGCTTCCAGCACCGCCTTGTTGCCGTAGCCGAGATTGACCGCGACCGGCCCGCTGGAGCCGTCGATGAAGCGCCGACCGTCCTCGGTCCACAGATGGATGCCCTCGGCGCGGTCGACCACCGGCCGGCGCAGGCTGGCGAGGTAGAAGAGGTTTGAGGGGCGGGGAGTGGTCTGCTGGTCCATGAGAGTTTCCTGCGCCGCAAATGGCGGCCTGAAAAATGTGTCGTAGCCGAGTTCGCAAGGCCGGTCACTAAGCCAGCTCCCGGCAACACCCATCGGCCACGATCAGCCCTCGAGGCGCGCGCGAAACAGGTTGGAGCCGTCCGGCAGGCGCGACCTGGAGATATCCCGGAATCCAGCCTCGGTCATCCAGGCGCGATACTGGCCTTCGGTGTAGGCTTCGCCGTGGCGATAGAGGTTCAGGAAAGTGAGATTGAGAAACACACCCTCGGGCGGGCCGAGGCGGTCGTCATCGACGACACCCGACCCGGCGATGGCGATCTCGCCCCCCGGTGTGAGGCAACGTGCAGCGTTGAGGATCGAACGGCGCGCCTGGTCCGGCGGAAGGACCTGGACGACGGCCTTCAGGATCGCCAGATCGTGCCGGCCGACCGACGGCGCGACAGTTATGTCCCCGACTTCGACAACCACGTCGCCGGCGCCATATTCCGACAGGATTTTTGGCGCGACCGCCGCGACCGTCGGGAGTTCCATCAGCGTCGCCGCAATCCGCGGCCACCGCTCGCGAAGTCCGACGAGAATGGTCCCGGGGCCGCCGCCGATGTCGATCACCGAACCGATCGCCGAGAGGTCGATCTCTTGGGCCAGGTGCCGGCCGAAAATCACCCCGCCCGGCGCGAGCATGCGGCTGAAGGCCGCCGCTGACTCTGGCCCCGCTTCGGAAAAGTCGTGGAGCGCGGCCGGCCGATTCTGCCGCAGCGACTCCGCGGTCAGCAGATCGGCTCCCCAGAGCTCGCGCAGCAGCGCATGGTCGCCGCCGCGATAGGTCGGCTTGGACGCGTCGAGGAAGGCCGACGCTTCGGCTCCGTTGCGAAATCGGCCATTCTCGACTTCAAGGAGACCGATGCTGGCCAGCGCATAGAGAAGCCGCGACAGACGATCGGGATCGACTTCGAGGGCGGCCCCAAGCCTATCGGCAGTCTCCGCGCCACCACCGATCCGGGTGAAGATGCCAAGCTCCAGCCCGGCACGAAGCGCCAAGGCTTGAGGTACCGCTTCGATTAGTTTGTCGATCCGATCGGAATCCGCCATGTGATATCCCTTCCGCGATCCAGAATCGATTTTGAAACGGAGCCGTCAATCGTTTGGCGAGCCAAAACCCATCGAGATTCGAAGCGGCAGGCCGCTTGCAGCACCCCGAGCCTACCTCCCCAGATACCGGTCCAGCACGTTCCTCGTCACCTGCTCGACCATGGCGTCCTTGCGCAGCAATCCGGCGACCCACTCGCATGTGCCGGCATGGAAGACCTCGCCCTTGCCCTTCGGAAAATTGACGATCATGCCGTTGCCGCGCTTGACCTTGTCCATGGCTTCCGGCGTCGCCTCGCCATAAAGCGTCTCGGCGGTGAAGACGGCATCCTCGTTGTTCAGGAAACCGGAGGGCACGTCTGGACTTTCCTCCACCAGCGACGCCATGCCGAGGCCGAGGATCTGGATGCCTTCGGGCGGGTTGCCCTCACCGGTCGGATAGGGGAGCCCGCGCTTCATGGTGAAGTCGAGCCCGTCGACCTCGTAGCCGTAGATATGGCTCTCCTGGCCGAGCACGTCGCCGTAATAGAGGCCGGTGTTGCGGAACGCCCAGTGGTCCGGCCGGTAGATCGGGAAGCCGCGCACGCCGCGCGGCATGCAGCCGCCCCAGCCGGCATAGACGCCGGCGGTGGCGTTGAGGCCGAAGGTGGACGCGCCGGGGCGCCCGACCTCGGGCGCCTCCCAGGCGTTGGTCGTGCGGCTGGTATCGGCGCTTCGATAGACCGGGTCCTCGGCGCGGGCGCGGTATTTGTAGCAGACCTGCGCACGTCCCTCGTCCTCCAGCCTTGTCTGCCACAAAAAATTGCCGGCGAAGCGCGCCGCCCGCCCGCCCCGCTCGACAAAATCGTCGACCGCGTCGCGCATTTCCCAGGTCCAGTATTCGTCGTGACCGACGAAAACCGCGCAGTCGTAGTCCTGCAGGATTTCGGGCGAGAAATGCAGCTCATGCTGGGTGGCGAGATCGACCGCATAACCCTGCCGCTCGGCCCATTTGAAGAACAGCCCGTCATAGCTCGCCCAGCCGGCCGAGGCGTATTTCTTGGAATGGCCGGTGGCGAAAGCCCACTCCATATGCGGATAGCGCGGCTCGGTCATCGGCGGCAAATTGACCTCGATCGGCACGCGCGGGGCCTCCGGCGGCAGCACGACGAAACCCCGGCACCACGGTCGCTGCGTACTCACCCGCGTGGCGTACTGGTTGCGCTCCAGCCCGGTGATGCCCTGATAGTGGTTCGACCCGCCCCAACTGTTGTAGGCGGTCCACGAACCCGTCGCTGCGACCTGCAGGATGCGGCCTGGTTTGCGCCCGGGCAAAGGACGGACGATGAAAAGATGGTGGCTGACGATCGGGCTTCCGTCGCGGCCTTCGGCGGTCAGTGTCATTCGGTATGCGCCGGACGGCCAGTCGGCACCGATGGCGAATTCGAAGCTCGGCTGCCAGCCGCAGCCCTCGACCGAACATTGGTCCGATGTGTCCTGCCAGCGCGAGGCGAGGCCTGACTTTTCGAACACTTTTTGCAGTCCCGCGCCGTCGCGCGCCAGTTCCATGTCAAAACGGTCCGCCGTCGAACTTACGAACAGCGTGACGACATCGCCCGGCGCGTAGGAAAAACGGTCGGTATAACCCCAGATCTCGCCGCGCTCGCCGTCCATGCCGGGATATTCGTAGTAGTGGCCGTAAACAGCCTGACGCCGCTGCTCGGGAGTCAGGCCGAAATCCGGGTATTCGGTCGGCAAATGCGGCATCGCTAGCTCGGCCCATGTCGATTTTTGGTGGTGGATCGCAGCGCTCATGATCCCGACCGCGCGTCGCGGGTCAAGCACGGCCGGTGTGGAAACCGCCGATCTTTCTTTGGTCCAGCCCCTCGCGGTCCGGGCGAAACTGGCTAGTATGCGCCGCCGGCCGCGGCCGGGGACATTACCAAGAGGAAGACCATGACAGATCTGCTGCAACTGCCCGGCGAGGGTGTCTTTGTCGGCCGGGCTCGCATGGCCGGAACGCCGTATCCGCTGGTGGTCACCGTGCGCGGCGGCGACGTCGTCGACATCACTTCCAAGGCTGCGCCGACCGTCCGCGACATCTGCGAGATGGACGATCCGGCGTCCTACGCGCGTTCGGCGCAGGGCCGCGCCATCGGATCGCTGGCGGCAATCGCGAAATACAGCATCGAGGCCGGCCGCGACACGGCGCAGCCGTGCCTGCTCTCGCCGGTCGACCTGCAGGCGGTAAAAGCCTCCGGCGTCACCTTCGTCGTCAGCCTGCTTGAGCGCGTCATCGAGGAACAGGCGCGCGGCAATCCCGAAAGAGCGGACGCCATCCGCGCCGACATCGCCACGCTGATCGGCCACGATTTGTCGAAATTGAAGCCGGGCTCGCCGGAAGCCATGGAGATCAAGCGCAAGCTGATCGAGCGTGGCGCCTGGTCGCAATATCTGGAGGTCGGCATCGGCCCGGATGCCGAGATCTTCACCAAATGCCAGCCGCTGGCTTCGGTCGGGTTCGGGGCGGATGTCGGGCTGCACCCCGTATCGACCTGGAACAATCCGGAGCCGGAAATCGCCGTCATCGCCGCCAGCAGCGGAAAGATCGTCGGCGCCGCACTCGGCAATGACGTGAACCTGCGCGACGTCGAGGGGCGCTCGGCGCTGCTGCTCGGAAAAGCCAAGGACAACAATGCATCGGCCGCGCTCGGGCCGTTCATCCGGCTGTTCGACGCCACCTTCTCGATCGCTGACGTGAAGTCGGCGAAGGTTTCCTTGAAGGTCGAGGGCGATGACGGTTTTGTGCTGGAGGGCGCAAGCTCGATGGCGGAGATCAGCCGCTCGCCGGAAGAGCTTGTGGCGGCCGCGATGGGCCGGCACCATCAATATCCGGACGGCATGGCGCTCTATCTTGGCACCATGTTCGTGCCGTCGAAGGATCGCGGCGAGAAAGGCAAAGGATTTACCCACAAGTCCGGCGACCGGGTCACCATCGCCACCGAAAAACTCGGCGCGCTGGTGAACTGCGTGCGGCTGTCGACGGAATGCGCGCCGTGGACTTATGGGGCGAGCCGGCTGATGCGGGATCTGGCGGGGGCGGGGCTGATATAAGAAGGGAAGCCGACCGCATCGCTTCCAGATGCGGGACTGTCGCACTCCTTCCAACACCCCTCATCCGACCTCGCTTCGCTCGGCCCCCTTCTCCCACAAGGGGAGAAGGTGGAGTTTCGCGCATGCGTCTCCGCAAACCTTCGACGTTGGAGATTTGCAGAGACGAAGCGGCAGTGCTCCACCTTCTCCCCTTGTGGGAGAAGGTGGCCGAGCACAGCGAGGTCGGATGAGGGGTGTTCCAGCTTGGCGATGCCACCGACCGAATCCGGTCCGAAGAGGCCAACAAATTAATCGTCTGCGAAGATCAGGCCACCTTCCCAAACTCATACACCTCAATCGAGTCCGGCTTCATCTCGATCGAAAACCCCGGCAGCTTCGGCGGCATGTAGGCGGCGTTCTCGATCACGCAGGGCTCGACAAAATGCTCGTGCAGATGGTCGACATACTCGATCACCCTGCCCTCCTTCGTGCCCGATACGGCAAGATAGTCGATCATCGACAGGTGCTGCACATATTCGCAGAGACCCACGCCACCGGCATGCGGCCAGACCGGCAGCCCGTATTTCGCGGCCATCAGCAGCACCGCCAGCACCTCGTTCAAGCCGCCCATGCGGCAGGCGTCGATCTGCACGATGTCGATGGCGCCGCCGGCGATCATCTGCTTGAAGATGATGCGGTTCTGGCACATTTCGCCGGTGGCGACCTTTATCGGCGCCACCGCCTCGCGGATGGCCTTGTGGCCGGCGACATCGTCCGGGCTGGTGGGCTCCTCGATGAAATAGGGTTTTGCGAAAGCCAGCTTCTTCACCCATTCGACGGCCTGCCCGACCTCCCAGACCTGGTTGGCGTCGATCATCATGAAGCGGTCAGGGCCGAGCACCTCGCGGGCGATCGTTAGCCGGCGAATGTCGTCCTGCAAATCGCGACCGACCTTCATCTTGACGTGGTTGAAACCGGCGTCGACCGCCTCCTGACAGAGCCGACGCAGCTTGTCGTCGTCGTAACCCAGCCAGCCGGCCGACGTGGTATAGCAGGCGTAGCCCTCGCGCTCCAGAATGGCGATGCGCTCCGCCTTGCCGGTCTCGGCGCGGCGCAGGATTTTTAGCGCCTCCTCCGGCGTAAGCGCATCGGTCAGGTAACGGAAGTCGACGATCTTCACGATCTCTTCCGGGCTCATGTCGGCGACCAGCCGCCAAACCGGCTTGCCGGACTGTTTTGCCAGCAGGTCCCATACCGCGTTGACCACCGCGCCGGTGGCCAGGTGCATCGCGCCCTTGTCCGGGCCGATCCAGCGCAACTGGCTGTCGCCCGTGACATGCCGCCAGAACCGGCCGGGGTCTTCGCGGATCCAGTCCAGTTCGAGGCCGACCACCAGATGCGTCATCGCCTCGATGGCAAGGCAGCAGATGTCGTTGCCACGGCCGATGGTGAAGGTGAGCCCGTGGCCCTCGAACCCGCCGTCGGTCTCCAGCACGACATAGGCGGCCGAATAGTCGGGATCGGGATTCATCGCGTCCGACCCGTCCAGGCTCTGCGAGGTCGGGAAGCGGAGGTCGTGGGTGCGCAGACCGGTGATACGGGTCATGTCGAAATCCGTTGCAAATACCGAAGGCCGGATATGTCGAGTTTCAGGTCAGGCTGAGCCGAAAATGGCGGGTGAGAACCGGAGCGGAGCGTACATTTGGGTACGTGAGCACCGGAAGCGCAGAAAACCGTCATTTGCAGGCCAGCCTCACCTGAAACCTCGGCATATCCTAGATGGTCCAGCCGCCGTCGATGGCATAGGCCTGCCCCGTCGTGTAGGTCGCGCCGGCAAGATAGACCGCAAGGTCGGCGATCTCCTCCGGCGCGCCGATGCGGCCGATCGGCTGGCGCGAGATGAAGGCGGCGCGGGCCGCGTCATAGTCGCCCTGGGCGCGCAGCCGGTCCTGCAGCGAGGGGCTCTCCACTGTGCCGGGGCAGATGGCGTTGCAGCGGATGCCTTTTCCGACATAGTCGGCGGCAACCGATTTGGTGAGCCCGATGACGGCCGCCTTGGTGACGCCATAGGCGAAGCGGTTCGGCACGCCCTTCATGCTGGAAGCGACCGACGCCATGTTGACGATGGCGCCGTCGCCGCGCTCCAGCATGCCCGGCAGCACGGCGCGGATGGTGCGCACCATGGCTCGGACGTTGAGGTCGAAGGCGAAATCGAGATCAGAGTCCGGCATCTCCAGGAGCGAGCCGGCGTGGACGACACCGGCGCAGTTGAACAGCACGTCGACGCGGCCGATCCCGGCGACCGCAGTGCTGACGGCGGCATCGTCCAGCACATTGAGCTTTTGGGTCGAGATGTTCTTCTCGCCGGCGAGCTCGGCCAGCGCCTTCTCGTTGATGTCGGTGGCGTGCACGGTGGCGCCGGCGCGCGCGAAGGCGAGCGCCGAGGCGCGGCCGATGCCTTGCGCGGCGGCGGTGATGAGGACGATCTTGCCGGTTAGGTCTGTCATGGTGTTGGCCTTCGTTCGTTTTGCTCGGTGCCTAAACACCCCCACTCCGGCCCTTCGGGCCACCTCTCCCCCTGACAGGGGTACAGGAAATGCGCTGCCGCAATGCCGGCGCTCATCCAGCTCGGTTTCCTCTACCCCTGCAAGGGGGAGAGGTGGCCCGAAGGGCCGGAGTGGGGGTGGTTCAGCCTTCTTCCAGAGTTACTCTTCTGTCGCGTCAAGCGACCTTCGGCCGTCGCTCGACGACGTAGATGTGGTCCGCCGCCAGCACGACCTCGCCGCGCTGGTTGATCACCTCGTTGCGCTCGATGACGCGGCCGGCGTCGGGGCGCTTCGGGTCTTCCTCCTTGGCGGTGATGGTGGCGCGCGTCTTGATGGTGTCGCCGATGAACACCGGGCGGACGAAGCGCAGCCGGTCGTAGCCGTAGGAGAAGGCGACCGGGTTGATGACGCTGGCCGTCAGGCCGACGCCGATGGAAAAGACCATGGTGCCGTGGGCGATACGCTGCCCGAACGGCGTCGTCTTCATGTATTCGGCGTCCATGTGGTGCGGGAAGAAATCGCCGGTATGGCCGGCATGGACGACGAAGTCGGTCTCGGTGATGGTGCGGCCAAGCGTGGTGCGCGAGAAGCCGATCTCATAGTCCTCGAAATAGGTGATCTGCTCCATCTCAGGGCCTTTTTGCTAGGGGCGTGGCCGGCGCGGCGCTCGATTGATAGGCGGCCTCGACCAGCGCCATGGTGTTCCAGGCATCCTCGACCGAACTCACCAGCTCGGAATCCTCGCCCGCCACGAAACGCTGCAGATTGGCCATGCGGCCGACAAATCCGTCCGGGAACCATGTGCCCGACAGCGGCACGTTCACCCAGCCGTCACCGCCCTTCGGAAAGATTTCCAGAATGTCGGGCTCGCCCCTGGGATAGTCGAGATTGACGCCGAGCTTCAGATAGGCCGCGCCCTCGGTGCCGCAGACGCGGAACTCGCAGGCCTGGTACTTTCGCCCGAACTTGTGGTCGTGGTTGATCGACAGGTTGCAGCGCACCCGCTCGCCATAGTCGAGGATGGCGCTGGTGCGCGTCTGCGCCACCGAATGATTGGGGTGGCCGAGTGTTTTTGCGTGCACGCCGCGCGGATCGCCGAGCAATTGACGGATCAGGTCGAGGTAATGGATCGAATGCATGGCGATCTCGACGCGCGGCGCCTTGAGCAGAAATTCCCAGAGCTGCCACGGCGTGTCGAGCGCCAGAAACGCATCGAAATCGACCACCTCGCCGAGCCACCCCCTGGCGATCGCGTCCTTCAGAGCCAGCATCATCGGCGCGAAACGGAGCTGGAAATTGACGGCGGCGACAAGTTTCTTTTGCCGGCAAATCTTCAGGATTTCCGTGGCGCCTGCGAGATCCGCGCCCATCGGCTTCTGGATCAGCGCGGCAGCACCGTCCGGCAGCGCGGCGAGCACCTGCGCATGGCGGTCCGGCGGCGTGGCGAGGTCGAAGATCGCGCCCTCGACGGCTGCCGCCTCGGCGACCGAGGCAAATGCCTTGACGCCCCAGGCGGCAGCGAGTTTTTCCGCCTTGGCGCGGTCGGGATCATAGAGGCCGGCAATCGGTACGCCGCTTTTCCGGTAGGCCGGATAGTGCGCGTCGCCGACGATCGAACCCGCGCCGAAGGTGACGACCGGACGCGGCTTCGACGGGGCGGGCCAGGACTGGGCGAGGGAGGATGGGGAGAAGGTCATGGCGCTTTCCCTCCCCCTTGAGGGGGGCCGAAGGACGGCCCGAAGGGCCGGGTGGAGTCTGTGCGGCCGCGCGCCAACCTGCTCTCCCCCGTCGTGGGAGAGATAACCGCGAAGCGGTCAGAGGGGGTCCAAGCGGTCGCGCGCCAACCTAATGCTGCGACGGAAGAAGGAACGCCGAGCACTGCCGCTATGACCCCTCCCCCGGCCTGCGGCCGGACCCTCCCCTCAAGGGGGAGGGAGACGTCGGCGCTAGTCCACATGAAACACCTCTTCCATGCCTGCCCACCACTCGCCCTCCTTGCGGGTGTCGAGCGGAGCCTGAAGCGGCATGTTGACTGCCCACCAGCGCTGCGTCTCGGGATCGGCAGCCATCTTGGCTGAGTCGGCGGCGAAGTCACTGCCATGGTACTCGAAATAGGCGAACATCAGGTTCTCTGGCTCGCGCAGGAAAATCGAGTAGTTGCGGATGTTGCAATCGGCGATCTTGGCCAGCACCGAGGGCCATACGTCCGCGTGCAGCCGTTTGTATTCGGCAATGTGTTCCGGCTTGATGCCGAGAACCAAACCCATGCGCTGCATGTTCATCCCTCCCCTTTGGTGATCTCCCGGGTGAATTCCGGAACGCTCATCCTTTTAACAGCGTCCCAGTCCCAGTCGATGCCGATGCCGGGGTCGGATGGGGCGAGGGCGCAGCCGTCGACGATCTCCATGCGCTTGCCGGTCAGATCGTCGAGTTGGGGGATGTATTCGACATATTTGCCGTTCTGGATGGCGCAGACCAGGCTGACATGCAGTTCCATCAGGAAATGCGGGCAGACCGGCATGTCGAAGGCTTCCGCCGCGTGGGCGACCTTCAGCCATGGGGTGATGCCGCCGATGCGGCCGACATCGACCTGGACGATCGAGCAGCCGCCCTTCTGCATGTACTCGCGAAAATGCCGGATGGAATAGAGCGATTCGCCGACGGCGATGGGCGTGGAAGTCGACCGGTTGAGCCTGATATGGCCGTCGATGTCGTCGGCCGGCAGCGGCTCCTCGATCCAGGCAAGGTCGAGTTCGCGCAGCCGCTCGGCGCGGCGGATCGCCTCGTCCACGGCAAAACCCTGGTTGCAGTCGGTCATGATCTCGTAACCGTCGCCGACCGCCTTGCGCACGGCGGAGAGCCGGGCAAAATCCTCGGCGCCGTGCGACTTGCCGATCTTGACCTTGGAGCCGCGGAAACCGTTTGCCTTGGCCTGGAGCGCATCATCGACCAGCGCTTCCGGCTCGATATGCAGCCAGCCGCCCTCGGTGGTGTAGAGCGGAACTTTGTCGCGCGCGCCGCCGGCGAGCTTCCACAGCGGGAGCTTCTGCTTTTTCGCGCGCAGATCCCAAAGAGCCGTGTCGATGGCCGCCAGCGCGATCGCCGTGATGGCGCCGATGGTGGTGGCATGGGTGGCGAATTCCAGCTTGTGCCAGATCGCCTCGATCATGTCGGCGTCGTCGCCGATGATGCGCGGCGCGAGGTGGTCGGCCAAAAGCCGCATCACTGACGAGCCGCCGGTGCCGATCGTGTAAGAATAGCCGGTGCCGGTCGCGCCGTCGGAATCGGTGATGGTGACGATCGGCGTTTCCTGGGAGACAAAACTCTGGATGGCGTCGGTGCGCTTGACCTTGGGAACAAGGTCCACCATCCGCAACTCGACTTTTTCGATCCTGGCCATCGCCCCCTCCTCCTAGTTCCTCAGTGTCCTGCCGGTCGCGGCATCAAACAGGTGCGCCTGGCTCAGGTCCAGGCTCATGGCGATCTTGTCACCGGGCCTCAACGGCTTCGGATTGAGCATGCGCGACACCCATTCCCTGCCGTCGAAACTCGCGAACACCAGCGTCTCGTTGCCGAGCGGCTCGGTGACCGCGACCTGAAACTCAGCCGAATGCAGGTCGGCCGCGTCGCCGGAATGCAGGCCGTGGCCGGCCGGATAGACGTCGTCCGGGCGCAGGCCGAACACCACCTTCTGCCCGGCCGTGACGTTCTGCCGGAACCGCGCCGGCAGCGGCAGCGTCGCGCCGCCAGGGAAGGCGAGCCCACCGTCGGCCACGGTCGCCTCGAAGAGGTTCATCGGTGGCGAGCCGATAAAACCGGCGACGAAATGGGTGGCGGGGCGCTTGAACACCTCGTCGGGCGTGCCGACCTGCTCGATATGGCCGTCGCGCATGATGACGATGCGGTCGGACAAGGTCATCGCCTCGACCTGGTCGTGGGTGACGTAGACCATGGTGGTCTGCATTCGGGCATGCAGCTTCTTGATCTCGGTGCGCACCTGGCTGCGCAGCTTCGCGTCGAGGTTCGACAACGGCTCGTCGAACAGAAAAACCTCCGGCCGTCGCACGATGGCGCGGCCCATGGCGACACGCTGGCGCTGGCCGCCGGAAAGCTGCGAGGGGCGGCGCTCCAGCAGTTGCTCCAGTCCGAGGATGGAAGCCGCTTCCGCAACCGCCTTGTCGATCTCCGCCTGCGGCCGCCCGGCGATCTTCAGCGAAAAGCCCATGTTCTCGCGCACGGTCATGTGCGGATAGAGCGCGTAGGACTGGAACACCATCGAGATGTTGCGCGAGCGCGGCGGCAGGTCGTTGACCACCTTGCCGCCGATCCTGATCTCGCCGCCCGAAATATCTTCCAGGCCAGCAATCATGCGCAGCGTCGTCGACTTGCCGCAGCCGGACGGACCGACCAGGCAGATGAACTCGCGGTCGGCGATCTCCAGGTCGATGCCATGCACGACCGGCGTGGCGCCGTAGCGCTTTTCGAGTTTGTTGAGGGTGACCGTGGCCATGGGACTATCCTTTGACCGCGCCCGACGTCAGGCCGCCGACGAGATGTTTCTGGACGATGAAGGTGAGGGTCAGCGCCGGCACGATCATCACCACGGCCAGCGCGCACATGCCGCGCCAGTCGATGGTGAACTCGGCGGTGTAGTCGAGCAGGCCGACAGGCAGGGTTTTCGAGTTGACCGAGCGCGTCAGTTGCGAGGCGAGCGCGAACTCGTTCCACGAGGTCAGGAAGGCGAAAATGCCGGCCGAGGCGATGCCCGGCCCGGCCAACGGGAACTCGACCTGCCAAAAGGCCTGCCAGCGCGTGCAGCCGTCGATCTGGGCGGCTTCCGCCAGATCCTTCGGCACCTGCCGGAAAAAACCGTCGATCAGCCAGATGGTGAAGGGGATGTTGAGCGCCACATAGGCGAGGATCAGGCCGAAATGCGTGTCGATGATGCCGAGGCGCGCATAGACGAAGAACAGTGGCAGCGACAGCGCGATGCCCGGCACGGTGCGCGTCAGCATCAGGCCCAAAAACATACCGGACTTGCCGCGGAAGCGGTAGCGGGCGAAAGCGTAGCCGCCTGCCATGCCGATGGCGATGGCGATCACCGTCGAGGTGACCGAGATGATCAGCGAATTGCGGAAATATTCCAGCACCGGAATGCCGCCCTTGCCGACGCCGGAAAACATCGAGACGTAGGCGTCGAAGGACAGTTCCTGCGGGATCCACACCGGCGGCTTGGCCATGATCTCGACCGTCGGCCGCAGCGACGACAGCACGATCCAGATGCCGGGCATGCAGATGAACAGCATCGCCAGGAACAGGGCGATCAGGTGGCCGGCTTTCAGCAGGCGCTTCTTGAAGCGGGCGGAGGAATTGTCGTCCATCGTCACCACTCCGCGCCGATCTGCGAGCGGGCGGCGGCCAGCTTCCGGAAGAAATAGACGGTGAACAGGATCGACAGCAGGATCGAGAAATAGGCCATGGCGTTGGCCAGCCCCATGCGCGCGTCGCTGTAGGCGGTGCGGGCGACCAGCGTCCACAGAAGCTCGGTGCGGCCGGCCGGCCCGCCGTCGGTCATGATCTTGACGATGTCATAGGCGCGCGCCACGTCGAGCGAGCGGATGGTCATGGCGATGTAGGCAAACGGCATGACGAACGGCCAGACGACATAACGGAAAGTCTGCCAGGGCGTGCAGCCATCGACGCGCGCCGCCTCGATCGGCTCCCTCGGCATGGCAAGCAGCCCGGCAAGGATCAGGATGGCGAAGACCGAGGTCGACGACCAGATCTCGGCGGTGAGGATGGCAATGAAGGCGAGATGCCCCTCGATCAGCCAGGGGATCGCCGTATCGGTCAGACCCAGCGCCTGAAGCGCGTTGTTTACCAGGCCGATATTGTCGTTGAACATGAACTTGAACTGGAAGCCGACGAGGATCGGCGAGAACATCATCGGGAACATCATCAGCGTGCGCAGCACACGCTGGCCACGCGAGGCGCGCTCGACCAGCAGTGCCAGCCCGAGCCCCAGCAGCATTTCGAGATTGAGCGCCACGGTGAGCAGCAGCACGGTGCGGCCGAAGGCGACCCAGAAATTCCAGTCGGAGAGGATGGTCAGGTAATTGCGGAAGCCGACGAAGACGAAAAACGTGTCGGGCTTGGTAAGCCGGAACGGCGTGAAGCTGGAATAGAAGGAGAGCAGCAGCGGCACGATGACCACCGCCGCCAGCACGACGATCGCCGGCAGCAGCAGAAGAGTGGGTGCGGAGGGCCGCGGGAATTTCATCGAGCGTCCTGTTTCCGATGATCGTAGAGCGCAACGGCACCCTCCCCCTTGAGGGGAGGGTCGGCAAGCGGGCCGAGCGAAGCGAGGCTTGCGAGCCGGGGAGGGGTAACCTCAGGATGGAGCACTGCCGCGCTGACCCCACCCCGCTTCGCATACCCGCTCGTGCCGAGCGGGTTGCTCCGCGACCCTCCCCTCAAGGGGGAGGGTTAAGGTTGGCGCCTCAAAGCTCGCCGGCATCCTCGAGGATCTGCGTCGCCTTGGCGGCCGCGTCGTCAAGCGCCTGCTTCGAGGTCTTGTCGCCGAGAATGGCGGCCTGCAGCTCCGGATAGACGGCGTTGGAGATCTCGATCCAGGACGGCGTCTGCGGCACGGCGAAAGCGTTCGCGGCGGCTTCCTGGAAGGCTTTCAGGACCTCGGTCTTGTAGGCGTCGCCGGACGCCTGGGCGATGTCCCATTCCCAGACGGCGGTGCGGGTCGGCAGCGGGCCGGCGGCGGCCTCCAGCTTCTGGCTGTCCTCGTTGGTCAGCCACCAGACGAGCGAGGCGGCGGCCTCCTTGCTGGCGCAGCTTTCGGTGACCGAAAAGCCGTGATGGCCGGACCACCCGGTGCGCTTGCCCGACGACCCCTCCGGCTGAACCTTGACGCCGACATTGCCCGCAACCTTCGACGACTTGGGGTCGTTGAAGAAGCCGGCCCAGCCCGGCCAGTCGAGGTTGAGCGCCACCGTGCCCGAGGCAAAACCCTGGCCGAGGTCGTCCCACAGATAGTTGGTGGTGCCAGCCGGAACCGCCTTGGCCTTGTAGAGATTGACGAACCAGTCGAGCGCACGCACACCGGCTTCCGAATTGAAGGCGGGCTTGCCGTCCTTGTCGAGATATTCGCCGCCCTCGGCGACGACCATCTCGTAGAAGCGGCCGTTGATCGCCTCTTCCTTGCCGGCGAACTGGGTGCCGTAGAAGTCCGGCGGCGAGGCGAAGAATTCCGCCTGCTTCGTCACCTGTTCCCAGGTGTCTGGCGGGGTCAGTTCCTCGCCATACTTCTCCTTGTAGGCGGCCTTCTTGGCTTCGTCCGCGTAGAGGCTCTTCTGGTAATAGAGCGCCGACACGTCGAACTGGGCGCGCGGCAGCATCACCAGCTTGCCGTCGAGCGTCGAGGCCGCGATGTTGGCCGGCACGAAGGCGTCGATCTCGGCCTTCGGCAGCAGCGCCGTCAGGTCGGCGTAGATGTCCGGATACTGCGGCGCGAAGGACGAGTGATTGGAGCCGACGCACCAGCTTATCGAGCCAGTGGCGATATCGGACTTGATCTCCTTGTCCAGCTCGAAATGGTTCTTCTTGGAGATGACGTTGACTTTCGCGCCGGTCGCCTTCTCCCAGTCGGCGATGCGCGCGTAGAGCGCCTCGTACTGCTGGCCGCCGATCAGCTTGGCGTCGATGGTGACGCCCTCGAACTTGCCCGGCAGTTCCTGCGCGAAAGCCGCGCCGGCGCCGAGTGCCAAAACGATCACTCCGGCCGACACGCCGGATAGCAGTCTCTTCATCCGATCCTCCCTTGGGCGCGGCCGCGCCGCGTCAAAACGGAAGCGGCCCATGGACGAGCGCTTCATTCATATACAAAGATCATTTTCACAGATCGGTCAAGTGCCAATTGATTTCCCCGATTGCTTCGTGCGTATATGCACCTGAGAATTCACAGGGGAGGACTCGGTCCATGGAAGACGAGGAATCGGACCGCTACCGCGCGCCGGCGCTGGACAAGGGCCTGGACATCCTCGAGTTGCTGGCCGGCGTCGACGGCGGGCTCACCCAGGCGGAGATCGCCAAAAAGCTCGGCCGCAGCCCCAACGAGTTCTACCGGATGCTCGACCGGCTGGTGAAGCGCGGCTACGTGACAAAGCCGGATGGCGACCGATATTCGCTGACGCTGAAGCTGTTCGGCCTGGCGCAGTTGCACGTGCCGGTGCGCCGGCTTGTCTCCTACGCCACGCCGCTGATGCGCGAACTGGCGGAAACCTCGCGGCAGGCCAACCAGCTCGTGGTGTTCGACCGCGGCTCGGCCGTCGTCATCGCCCAGCAGGAAGCCCCGGGATATTGGGGCATCTCCATCCGCGTCGGCTCGCATATCAGCCTGTTCGACACCGGGTCGGGCCATGTACTGCTGGCCTTCCGCTCGCAGGAGGAGCGGCAGATGATGATCTCCGAGCATCTGCGCAGCACGGAAAAGCCGGCGCAGCCGCCGGAATTCTTCAGCCGGCTCGACCAGATCCGCGACCGCGGCTACGAGATGATGGCCAGCTTGCAGACCGCCGGCGTCTACAACCTTTCCGCCCCGGTGCTCGGCCCCGACGGCAAGGCGATCGCCGCGCTTACAGTGCCCTATATCACGCTGGTCAACCTGCCGTCGGCGCCGGACATCACCCAGACCATCGAGCTGATCCTCGCCACCGCCGAGCAGCTTTCGCGGCTCGCGGGCTCAGATGTGAAGCAGTCGATTTAAATTCTCAGGTGAAGGATCGATTTTTCCATGGGAGAATCGATCGACATGCAGGGAGGAGCAAGCATGATCATCGACACTCATCTGCACATCGTCGACCAGGCGGCGCTGCGTTATCCCTGGCTCTCCGGCGCGCCGGCGCTCAACCGCGATTTCTCCTACGAGGAGTATGCAAGCGAGGCCAGGCGCGGCGGCATCGCGCAGACGCTGCACATGGAGGTGGACGTCGCGCCGGAGGACATCGAGGCCGAGACGGCCTACGTGGCGCGCAAGGCGCGCGAGCCCGGCAGCCTGCTGCGCGGCGCGATCGCCGCCTGCCGGCCGGAAGACCCGGGCTTCGCCGAATATCTCGAGCGGGTGCGCGAGACGACATTCGTCAAGGGGTTTCGCCGCGTGCTGCATGTCGTGCCCGACGACGTTTCCGAGGGCGCGCTGTTTCGCGAGAACATCCAGCGGCTGAAGGGCACTGGGCTCACCTTCGATCTCTGCGTGCTGCCACACCAGATCCCGAAGGCAATTGCGCTCGTCGACCTGGCTCCCGACGTGCAGTTCGTGCTCGACCATTGCGGCGTGCCGGACATCAAGGGCAATGCCGAACATCCCTGGCGGGAGCATATGGGCGAGATCGCCAAGCGGCCGAACATCGTCGGAAAAATCTCCGGCGTGGTCGCCTATGCCGATCCCGAAAACTGGACCGTCGAGACGCTGCGCCCCTATCTCGAGCACACGATCGGCGTGTTCGGTTGGGACCGTGTCGTCTGGGGCAGCGACTGGCCGGTCTGCACGCTGGGCGGTGGGCTGTCGACCTGGCTCGCGGCGACACAGGCGCTGGTCGCTGGCGCCAGCACGGAGGAAAGGACGAAGCTGTTTTCAGGGAATGCGAGGAGGGTTTGGGGGTTGTAGGGCTTTGCGAGCGCAATGAACTTCGGCCTAAGAGGGCGACCCTTTAGATGTTCGAGATCGTCCAGACGGCGGAATTCGTAGCTTGGGTGGATGATCTCGCCGATAGTCGTGCCAGAAACCGCATCTTGCAGCGTATCGACCGAGCAAGGGCAGGATTGCTGGGTGATGTGAAATATTTCGAAGGCATCGGCGAGATGCGCATCGACCATGGGCCGGGCTACCGCCTTTACTTCGTTCGCCACGGGAGTAGACTCGTCGTCCTGCTTTGCGGTGGCGACAAGTCCACCCAACAACGCGATATCCGACGCTCGCCAAGGAGCTGTGAATGGCACTTAAGACCTATCCCTTCGACGGCTCGCGCTATCTCGACGACGATGAGTCGCAGCGCGAACTGCTGGCTGACGCGATGGAGTCCGGCGATGCGGTCTATATCGCTCACGCGATCGGCGTCGTTGCACGCGCTCGCGGCATGACCAGCATGGCGCAGGAGGCCGGCATCCCGCGCAAGAAACTCTACGACGCGCTAGTCGACGATACCGCCCCCGATGTCGAAACGCTTCTGGACGTGCTGAAGCGACTCGGCATCGAGCCGTCCACACTGGCAGCGGAATAGACCCTATATCGTCGTCGACACATGCCGCTCGCGGCCGTAAAGCGAGACAAGCAGCACGATGATCAGCCCGAGTGCTGCCTGCACAGCCGCCGGCTGGAAACCCAGCCCGATCAGCAGCGTGTTGATCTCGGTCAGCACCAGCACGCCGGCGATGGTGCCGAGATAGCTGCCACGCCCGCCCACTAGGGCCGCGCCACCGACCACAACCGCCGCGATGGTCTGGAACAGGTATGGCTGGCCGACATCGCCATAGGCGGAGCCGGTGAAACCCAGCAGCAGAACGCCGGCCGTCGCCGCGAAGAAGGCGCTTGCCGCATAGGTGACCACCCACATTTTCACCGGGTCGATCAGCGCCAGGGGTGCGGCGCCCGGATTGCTGCCCAGCGCATAGAGCCGCCTTCCGTAGGGCGTGCGCGCCAGTACGAGCACGATCAGCGCCGTTAGCACGGCGACGCAAGGCACCAGCCACGGAACCGGCAGAGGGCCGACCGAGCCGCCGATCGACACGAAGGCCGACACGGCGGGCGGCGCCGAGCCGGACGGAAATCCCTTCGTCCACAGCAACACCAGCCCCTGCACGATCATGCCGATGCCGAGTGTGACTATGAGGGGATGGATGTTCAGCCCGCGCGAGATCAGGCCGTTCAGCCCGCCGATCAGGACCGCCAGCACGCCAACCACCGCGCAGACCAGCACAAAATTCCAGCCCTGGCCGTAAAGCTGCGCCGCAACGACATTGGCGAAGCCGATGACGAAGGGGATCGACAGGTCGATGCCGCCCAGGATGACCACCAGCGTCTGGCCGATCGAGGCCACCGCCAGAAGTGCTGCCAGCACCAGGATGGCGCGGATGGCGAAGGGCGCGGAATAGCCGGGGATCAGCAGCGTGCCGACGACATGCAGCAGGATGGCGACGGCGAAGGCGCCGGCGATACGGCCGTTGGTGCTGGCGAAAAAGCTCCGGTCGAACTTCATCACGCGGCCCTCCTGGCCGACAGGCGCTCCTGCACGGCGGTCAGCATGACGGCGGCCACCAGGATCGTGCCGTAGGCGACCTGCAGCACATAGGTCGAGACGTTGAACGCGGTCAGCAGGCTCTGCAGCAGGAAGATGTCGATCGCGCCGATGGCCGCCCCCGCCAGCCCGCCCTTGCCGCCGGCGAGGCTGACGCCGCCGAGCGCCACCGCCGCGATGGCGATCAGCGTGTAGGTCGGGCCGACATTCGGGTCCGCCGAGCCGATCAGGGCCGTCAGCATCAGCCCGGCGACTGCCGCCAGCATACCGGTCATCACATAGGCGATGAAGCGTACCTTGGTGACCGGGACGCCCGCCGTATAGGCGGCGCGGTCGTCGCTGCCGACCGCCATCAACTGGTCATAATAAGGCGTCTGGTGCACTAGCCACCAGAACACGAAGATCGCCGCCAGGGGCAGGATGGAGATCGGCCCGGCCATCGCCTTCAGCCATACAGGCGCCGGGCCGATCGGCGCGGGCAGGATGGTCAGCGTCACGCCGACGAGGATCAGATAGGTGCCGAGCGTCGCCACGATCGGCTGGATGCGCAGCACCGTCGCCATGAAACCATTGGCCGCGCCGACCGCCGCGCCCACCAGCAACGCCGCCGGCAGGATGATCCAGGGCGAGGAGATGCCCGCCTTCAGGAACAGCGCCTGGATGACGATGGCGTTGACGAAACCCATCAGCGGACCGACGGAAATGTCGATGCCGCCGCGGCCCGCCAGGATAACCGGCGCCGAGGCGGCGGCCGCGCCGATCAGCGGCGCCGCCAGCCCGATCAGCGTGCCCCATGCGGCCGGATGAAACCGCGCCGGGTTGAGCAAGAGGTTGCCGGCAAGCAGCACGACCAGGAGGATCAGCGCGAAGCCGGCATTGCGGATGAGCGAGCCGATCATCACGCGGCCCGCCCGAACATGGCGGCGATCACCGCGTCGGTGGTCATGGCGGCGCCGGACATTTCGGCCGCCACCTCGTGCTCGCGGAAGACCAGGACGCGATGGCAGAGCACGAGGATCTCCTCGATCTCGCTGGAGAGGATGACCAGCGCCATGCCCTCGGCGGCAAGTCCGCGGAAGACCTCGTAGAGCACGTGGCGCGTGGCGACGTCGACGCCGCGGGTGGGATCGTTGAGCAGCAGCACTTTTGGTTCCAAGGCCAGTGCGCGGGCGAGCAGCACCTTTTGCTGGTTGCCGCCGGAAAGGGTGGTGATCGCCGCTGCGGGGCTCGGCGCGGCGATCGACAGTCTTTCGCGAAAGACCTCGTAGCGGCGGCGGCGTTCGGCCGTGCTGATGAAACCCATGCGCGCGTCCCTGCCGACCGTGGAGATGGCAAAATTGTCGAGCACCGACTGGGTCGGAAAGATGCCCGTCGCCCGCCGGTCCCGCGGCAGGTAGGCGATGCCGCTGGCGACCGCCTTGCGGAAGCCGGCGACCGCGAGGCGGCCGGCGGCCGTGTCGATCGAAACCTGGCCGGCAGCGGGTTTCTCCAGCCCGGCGAGGGTTTTGAGGAACGTTTCCTGGCCGTGGCCATCGAGCCCGGCAAGGCCGACGATCTCGCCGGGCGAGATCGTGTGGTCGATGGCGGCCTTGCCCGCCGCCAGCGCCAGGTTGCGGATGTGGAATGCGGAGCGGTCAGGCATGCGCAAGCTCCGCCGCCGTTTGCGGCGCCATGGCCTTCAGCAGTTCGGCCGGCGTGGAGGCGCCGCGCTCCTCGGTGCGCACCACCTTGCCGCCGCGCAGGATGGAGATGCGATCGGAGAGCGCCATCACCTCGTCCATGCGGTGGGTGATGAACAGGATCAGCGTCCCCTGCCCTGCCAATGCACGCATCAGCGAAAACACCGCCTCGCGGTCGGCGAAATCGAGCGCCGCGGTCACCTCGTCGAGGATGAGGATTCTTGGGTTCCGCACCACGGCGCGCGCCAGCACCACCAGTTGCTGCGCGGCCAGCGGGAGCTGGCCGGCGGGCGCGTCCAGCGGCACATGGGTGCGCGCGAACCGTGACAGCACAGCCTGCGCACGCGCCTTGCGTTCGCCGCGCGGCACGTTTCTTCTGAGCAGCCCGTCGAGGCCGAGGAGGATGTTGTCGGTGACCGAACGGTCCGGCGCGATCAGCACCTCCTGGAAAACGGTGGCGAAGCCGGCCGCCTGGAACGTCGCCGGGCCGCGCCCTGAAAACGGTTTTCCGTCCAGCAGGATTTTTCCCGCATCCGGCTGTACGATGCCGGACAGCAACTTCACCAGCGTGCTTTTGCCGGAGCCGTTCTCACCGAGAATCGTGTGGATGGTGCCAGCGCGGAAGCCGATGGACGCTTCCGACAGCGCCACGGTCTCGCCGTAACGTTTGGAGATGGCGCGGACCTCAAGCATGAGCGCTGCAGCATCTGGGCAGCCAGCTAAAGACTGACGTTAGCGTTCCTTCGCACCCCCCTCTGTCCTGCCGGACATCTCCCCCACAAGGGGGGAGATTGGCTATGGGAATGCGGCCGGCCGATCTCCCCCCTTGCGGGGGAGATGTCCGGCAGGACAGAGGGGGGCAACGTAGAGTGGTCACGTTTGAGCCTGAAACCCGCTTACCAATCTCAATCAATGGAGCCGGCCCCCCTTAGGAGCCGGCCTCGCAAGCAATCAAGTCCCGTTCACTTCGCGCAGGCGTCGGGCACCTTGGCGTAGTCCCAGCCCTTGGACGGCGCGGGATTGCTGAAATACGCGTCGAGCCACTCTTCCGGCATCGGGTCGGACGGCGGGACGGGGAACACGGAGACCGCGTCCGGCGTCATGCAGTCCTTGTACCAGTTGCCGAGCTCGGATCCGGCAACGGTCGGGATCGGGATCATCAGCACGTTGAGCTTCGGCTTCTGGCCTTCGAGCATGCGCGCGCCGACGCGGAACAGCGTCTGCGCCGTCCAGCCCGGAAGCACGGCGTGGCCCTCGAAGCGATACTTGTCCGGATTGGCCTTCCAGTAGCCGAGCGCATCGCCGGTGATCGAACCGGTGATGAGCGGGGCGGGGCGGCCGGCCTCGGCAAACGCCTCGGCGACCACGCGGCTTTCGCTGCCGGTGGTCCAGACGGCATCGATCGGCGCGGGGTTGGTGGCGAGCGCCTGCAGCACCACTGTCTTGGTGACGTTGGCGGTCCAGTTGCCGTTGACCGAGCGCGCGACCTTCAGTTCCGGGTTGGCGGCGAGCACCTTCTCGGCGCCTTCGCGCTCCTGCACCACGATCGGCGCACCGGCGATGCCCTCGACCAGCAGCACGCTGCCCTTGCCGCCGAGGCCCTTGGCGGCCGCGTCCATCATCTCGTAGCCCCAGCGGTTGAAGTTGGAGTCGACGTTGATGGCGTAAGGGCTGGTGACGAAGGCTGACGCGGTGATAAAGGGGATGCCCTTGTCGTAGGCGGCCTTGATGGCCTCGTCGACGCCGGTCGAAGAGCCGGGGATCGCGGTGATGATGGTGCAGCCCTTGTCGATGAAGGCGCGGATCTGGTTGATCTGCTGGCTTACGTCGCCGTTGGAATCCGACACCTCGAAGCTCTCGACCGTGCCGTCGGCCTTCAGGCCCTCGACGAGCCGCTTCAGTTCGTTGGTCACCGAGACGCGCCAGGGATTGCCCTGGTAGGATTCGGAATGGCACCACTTCCACGGCTTGGCCGGAGGCGTGAAATTGTCGTAGGCCGACGGCATCAGCGTCTGCGACGCGTCGACATAGAGATCCTTCAAATTGTCCGGCAGCGAGCTGATCAGCTCCTCGCCGGCGGACATGGCCGGCAGCGCGCTGCCGCAGAGTGCCGCCGCGACTGCGCCGGCTATCAGTGATTTCCGATGCTTCATTCCAAGTTCCTCCCGTGAAATGCGGTACGCTTCGGCCTAGCGGAAGCTCCCGCGAAACAGTTCGTTAAGATCGGAGACGAGTCGAGTGTCAGTGTCCCCGCTCTGCAAGGCCAGATTGATGCGATCCGACGCGGCCTGCTGGAAGCCCATGTAGCCGTCGTGACGCGGCCGAACCCAGGCGCCCTCCAGCGTCTTTCGCGTGTCGCGGTAAAATCCGTGGGTCGCGGCGTTGACGGTTCCGTCCTCCCAGGCTTCGGCATGGCCGGGCTGGCCGCCGGCCGCCGCATAAGGGTCGCGCTGCACGTCGCCGCTCGCCACCCAGTAGGCAAAATCGACCGCAGCATCCTTCGCCTTGGAAAAGGCCGAGACCGCGATGCCGGTGCCGCCAAGCGCCGAGCCGAGCAGACCGGCATTGCCCGTCATAGGCATGTCGGAAAAAGCCAGCCTGTGCTGCCGGAACCCGTCAGTCGCGTAGCTGACATAGCCGTAGATCAGCGGCGCGCAGACATAGGGCGAATTTTCTTCCGCCATCTTCTCCGACACGGCGATCGGATCCATCGACAGGCAGGCGGGATCGAGCAGCGAGAACAACTCCCGCATCATGCCGAAGACGCGTTCTCCCGTGGCCTGGTCAATCAGGTCGCCCGGCCCGGTTACCGCGCAGGGGTGTCCAAGGTTGGCCGCGAGCGTGAAGAACACCATCAGGGAGTGCGGCGGCCGCAGCGATTGCAGCACCTTGCCCTGCCGCGCCAGGTCAAGAACCTCGCCCCAGCGCTCAAGCGGGCGCGCCAGCGCATCCGGCCGATAGGCCTGCACGGGGCTGGCCGCGTCGATCGGAAAAGCCCATTGCCGGCCCTGCCAATTGTAGCTCGGATAGGATTTTCCGACGCTCCCTTTGGCCAGCGCCTCGCGTTCCGTCTCGCGGCCGGGCACGTCCAGCGGCGTCAGGCAGTTTTCCGCCGTGATCTGCCCGACATGCGGATGGTCGATGACGATCAGATCGTAGGCTTTTGCCAGTTCCTCGACCGGAAAGGATTCGAAATCCTGCAGAGAGCGCTTGTCCCACTCGACCGTGACGCCGGTCTTGTCCTTCCAGATGGCCGAGCAGGCGGCCATTGGATCATAACCGCGCGGATGGCTCCAGGTCATGCCTTTGAGCACGGTCACAGCCCGAACTCCGCGCGGATTTTTTCGCTGTGCTCGCCCACCAGCGGCGCGGCGCGCTCGACTTTTGCGCGCACCCCGTCGACGCGCAGCGGCGAGCGCGTGGTGAGGATCGACACGTCGTCCTCGCGCGTCACCGTCTGCAGCATGTCCAGCACCTTGAAACCGTCGTGTTCGAACATTTCCGGCCAGGTCAGCACCTTGGCGCACCAGATGTCGGCAGGCTCCAGCACCGCCAGCCATTCGTCGATGGTCTTGGTCGCTATCTTCTGGGCGATGATAGCCTTGATCTCGTCGCGCGCCTTGAACCACGTCGCCGGCTCGCCGCTATAGGCGGCAAGTTCGGCTTCCAGCCCGAGCAGGCCCGCCAGTTTCGGGATCGGCGTCATGGCGATGGCCAGATAGCCATCCTTGGCCGGATAGACGCCATAGGGCGCTGACAAATAGGCATGGGCGGAGCGGAAGGAGGAGCGGCGCGGCAGCCGCCGTCCGTCGTTCAAATGCGTGGTCAGCACCTCGAACTGGAAGTCGACAAGCGCCTCCAGCAGGCTGGTCTCGACATGCGCGCCCTTGCCGGAGATGCCGCGCCGCACCAGTGCGGCCAGAATGCCCTGGCAGCAGGCGGCGCCCGCCAGCATGTCGGCGATGGCCAGCCCGAACGGCACCGGTCCCTGGTCCTCGTCGCCGTTCAGCCACATGACGCCCGAGCGCGACTGCGCCAGCAGGTCCTGGCCGGGCCGCTTGACCCATGGCCCTTCCTCGCCATAGCCGCTGATCGAGGCATAGACGATGCGCGGATTGATCGCCTTCACCGCGTCGTAGTCGAGCCCGAGCCGCTCGATCACGCCAGGCCGGAAATTCTGGATGAGCACGTCGGCCTTGGCCAACAGGCCGCGCAGCGCCTCCAGGTCCGCCTCGTCCTTCAAGTCGACGGCAAAACTCTCCTTGGCGCGGTTGATGGCATGAAAAATGGTGGAATCGCCACCGATCTCGGTGTCGCTCAGATAGAGCCGGCGCGACAGGTCGCCGCCGTCCGGGCGCTCGATCTTGATGACGCGGGCGCCAAGGTCGAGCAGACGCAGCGAGCAGTACGGCCCCGAGAGGAACTGGCTCATGTCGACGACGACAAGGCCGGCGAGCGGGAGTTCGGATTCGCTCATCAAATTCACTTTTCGGTCTTGCCGGCGAAATCCGCCGGGTTCTTGTATTTCACCGTCTGCAGGTGCTCGCAGTAGAGCACCAGTTCGCCCTCGCCCTTGAACACCTCGTAGGACGCACGGATCAGGCCGAGATCCTTGTATTTCGGCCGTTTGTCGAGGTTGGTGCGGATCGAATAGATCGTGTCGCCGACAAACACCGGCTTGATGAAGCGGAGCTTGTCGTAGCCGTAGGAAAAGGCGTTGATGCAGTTGGTGGCCACCAGTCCCAGCCCGGCTGAAAAAACAAACGCGCCGGCGATCAGCCGCTGGCCGAAAATGCCTTCCTTCTCGGCAAACATCCGGTCCTGAACATAAGGATGGATGTCCAGCACCAGCGTGTTGAACAGATGGCTGTCGCCTTCCGCCATGGTGCGGCGCAGCGAGCGGATTTTCTGGCCGACCGGCCAGTCCTCGTAGAACCAGTTCTCCGCGTTCCACACCGGTATCTCGGCGTGGCTCTCGGGCATGTCGGACGGATGCGTCGACGAAACGCCGACGGTCGGCGCGAAAGCTGTCATGGATAAATCAAGCCGCGCGCATTGCCTGCGAGACAGGTCACGGCTCCTCCCCTACGATCTTCTCTCATGAATATGTTTTTCACATATGGGGCTTGTTTGCAAGCGCCGTTGTCGCCATTCTGGCCCTCGAAAATGCGGCGGGGCTTGCCGGGCCACGCGGCCGGTGGCAGCCGGCAGCGCCGCGATCGGGGAGGGAGAAAAAAATGTCGGAGTTTCTTGTGTTCGTCGGCTCGCTCAACCGCGAGGCGCCCTATTTCCAGGGCGCGCGCGGCGTCGGGCTTTCCGTCTATAGTCTCGACGAGGACACGCTCGCGGTGACAAAACTGGCGGAGACGGACGAGGTCGATAACCCGACCTTCCTGTCGGTGACCCCGGACGGCGCAAAAATCTTCGCGAACAGCGAAGTCTTTTCCTGGCGCGAGGGCGTGGTTACCGCCTATGGCTTCGACCGCGCCACCAATACGCTGACCTACGTCAACAAGCAGCCGGCACTGGGCTCGATCACCGCGCACAATTTCGTCACCCGCGACGGCACCAAATTGCTGGTCGCCAACTACGGCATGGGTGAAGGCGGGCCGGACCAGTCCGTGGTTGTCTACGGCATCCGCGAGGACGGCGGCCTGACCGCGCCGCTCGCCAGCGTTGCCCATGAAGGCACCGGCCCGAACGAAGCCCGGCAGGAGCGCAGCCACGCCCACAGCGCCACCGAAACGCTTTCCGGGAACATCGCGGTCGTCGCCGATCTCGGCATCGACTGCCTCGTCACCTACCGCATCGAAGCCGACGGCACGCTGTCGCCGCTGCAGGAGACGGCGCTGAAGCCGGGCGCCGGCCCGCGCCACATCGCGCTGCATCCCGATGGCAAATTCGTCTTTGTCATGAACGAGCTGGATTCCACCGTGGTGTCGCTGGCGCTCGACGCCGACACCGGCGGTTTCTCCTTCATCGACGCAAAACCGGCCGTGCCCGCTGAAGCGCGCGACCACAACCATTGCGCCGACATCCAGATCTCGCCGGACGGCCGTTTCCTCTACGGCTCGAACCGCGGCCACGATTCCATCCCGATCTTCGCCGTCGACCAGGAAACCGGCAGGCTGACGCTCGTTGATTACGCGCCCTGCGGCGGGGCGACGCCGCGCAACCTCTGCCTCACCCCCTCCGGCCGCCATTTGCTGTCGGCCAACCAGAATGCCGACCGCATCACCATCTTTGCCCGCGACGCCGAAACCGGACGGCTGACCGACACCGGCCACGCCATCGAGATCGGCACGCCGATGTGCGTGAAGATCGTCCGGTAGGCGTTTATCCGAAACGTCCGGCCGATAGCGCCAGGTCTTCACGCTGACCGATTTGGGCGCAATGCCGCGTCGGTGAAACGGGCGGAGCGCCGGGCGAAATCCCCGGTCGGAAGCATGTCTGCCGGGCTTTTCGAGGCTGACGCGAAGCGCAAACGGCCGTTCGAGCGGCGACCTTTTGCTATGTGATTGCAGTTGCTTGATTTTCCTCGCTTCACACGCATCGGCCAGCCCTCCGTCGCAAGCGGAGAAGGTCGCATTTCCGGCCTTGCGCGTCGTTCCCGTCGGCTTGCGGGAAATGTTTGCTTGTCCGATCCTGCTTGGTGAAAAATTCCAAGCAGGAAGCGTGTCCGCCATGAGCAACCACCTGAAATTCTTCATCGACGGCAAATGGGTTGACCCCGTCACACCCGCTGCGCTCGACGTCATCGACCCCTCCACCGAGGAGGCCTACACAAAAATTTCGGTCGGTTCGAAAGCCGATGTCGACCGCGCCGTGGCCGCCGCCAAGGCCGCCTTCCCGAGTTTCTCGCAGACCGGCAAGGCCGCGCGGCTGAAGCTCTTGAAGCGCATCCTCGAAATCTACAACGAGCGCTACGAGGACATCGCCCAGGCGGTCAGCCGGGAGATGGGCGCGCCGATCACCTGGGCGCGCGAAGCGCAGGCCTGGGCCGGCCGCGCCCATATGGAATCGACCATCAAGGCCCTGGAAGATTACGAGTTTTCCGAACAGCGCGGCGGCACCATGGTGGTCAGGGAGCCGATCGGCGTGTGCGCGCTGATCACGCCCTGGAACTGGCCGCTCAACCAGATCGTCTGCAAGGTGGCGCCAGCCATCGCCGCCGGCTGCACCGTGGTGCTGAAGCCCTCCGAGATCGCGCCGATCAGCGGCATCGTCTTCTCCGAGGTCATGGAGGCCGCCGGAACGCCCAGGGGCGTCTACAACATGGTCAACGGCACCGGCCCGGATGTCGGCCAGGTCATGGCCGGCCATCCCGACGTCGACATGGTGTCCTTCACCGGCTCGACACGGGCCGGCATCATCGTCGCGAAAACCGCCGCCGACACGGTCAAGCGCGTCGCCCAGGAGCTCGGCGGCAAATCCGCCAACATCATCCTGCCCGACGCCGACTTCGCCCAAGCGGTGAAGAAGGGCGTGGAGGGCTGCTTCGGCAATTCCGGCCAGTCCTGCGACGCGCCGACGCGCATGCTGGTGCCCGCCGCCCGCCACGACGAGGCGCTGGCCATCGCCAAGGACGCGGCGGAAGGCTTCAAGGTCGGCGACCCGCGCTCGGAGGACACGCAGCTCGGACCGGTGGTCAGCCAGGTGCAGTTCGACAAGATCCAGCGGCTGATCGAAAGCGGCATTGCCGAGGGCGCAACCGTCGTGACCGGCGGCAACGGCCGCCCGGGCCACCTCAACCGCGGCTATTATGTGCGGCCGACGGTGTTCGGCCATGTGCGGCCGGGCATGACCATCGAGAAGGAGGAGATTTTCGGGCCCGTGCTGTCGGTCATCTCCTATGACGACGACGACGACGCGGTGAGGATCGCCAACGACACGGTCTACGGACTGGCCGCCTACGTCCAGTCGAAAGACATCGGCCATGCCCGAAAAGTGGCCTCGCGGCTGCGCGCCGGACAGGTGTCGATCAACTATCCGGACTGGGACACGTTCGCGCCGTTCGGCGGCTACAAGCAGTCAGGCAATGGCCGCGAATATGCCGACTGGGCCATCCACGATTTTCTGGAGGTCAAGGGCATCGTCGGCTACGGCGATTGAGGCATCCGCATGTGATCAGCCGCCGCGACCTGCCCGCGCGTTACCTCATTGGCGGTAGCCGAAGCCGGTAACATGCGCTAAATACTTCGCTTTCCCGATACGAGGAAGGCCATGGCCACGACCGCCGACGACCTCATCGATCGCCGCAGGCTGCGGCGAAAGCTCACCTTCTGGCGCGTCGCTGCCTTGGCTGTCGCGGCTGTGGCGATCGTCGGCACGGCTTTGGTGTTCTACGGCGACGCCGGAAAGTCGGTCGACCACATCGCCAAGGTGAAGATCGAGGGCACCATCCTCGAGGACGAGGAGCTTTTGAAGCGGCTGGACGACATTCGGAAGTCGTCGACCGTCAAGGGCGTCATCCTGTCGATCGACTCCCCCGGCGGCACCACGGCCGGCGGCGAGGCGATCTTCGACGCCGTGCGCGCGCTCGCCGCCGAAAAGCCGGTGGTGGCTCAGGTCGGCACGCTGGCGGCGTCGGCGGGCTACATGATCGCCAGCGCCACCGACCATATCGTGGCGCGAAAGTCCTCCATCGTCGGCTCGATCGGCGTGCTCGCGCAGTTCCCGAATTTCAGCGGGCTGATGGACAAGATCGGCATCACGCTGGACGAGGTGAAATCCTCGCCGCTGAAAGCCGAACCCTCGCCCTTCAACCCGACGACGGAAGACGAGCGGGCGATGATCCGCTCGATGATCCTCGACAGCTATGACTGGTTCGTCGGCATCGTCACCGACCGCAGGCCCCTCACCCGCCCGGAAGTGCTGGCGCTGGCGGACGGCTCGGTGTTCACCGGCCGGCAGGCGCTGGACAAGAAGCTGATCGACGGGCTGGGCGGCGAAAAGGAGGCCGTCGCCTGGCTTTCCGGCAAGGGGGTCTCGGGACGCCTGGAGGTCATCGAATGGAAACCCGAGGACGATGATTCCAGTTGGCTGTTCAGCCGCTCGGTGGCGAATGCCGTCGGCGAGATGATCGGCCTGCCGGGAGCTGGTGGCGACGTGCTGCGCGAGACAGGAGCCGACCGCTTGTTCCTTGACGGTCTCGTATCAGTCTGGCACCCTTGATCCGGCTTCGACCGATTGAAAAACACGAATAAAATCATCCGCCTACTCTTTAGAAAAAGATAAATTGACGGGGACAGCGCTCATGATCAAATCCGAACTCGTGCAGATCATCGCCACACGCAATCCGCATCTGTTTCTTCGCGACGTCGAAAACATCGTCAGCGCTGTTTTCGACGAGATCACCGACGCGCTGGCCGACGGCAACCGGGTCGAGTTGCGCGGTTTCGGCGCCTTTTCGGTCAAGAACCGTCCGGCCCGCACCGGCCGCAACCCGCGAACCGGCGACGCGGTCGAGGTGGAGGAGAAGTGGGTGCCGTTCTTCAAGACCGGCAAGGAACTGCGCGAGAGGCTGAACGCCGAAAAATAGGGCGGACGGCTTGAAAACGAACGGTCGGCATCGGACTGCAGCGTCATGACACTCTTCAATCGCATCGTGCTCATCGTGGTGCTGGTTCCGCTGGCCGTCGTCCTGATCGCGCTGGCGGTGGCGAACCGCACGCCGGCGGCCTTCACGCTCGATCCGTTCAACCCCGGCAATCCGGCGCTCACCATCCAGTTGCCGCTGTTCTTCCTGCTGTTCGCCGCCTTGGTGGTCGGCATGATCGTCGGCAGCCTCGCCACCTGGTTCAAGCAGGGGCACTATCGCAAGCTCGCTCGCCAGCGCGGCATCGAGGCG
The DNA here is from genome assembly GCF_030929505.1 of Mesorhizobium sp. LHD-90. Lineage (GTDB taxonomy): Bacteria > Pseudomonadota > Alphaproteobacteria > Rhizobiales > Rhizobiaceae > Kumtagia. The sequence continues at coordinate 55,483 of NZ_JAVFVV010000007.1, read as the reverse complement.
CAGGCGGCGCGCGACGCCTCCGCCCGGCAGAGCCGCACGGTGGCTGCCGGCCCTGCGCTGCCGAAACCGTCGGCCTGACGCAAGCCGCCGTTCCCGCGCCCGGAGCAACCGCATGCGCATGATCTCGGCCGAGCAGGTCGACCGTTCGCTCACCTTCCCCGGTCTGGTCGAAACGCTGCGCGAAGCGTTCCGCCAGGGCGCGGTGCAGCCGGTGCGGCATCATCACACGATCGATCGGCCGGACGGCGCCGCCTCGACATTGCTGCTGATGCCGGCCTGGACCGACCTTCACGCCGCCGGAACCTCGGAGGGCGGCCATGTCGGCGTCAAGATCGTCACCGTCTCGCCCGACAACAACCAGATCGGCAAGCCGGCGGTGATGGGCCTCTACCTGCTGCTCGACGGCAGGACCGGCGAACCGCTGGCGCTGATCGACGGGCAAAGATTGACGCAATGGCGCACGGCGGCCGCCTCGGCGCTCGCCGCCAGCTACCTGGCGCGCGAGGACGCCTCGAAGCTGCTGGTCGTCGGCGCCGGGGCACTCAGCGCCTTCCTCGCCAGGGCGCATTCGGCGGTGCGGCCGATCGAAAATATCCGCATCTGGAACCGCACGTCCGCCAATGCGGAAAAGGCCGCCGAGGCGCTGCGCCAGGACGGCCTCGCCGCGACCGTTGCCACCGACCTCGACGCGTCGCTCGCCTGGGCCGACATCGTCTCCTGCGCGACGATCTCGACCGCGCCGCTGGTGAAAGGCGACCGACTGCGGCCGGGCACGCATGTCGACCTCGTCGGCGGTTTTACGCCCGGCATGCGCGAGGCGGATGACGCAGCGATTGCCCGCGCAAAAGTCTATGTCGACACCCGCGCCGGCGCCACCAAGGAGGCCGGCGACATCGTCCAGCCGCTGCAATCCGGCGTGCTCAAGCCGGAGGACATCGTCGCCGACCTGCACGAGCTGGCGCGCGGCGAGAAACCCGGCCGGCAGGGCGCTGGCGAGATCACGCTGTTCAAGTCCGTGGGTGCTGCGCTGGAGGACCTCGCGGCGGGCATCGCCGTCTACAGGGCTACGTCGGGCTGATCTGCCGGACCGGGAGACACCCGTCTGCCGGCTGTCCGGACGGCAATGCTTCCCGTGCGACCCGAGGGCGAGTTGCGCCGCTACCACCCCTGTGCCAAAAGCGGCGCGACCGCCGGAGAATTTTTTGAAACCCACGCGCGACCGACGCCGCGACAGCCGTCCGCCCCGACCGACGGGCAGCCAGCCCGCCCGCCTGCAAGACGCTGGCCGGACGGAGGCGCCCGTGCAGAAGACGATGGGCGACAGTGCTTCCGCCCCGCGCCTGCTTGCACGCCGCGACAGCGCGCTGCCCACCGAAAAACTGCCGGTCATCCTCGAAGTGCTGCCCAACGACGACTATGCGCTGCTCGATTCGGGCGGCGGCGAGAAGCTGGAGCAATACGGCCCCTACCGCATCGTCCGGCCCGAGGGACAGGCGATCTGGCAAAAGGCGCTGCCCGAAGCCGAATGGCGCAAGGCCGACGCAATCTTCACCGGCGATACCGACGAAGAAGGTCTTGGCCGCTGGCGCTTTCCAAAAACACCGCTCGGCGAGACCTGGCCGATGCGCCATGACGGCATCGACTATCTCGGCCGCTTCACCTCGTTCCGCCATGTCGGCGTATTTCCGGAGCAGGCGACGCATTGGGACCACATGGCCGGCCTGATCGAGAAGGCGCGGCGGCCGGTGAAAGTGCTCAACCTGTTCGGCTATACCGGCCTCGCCTCGCTGGTGGCGGCGAAAGCCGGCGCGGAAGTCACGCATGTCGACGCCTCGAAAAAGGCGATAGGCTGGGCGCGCGAGAACCAGGAGATGGCGCGGCTGACGGACAAGCCGATCCGCTGGATCTGCGAGGACGCCATGAAATTCGCCGAGCGCGAGGAGCGGCGCGGCAGCCGCTACGACATCATCCTGTTCGATCCGCCCGCCTATGGGCGCGGGCCGAAGGGCGAGGTCTGGCAATTGTTCGACGACCTGCCGAAACTTGCGGACCTCTGCCGCTCGATCCTGACGCCGAAACCGCTCGCCGTCGTGCTGACGGCCTATTCGATCCGCGCCTCGTTCTTCGCCATCCACGCGCTGATGCGCGATACCTTTGCCGGCATGGGCGGCAGCGTCGAATCGGGCGAACTGGTGATCCGCGAAAAGGGCGCCGGGCGGGCGCTTTCCACGTCATTGTTTTCCAGATGGGTGTCGGGATGAATCCTTCACCCTTGAGCGGCGCCCCCTCCACCACGCTTCGCGTGGTCGTCCTTCGGACCCCCCGCTTCGCAGGGGAGGAACCAGCGGCGCCGTTCGATCCTCCCCCGTTTACGGGGGAGGGGGACCACGCGAAGCGTGGTGGAGGGGGCACATCATGACCAGCGAACTGCGTGTCGGTCGCGTCAAGGAAGTCACCAGCCTCGCCAACCCGCTGGTGAAGGATCTGAAGGCGCTGGCGCTGAAGAAATTCCGCGACCAGCACAACGCCTTCCTCGCCGAGGGGCTGAAACTCGTCATCGACGCACTCGACCTCGGCTGGCGGGTGAAGACGCTGGTCTTCGCCAAATCGTCGCTCGGCAATCCGGCGGTCGAGAAAGTTGCCGCCCGTGTCGTCGCCAAGGGCGGCGACGTGCTGGAAGTGTCGGATAAGATCATTTCCGCGATCACCCGCCGCGACAATCCGCAGACCGTCATCGGCGTGTTCGAGCAGCGGCTGACCAAACTTTCCGACGTCCGTCCCTCCGGCGGCGACGTCTGGGTGGCGCTCGACCGCGTGCGCGACCCCGGCAATCTCGGCACGGTGCTGCGCACCGCCGACGCTGTCGGCGCGAAGGGCGTCATCCTGGTCGGGGAGACCACCGACCCGTTCGCGCTGGAGACCGTGCGGGCGACGATGGGGTCGATCTTCGCGGTGCCGGTGGCGCGCGCCACGCCGGAGGCTTTTGCCGCCTGGCGCAAGGGATTTTCCGGCCTGCTGGTCGGCACCCACCTGAAAGGTGCGGTCGACTACCGTAGCGTCGACTATGCCGGAAAACCCGTCGTGCTGTTGATGGGCAACGAGCAGCAGGGCCTGCCCGACGCGCTGGCCGACGCCTGCGACCGGCTGGTGCGCATACCGCAGGCGGGCCGCGCCGACTCGCTCAATCTCGCGGTCGCCACCGGCGTCATGCTGTTCGAAATCCGCCGCGCGGCGCTGAAACTGGATTCCTGATGGGCCTTCGTTCCTGGACAATTTATGCCGCGCTGGCGGCCGCCGGCGTCGCGCTCGACCAGTGGATCAAATGGCTGGTGGAAACCCGCCTCACCATGCACGAGCCGGTCGAGTTGCTGCCTTTCCTGGCGCTCTACCGCACCTACAACACCGGCGTCGCCTTCTCGATGTTCTCCTGGGTGGGCGACAAGGGACTGATCGTCGTCTCGCTCGCCGTGATCGCCTTCGTGCTTTATCTCGCCGCGAAATCCGATCCACGCCAGATGCTGGCGAGGATCGGTTTTGCGCTGGTGATCAGCGGGGCGCTCGGCAACCTCATCGACCGCGCCATCTACGGGCATGTCATCGACTACATCCTTTTCCACACGCCGGTCTGGTCTTTCGCGGTGTTCAACCTCGCCGACGCCTTCATCACGGTAGGCGCGGCGGCCATCGTGCTGCAGGAATTTTTGGGCTGGCTAAACGCTCGAAAGACCGCGTCTTCGGACAATTGACTGGATCGCCGACGTCTACCATCGTCAGCATCTGTCAGGATTATTTTCTCAAGGCTTATCCCCCTCCCTCACGACGGAGCGATAATCCCCGTCGCCTGTGCTGGAAAGGAGGCGGCGGCGATGGAGAAAAGTGCGGCGATCGACAAGAACTGGGAGGCGCTGAAGCGCATCCTCGTGATGCTCGTGTCCATGGCCGGGTTTGCCGACGGTGGACCGACCCTGCCGCGCCAACTCCACCGCGCCATCTTGCGGCTGCTGCGTCCGGCCGAGTCCGCGGCGCGGCGTTTGATCGTCGCGGCGGCGCGGGGTCTCGTCGTGACCTTGCCGCCGTTTCGCCCGCGCAAACCGAAGCTCGAGATCCGGCGGGGACCTCGCGCCTTCATGCCGACAGGGCCGAAAAAACGTCCAGAACCCGCCCTGCGCACCATGAACCTGCCGCTGCTCGATCCGCTCAAGAATCCGTTCCGCGTCCACCGCCGCTATGTACCCGCGCACGCCCGGCCGCGCATCAGGTCGCTCTTTGACGACTCGCCATACCGTCCCCTGCCTGCTCCGCCTTCACCCGACGATCCGGTTAATGCATCGCGGCTAGCCCTGCGGCTGGAGGCGCTGGGCCGCGCGCTGGACGACCTGCCCGGACAGGCAAAACGTTTCGCCCGCTGGAAGGCGCGACGCGACGCGGCCGTCGCTCGGGAAAAGCAAGGTGGCGGCGCGGGCGCGCATGGCGGACAAGATCGCGGCGCGGTCCGGTTCCGGCGCATCTCGCCGCTGCGGCGCGGGCGTCCGCCCGGCGGGCGGCTGTCGCGCTACGATCCCACTGCTATTCATCCCCGCAACATCCGCGAGATCGACGAGATTCTGGCGCACGCCCATGCGCTGGCCGTGTACGCGCTGGAGCAGCCCGACACGTCCTGACGGGCCGCCTGAGACGCCACAAACCCGAGGATCTTCGGTCAACGCGGATTCTTTTCGCGGCGTGGCGGCGATAGGTGCTGTCAGCAGGTTGGCGGTTTCGGTCGGTTGAGCTAGTAGCAATCGCATCGACAGGGGCCGAAGGCGGAACGGTGACGCTCCGGACTGCAAATCCGGCGTAGCGGGTTCAATTCCCGCTCGGCCCTCCAATCGATTTCCTCCGCCCAAGCTGTCCGCAACTACCGTCATCCATCTGTTGGCGAAGCCGGCCAAACCCGATTAGGGTAGACTGCTATCGCGCGGCGGATCGGCCTCCGGCGAAGAGGAGAAAAGATGCCCGAAACCTTCAAAGCCATCCTCATCTCGCGCGGCGAGGACAAGAAGCAGTCGGTGGCGGTCACCGAGCTCACCGAGGCCGACCTCATGGACGGCGACGTCACCGTCGGCGTCGAGTGGACCACGGTGAACTACAAGGACGGGCTGGCGATCACCGGCAAGGCTCCGGTGGTGCGCCGCTTCCCGCTGGTTCCCGGCATCGATTTCGCCGGCACGGTGACCGCGTCCCGGCATCCGGACTGGAAGGAGGGCGACAAGGTCATCCTCAACGGCTGGGGCGTCGGCGAGACGCATTTCGGCGCCTATGCGGCAAAGGCGCGGGTCAAGGGCGACTGGCTGGTGCCGTTGCCCGAAGGCATGACCGGGCGCGAGGCGATGGCGGTCGGAACCGCCGGCTATACGGCGATGCTGTCGGTGATGGCGCTGGAGCGCCACGGCATATCGCCGGAGCGCGGCTCGGTCGTCGTCACCGGCGCGGCCGGCGGCGTCGGCTCGGTGGCGATCGCGCTGTTGTCGCGGCTGGGATACCACGTCATCGCATCGACCGGCCGCACTGCCGAAAGCGGCTATCTAACCGAACTCGGCGCAGCCGAGATCATCGACCGCGCCGAACTTTCCGGCCCGGCAAAGCCGCTCGCCAAGGAACGCTGGGCCGGCGGCGTCGACGCGGTCGGCAGCCACACGCTGGCCAACGTGCTGTCCATGACCTCCTATGGCGGCGCGGTCGCCGCCTGTGGACTGGCACAGGGCATGGACCTGCCCGCCAGCGTTGCGCCCTTCATCCTGCGCGGCGTGTCGCTGCTCGGCATCGATTCGGTGATGGCGCCGAAGGAACTCAGGCTCGAGGCCTGGCGGCGGATCGCCGACGAACTCGACCACCGCAAGCTTTCGACGCTGGCGACCCAGACCGGTTTCGACGGCATCATTGCGGCCGCCACCGATATCGTCGAGGGCAAGATCCGCGGCCGCGTCGTCGTCCAAATGTGAGAAACCGCAATACGTCTAAAATACGAACGAATAGCAGAAAGCTTCGGGAAGAAGGTCATGCCTACGCTCCAGGCATGACGGCGCCAGTACCTCACAACTCGATCGACCGGAAGGAAAAGGCCGCAGACGCTCCGCCGCCCGCGGCTTCTCCCGATCCCCTGGTCGAGTTGCTGCCGGCGCATCCCAAGGCGCTTGTCCGGCAGGTTGGCACCATCACTGCCCTGTTGCTGTTTGCCGGCGTCGCCAATATCTTTGGGGCGCCGCAGTTCGTTGGGCTTGGACTGCTGGCCGCGAGCCTGGTCGGCATCCTGATGTTGTGGCGCGGAATTCACCTGACGCGACGGCAAGCCTCGGCGGAAGCCGAGGCGCCGGCCGCGCGCGCCGAGGCGATAGCCGACCGCATGTGGGAGTTGCATGAGAGCGAGGAGCATTTCCTCGGCCTCATCGACGCGCTTGGCGACCTTGTCATCCATCGCGACCGGGACGGCCGGATCGTCTACGCCAACAAGGTGTTCGCCAACCTGGTCGGAAGGCCGCAGGAAGAGCTGGCCGGATTGAGGCTGGCCGATCTGGGCATAGAGGTAGGCGTGGTCCCCGACGCCGCCTTCGCCGACGGCGAATGCCTGAGCTCCACCGACGTGCCGATCCACACCGCCGCCGGTACGCGCTGGTTCTCCTGGATCGAGCTGTCGATGCGCCACCTTGCCAGCAAGAGCGTATCGCACCGCGCCATCGCCCGCGACATCACAGCGCGCAAGCGGGCCGAGACGGCGCTGATCGGCGCGCGCGAGCGAGCCGAATACGCCAGCGTCGCGAAATCGCGCTTCCTGGCCACCGTCAGCCACGAGATCCGCACGCCGATGAACGGCATCATGGGCATGGCCAAGCTGCTCGCCGACACCAGCCTGTCGGCCGAACAGAAGACCTATGTCAGCGCCGTCTCCACCTCGGCCAGCGCGCTGCTGGCGCTGATCGAGGACCTGCTCGACTTCTCCAAGATCGAGGCGGGGCGCTTCGTGCCTGAGCCGCAGCCGGTGTCGCCGCGCGAGATGGTGGAAAGCGTGGTCGAACTGCTCGCCTCCCGCGCCTACGGCAAGGACATCGGGCTCGCCTCCTTCGTGGCGCCAAACGTGCCGCACACCATCACCGCCGATCCCGGCCGCGTCCGCCAGGTGCTGCTCAACCTGATCGGCAACGCCATCAAGTTCACCGACGCCGGCGGCGTGCTGGTCAGCGTCGCGCTGAAGCCCGGCGACGTCGACTTCGTGCGTTTCGCCGTGGCCGACACCGGCCCCGGCCTGCGCAAGGAGGACATGGAGCGCATCTTCGAGGAATTCGAGCAGGCGGACGGGGGGCCGACGCGCACGCATGGCGGCGCCGGCCTCGGCCTCGCCATCTCGCGCCGCATCGTCGAGGCGCTTGGCGGCAGCATCGCGGCCACCAGCGACTACGGCCTTGGCTCGGAGTTCGCCTTCGAGATACCGGCCACCGAGGCGAGCGGATCGAACCTGACGCGCGGCGCGGTGCTGGAAGGCCACCGCTCGATCATCGTGTCGCACAACGAGGTCGAATGCGACGCCATCGCCCGCACCATCCGCGCCCATGGCGGCACGGTGGACGTCGCCTATTCGGCGGACCAGGCGGCCGAGCTGACCGGACCCTGCCACGCGCTGCTGATCGACGCGGCGCTGGAATCTCCCGACGGCAAGGTGCTGAAGCGGCTGAAGCAGTCGGGCTTCTCCGGTAGCCAGGCGATCACGCTGATCGCGCCGACCGACCGCGGCGCGCTCGGCGACTTCCGCGCCAGCGGCTATGTCACCTTCCTCGCGCGACCGGTACGCGGCGAGACGCTTCTGCGCGTGCTGCTATCGGGAGCCGCCAGCGCAGCAATCACCGCCGCGCCGGCGCCGCGCGCCTCCTCGCGCGGGCGCAGCGCAAGGGTCGCCGGCCTGTCGGTCCTGCTTGCCGAGGACAACGAGATCAACGCGCTTCTCGCCCGCACCACGCTGCAGAAGGCTGGCCACCGCGTCGAGGTGGTGAGCAACGGCCGCGCCGCCGTCGAAGCGGTGGTCGGCCCGCGCAAGGAGCGCCACGACGTGGTGCTGATGGATCTCCACATGCCGATGATGGACGGGCTGGAGGCGATCGCACTGATCCGCCGGCACGAGGAGGAGAACAACCTGCCGCCGGTGCCGATCATGGTCCTGTCGGCCGACAGCCAGGAGAAGACGCGTCATGAGGTGCTGGCGCACGGCGCCAGCGGCTTCGTCACCAAGCCGCTCGACCCTGACGCGCTGGTGCACGCGGTGGAAGAACGCGGCGCCTGAAGCGGGCCGGGTTCACGGCATTGTGGACGCCGCACGCGCCGGCAACGGCTTGAGCGAGACAGGCCGTCGCGTTAAGTTCATACGACTGTTGCACACTATGCCTATCCCCTCGCCATGCCCGGCTGCTCGAAGGAGAATCACCCGTGCAAACAGCGATCCCAACGGCCGATGTCGCGATCGAGGCGAAGGTCGGCCTGATCCCCGGCGCCGAATCCGCTCTCGGCATTTCCGACCGGACCTTGGGGCGCATCGGCGCGCTCGAGGCGCGGCTGGCGCGCAACGAAGCGGAAATCGCCGCCGCTCAGGAAGTCCGATACCGGGTCTTCTATGAAGAGCTCGGCGCCAGGTCGAACCGGCTCGAGGCGCTGGACCGCCGCGACGCCGACCGGTTCGACGCGGTCTGCGACCACATTCTCGTCTTCGACCACGCGCTGCCCGGTCCCGAACACAAGCGCATCGTCGGCACCTACCGCCTGCTCAAGGAGGAGGGCGCCGCGCTGGCCGGCGGCTTCTATTCGCAGGACGAGTTCGACCTCGGCTCGCTGATCCGCCGCCATCCGGACAAACACTTCCTGGAACTCGGCCGCTCCTGCGTGCTGCCGCAATATCGCTCGAAGCGCACCATCGAGGCGCTTTGGCAAGGCATCTGGGCCTATGTGCTGCATCACGACATCGACGTGATGGCGGGCTGCGCCTCCTTCCACGGCACGGTTCCGGCCGCGCATGCCGAGGCGCTTTCCTTCCTCGCGCATCATTGCAGGACCGAACCCGATTACGACGTGCGCGCGCTGCCGAACCGCCATTGCCTCATGGACATGATGCCGTGCGAGGCGATCAACGCCAAATCGGCTTTCCTGCGCATGCCGCCACTGATCAAGGGTTATCTTCGCCTCGGCGCGCGCATCGGCGAGGGCTGCGTCATCGACCACGATTTCGAGACGGTCGACGTGTTCATCGTCTTGCGCGTCAAGGAGATCAAGCAGCGCTACATCAGCTATTATTCCGGAGATGCCGGCCGTATCGTCGCCTGACAATTTCGATCCGCTCGCGCCCGCCTTCGCGCGGCTGCGGGCGGCGGCGCTTTTGCTGCCGGGCGTGACCGAGAGCACCTCTTACGGCACACCCTCCCTGAAGCTGGGCAAAAAGTCGCTCTGCCGAGTCAAGGACGCGGCCACCGTCGTCATCATGTGTCCTCTGGAGGAGAAGGCGACGCTGATGGAGGCGGCGCCGGACATCTATTTCGAGACCGACCACTACAAGGGCTGGCCGGCCATCCTGGTGCGCATCGACGCCATATCGGATCGCGAACTCCTCCATCGGCTGGAATGCGCCATGCGCTTTCAGGCGCCGGCGAAACGAGCGGCGCGGCGCGCCAGTTGAAGCCGGCGCCGCGGATCGGCAGCCGCGCTCAGGGGATATCTTCCGGCCGGCGGCCCGGCTTGCTCCTGTAGGGTTCCAACGTCCAGCCGAACCAGAGCGCGCCGCCCCGCACGACGAGCGCAATGACAAAGGCGATCAGCGCCGAGACGCCGGGAGCCGCCAGCAGCCAATCCGCCGCCACATAGGCGGCGGCCCCCGCGCCGGCCGCGCTGATGTAGATTTCCGGTCTCAGCAGCACCGACGGCTCCTGCGAGACGATGTCGCGCAAAATGCCGCCGAAGGTCGCCGTCAGCATGCCGGTGATGATGGCGACGACCGGCGAGCCGGTGATCGCCAGTCCCTTGGCCGCGCCCATCGCCGCAAAGGCGGCGAGCCCCACGGCATCGAGCCACAGCAGCCATTTCCAGCGCGAGGCGACAAGATGCGAGGTGAAGAACACGAAGGTCGCCACCGCCGTGCAGATCAGTACATAGACCGTGTTGCCGATCCAGAAGACCGGGATATTGAGGATGACGTCGCGCAGCGTTCCGCCGCCGATGCCGGTGACCGCGGCGAGGAAGATGAAACCGACGATGTCGAGTTGTTTGCGCGAGGCGGCGAGCGCGCCCGTCGCCGCGAACACCGCGACGCCGGCATAATCCAGAAGCAGCAGCGGATTCATGAGGTGTCCGCGTTGGGGAGCTTGGCAGTAGGGCAGTAGGGCAGTAGGGCAGTAGGGCAGTAGGGCAGTAGGGCAGTAAAAAAGGAAGCGCGACTACGCACGGGCAGTCAAGTGGCTGCAAAGGCTTCGTCTTCTTCGCGGGCGTTGGAGCAGATGCCTGTGAGCGGATAGCCCTACTGCCTACTGCCTACTGCCTACTGCCTACTGCCTACTGCCTACTGCCCTACCCTCAGGCATCCTTCTCCGCCTGCTCGTTCACCGGTCCCGGCTCCGGCGCGCTGTCGTTCGCCGGCTGGTGTTTGGGGCCGCCCTTGGAGACGCCGACCATCGCCGGCCGCAGCACGCGTTCGCCGATCGAATAACCGGGCTGCACGACCTGCACCACCGTGTTGGCGGGCACATCCGGATTCGGCACCTCGAACATCGCCTGGTGGAAATGCGGATCGAACTTTTCGCCGGCCGGATCGAGTTTTTTCACGCCGTGCCGTTCCAGCGTCGACAGCATGGAGCGCTCGGTCATCTCGACGCCTTCGACCAGCGCCGCCAGTCCGGCCTCGACCTTCGTGCCCGCGTCGGCGGGAACCGCCTCGAGCGCGCGGCGCAAATTGTCGGAGACCGACAGCATGTCGCGTGCAAAGTTCGCCACTGCATAGGTGCGCGCATCCTGGATCTCGCGCGCCGTGCGGCGGCGCAGATTCTCCATCTCGGCCGCCGCGCGCAGCGCCCGGTCCTTCAGTTCCTCATTCTCCTTGAGGAGTTTCACCAGCGCCTCATAGTCGCCGCCCTGGCCGGCGGCAGCCTGGTCGGCCTCGCCGCTCGCCACATTCTCTTCAGGCACGCGTTCGTCTTTCGCCTGGTCGCTCATCGCCATGTCCCGTGTCTTCAAAATCTTCGGAGGTCGCGCCGGATATCGATGCTACGGCCTCAAAAATCAAGGGCCATGACCGAAACGCCTGTCGTGGGGCGGCAATGCGGCCGATACTTTTCGGACCCGAACGCCCGTCGATGCCATTCGTTCGAATTTTACTTAACCTTTACCATACAACCGGACGTGGTCCGATCTGCAGGAACCATTCGCACGGCGTGGGGTTTTTTTTACCGAACAACAGGTAAAGGGATATGACCGACGACGAACACCACAAGCCCGCCAAGCAAGACTCCGAGTTCCGTCGGCAGATGCGGAGCGGCCAGATGGCGAGGTTCGTCGACGCCTTGCCGCTCTATTCGGTCCAGCATGAGATTCCGGATCGGTTTGCTAGACTGTTGCGGCAACTGGACAGCCTGACCGATGACGACCGGCCGGAACCCGGCAGGGCGTATAGACGGCGACATTGACGTCCGCGCCAGCCGGCTCGCGACCGCTGCCTTGACGGTCGATGTTCCGCCTACCGGGACCGGCGCCAGGAGTAACCCGCACCCTTGGCTGGGGCGGCGGCCGGTTTGGCGGCAGGCTGGTAGTAGAGACCAAGACCACCGACACGGCCTTCTTCCAGCCTGCGGATCAGCACCGGGTTGACGATCTCGAATTCGTCGAAGCCGAGCCGCAGCATATGCGGCAACTGGTCGACCAGGACCTGCCCGGTCGCGCGTACGGCGCGATCGAAGCGATAGCGGCTGCGCAGCAGTTCCGCCTTTGAGAAGCTGCGCCCGTCGTTGAAGGCCGGGAAAGAGAGCGCCACCAGCGACAGGTCTTCCAACAGATCGGCTATCTTCTCGACCGGATCGGCCGGCATCAGCAGCACGCCGAGCCTTTCCCTTGCCGACTTGCGCACCACCGGATCGAGATCGAGAAAAACCCGCAGCGGCAGGATGAAGCGGCCGTTGCCGGCCAGCGCCTCGGCGCTTTCAGCGTGCTGCCACTCGTCCTCGCGGAACCCTTCCGGCGTCCACAGCCGCGGCGTCGGCGGCGCAACGGTTTCATTCTTCACTTCTGTCATGAGGGCGAGCATATGGCCTATTCTCGGCTTGGTTTCCAGTGTTTCCGGGACGTTCCCCGCGCCGGAAGGAAATACCCCCTCACTCGCCCTCCGCTTCGCTCGGGCGACCTCCCCCCGTTGGGGAGAGGAGGTCGTCGGCGTCGCCGCTTCATCCTCAATGAGTGCGCGGCGGCGTTGCAAGTCTCCTCTCCCCAACGGGGAGAGGTCGCCCAAGCGAAGCGGAGGGCGGGTGAGGGGGAACGGCGGTCAATATCTCAATGTGCCGCGCCGGTCAGCGCCTCGCCAAGCCCCTGCAGATGGATGCCGCATTCGGTCTTGGCCTGGCCGGCCCAGCGGCCGCTGCGCGCATCCTCGCCCGGCTTCACAGCCTGCGTGCAGGGGAAGCAGCCGATGGAGAGATAGCCGTAGGCGACAAGCGGGTTTTCCCGCAGCGAATGCGCGCGCATGTAGTCGGCGAGGTCGCTCGTGCCCCATTTCGCCAGCGGGTTGATGCGGACGCGCGGGCCGACCGCCTCGAACACCGGCAGCGCCGCGCGGGTCGCCGCCTGGAAGCGCTTGCGGCCGGTGAACCAGGCGCGGAACGGCGCGACGCCGCGCGCCATCGGCTCGACCTTGCGGATCTCGCAGCAGCCGTCGGTGTCGGACTGGTGCAGCTTTCCCGCGGGATCGAGCCGGTCGAGCGCGGCCTGGTCGGGCGTGACGATGCGGATGTCGGTCAGGCCGAGATCGGCGGCCAGCGCATCGCGATAGTCGAGCGTCTCGCCGAAATGTTTTCCGGTGTCGAGGAAGACAACGGGCAGCGACGCATCGACCTCGGCGATCATGTGCAGCAGCACGGCGGAATCGGCGCCGAAGGAGGAAACGGCAGCAATCGCGCCGGGAAAGCCGTCGCGCGCCGACCAGGCGATGATCTCCTGCGGCGACAGCCCGCCGAAGCGGGCGTCCAGATCGGCTGCCTCGGCTGCCGCGATCTCTTCGTCAGGCTGCCTTGGCTTCGCCGCCATAAAGCGCCTCCTTGAACGGAGCCGGGCCGAGACGCCGGTAAGCAGCGAGGAAATTCTCCGACTTGTCCAGCCGTTGGGCGAGATAGGTCTCGACCACGGTCTCGATGGCATCGGTGATCTCGTCCGGGCCGAAACCGCGGCCGATGATTTCGCCGACCGAGGTGTGCTCATCGGCCGAGCCGCCCAGCGTCACCTGATAGAGTTCCGCGCCCTTCTTCTCGACGCCCAGAATGCCGATATGGCCGACATGGTGATGGCCGCAGGCATTGATGCAGCCGGAGATCTTCAGCTTGAGCTCGCCGATGTCGCGCTGCCGCGTCAGGTCGGCGAAGCGCGTCGAAATGTCCTGCGCCACGGAGATGGAGCGGGCGTTGGCCAGCGCGCAATAGTCGAGGCCGGGGCAGGCGATGATGTCGGTGATCAGGCCGGAGTTCGGCGTCGCCAGCTCGATCTCGACCAGCGCATCATAGACCGCCTTCAAATCGGCGCGCGCCACATGCGGCAGGATCAGGTTCTGCTCGTGGCTGACGCGGATTTCGCCGAAGGCGTATTGGTCGGCGATGTCGGCGACGGCCTCCATCTGGCTGTCGCTGGCGTCGCCGGGCGCCTCGCCGATGCCCTTCAGCGAGATGGTGACGGCGGCATAGTCCGGGTGGCGATGGGTGATGACGTTCTGGTCGACCCAGTCGGCGAAACTTTTCGAATCGAGCCTGGCGAGCTTCACTGCCTGGTCGCCCTCCGGCCGGGCCGTCAGTTCCGGCGGCGCGAAATAGGCGTTGATGGCCTGGATATCGGCTTCCGGCAGCGTCAGCTCATTGTCCTTCAGCGCCTCCCATTCGGCCTCGACCTGGCGGGCGAATTCCTCCGTGCCGGTCTCGTGCACCAGGATTTTTATGCGCGCCTTGTACTTGTTGTCGCGCCGCCCGTAGAGGTTGTAGACGCGCAGGATCGCCGTCGCATAGGAGAGCAGGTGCTTTTCGGGAAGGAAATCCCGGATCTTCTTGGCGATCATCGGCGTGCGGCCCTGGCCGCCGCCGACATAGACGGCAAAACCCAGCTCGCCTTCGGCGTTCTTCTTAAGGTGCAGGCCGATGTCGTGCGTCTGGATGGCGGCGCGGTCGCGCTCGGCGCCGGTCACCGCGATCTTGAACTTTCTGGGCAGAAACGAAAACTCCGGATGCACCGACGACCACTGCCGAAGGATCTCGGCATAGGGCCGCGGATCGGCGACCTCGTCGGCGGCGGCACCGGCGAAATGGTCGGCGGTGACGTTGCGGATGCAGTTGCCCGATGTCTGGATGGCATGCATCTCGACCGATGCAAGGTCCGCCAGGATCGCCGGGATGTCTGACAGTGCCGGCCAGTTGAACTGGATGTTCTGGCGCGTGGTGAAGTGGCCGTAGCCCTTGTCGTATTTGCGCGCGATATGGGCCAGCATGCGCAACTGGCCGGTGTTCAGCGTGCCATAAGGAATGGCGATACGCAGCATGTAGGCATGAAGCTGCAGATAGACGCCGTTCATCAGCCTGAGCGGCCGGAACTGGTCCTCCGTTATCTCGCCGGCCAACCGCCTGTCCACCTGGTCGGTGAACTCGGCGACGCGGGCGTTGACGAAATCGGTGTCGAACTCATCGTAGCGGTACATGGTCTTGGCTTCCGCGGGCTGCTTCGCCCTGTTTATGCGGCCGTTCTGGCCTGTTTTCCGAGATCGAGGCGGTTTGTCGGGCCGGCGGCGCGGATGCGCTCGCGCAGCCGGATCGGCCGGATGTCGCCATCGACCAGTTCGACGTCGATCAGTTCGACGTCGACAACCTCGTTGTTGGCGAAGGCCGCCTTGCCGGCAGCCTCCAACTCGGCTTCCCCTGCCTTGTCGTCGACGACGTCCGCCTCGGCGATCGTCTCGGCCCAAAATTTCCCCGGCGAGAACCAGACGGCCTCGCCGTCGGTCAAGCGGTTTGCGGTGAGAACCTTCATCAGCGCGCCTCCTCGGTCGCGGCATCCATCGGAACGGGCCGGAAGGCCGCCAGCGGCTCGGAACGCGAGAAATCGGCGCCCGCCACCGCATCGCCGATGATGGTCATGACCGGTCCGCCAAGATCCTCTCGCGCTTGCAGCGACGGCAGGTCAGCCAGCGTTCCATGGAACCGGCGGCGATTGGGCAGGCTGGCGTTCTCGACCACGGCGACGGCGGTGTCGGGCGACAGGCCGGCATCCATCAGGCGCTGGGCGACGTCCGCGGCGACGGAGCGGCCCATATAGACGGCGACGGTGGCGCCCGAAATCGCCAGCTTCGCCCAGTCGGGCAGCGAATTGCCCTTGAGATCGTGGCCTGTGGTGAACACCATCGAGGAGGTCACGCCGCGCAGCGTCAGCGGCAGTTCGAAATCGGCGGCGGCAGCGAAGGCCGAGGTCACGCCCGGCACCACCTCGAAGGAGATGGCCGTATCGCGCAGTGCCTGCATCTCCTCGCCGGCGCGGCCGAACACCAGCGGATCGCCGGACTTCAGCCGCACCACACGCTTGCCCTCGCGCCCAAGCCGGACCAGCAGCGCGTTGATTTCCGATTGGGTCTTGGAGTGGCAGCCCTTGCGCTTGCCGACCGGCAGCCGCTCGGCGTCGCGCCGGCCCATGGCGATGACAGCTTCCGGGACCAACGCGTCGTGGACGATGACGTCGGCTTCCATCAGCAGGCGGTGCGCCCGCAGCGTCAGCAGGTCCTCCGCGCCAGGACCGGCGCCAACCAGCGCGACATGGCCAAAACCCCTGCCCTGCTCCGCCAGTAGTCGGCCGGCGGCGGCGCGCGCCTCACGCTCGCCGCCTGCCTCGAGCGCCCGGGCAGGCGCCCCTGAAAAGAAGGAATGCCAGAAAGACCGACGTGCCAAGCCTTTCGGGAAGAGATTTTCGGCCGCATCCCGGAACGAATTCGCCAGCGCCGCCAGCACGCCGAGCGACGGCGGCAGCATGGCGTCGATGCGGGCCCGCACCATCTGCGCCAGCACCGGACCGGCGCCCTCGGTGCCGACGGCGACAGCTAGCGGCGCGCGGTTGACGATCGCCGGTGTGTAGAAATCGCAGAGATCGGGCCGGTCGACAGCGTTCACGGCGATGCCGAGGCGACGCGCATCGTCCGACACGCGGCGATCCAGCGCCTCGTTGCCGCTTGCCGCGAACACCAGCG
Source organism: Mesorhizobium sp. LHD-90 (assembly GCF_030929505.1). GTDB lineage: Bacteria > Pseudomonadota > Alphaproteobacteria > Rhizobiales > Rhizobiaceae > Kumtagia. Next base: position 39,015 of record NZ_JAVFVV010000007.1, on the reverse strand, counting down.
CCGCACCTTCGATCAGGGAAGGATCGTAGGCCGCCTCGACGAGCGTCGCGTCATGGTCCCGCAGCCAGCCGCGCAGGGCGGGCTCGGCGCCGTCGGCGATCACCACGAGCCGCGCGCTCGACTGGGCGATGAGCCGCGCCTTGGCCAACGCCTCGTCGCCATTGCCGACGATAGCCACGGTCCGCCCCTCGACCCGCAAGAAGACGGGGAAGGCTTTGAGCTTGGCGTGCGGCTGCGGCATGGCGCGGTTCAGCATCCTGGCTGGAAAGTCAGATATTTAGTCGGGTGCGCGCCGTTTCAGAAGGAACGCACTCGCGCCTCAGTTTGCGGCAGGCAATCGCTTTTTCGCAAGCGCGAAGAAGAGAAGAAAATTTTTCCGCGGCGCGTTTTTTTGGCACGTTTTTGTCGCGAGGAACCGGCATCGGCCCGGTCGCGTTAGCCAACGAGGCATCGCCCGATGCCTCGTGTCCGATCCGTAACCGAGGAGATTTCCGCATGGCCGCGAAACTGAAACACGGCATCTGGGTCGTGGTCGCCGATGGCGAAAAGGCGCTGTTTCTGGAGAACAAGGGAGACGGACTCCATCCGGATTTCGAGGTCGTGCGCGAACTCTCCGAAGAGAACCCGCCGACGCGTGAGCAAGGCAGCGACCGGCCGGGGCGCTTCAACGACGGGCCCTCGCCACATCGCAGCGCGGTGGCCGACACCGACTGGCACAAGGTCGCCAAGGAACGCTTTGCCGTCGAGATCGCCGAGAAGCTCTACAAGGCGGCGCATCGCGGCGATTTCGATCAGATCATCCTGATCGCGCCGCCCGTCGTGCTCGGCGAGATGCGCAAGAACCTCCACAAGGAGGTCGAGGCGATGGTGGTGGCCGAATATCCCAAAACGCTGACCAATCATCCGGTGCCGGAGATCGAGAAGATGCTGATGGCGGCGTGAAGCAGATCAGGCGAGGCGCGCCTTACCGAAACCAGCCGTAACATACAGTGAAGAGGCGCCCGGAACTGGACCCGCTGCCGTTTCGTTGGCCTCGATAACTCAACCACCAGGAGGTAACAATGAAAACGCTCCTATCCGGGTTGATGGCCGCAGCCTTGGCTGTCTCGTTCGCCGCAGTAGTGCCGGCGCCGACCAATGCCGCGCCAGCTTTCGTTCCGAAGGTAGCGCAGGGGCGCACGGATCTGCAGCAGGCCGCCCATACCTATCGTCACTGGAAGCGACAGCAGCGTCGCGCGGAACGCCGTGCTGAGCGCCGGGCCTACCGGCGATACGCACGCGATCGGTGCTATTACTACGGCGATTGCTATCGAGGCAGAAACTACGGTCGTTACTACGGCCGGAACTACGGGTTCGGCCCGCGCTACTATCGACGTCCCGGCGTGACGCTGCGCTTTGACCTTTGATAGGCGGCGACCCGGCTCAAGCGAAGCGTAGAAAATACGTTCAGCCGCGCAATGTTGCGCGGCTGAGCACCTCGGCGACACGAAATGCCGGATACCGGCGCCGGCCTAGCTGTCGTAGCCCAAGCCATCGACGCATGGCGCAGCCCCAGCGCTCCATCCACCGCATCGTGTTTAGGTTCCAGCCATTTCCTCGCGGGGCACTATGCGGGCACTATACGGTGTCCGCGCAGGCGCTCGTCAACCCGACAAAGTTGGCCGCCAAGGGTTGCGCGCGCCCCGCACCATCCACCATATTGGAAAGACCGCGCTTTCGCGCTCTCCGCACATATGTCCGCTCCGGACCCTGAAAGGCGACACCTGATCGATGCCGCATGACACGCCCCTGATTGCAACCATCGTCGCCGGTCTGGGGCTGGCATTCGTTCTCGGCGCGCTCGCCAACCGCTTTCGCATTCCGCCGCTGGTTGGCTACCTGATCGCCGGCGTGCTGGTCGGGCCGCATACGCCGGGCTTCGTCGCCGACCAGGAACTGGCGCTGGAACTCGCCGAAATCGGTGTCATCCTGCTGATGTTCGGCGTCGGCCTGCATTTTTCCTTGAAGGATCTGCTGTCGGTCCGCGCCATCGCCGTGCCGGGCGCGGTGGTGCAGATCGGCTTCGCGACGGCGCTCGGCGCAGGGCTGGCCTGGGCGCTCGGCTGGACACCCGGTGCCGGGCTGGTCTTCGGTCTGGCGCTGTCGGTCGCCAGTACGGTGGTGCTGCTCAAGGCGCTGCAGGACCGGCGCATGATCGAGACCGAGCGCGGCCGCATCGCCGTCGGCTGGCTGATCGTCGAGGATCTGGCCATGGTGCTGGCGTTGGTCATCCTGCCGGCCATCGCCGGTCTGCTCGGCGGGGTCAATGGCGAGGTCGAGCGCGCGTTGCCTTCCCCCCTGTTCCAGTTCGATTTCGGCGTCTGGGGCGTGTTGGGCGTGACACTGGCGAAGGTCGTCGCCTTCGTCCTCGTGATGCTGGTCGTCGGGCGGCGGATCATTCCGTGGATCCTGCATTATGTCGCGCATACGGGATCGCGCGAACTGTTCCGCCTGGCGGTACTGGCTGTCGCGCTCGGCGTCGCCTTCGGCGCGGCAAAGCTGTTCGGTGTGTCGCTGGCCCTCGGCGCATTCTTCGCCGGCATGATCATGAGCGAATCGCCGCTTTCGCACCGGGCAGCGGAAGAGTCGCTGCCGCTCAGGGACGCGTTCTCGGTGCTGTTCTTCGTCTCGGTCGGCATGCTGTTCGATCCGACCAGCCTGCTGCACGAGACATGGCCGATCCTGGCGACGCTGTTCATCATCGTCATCGGCAAGTCGGCGGCCGCCTTCCTGATCGTGATCGCCTTCCGCTATCCGGTCGGCACGGCGCTTGTCATCTCCGCCAGCCTGGCGCAGATCGGCGAATTCTCCTTCATTCTCGCGGAGTTGGGCGTCGGGCTCGGGCTGCTGCCGGAACAGGGCCGCGACCTGATCCTCGCCGGCGCCATCCTGTCGATCGTACTCAATCCGCTGGTCTTCGCCGTGGTGGAGCGCACGAAACCGTGGTTCGAACAGCGCTTCCCCCGGAATGTCGCCGAGGCGCCCCCCAAGGCCGCCGGCCCTGCAACCGAGGCCGGCGTGCTGGCGACGCCGGCGCCGGCCTCGTCGCACGGTCAAGAAGACGCGCCGCCGACCACAAAACTGAACGGCCACACCATCCTGATCGGCTATGGCCGCGTCGGCAGCCTCGTCGGCGAATCCCTGCGCAAGGCGAACCTTCCCTTCCTGGTTGTCGAGGACGGCGGCAAGACCATCGCAAGACTGCATGCCGACCGGGTCGAAGTGGTGGAGGGTAACGCCGCCAATGGCGAGGTTTTTGCCGCCGCCAATCCGGCGGGAGCGAAACGGCTGGTGCTGGCCATTCCGAATGCCTTCGAGGCCGGCCAGATCATTTTGCGCGCGCGCGCTGCGAACGCAGGCATTGTAGTCATCGCCCGCGCCCATTCGGATGCGGAAGTCGAGCATTTGAAGGGACTTGGCGCCGATACAGTGATCATGGGCGAGCGCGAGATCGCCCGCGGTATCGTCGAACTGATCGTCGACGACAAGATCAGCTCGCCGCAGCCGCCGCTGCCCGACGAAGACGGCGTGAAGCCCGGAAAAGAGAGCGAAAACAACAAGCTGGCGCCGAAGGACTCGGATTCCAGCGCAACCGGCTTCAATCCGGAGCCAGAACCGCCGGGAGACTCGCCTTCCGGGGGCGAAAACAAGCCGCCGGCATCGGCATAAGCTAGTTTTTGGCTGACGCTATACGGTGATGGTCACAAGCCGTGCGGCGATCAGATCGGCTAGCCGTTTCGCCACCTCGTCCTTCGGCATGTCGGGCCATTCCTCGACGCCTGTCTTGGACACGATGCGCACCCGATTGCGATCGCCGCCCATCGCGCCGCCCTCGGCGCTGACGTCGTTGGCGACGATGAAATCGGCACCTTTGCGTTTCAGCTTGGCCTGGGCGTTGGCGATCAGGTCGTTGGTCTCGGCGGCGAAGCCGACGACGAGGTAAGGCCTTCTGGCATGGCGGCCGATGGTGGCCAGGATGTCGGGGTTCTCGACCATCTTGAGCACCGGAGGCCCCTCCCCTGCCACCTTCTTGATCTTGGCGCCGGCCTCGCTGTCGCTGCGCCAGTCGGCGACGGCCGCGACAAACACTGCGGCGTCGGCCGGCAGTTCGGCTTCGACCGCCCGCATCATCTCGCGCGCGGTCTCGACATGGGTCGCCTTCACGTCTTTCGGATCGGCGAGGTTGACCGGCCCGGAGACCAGCCGCACGTCGGCGCCCAGCGCGGCAAGGGCGGCGGCGATCGCATGGCCCTGCTTGCCGGAGGAACGGTTGGCGATGTAGCGCACCGGGTCGATCGGCTCGTGCGTCGGGCCGGAGGTGACGATGATCTTCTTGCCGGCAAGCGGACCGGACTGCGGTGACAAGGCCGTCTCGATCGCCGCGACGATCTCCAGCGGCTCGGCCATGCGGCCCTCGCCCGCCTCGCCGCTTTCGGCCATCTCGCCCCTGTTCGGGCCGACGAACGATACGCCGTCCTTGACCAGCGCCGCGCGGTTGCGGCGGGTGGCGGGATGGTTCCACATCTTCGGGTTCATGGCCGGCGCCATCAGCACGGGCTTGTCGGTGGCGAGCAGCACGGCAGAGGCGAGGTCGTTAACGAGCCCGTTCGCCAGCTTCGCCATCAGGTCGGCGGTGGCCGGCGCCACCACGATCAGGTCGGCCTCGCGCGACAGGCGGATGTGGCCGACATCATGTTCGTCGTCGCGATCGAAAAGGTCGCTGAACACCCGGTCTGCGGTCAGCGTGCCGACCGACAGCGCCGTGACGAATTCTCCCGCCGCCGCGGTCATCACCGCCCGCACCGATGCGCCACGCTCGCGCAGCCGGCGGATCAGGTCGAGCGCCTTGTAGGCGGCAATGCCGCCGCCGACGATCAGCAGGATGCGCTTGCCCGAGAGTGTCATGGAACCGTCCATGGATTGATGATCTCGACGCCGCAATGTTCGAAATCCCAAACGTTCCGCGTTGCAACGGCGTAACCGTGGGTCAGCGCAATCGCGGCGATCTCGCAGTCCATCTCCGAGATAGGTCGCCCGGATTTGCGACGCTGCGAGAATATCCGCGCATACTGAATGGCCGCAGTTTCCTCGAAACCGAGAACCGGCGTCATCAAGCTTTCCTCGAAGAAGCGTTCGATGGCTTCGGCGAGCGCCTGTTTTCGCTTCCCATCGCTCATCAACGCAAGGCCGGTCAGGAGTTCGGCCTTATTCACGGACGTCACGAACACCTGGCTCAGAGGTTGTTCCCGCAGCCAGTCGGCGACGGTCCGATCAGGGGCGGGCCGGAATGCCTCCGAGATGACGTTGGTATCAAGGATGATCATCGCCCTCGTCGTCCCAGTCTTCAAAGGGGATGGGACGAGGCGCAGGCTGACGCAGTGGGATCGGAATTTCGAATCCACCATGCGGTTCTACCAACTCTCTTATGGCATCGTAGAGATTGGTTCGTCGTGGAGCCTCATCGCGCGACGAGGCGGCATCGCGGAGTATCAACCGTAGCTCCGCCTCCAGAGAATTGCCATGGCGGGCCGCACGAAGCCGCAGCTGCTGTTTTGTCTCGTCCTCGACATTCCTGACGGTCATGTTTGCCATGTCCGGCCTCCTGTCTGGAGATGGATCGTGATGCCTGCAATGTATTCAATGACTGCAATGCAATCAAGCCAAACGCCACGCAATCCAGACCACCGCCGCCGCAATCACCCACAGCGCGATGCGACCGGAGCGGGTGTGGCGGGCCTCGGCCTTGCCGATGGCTCGCGCGGTGGCCTCGTCGAAACGCAGGCCGTGCTCGGCCATCCAGTCAATCTCGCGCGACAGGCGCTCGGTGCGCGCCGCCAGATCCGGGGCCTGGCGGGCCAGCGACAGCAACGCATTGGCGCCGTCGCGCGCGTCGGTCAGCAGGCCGCGCGGCCCGAGATTGTGCCGGATCCATTGGCCGACCACCGGCTCGGAGGTCTTCCACATGTTGAAGGCTGGATCGAGCGTGCGCGCCACGCCCTCGACCACGACCATCGTCTTCTGCAGCAGCACGAGTTCGGGCCTCGTCGCCATGTCGAACAGTTCGGTCACCTCGAACAGCAGGGTGAGCAGTTTCGCCATCGAGATCGTCTCGGCCGGCTGGCCGTGGATCGGCTCGCCGATGGCGCGGATCGCCTGGGCAAAGGACTCGACATTGTGCTCGCGCGGCACGTAACCCGCCTCGAAATGCACTTCGGCCACGCGCTTGTAGTCGCGCACGATGAAGCCATAGAGGATTTCGGCCAGGAAACGCCGTTCCTTCTTTCCCAGCCGCCCCGAGATGCCGAGATCGACGGCGACGATGGTGCCGTCCTTTTCGACGAACAGGTTTCCCGGATGCATGTCGGCATGGAAAAAGCCGTCGCGCAGCGTGTGGCGCAGGAAGGACTGCACCAGGTGGGCGGCAATCGCCTTGAGATCGTGGCCGGCGGCGCGCAGGCCGTCGATATCGTTCATCTTGATACCGTCGATCCATTCCATGGTGACGACATCGCGGCCGGTGCGTTCCCAGTCCACCGCCGGCACACGGAAGCCTGGGTCGTCGCGGGTGTTCTCGCCGATCTCGGAAAGTGCCGCCGCCTCCAGCCTCAGATCCATCTCGATCTTGGTGGTCTGGGCGAGCGTCTTCGTCACCTCGACCGGCCGCAGCCGGCGCGACGAGGGAATGAAGCGTTCCTGCAACCGGGCGGCGAGGAAATAGCTTTCGAGGTCGTGGAAGAATGCGCGGCGCACCCCCGGCCGGATCACCTTCACCGCGACCTTGCGAAGCTCTCCATCGCGCGACACCTCGGCCGGATGCACCTGGGCGATGGAGGCGGCGGCGACCGGCTCGCCGAAGGACACGAAAAGGTCCGTGACCGGTCGGCCGAGCGATCCCTCGATCGCTTCCACGGCCTGCGCCGTCGGAAACGTCGCCATTCGGTCCTGCAGTTTCGCAAGATCGAGCGCTATATCGTTGCCCACAACGTCGGGGCGTGTCGCCAGGAACTGGCCGAGCTTCACATAGGAAGGTCCGAGCCGTGACACGGCCTCGGCCAGCCGTTCCGAGCGCTGGCGACGCATGGCGCGCGGCCGGGCGAGGAATTTCGTCAGCCGCCAGGCAAGCCGCGGCGCGCCGGAAAGCTCCTCGCCCGGCAAGGCGGCGAAGACGCCTTCGCGCGTCATGATCCAGCCGGCCCGGATCAGCCTGAAACCTGCTCCGATCGAGGTCATGAGGGCGTCAAAGCTTCCAGCCCGAATGCAGGGCCGCTATGCCGCCGGAATAGTTGCGGAAGGTGACGCGCTCGAAACCGGCGCGGCGGATCATCTCGGCGAAATTCGCCTGGTTGGGAAACTTGCGGATCGACTCGACCAGATATGCATAGGGTTCGGCATCGCCGGTCACCATCTTTCCGATCGGCGGAATCGCCTTGAACGACCACTGCTCATAGACCTTGTCGAGCAGCGGCATGTCGACTTCGGAAAATTCGAGGCACAGAAACCGCCCGCCGGGCTTCAGCACCCGGAACGCCTCGGCCAGCGCCACATCGATGTGCGGCACGTTGCGGATGCCGAAGGCGATCGTGTAGGCGTCGAACGTCTCGTCGGGAAAAGGCAGTTCTTCCGCATTCGCCTCGACGAAATCGACGTTGGCCTCGAGGCGGCGCCTGGCCGCACGCTCGCGGCCAACCGCCAGCATCGAGCCGTTGATGTCGAGCACGGTTGCACTGGCGTTGCCGCCGGAGGCATCGACGATGCGGAAGGCGATATCACCGGTGCCGCCGGCCACATCCAGCACCTTCCAGCCGGCGCGGCGCGGCGGATTGAGCCAGGCAACCATGGCATCCTTCCACAGCCGGTGCAGGCCCGCCGACATCAAGTCGTTCATCAGGTCATAGCGGTTCGCGACCCGATGGAAGACAGAATCGACCAGCGGCTGCTTCTCGTCATCCGCCACCTGGCGGAAACCGTATGAGGTCTGCATGCCGCCCGCGGCGGTTGTGCGCTGTTCTGTCATAAACGTGACCCGTTCTCCGGCGATCAAGATACCCGATGCACCGCGGGGGCGCTATTGTCCAGCCTTGCGGGGACATGCAGCCGAATCATGCGAAGGACCCTTACATGCCGCTGACTGCCGAAATCCACTGCCATGTCGAGGGCGCCGCCGACCCGGAACTGGTGATCCGGCAGGCGCGCAAATATGGGGCGGACCCGTCGCCCTTCATCCGCGACGGCTCCTTCGTCTGGCACGATTTCACCACGTTCCTGCAAGCCTACGATTTCGCCGCCGACCTTTTCCGCACGGAGGAGGACTATGCGCGGCTGACGGAGCACTATCTCACAAGCCTGGCCCGCGACGGCGCCATCTATTCGGAAGTCTTCACCTCGCCCGATCACGCCCGCCGGGCCGGCCTGTCGCCCGAAGCCTACACCGATGCGCTCGGCGAAGGCATCGTGCGGGCCCGCGACAAGACGGGCATCGAAGGCCGAATGATCGTCACCGGGGTGCGGCATTTCGGCGTCGAGGCGGTGGAGGCGGCCGCCCGCTTCGCCGCCAAATGCGGCCACCCGCTCGTGACCGGCTTCGGCATGGGCGGCGACGAGCGCATGGGCGACATCGAGGATTTCGTGCGCGCTTTCGAGATCGCCCGCGAGGCGGGGCTGGGCATCACCGTCCATGCCGGCGAGTTCGGCGGCTGGGAAAGTGTGGCCGGCGCGCTCGACCACATCCGCCCGAGCCGCATCGGCCACGGGGTGCGCGCGATCGAGAATCCCGACCTGGTGCGACGCATCGCCGCCGAGGGCATCGTGATGGAATGCTGCCCGGGTTCCAACATCGCGCTCAAGGTCTTCCAGAATTTTGCCAGCCATCCGTTCCCGGCGCTGCTGGCCGCCGGCTGCAAGGTGACGCTGAATTCCGACGATCCACCCTATTTCTGGACGACGCTCCGCAAGGAATACGACATCGCAGCAGAACATTTCGGCATGAGCGAAAAGGCGCTGGCGGCGGTAACGCGCACGGCCATCGAGGCCGCCTTCGTCGACCGCAAGACCAGGGCCGCGCTGCTGGCAAGGCTGGAGAAGAAGCGGTGAGGACTAACCCTCCCCCTTGAGAGGAGGGTCGGCGAGCCAACGGAACGAAGTGGAGTGGAGTGAGCCGGGGTGGGGTCGGCGCGGCCAAACGCCAGCGCCGCTGTGCGTTGGAGTTTGGCCGCACCGACCCCACCCGGCCGCTTCGCGGCCACCCTCCCCTCAAGGGGGAGGGAAAGAGCGCCGCAACATCGGGGAAAAGTACCTCTCGCAGGCGGCGCAGCATTTCTTCGCCGGCCAAGCCCCGCTAGTATCCCGGCCAAGATAAAAACCGCGGAAGAACAAGCCATGGCCGTCACCGTCGTCGATCACCCCCTCGTGCAGCACAAGCTGACCATCATGCGCAAGAAGGAGACCTCGACCGCGAGTTTCCGCCGGCTGCTGCGCGAGATCTCGCTGCTGCTCGGCTACGAGGTGACACGCGACCTCGAACTGACGACCATGACCATCGAGACGCCGATGGAGACGATGGATGCGCCGATCCTGGAAGGCAAGAAGCTGGTGTTCGCATCGGTGCTGCGCGCCGGCAACGGCCTGCTGGAGGGGCTTCTGGACCTGGTGCCTGCCGCCCGCGTCGCCCATATCGGCCTCTACCGCGACCACGAGACGCTGGAGGCGGTCGAGTATTTCTTCAAGGCACCGAGCGACCTCGCCGACCGCCTGGTCATCGTGGTCGACCCGATGCTCGCCACCGCCAATTCGGCCATTGCCGCCATCGACAAGCTCAAGGGGCGCGGCGCAACCAATCTGCGCTATCTCTGCCTGCTGGCAGCGCCGGAAGGCGTCGAGCGCTTCACCACCGCGCATCCGGACGTTCCGGTGTTCACTGCCTCCATCGACCGGCAATTGAACGAGAAAGGCTACATCGTGCCCGGCCTGGGCGATGCCGGCGACCGTCTCTACGGCACGAAATGATCGCATTCGCGCGACGGCTTTAACTGAGCATTTACGCCAGAATCGGATCGGAGTTGCCGACGCGCCGACGTTAAGGCCCTGGATTCCATGTTGCGCCAAGGTGGCGCCAAACGGGCTCCAGCATGCTGCGCAAAGCCATCCTCCTCGGCATCGGGATCGGAACCTCCGTCTCGCTGCCCATGCTCTACCAGAGCAACCCCGGCCTTCTGCATGCCCTGATCAGGGCGCAGGAGACGGGCGAGGCCCGCGCCCTCGATGCGGGGACCCTGTCGCAGCAGCCGATACGAGCGGCCGCAAGCCTTTCGCCGGCCGGCCGCAAGGTCGAGATCGCCGCAGACGAGCGCGGCCACTATGTCAGCGACTTCAAGATCAACGGCCGCAGGATCGAGGCGATGATCGATACCGGCGCGACCGCCGTGGCCTTCAACCTGTCCACGGCCCGCCGGCTCGGGCTTCAGGTGCGAGCCTCCGACATGAAACACGTCGTGAACACCGCCAACGGCAAGGCGCGCGCCACTGTGGTCACCGTCGACCGCGTCGAGATCGGCCGCATCACGGTCAACGACGTCGAGGCGCTGGTGCTGGAAGACCAGGCGCTCAATTCCACCCTGGTCGGCATGACCTTCCTCACCCGGCTGAAGGGCTTTCAGGTCGACAGCGGCACGCTGCTGCTGGTTCAGTAGGCGTCCGACGCGGCAATCCGCCGGACCACCGGGTCCTTCGATGCCGGCCTCGTCTCGCCGATGCCGTAGGCGGCGGCGAGCGCGGCGACGGCCGCTTCGGCATCCGACTGTGTGCGGGCATGGACGAGGGCCAGCGCGTCGCCGGCATGAACCTCGGCGCCCACGGGCATCAGCCGGGTGAAGCCGACGGCGTGGTCGATGTCATCGCCTGGGCGCGTGCGCCCGCCGCCGAGCCCGACCACCGCCAGCCCGATCTCGCGCGTGGCGATGTGAGTGACATAGCCGCCGCGCGGCGCCGGCACCGGCCGCTCGACCGGAGCGGCAGGCAGATACACAGTGGATCGCTCGACAAAATCCGCCGGGCCGCCGAGGTCGTGCACCATGCGGGCGAAGCGTTCCGCCGCGCGGCCACTGTTCAGCGCTTCGCGCGCCTGGCCGAGGCCGTCCGTGTGGGACGAGGCCGGGCCGGTCGAAAGCAGCATTTCGGCGCAGAGCGACAGAGTCACTTTTTCCAGACGCGGGTCGCGGCGGCGCCCCGTAAGGAAATCGACGGCGTTGGCCACCTCGACTGCATTGCCGGCGGCCAGCGCCAGCGGCTCGTTCATGCCCGTGATCAGTGCCGAGGTTTTTAGCCCCGCGCCATTGGCCACCTCGACCAGGCTCTTGGCGAGCGCGGCCGCATCGCGCGATTTTTCCATGAAGGCGCCGTTGCCGACCTTGACGTCGAGCACCAGCGACTGCAGCCCGGCAGCCAGTTTCTTGGAGAGGATCGAGGCGGTGATCAACGGGATCGATTCAACTGTCGCGGTGACGTCTCGGATGGCGTAGAGGCGCTTGTCGGCCGGTGCCAGCGCGGCGGTCTGGCCGATGATGGCGCAGCCGGCGGAGCGCACCACCTTGCGGAACAGGTTGGTGTCGGGCTGGCTGACATAGCCGGGGATGGCGTCCATCTTGTCCAGCGTGCCGCCGGTGTGGCCGAGGCCGCGGCCGGAGATCATCGGCACATAGGCGCCGCAGGCCGCCACGATCGGTGCCAGCATCAGCGAGACATTGTCGCCTATGCCGCCGGTGGAATGCTTGTCGGTGGTGGGGCCAGGCAGGTCCGACCAGTCGAGCACCTCGCCGGAATCGCGCATGGCGAGCGTCAGCGCCACCGCCTCGTCGCGGCGCATGCCGTTGAAGAATGTGGCCATGGCGAAAGCGGCCGCCTGGCCCTCGGAGACGGCGCCGGAGGTGAGGCCTGCGATGAAGGCCGCGATGTCTTCGGGCGAGAGTGTTTTGCCGTCGCGTTTCTGCCGGATGATTTCCTGGGGGAGCATCAGCCTTTCCCTCCCCCTTGAGGGGAGGGTGGCCGCGAAGCGGCCGGGTGGGGTCCGCGCGGCAGCGCGCGACGCAAAGCGACGTTGGCGTTTGGCCGCAGCCACCCCACCCCCGGCCTGCGGCCGGACCCTCCCCTCAAGGGGGAGGGGAAAACCGCGCCGCTCATATCCCCTCCTCGAACATCGTCTTCAACACCGCCGCCAGCCGCCGCCCGCCGAGCGGCGCCATGTCCTTGGTCTCCTGGTGCGACAGTTCCGCGCCGGTCATGCCGGCGGCGAGGTTGGTGATGACCGAGCAGGCGGCGACGCGCAGGCCGAGGAAGCGCGCGAGGATGACTTCCGGCACGGTCGACATGCCGACGGCGGTGGCGCCCATGATGCGCGCCATGCGGATCTCGGCCGGCGTCTCGAAGGACGGACCCGAAAACCACATGTAGACGCCCTTGGAGAGCGGCGTGGCGGTCGCGGCGGCGGCCTTGACGATCGCATCGCGCAGGTCGCGGTCGTAGGCCTCGGTCAGCCCGACAAAGCGCGCGTCGGTCGGCTCGCCGATCAGTGGATTGGCGCCGGCGAAATTGATGTGGTCCTCGATAAGCATCACCGAGCCGGGCGGCATGTCCGGATCGAGCGAGCCGGCAGCGTTGGTGAGGATCAACGTGGTGACGCCGATCGCGGCGAGCGCTTCCAGCGCCGGGCGCATGGCAGCCGCGTTGCCGTGCTCGTAATAATGCGAGCGGCCGGCAAATAGCAGCACCTCCGCCCCGCCGAAGCGGCCGCTGACCAGAGTTCCCGCATGGCCGGTGACGCCGCTTCTGGGAAAGCCGGGCAGGTCGGCATAGGGGATGCGGATCGCCCCCTCGACCTCGTCGACAAGACCGCCCAGGCCGGAGCCGAGCACTACAGCGACCTTCGGCATGCGGCCGCCCAGCCGCTCGACCAGCGTGGCGACGGCATCGCTCATTTCAGGATCTTTCCTTCAAAGCCATAAGGCAGCATCTGGCCGATGGTGACCGTCTCAACGACGCCCGCATCGTCACAGAGATAGAGTTTCGCGTCGGCTCCGGCGAACTCCGCCAGCCGCTGGCGGCAGCCGCCGCAAGGCGTGATGCGCGCCATGCGCTCCGCAACCACGGCGATCTCGGCGATCTCGCCGCCGCCGCCCATGATGTAATGGCCGAGCGCCGTGGTCTCGGCGCACCAGCCTTCCGGGTAGGAGGCGACCTCGATGTTGCATCCGGAAAAGACGCGCCCGTCGGTCGTGCGGATGGCCGCGCCGACGGGAAACTTCGAATAGGGCGCATAGGCCTTGGACATCGCCTCACGGGCGGACAGGAAAAGATCGTGCACGGTCAAAAATCCAATCCGTTTTCCAGGTCGTTTCGCGGCAAAAGGCGCCGCGAGGCGGCGCTACTCGGACGCGCTGCACATCTGGCCGTCGGTCTTCCACACCGGCCGCGGCGACTGCTTTTCGTCGATCGCGCACACCTGCACATGGCCGTCGGCCGAGCACATGTCCGCGCCGATCGAGTAGAGATTGCTCTCGTAGACGCAGTAGAACTTCATGTAGTCCTTCTCGAGGTCGCCGCTGATGCCGACATTGGCCTCGGCGAGCGCCAGCCCCGGAACGAGCGCGGCCGTGGCGGCCAGCAGGAAACGTCTCATCATCTTTCTCCTCGAATGCGCAAAAATCACCGCTCCTTGACGTAGGGCACGCCGCCGGCACGCGGCGGGATCGCCTTGCCGATGAACCCGGCGAGCAGGATGACGGTGAGGATGAAGGGCAGCGCGTTGATCAGTTGTACCGGCACCCTCACCGGCGGCGGGCCGTAGGGCTGGAGGACGACCGCCAGCAGATAAGCGACCACGCCGGCGGCAAGCGAGCCCAGGATCACCGGCAGCATTTTCAGCTTGGCGTAGCCGAGCAGCACCAGCGCGGTGACCAGAAGGACAAGCGGCGGCAGCCAGGTGACGATGCCGACCGGACTGCCCTGGATACGGATCGACGCCGCATCGAGGAACCCGAACAGCAAGCAGGCGAACATGGCCGGCACCGGCTTCCACTTGGCGAAGATCAGCGCGGCGAGCGCGATGTAACCCTTGCCGGCGGTCATGTCCTTCACGAAGCCGGCGTTCTGCGCGACCGAAAGGTAGGCGCCGGCCATGCCGGTCAGCACGCCGGTGATGATGACGGCGCGGTAACGCAGCCAGGTCACCGAGATGCCCGCCGTGTCGACCGCGGCCGGGTTTTCGCCGACGGCGCGCAGGCGCAGGCCGAAGCGGGTACGGAACAGCACCCACCAGGTCAGCGGCACCATCAGGAACGCCACATAGACCAGGATCGAATGGCCGGAGAGCAGCTCCGAATAGATCGGGCCGAGGATCGGCACGCCGCGCACCGCCTCCGCACCCGGCAAGGTGATCCCCTCGAACCGGGCGGCGCCGGCAAGCGACGGCGTGCGGCCGCCCTGCTGGAACCAGGCCTGGCCGAGGATGATGGTGGTGCCGGCCACGATGAAGTTTATGGCGACGCCGGATACGATCTGGTTGCCGCGATGGGTGATCGAGGCGAAGCCGTGCACCAGGGCCAGCGCGACAGCGGCAAGGATTGCGACAAGCAGGCCGACCCAGGCCGAACCCGAAACGGCGGCGGCCGAGGCGCCGGCGAACGCGCCGGCCAGCATCTTGCCTTCGAGACCGATGTCGAAGATGCCGGCCCGTTCCGAATAAAGCCCGGCGAGACAGGCGAGCAGCAGCGGAGCGGAGACACGCAGCGTGGCGTCGCAGAGCTGGATGATCGTGTCGAACATCAGGCGCCCTCCCCCTTCGGCGCGGGAACACCCATGCTGCGCGGGCTGAGGGAGGCGAAGATCGTCTGCACCGTTGGACGGAACATGTGCTCCAGCGCGCCAGCGAAGAGGATGACGAGGCCCATCATGATGACGATCATGTCGCGCGACACGTTGGGCATCTCGAAGGCGAGTTCCGCACCACCCTGATACAGGGCTCCGAACAACACCGCGGCGGCGATGATGCCGGCCGGATGCGAGCGGCCCATCAGCGCCACGGCGATGCCGACGAAGCCGGCGCCTGAGACAAAGTCAAGCTGCATGCGGTGCTGGTCGCCCATGATCGGATTCAGCGCCATCATGCCCGCCAGGCCGCCGGATATCAGCATGGCGACGATGGTGACGCGCGCCTCGCCGATGCCGGCATACCGCGCCGCCTTGGGGCTGAAGCCGAAGGTGCGCATCTCGAAGCCGAGTTTGGTGCGCCAGATCAGCAGCCAGACCACCCAGGCCATGAACAGCGCCAGCAGGAAGGAGACGTTCAGGGGCGCCGAACGGACTGAAAGTCCGAAAACCTCGAACAGCCAGCCGAGCTTCGGCAATTGCGCGCCTTCGAGGAAATCGCGCGTCTGCGGCGCCATCGAACCCGCCGGCTTGATGACGTTGACCAGCAGATAGACCATGACGCTGGCAGCGATGTAGTTGAACATGATCGTGGTGATGACGATGTGTGAGCCACGCCTGGCCTGCAGATAGGCGGGGATGAAGGCCCAGGCCGCGCCGACGACCGCCGAGGCGACGATCGCCAGCGGGAAGGTCAGCCACCATGGAAGGATGCCGTCGAAGGTCAGGCAAACGGCTGCGACGCCGATGCCGGCGATATAGGCCTGGCCCTCGCCGCCGATGTTGAACAGGCCGGCATGGAAGGCGACCGCTACCGCGAGGCCGGTGAAGATGAAGGTGGTGGCGTAGTAGAGCGTGTAGGCGAGGTTCTGCCCCGACCCGAACGCACCCTCGACCAGCACGGCCGCCGCCTTCAGCGGATTCTCGCCGACCAGCAGCACGACGATGCCGGCGACGATGAAGGCGACCAGAAGGTTGATCAGCGGGATCAGGCCGTAGTCGGCCCAGCGCGGCAGCTTTGCGAAGGGGGTGCTCATTACTCCGCCGCCTCCTGCCGCTCGACGCCGGCCATCAGCAGTCCGAGTTCGCCTTCGCTCGCCTCCGGGCCGCGCTCGCCGACGACGCGGCCCGCGAACATCACCAGGATGCGGTCCGACAGAGAGCGTATCTCGTCCAGCTCGACCGAGACCAGCAGCACCGCCTTGCCGGCATCGCGCATGGCGATCAGCCGCTTGTGGATGAACTCGATCGCGCCGACGTCGACGCCGCGCGTCGGCTGGCCGACGATCAGCACGCCGGGGTCCTGCTCGATCTCGCGCGCCAGCACGATCTTTTGCTGGTTGCCTCCGGAAAAATTCGCCGTCTTCAGCCGGTCGTTGGCGGGACGTATGTCGTATTTCTCGATTTTTTCGCGGGCGTCGGCATGGATCGCCTCGATGTTCAAGAACGGCCCGCGCAGATATTGCGGCTTGTCGTGATAGCCGAGGACGGAGTTTTCCGCTTCCTCGAAGGCAAGCACCAGGCCGACATGGTGACGGTCCTCCGGCACATGCGCCAGGCCGCGGTCGCGCAATTCGCCGGGGTCGGCATGGCCGGTGACGTCGATCGGCTTGCCGTCGAGCAGCACCGTGCCCGCCTCCGCCTTGCGGATGCCGGAGATCGCCTCGATCAGCTCCGACTGGCCGTTGCCGGCCACACCTGCGATGCCGACGATCTCGCCGGCGCGCACTTCCAGCGAAACACCATCGACCATGACCACGCCGCGCGAATCCTTGACGGTGAGGTCCTTCACCGAAAGCTTCACGCCTGCCGGTTTCGCCTCGCCCTTCTCGACGCGCAGCAGCACGCGGCGGCCGACCATCAGCTCGGCCAGTTCCTCGACGGTGGTCTCCGACGTCTTGCGGGTCGCAACCATCGTGCCCTGCCGCATGACCGAGACCGTGTCGGTGATCGCCATGATCTCGCGCAGCTTGTGCGTGATCAGCACCACCGTCTTGCCTTCGTCCTTCAGCATTTTCAGGATGCGGAAGAGGTGATCGGCCTCGGCCGGCGTCAGCACGCCGGTCGGCTCGTCGAGGATGAGGATGTCGCAGCCGCGGAACAGCGCCTTCAAAATCTCGACGCGCTGCTGCAGCCCGACCGGAAGCTCCTCGATGATGGCGTCAGGATCAACCTCCAGCCCGTATTCGCGCTCCAACCGTTGCAGTTCCGAACGCGCCTTGGAGATCGAGGCATTGAGCAGCGGCTCGCCCTCGGCGCCGAGGATGACATTTTCGATGACGGTGAAATTTTCGACCAGCATGAAGTGCTGGTGCACCATGCCGATGCCGGCGGCGATGGCGTCGTTGGGCGTGTGGATCGATGTCGCTTTGCCGCCGACATGCACCTCGCCGCTATCCGCCTGATAAAAACCGTAGAGGATCGACATCAGCGTCGATTTGCCGGCACCGTTCTCGCCGATAATGCCGTGGATGGTGCCGCGCTCCACCTCGAGGTTGATGTCGCGATTGGCGCGCACGGCACCGAAGCTTTTGTTGATGCCGATGAGCTGGATTGCCGCTTCAGCCATCCGCCTGTCCCGCCTCTTGTTTTTATCGTTTGGTCAAAACCGCTAGCACGCGGATTGTCCCCTGCCAATCGCCCCACTCTCGACAAATCCACGGCTGCTTGTCAATTTCGATCGCGGATGCGAAGGGCCCGCCTCCTCCGGGCAACCCATAGGAGTTTTTGCATGGTCATGCCGGCCGACCGCCTGACGACGCTGGAAATCCGCTCGACGGAACAGGACAAGGTCATCGAGGAACTGTCGGAGCAGATCGCCGAGCAGTGGAAGGTGATCGACCGCATGCAGAAGAAGCTCGATGCGCTGACCGAGCGGTTCCTGACACTGGAGGAGCAGTCTCGTCCCGACATTCCGGTGACCAAGCCGCCGCACTGGTAGGCTTCCGGTCAACCATATCGCCCGACGCCGGCCTGTACAGCAGAGCCGGATCGCGGCATTATCCCGGTCGGGGACATGTTTCATGAGCGACGCCGACCGGCAGGCCCGCGCAGGTAACTATGTGTTCGGGCGCATGGACGACGAGGAGCGCGAGCGCGCCGAGCGCGACCTCGAACGCGATGCCTCGTTCCGCAACGCCGTGATGGAACTCGCCGAACAGGTGCGGCTGTCGAAAATCCAGGCCGATCCGGGTGCATGGGACGCCGTGTCCGCGCAGTTGACCGCGCTGCCGCAGATGCAGCCCCGCCACGGCGAGCCGGCGCCGTTCGCACCCCCCAAGGCCGCGAAGCCACCGGTTCCACCCTTGCCCACCGTGCTCGACCGCATGGGCAAGCGCGACGCGCTGCAGATCGGCCTCGTCCTTGCCGGCCTGGTCGCCGCCTTCGCGCTCGGCTACACCGCCGGCATCAGCCGGTAGTGGCGGCTGCCTGTCACGCGGCGCAGGCTGCTCAAGCCTTCGCCGGTTCCCACAATTCGATCGGATTGCCCTCCGGATCGTGGATGCGGCAGAAGCGGCCGACTTCCGAATCCCATTCCGCCCGCGTTTCGACCGCGATGCCGGCGGCGTTCAGATCGATCATCATGGCATCGAGATCATCGACACGAAAATTGATAAGCCACTGTTTTTCGCGGCCGAAATAGTCGGTGTCCTCGGCGAACGGCGAAAACACCGTGAGGCCTGCCTGCTGCGTCCACACGGATTCTGCAATGTCATCAATGCCGAGATGGGTTTCATACCACGCGGCCAGCGCTTTCGGGTCACGGGCGCGGAAGAAGAACCCACCTATGCCGGTAACTTTCGCCATTTTGTCCGTCCCAGATGCTTCATCGGTTGCGCACGATATTCCCGCTCAACCCAACCTCCGGCCGCACGGAACGGCCGATCAGCAACGGCAGCAGACACACGACCCCGGCTGCCGACACGGCCACCAGGAACCAGGTCCAACCCGTCCAGCCGTGCGCATCGATGACGGCGGCGGCAAGCGGCGGGCCGAGCACCGTGCCGATGCCGCCGGCCTGGCAGACCAGACCGATCGCCACCGCCGCCGACCCTCTTGGCGGCACGATCGCCGGAATGGCCGCGAACAGCGCCGAGGCGGTAAGGCCGCCCGCCACCGCGAAGACGACCACTGCCGCCGTCGCCGGCATGCCTTCGGCACCGGTGAAGGCCGGCCAGGCTGCCGCGGCGGTGACCGCGAAGCCGGACGCAGCAAGAAACAGCGCCACGCGCGCACCCCGTCGCACCAGCAGGCCGGCAAGCAGGTTGCCGATCGGTACGCTGAGCGAGATCGCACCGGCCGAGACCAGGAAAACCGACGCCGGCGTCGCAATGAAGGCCGGCAGGAAAGTAAAGAAGCCGATTGACGCCACGACATAGACGCCGAAGGCGAGGGCCACCAACATCACCGGCAAGGTCAAGGTCGCGGCAAAGCTGCCCTCTTCGCCACCGGCAGAATCGTTCCCGCTGTCCTCGACTTTTGCCAGCAACAGCGCAGCCGGAAGGGCAAGCACGGCGAAGAGGCCGATCGCCACGCCGAGATAGAGGCGCGGATTATCCGGCGCGGCAAGCGCGCGCGCCAGAAAATCGCCTACGGCGTAGCCGAGCGGCACGAAGCCGCCCCACACGGCGAGCGCGGCTGCCCGCCAGCGCGGCGGCGGCACGCTGTTCAAGAGCGCGGGAATGGCGATGACCAGCAAAAGATATCCCAGCGCCTCCACCAGCCGCGCCGCCAGGATGGCTGCCGGCACCTCGAACAGCGCGAGTGCCGCGCCGCCGCCGACCTGGAGGATGGATGCCAAAACGAAGGCCGGCCGTGCACCAACTTTGGCGATTACCCAGCCGGCCGGCAGCGCAACAAGCGCCACGAACAGACCGATGGCTGCAGTCAGCCACCCCGCCATCACCAGCGAGAAGCCGACCTCGCCCTGGTACCAGCCGATCAGCGGCGCGATTTTTCCGAGTTGCGTGCCGGCCAGGATACCGGCAAGCAGCAGCACGACGATCGTCGTTAGGCGCATGTTTTTCGTACCTCATCGGCCACATTGCCAACCCGGTAGCCACGCCCCCTTTGGACGCGCAGTGACCTACGACCGCACTTCTGCGGCATGAATGTTTCCGGATGACGCCACCGAATGCTGCCATCGATAAAAAAGCGGCTGATCCGCCGTGCAAAGCTCGATCGCAAGTCCGTCAGCACATCGCGCATTGCAGTTCATCTTACGTTGCGTCAGTATTGCCCTGCATCGATATGTTTTGGAGGCAAGCAGATGACAGAAAATCCAAACCTTGCTCGCCTGAAAGCTGCTTACCAGGCATGGAATGATCGGAAGGGCGACAGCTTGAAAGAATGGGCGGATCTGATGGACGATCAGTGCCGCATTGCCAGCATACATGAAGATGCCCCAGGGCTGTCTTTTGCCGCGGACCGCAACTCCAAGCAGGAATGCCTCGATTATTTGAGCGCAATTCTCAAGGAGTGGACAATGGTTCACTTCACGCCGGAAATCTATGTTTGCGAAGGCGACAACATCGCAATGTTCGGCAGATGCCAGTATACGAACATTGCGACTGGGAGAGACGTCGAGTGCCAACTCGCCAATCTCTGGCGTTTCAACAGCGCCGGCAAAGCGCTGAAGACGACAGAGGTGTTCGACACTGCGGCGGCGGCAGCGGTGGCGATCCCATTGCCTGCGAAGAAGCAGGAACAACCGAGCTGATTGGACGATAAGAGCCGCCGAACTGGTGTCGGCGGCTCCTGTCGCGTTACCTGCAAATCAATACGGGCAGGAATTGTCCGACATGTAGTCGTGCACCTTGATGGTGCCGGCAATGATGTCGGCCTTGGCCTTCTCGGCGGCGGCGGCCATCTCCGGCGTCACGAGCGCCTTGTTGTTGTCGTCCATCGCATAGTCGACGCCGCCTTCCTTGAGGCCGAGGTCGTTGATGCCGGGCGTGAACTTGCCATTCTTGGCGTCGGTGAAGGCGTTGTAGACGGCGACGTCGACGCGCTTGACCATCGAGGTCAGGATCTTGCCGGGCTGCAGGCCGTTCTGATTAGAATCGACGCCGATGCCGAGTTTACCGGCGTCCGCCGCCGCCTGCAGCACGCCGACGCCGGTGCCGCCCGCCGCCGCGTAGACGACGTCCGCGCCCTGGTCGATCTGCGACTTGGCGATCTCGCCGCCCTTGGTGGGATCGTTCCAGGCCGCCGGCGTGTCGCCGGTCATGTTCTGGATAACGTCCGTCGCGCCGGCAGCCTTGGCGCCGCCAACATAACCGCAGCCGAAGCGGCGGATGAGCGGAATGTCCATGCCGCCGACGAAGCCGACCTTCTTGGACTGCGAAGCCATAGCCGCCAGCACGCCGACCACGTAGGAGCCCTCCTGCTCCTTGTACACGACCGAGCGGACGTTCGGCTTGTCGACCACCATGTCGATGATGGCGAACTTGGTCTCGGGGAAATCGGCCGAAACCTTCTCCAGCGTCGCCGCCCAGGAGAAGCCCGCCATGACAATCGGGTTGTTGCCGTCCTCGGCGAACTTGCGCAGCGCCTGCTCGCGCTGGGCGTCGTTCTGGATTTCAAAGTCGCGGTATTCGATGCCGGATTCGGCCTTGAACTTTTCCGCGCCGTTGAAGGCCGATTCGTTGAAGGATTTGTCGAACTTGCCGCCGAGATCGTAGATGATCGCCGGCTTGATGTCCTCGGCAAGCGCCGGGACGGTGAATGCGGTTGCGGCCAGGAGGCCGAGAACAAAACGCTTCATGTGATCCACACCCTGTCGGTTTTTCTTTGATAGGCGCTCCCGGCTCGTCGCCTGGCAGCGATTAGCGGAGCGCGGCAGGCAACCTTTGTCGCCCGCTCGGCGTCACTGTGGCACGCCGAAAGACAAAATTCACGCGGAATCTTGACCGTTTGGAAAAGGCGTTTCCTCAATTCGCCGACTTTGACGGCAGCATAAAAATCGCCCCCGTCAGGCGGCGCTGACAGCCGGCGGGATCGGGCAGGAAACGCCGGTGCCGCGCAGGTTGCAGTAGCCGTACGGGTTCTTCGCCAGATACTGCTGGTGGTCCGCCTCGGCGAAGTAGAAGGCCGGCGCCGGCTCGATCTCGGTGGTGATCTTGCCGCGGCCGGCCTCGCCCAGAGAAGCCTGGTAGGCGTCGCGCGATGCGCACGCGGCGGCGTGCTGCGCCTCGCCGAACGTGTAGACCGCCGAGCGGTAGGCCGTGCCGACATCGTTTCCCTGGCGCATGCCCTGGGTCGGGTCGTGATTCTCCCAGAACGCCTTGAGCAGATCGGCATAGGCCACGACGGCTGGATCGAACACCACCAGCACCACCTCGGCATGTCCCGTCAAGCCCGTGCAGGTCTCCTGGTAGGTGGGATTGGAGGTGAAGCCGCCGGCATAACCCACCGCCGTCACCCAGATGCCCGGCATCTGCCAGAACATGCGCTCGGCGCCCCAGAAGCAGCCGAGGCCGAACAGCGCGGTCTCGAGCCCGTCGGGATACGGCCCCTTTAGCCGTCGTTTCGAGACGAAATGTCTTATAGCAGTTGGAATCGGCTTGTTCCGTCCCGGAAGCGCCTCGCCGGGTTTCGGCAGGTTGAGCTTCTTGTTCAGCATGTCACTCAGGAAAAACATCTTTCATCCCTTGTGGAGATCGTTCCCGGGCACGATTAAACCGCCAGCCGGCCGCTTTGCCGCTCGGGTCGCCGGCCGATCGCGTAGAACAACAGGGCTAACGCCGCGAAGACGACGAAGCCAGGCAAGGCAAGCACATTCGCCGCAACAAGATCCCAGGCGAGGGGATTCAGGTTTTCCGCCACCGCCTGCTGGGCGCTTGCCAGGGTTTCTGGCGAGACCGACGCCCAACTCACCGCGAGCGGCGTCGTCACCAGCGCCGACACGGCGACGGAACGCGCCGCATCGAGCACCGCCATGATGACGGAGACTGTCAGCGCCACCATCGCAAGCAGGCGGAAAAGAAAGCGTATCATTCCGTTCCGGACTTGGCTCGCCGGCGAGAGATATTGCACGGCTCCGCAAGATTCAATCCGTCGTGCCGGAAATCGACACGGCGACTTCGGAACCGGACATCGCCCCGGGCAAGGGATGCTTTCCCCGGATTTAACCGGCTATCGCCGCCGGCTGTCCCTCGGCCAAGACAGAGGCCGCCCACGCTTTGCGGCGATCGAGCAGAACACGGCTTGGCAGGGCGCACGAGATCGACTAGATGAGCCCGGCATCCGATCGGCTCAGCCGGTACGGCACGGAGAGGTGGCCGAGTGGTTTAAGGCGCACGCCTGGAACGCGTGTATAGGGGAAACTCTATCGGGGGTTCGAATCCCCCTCTCTCCGCCAGTATGCAGAATTTCGCTACTTTGCCTCGGGCCTCGCTGGTTTGCGCGGTATCCGCCAACCTAACCGCCCGACGCGCCTCAAGCCCGCGAGATTTACCCTATCAGGGCTCGCCCACTCTGCCAGAGCACGTACGCTGCCACAGCGAACACGAGGATGGCAAAGCCAGTGTTCAATGCCCCTTTGCGGGCGCTGAGACGGTGGGCCGTCATCGAGCCGATGGCGCTGCCCGCTATCCCGCCGGCAATGAACACGGCGGCGAGCGGCCAGTCCACGAGGCCAGAGAAGGCATAACTGGCTGCGGTGGTGAGACCAAAAGCGGTCACGGCCACCAGCGAGGACCCAATCGCATTGAGGATCGGCATTCCTGTTGATGCAATCAGCCCGGGGACGATGAGGAACCCACCGCCGATCCCAAAGAAGCCAGAGAACAGGCCCGTGACGCCACCGGCGGCCAGGACCTTGGGCGCTTTTTCCCTGGTGCAGAGGGCGCCTGGAGTCCCTTCTTGTCCACGCCCCTTGAGCATTCGGAATCCGACAACAACCATGACGAGCGCGAATAGAACCAGCAGCGTCTGCCCATCCAGCGCCTTGCCCACCGTAGAGCCCAGGGTGGCTCCCACAATCCCGGCCACGCTGAACATCAGAGCGCAACGCCAGATCACGTTGCCGCGCCGGGCGTGGCTCACCAGGCTTGCACCCGCATTCGCGGCGACCGCCAGCGCGCTGGTGCCGATCGCCACATGCGCCACCGGCATGCCAACCAGATACACCATCAGCGGGACCGCTAGGATCGATCCGCCACCGCCGAACAATCCAAGGGAGAACCCTACGAGCGACCCCGAAAAGCCACCCAGCAAATACTGGACAACGTCGAGCATATCAGTGCGAACCTTGCGAGGCCGTGGGGTGAGGGAGGGTTTCGCCAATGAAGCGGGCCGCTCCCATGCCGACAAGCATGGCCGGAGCAAAAGCCAGAGTACCGACCGCGCCGAGGCCGAGCGCCGTCAGCGCCGGGCCGGGACAGAAGCCGCCAAGCCCCCAACCGATCCCGAAGATGGCCGGGCCCGCGATCACGCGCGCATCAATGTCGCTCTTGGCCGGCAGGTGGAAGTCGGTGCCGACGATCGGACTTTCGCGCCGGAGCACAAGGCGATAGCCGACGAAGGCGACGACGACCGCTCCGCCCATGACGAAGGCCAGCGACGGATCCCAGGTGCCGGAGAGATCGAGGAAGTTGAGGACCTTGGCCGGGTCAGCCATGCCCGAAACGACAAGCCCCGCTCCAACGAGAAGACCGAGTGCGAGATTGACGAGGAAGGACATTCGATCAGCCTCCGATCAAGTGACGGACGACGAAGACGGTGGCGAAGGCCGTGGCCATGAACACGCCGGTTGCCACCAGCGAGCGCGTGGACAGCCGCGACAGACCGCAGACGCCGTGGCCGGACGTGCAGCCATTGCCCCAGACGGAGCCGAAGCCGACGAGCAAGCCCGCAACCAACATCAGAGTTGCGTTACTGGAGATGGTCTGCGCGACAACCTCGCCCGTCAGCGCCAGTATCGTGAATGGCGCCGCCACGAGCCCGGCCACGAACCCGAAGCGCGACATGAAGGCGCTGTCCCGATACGGTGGTAGAAGGCGGCCGGCGATGCCGGAGATACCGGCGATGCGCCCCTCCCACAGCATCAGGAGCACGGCCGACAGGCCGATCATCATACCTCCGATAAGGGAGGCGAAGGGAGTAAACTCAGTCATCGTTGGTACCGTGGTTAGGTTTCTGCGGAACCTCACAGAACATCCGGTGCATCAGGGAGACGAATTCGGTAATCCGGCCGTCCGCGAGCCGATAGAACATGTTCTTCGATTCCTTACGGCCGGTGATGAAACCCGCCTCACGCAGCTCGGCTATCTGTTGGGACAAGCCCGGCTGGCGGATGCCGAGGGTGTCCTCCAGATCGCGCACTGAGCGCTCGCCATCGACGAGCGCGCAGACGATCATCAGCCGCGACGGGTGGGCGAACCTCTTGAGAAAGTCCGCCGCCTCCGCCGCGTTGGCAACCAGTTCGGCCGTGCCGGGTTCCAGATCGAGTTTCATTGGTTCTCCCATGCGGCTCCCTGCAGGGCGTCGAGCGGAAACTTCAGGTAGCGCCGTCCGTTTGCTTCCGGCTGGGGCAGTTGCCCACCGTTAATGTTCACCTGCAGCGCGTGAAGGATCAGCTTCGGCATCGACAGTGTCCGGTCGCGGGCCTCGCGCACCAACACGAACTCGCGTTCCGTCGCGCATTTGGACATATGCGTGTTTCTTGCTTTCTGCTCGGCAACGGTCGATTCCCAGAGCGGCTCGCGTCCACCCGGTTGATAGTCGTGACCGGTGAAGATCCGGGTTTCGTCCGGCAGAGACAGGATCTCGATGATCGACTTGTAGAGGCGCGATGCGCTGCCGCCCGGAAAGTCGGCTCGCGCTGTCCCGGAGTCCGGCATGAAGAGCGTGTCATGAACGAAGGCCGCGTCGCCGATCACATAGGTGATGGAGGCGAGCGTGTGGCCCGGCGAGAACAGCACGCGGGCGGGGATGTTGCCGACCTTGAAGGTGTCGCCTTCGGCAAATACCCGGTCCCACTGGGAGCCATCCGCCGGAAAATCGGGCCAGTTGTAGATTTCTTTCCAGAGCTTCTGCACTTCAACGACCTTTTCACCGATAGCCGTCGGGGCGCCGGTCTTGCTCTTGAGGTACCGCGCTGCCGAAAAATGGTCGGCATGGGGGTGCGTGTCGAGGATCCACTCCACCTCGAAACCCTGCCCCTTCACACAAGCGAGTATCTCATCCGCGCTCGTGGTGGCGGTGACGCCGGACTTTTCGTCGAAGTCGAGGACAGGGTCGATGATCGCGCATTTCTTGGTCTCGGGATCGGCGACGACATACTGGATGGAGAAGGTGCGCTCCTCGAAAAAGCCCTTCACCAGCGGCTTGGATGCGTTCATTGGGCCCACTCCCGAGTTATGGCTGTTGCACAGATTGGTGACCGTGGGCGTCGAGCCATTTGACCACCCCGGAGAGATCAAAACCGAGCCGTTGGCCGAGCAGCGCCACCTCCTCCTTGCTCATGCGCCCGTCGAGAACTTCGCCGATAACATAGAGGGTGGTCGAACGCGCGCCGGTCTTGCAGTGGGCCAGAACGGGCCCTCTCGCTTCCGCAAGCGCCTTCTGAAACGCGCGTACCTGCCACTCTTTGACCTGTCCGGGCACGACCGGGATATGGCTGTAGCAGAGACCTTCGCGCTCAGCGACCATCCGGTTCTCGCCTGCGCTTGGCTGGCCCGCCTCCTCATTATCAGGACGATTGTTGATGATAGCCGCGAATCCGTTTGCCGCGGCGTGGCTAATGTCATCGGCAATCACCTGCGGCGCTATGCTAAGTTTGTCGGATACTTTCTTCATACGTCACCTCTTCGCGCATGGCGGGTTATCGCCTTCGCCAAGCTACATATTATCGATTGCATTTTTTTGCAATCATTATCTCGCAATTATTTTGATATAGTGCATTGGCCATCTGAAGCGCCAGCGATGTAGGTCGCCACGACCCCGACGCGACAGGGAATCGCTGGCGGTCATTGGTCGCGTCCCTGTTGGTGGTGTAGCTCGGCGGTAGCAAAACCGCTCGTGAAGTGCGCCCTCAACAGCGCTGTAGCGAGCGAGCGGCGCAGCGGACGGTCATCGATGTTCCCCGGCAGGGGTCGGGTTGCTGTGTCCAACCTGATTCAAAGGAACGATCGATGACCGACGGCATGATGAACCAGCGCGCGCTCGTGGAGAAGAGCTTCGATGCCAATCTCTTGCGTTCGCTGATCGGCATTGCCGCCGAGTTGCTTGGTGAACCGGAGGAAGGGGCGGCAACCGTACCGGCTGGGGCGAGAAGGCGCCACGGTGGTCGTTGCAGCGCAACGCCTATAGGACCGAAACTGGAAGACGTCGGCTGACACGACACGAAGCGTCAAGGCCGTAGCATGTGTCCAGACTGGTCCACTCCGATGGCGTCGTGGATGATCGCAACCAATGCGTTGCCCGCGACGGCGACGCCGTCGCTGTTGTCGATCTCGATCGCAGGCGACAGCTTGTCTGATGGCATGGCCCCCCTTGCGAGACGCAGTCCCTGCTCCAGCGCGTTTTCGCGGCCACGCGCGGCAAGCCGGGCGGCAAGCACGTCCGGCCGGCAGGTGACGAGTACGGTGAGAACCCGCCCGAAGGCCGAGCAGATCGCCGGCAAGGCGGCGCGGGAACCATTGACGACCGCGATACCGCCGGAAACGACATGGAGGCGAGCGTCCGAGGGAATGGCGTAATGAAGGCCATGCGCCTGCCAGGTCACGGCAAATTTGCCTGCTGTTCGCTCTTCGGCGAAGGATTCGACCGTGAGCGTATCATGATCCTCGGCATTTGCCTGCGCGATCCGTGTCACGACACGGCGCACGAACAGTATGGACGGGTCCGTGCTCAGGCGCTGTCGCGCATAATCGATCAGCGTATCCTTGCCGGCACCGCTGGGTCCGACAACGGCGATCAACGTGCCTTCGCGGGCTGTGTTGGCTTCAGGCGACACGGCGGCCCTCGCGCCACACCGAACGCACTACGGGGATGCCGGAACGATGGCGCACCCGAACGAGGTCGGCGCGCAAGCCGGGTCGGATGCGGCCGCGGTCGTTCAGGCCGACTGCATCCGCCGGCGTCGCGGTAACCAGCCTGATGCTCTCCGGCAAAGTCATGCAGCCATCCTCGTCAGCCAGCAGGAAGGGCGCGTGGATGAGGCTGAACGGCACATAATCCGACGACAGCACATCGAGCACGGTGGCGTCGGCCAGCGCCTTGGCGGAGATATTGCCCGAATGGGACTTTCCGCGCACCACGTTGGGCGCGCCCATCAGCACGGCCATGCCGGCGTCATGCGAGGCCCTTGCCGCCTCCATGCTGGTCGGGAACTCCGCCAGCCGCACGCCAAAAGCCTTCGACTCCTCGACATGCTCGATCGTGGCGTCGTCGTGGCTGGCGATCGCAATGCCGCGCTCGGTGCAGGCATCGGCGATCGCGCGGCGGTGCGGAGCGGCGTATCGGTTCGACTCCTCGATGCGACGGGCAACGAAGCGCTCGAACTCGGCGTCGGTCAGGCCGCGCTTCTTCTTGTAGTAAAGCGTATAGGCATCGAGCGTCTGGAACTGACGCTGGCCGGGCGCGTGGTCCATCAATGATGCGAGCCGGACCTGCGGGTCGCCGCGAAAGTCCTCGAAGTGGTCGAGCACATTGCTTGCCGACACTTCGCAACGCAGGTGGATCAGATGGCTGGCGCGCAGCCGGTCTTGCGCGCCTGCCGTCTCGATGGCCTCGGCGATGGCGCGCATCTCGCCGCGCTCGAAGCCGCCGTCCTCGTCTGAGCCGAGGCGCAGGCAGTCGAAGACAGTGGTGATGCCCGAGCTGGCGACCTGCGCATCATGCGCCTGCAGCGCGGCGATCGACTCCCAGACCACGCCCGGCCGGGGGGCATAGTGCGATTCCAGATGGTCCGTATGCAGTTCGACAAGGCCTGGAATGAGATAATCGCCCTCCATGTCTTCACCGCGGCCGGCGACGCCGGTGTCGAGCGCGGCGATCTGCCCGTCGCGCAGGACAATTGTGCCCGCGATCACTTCGTCCTCGAGGACGATCCGTGTGTTGGTGAGAACGATTTCTTGCGGCATGTCAGGCGGACTTTCTCGCTTCGGCTCTGCCGAAGCTGTGGATGGATCGGACGATGAAATCGGCGCCGGGCGCGGGCTCGACGAACAGCGCGACGGCCGTGACCGGAACCGGCCGCGCCAGCAGCGGAGCGAAATGGTTTTGCAGAGCCGGCTCGATACGCGCGGCGACTTCCGGCTCCAGCGGGCCGGTGAGCGTCATGTGGAAGCGGAACTCTTCCTTGACATAGGGATAGCCATAACGGTCGAGATAGGCGCGCTGGCGCTCCGAGAGGCGTTCCGGACGGCGGCGTTCGATCTCGGATGTGCTCAATGGCGAGCGCAGGCTGTTGAAATGATCGACAGCTTCGGACGCCAGGGCCGCGACGTCGCCGGATTCTGGCGGCGTGAGAGCGAAGAAATCGCCGATCCGCGTGATCGCCAAGCCCGGAATGACGAAGGGCGTGCAGCGTTGCGCGAAAGTGTCGGCGGCATCTGTCATGGCTTCCGGCGAAAGGCCGTCCTGCGGGCGGAACGGTGCAACCAGCGTGGCATGAAAGCCATAGCGGCGCGGCTCTTCGGAAATCGAACCGAATTCACCGGGGGAAATGCCGGCGGGAGCGGTCATCGAAATGGCCGCGCCGGTGAAGGCGTTCCGGCCGAGCCACGCTTGCGCCGCGCGCGTCAGCGCGTCATTCGGCTCGGGGGTGAAATAGAGAGCGTAGCGCATCACAGGAACAGCTTGCGCAATTGCTGCGACAGGAGGTCGATGAGCGACACTGTCGCCAGCATGATGATGAGCATGGCGGAAGCCTGCGGGTAGTAGAAGCCGCGGATGGATTCGAACAGCACCTGACCGATGCCGCCGGCGCCGATGACGCCGAGCACGGTGGCGGCCCGCACGTTCGACTCGAACCGATAGAGCGCGAAGGACATCCAGAGCGGCATGACCTGCGGGACGACGCCGAACACGACTTCCTGCAACCGCGATGCCCCGGTGGCGCGGATCGCCTCGACCGGGCGGGCATCGATGGCTTCCACCGCCTCCGAAAACAGTTTCGCCAAAATGCCGGTGGTGTGGAGGAACAGCGCCATGACGCCGGCAAAGGGTCCGAGGCCGACGGCGACGACGAACAGGACCGCGAAAACCAGTTCGTGGATGGACCGGCAGGCGTCCATCAAGCGCCGGACAGGCTGGACGATGTACCAGGGCGCGATGTTGCGCGCCGAAAGGATCCCGAAGGGCACGGCGAAGACCGCCGCAAGGAAGGTTCCCCACAGCGCGATCTGGATCGTGACGAACATCTCGTCGATGTAGTAGCGCCATTGCGAGAAATCGGGGCGCGCGAAACCGCTGGCATACTCCGCCATATTGCCGGCGTCGCTGAACAGGAATGTCCAGCGATACATCTCCGCCGGCACCCAGCTCCAGATAAGCAGGGCAACAAGCGCACCCCAGGAAACCCAGGTCCACAGGCTGCGGGACCAATCCCGCTCCACTTCCGGACGGATGGTTTCCACGGTCGTGATCCTGGCGCTCTGGTCCATGACGAATTCCTGGGATTTGCCGGCCGCTTGCGGTTGGTTGCGGCAGGCGATTGACGATGGCTCGTGGGAGCCGTCGGGATCAGCCCTGGATGCTCTTCAGCCTGGCTTCGAATTCGGCGCGCTGTGCCTCGAGCGGCTCGATCTTGGCCTTCTTGTCGGCATCGGAAAGCGACGCGTCGGCTTCGATCTTGGCGATCGACTTGGTGAGTTCCATGACGCGGATCGGCAGCAGCTGATCATTGCTGGAGGCGCGGAAGGGCGCCCATTCGAGACCGGCCAGAACTTCCCTTTCCCTGGCGACTTCACCCTTCGACTTGTCGGTGCCGTAGGTCAGGAAGAAGTCCTTGATCCTGGCCTTCGTCTCGTCGGAGAGATCCTTGCGCCAGACCAGCGGGTCGGACGGGATCAGCGGCGACTTCCAGATGACCTTGACCTTCTCGAAGGCGGCGGGATGGTTCTTCTCGATCAGCGCGAGGTTCTCGGTGTTGTTCGTTGCCGCGTCGACCTGGCCGTTGGCCACCGCCATCGCGTTGGTCTCGTGGTTGGCGTTGGTGACGTTCTTGAAGCAGGTCTTCGGGTCGATCTTGTTGGCGCCGAAGACGAAGGTCATCGGTACGAGGTAGCCGGAGGTCGAGTTCGGGTCGCCAAGGCCGAAGTTCAGCGACTGGTCGCATTTCAGCAGGTCCTCGACCGTATTCAGCTTGCTGTCCTTGGGAGCGAGGATGAGCGAATAGTAGCCGGGCTCGCCGCTGGCGGCGACGGTCTGCACGAACACCTCGCCGTCGGCGCGGTCGACGGCCTCCATGGCCGACTTGTTTCCGTACCAGGCCATCTGCACCTTGCCGAAGCGCATGCCTTCGATGACGCCCGAATAGTCGGAGGCGAAGAACGGCTTGATCTCGAGGCCGGTCGCCTTGGAGAGGTCGGCAAGCAGCGGGTCCCACTTCGGCTTCAGGTTCTGCTGCGATTCCGTCGAGATGATGCCGAAGTTGATCTCCTCGGCAAAGGCGGCGCCGGACAGCGCAATGGCGAAGGCAGCGGCTGCCGCGCCCTTCAAGAATACGTTCATGGCTACGTTCCCTGTTGAGGTGGGTTTGAGAGTTACGCGAAGGCCGGAACGCGTTCTGGTTCAACGACGCGCTTCGGTTTCGCCGGTTGCGGTGGCGCCTCCGGCAAAATCAGTTCCTCGGAGTTGGCTCCGTAAAGTTCGACCAGCATCGGATTGGTCAGCTCGGATGACGGTCCGTCGAAGACGATGCGTCCGTCGCGCAGCGCCACGGTGCGGGGGCAGTAGCGGCGGGCATATTCGACCTGATGCAGCGACACCACGCAGGTGATCTGCTCCTCGCGATTGACGGTGGCGAGGATCTCCATGACGCGGCGGGCGGAGGATGGGTCGAGCGAGGCGATCGGCTCGTCGGCAAGCAGGATGTTGGAGCGCTGGACGAGCGTGCGCGCGATCGCGGCGCGCTGCTGCTGGCCGCCGGACAACGTCGAGGCACGCTGCCATGCGACCTCGGGAATGCCGACGCGTGCCAAGGCTTCCCGGGCTGCCTTCTTCTCCTCGGCCGTGAACCAGCCGAGCGTGCCGCGCCAGGCGGGGATGCGGCCGAGATTGCCGAGCAGAACATTGGACAGCACCGAAAGGCGGCCGACGAGATTGAATTGCTGGAAGACGACACCGATGTTGCGCCGCATGTCGCGTGCCTTGGTCGCCAGCCGTCCGCCGTGCTGGATCGAGCTGCCCAGCACTTCGACCGTGCTTTGCCCGGCCTGGCCGACCTCCAGCCCGCAGATGTGCCGGATCAGCGTGCTCTTGCCGGAACCGGACGCGCCGATCAGCGCGACCATTTCGCCGCGCTGGATTTCCAGGCTGACATTGTCGAGAGCGCGCTTCTTGCCGAAGCTTTTCGAAAGGTTTCGAATGGAAATGGCGGTCATCGGATGTCGTCCTTGCCACGCGGTCGAAGTCGAAAGGCTGTTTTGCGAAGGTAGCTTTCCGCCGTCCTATCGGCGTTGCCCGGCGACGGAGGCCACGGCAACGCAATGTCCCATCATGGGCTTAGCCCCGCAGCGTGAAGCCCAGTTGTCGTGCGGATGTCAGTTTCATGACGATCCACAGCCGCCTGCCAGGACGCACCCTCGTGCCGTTCCAGGAATTCCTCGATGCCGAGATAACGGAAATCGTCCAGGGCGAAACGCAGCCGTTCGTGCGGCCAGTCCCACCAGGCAAGCTGCTGCAAGCGCCGGGCAATATCCTTCGGAAAGCGCTCGCGCATGAATTTCGCCGGCACTCCGCCGACGATCGTGTAGGGCGCCACGTCCTTCGTCACGACCGCACCGGCGCCGACAATCGCGCCATCACCAACGGTCACGCCGGGCAGAACGGTGACGCCGTGGCCGATCCAGGTGTCATGGCCGATGAACACGCGCCGGGCGCGGCGGGCGGCGAAGAAATCCGCCTCATGCTCGGCATCGTCGAAATAGTCTGAAGCGCGGTAAGTGATGTGGTGGAGCGTCGGCCGCGACATCGGGTGATGCGTGGCATTGATGCGCACCGAGGCGGCGATGTTGGCGAACTTGCCGATGGTGACGCACCAGCTCTGGCAGTTCTCCATGACATAGGAATAATCGCCGAGCTCGGTCTCGGTCAGCCGGCCGCCTTCGGCCACCTCGGTGTAGCGCCCGAGCGTGCAGCTCTCGGTCCTGGCGGACGGATGGACGACAGGCGTTTCGGACAGGCGCGCCACGATCAAGCTGCCTTTCGGTCAGGAGCGAAGCCAGTCACGTCTATGACGACGTCCGCCACCGCGTTGCGCACATCGGTGTCGTGGAAGATGCCGAGCAGCGCCGCGCCGGTGCGTTTCTTCTCGGCGATCATATCGACCACCACGGCGCGGTTCACCGCGTCGAGGGATGCCGTCGGCTCGTCGAGGAGGAGGATCGGATGGTCGGTGATGAAGCCGCGCGCGATGTTTACCCGCTGCTGCTCGCCGCCGGAGAAGGTGGCCGGTGGCAAAGACCAGAGACGTTCAGGCAGGTTCAGCCGGGCCAGCAGTTCGCCAGCGCGCCGCGCCGCTTCCTGACGGTCCGTGCCGCGCTCGACCAGCGGCTCCGCGACGATATCGAGTGCGCTGACGCGCGGCACGACGCGCAGGAATTGGCTGACATAGCCGATGGTCTCGCGGCGCAGGTCCAGAATGGTGCGCGGATCGGCCGATACGAGGTCGATCTCGTCGCCGCGATGGCGGATGAGGATACGGCCGGAATTGGCGGCATAGTTGCCGTAGAGCATCTTCAGGATGGAGCTCTTGCCGGCGCCCGAGGGACCACCGAGCACGGCGCAGGTGCCGGGATGCAAGGCGAAGGCGGCATTGGCGATCACCGGCAGCTCGATGCCGCCGCGCAGATGCATGGTGAAGGTCTTGGCGAGGCGGGACACGACGAGGACAGGGGACATGGCGCGGCCTCAGACCTGCAGGATCGAAGAGACAAGAAGCTGCGTGTAGGGCGTCTGCGGATCGTCGAGCAGGCGGTCAGTCAGGCCGTGCTCGACGACCCGGCCGTCCTTCATCACCATCATCCGGTGGGACAGGAGACGCGCCACCGCGAGGTCGTGGGTGACGATGATAACGGCAAGGCCGAGGTCATTCACCAGCCCGCGCAGCAGGTCGAGCAGGCGTGCCTGCACGGAGACGTCGAGGCCGCCGGTCGGTTCGTCCATGAAGACGAGGCGCGGCGCGGTCACCAGGTTGCGCGCGATCTGCAGGCGCTGGCGCATGCCGCCGGAAAAGTCGCGCGGCTGGTCGTCGATGCGGTCCGCGTCGATCTCGACGCGCCCCAGCCAGTCGGTCGAGGTGTCGCGGATCCTGCCGTAGTGGCGGTCGCCGATCGCCATCAGCCGCTCGCCGACATTGGCGCCGGCCGAAACCGTCATGCGCAGCCCGTCCGCCGGATTCTGGTGGACGAAACCCCAGTCGGTGCGCAGCAGGAACCGCCGCTCGGCTTCACCCAGCCGGTAGAGGTCGCGCATTTCGCCGTCGCGCATGCGGTACGAGACCGTGCCGGATGTCGGTGCAAGCCGCGTGGAGATGCAGTTGAGCAGCGTCGTCTTGCCAGAGCCGGACTCGCCGACCACGGCCAGCACTTCGCCCGGCCAGACGTCGAAGCTGACATCGGCGCAGCCGGCGCGCGCGCCATAGGTCTTGGTGACCGAGCGGACGGAGAGAAGCGGGAGATCGCTCACCGGGATCCCTCCCCCTTGAGGGGAGGGTGGCCGGACGAAGTCCGGCCGGGTGGGGTACCCTCCGCATGCACGACGGCATCGAAGATTGAGGTCGCGGACGTCTTAGACGACCCCACCCCGGCGGCTTCGCCGCCGACCCTCCCCTCAAGGGGGAGGGATTGGCGCCGCGTCTCGCAATGATCCGTGTCGGAGCAGACGAACATCCGGCCGCCGCGATCGTCCAGCACCACCTCGTCGAGATAGACGTTTTCAGCGCCGCACAGCGCGCAAGGCTTGTCGAAGCGCTGTACCTCGAAAGGATGGTCCTCGAAGTCGAGGCTGATCACCTCGGTGTGCGGCGGCAGCGCATAGATGCGTTTCTCGCGTCCGGCGCCAAAGAGTTGCAGCGCCGCCGACATGTGCATCTTCGGATTGTCGAATTTCGGCGTCGGCGAAGGATCCATCACATAGCGGCCCTCGACTTTCACCGGGTAAGCGTAGGTGGTCGCGATATGGCCGTTGCGGGCGATGTCTTCGTAGAGCTTCACGTGCATCAGCCCGTATTCCTCGAGCGCATGCATCTTGCGCGTCTCGGTCTCGCGCGACTCCAGGAAGCGCAGCGGCTCGGGGATCGGCACCTGGTAGACCAGTATCTGGCCCTCATGCAGCGGCAACTCGGGAATGCGGTGGCGGGTCTGGATGATAGTCGCCTCAGGGGTGCTGGTCGTCGTCTCGACACCCGCGACGCGCTGGAAGAATTTTCGGATCGACACGGCGTTGGTGGTGTCGTCGGCACCCTGGTCGATGACCTTCAGCACGTCGTCCGGCCCGAGGATCGCGGCGGTCACCTGCACGCCGCCGGTGCCCCAGCCGTAGGGCATCGGCATCTCGCGGCTGGCGAACGGCACCTGGTAGCCGGGGATGGCGACCGCCTTCAGGATGGCGCGCCGGATCATGCGCTTGGTCTGTTCGTCGAGATAGGCGAAGTTGTAGGTGGGTGCGTTCATTCCGCTGCCTCCTTCATGTCCGGGAGGCTTTCGGCCTGACGTTCCGCATGTTCGGCGCGCATGGCGCGCACGAGGCCGAGCTCGGCCTGGAAGTCGACATAGTGCGGCAGCTTCAGATGCTCGACGAAGCCGGTCGCCTGCACGTTGTCGCAGTGGGAGATGACGAACTCCTGGTCCTGCGGCGGGGCGACGATGTCCTCGCCCAGTTCCTCGGCGCGCAGCGCGCGGTCGCACAGCGCCATTGCCATCGCCTTGCGCTCGGACTGGCCGAAGACCAGGCCATAGCCGCGCGTGAATTGCGGCGCCGCCTTGGCCGAACCCTTGAACTGGTTGACCATTTGGCATTCGGTGAGTTGGACGCGGCCGACCGGGACGGCAAAGCCGAGCTCCGGCGAAAAGACTTCCACCTCGACCTCGCCGATGCGGATCTCGCCTGCGAACGGATGAGAGCGGGCGTAGCCGCGCTGCGTCGAGTAACCGAGCGCCAACAGAAAACCTTCGTCGCCGCGCGACAGGCTTTGCAGCCGCATTGCGCGCGACAGCGGAAACTCCATCGGCGTCTGGTTGATGTCGCCCGGCTCTTCGAGCGGCGACTGTTCGAGGTCCTCCTCGATCAGTCCCTCGCCGCCAAGGATGTCGGCGATGCGCGATACCGGCTCGTGGGCGTCGGCGCGCTGATGGCCGGGTTCGACCTCGGCATCGCCGTCCAGTTCCTCGTCGAGCAGGCGGTGTGTGTAGTCGAAGGTGGGGCCGAGCAGTTGCCCGCCCGGAAGATCCTTGTAACAGGCCGAGATGCGCCGCTCGACCATCATGGCGCTAGTGTCGACCGGCTCGCTGCAACCGAAGCGCGGCAAGGTCGTGCGATAGGCGCGGACCAGGAAGATCGCCTCGATCAGGTCCCCGCGCGCCTGCTTGATCGCCAGCGCCGCGAGCCGGCGATCGTAGAGAGAGCCCTCGCTCATCACGCGATCGACGCCGAGCGCCAGTTGTTCGGCGATCTGGTCAAGGGTGAGCGCCGGCACCGAGCGGTCGCCGCGGCGGCGGTCGGCCAGCAGACGGTGGGCATTGTCGATGGCGGCTTCCCCGCCCTTGACGGCGACATACATGGCTCAGCCCTCCCGCGCTACGAGACGCGCCGACCGCGGCAGGCCTATGAGCCTGTCGCCAGCCGTCAGGACCAGGTCGACGCCGCGCGGGAAGCGTCTCGTATTTTCCCCCCATTGCGCGGCGAAGTCGGCCGGCAGGCCGTGTGGTGCAATCGTTGCCTCGCCCTTGATGCCCGACCCGCGGAACGTCAGCGGCGCGCCACCCTCTAGGGAGTCGAGCTGGAGGATCAGGGTCGCCGAGCGGTCCGGATACTCCTGCGTCCCCTGGGCGAACCGGTCGAACGGCGGCATGTCAGATGCATCGCCGATCAGCGCGAAGGCTGCGTCCGTAGGGGCGGCGGCGAAGCGCACGCCTGTATGAAAACCCAGCCAGACCCGAACCGCTTCGCTTCCGCTTAACCGTGGGTCCAGCCAGACGGGCGTGTCGGCGTCCATCAGCGTGCATGCGATCGCGCCCGCCAGTGGCGTCAGCGGCGCGGGCGGTGCTGCACGCGACCCGGTTTTCACGGCGCGGGCCGGCCGCGCCATCGCGTCCATGACGGCGCGGAACGTCGCCTGGGCTTCCAGCACCGGTTCGGCGAACCCGCCCTCGAGCATATGCGCTTCGGCCTGCATCAGTCTTCTCCGCGCACCATGGTGAAGAAATCGACCCTGGTCGCGGCGGTCTGCTGCCGGCGGGTCTCGTCGGCCCGCTCCAGCTCCGCCCGCATCGGCGCGATCATCTCGGCGTCGATCAGCACGGCGGTTTCCAGGTTCTGGCAGAGCGCGTCGATGATTGCCGAAAGCCGTGCCTTGGCGCCGTCGCGACCCAGCGCCATGGCGTGGCCGACCGATCCGTCCTCCAACTTGACGCTGGCGCGCGTCACCGTCGCCTCGCCGAGGTTGAAAGCCTCGCCGGTGCCGCCGACCCGACCGCGCAGCATGACCAGGCCGGATTCCGGACCGCGCAAGGTCCTGTGCACGGGGCTGAGACCCAGCCCGTCCCACAGTTCCTGCAGCCTGCCGGCCTTGCAGCGCGCCAGAACCGACATGCGGTTCTTCCGGGCAGCAATGTGAGCTTCTGCTTCCATGGGTGTCCTCAATTTGTCTATTGATCTAGACAATTCGATAAGCTACCTCATGCCTACCGTGTCTCCGTGACGGACGGATGACAACATGCAGGCGGCTGGAATGGAAAAGCGGTCGGGGCTTCAGCGAGGGGTTGGTGTGGCTCTGTGGCGGCAGATCGCCGACGGCATCCGCCACGGTATCGCCACCGGGCTGGCCGATGCGAACGGCCGGCTGCCGCCCGAATCCCAGCTTGCCGAACGCTTTGGCGTCAACCGCCATACGGTGCGCGCCGCGATCTCGGCGCTGGCGCATGAAGGCGTGCTGCAATCGCAACAGGGACGCGGCACCTATGTCCGTCGCCAGAAGCGGCTCGTCTACCCTATCGGCGAGCGTACGCGGTTTTCCGCGGGCCTGCACGACCAGGCGCGTGAGACGCGCAGCGAAATGATGAGCGCTGCGAACGAGCCGGCGCGCGAACCGGTCGCTGCCGCGCTCGGCCTCAAGGCCGGTGATGGGTTGATACGCATCGAGAGCCTCGGAACGGCCGACGGCGTGCCGGTCTCTCGCGCGACCTCATGGTTCGACGCGGACCGCTTCCCGGGAATCGCCGACATCTTTGCAAGGACCGGATCGATCACGGAAACGCTGGCGGCCTGCGGCGTCGCCGACTATCGCCGCGCCTCGACCGGGATAGAGGCGCGCCACGCCGACGAGACCGACACGCTGGAGCTGCAGCTTGCGCCCGGCGCCATCGTCATCGTCACGCGGGCGCTCAACGCCGATCTGTCCGGCACGCCGATCCAGTATTCGGTGACGCGGTTTCCGGCCGACCGCGTCGAACTGGTCGTCGGTAATCGCAGTTGATTTGGGGCGCCTGGTCGCAAGATGTGAAGCAGGGAAGCAAATCCCTATGCAAAGAAGCCCGCCACCTGAGTGGCGGGCTCAGACTGCTGACAAACCCCTGGCATTAGCCGGGGGTTTTTGATTCACTGGGTCATGTTGAAGCGACCCGTCCCCGAACAGACCGCGCTCGAAATTGTGACGTTGGATCAGTTGGTCCC
>NZ_JAVFVV010000006.1 GCF_030929505.1 Mesorhizobium sp. LHD-90 | reverse complement strand
TCGCGCAGCAACTCGCGGCAGCGGTTGCCCACGTCACCCCCGAGCACCGCGTAGCGGTACTTCGTCACCCAAACCAGATGATATTTGCAGTCCCATACCGTGTGGCTGCCACGCTTGTACTCTTCCATGCAGCCAATCTACACCGGATGCGTCTCCATCCCAGCCGCCTAAAGGCGTGGGGTTTCCTGATCCCCTATCGGGGACTCTAAAATCGGTCCGACGTGTCCGAAAACGTCAGGAGCCGACCAGACCGAATTAGCCCCTTAGACCGTGTGAACGGCGTCAGCTATAAGACATCAGTCGAGGACCTTGGACGCCAATGCTCACCCCCCTCTTCTCCCCCGGCTGCGACCTGGTCGGATGGATGCAACCGCAGAAATTCCTGTTCGACACCGACATGGCATATGCCGCCTTCATCGCCAACGGCCACGCCTGGTCGGCGCGCTCGGGCCGCTGGATCGGCCCGGTGATCGGCCCGCATGTATTCGACCTCGACGGGCGGCCGGTCGCCTGGAACCCTGATGCGCCGTTGCGCGGTTTCGGCCGTCCGCTGCGGCCGGTCAATGTCGTGCGCGCCGTCAGCCCGGTTCGGCCTGCAAAACCGGTGGCGCCGATGCGCCCGTTGACGGCCCCGAGCCTGCCCGGTGGCTGGTCGCAGTTTTCCTTCGCCGAGTGGCTGGTCTCCTGCGACCCGAGACCGGTGGAAGTCGTCGAAGAGATTGTCGCGGTGGAGACGGCCGATGAAGTCGCTGTCGTCGAAGAGATCATCATTGGCGCCGGCACAGCAGAGATTCAGGACAACGACAAGCCGTCACGCAATGAGGTAAAATAATACCTCAAATCTATCCTTTTGATTTTATTTGATCTTTTTGCAGAACGTAAAACCTTCTACGCTTGACGCGGAAAATCGCCTCGCCTATAGACCGCATCGAAAGCGGCGGTCCCCGGGCCGCCGTTTCATTTTTGGCATAAGAGCCGCCAAAGCAAGCAACAAGAAACGCCTTCCTCGTGAAGGTCCCAACGAAAGCAGACACAATGAAAACCTTTTCGCAGAAGCCCGCGGAAGTGGTGAAGAAGTGGGTGCTGATCGACGCCGAGGGTCTCGTCGTCGGCCGTCTCGCCTCCATCGTCGCCAACCGCCTGCGCGGCAAGCACAAGCCGACCTTCACCCCGCATGTCGATGACGGCGACAACGTCATCATCATCAACGCCGACAAGGTCGTGCTCACCGGCAAGAAATACACCGACAAGGTCTATTACTGGCACACCGGCCATCCCGGCGGCGTCAAGGAGCGCACCGCGCGCCAGCTTCTGGAAGGCCGCTTCCCCGAGCGCGTGCTGGAAAAGGCCGTCGAGCGCATGATCCCGCGCGGTCCGCTCGGCCGTCGCCAGATGAAGAACCTCCGCGTCTATGGTGGCGCCGAGCACCCGCACGCAGCCCAGCAGCCCGAGACGCTCGACGTCGGCGCGCTGAACAGCAAGAACAAGAAGGTTTCCTGATCATGGCTGAGCTCAACTCGCTCGCAGACCTCGGCACGGTTGCTGCCACGCCGCAGCCCGCCGCCCCCGTTCACGTCCAGAAGCTGGACAAGCAGGGCCGCGCCTATGCCACCGGCAAGCGCAAGGACGCCATCGCCCGCGTCTGGGTCAAGCCCGGCTCCGGCAAGATCATCGTCAACGACAAGGAATTCGAGGCCTATTTCGCCCGGCCGGTTCTGCAGATGATCCTGCAGCAGCCGATCGTCGCCACCAACCGCGGCGGCCAGTTCGACATCATCGCCACCGTCACCGGCGGCGGCTTGTCCGGCCAGGCCGGCGCGGTGCGCCACGGCATCTCCAAGGCGCTGACCTATTACGAGCCCGGCCTGCGCGGCGTGCTCAAGAAGGGCGGCTTCCTTACCCGCGACAGCCGCACGGTCGAGCGCAAGAAGTACGGCAAGGCGAAGGCCCGCCGCAGCTTCCAGTTCTCGAAGCGCTAAAACGCCGACGGAACTGCCGGCTGGCAGTTCGGTTACAATCCGGAAAGGCCGCGTTCGCGCGGCCTTTTTCGTTGGCGCGTCAGGTTTGCGTCGCCCGGACGGATGTCGCAGGAGACACGCCCCGGGTTGTGCCCGATCGGCCAATCCGTGTTGACCGGGCGCCTCCGCTAATATCCGGGCCGCAGCCTGACGAACCTGCAATCAGCCCTTTGTTAAGGCTGGTCAGCGCCGGTCGGCGATCTGGTCCGCCACGGCCATTTCCGGCATGCTTCTTGCTATCACAGCTTGTGGAAGAGCCTTGTCCCCAATCGGGACAGGGGCATGGGGGACAACCGCAGGGCCAGCCGCAAATGATCGTATCGCTCCAGTATCTGCGCGGCATCGCGGCGATGATGGTGGTGGCCTTCCACGCCTTCGACGTGCTGGCGCGCATGGGCACGGGCGGCCACGACGAACAGTTCATGGTCGGGCTCGCCGGCGTCGACATCTTTTTCGTCATCAGCGGCTTCATCATGTGGATCATGGCCGAAAAGGCCTATCCGTCGCCTGCCGAGTTCGTGCGCAAGCGGCTGATTCGCATCGTCCCGCTCTACTGGGCGCTCACCCTGTTCCTTGCCGCCGTCGCTCTGGTGAAGCCGGACCTGCTGTCGACCGCCGTGTTCGATCCCGCACATTTTGTGGCCTCGATGCTGTTCATCCCCTGGCCGCACCCAAAACTCGAAGCCGCCGTACCGCTGCTCATCCCCGGGTGGACGCTGAACTACGAGATGGCTTTTTACCTCATTTTCGCGCTCTGCCTTTTCCTGCCGAAACGCTGGCGGCTGATCTCGCTGCTCGGCGCGCTGTCGCTGCTTGCCGCTGCCGGCCCGTTCGTGCCGCAGGGCGGCGCGGCCGCCTTCTACACCGACACGCTGGTGCTGGAATTCGCCGCCGGCGCGCTGCTCGCCTGGCTGTGGCTGCGCGGCGTGACGCTTTCGACCGCAATGTCGCTGACGCTGGTCGTCGCCGGTTTTGCACTGCTCTATCTCGGCGCCGGGTCGACGCTGCCGCGCATCGTCAGCCTCGGCCTGCCGGCGGCGATGATCGTCGGTGGTTCCGTCTTCGCCGAAAACCTGCTGCGCCGGCAGCCTTTCCAGCCGCTACTGATGATCGGCGACGCCTCCTATTCCATCTACCTGTCGCACGGCATCGGCCTGGCCGTGCTGACCAAACTGTGGACCGCCGCCGGCCTCGGCGGCGACGGCTGGCAGGCTTTTGCCTTCGTCGCGGTCACGCTGTCGGCTGCGGCGATCGGCGGCATCCTGCTTTATCTCTCGATCGAAAAGCCGATGCTCGCCTGGATGAACGCCAGGACCGGCCAGCGCAGGACCACCGCCGCGCGGCTTGCCGCCGCGACCAACGCACCCGGCCAGCGCCGCTCCCATGCCTGAAAAATGCTTTCGTAAGTTTTCCGGCCTAGACGCTTGACCATCGCTCACTGACTGGCGGCCAACGATGGACATCGCGATCGTCGGGACGGGTTTCGTCGCCGACTATTATCTGACGACGCTGGCCAACCATACCGGCCTCAAGCTCGCCGGCGTCTACGATCGATCGCCGGCGCGGCTCGACCAGTTTTCATCCTTCCACAAGGTGCACAAATACGCATCGCTGGCCGCGCTGCTCGCCGACCCGCGGGTAAAAATCGTCGTCAACCTGACCACACCGGAAAGCC
The DNA here is from genome assembly GCF_030929505.1 of Mesorhizobium sp. LHD-90. Taxonomy (GTDB): domain Bacteria; phylum Pseudomonadota; class Alphaproteobacteria; order Rhizobiales; family Rhizobiaceae; genus Kumtagia. The sequence goes on along the minus strand of NZ_JAVFVV010000006.1, from coordinate 348,740 downwards.
ATTTCGAAGTGTCCCGCGCCGCACTCGAGGCGGAAAAACACGTCTACTGCGAAAAGCCGCTCGCCATGGATTTTGCGGACGCCGCCCTGCTGGTCGAGCTTGCCGAGCAAAAGAAGCTGACGCTCGCCACCGCACCCGCCAATGCCCTGAGCGACGCCCATGGGCTGGTCGCCGCGGCACTTGCCGAAGGCCGCATCGGCACGCCCCGTCTCGTCTACGCCGAGATGGAGGACGGCCCGGTATTCCGCGACAAATGGGCGACCTGGCGCTCACGCTCGGGCGCGCCCTGGCCCGGCCTGCACGAATTCGAGATCGGCTGCACGCTGGAGCACGCCGGCTACGCGCTGTCGTGGCTGGTGTCGCTGTTCGGCGCGGTCGAAACGCTCACCGCTTTCTCCGCCGTCACCTTTCCCAACAAAGGACCGGGCACGGAAAACATCGTCATGGCGCCGGACTTTTCGGTCGGCTGCCTGACTTTTCGTGATGGCGTCGTCGCGCGCCTCACTTCCGGCCTCGCCGCACCGAAGGATCGCTCGCTGACGATTCTGGGCGACGGGGGCACGATCACCGTGCGCGATCTGTGGGACAACCGCTCCGCCGTCTTCGTCGAGGAGACGGGCGGCCCGCGAAAACTCGCAACCCGGATCGCCAACCGGCTGGAGGCAAAGCTCGGCCGCTTTTTCCCGTGGAAGCCCGCCGCCGGACAGCGCCTGCCCTACCCCGTCGCATCCAGCGCGGCGCTGCCCAACTTTCCCTCCCAGATCGATTTTTGCCGCGGCATCGCCGCCCAGGCCAAGGCGATCGAGGCGGGAAAGCCACCGTTCTTCTCTGGCCGGCGGGCACTGCATATCACCGAACTGGCGCTGGCACTCAACAACGCGCATGCGCTGCCGCAGCCCTACAAGGTGCAAAGCGGGTTTTGAGAGCAGCGCGGACGTTGCCGGAGATGCTCGACACCCCGGAGCCCGGCCTCACCTATTTTCAGTTCGTCAGGCCATACGGCTGGCGCATCCCGTTCTGCTCCAGCCATTCGATCGCCGCTTTCGGCTCGTCCGTCTGGATGACGGTCGCGCCGCGCTCGGCCCAGAAGCCGAAGACTTCCTCCGGAAAGCCCGCCTGCACGGCCAGTTCATCGCCACGCCCGCGTCCCGTAAAACCGCTCGGCAGGTTGACGATCGGATAGGTGTTCACCCAAAGGTGCCAGTCGCCGCGTGCCGCCACCGCGCGCATGCGCGCTGAGAAAAGAGCGCCGCCTTCGGAGGGCAGCAGGCGCCTTTCGCCGCGCCACGCAACCATCTCCACCATGTCGGCGGCAAAGGTCCGCGTCACCGTCTCGACGAAACGCGGGTCCTCGACAGCGTCGTCGGCGATGATCGGCATGAACCGGAACCCCGGCCCGGCATCCGCCACCGCTGCCTCCACCGCCGCCAGCCGCGCGGCCGAAAAAATGTTCTCCTTGAGGACGACCTCGCCTTCCATGCCGAGCCCGCGCGCCACCGCCACCATACCGGCGATGTGGTCGGGGCCGAGCTTGTTGTCGATGTTGACCAGCACCTGCCCTTTCGTGACCTCCAGCATCTCGGCCAGCGTCGGCACCGTCTCGTCGGTCACCTCGCCGCTGCCCTCGACCTTGAGGTGGCAGGTCTTCAGCTCGGCCACAGTGCGCGCAAAGACCTCGCCGGTGCAATCCGTGGTGCGCTCCAGCCCGTTGTCGTGCATCACCACATACTTGCCGTCGCTCGACATGCGCACGTCGAGTTCCACCATTTCGACGCCGAGCCCGATCGCATAGCGCATGCCGGCCCGGGAGTTCTCCGCCCAGCGGATGATCCCGTTCTCCTTCCAGCCGCCGCGATGCGCAACGACCATGACGTGGTCGCGCCAGCGGTTGGCATTCTCGAAGCGGTCGAGGATCTGGCTCGTCCGCCCCTGTTGCGCCGCCGCCGGCATCGGCAGGGTAGCCAGCAGGCAAAGCAGCATAACGATGAAAGGGCGGCGCATCCGACTCGCTCCCGGTTCATGCAGTTGCGGCCTGATAGCGGCCCGCCGTGACAGGTGGGTGAACGAAGCCGGCTCAGCGTTGGCCGACCCGGGAGGCATTTTTTGGTTGCGCCGCTGTCTTATTCCGCCAATACCTTGCCGCGCGAAAACATGAGGGACCATTCATGCCGGCATCGGGGATCGACCACGCCTTCACCGCCCGCTCGAACACCGGCCGCGCCGGCGACCCCACCTATGCCGGAGCGCTGTCTTTCATGCGCCGCCGCTACACCAAGAACCTCGCCGGCGCCGACGCCGTCGTCTGGGGCATCCCGTTCGACGCCGCCGTCTCCAACCGGCCGGGCGCCCGATTCGGGCCGCAGGCGATTCGCCGCGCCTCCGTCATCATGGACAACGACCCGCAATACCCCTTCCATCGCGACCTGTTCGAAAAGCTGGCCGTGGTCGACTATGGCGACTGCCGTCTCGACTACGGCAACCACCAGAAGACCCCGGCCACGATCGAGCGCGAGGCGGCAAAGATCCTGAAGGCGGGCGCCTTCCTGCTGTCGCTCGGCGGCGACCATTACGTGACGTGGCCGCTGCTGAAGGCGCACGCCGCCGTTCACGGGCCGATGGCGCTGGTGCAGTTCGACGCGCACCAGGACACCTGGTTCGACGAGGACAAACGCATCGACCACGGCTCCTTCGTGGCGCGCGCCGCCCGCGCCGGCATCATCGACCCCGAACGCTCGATCCAGATCGGCATCCGCACCCACGCGCCGGAGGATTTCGGCATAAAGATCCTCTACGGCCATGAGGTCGAGGAGATGCGCGCCTCCGACATCGCCTACGCCATCGTCGAGCGCACCGGCGGCCACAAGGTCTACGTCACCTTCGATATCGACTGCCTCGATCCCGCCTTCGCGCCGGGAACCGGCACGCCGGTGGCCGGCGGGCCTTCCTCCGCGAAAATGCTGTCGGTGCTGCGCCAGCTTGGCCAGCTCGACATCGTCGGCGCCGACGTCGTCGAGGTTGCACCGGCCTACGACCATGCCGATATAACGGCCATCGCGGGCTCGACGGTGGCGCAGCATTATCTCGGCCTGTTGGCGGAGCGGAAGGCCAGGCTCGAGGAGATGAATAACAACGGCGCTGCCGGGCTCAATCACGGAACCGGCATATAGGCCCGCGGCAACTTCGAACGGAACGACTGGCATGAAACCGAAAATCTTCATCGACGGCGAACACGGCACCACCGGCCTGCAGATCCGGGCGCGCCTGGCCGGCCGCGGCGATCTCGAGGTCATCTCGGTCCCCGTCGAGCGCCGCAAGGATATTTCCGCCCGCGCCGAGTTCCTCAATGCCGCCGACGTCGCCATCCTCTGCCTGCCCGACGACGCGGCGAAGGAGAGCGTGTCGCTGATTTCCAACGACACGACACGGGTCATCGACGCCTCGACCGCGCACCGCGTGGCCGACGGCTGGACCTACGGTTTCGCCGAGATGGACAGAAACCAGGCCAAGGCAATCGCCGGCGCCAAGCGCGTCGCCAATCCCGGCTGCTGGCCGCAGGGGCCGATCGCCACGCTACGCCCGCTGATCGCTGCCGGCCTGCTTCCTGCCGATCTGCCGGTGTCGATGAATGGTATTTCCGGCTATTCCGGCGGCGGCCGCACCATGATCGAGGACTATGAGAGAAAGGGTGACAGCGCGCCGGAATTTTTCCCCTACGGCCTCACCTTCCAGCACAAGCACGTGCCGGAACTCCGTAAATATGCTGGACTTTCACGCGATCCGCTGATGCAGCCGGTGGTCGGCAATTTTGCGCAGGGCATGATCACCATGGTGCCGCTGCAATTGGGCACGCTGGAGCGCGTGCCGACCGGCAGGGAATTGCACGCGGCACTTGCCGACCACTATGCCGGGCTTGGCGGCGGCGACGTCGAGGTCGCGCCCTATGCACAGAGCGAACGCCTGCCGGAGATCGATCCCGAGCGTTACAACGACACCAACACGATGAAACTCTACGTCTTCGCCAACGACAAGCGCGCCCAGGCGGTGCTGCTCGCCGTCTACGACAATCTCGGCAAGGGCGCGTCGGGTGCGGCGGTGCAAAATCTCGATCTGATGATCGGGGCGTAGGTGATGGCCTCAAGTGCTGCCCCTCACTTGCGATTTCTAACACTTAGTTGTCGCTGACGGGCTTCGCCCTGCTCCAGCTAAGATGTTGAAATCGCTTTCTCTCCCGCAAGGGGAGAGATAGGCTGGCACCGGCATCCGCGCCAATTACCAACGTCTGCGATTGGCGCAAACGGCGAAGCGCGTTATCTCCCCCCTTGCGGGGGAGAATGGATTTTCACGACCTTAGCGGAGCGCCGAGCCGACAGGCGAGGAAGAAGCGACGCTAAGTCGTAGAAAATCCAAGAGAGGGGCAACTGAATTTGAGAGGGAGCAACTGAAATTTCCCATTCCATCCCCAACTCTCAATCATCAATGAACCCGCCCACCTTCCCCTCACATTGGCGCCTCTCCTCTCCCATCCTCATTGCCGAAACCTTCTCCAGCCGCATCTGGAAAGTTTTCCGCGCTGACGGCACGCCGGCGATCGTCAAGGCCCTAAAACCCTTTGACGATGTCGAGGACGAGTTGCGCGGCGCGCATCTGCTGAAATGGCGGGGCGGCCACGGCGCGGTAAGACTCTTCGGTTTCGACGGCTCGCAGATGCTGATCGAATATGCCGGCGAGCGGCATCTTTCCGCTGAAATCGCCGAGTTCGGCGACAATGCCGCCACCGAGATCGCCGCCGAGGTCATGGCAAAACTGCACGCGCCGTCTCGGCAGCCGCCGCCGGCCGAACTCCAACCGCTGCGCGAACGTTTCGCAGCCCTGTTCGACAGGGCGAAAGCCGACCGTGCCGCGGACAAAGACAGTCTCTATGTCGAGGCAGCCATTACCGCCGAACGCCTGCTATCGGACCCCAAGGACATTCGCCCGCTGCACGGCGACCTGCACCACGACAACATCTTGCTTTCGCCCCGCGGCTGGCTGGCGATCGACCCGAAGGGTGTGCTGGGCGATCCCGGCTTCGATGCCGCCAATCTTTTTTACAACCCGTTGGAGCGCGACGACCTCTGCCTGGACGAGAACCGCATCGCCTTCATGGCTGCGGTGTTTGCCAAAACACTCCGGCAGGACGAGCGAAGAATCCTCGACCATGCCTTCGCCTATGGCTGCCTTTCCGCCGCCTGGCACGCCAGCGACGACAATGCGATCGACGAGGAGCGCGAGCTTGCAGTGGCACGGTCGATCAGGAGGATTGCGAGGATGTTGTGAAGGCCGTCAGTGGCAGTCAGCCCGGCAATCCGGCTTTAAGGTAGCCGTCTACAAAATGCCTCCGGTCGTCGGCACGCCGAAACGGATGGATGCTGTCCCATCCCGCTACGGTGAAAGTTGGATATGCCGCGAGGAACCGACGGGCCTCCGCCTCGGCTTCATCCAGGCGTCCGAGTTGCGCAAGGCTGGCCGCCAGGATGCGCTGCGACCCCTTCCCCTGCATTTCCTCATGCTGGAGCGTTTCGACGACATCCTCGTATCTGCCTGCAGCATAGAGGGCGAAGCCGAAGTACCACCGATAGGCGGGCGGGGGATACGGATTCAGGCGAAAGGCATTCCTGGCGCATTCGACGCCCTCGCCGGCCCGGCCTTCCAGTACCCTCAGATCGGCAAGCGCGATCCAGGCATCCGCATGGTTTGGATTGATCGCCAAGGCGGTCTCACATTCTGCGACGCCTTCGTACAGGAGCGCGTCGTAGGCAAGGACAAGACCTCGGCTCCAGTGGCTGGCCGCATTGCCGCGATCAAGCGCGACGGCGCGCTGCGACGCCTGGCGGGCCAACGGGCGGTGAAGATTTGGCGACTCACCTCGGAGCAGCCATGCGAAATGGTGACTGTAGGCAAGCCAGGCGTGCGCCTCGGCAAAATCGGGCTCAATCGCAATCGACCCCTGCAACAGTTCGCGCCCCGCCCTGTTGCTTTCGGACCATTGCGAGACGAGAACCCGGCCCCGTACGAACAGGTCGTAGGCGTCCAGACTCTTCGCGCGTTGGCTTGCGACAAGGTGAATGGACGGTATGGTGCCGACGATCGCATGGATGATCTTGCCGACGATTTCGTCCTGCAACCCGAAAATGTCCGCAAGATCGCGATCGAAACGATCGGCCCAGACGTGGCTGTGGTCGGTCGCGTCAACGATTTGGGCGTTGATGCGAACCGTTCCGGCTGCACGCCGCACACTTCCTTCGATGACGTAGCGCACGCCGAGTTCGGCCGCCACAGTGCGGACGTCGACCTGCTTGCCCTTGTAGGCGAATGACGAATTGCGTGCGATCACCGTAAAACCCGGGACCTTCGAGAGGTCGGTAATCAGGTCCTCCGAAAGACCCACGGCGAAGTATTCCTGCTCGGGATCGCTGCTCATATTGTCGAATGGCAGGACGGCAATCGACGTTTTTGTGTCAGGCGGCAAGTCCGACGCCGAGGCGGTTTCCGGCGCAGCAGTTCGCCGGCGGGCGAACCGGTAGCCGACGCGCGGCACTGTGACGATCCACTCTCCGCCGTCGGGCGTTTGCCCCAGGCATTTCCGAAGAGCTGCCACCTGGACGGTTAGGTTGCTCTCCTCAACGGCGGTCTTGGGCCAGGCCGCGTCCATCAACACAGACTTGGCCACCGGTTGGCCGCTGGCCTCCAGCAGCGCTTCGAGCAGAGCCAGTCCCCTGCTTCCGATGTCGATCTGAACGCCACGGTCGCGCAAGATTCCGGCTGCACCGTCGAGCACAAAAGTTCCGAACGCGAACTGCCGATCAGCCATGGCCGCCCCTCCGGCGCCGATTTTATCCGATTTCGGAAGTTTTCGGAGAAGTCTTTATGACCGGAACCAACAAACCGTCGATTCTCTGCTTTGCGGCTGCCAATCAAACCTCAGCCAGCAAGGAGAGCGACATGCCTTCCATGTGGAATGATACAGGATCGACAAGAATTCAGGCGAAGTCATACCTGTGCGCGGCAGCGTGTCTGGCAACTTGGGCCGCCGCAGAGGCCCCTCCGTTGGCCAATGCCGCAGTCGAACAGGACGGCACTATCGCGGCGGCGGAGTCTTTGGACTGGCGGACCGCAGACGCTGAGTCAAAAGGCGCAGTAGCGGGCAGTATCGAGATTGTGGCGCCGACCGATGAACGAACGCTCGGCCTCATCATCTATCGTCAGGGCACCGACGGCGGCACGCCAAGCCTCAGATTCGGTGGGCCCCGCTGACCGGACGTTGTCAGCGCGCTGCCACGATCTCCGTCGGCAACGGATACGCCCCTTTCGTCCCGCGCCAATGAGCAGCGGCGAAGCCGAGCACCACCAGCGCCAGCGCCTGATGCGTCAGCGCCGCATGCAGATTGACCTGCGTCAGCAGCGTCGCCACACCTACGATCGCCTGCAAGAGCACGAGATGGAACAGCAACAGCGCGCGGCGCGCATGGGTGGTGCCGGGCTCGGCGCGGCGCGCTGCAATCATGTGCCAAAGTGCTGCCGCCAGCACGACATAGGCGCCAAGCCGGTGGATGAACTGCACCGTCTTCGGGTTCTCGAACAGGTTGCGCCAGGCCGGCTCGATGACCAACATGTCGCCGGGAATGACCCTGCCGTCCATCAGCGGCCAGGTGTTGTAGCTCAGCCCCGCATCGAGCCCGGCGACAAGCCCGCCGAGAAAGATCTGGAACAAAATCAGCAGGATTAGGATGCCGGCGAAACGCTGCGTCGGCCGGTCGGCGGGCGCGGCCGAATGCGGAGCAAGTCCGCGCGCCACCAGCATGGTGGCGGTAAAGATCAGCGAGGCCACCGTCAGATGCACCGCCAGCCAGGCCGGGTGCACGCTGGTGCGATCGGTCAGGCCCGAGGCGACCATCAGCCAGCCGATCACGCCCTGCACGCCACCAAGCGCAAAAATGCCGGCAAGCTTAGGCGCCAGCCCGCGCTCCAGCCGGCGCGTCGCCCAGAAGAAGGCAAATGGCAGCGCGAAGAAGATCACGCCGGCCCAGCGCGCCAGCAGCCTGTGCGCCCATTCCCACCAGAAAATCGCCTTGAAGCCGGCCAGATCCATGTCCGGATTCAGTTCCTTGTATTGCGGAATCTGCTGGTATTTCAGGAATTCCTCCTGCCACTCGGCCTCGTTGAGCGGCGGGACGATGCCATGGATCGGCTTCCATTCGGTGATCGACAGGCCGGAATCAGTCAGCCGCGTCGCGCCGCCGACCACGATCACGGCAAAGATGACGACCAGCGCCACATAGAGCCAGCCACGCACCAGCGCGCGGTTTTTCAAGAGCCGGTCGCGTTCGGCAAACGGGGAACTGGCGTTGGTTATGGCGGCCATCGGCGAAAAATCCGCGTCGATCCTTTTGGCGCGATTGGTGGACCAGCCCACCGCCCCTTGCAAGCCGGCCCCGCGCGACACGCCGTCGCGCTCTGGTTTGCCAGCCTCCTGTTGCTTCCCAGCTCCCACCAGACTATCGGATCGGACAAGGAGCCTAAATGCCGATCCGCCTGAAAAAACTCATCGGAGCGATCCTGCTGGTCGCCCTCGTCGTCGTCTACGCCGTCGTCGCGACGATCGTGGCGGTGGCGCAGCTCGCACAGTCCGGCCCGCTGGCGCATTTCGCCTTCTTCCTGATCGGCGGGCTGGTGTGGATCCTGCCTGCCATGGGCATCATCAAGTGGATGATGCTGCCGTCGAAACCCGAAGGCCGCTGACCGCCCGGACGATTTCCTCTCCTGGTCTCGGCTCGTTGCCCTGATCTCCAGCCGAAGGTCGAGGCGCACCGGACTGGCTGGCCGCGTTCTTCCAAAGGCGGCCTCAGAACCGTCGACGTCGCGAAGCCAATTTGCCGTGCCTGCCAGCGCAAAACGGCAAAACGCCATCGCCAAACCCGGTTTTTTGCAGGGTTCCGCGAAGCTCATTGGCGATCTCTATTCGATGTTTCCACCTAACCACTTGATATTTCGTCATATTCCCCGCTTCACGCGCAAATCTTGGTGGCGGCCGGCGTGCCCTTCACGAGCGTAGGCCGCACACGGCCCAGGGGGATAAGCCGTCGAGCATTCATTCATCTTTTGGTTCTAGGCTTTCGCCGCTACGGAAAACCTGGGTGCGGAGCCAATCTGCCATGCTGACGCGCGAGGGATCGAAGGATGGCTGATGCCGTCATGGCGGCGAAAGTCCCGCCAGACGCCGCCCGCCCCGCGCCGTCCAGCGCCGCCGAGGGTGCCGACACTTTTGTCTCCGGCATCTCTCGAGACATTATCCCCTTCTATCAAGCGCTTGATTCCGAGGGTATTTGTGCGCCGGCGCAATCCGCCGCCTGGGTCGACGCCTGGCTGGCGGCGGCCGCCCCCGACAGCCTGTTCGCCGTGATCCGCGAGGAAGGAAGACCGGTCTTCGCACTGGCGCTGGAGGTGGTCCGCCGCGGCCCGTTCCGCGTCGCCCGCTTCATGAGCGGCACCCATGCCAATGGAAATTTTGCGCTCGCCGCGCCGGACTGGCTGCCGAGACTATCCCCGCAAAACGTTCGGAAACTGGCCTCCGCCATCGGCCGCGCCCGGCCGGACGTCGACGTGCTGATGCTTGAGCGCCTGTTGCCCGATCTCGACGGTGTGCCGAATCCTTTGCTCGCCCTGCCCCACATCGGCAGTCCCAACCTGGCGCTGGCTGTCGACCTGGCCGGCGGCTTCGCGCAGGTTGTGTCCGGCCCGAGCGGCAAGCGAAAACGCAAGAAACACCGAACCCAGGCCCGCAAATACGAGGCGGCCGGTGGGTTTCGCCGCATCGAGGCGCAGTCGGTCGAGGACGTGCACCGATTGCTGGACGCCTTCTTCGGCATGAAGACCGCGCGCTTCCGCAAGGCGGGGATCGGCAACGTCTTTGCCGAGCCGCAAGTGCAGGCATTCTTTAGAAAACTCTTCTGCGACGCCCTGCCTCTATCCCCCAGACCCTTCGTGCTGCATGGGCTGGTGGTCGGCGGAAAACTGCGCGCCGTCACCGGATCGAGCCTCTGCGGCCGGCGGCTGATCTGCGAGTTCGGCTCGATCGCCGAGGACGACATGATGATCGCCAGCCCCGGCGAATTCCTGTTCTTCGAGAACATCAAGGAAGCCTGCGAACAGGGCCTCGGTGTTTACGATTTCAGCGTCGGCGATGAACTCTACAAGCGGCTGTGGTGCGACGTCGAAACCCGCCATTTCGACGTCCTGGCACCGCTGACGGCGAAAGGCCGGCTGTTCGCCGGCTCGATGCGGCTGTTCGCGTCGCTCAAGGCAGGCATAAAACACAACCCGACGGTCTGGCGGCTCACCAAGAGCTTGCGGCGGCAAACCATCGGCAAGAAACCGCCCGAGCAGACCTCTTCAGACGATTGACTCTGTTAGACCTTATGCCGCCGAACGATCCGGCTCCGGCGGGTTTGCATAGTCGGCGGGCGTCACCAGCGTCAGTCCTTCATAACCCTTGGCAGCCAGGTCGTCGCGGGCGGCCAGAACACTTTCGGCCGGCTCGATCACGCTGACCAGCACCTCCGTGCCTTCCGACACCAGCCGGCGGATGCTTTCCGCGCTGGCCGGGCCGCATTCGACAATCACCACGTCGTAGGCGGCGGTCAGCGTGTCCATGATCGCCGGCAACCGGTCGACGGCCTGCATGGCCTTGCGCTGGTCAGCCCTGCCGACCGGAATCACGTGGCAGTCGGAATATTGGTCGGAATGGATGGCGTCGACGAATTTCGCCTCGCCGGTCAGAAGGTCGGTGATGCCGGGAAGACTGTCGTCGTCGAGCATTGGCGCCGAGGCCGCACCCATGGCGGTCAGGTCGACAAGCAGCACGCGCAGCCCGGCGTCGGCCACGTCGCGCGCCACCATGACGGCGGCGGCGGCGGCCTCGTCGCCCTCGGGCGAGACGAACAGCGCACGCGAGGCGCCACCCGCGATCAGCATCTCGGCGGCCTCATGGGGAGAAACCTCGCCGTGAAGCGGAACAGGGCCGGACAATCCCTCCCCCCCGGCCCCCGGCGTATCGGCCGGCGACGGATCGGGCATCCTGATCTGCTCGACCGGCATCACCTGGGCGCCCTCCGCCGGCCGCATGGCGCGTCCGGAAAACAGTTCGCGCAGCAGGGTCGCAATGCCCATCAGCAGCAGCGAGCCAGCGAAGGCCGCGCCGACGATCGGCACGATCTTGGGGAAATAGGGCTCGACGGGGACGGTGGCGGGCGAGATGATGCGGGCATCCGCCGGCAGGTAGTCGCCGTCGCGCCGCGACGCGGCCTCGCGATACCGAGCCAGGTAGGATTCGAGCAATTCGCGCTGCGCGGCGGCCTCGCGCTCCAGCGCGCGCAGTTCCACTTCCTTCTCACCGACACGCGACGACTCAGCCTTCAACCGGTTGAGTTCGGCGACAAGCTGAGCCTCGCGCAGCCTTGCGGACTCGGCGGCGTTCGCCAGGCTCTGAAGAATCTTCTGCGCCTCGCCCGAGACCTGGCTGTCGAGGTCGGCCAGTTGCGAGCGGAGCGCGCGTATGCGCGGATGGTTGTCGAGCAGCGTCGTCGACAGGTCGGCGATGTCGGCACGCAACTGCACCTGCCGCTCGCGCAGCCGCTGGATCAGGTTTGACGAGACGACGTCAGGAAAGGCATCGAGCGAGCCGTTGCGCAGCGCCAGCCGGACACTTTCCGCATTGGCCTCGGCGGCGGCCCGGTTCGCGCGCGTGCGCGAGAGTTCCGTCGAAAGCTCCGAAAGCTGCTGCGTCGCCAGCACCGAGTTGTTCTGTCCGACGAGCAGGTCGGACTGCGAACGATAAGCGGCGACCCGCCCCTCGGCTTCCTTGACCTTGGCGGTCAGCGCCTGGATCTCCGGCTCGAGCCATTCGGTCGCGGCCGTGTTCGACTGCTGCTTGGCATCGCGGCTGAACTGCAGGTAGGCCTCGGCGATGGCGGTCGGCACCTCCGCCGCGAGTTCTGGATCCTCGGAGGAAAAGGCGATGGCGATGACGCGCGTATTCTCGACCCGGTAGACGTTGAGCTTGCTGCGGAACGTCTCCAGCACCCTTTCCTCTGCCGGTAACTGGTCGACGTCGCTCTTCAGCCCCGCCAGAACCAGCAGTTGCCCCAGGAACGACCCTCCTCCCGCCCTATTGAACTCCGGCAGGCTGGCAAGATCGAATTTCTTGGCGACCTGCTTCAGCAGGTTGGTCGACGTGATGATCTCGACCTGGCTGCTCACGCCCTCCTGGTCGAGCAGCGGATTGGCGCCGGCGGCGTCGGTCTGCGGCCGTGTGAACACCGATTCACGCATCTCGATAAAGAGCTGGGTTTCGGCGCGGTAGGCCGGCGTCGCCAGCGAGGCAAGCACGAAGGCCAGGCCGGAAACCACGACCGCCACCAGAAGGATACGCTTCCAGTCCCTCGCGAGGCTGGCGAACAGCCTCCCAAGGTCGACATCGACGTCCCTGGCGCTCGAATTCATGGCCGACATACGCCCAACTCCGACTCTGCGTCCGCCGAGACCGTAAAGAATTATGGTAACTCAGGCGTTAAGATGTTCGCCGCAGCCAGATAAGCAGAGCCCGCCAGCCCCGTCCATCCGGGCGTCCGACGGCGCAGATCCCGCCCCCCCCTTTACGCGGTGTTAACCCTAACCATTCGATAACGGTGGCGTCCGAATGCGCCCCGCGGTCGAGGCGTTTGTCGAGGGTAGTCCGTGGCCATCAAGAAGACATCCATCATTCCCTTGCTGGCCCTGGCCCTGATTGCCGGTGGCTGCTCGGGCTACCGCCCTACCCCCTCGGCCTTCCACGCCGCGCTGAACCAGCCCTATCGCCTTGGCGCCGGCGACCGCGTGCGCATCACCGTCTTCGAGCAGGACAGCCTGACCAATACCTATAGCGTCGACGCTTCCGGCTACATCGCCTTCCCGCTGGTCGGCGCGGTGGCGGCGCGCGGCCGCTCCGTGCAGGAACTGGAAGGCGCGATCGCCGCCAAGTTGCGCGAAGGTTTCCTGCGCGATCCCGACGTCTCGGTCGAAGTCGACCAGTACCGGCCGATCTTCGTCATGGGCGAGGTCGGCGCCGCCGGGCAGTATTCCTACGTTCCGGGGCTGACCGCACAGAAGGCGGTCGCCACGGCCGGCGGCTTCACCCCGCGCGCCAACCAGGGCACCGTCGACATCACCCGCGACATCAATGGAAAAGTCATGACCGGACGTGTCATCACCTCGGATCCACTGATGCCCGGCGACACGGTCTACGTGCGCGAACGCCTGTTCTGATCGCGCGAAGCGGCGGCGCTGGTGGCTTCCTCCCTTCGCATCGTGCACTGCTTCCGGTCCCCGGTCGGTGGAATCTTCCGCCATGTCCGCGACCTGACGGAGGCGCAGGTAGCCGCCGGGCATCAGGTCGGCATCGTCTGCGATTCCAGCACCGGCGGGGAATTCGAGGAGCGGCTCTTCGAGGCGATGAAGGATCACCTCGCGCTCGGCGTCCACCGCACGCCGATGCAGCGCCACATCGGCCCCGGCGACATCGCCGCGGCCTGGAGGACATTCAGGATAATCAAGGGATTGCAGCCGGACATTATACACGGGCATGGCGCCAAGGGTGGCGTCTATGCCCGGCTGTTCGGCTCACTGCTGCGGGTTTTCAGGTTTCGCGTAGCCCGCCTCTATTCGCCGCATGGCGGCAGCCTCCACTATGACGAGCACACCACGACGGGCAAGATTTTCTTCCTGCTGGAGCGGCTGATGGGGCGTTTCACCGACCATCTGCTGTTCGTCTCCGACTACGAGCGGCACGCCTACCGCAAGAAGGTCGGCGAGCCGCCGATCCCCAACAAGCTCGTCTATAACGGGCTGCGGGCCGAGGAGTTCGCGCCGGTGCCGGCGGTCGAAGGCGCGGCCGATTTTCTCTATATCGGCATGATGCGCGACCTGAAGGGGCCGGACCTGTTCATCGACGCGCTGGCGCAGGTGGAGATTCGCACCGGCCGGACGGTGACCGCCGAAATGGTGGGCGCCGGAGACGACCTCCCGAAATACCGCGAACAGGTTTCGATGCTGGGACTGGCGGAGCGCGTGCGCTTCCGCGAGCCGATGCCGGCGCGGCAGGCCTTCGCGCTGGCCCGTACGATCGTGGTGCCATCGCGCGCCGAGGCCATGCCCTACATCGTGCTCGAGGCGCTCGCCGCCGGCATGCCGATGGTGGCAACGGCAGTCGGCGGCATTCCCGAAATATTCGGCGTCGATTCGCCGGCGCTGGTCGCGCCGGATTCCGGCCAGCTCGCCGGAAACATGGTGCGGGCGCTGACCGACCCGGCCTCCTATGCGGCGCTGATGCCCTCGCAAGAAGAGCTTCGGTCCCGTTTCGGCGCCGATGTCATGGCCGCGCAGATCGAGCAGGCCTATCGCGAGACGCTCGCTCGCTGATCTCGACCAAGATCGTCATTGCCTTTACACCGGCAGTTGCTCAAACTATCGATGCAACTTCAAGGGATTGTTAGTCCGGCGCCGCTAGGGTCGGGCTATTCCTCGCGGACATTGCGGCAATGGCAAAAATGGACCCCGGCGAGCGCTTCTCGATGGACGCCGTGCGCAAGCTCGACGGCAGCGAGAAGAAGCCGGAAAAGGCGAAGCTCGGAAAGATCGCGCAGCAGGTGGCGGCGCAGTACCGGCGCGATACCATGTCGCCGGTGATGGTCGCCGGCGTGCTGAGGCTCGCCGAATTCGCGCTTCTGCTTCTCTCCGGCATGCTCATCTTCGCCTACTACGTCGGCTTCTCGACGCACCTCTACTGGCATTATCCGCTGGTCATCGCCGGCGTTTCGCTGGTCACCGTGATCGGCCTGGAACTGTTCGATTGCTACCAGGTGTCCGCCCTGCTGTTACCGACCCGCTATGTCGGCCGCATGGCGCTGGTGTGGGCCGGCGCCTTCGCGGTAGTCGCGATCGCCGGCTTCATGCTGAAGATTTCAGAGGACTATTCGCGCGCGGTGTTCGGCCTGTGGTTCATCATCGGGCTGGGCATGATCGTCACTGTGCGGCTCGTCATGGCACGGGTGATCCGCCGCTGGGCCCGCAACGGCCGCATGGAGCGCCGCGCGGTGATCGTCGGTGGTGGCAAGGCGGCGGAAGGCCTGATCCGCTCGATTGAACAGCAGCCCTACAACGACATCCGCATCTGCGGCATCTTCGACGACCGCGACGACAAGCGCTCGCCGCCGATCGTCGCGGGCTATCCGAAACTCGGCAACATCTCAGAACTGATCGAGTTCGCCCGCATCGCCCGCATCGACATGCTGATTGTCTCGCTGCCGCTGACGGCAGAAGCCCGCGTGCTGTCGCTCTTGAAGAAACTCTGGGTGTTGCCGGTCGACATACGCCTGTCGGCCCACAACAACCAGTTGCAGTTCCGACCGCGCTCCTATTCCTACATCGGCTCGGTGCCGCTGCTCGACATCTTCGACAAGCCGATCAACGACTGGGATTGGGTCGCCAAGCGCGCCTTCGACATCGTCTTTTCGATCGTCGGCATCGTCCTGTTCTCGCCGATCATGCTGGCTACCGCGATCGCCATCAAGCTCGATAGCAAGGGGCCGGTGATCTTCAAGCAGAAGCGCCACGGCTTCAACAATGAGGAGATCGAGGTTTTCAAGTTCCGCTCGATGTATGCGGACCAGTCTGACCCCACGGCCAAGAAGACGGTTACGAAAAACGATCCGCGCGTCACCCGCGTCGGCCGGTTCATCAGGAAAACCTCGATCGACGAACTGCCGCAGTTCTTCAACGCGCTGTTCGGCTCGCTCTCGCTGGTCGGCCCGCGTCCGCACGCGGTCGCCGCGCAGTCGCACAATCTTCTCTACACCGAGGTCGTGGACGGCTATTTCGCCCGCCATCGCGTAAAACCCGGCGTGACCGGCTGGGCGCAGATCAACGGCTGGCGCGGCGAGATGGACACCGACGAGAAGATCAAGATGCGCACCGAGTACGACCTGTTCTACATCGAGAACTGGTCGCTCTGGTTCGACCTGAAGATTCTGGTGCTGACGCCGATGCGGCTGCTCAACACGGAAAACGCCTATTGATCGCGGCAGTCGAAAGCGCTGCCGCCGGCGCACTGCCCCGCGAGGCGGTCAACGCGAAACTCGTCTCGCTGATCTCGACCGGCGCCGTGGCGCTGGGCATCCTCTTGTCCGGCTTCGTCATCCGCGAGCCGGCTCCTTACGAAATCTACATGGCGGGGCTGATCGCCGTCTGGGCGCTGTTTGGCCTGGGCATCTCGCGCTCCGTGGCGCCGCTGCTCGCGCTGCTGGTCGTCTTCAACATCGGCGGCATGATCTCCATGACGCAGATGGAGGATCTCGCTTCCACCCCGCTCTACATCGCCGTGTCGCTTTTCCTCGCCTTCACCGCGGTGTTCTTCGCTGCGGTGACGGAGGCGCAACCCGGTCTCTACCGGGTGATCTTCGTATCCTACGTGATCGCCGCGGTCGCCACCTCGACGCTTGGCGTCCTGGGCTATTTCCACGCCTTCCCCGGCGCCGACATGTTCACCCGCTACGAACGCGCCGCGGGTGCGTTCCAGGATCCCAATGTGTTCGGCCCGTTCCTGACGCTGCCAGGCGTCTGGCTGCTGCACCGGCTCATGACCGGACGCGTGAAGAACATGCCGCTCTACGCCCTGCCGCTGCTCGTCATCGTCGCCGGCATCTTCTTTTCCTTCTCGCGCGGCGCCTGGGGGCTGTTCGCTGTCTCGTCGATCCTCCTGGTGTTCGGGCTGTTCTTGCAGACCAACAGCGGCCTGTTCCGGCTGCGCATCGTCATCATGGCGATCGCCGTGCTGGCGCTGCTTGTCCTCGGCGTGCTCGTCATCCTGCAGATCCCGAGCGTCGCCGACCTGTTCACCACCCGCGCCCAATTGCTCCAGGATTACGATTCGGCGCGCCTCGGGCGTTTCGCGCGCTACACGATCGGCTTCCAGATGGCGATGGAACATCCGCTCGGCATCGGCCCGCTGGTGTTCGGCCTGCTCTATGGCGAGGACACCCACGACATCTGGCTGAAGGCGCTGCTGGACTATGGCTGGCTGGGCTTCGCCGCCTATGTGACGATGATCGTGTGGACGGTGGCAGGCGGGTTCCGCATCCTGTTCCGCGACCGGCCGTGGCAGCCCTATCTCCTGTGCGCCTATGTCACGCTGCTCGGGCATATCGGGCTGGGTACCGTGATCGACACCGACCACTGGCGGCATTTCTACCTGCTCGTCGGCCTGATCTGGGGCGCGATGGCGCTGGAGGCCAGGCACCAGCGCGCGCTTGCCGGCCGCGACCAAGAAAGGCCGCGCAGATCGGGCTGGTTGCCCGGGCAAGCGGCCTGACGAAGTGGACGTCCAATGTGTGCCATAGCGGCCGGCCACCGCATCTAACTTAACGGCCGCCGCGCGGCCGAGCGGCAGGCCAGGAGGGCGTGAGCCTGCTAGATCACCACGAAGTCGCCAGCGGTCAGAGCCAGTCCCGTCGCCAGCGTTGCGAACTTCACCGCCGCTGCTCCGCCAAGCCCGTCTGCGTCGTAGAACAGCGAGCCAGTGTTGGAGTTGTAGATGATGCGGTCGTCGGCATCTATCGGCGCCAGGATGTTATCCTTGAAAGCGGAGGCATCGAGCGCCCCGACGCTAAGTGCGGTGAAGATCGCGCTGTCCAGCGCTATTTGATCGTCGGTGACGATGAAATCGGTGATCTGGTCTACATTTCCCGGCCGAAGCGCCGTTGAGAAAACGATCGTGTCGTTGCCAAGGCCGGTCTGGATGGTATCGCGGCCGTCCTTGCCGTCTAGCCGGTTGTTGCCGTCATTGCCGATGATTTGCTGGCCGAACTCGTTGCCGGTGAGGTTCATGCTATAGTTCGCATGCTGGCTGGTCGTGCGAAGCGACTCGACCTCGATGCCTGCGCCGACCGTATAGTTCACGCCGGCCGCCACCCGGTCGAAGGCGCCTTGGCCCTTGCCTTCGATGATGACGGCAGCCGCATTGTAGACCGTGTAGTAGTCATTGCCCTCGCGGCCCCGAAGCGTATCGGCGCCGCCGACGCCGCCGTCATGCAGCCAGTTGTTGCCGTTGTTGCCAACGATGGTCTGGGCGAATTCGTTGCCTTTCAGGTCGATATTGCGCACCGCACCGTAGTTGGTGGTCGTTATCAGTTCGACTTCCTGGCCGGCGCCGAGCGCGAAGTCCCGCTGCGCCGAGACCCTGTCGTCGCCGCCGCCGGAGAGTTCCACAATTGTGTCGCCGGCATTGTCGACGTAATAGGTGTCGTTGCCACCGCCGCCCTGGATGGTGTCGGCGCCTGCGTTGCCGTCCAGCACGTTGTTGCCAGCGTTGCCCCGCAGCCAGTCTCCGAATTGCGAGCCGCGCAGGTTCTCGATGTCCAGAAAGATATCGCCGACAGCATCGCCCAAAGTCCCTCCTGGCGGCAAGAAGCCGTCGAGTGCCACTGCGACCGACGAGGGAGCCGACTGATAGCTCGCCCAGTCACTGCCCTGGCCCCCGTCGAAGATGTCGGCGCCCGCGCTACCGTTGAGCACATCGTCTCCGGCGAAGCCCACCAGATTGTCGTCGCCATTGCCACCGGTCAGTATGTCCGCGCCGGCGCCGAGAACAAAGGTATGAAGCGCACTGTTCTCTGCGTCGGCGGATACGAGTACGAGGGAGCCGTCGACGATGCGAAGGTTCGCTTCACCCGCAGAGAACGTCGAGGGAATCGCGTGCTGCGACACCAGCGTCAGCAAGCCCGTTGCGTCGAGCCGGAGCACATCCACGCGGGTGACGTTCGTAGTGAGTGCGGCAATCGCGGCAACGAATGTTTCGCCGCCCAGCGTGAAGGGTACAACTTCCACTGCGCCTAGATAGGGATCTTCGGTTGTTCCGCCATAGTCGGAGACCACCAAGAGCGCGCCGTTTCCATCAACCTTGAAGACCGTAAGGCCGGTGGGTGCCGTGCCAAAGATAGTTGCAGCCACCACGTAGTTCGTACCCCCCACGACCGCTGCGGCAAGATCGACGGGAGCGGAGGACGAGTTGACCAATGCGTCGGTGAGTTGGAGCGAACCGTCGGCCAGAACTTCATAACAGCCAATGGCGCTGGGGATGCCGAAAAACGTCGCACGCGGAACGCATTCGACCAGGAATGTGCGCGCGCCGACGGTAACGGCCACCGCATCGTCGGCGAGGTTGTCGCCCAACGGGGCCGTAAATGTGCTTGCCGGGAGGCCGTCGGAACCAAGCTCAATGATATTGACGAGGCCTTTTACAACGGGGAGGCCCCCTTCGTCAGTAAAAAGGTCGCCGCCGCGCACATAGAGATATGTCTTCCCGCCCGCCGTGAACGTGTTCATCTCGTTCCCGCCGTCGAGGGACGGCCCGGCCAGCCCAGAGTCGTTAACACGGCCGAGGAATGTGAGCTGTCCGGATGTTCCGACCTCGAAGGTGGAGAGCGACTCGCCGGCGCCACCCATCACGTAGACGTATGCCCGCCCGCCAATCGTGGCAGTGGTGACCAGCGACGCCTCGAGCAGCGAAATAGTGGCACTGTTCTGGATGTTCTGGATGTTCGTCAACGTGCCATTGGCGCCGAGTGTAAAGCAGCTCAAGCCATTGTCATCCGGGCCGACGGCATAAACGAAGGTGCCAGCGGCTGTTGTCACCGCTGTGACATCCACAACACCGTTGATCAGCAAATCTAAGCTCTCGCTGTCGAGAAGCGTATCCGCCTCGACGAAGCTACCGACCACAACAGCCATGCCCGCCCCCCCTTTTCCGCCCGCTGCGCTCCTGTTGCGACCCCCGTCTTTTATCCGGAGGGAACTGAAATCCGGTCGTTATTGAAAGCTCCCGATGAACGTCTTTCAAGTAGGTTTTGCTTATAATTCTTGATGTGATCTTCGAAACTGTCAAGTATTCGGCACTCTCCCATTCCTTCCAGCTCAGCGATTGCCACGGCCAATTGCTCGGCGAGGTGCTCAGCACGAGCTTTGTCTTCGATGAAAGCCGTCGCCTCCTTGGCGAGGCGGTTCTGTTCAGTGGCGTTGTTCGGCCCGCGGCAAGCAGTATCGCCCGCGTCTCGATCATCAAAGAGGGCGGTCCTTGGCGTTGGTACTCATTACGCTCCGCTTGTTCCGCCCTCTTCGGCCCCGTAGGCAGACTACGAATGTATGGCACCGCCACCAGACCATTGCGCTAGGTCAATTCTTTGGGCGAATGTGACTGCACCAGTCGCGCGCCGTCGCCTCCACCATTTTCCGGGATAAAGACAATGCCAGCCGCGGCCGTCTGAGAGGTTGGTGGAACAATTTGTTTCACCAGATTTTGTTTTCAGCCATATCGCTTGCCTGCGCAAAATATGCGCCGCTTCCTGCGCAGGCGACAGTTCGGCGCGGGCTAGGTGCCTAGGGTGCTATTCGGCTGCGCCCTTGGGAAGGAAGCCCTTCGATTCGAGATCGGCGACAATCAACATCTCGACATATGCGGATATGGTTGGGTGGCTATGAATTTTGTAGCCAGTTTGAGGAGAGGCGGCTAACCCCTTGTTTTTATTGGTCGGAGTGGCGGGATTCGAACCCACGACCCCTTGACCCCCAGGGCCGCCGAACCGCTTTTCAGGCGATTTCTAACAAGGGCTCCAGCTTTCAAAACCCTTGCAATGCAAGGGTTTGCGGCCTATCGTCGTTTCAGGGTTTCGCATTTGGGTTCAGATTATTGCAAAAATCTGGACCCAATTTGAACCCAAAACCGGAAAACGGCCCTAGGCCCCTTGACCCCTGTTTCAGCCCGATTTTTGGCCGTGCGCATTTGACAAGGCAACAAGGGCTCCAGGGTCGGGCCGGTGGACCGAACGACGAAACGGACCCATCCGCCCTGTAATCAAGGGGCCGTGGGTCGAGAACGGACCCAAACCATGCCAGTTGCCCACCTAGACGAAACATTCGCCAAGCGGGTCGCCCGACCCGATAAGGGCTGTATCGACTACCACGACGACAAAATCCGGGGTTT
The DNA here is from genome assembly GCF_030929505.1 of Mesorhizobium sp. LHD-90. GTDB lineage: Bacteria > Pseudomonadota > Alphaproteobacteria > Rhizobiales > Rhizobiaceae > Kumtagia. The sequence continues at coordinate 327,637 of NZ_JAVFVV010000006.1, read as the reverse complement.
TCAGGCCCGCGTTTACCGGGACCGGATTGTCGGCTGTTTCCGTGGCCGCGCCCTCGGCAGCACCAAACTTGGCCGCCTGCCCCTTGGCGAACACCCGATCATCACCATGGCGCAGATGCGCAAGGAGGCCGAAAAGGCGCGTGGCCGGATTGTCAGCGGCGGCGATCCGGTGGGCGAGCGCGAGGCCGTCAAGGAGGAGCGCCGCCGCAAGGAGGCCGAGGTCGTCCTGACCTTCGACAAGGCGTGCGACCTGTTCCTCGTCGACCTCGCCAAGGAAAAGGCATCGTGGGAACAGGATGCCGGATTCCTGAAACGCGAGGCCCGCCCGCTTTGGGGCGACCGCGCGCTGGCCGATATCAGCAAGGCCGATGTCGCGCAGCGCTTGCTGGAAAAGGCACAGGTCGCGCCGATTTCCGCCAATCGGCTCCGCTCGACATTCCTCCGCTTTTTCGCATGGGCGGTCGCGCAAGCGCTGATCGACCGCGACCCGATGGCTGGGATCAAAAAGCCGACCAACGAAAGGAAGCTCCGCAAGAAAAAGGGCATCCGGGTTCTGGACGACGCCGAATTCGTGGTGCTCTGGCGCGCCATCGAAAAGGCCGATCTCGTCACTGGCGTCCGCGCCGCCCTTCAAACTCTGGCGCTGACCGGCCAGCGGCCCGCCGAGATTGCCGGGCTGGCGACCGCCGAATTGCGCTATATCGACAAGCCCGGCCAAGCGCTGATCGAATTGCCCGAAGAGCGCATGAAGGCGCGGCGGCGGCATGTAACGCCGCTGTCGCGGCAAGCGGCGGATATCATCCTCGCCGCCATCGAGGCGCAACAGCAGGAACAGGCGCGGGATTTCGGGCGCAACAGCCCGCTCGAATACGTCTTTGAGAGCCGCTACTACAACCGCAAGCAGATCGCCCGGCACTCCCTTTCGCAGGCCATGCGGCGCGTCATTGGCGACCTCGACCCGAACGGCGAGGACGGCGAGGTCGTCAAGCGCCTGCAAGCCCGCCGACCGACGCCGCATTCGTTCCGGCGAACATGCACGACCGGCATGGCGCGGCTCGGCGTCCCGCGCGAGGACCGAATCGCGGTCCTCGGCCATGCCGACGAGGATGTCGAAAGCGAGCACTACAACGCCTATGACAGGTTGCCCGAAAAGCGCGTCGCGTTGGACGCATGGGCGCGCCATGTCGAGCGGCTGCTGTCCGGCGAGCAGGCGACCGGCGAGGTCGTCGCCTTCCGCCGCCAAAAAGCTTCGGCATGACCGCCGATCCCGATGATGAACTGGCGGGCCTTGTCGACCGCCTTCGCGCGCTCGGTGCGAACGGGCAGTGGGTGGACGAGCCGGTCGTGCTGATCCGCCGCAAGCAACAGGTAACTGTCGACGCGGCGCTGCTCGACGCCCTGCTCGCCGCGCTGCTCGCCACACAGCCGAGGCGGCGCGGCCGGCCGATGACGGGTGTGTCAGATCAGGCGAGGAGCATCGTTGAACTTCTGGACCATCATCAAGCTTGGCTCGCCGACGCCAAGCGCAAAGGAAATGACGACAAAAAGATGCGCGCGGTTCTAATGGCTGACGCGCTCGACATCCTGCGGCGGGCTGGCGTGACGGAAAAGGAAATTCGCGGGATCAGGGCGACCGTCGTCCGAATTCTGGCTGAGCGCAGGAATTAATTACGCATATTTAATTCCATTTGCGGCGCGTTGCAGGTCGCGCCATGCTCTCCCGGCAATCACAAACCGCCGCCAAATCCGGGAGAGCCGAACATGGATGCCATGGTCGATGACGCACGCATTTTGTCCAAAAGCGAACTGGATTCCTTGACCGGACTGTCCGCTACCACGCGCTGGCGGGAAATGAAGGCAGGCCGCTTTCCGCCGCCGCTCGAACTTTCAGTCAGCCGGCGCGGCTATTCCCTCGCGCAAATCAGGGCATGGCAGGCCGACCGTCATAACGCAGCGGAAAAAGCCGCAGCCGCTCGCCTCAATGCGCCGGTCGCAAGGCAGGTCGGACGACCGCGCAAGGTCGACGACGCAATCGCCCGGCAGTAAACCCGGGATCGCCGCGCGCTACACGGCGTCCCGGATTTGTTAAGCTTGCGAAGGCGTTGGATGCTTTTCCGTAAGCGAAACTTCCGCGATTGGCAATAGCGTGTGCGGTCCCCTCTCGTTTGGAGAGGCCAATGCAAACCATGCCTACCACCGACCCGGCCATCGCCGACGCCGCGCAGGCGCTCGCCGAAGGGCGAGTCCAGCGTCCAGTCGTCCCGAGCCTGCGCCTGCACTTCGGCTTGACGCCCTCCAGTGCGCCGATGCGCGGCAGGCTGCCGGCCTGGATCGGAAAATCGAAGTTTCCGTGACGGAAAGGCCACGGCGCGGGCCTGGTCGCGCCGATCAAGTGAAGAGAGGAAAAGTACAATGGGATTCGGTCTTAACATCAGCAGTGGGGAGTACCTTCCCTACATCAAACTGGACGGGAAGGACGGGATCGTCTCCCGCTCGACCTACGACGGAAGCGAACGCGGCACCGAGATCGTCGAGACGCTGCTCGCCCTGTTCGATCCGGCGACCGTGCGCGTCGGCTGGATGAAATTCGACAATGACCAGCCGGACAAGCGCCTGGTCGCGCTGGGTGACCCAATGCCGGATCGCCCCGGGGAGGATTACAAGAGTGGCGTGTCGCTGGTCGTGATGCTTCCGGACGGCCTGGGGCCGCACGAGATCTCCACGACGGCAACCGGCGTGCTGGGGGCGCTGGAGGAGGTCTATGATCAGGCCGTCGCGGCCGCTGAGTACGCACAGGGCCATATCCCGGCGGTGCAACTCGTCCGCTGGATCCGGGAAAAGACGAAACGCGGTTCCCGCGCCATTCCCGAATTCAAAGTCGTTGGCTGGAAGATCCGGCCCGAAGCGCTGGAGAAGTGGGCGGCCGTGCCGAAAGCGCGGGCCACCATGTCCGGGGCTTCGGCCGCGCCGAGGCCTTCGCCGAAGGCACCTGCGCCGGTCCCGGCGAAGGCGGCCGCGCCCGTCGATCTCGACGACGCTGATTTCGGCTGATGCCGCCCGTTGCCGCCGGTCACGGCCGGCGGCTTCTTTTTTCCCTTTGGAGATAAATGGAAATGCCGGCCGAAGCTGAAAAACTCGCCCCGGATCGCCAGGCAATGCGCAGGCACCTCGATCATCTCTTCGGCCATGTGGCCGACGCGCACCGCGACGGCCTGGTCGAGATCGCTTACACCGCGCCGTCCGGCTCAATCTCCAGCGCCCGACTGTTCCCCATCGACCATTTCGACGACGCGGTAAATTTCGCGGCGGCCGCCAATGCCGGTACCGGCACGTCGGTCTATGTCGGCATGGCGCTGAGGAAGCCGGCCGCGCACAAGCACAGGCGAGCCGGCGAGAAGGATTTTCATGCGGCCTACGCCGCCTGGGCCGACTTCGACGAAGCGGCTTCCGTCGATGCTGCCGCGGCAAGATGCCGTGCCACGGCGATGCCTACTTTCGCGATCTTCTCGGGCCGCCATCCGCACACGCGCCTGCAACTCTTCTGGCGTCTCGCCGAGCCGATCGCCGCGCCGGACGACATCCGCGCCCTTCTTTCCTCGATCTGCCAGCACCTGGACGGTGATCCCAAGGTCTGCGAGCCATCGCGCGTCATGCGCCTGGCCGGCAGCATCGCCTGGCCCCACAAGGAGGGGCGCATCGCAGAGATGACGGGGATCCTGAATTTGAAGGATCCAGGCCCTGACATCTATGCCGTCGACGCCTTGAAGGATGCCTTCCCCTACACCCCCTCCGCGTCTGTTGTCGATCTCGGCGCGGAGCGGGAACGCCGCGAATGGGGCAAGGCGCATGACGGCCGCGAGGACGCGATGACGCGCTTCGTCTGGGCCGTCGTCGTTAGCTGGCATCGCGAAAACCCGATCATGCCGACTGCGGCCGAGAGCACGGCGCGGATGAAGGAGGCATGGCAGGAATTCAGGAAGACGATCACGACCAAGGATCCCGCGAAGACCCTCGACGAGGAGGGCCGTGGCGAGGATCTCTTCGGCTACAAGTTTCGGCAGGCCATGAAGCAGTGGGACCACAAGGTGGCCGATGCAGCAGCGCAGGAAGACGGCGAGGGCACTGGCGACGACGCCAACAGGCCAGCCCTGCCGCCGCTGTCCTGCATCGATGTCGGCGCTGCCGCCGGCCTGCCGATCAGACCCGTCCAGTACATCGACGCCCGCGAAATGTGGGCACGCGGCTATGTTCACAGCTTCAACGGCAACGGCGGCCTCGGCAAGACGACGCTCGCCGTCCAGAAGATTGTCGCACAAGCGGCGGGATCTTCATTTCTCGGCGCGCCGATCGTCGATGGCGTTACCGTCTTCTTTTCGGCGGAAGAGCGCGTGGATCCGCTGCGCATGCGCATCCGCTCGATATGCGAGGCCGAGGGCATCGACGAACGCTCGCTCGCCGGCCGCCTCTATATCGTCGACCTGTCGAAGGATCCGGCCTGGCTTCTGGCCGAGGGCCGCCGCACGGGCGCGATGATGGCGACGCCGCTCTTCGACCAGGTGCGAAAAGTGCTCGACGACCTGAAGCCCGTCTCCTGCATTTTCGACAACCGCATGCGCCTCATCCGCGCCAATCAGAATTCAACGGACGTTGCGGTCGATGCCGTCAGCGCCTTCGACAGGCTGGCGCTGGAATACGAGATGGACATCACCTTGATCGGCCACCCGAGCCTGAGCGGGATGAACAGCGGCACAGGCAACAGCGGTACCGTCGCGTGGGTGAACACCGGACGCTTCATGTCATATCTTCGCCTTCCCGACGAGGAGTCGACACCGGGCACGACGGACGACGGACGGCGGCTATGGCAGTTCATGAAGAACAATTTCGGCCGTCGTCCGGATCCCGTCGAACTCATCTGGGACAACGGCCGCTTCCGCTGCGAGAAGCCGCCAGGCGGTTTCGGGCCGCAGTTCGGCGCAGCCGACCGGGCCGAGCGCGTGTTCATGACGCTGCTGCGCAAGGCGATCGGGGACAAGGTTTACGTCACGAATAATCCCGTATCGGCCCGACTTTACGCGCCGTCCTATTTCTTCGCCCAGAAGGTCGGGCGCGAGGGCGTGACCAGGCCCCAGATGGAGAAGGCCATGCACGAACTGCTCGCCAGGGGGACGATCGCCGTCGAGGAATTCGTGAACTGGAGCCGTCGCACGACACGCCTTTCCATCGTCGAAAACGACGCACGTAAGGATTGAAAAATGCAACTTGCAATAGTCGCACAGCAGCGAAAAAGCAGCCTCGCCACCCACCCCCCTATGTCATTGATTTTATTAAGAGACCTCGGCGAAGCACAGCACCCCCTACTACTACGTAGTAGAGGCACGGCCCCATTTGGGCCGGGCCGCGCCTCTGTTGGTAGGGAAAGGAAGGAAGCCAACGATGACCCGTTTCGACGCCGTAAAAATCCAGTCAGTCCCCTACGCCGACCTCGTGGCCCGACAGACGTTCGAGCTCGACAGGCTCGACGCATTGGCTAGGGCAATGGAGCGCAAGTGGGGCATTGGCCGGCTGCCGCTGCTCGTCTCCGAGCAATTGGCCGAAAAGTTCTTCCGGCAATTCCGAAAAACGAACGAGGCCTTGAAGTCGCCGGATCCCCGGCCGGCGATCGAGCAGATTGGCCGAATGATCACCGCCTGGTCCGTGCTCGATGCCGAGGCCGACCGGCTCGGCGCACCCGAGCTTCGTCCGTGCGTGATAGAGGCGCAGATGTCGGACGGCACCGTGATCGCGATCGTGCGCGACAAGGACGAGGCCGGCGTCGTGCATCACGACGGTCGCGCCGTCCAGGTCTACGCGGCGTCGGAGATCGCCCGCCTGGTCGAGGCATGGCCCGAGATCGTCAAGGTCAAGGAAACATGGCCCGGCGCTACGGTCCAGCCGGCGCGCATCGATCCTAATTTCTGGTCCAAAGGCGATGCTATTCCGTTTTGAGAGTGAGACAGAAAAAAGGAAAGGAAATATCGATGAAAATGGTTCCTGCGGACAAGGCGCCGCTGGGCATGAGCGAGGCCGTGGCGCTCGGCTGGCTTTCATCTCGCAAGGCCGCTTCGACGCGACTCGCGTGCGGCTCGACCTCATCGACCTCGCCGATCAGGCGCTGCACATCTCGCCCGCAGACGCCCGCGCCGAGGCGGCGGAAGCGGACCAACCAATCCCGGTTTCGGGATAGGTTCGACGCCCTCGCTGTTGTTCAGCCGAAGGGAGCCGCACCCTGGAGGTGCATCGGCGCGAAATGGCCGAAGGAAAAACATTCCGCCTGGAGGCAGGCCAGCGCAGGAAGATGCCCGCAAAGGCGCGAAAACAGGGGGGTCGGGGGTATCCGATACCGGATAGGGGGGGGTAGGTAGAAAACTATGCCTTTTGGCCGCGGGACCGGCCGCCCTAAGTAAGTGTCAATTTCCGTGCGGGAGAATTTCGGCTGCTACGATTTTCGGCCCGTTTTCGCGCCGGAAACGGCCCGGATGATCGGGGCTATCCCGCCTCCAACCGCCCGTGTCCCCGCCCTTCTCGCTGTTGGCGCAGCAGCAACTCGTCCAAAGTGACGGCACCCTTCGGCAGCATGTCGCGGATATCGACGAGTTGACCGAAGGGCGAGTGTTCGCGCCACCATTGCTCGGTGGCGGCAAGCCGCTCCGCCCGCTGTTTCGCCCGGGAGCGCTTCGCCCTCTGGGTGGGGCTCATCGGGGCGTCAAAAAGCGGCTTTCGGCCCATGCTCGCCTCCTTCTTCCCTGCCGTTCCATCCTATCGCCCCGGCAGTGCCACCAGGAAGCCCGCTGGCGCGCGCAAGGGGCTTCGCCGGTATATCCCGGCCTCCTGAAGCCCGCGTGCGCCGGCGGGCCTTTGCGGGCTTGCGGTAATGTGTTACCACAACGGCATCCGTGGAATTTCGAGATCGTCCGGCGATCCGTAGGGGCATCCTCCCGAGCCCCGCCCGCCGCCCGAACAGCAGAGGTGGCGCAATGGCCGGTGTAATTACCGTAAGTCCCGAAACACTCGGCATCGCATTCCGCAAGGCATTTGAAAACCATCGTGGGTTGCTGGAGGCCAACGCCAACGACCTCGCCGAGCGGAGCTTCTCCCGCCTCGACGCGCTGGGCACCGCCGTCGCCAGCGTCAAAACCGCGACCGTTGGCCTGCATCGGCTCGTCGTCGACCAGCGCCGCCGCCGCCCGGAGCCGCCAATCGCTTCCACGATCATGCGCGGCTTGGTCTGCCAGTTCTTCGCGGCTGCGAGGAAGACGGGCGACCTCGAAAGCGTCGCCGAGTGGGCGTTCCCCGGGCGCGACGACATCAAGCTCGCCGCGCGCTCTCCCGGCCAATTCTGGCAAAGCCGCGCCGTCACCAACCCGGCGCAGACGACGGTCAACGGCTGGGCTGCGGAGCTTACCGACCTCGGTCTCGGCCCGATTGCCTCCTTCGCGCCGCAATCCGCCTTCGCCGCGCTCTCCGCCCGCGCCGGGCTCCGCCTCTCCTTCGACGAAGCGGGCGCGGTTCGCTTGCCCGTTCGGACGAACACGGCGTCGGCCACGGGCGCTTTCGTCGGCGAGGGCGGCGTCGTTCCGGTGAAGGCGTTGAACTTCTCCGCTGGCGTCGCCGCGACGCCGCATAAGGCAGGCGCGATGTCGCTGTTCACCCGCGAGTTGGCCCGCCATAGCCCGTACAACGTCGAGGCGGTAATCCGCGCCGGGCTGGCGGAGGACTTGCAGGTCGAACTCGACGGCTTCCTGTTCGACGCCCAGCCCGCGTCCGCGCTGCGGCCTGCCGGATTGCTCAATGGCGTCGTCGCTATCCCGGCAGCGACCGACACCGATTTGCAGTCCCGGCTCGCCGCGACGCTCGGCGACCTCGCCGCCGCCATCAGCCCGGCGAGCAACATCGTCTATGCGACCTCGCCTGCCGACCTCCAAGCCATCGCGGTCGTCGCGCCCGCCGTGCTTTCGAACTTCGTCGCTTCCGGTTCCCTTCCTGCCGGACGGATTGTCGGCATCGACATCGACAGCTTCTACACGGGCGAGTCCGACTCGCCCGCCTTCGACGTGAGCGAGGAAGCGCTCGTGCACGAGTCGACGACGCCCTCGCCGTTGGTCGGCGACGCAGTCGCGCCGCCCGCGCTCGCCGACATCGCGGCGCCGACGCGCAGCCTCTGGCAGAGCGCGACAATCGGCGTGCGGATTTTGTCCGACATCGACTACGGCATGAGGCGCAGCGGCGGCGTTTCGTTCGTCGAGAATTGGCGGGCGTGAGGTTTTAGAGTTCGGCGCCGGGTGCCGATAGGAGACCGTTTAACTTTTGGACGAGCGGGACGGTCTTCTCGCCGCCATCCCCTTCTGCCGGAGGGGGTGGCGGCACTTTTTCAGGGGCGCGGCATCGGCAGCACCACCTTGGCATGCAAATTGGCGACTTTGCTGAAAACCTCGTGGCTGGGCTTGCGGGTTTCGCCCCGGGCCAACCGCGTGATCGTTGATTTGTCCAACCCGGACTCGCGGGCGATGCGAGCGCGGTGCAGCCCGAAGGACTCCAACCCGGCGATCATGCTTTCCAGTTGCTGCCCGGGGCTCGGATCGCGGCGGTTCGTCATGGGCGGGCCTCCGTGCTGGCTTCGAGTTGTCCGCTGGCGGACATCAAGTTCGCCCGCCCGCCAAACTCACCGTTTGTGGTGGGTTTCGCCTCGCCTGCGGTAGCTCCTGCGGCTTCGGTCGCCCGCTTGATCGCGGCGCGAATGCCGCCCGTCGAGCAGTTGAATCTGGCGGCGAGTTCTCCGGGCGAGACACCCGCCAAGCTAGCGCGAAGGATTTTCGCGTCGCGGGCGGCGTCGGGCGGAGGGGCGGGCATGGTGCGATTTATCGCACGGATCGAAGCAGCCGAAAATATAGGTTAGGCCAGCGGCGGACCCAATTTGAACCCAATTTCTGATTTTCGGGATTTTCGGGAGCGGTGGGGAGCCGCTAACCCCTTGTTTTTGTTGGTCGGAGTGGCCGGATTCGAACCGACGACCCCTTGACCCCCAGTCAAGTGCGCTACCGGGCTGCGCTACACTCCGGACCGCGCAAAGCCCTATAGTCTCACGGGTTCCAGCGCAAGGGCGAAAATCGCAAACGCCGCGGGAACGGAACAAGGCGGGCCAATCCGGCCAGTCCGTGGGACCTGAAGTCCCAAGGAAGCTCCCACGGACGTTCGGTGCTGTCCCCCGGATGGAGCGACGCACACCTTGCCGCTTGCCGTCATCCGGAACCGGGCATAGGCTTCCGCCGTTCTGACGCGAGCAAAGGAGCAGCGTTCATGAACCAAGTGATCTATCGCGTGGTCGAACATGACGGCGGTTGGGCCTACAAGGTCGGCGACGTGTTCTCGGAGACATTTCCCACCCATGCGGACGCGCTTGCAGCCGCACGGATCGCCGCTTCGGAACAGCAGGTGGGCGGCAGGACCGAGGGCATCGAGTTCCAGGACGCCGACGGCCAGTGGCACGAGGAGGTGGCGCCGGGCGGCGACCGCCCGAGCACGGACGTCGAGGACAAGGCCTAAAGCATGTCGCGCCTTATCTGCTTCATTCTGTTTCTCGTTTGGCGAGGCGATCCACGAGGAAGGTCGCGAAGGTCGATGTGGTTCATCGGCCGAGTGGCCTGACGACGTGGGCGCCCGCCAAACGGAAACCCGAAGGGCCGGGCCGGTTTGGGCCAAATCCATCGGGCTTCGTCTTGGCCGGGCCACCAGCCCGGCCTGTGACGAAGCCCTCGACCTTGGCCCAAACCGTCGCCGGCAGAATGGAGCAGATAAGACGCGATATGCTTTAATGTTCGCACGTCCGGTCGCGGTGCGCATCGACGGCCGAATCGTGGTGGCCGAGGATGCCAGGCAGGCACGCGACCTGCTGTCCCAGCGATGGCCCGAGAGACGCGGACCGCGTCACCGCGATGCCTTCGAAACCTGTCTCAAGGTCATCGACGGCCACCGTTCGAGCGTCGACGCCGAGGCGCGGTTTCGCGAAGCGGCCGAGGAAGCAGGCATTTTGGCCGAGACGGATGCTGCCTCTCCGCGAAACTCGTGACGGAGCCGATTGCCGGCCGAAGTGTGCCGAGATGCGGGGTCAGCGTGAGGCAGGGCCCGCAACGGCATCGCCCCGGCACGCAGTAGCGCAGGCCCGGAACTCGCGATCTCCGGGCTGCATTTGCACTGCCTCACGCGTTTCGAGACAGGCTCATCGCACCTGGTCGAGGAGCCGCTTGCATTCGAGCAGGTCGAACAGCGCCTCCTGAAGCAGCGCGCGGTTGTCGCGCGAAAGCTTTCCCGAGTCCGGCGATACAGGTCCCTCCCCCTCGGCCTTGCCGAGCCCGAAAAAACGCCGGCTCGGCTTTGCCTTCGCTTCGCCGACAAGCACCTCGTCGTCGCCGCGCGGCTGGGCGGCGGGCGTCAGCGGGATGGCGGCGGCCTGCTTGCGCTGGGCAATCGCCTCGATCGCCGCCACGTCGCCGTTGCCGACCGCGACCAGGAAATGATTGCCGTTCTCTCGCAAGAGCTTCTGCACGCCCTTGATCGTGTAACCCTGCTCGTAAAGCATGTGCCTGATGCCCTTGATCAGGTCGACATCCTGCGGCCGGTAGTAGCGGCGTCCGCCGCCCCGCTTCATCGGCTTGATCTGGTTGAAGCGGGTCTCCCAGAAGCGCAACACATGCTGTGGCAGGTCGAGATCCTCGGCCACCTCCGAGATGGTGCGGAATGCGTCGGGGCTCTTGTCCATGGGTCACCTTCCGGTCTGCCGTCAGGACGGATGACCGGAGCGCGTCGGCGGCATCCGGCTGGCCGAACCGATTCGCGATTCATTTCAGTCCTTTGTGGACGTGATTTCAAGAGGCGCGCGACGCGATGCGCCGGTCGTCAACCGTTAGAGCGAAATGATACGCCTTCCAGCCATTGGAAGCGCGGAAATTCCCGTTTGCGCTCCCGCTCTCGCGGGTTGCGAGACGAATTCTAAGGGGCTGTCTGCTTGACCTTGGACTTCGTTTGATGCGCTCGCAGGATGCGGCTCTTCAGGACATTCGAGGCCTTGAAGGTCATCACGCGCCGGGGCAGGATCGGAACCTCCTCGCCGGTCTTCGGATTGCGGCCGATGCGCTCGTTCTTGCCGCGCACGTGGAAAGTGGCGAAGGAAGACAGCTTCACCGTCTCGCCGCGCACGATCGCCTCGCAGATTTCGTCGAGCACCGCCTCCACCAGTTCGGCGGACTCGGTGCGGGAAAGCCCTACCTTGCGGTAGACGGCCTCGGACAGATCGGCGCGCGTAAGTGTCTTTCCCGCCATGACTTTCCCGTCCTCTATCCGCCATCCTCGGAGCCGCAGGACGTTAGGAAATTGCCTAGATGAGGTCAAGAACCGAACCGGCCGGTTCGCGTAAATGAATTCAAATCGGTTCAAACATTGATGGGAAAACAGCGACCGACCGCGATTCATGCACCAGAGGCAACGGCGCTGCGCTGCGCGGGGCGCCGCGACATCGTTCCACTGAAAAGAAAACTACCAGCGGATCAGCACCGCGCCCCAGGTGAAACCGCCGCCCATCGCCTCCAACATCACCAGGTCGCCCTTGCGGATGCGCCCGTCCTTCACCGCCACGTCCAGCGCCAGCGGTACCGAGGCGGCGGAGGTGTTGCCGTGAAGATCGACCGTCACCACCACCTTCTCGTCCGCGATCCCGAGCTTTTTGGCCGAAGCATCGATGATGCGCTTGTTGGCCTGGTGCGGAACGAACCATGTCAGGTCCTCGGCGCTGATTCCCGCCTGCGCGAACGTGCCCTCGACCACGTCGGTGATCATCCCGGCGGCATGCTTGAACACCTCGCGGCCTTCCATGCGCAGATGGCCTACGGTTTTCGTCGTCGACGGGCCGCCGTCGACATAGAGCTTCTCCTTGTGCGTGCCGTCGGAGCGCAGGCTGGCGGCCAGCACGCCGCGGTCGGCAACGCTGCCCTCGCCTTCATGCGCCTCCAGCACCATCGCGCCGGCGCCGTCGCCGAACAGCACGCAGGTGGTGCGGTCGCTCCAGTCGAGGATGCGTGAAAAGGTCTCCGACCCGATGACGAGCGCGCGTTTCGCCAGGCCATTGCGGATATGGCCGTCGGCGGTCGCAACCGCGAAGACGAAACCGCTGCACACCGCCTGGAGATCGAAGGCGAAGCCGTGGCGCATGCCGAGCCGCTGCTGGATCTCCACCGCCGTCGCCGGAAAGGTATTGTTCGGCGTCGAGGTGGCAAGCACGATCAGGTCGATATCCGCCGGGGTCAGACCGCCATCGGCGAGCGCGGCGCGCGCCGCCGCTTCGCCGAGCGACGCGGTCGTCTCGTCGGCGGCGGCGATGTGACGCTGGCGGATACCGGTGCGCTGCACGATCCATTCGTCGGACGTGTCGAGCGCCGCCTCGAATTCGCTGTTCTTCATGATGCGACGCGGGAGGGCCGAGCCAACCCCGCGCACGACGGATCTGATCATATGTCGTCCTACTGTCTGGTCTCTTCCGGGGCGGCGGGGCGCGCGACCGACTGCGGGTGCCGTGCATGGAAGAGATCGAGATCCGCCTCGATCCGGTCGAGCAGCCGGTTGCGGACCATGTCATATGCCAACTCGATCGCCGAAGCGAACCCTTCGTCGTCTGCTCCGCCGTGGCTCTTCACGACGATGCCGTTGAGCCCGAGGAACACGCCGCCATTGGCCTTGCGGACGTCCATCTTCTCGCGCAGCCGGTCGAAAGCGCCCTTGGCGAAGAAATAGCCGATCTTGGCCATCAGCGTCCGCCCCATCGCGGCGCGAAGATAACCGGCGATCTGGCGCGCGGTTCCCTCCGCCGTCTTCAGCGCGATGTTGCCGGAAAAGCCCTCGGTGACAACGACGTCTACCGTGCCCTTGCCGATATCGTCGCCCTCGACGAAGCCATGATACTGCATCGACGACAGGTTCGCGTCGCGCAGCAGGCGCCCCGCTTCCTTGACCTCTTCCTGGCCCTTGATCTCCTCGACGCCGACATTGAGCAGGCCGACGCTCGGGCGCTCTATGCCGAAGACGGCGCGCGCCATCGCCGCGCCCAGAATACCGAAGTCGATCAACTGGTGCGAATCAGCGCCGATGGTAGCGCCGACGTCGAGCACAACGCTCTCGCCGCGCAGCGTCGGCCAGATCGCAGCGATTGCAGGCCGCTCGATATTGGCCATGGTGCGAAGGCAGAATTTCGACATGGCCATCAGCGCACCGGTGTTGCCGGCCGAAACGCAGCCATCCGAATCGCCGCTCTTCACCGCCTCGATCGCCCGCCACATCGACGATTTCCACCGGCCATGGCGAAGCGCCTGGCTCGGCTTGTCGTCCATGCGCACGGCGACATCGCAGTGTACGAACTGCGTCACCGCAGCCAGCGCCGGGAACTTGTCGAGTTCCGGGCGCACGGCATCGGTGCGGCCGTAGACCAGAAAATTGACGTCGGGCCGCCGCTTGGCGACCTTCGCCAGCGCTGGAATAACCACCGATGGCCCGTGGTCGCCGCCCATGGCATCGATAGAAATCCTGATCACGCGCTGTTCGTCTCGCTTTCGTGCAAACCACCCCCTGCCGGGTGCCGTCGGAAAATAGCGTTTTTATGCCGCCGCACAATGGAATTCGGGTGCGGCGATCCGTCAATTCAGGATTTCGGGAAGAGCTGCCTGAGCTTCTTCTGCAATTCGCCCTCCGGTTCGGGCGCCTCGGCCGGTTGCAGCGGCGCAGGTTCCGTAGCGTGCTTGCGTGGATAAGGATCGATGCCGAGGCCGAAAAACTCCTCCGCAAGCGCTCCGACGTCGAGGCGGTCGCCGGAAAACGTCTCGGGGCTGTCGGGGCCGTCGACGTCGATCATGATCTCGCCGCCGAGATCGAACGATTCGCGTCCGAGCCTCGAATCCTCCGGCAGGAAGACGGCGGAGACTTCCTCGTCGACCGTGGCTTGGAGCGGATCGAGGGTAACAACGCAGGACTGCACGATGTCGGCCTGCACACGCCCCTTCACCTGGATGCCGTTGCGCTTCCAGGCGGAGACCAGCAGATCCGCGCGCAGCCGCTCCACCGAGACCAGCCCGTGGACGTCCGCCAGCGCCTTGCGCTGCTTCTCGGTCGCCTCGATGGTCACCGGCATGCCCTTTTTCGGAAGGCGCGCCACGCTGACCTCGAAGCTGATCGGGCTCTTTTCGACGGGATGGCTCATGGTTCCGAGGACTTCAACGGGTCTCCGGCGTCGGGCTGCGGAAACACGACCGATCCCGAACATATCGTATCGACGGCCTGTTCGCGCAACAGGCCGCGGGCGGCGAAGGCGTAGTCGGCAAGGTTCACGGCCTGGGGCCAATCGGCCAGATCGGGCCGCACATTGCGGGTCAGCGCCGCGGCAAGGCCGTCGCGATCGTCCGAATCGAGCGCGGCTTCGTAGGTCATGGTGCGGCCATAATACATGCGGGCAAGCTTCTTCATGCGCTTCGGCACGCCCATGTCGCCGATGCCGAGTTCGCGCAGCGAATGCTCGACCTCGGTGAAGAAACCGTCGATTAGGTCCTGCGCGATCTCGCGCGCCACGCCGGTTTCGCCGCGCAGCCGGTGCTGGACCAGGAACATGTGCAGGGCGATCATCTCGAATCGGCCGAGCGGCGTGTCCGGCACGTCCCACTCGGAAAAAAGCGACTCGCGCCGCGCCGCCGCCACGATCTCAATATACAGGGCCTCGACAATCTGGCGGTTGCGGGCCCGTTCGCGACCGAACAGACGTTGGAACATTTCAGCTACTCCCCGGCACGCGGCTTCGGCGGGCCGGTGTTGTTGCATCGTCGCCCAAGCTGGTTTACCGGATTTGCGGTGCCACGCAAGCGCAGCCGGGGACGCTGAAGGCAGGATGGAGTTGTCGTTGAGGCGGATGGAATTCAAGAGGGGACGGACCCTGCGTCACATGGGGATCGTTGGCGCGATCGCGGCCCTGTCAGCCTGCACACAGTCAACGCTCGGCAGCATGTCGCCCGGCGAGACCCTGACCCAGGGCTACGTGATCGACCAGCAGCAGATCGATTCCGTTCCCGTCGGCTCTAGCCGCGAACAGGTGCTGCTGGCGCTGGGAACGCCGTCCACGACCGCCACCTTCGACAATGAAGTGTTCTATTACATCTCGCAGAAGCGCTACCGTGCCGCCGCCTTCGCCAAGCCGAAATTGATCGAGCAGCGGGTTCTCGCCGTGTATTTCGGCGACGACGGCCGTGTCACCAACATCGCCAACTACGGCATGCAGGACGGCAAGGTCTTCGACTTCATCGGGCGGACGACGCCGACCGCCGGCAAGGACCAGAATTTCATCGCCCAGATTCTGGCCGGCGCCACCGGCATGCCGAGCACGCTGCCGGGCCAGAGCCAGCCCGGACAGTAAACCGGTCCTCATGTCGCCGGCTTAGAGCAACGGTCGGCAAGCTCGAACCAAGAAAAAGGCCCGCGGGATCGCTCCCGCGGGCCTTTCTCATTCGGTGGCCGCGATCAGCCGTGTGCGAGCACGGCCAGAAGCAGCAGCGCGACGATGTTGGTGATCTTGATGGCCGGATTGACGGCCGGGCCGGCGGTATCCTTGTAGGGATCGCCGACCGTGTCGCCCGTCACCGACGCCTTGTGCGCCTCGGAACCCTTCAGGTGTTTTTGGCCGTCCTTGTCGATGAAGCCGTCCTCAAACGACTTCTTCGCGTTGTCCCAGGCGCCGCCGCCCGAGGTCATCGAGATCGCCACGAACAGGCCGTTGACGATGACGCCGAGCAGCGAGGCGCCGAGCGCCGCGAAGGCAGACGCCTTGGAACCGGAAATCAGCAGCACGCCGAAATAGACGACGAGCGGCGCCAGCACCGGCAGCAGCGACGGGATGATCATCTCCTTGATCGCCGCCTTGGTCAGAAGGTCCACCGCCCTGGCATAGTTGGGCTTGGAAGTGCCCTTCATGATGCCCGGATCCTCGCGGAACTGACGGCGCACTTCCTCAACGATCGAACCCGCCGCGCGGCCGACGGCCGTCATGGCGATACCGCCGAACAGGTACGGAATCAGGCCGCCGAAGATCAGGCCGGCGACGACATAGGGATTCGACAGGTCGAAGGAAACCGTGCCGATATCCTTGAAGTAAGGATAGAGCGTCGAGCCCGCCTCGTTCGCCTTGGCGGCGAAGAACTGCAGATCGTAGCTATAGGCAGCGAACAGCACCAGCGCGCCGAGGCCGGCGGAGCCGATCGCATAGCCCTTGGTGACGGCCTTCGTCGTGTTGCCGACCGCGTCGAGCGCGTCGGTCGACTGGCGCACTTCCTTGGGCAGGCCGGACATCTCGGCGATGCCGCCGGCATTGTCGGTGACCGGGCCGAAGGCGTCCAGCGCCACGATCATGCCGGCCAGGCCGAGCATGGTGGTCACTGCGATCGCCGTGCCGAAAAGGCCGGCAAGCTGGAAGGTGGCGATGATGCCGCCGACGATGATGATGGCCGGCAACGCCGTCGATTCCAGCGAGACCGCGAGGCCCTGGATGACGTTGGTGCCGTGGCCGGTGACCGACGCCTGGGCGATCGAGACCACCGGGCGCTTGCCGGTGCCGGTATAATATTCGGTGATCACCACGATCAGCGCGGTGACCAGAAGGCCGATCAGGCCGCAGATGAACAGGTTGGTGCCGGTGATCGCCATGCCGCCAACCGTGCCGATGTCGCCCCAGCCGATGGTGAGCGAGGTCGCCGCGCCCAGCCCGACGACGGACAGGATGCCGGTGACGATCAGGCCCTTGTAGAGCGCGCCCATGATCGAGCCGTTGGCGCCGAGTTTCACGAAGAAGGTGCCGACGATCGAGGTGATGATGCAGGCGCCGCAGATGGCGAGCGGATAGAGCATGACTTCGCCGAGATTGGCGGCGGCGCCAAAGAAAATGGCGGCGAGCACCATGGTGGCGACCACCGTCACCGCATAGGTCTCGAATAGGTCTGCCGCCATGCCTGCGCAGTCGCCAACATTGTCGCCGACATTGTCGGCGATGGTCGCCGGGTTGCGCGGGTCATCCTCCGGGATGCCGGCTTCAACCTTGCCGACCAGATCGCCGCCGACGTCGGCGCCCTTGGTGAAGATCCCGCCGCCGAGGCGGGCGAAAATGGAGATCAGCGAGGCGCCGAAGCCGAGCGCGACCAGCGAGTCGATGACGGTGCGGTCGGCGGGTGCGTAGCCCATCGGGCCGATGAGGATCCAGTAGTAGACCGAGACGCCGAGCAGCGCGAGACCGGCGACCAGCATGCCGGTGATGGCGCCCGACTTGAAGGCGATGTCGAGGCCGGCGGCCAGGCTGTTGGAAGCGGCCTGCGCGGTGCGGACATTGGCGCGCACCGAAACATGCATGCCGATGAAACCGGCGACGCCCGACAGGACCGCCCCGATCAGAAAACCGATCGCCGCCGTGCCCGAAAGCAGCCACCAGGCGAGCAGGAAGACCACCACGCCGACGATGGCGATCGTCGTGTATTGGCGTGTGAGATAAGCCTGCGCCCCTTCCCGGATGGCGCCTGCGATTTCCTGCATGCGTGCGTTCCCCTGGTCGGATGCAAGCACCGACTGCGTCGCCCAGAAGGCGTAGAGGATGGAAAGCAGGCCGCAGGCGATGACGACGTAAAGCATTGTCATTGCCGATTTTTCCCTGATGGATGGCCCGGAAAACCCCTCCCCGGACCGTTGAGATGTGAGCGGAGGTTCCGTATTCGGAATCCGGCCGATCGCTGGCGTGTATGCGAAAGTCAGCCCCTATCGTCAAGGTTTTGTTCGGTTTTCGCCCGCTTTTCACCCGAAAGATGCGCCGCCGTGACATCCGGGAAACGGCGCATCCGGTTAGATCGATTGAATTGAAGGGGGGCCGGATCAGACCTGCTCGAGGTCGCCGTCGGGCTGCATGACATAGATCAGCACCGCCAGCATGGTGATGTAGAATTTGAAGGCGGCGTCCTGGCCGTTCCAGGTGCTCGACTGCCACATGGCGAACCATTCGCCGCCGATCACCATGAAACCGAAATACCAGACCAGGAACCCGGTCGTCGTTGCGATCACAGCGAATTTCTTGGCCTTGTCGAAGGTTTTGCCGCTGCCATGACGCGCCCGCCAGAGGCTAAGCGCGGCGACGAGAAACAGCAGGCAGGTCAGCGCCTCGCCGAAGATGATCAGCCAGTAGCCGGCCGTCCACAGCGCCGGGCTGGTGATCGACCGATACATCAGCGCGTTGCCGGGAAAGGTCGTATCCATGGACAGCACGTGCTGGACGAAGGCGAAATTCGAGCCGTAGTCGGTGACGTTGCCAAAGGCGACGAGGAAGCAAAATGCCGCCAGGCAGAGCAGCATGACGATCTTCGAAAGACGGACGGTCACGGCGAGGCTCCTCCGCAAGAGCTGAACCGTGCCATCAATCGCCGAGTCCCGCGATACGTGCAACCGGCGGAAGCGGACAGGTTCTTAGTACACCCTAGCTCAACGCGAGTGGCACGGCCGATTCAGCCCTCCCACACCGCCGCGATCTCATCGATATGTACCGGGGCATAGTCCCACGCCTCGACCGTGACGTTGACGCGATTTCGGATTGCAACCGCTCCGACCTTCTCGGGGCGGTGCGTGTGGACATGCAGATGCATAGCGCCGCGAAATAGGCCGTTCCATTCCTCGATCGGATAATGGAAGAGAACGAGGCGTCCCTGCGCGGTTTCCAGCTCGATATACTTCTCCGACGACGCCCAGCGCTTCTGCTTGCGGGTAAGCGTGTGGTCGTGGTTGCCATGAACGAGATGTATCTCGCCGTTCAGCCGGTCGAGCACCTCGTCATGCCGCCGCTGGTTCTTCAGGAAGCCGAAATCGCCCAAATGGTAGACTGTCCTTCGGCCCGACCTTGGCGTTTCAGCGCTCGATCAGCGCCTCGTTCATCTCGTCGACCGAGCCGAACGGGCGTCGCGCCATGCGGATGATGCCGGCGTGGTCGAAATGGGTGCAGCCGGTGAAGAACATGAGCGACGCGCAAACCCAAGCCCGAACCGCGTCAACGTACCCACACCTGCTCGCGCTGCATCCGCAACACCAGCAGCGCGACCAGGCAGGCAATCGTGACCGGGAAGATGATCCAGTTCAGCATCTCCCAGCCCCAGGAATTGTAGACCGCGCCCGACATCAGCGAGGCGAAGGCGACCGAGCTGAACAGGATGAAATCGTGCATGCCCTGAACCTTGCCCTTCTCCGAGGGCCGGTAGGTGGCGGAAACCATGGCGGTGGCGCCGATGAAGCCGAAATTCCAGCCGAGCCCGAGCAGGATCAGCGCCGACCAGAACTGCCAGAGCGCGATGCCCGACAACGCCACGACGCCGCAGGCGATCAGCAGGATCAGCCCGAACGCCACGACGCGCTCGACGCCAAAGCGGTGGATGAGGCGGCCGGTGAAAAAACTCGGTCCGAACATCGCCATCACATGCCAGGAAATGCCGAGTGTCGCCTCGTCCGGCGAGAAGCCACAGCCGACCATCGCCAGCGGCGCGCCGGTCATGACGAAACTCATCAGCGCGTAAGAGCCGACGGCGCAGCCCAGCCCGACGATGAAACGCGGCTGGCTGGCGATCTCGCCGAGCGAGCGGGGCGGAGCCTCGTCGGCGTGAGCGGCTGCTCCGGCATGCTTGCCGGCGCGCAGGAAGGACAGGATGATCGCCCCGGCCGCCGCAAGGGCGAGGATCGATGCAAAGGATCCGGCGAACATCACCGGCGCCAGCAGTTCGCGGGTGAAGATCACGATCTGCGGGCCGAGGATTGCCGTGACGATGCCGCCGGCCAGCACGAAGGAGATGGCGCGCGCCTTGAACTCCGGCGGGGCGTTGTCGGCCGCCGCGAAGCGGAACTGCTGCACGAAGGCCCCGCCGAGCCCGATGACCATCAAGCCGAAGGCGAACAGCCAGAAGTCGCTCTGGAACAGCGCGAAGGTAGCCGTAAGGCCGCCGAGCGCCGTGACCGCCGTGCCAAGCTGAAAGCCGTTCTTGTTGCCGAAGCTTTTGATGATGGCGGCCGCCGGCAAGGCGCCCAGCGCGACGCCGACATTGAAGCCGGTGATTGGCGCGGTGGCGAGCGACTTGTCGGAGCCGAGCAGGTAGAAGCCGACCAGCCCGCCGAGCGATATGGCGATCGGCGCGGCCGATCCGACGATCGCCTGCGCCGCCGCGAGGATGATCGCGGTCCGGCGGGCCTCCGCCGCAGCCGTTTCGTTCATGGATGCATTCCGTTCATGGCCGGCCAAACTACCTGTGCGCGTTGGTGTCGCGCATCGTGGCACAGACCATACAGGAATGGCACAGCCGGACGCGCCGGGCCGATCCGACCCTATCCCTTGCAGGGAGACCCTACCGGACCGAGGTCGCGGAAGGCATCGTCCACCAGTGTGTCGCGAAACCAGCCGAAATCGCCTTTCACGACGTAGCCGGCCAAAGCGAGATTGCGGATCTTCCCGACCAGGTCCTGGTCGGGGATGTGCTTGAGCGTCAACGCAGCGTCGGAAACCGAGTCCTTCGTGACATCCTGCATCTTCTTGACGGTCGCGAAGTGGTCATCGATCTTGGCCTGCTGTTCGGCGCTCGGCGGCTTGCCGTCGGCCGAACCGATGGTGGACGCCATTGCCGCGATCCCGTCCGTCGACATCTGGGTCTTCATGACGGCGGCCGCCTTCACGCCGCCGATCAGCATGTTGGTCTCGAAAGCGTTCCGGTCGAGCCGATACTGCCGCATCACCGCCGAGAGATGGGCCCGCTCCTTCGGGTCGCACAGCCTCTCGGGCAGTTGCGTCAGGTAGCAGACGATGCCGGGTGTGTTCTTCGCCGCGGGAACCCATAGGGGCCGGCAGGCAGGGTCGGCGACCGAAACGAGGTTGTCGTTCGCCTTGGACGGCAAAAATTCGCCGCCGGTGAACCAGATGTAGGAGCCTATGCCAACGGTGAGCATCAGCGCGCCGACCATCATGGCGAACTCGAAGGGGAAGCCCGGCTCGTCCTCGCCGTCATTGGGCGCGGGAATACGCGGCGGCGCTCCGCCGGCGCCATTCATGCGCAGCCTGCGGTTGATCAGATCCGCATCAGGTTTCCTGGCCATAGCCGCCCTCTAGAACCGTGAGGGCAGTCTAGTTTTGGCCATGTATCATGTCGTTAAAAGCGAATAGCCGGATCGAAACATAGTATACGAGCTGTAAACCCTCGAACCTGTTCTGCGTCCGTGCGCCGATCACGGCGCATCCCGGCCCCGGCCTTCGCCGCGGACCCGCCGCGCCACCCGGTCGAGCACCGCGTTCACCAGCTTCGGTTCCTCTTCCACATAGAAGGCCTTGGCGATGTCGACATATTCCGAAACGATGACGGCGACCGGCACGTCCTTGCGTTCCATCAACTCGAAGACGCCGGCGCGCAGGATGGCGCGCAGTGTCGAATCGAGCCTGGACAGCGGCCAGTCCTCGGTCAGCGCTTGGCGGATGATCGGATCGACGGTCTTCTGGTTTTCGACCACGCCAGACAGGATCGCCCGGAACCATTGGGCGTCGGCCTCGCGATAGGTGGCGCCGTCGACTTCCTTGCCCAGCCGGAACGCCTCGTATTCGGCGGCGATCTCCAGCAGGCCGGCGCCAGCCACGTCCATCTGGTAGAGCGCCTGCACGGCGGCGAGCCGCGCCGCGCCGCGCTTGTTCGCCTGGCGGGGCTGGGGGACGTCGCGTTCTGCCGGATTGGTCACGGCTCAGCGCGCTCCCAGCCGCTCGCGCAAGGCAATCATGGTCAGCGCCGCGCGCGCGGCGAAACCACCCTTGTCGCCCTCGTTGCGCTTGGCGCGCACCCAGGCCTGTTCCTCGTTCTCGGTGGTCAGGATGCCGTTGCCGATGGCGAGTGATTCCTGGATCGACAGATCCATCAGGCCCCGCGAGGATTCGTTGGCGACCACGTCGAAATGATAGGTGTCGCCGCGCATGACCACCCCGAGCGCCACGAAGCCGTCATAGGCGGTGCCGCCCTCGTCGGCACCGTCGAGCGCGAAGGACACGACCGCCGGAATCTCGAGCGCGCCCGGAACCGTCACGACATCGTAGGTCGCTCCCGCCTCGTCGAGCGCTCCCTTGGCGCCTTCGAGCAGAGCATCGGCGAGCGCGTCGTGGTAGCGCGCCTCGATGATCAGGACGTGGGCCTTCTCCGGTTGGATGAAAGCCTTGCCGTGTTGGGAAATGCCAGCCATGTCGGTCTCCGGGTCGCCGGTCACTTAGGCCGAAGCCGTCAGCCGCGCAAGCTGTTTGGTAACTGGCGAACCAATTGCTCCGTTCGCCCAATGAGCGTAGCATCATGGGGCAGTTGCCGTGCATGGTGCCCGGCATACCAACATCGCCGGACACGGTCGCAGCACGGCATCCGATGCGTTATCGCGGGGGGTGCGTGATGGGTTACATCGACACGCCGGCGTTCGATCGCTGGGCCAAGCGCGTCCAGAGCGAAATGCTGACCGGCATTTTTGACCAGGTCCGCCCCGATATCATTGACTGGAACCAGACCGTGACCCTGCCGATCTCGAGCGGCGTGGCGCGATGGACCAAGTTCACCGTCGTCCTCAGTGCCTTCCGGGTGATGGCCCAATACGAGCTACCCTTCGCCGACGAGGATCCGCAATTCGTGGGGGCCGGGATCAGGAACGGCGAGGCGGTGGGTTTTGCCGCCCCGAATGTCGACCTGAACATCAACCTGACGGATACCTACCCGATCGGGCTGGAGGTGTTCAAAATCGACTACCTCAACCTGTTGCCCTGCTCCGCCGAGCTGGTCGTGCGCGCCTACGACCAGTCGGAGCCGATCGCGAAGGTCATCGTGTCGGAATTCGCGGATACGGCGGAGTCGTCCCTCAGAGGCGCGACCGCGACCATTCCCTATGGCAACAGGATTTCGAACATCGGCCTTTCGGTGATCGATAAGATCGAGAACCTGGCCAACAGTCCCAAACAGATCGGATCCCACTATTTCATGTTCCTGGTCAAGAACCGGACCTTCTGGCGTCGTCCGCCGAACATGACATCATGGTTCAAATACAAATTCGTGGCGTTCGTGGAAGATGATCCGGAAGATACCGAAACACCCTTCCGCGAAATCTACATGACGTTATGGGAACTGAGCCTGCTGTCGGACGAGGCCATCACCGGCCTGGGCAGGGATACGGAGCCCCGCAACGAACTGAAGAGCGACAGCCGGACCCCGGAGGAAAGGCTGGCCGACGAGGACGAAGCGGACGAGCCGGAGGAAGGCGGCACGCCCCCTTCAGACGGCGAACCGCCGGAGGACAACGCCGGAGAGGCCGGTGGCCGAAGCGGGGAACGCGCCGAGCCAATCCGCAAACTTCCGCGAAAGCGCTAGCCGGTGCGGGCGACATCCGGTGTGAGAAATGCGAGCTGGATATGGAGCCTCACAGCCCCTCCTGCGCCGCCTCCGCCAGGCGCGCGGCGTAGCGGGCCATCGTGTCGACCTCGAGGTTGACGCTGTCGCCTGTCTTGCGCTCACCCCAGGTGGTGACGGTCAGCGAATGCTGGATCAGAAGCACGTCGAAGCGCCGACCCTCGACCTTGTTCACCGTCAGCGATGTCCCGTCCAGTGCGACGGAACCCTTCGGCGCGATGAATTTCGCAAGGTCCGCCGGCGCCTCCAGCGTGAAGCGGACCGCCTCGCCTTCTTCCTCGCGCGCAACGATTTCGGCCATGCCGTCGACATGTCCGGAGACGATGTGCCCGCCGAGTTCGTCGCCGATCTTCAGCGCCCGTTCCAGATTGACCCTGGTGCCTTCCGTCCAGGCGGAGGCAGTCGTCAGCCGCAGCGCCTCCTCCCAAGCTTCGACCTCGAACCAGCGCTGGTTCGAGCCCTGGTCTGGAAGCTCGACGACGGTGAGACAGACGCCGCCAGTGGAAATCGACGCGCCTATGGCGATGGTGGCCGGATCGTAGCTGGTGGCGACACGCAGCCGCATTCCCTTGTCCAGCGGCTTCGCCGCTTCGATCGTGCCGACGTCGGTGACGATGCCCGTGAACATCAATCGGTCCTTTCGTATTCGATCAGGCGATCCTCGCCGTAACGGCCGGTTGCGGCGACGGAAAAACCGGGAGGAACCGTCGCCTCCGTCAGTGGCGACGGAATGCCGTCGTCTCCAACCGTGGAGGCGCCGACGAACAGCGCGATCCGATCGACCAGACCCGAATCCAGAAACCGACTCGCCGTCTCCGCGCCGCCCTCCAGCAACACGCTCTTCACGCCGACGACGCCCAGCACGCGCAAGATCTCGCGTGGGTCGAAACGGCCGCGATAGTCGGACGCGACGGTCTGGACAACCGCGCCGCTTTCGCGCAGCGCCTCGACTTTGGACCGCTGCGCCTTCCCGCTGGCAAGCACCAGCACCGGATAGTCCCGCGCCTGCCTGAACAGTTTCGCGCCGGTCGGCGTGCGCGCGAACGGATCGACGATCACCCGCGTCGGCGAGCGTTTCTCCAGCCCTTCGAGGCGAACGGTGAGCAGCGGATCGTCCTCGGCGACGGTGCCGGCGCCGACCATGATCGCCTCGTGCTCGACACGCATCATCTGCACCGCGCGCCGCGCGATCGCGCCGGTAATCGAGACCTGGCCGACGCCCTTGCGGCCGATCATGCCGTCGGCGGAAACGGCCAGTTTCAGCGTCAGGAACGGACGCCCCCTGCCCTTCAGCGACAGAAAGCCCGCCATCGCCCGGCGCGCCTCGTCTTCCAGGCATCCGGTCGCAACCTCGATGCCCGCCCGCTCCAGGATGGAAACGCCCCTGCCCGCAACGCGCCTGTCCGGATCGAGCGTCGCGATGACCACGCGGGCGACTCCCGCAGCGACCAGCGCGTCGGCGCACGGCGGCGCCTTGCCGATATGCGAGCAGGGTTCCAGCGTCGCATAGACCGTGGCGCCGCGCGCCGCCTCGCCGGCCTCATGCAGCGCCTGCAGCTCGGCATGCGGCCGACCGCCCAGCGCGGTGACGCCACGGCCGACAATGACAAAACCTTCCGCTGGCGGCCGCACCACAAGCGCGCCGACCGACGGATTCTCGCCGGTCAGGCCCTCATGCCAGAGCGACAGCCGGATCGCCGCCGCCATGAAACGGCGGTCGACGTCCGTCACCACGGAAGCTGCCTTGACGTTACCCGACATCGGTCAGCCGGCGTCCTCGTCGGCCTTGAGTTCGCCCAGCACGTCGTGAAAATCCTTGGCCTCGCGGAAATTGCGGTAGACCGAGGCGAAGCGGACATAGGCCACGTCATCGAGCGCCTTGAGCGCCTCCATCACCAGGCGGCCGATCTCGCCGGACGGTATTTCGGTTTCGCCGCTGCTTTCGAGCTGGCGCACGATGCCGGTGACCGCGCGGTCGATGCGATCGGGTTCGACATTGCGCTTGCGCAGCGCGATTTCGACCGAGCGCAGCAGCTTGTCGCGGCTGAACGGCACTTTCCGGCCGGATTTCTTGACGACGACGAGGTCGCGCAACTGCACCCGCTCGAAGGTGGTGAAGCGGCCGCCGCAATCCGGGCAGACGCGCCGGCGACGGATCGCCGCGCCATCCTCGGCGGGCCGCGAATCCTTCACCTGCGTGTCTTCGGATTGGCAATAGGGGCAGCGCATCAGCAGGCTCAGGCAGTTGGAGGCGAGATCAAGGACACGGTCGGGAAGTAGGTGCGGTAACGGCGCGGGTCGCGGGTCAGGATCGGAGTGCCAAGAACAACAGCATGAGCACCGATGAAGAAATCCGGTAGCACACCCGAACGGGTCCCGCCCAATGTTCGGTAGCGCGCAAATGCCTTTCCGGCAAGGAACAAGGTGGCGCGCGGCATTGGCAAAAGCTCCAATCGACTCTCGCTGATGAATGCGTCCACCGATTCCATACGCTCAAACCGCGATGAGAGCTCGGCGTAAACGACATCGTTGATGACCAGAGGGCCATCCGCCTCGGCTTGGCCAAGTGCTGAAACCGACCATTCGACCCAAACCGGGTCCATAGTCAGCAGATCGAGCAGCACATTGGTGTCGACGAGCGTCAATCGTCACCACGCCACATGGCCATGATCTCGTCGGTACTTGGACCCGGCCCAGCATAGCCGATAAATTTTGTGAAACGGTTCGGCTTGGAATTCTGCTCGTCGGCGTCACGCTTCAAGACGATATCGCCGTTCGCGGCAACCTTGAAGTCGACCTTGCTGCCCGGCCCGATGCCAAGCCGGTCGCGGACGGCCTTAGGAATGGTGACCTGACCCTTGCTGGTGACTGTGGTGCTCATCGGAACGCTCCGGTATTACCTCTTGGCAAAAAAGTAATACCAGGCCCGCTTCGAATCAAGGGCCGCAATCCTCACCCCAGATACGGATAGAGCGGAAAACGCTCCGTTAGCGCCACCACCTTCTGCTTCACCGCCGCCTCGACGCCGGCGTTGCCCTCGTCGGAATTCGCGGCCTTCAGCCCGTCCAGCACCTCGGTGATCAGATTGCCGATCTCGCGGAACTCGGCCGGACCGAAGCCGCGGGTGGTGCCGGCCGGGGTGCCGAGCCGCACGCCGGAGGTGACGAAGGGCTTTTCCGGGTCGAACGGGATGCCGTTCTTGTTGCAGGTGATGTTGGCGCGGCCGAGCGCGGCCTCGGCGCGTTTTCCCGTGGCGTTCTTCGGCCGCAGATCGACGAGCATGAGATGATTGTCCGTGCCGCCCGAGACGATGTCGAGGCCCGACGACTTCAGGCTGTCGGCGAGCGCCTTGGCGTTGGCGACGATGTTGTGGGCATAGGCCTTGAAATCCGGTTTCAGCGCCTCGCCGAAGGCCACCGCCTTGGCGGCGATGACATGCATCAGCGGCCCGCCCTGCAGGCCTGGGAACACCGCCGAATTCATCTTCTTGGCGATCTCCTCGTCGTTGGTGAGGATCATGCCGCCGCGCGGGCCGCGCAGCGACTTGTGCGTCGTCGTGGTCACGACATGGGCGTGCGGCAGCGGCGACGGGTGCGCGCCGCCGGCGACGAGGCCGGCGATATGCGCCATGTCGACCATCAGATAGGCGCCGACCGCGTCGGCGATCTCGCGGAACCGCTTCCAGTCCCAGACGCGCGAATAGGCGGTGCCGCCGGCCAGGATCAGCTTTGGCCTGGCCTCATGCGCCTTTCTCTCGATCTCGTCCATGTCGAGCAGGTGGTCGTCCGGACGCACGCCGTAGGAGACGACCTTGAACCACTTTCCGCTCATGTTGACCGGCGAGCCGTGGGTCAGGTGCCCGCCGGAATTGAGGTCGAGGCCCATGAACGTGTCGCCCGGCTGCAGCAGCGCCAAAAACACCGCCTGGTTCATCTGGCTGCCGGAGTTCGGCTGGACGTTGGCGAAGTTGCAGCCGAAAAGCTTCTTGGCCCGGTCGATCGCCAGTTGCTCGGCAATGTCGACGAACTGGCAGCCGCCATAGTAGCGCTTGCCCGGATACCCCTCGGCGTATTTGTTGGTCATGATCGAGCCTTGCGCCTCCAGCACTGCGCGCGACACGATGTTTTCGGAAGCGATCAGCTCGATCTCGTGCCGTTGCCGGCCGAGTTCGGAACGGATCGAACCGAAGATCTCCGGATCGGCATCCGCGAGCGAAGCCGAGAAGAAGGTCTCGAGATGATTTGAAACGGCGGAGGCGACGGCCATGGCGGCAAATCCTCGATGGGCGCTTCGAGCGCGTGGACGATCAGGACGTGCCGGCAGATACTATAGACGAACGGCCGCCGCTACACTCTTTGCGCCAAATCCTGCCGTGCTTTCGTAGCGATGGCCGCGACGAAAAGACCCGCCGGGATGCGGCGGGTCATGGGTCGTGCGAAACGATGTCGAGGCGACCGCGGCGGACCGGGAGGAACCCGTCCTGCCCGCCGCATCCGCGGCCAGATCAGTTGGCGGTCTTGGCCTTGTCCTGCTCTTCCTTGAGCTTCTTGGCGAAGTCCTCGTTGTTCTTGGAAACGAAGTCCTGCAGCTTCTTCTGGCGGTCGGCGACGTCCGACTGCTGCATCGGCGGACCGTCATAGGCGCCGGTGAAACCCTGCAGCGAAACCTTCACCGGGTTCGGCTGGTTCTGGAAGTTGATGGAGGTCAGCGTCAGCTCGTTGCCCTTCTTGAACGAATTGACCAGCGCGTCCGTCAACTGCACCTCGGCCACGCAGCGATCCTGGAAGCAGATCACGTAGTCGAGCTTCTGCGCCTTGCCGCCATTGACCTGCAGGCCGACGCCGGGAGGTACGAGGCGGCCGGTGGGAACCGTCACCTGGAAGACCTTGCGGTTGACCTTGCCCTTGAGCTCGATCAGGCTCAGGCCGGTGACCAACTGACCGTTGCCGGCGGTCACGATGTTCTGCACGTTGCAGATGTCGACTTCTTCCTGCTTGGCGCAGGCCTTGAACCAGCCCTGCGGCGCCTGGCCCTGCTGCGCCGCCGCGGGCGCGAGCCCTGCGGCGAGTACGCCGACGACGCCGGCTGACAGCACCGACAGACGGAAGCGATCGGTCTTCAAGCTCGTCATCTTGTCCTTTTCCTCTCAACGATCCGGGAAACGGCAGTTGTCGCCGTGTATTGCCGCTACCTGTTGCCAAAATGCGGCAACAGCATGACTCGGGCACGGGTGTTACATCGGTCGCCGCCGTAAATCCAGCCCATCGCACGGTAAAGTCTGCGGTCGCGCCGATACCCCCACACTGTCGACATCGTGATAGTGTGAATTGCGAATCAATCGATCCCTCCGGGACTTCGCATATGCACAGAACAATCCTTGCGCTGATCGCCGCAAGCCTTGCCTCCATGCTGCTGCCGGCTGCCGGCTCGGCCGAGCCGAAGCACGCCATCGCCATGCAGGGCGAGCCGGCGCTGCCGGAAAATTTTTCGCATTTTCCCTATGCAAACCCCGACGCGCCCAAGGGCGGCGGTGTCACCTATTGCGTGGTCGGCAGCTTCGACAACCTCAACCCGTTCATCATCAAGAGCCTGCGCACCACGGCGCGCGGCGTGATCGACGTGCTCTACGGCAACCTGGTGTTCGAGCCGCTGATGCAGCGCAATGCCGGCGAACCGTTCTCGCTCTACGGCCTGCTGGCGGAATCGGTCGACATCACGCCCGACCGCAAGGTCGCGACCTTCAACCTCAACCCCAACGCAAGATGGTCCGACGGCCAGCCGGTCACGCCCGAGGACGTGCTGTTCACCTACGACATCTTCACCGAAAAGGGCCGCCCGCCCTACAGCGACCGCATGAAGGCCGTCGCGAAGCTGGAAAAAACCGGTCCGCTGTCGGTCCGCTTCACCTTCAACGAAAACGCCGACCGTGAATTCCCGCTGATTATCGCGATGACGCCGATCGTGCCGAAACATGCCTTCAGCAAGGACACGTTCGACCAGACCACGCTGAAGCCCGTCACCGGCAGCGGGCCGTACCTGATCGACAAGGTCGTGCCGGGCGAACGCATCACCTACAAGCGCAACCCCGACTATTGGGCGCGTGACCTGCCCTCCAAGCGCGGCTTCGACAATTACGACACCGTCGGCATCGAATATTTCCTCAACGACAATTCGCTGTTCGAGGCCTTCAAGAAGGGCATCTGCTCGGTCTACCCGGTCGCCGATCCGGTCAAGCTGAAACGCGACTTCGAGTTCCCCGCCCTGAAGGACGGCCGCGTCACGGTCGGCGAGTTCGAGACGGGCGTGCCGCCGGTGGTCACCGGTTTCCTGTTCAACACGCGCCTGCCAAAATTTTCCGACCCCCGCGTGCGCCGCGCGCTGGGCATGCTCTACGACTTCGAATGGGTGAACAAGAACATGTTCGACGGCCGCTACGACCGGCTGGCGAGCTACTGGCAGAATTCCGAACTCTCCGCGCTCGGACGGCCGGCCGGCGACAAGGAAAGGGCATTGCTCGCCCCCTTCCCCGACGCGGTCACCCCCGAGGTGATGGACGGGACCTGGCGGCCGGCCGAAACCGACGGTTCGGGCCGCGACCGCAAAGTACTGAAGGCGGCGCTCGACCTGCTCAAGACGGCTGGATATTCGCTCGACGGCAACACGCTGGCCGGTCCGGACGGGCAGCCACTCGCCTTCGAGATCCTCACTTCCTCCGACAGCGAGCAGCGGCTCGCCGCCGTCTATCAGCGCACGCTGGCGAGAATCGGCATCGCCGTGTCGATCCGCGCGCTGGAGGCCGACCAGATCCAGATGCGCAAGCAGCGCTTCAACTTCGACATGCTGATCGGCGCGACCGGTTTCACCGGCTCGCTGTCGCCCGGCATCGAGCAGATCGGCCGATGGGGGTCGGAATCGGCCGACCGCGAGGGCTCGTTCAATCTCGCCGGCGTGGCCAGCCCGGCCATCGACGCGGTGATCGAGGCGATGCTGAACGCCCGTGACAAGGACGACTTCGTCGCGACGGTCAGGGCGCTCGACCGGCTGCTGATCTCCGGCGCCTACATGGTGCCGATGCAATACAACCCGAAGCAATATCTCGCCTACTGGACCTATCTGGATCATCCGGCCGAGACCTCGCTCTACGGCTACCAGTTGCCGGTGTGGTGGCGGAAGCCTAACTAAGGCTATGGTTGCACCAGTGCGTCCTTCGGGGCTCGCCCGCAAAAGGTTGGCGCAGGACATTCGCCGTCAGAGGGGGCTCGCACCTCAGGATGAGGGAGGTCGCGGGCCTCTCGAGGTCGGCACAAGGCAGTCGGCGTTGCAGAGGGCTCACAAATCAGGATGAAGAATGGCGGCGCCTGCCTCCCGCATCCTGAGGGTCCGAAGGACGGGCGAGACCCGTGGCTCGCCCCGAAAGCCCGCACGCGAGCGAAGTGAATGGCGCAATTCCGAGAGGGCGAGCCTCGAAGGACGCACGACAAAAAATGTCGAGCTTGAAAGGAATACCGCAATGAGCGAACGGCGGACGGTCAGCGTCGACGTGGTTTCGGATGTCGTCTGCCCCTGGTGTTATGTCGGCCAGAAACGTCTCGAAAGCGCGATCGCAGGCCTGCCGGACATAGACGTCAAGATCAACTGGCGGCCGTTCCAGCTCGATCCGACCATTCCGCCGGGCGGCCGCGACCGCAAGCAATACATGATGGCGAAGTTCGGCAGCGAGGAGCGTATCCGCCAGATCCATGCCCGCATCGAGCCGCTTGGCGAGGCCGAAGGCATAGATTTCGCCTTCGACGCGATAAAAATCTCGCCCAACACGCTCGATGCGCACCGCGTCATCCGCTGGGCAGCCGGCAGCGAGCCGAACGTTCAGAACGCCGTGGTGAAGCGCCTGTTCGCGCTCTATTTCGAGGAGGGGCAAAACATCGGCGACCCGGCAGTGCTGGCGTCCGCGGCGCGCGACGCCGGCATGAACGCCGCCGTGACCGAGGCCATGCTGGCCACCGACGCCGACCGCGAGGCCGTGGAAACCGAAGTCGCGACCGCCTCGCGCATGGGCATCACCGGCGTTCCCTGTTTCCTGCTCGAAAACCGCTATGCGGTGATGGGCGCGCAGGACACCGAGACGCTCGCCGATGCGATCCGCCAGGTGGCGGCGGAGAAGGCGAACGGCGGGCTGGGAACCGCGTCATGACGCGCCGATGGCGCAGTTTTTCGTGCTGTAAGGCGATTTCTCGCTGCGAATTTCCGCACGGACGCGGACAGGGCGGCCGGCAAGGGTTGGGCGGATGTCCGAGATGGGGTGGGAAGTGGACACTTGTCAGGGCCGATGCACCTCATCATCACGAGGATTTAGGCAGCCTCGCCCGACCGTCGCAAGACCGTCTGCTTGCCGGCCGAGTTCGCCTATGAGTTGCTGCCAAGGCTCTGACCTTACTTGTTACGTGTCAGTCAGCATGGTAGCTCTGCCGCGCGACAGCAGTGGGAGGACTGCAGCGACATGACCACCTATTCATTCCCGCGCGGCTTCGCGCCCACTACGATCTCCAGTTTCTCCTCCTCCGACAAAATAGACCTGTCGGCGTTCAATATCGCGGATTTCGCAGCGCTGTCTGGATACCTGGTGATCGGCGGAGGCAATTCGGTGCTGACCTTCAAATGGATGGGGCAGGTCGAGCAAATCACGGTGGAGGCGTACGCGCTCAGCGCCGCGGACTTCATCTTCAACACCTCGCCTGCCGATCTCACGGTCAACGGCACTTCTGGGATTGACTATATCTTTGGTGGCAACGGGAACGACCGCCTCGATGGCAGGGGCGGGGGGACAACCTCTTCGCAAGGGACGACCGACTGGCTCTCAGGCGGCAACGGAAACGACCTCTACTTCGTCCGCAGACCCTCGGACCTAGTGATCGAGCACGCCGGAGAGGGTTCGGCCGATCGGGTTCTAGTGGCCACCGGAAGCGGCTACACTCTTCCTGCCGGAGCGGAAATTGAGTTACTGACGACTACGAACTCAACAGCAACCGCTCAGACCAACCTTCAGGGCAACGAGCTGGGTCAAACCATCATCGGCAATGCGGGCGTGAACCGTATCACCGATGCCTCTGGAAACAATCAGTGGACGACGCCTGGTGATGTTCTGATCGGCTTGGCTGGCAACGACCAGTATACAGTGTCCGGTGCCTTCACGCGGGTTGTCGAAGCGGCTGGCCAAGGCAGCTTCGACACTCTGCAGTTTATCGCCATCCGCACTGAGTCCTACACACTAGATCCCGAGGCTGAGATTGAGCTGATGAGCTTGTTGGCAGGGCCTGGCAAAGAAAGGACGCTGATCGGCAATCGCTTCGACCAATCGCTACACGGCGGCGCCAGCAACGATGTCCTGAACGGAAAGGGAGGACACGATAGCTATACGGGCGGCGAGGGTGACGATGTGTTCTACGTCGATCAGGCGGGAGAATACGTCAGCGAGTATGCCGGTGAGGGCTTTGACCGGGTATGTGCCAGCACGAGTTGGTCAATGGCAACGTTTACCGACAGCCGCATCGAGATGTTGACGACCACCAGCGCGAACGGCTCCGCCGCAATCGACCTAACCGGCAACCAATGGGATCAGACGATCTTTGGCAATGCCGGGGTGAACCGGCTTGATGGGCAAGGTGGAAATGACACGCTTTATGGCGGCAGAGGTCTCGACATCTTGACGGGTGGATGGAGCGCGGACAACTTCGTTTTCAACACCGTGCCGGACAGCTCTGCGAACTATGACCGGATCACCGACTTCCTTGTGGAGGTGGACACGATCTGGCTAGAGAATGCCATCTTCACGCAGTTGGGTGCCAGCGGCGCGCTTTCTCCCGATGCATTTCGGGCTGCGGCCGCAGCGCAGGACACTTCGGATCGGATCATCTATAATCCTGCCACCGGCGGGCTCGCTTATGATCCTGACGGAGTTGGAGGATCGGGTGCGGTGCGCTTTGCAGTCCTTGCCCAAGGCTTGAACCTAACCAGCGGCGACTTCTTCATTATCTGACGGGAACGTGCCGGTGTGGCTCTCACTGCCCGGCAACGCCAATGCCCCAGTCAAGCAAGCGACTACCTCTGGCCATTCCTGGCCGTGGGTGTCGAAATCGTTGTCTACCGATGCCGGCTGCTAGAGGCAGCCGATCAGCAGCAATGTCCTAGATGGGGTCGGAACCGGACTCTCAAACCGAAACACTACCCTGCCGCGCCTGATCGTCCCGCAACGGTGCAGACCTCACGCCGAGTTGGCCTAGTCCCGACCTGCCCCCCAACTCAGCCCAAGGCTCGCCCCGGGCTGCCACCGTTTCAAGGATTAATTTCCTAGGACTATTTACATAGCGACAATCGTGAGCAATAATCTCGCCGCTCTATGGTTGCAGGAGACGGCGATGGAAGGGAGCGGGATTGAGAAGAACCGGGAGGCGTTGAAGCGTATCCTGTTGATGCTCGTGTCCATGGCCGGGTTCGCCGATGGTGGACCGACCCTGCCGCGCCAGCTCCACCGCGCCATCCTGCGGCTGCTGCGTCCGGCCGAATCCGCGGCGCGGCGTTTGATCATCGCGGCGGCGCGCGGGATAGTGGTGACCCTGCCGCCTTTTCGCCCGCGAAAACCCAAACCCGAAACTAACGAGGCCGTGCTGCGCCGCCTCGGCATCGCCGTCACGCTGCCGCACGACGATCTCAAGCGCGCCGCAGCGAAAAGAGCCGCCGCCCTGCGCACCGCGCGCCCGCGCGCGCAAAACCTGTCGCTGCTCGATCCGCTGAAAAATCCGTTCCGCGTCCATCGCCGCTATGTGCCCGCACATTCTGCTCCGCGCATCAGGTCGCTCGATGACAACTCATCGTGCCGCCCCCTGCCGCCACCGCCATCGCCAGACGACCCGGTCGATGCAACGCGTCTCGGCCAGCGGCTGGAAGCACTTGGCCGCGCCCTCGACGACCTGCCGGGCCAGGCACAACGGTTCGCCCGCTGGAAGGCGCGTAACGACGCGGCACGCGCGCGAGACAGGGAAGCCCGCGCCACAGGCGCGCAAATCCAAGCTGCCGGCGCAGTCCGGTTCCGCCGCATCTCGCCGCTGCGGCTCGGCCGGCCGCCCGGCGGACGGCTGTCGCGCTACGACCCGACCGCCGTCCATCCCCGCAACGTCCGCGAGGTCGACGAAATTCTGGCGCACGCCCATGCGCTCGCAGTGTACGCGCTGGAATGTCCGCGCCCCGACACGTCATGACGCGCGCTGCATCACAACCCCACCGCTGACCACTCCCCACAGGAGAAGGGCGATCGCATTGGGACCGCCAACGGTTCCGCGCGCCTCGGCGACCGGATAGTCGTATCAAGCCGCCTTCGTCGCCAGCCGCGCCAGTTGCGTCATCACCACCGCCGATCCCGCAAGCCGCTTTTCCGGGTTCGGCCAGTCGCGGATGAAGACGACGCTCTGGTCAGGCCGGATCTTCGCCAAGGAGCCCTGCTCGCCGATATAACGCACCAGCCCGGCCGGGTCGGAGAATTCGCGTTTGCGGAAGTGGATGACCACGCCCTTGGGGCCGGCGTCCAGTTTTTCGACATTGGCTTTCCGGCAAAGCCCCTTGATGAAGACGATTTTTAGA
The DNA here is from genome assembly GCF_030929505.1 of Mesorhizobium sp. LHD-90. GTDB lineage: Bacteria > Pseudomonadota > Alphaproteobacteria > Rhizobiales > Rhizobiaceae > Kumtagia. The sequence goes on along the minus strand of NZ_JAVFVV010000006.1, from coordinate 292,481 downwards.
AGATGCTCGACCTCCTGCGGCAGCGGCCCGAAACGGTCGATCAGCTCGGCGGCGAAGCCGTCGATCTCCTCCGGCGTGTCGAGATCGGCCAGCCGGCGGTAGAGCGCCAGCCGGAGCTGCAGGTCGGGCACGTAGCTTTCCGGGATCATGACGGCCGTGCCGATGGCGATCTGCGGCGACCAGTCGCCGTCCGACACCTCACCGGTTCCGCGGATTTCGGCCACCGCCTCCTCCAGCATCTGCTGGTAGAGCTCGAAGCCGACCTCCTTGATGTGGCCGGACTGCTCCTCGCCGAGCAAATTGCCGGCGCCGCGTATGTCGAGGTCGTGACTGGCGAGCTGGAACCCCGCGCCGAGCGTGTCCAGCGATTGCAGCACCTTTAGCCGGCGGTCGGCGGTGTCGGTGAGCTTGCGGTTGGCGGGCAGCGTGAACAGCGCGTAGGCGCGCGTCTTGGAACGGCCGACGCGGCCGCGCAACTGGTAGAGCTGGGAGAGCCCGAACATGTCGGCACGGTGCACGATCAGCGTGTTGGCGGTCGGGATGTCCAGTCCGGATTCGACGATCGTAGTCGACAGCAGCACGTCGTACTGCCCGTCGTAGAAAGCGTTCATGATGTCGTCGAGCTCGCCCGGCGGCATCTGGCCGTGGGCGGTCGCCACTTTCAGCTCCGGTACGGAGGCGTGCAAAAACTCCTGGATCTCCGGAAGATCGGCGATGCGTGGCACGACGTAGAAGGACTGGCCACCGCGGTAGCGTTCGCGCAGCAGCGTCTCGCGCACCACCAGCGGGTCGAAGGGCGAGATGAAGGTGCGCACCGCCAACCGGTCGACCGGCGGCGTGGCGATCAGCGACAGTTCGCGCACGCCCGTCAGCGCCAGTTGCAGCGTGCGCGGGATGGGCGTCGCCGACAGCGTCAGCACGTGCACGTCGGACTTCAGTTCCTTCAGCCGCTCCTTGTGCTTGACACCGAAATGCTGCTCCTCGTCGATGATCAACAGGCCGAGCCGCTTGAACGAGATCGACGAGCCGAGCAAGGCGTGGGTGCCGACGACGATGTCGACGCTGCCGTCGGCGATGCCCTTTTTCGTCTCGGCAAGTTCCTTCGCCGGCACCATGCGCGAGGCCTGGCGCACCACCAGCGGCAGGCCGGAGAAGCGCTGGCTGAAGGTCTTGTAGTGCTGGCGCGACAGCAGCGTCGTCGGCACCACGACCGCCACCTGGAAACCCTCCATCGCGGCGAGGAAGGCGGCGCGCAGCGCCACTTCCGTCTTGCCGAAACCGACGTCGCCGCAGATCAGTCGGTCCATCGGCTTGCCGGCGGAAAGATCGTCCATGACCGAATCGATCGCGCTCTGCTGGTCGTCGGTTTCTTCGTAGGGGAATCGCGCGGCGAACTCGCCATAGACGCCGTCCGGCGGGTTGAACACCGGCGCGCCGCGCATCTGCCGCTCCGCGGCCAGCCGGATGAGCTGACCGGCCATCTCGAGCAGCCGGCGCTTGAGTTTTGCCTTGCGCGCCTGCCACGAGCCGCCACCGAGCTTGTCGAGAGCCGCCTCCGCCGAGTCCGAACCGTAGCGCGACAGCAGTTCGATGTTCTCGACCGGCAGGAACAGCCGGTCGTCGCCGGCGTAGTGCAGCTCGAGGCAGTCGTGCGGCGCGCCAAGTGCTTCGATGGTCTTCAGGCCGACGAAGCGGCCGATGCCGTGCTGGGCGTGCACGACGATGTCACCCGCCGACAGCGACGAAGCCTCGGCGATGAAGTCGGCGGCGCGCTTGCGTTTGGTCCGCCGGACAAGGCGATCGCCCAAGATGTCCTGCTCGGCGATGACGGCGAAAGCGTCGGTCTCGAAACCGGATTCGAGCGGCAGGACCGTCAGGCCCGCCTGCCCGGCCGAAAGCTTTTCGACGTCGCCCAGCGTCGCCACCGGCGTCAGGTTGCCGAGGCCGTGCTCGCCCAGAATCTGCGCCAGCCGGTCGCGCGAGCCTTCCGTCCAGCCGGCGACGACCACCTTGCGCCGGTCGGCGCGCAGCGCGGCGATGTGATCGACAGCCGCCTGGAAGACGTTGGCGTTGGGATCGGCGCGCTCCAGCTCGAAGCCGCGCCCCTGCCGCGAGCCGGCATGCAGCACCTGGCGGCCGCCGGCGTCCGGCGCGGCGAAGGGCGTGAACTCCGCCGACAGCCGGTCGGGAAGCGCGGCGGCGATATCGTCCGGCGACAGATACATTTTTGCGGGCGGCACCGGCCGGTAGGGAACGGCGTCCTTCAGCGCCCCGGCTACCTGTTGGTGGCGGGCCTGGTAGTAGTCTTCGATCAGCGTATGGCGCTCACCGATCGCCTCGCGCGCCAAATGGTCGAAGACGAAAGGCGCGTCCGGCAGATAGTCGAACAGCGTTTCCAGCCCGTCGTAGAAGAACGGCAGCCAGTGCTCCATGCCGGCGAAGCGGCGGCCCTCGCTGACCGCCGCATAGAGCGCGTCGTCGCGGTTGGGCGCGCCGAACGCCTCGATATAGCTGCGGCGGAAGCGGCTGATGGTGTCGGGCGTCAGCGCCACCTCGCTCATCGCCTGCAGTACGATTCCGGTCCGCTGGCCGGTGGTGCGCTGGGTGGCGACGTCGAAGGCGCGGATCGAATCCAGCGTGTCGCCGAAGAAGTCGAGGCGCAGCGCTTCCGCCGCACCCGGCGCGAACAGGTCGAGGATGCCGCCGCGCACGGCGTATTCGCCGACCTCGCGCACCGTCGCAACCCGGTCGAAGCCGGAAGTCTCCAGCCGCTCGATCAGCGCCTTCATGTCGACCTGGTTGCCGGTCTTGGCGCGGAACGTCTGCGCCCCCATCACGGCGCGCGGCGGCAGCCGCTGCACCAGTGCGTTCGCCGTCGTCAGGACCACGGCGCGGTGCGGGCTTTTCGCCAGCGCGGCCATTGCCGCCAGCGCCTCGACGCGGCGGGCGACCGCATCGGCGCCGGGCGAGACGCGGTCGTAGGGCAAACAGTCCCAGGCCGGGAATTCCAGCACCGGCAGGCCCGGCGCGGCAAAGGCAAGCGCCTCGGCGATCATCGGCAGGCGCTGGCCGTCGCGCGCGACGAAGACGACTGGACCGTCCGGCGCGGCTTCCGCCGACAGGGTCGCGAGGGCGAAGGCTTCAAATCCTTCGGCGACGCCGTCGACGACGACGGCGCCGGTGCGGTCTTTGCGCAGGCCGAGTTTTTCGATCAGGGGCATGGCTTAGGTCAGAATGTCATCGCCAGACGGAAGGCGACAATCTTTTTCAGGATTTCTTTTTGGCGCGTGTCCGGCACCGGCTGCTCTCCGGTAATCCACGGCAGAAGCACGGTATCGGGAGTGTCGAGAAGCATCTCATATTGGTCGAGTTCCGCCTCGGTCAAGGCATCGATGCGGGCATCGGCGAAGGAACCGAGGATCAGGTCCATTTCGCGCATGCCACGATGCCACGAGCGGAACAGCAGCTTTCGCCGCCGCGCATCCAGGCCCTCGCTCGATCGTGTCGTTCCGGTCATGAAAGGCCTCTCTCGCCGCGCGGCGCATATAGCGTGGATAGAGGGTGGTGTCAGCCTTGCGCTGTCAGCAGTGATGGCTAGCATCGCGGCGGTGAACATCGCTCTTCTTCCCATCCCTCTCTGTCCTGCCGGACATCTCCCCCTCAAGGCGGGAGATTGGCTGCGGCCGCGCCGCGCCTTTACCCTCCCCCTTGTGGGGAGGGTCGGACCGCAGGTCCGGGGTGGGGGTCGACAGGAACCCGCTGCTCACACCCCCACCCCGATCCGCTTCGCGGATCGACCCTCCCCACAAGGGGGAGGGTAAGATGCGCCCTTCCCTGCTCGATCCGCTGTTCGTGCCCATCACCTCGCTCGACGGCGTCGGGCCGAAGGTCGCGGCCCTCATCGAAAAGGTGGTGCCGGCCGACGTCACAGCGCGCGACGCGCGCGCCGGCGACCTGCTGTTCACGCTGCCCAACAGCATCATCGACCGCCGCAACCGGCCGGGCGTGGCGCTAGCCGCGCAGGACGCGATCGTCACGCTCGAACTGCGGGTCGACCGGCACCAGCCGCCGCCGCACGGCAACCGCTCCATGCCCTACCGCGTCTATGCCTTCGACGACACCGGCGAGATCGCGCTGACCTTCTTCCACGCCAACGCCGCCTGGCTGGAACGCAGCCTGCCGGTCGGCGGGGACGTGGTGGTGAGCGGCCGCATGGACTGGTTCAACGGCCGCCCCTCCATGGTGCACCCCGACCACATCGCTCCGGCCGGCCAGACGGAAAGCCTGCCGCTGGTCGAGCCGGTCTATCCGCTCACCGCCGGCCTGCACGCAAAGGTGCTGCGCCGCGCCATAGGCCAGGCGCTTAGCCGCTTGCCGATCCAGCCGGAATGGCAGGACGCCGAACTGATGCGCCGCCAGACCTTTCCCAGCTTCGCCGACGCATTGCGCCACATCCACAATCCTGCCGACCCGATCGACGTGTCGCCGGAGGCCGCGGCATGGCGGCGGCTCGCCTATGACGAGATTCTTGCCGGCCAGGTGTCGCTGGCGCTGGTGCGCGCCAACGTCCGCAAGCATGCCGGCCGGCCGCTCGTCGGCGACGGCGTCCGCATCGCCGCGCTACGCGCGGCCCTGCCCTACCGGCTGACCGCCTCGCAGGAGCAGGCGCTCGGCGAGATCGACGCCGACATGGCAAAACCCGATCGCATGCTGAGATTGCTGCAGGGCGATGTCGGCTCGGGCAAGACGGTGGTGGCGTTGCTCGCCATGGCGCGCGCGGTGGAGGCCGGCGGACAGGCGGCGCTGATGGCGCCGACCGAAATCCTTGCTCGCCAGCATTTTTCCACCATCGGCCCGTTGGCGGAAAAGGCGGGGCTCGCTGTCGCCGTGCTGACCGGCCGCGAAAAGGGCCGGGAGCGCGCCGGAATCCTTGAAGGGTTGGAAAACGGATCGATCGACATCGTCATCGGCACCCATGCGCTGTTCCAGGAAGCCGTACGCTTCCGCGATCTGGCCTTCGCCGTGGTCGACGAGCAGCATCGCTTCGGCGTGCACCAGCGGCTCGCCATCACCGCCAAGGGCGAGGCGCCGGACATGCTGGTGATGACGGCGACGCCCATCCCGCGCACGCTGGTGCTGACCGCCTTCGGCGACATGGACGTGTCGCGGCTGACTGAGAAGCCGGCCGGCCGGCAGCCGATCCGCACGGTCACCCTGCCCTTCGAGCGCTACGACGATCTGGTCGGACGCATCAGGGACGCTGTCGCCGAAGGCCAAAAGATTTACTGGATCTGCCCTCTGGTCGAGGAATCGGAGGAGGTGGAACTGACTTCGGCGGAGGAACGGCACGCCGCGCTGCAACAGCAACTGGATGCCGCGGTCGGGCTGGTGCACGGTCGCATGTCCGGCCGCGATAAGGACGAGGCGATGCGCGCCTTCAAGCAGGGCGAGACGCGCGTGCTGGTCGCCACCACGGTGGTCGAGGTCGGCGTCGACGTGCCCGACGCCACCATCATCGTCATCGAGCATGCCGAGCGCTTTGGCCTGGCGCAGTTGCACCAGTTGCGCGGCCGCGTCGGCCGCGGCTCGAAGCAGTCGACCTGCGTGCTGCTCTACAAGCCGCCGCTGGGCGAAACCGCGACCGGCCGGCTGTCGGTGATGCGCGAGACCGAGGACGGTTTCCGCATAGCCGAGGAGGATCTGAAGCTGCGCGGCGAAGGCGAGTTGCTGGGAACGCGCCAGTCCGGCACGCCTGGTTTCCAGATCGCGCGGCTGGAGTTCCATGCCGACCTCCTGGAGATCGCGCGCGACGACGCCAGGCTGCTTCTGGCGCGGGACCCCGGCCTGACGTCGGAGCGCGGCGAGGCGGTGCGCGTGATGCTTTATCTTTTCGGCCGCGACGAGGCGGTGCGGTTGCTGCGCGCCGGATGATTCTGCCTGGCAGCAGAAAACCTCAAGTGGTATCCGGCGGCTTGCGTCGGCGTCGCCAACAAGCCATCTAACTGACGACACCCGGTCCAGTGAAGAAGAACGGCGTGCATGATCGAATGCCGCCGACGCCTGTGGCGGACGCAATGGAGTTTTGCATGCGGCGATTGGTGATGATTGCGGCGCTGACCGCGCTTCCGTCCCTGGCGGGCTGCGCGACCGAGCAGGGCGGCGTCGCCTATGAACCGCCTTGCGGTGTCAGAGCCTATGAAGCGGGATATTGTCCGTATCCCGGCTACCGGGCCCCGGTCCAGCTCCGATAATCCGTCGCGTCTCGAATCGGTCGTGCTGCCGGCATCGTGTCGCAGGGCGGTGCCAACCGCGCAGAGCCGGCTTCGGCGCTCTTACGCTGCGGCGTCCTCAACGCTTCCGGGAGCCGCCGGCTCGCTTGTCTTCGAGGCATCGGCCTCGACCGCTTGCGGTGCCTCGTCCGCGCTCGGTATTTCGGCTTGGGCGATGCCCACAGCATCAGCCTCTGCGGCGCTCGGCACATCAGATTCGGGGGCGCCCAGGGCAGCATCTTCGCCGGACTTCGCGACGGTCAGTTCGAATCCCTCCTTCAGCGCCTTCAGCGAGGCGAATTTAGGCTTGGCTCGGACGATCTCGCCGGCCCTCTCGCGCCGGGCGATCTCCTTGATCGCCGCCGTGGGATCGTCGAACGGAACACCCGACAGGCCGGGAGCCAGAAACTCCCACCATCTCAGCCTCTTCAGCCGGTCGACCAGCCCGTGGTCGGAAAACCGGTTGCGGATGAGTTTTGCCGGAACGCCGCCGACCACCGTGTAGGGCTCGACGTCGCGGGTCACCACCGCGCCGGCGGCTATCACCGCGCCATTGCCGATCTTGACCCCTTTCAGGATCATCACGTTGGAGCCGATCCACACGTCATTGCCGACGACGGTTCTCTGCACGCCGCCTTCTTCCGGGCGTTCGCGGGTCACAAAATCCGCCATCGGCGGAAAATACGCGAACTTGCTCTTCTGATACTGCACCGACGTCGTGCCGAGCCAATCCAACGGATGGTCCGGCTCGCCGATGTTGAAGTTCGCGCCGATGCTGCAATAGCGGCCGATGATCGGAAAGCCGCTGACATAGGCCGGTCGCATGAACGAGTAGGCGCCGATGCGCATGCCCTGATAGCACCACAAGTCCTGGAAGCGGACCGGCGTCTCGAACTGCAGTACGCGCCCGACATTGAGCTTGCAGGCGCCGGTGAACACCAGCCCATGCTCGGTCGTCTGGGCAAGGGATTTCAGCGTTGTTTTCGTCCATTTGGAATCCGCCAACGGCACAAACTCCTTAGATGGCTCCGCGCTTGCGGGCAGTCGCCAGTTTCTCGGCTGTGGAGATGTTGATCGGCCCGCCCTCGCCGGCGATCGCGGGCGGATTGTATTGCGGCGCCACCAGTCCCGCCGAGACGATCAGTTTCGCGCCGTCCTCGATCGTCATGTCGAGCACGACGATCTCAGAGCGGTAGACATACATCAGGAAGCCGGTGGTCGGATTGGGCGTGCACGGCATGAACACCGCCACCAGCGGGTCGCCCGGCTTGTCCAGCTTGGCATTGATCTCGGTGTCCTTCTCGCCGGCGACGAAGACCAGCGACCAGACGCCCTTGCGCGGATATTCTACCAATCCGACGGTGCTGAACATGTCGCTCTTGTGCGAAAGCACCGTCTCGAAAATCTGCTTCAGCGCCTTGTAGACGCCGCGCACCAGCGGCATACGGCCGAGTACGCGTTCGCCGAAGCCGACGATCGAGCGGCCGATGAAGTTGGCGGTCAGGAAGCCGATCAGTGTGATCATGATCAGCGCCACCAACAGGCCGAAACCGGGGATGGCGAAAGGCAGATAGTTGTCGGGATTGTAGACGTAGGGAATGTAGGGCTTCACCCACGAATCCACCCAGTGGACGAAGGTCCACGCGATGTAGGCGGTGATGGCCAGCGGCGCGATGACGATGACGCCGGTGAGGAAATAGTTCCTCAGCCGCGTCATGCCTGACATCTTGATGGGAACGTCGCTCATCACCCGTCCGCTTCATTGTGCGCCGCGCGCCGGACTAGACCATTCCTCGCACGTGGACACAATCCACAAACGTGGCGGCCCGTTCCGGACCGCCGCCTGCGGCCCTACTCGACCGTCACCGACTTGGCCAGGTTGCGCGGCTGGTCGACGTCGGTGCCCATGAACACGGCCGTGAAGTAGGCCAGCATCTGGATCGGCAGAGCATAGATGATCGGCGCGATGATCTCCGGCACGTCCGGCAGCACGATCGTCTCCAGCGTGCGCACGGTGGCGGCTTCGGCGCCGGCCTTGTCGGTGATCAGGATGATCTTGCCGCCGCGCGCCGCAACCTCCTGCATGTTGGACACGGTCTTCTCGAAGATGCGGTCGTGCGGGGCGATCACGATCACCGGCATGTTCTCGTCGATCAGGGCGATCGGTCCATGCTTCAATTCGCCCGCCGCGTAACCTTCGGCGTGGATGTAGCTGATCTCCTTGAGCTTCAGCGCGCCTTCCATGGCCAGCGGATAGTTGGTGTCGCGGCCGAGATAGAGCACATGGCGCACCGAGGCGAGATGGTGGGCGACGCGCTCGATCTGCTTGTCGAGTTTGAGCACCTGGCTGGCGAAGCGCGGCGCCTCGGAAAGATGGCGCACCAGGACCTTCTCTTCGTCGGCCGAGATCTTGCCGCGTTCGGCCGCCGCGCGCACGGCGAGCGCCGCCAGTACGGAGAGCTGGCAGGTGAAGGCTTTCGTCGAGGCGACGCCGATCTCCGGCCCCGCAAGCGTGGGAAAGATGCCGTCGGATTCTCGCGCCATGGTCGATTCGCGCACATTGACGATCGAGCTGATCGGGATTCCGGCCTTGCGGCAGTAGCGCAGCGAGGCCAGCGTGTCGGCCGTCTCGCCCGATTGCGACACGAACAGCCCGGCGCTGTCGGGCGAAATCGGCATCTCGCGATAGCGGAACTCCGAGGCGACATCGATGTCGACTGGCAGGCGGGCGAAACGCTCGAACCAGTATTTGCCGATCGAGCCGGCCAGGAACGCAGTGCCGCAGGCGGAAATCGCCAGCCGGTCGATCCTGGCGAAGTCGAAGGGCATTTCGACCGCCTTCGACTTTCCGGAGACGAAGTCGAGATAGTGCGCCAGCGTGTGGGAGATCACTTCCGGCTGCTCATGGATCTCCTTTTCCATGAAATGCCGGTGATTGCCCTTGTCGACCAGAAGGCTGGTGCCGATCGACTGCCGGCGCTGGCGCTCCACCGGCTCGCCGTTCATGTCATAGATCTGGACATGGTTACGGCGCACGACCGCCCAGTCGCCGTCCTCCAGATAGGTGATCGAGTTGGTGAAGGGGGCCAGTGCGATGGCATCCGAGCCCAGAAACATCTCACCCTCGCCATGGCCGACAGCCAGCGGCGGGCCGTTGCGGGCGCCGATGATCAGGTCGTCGTCGCCGCGGAACATGATGGCCAGCGCGAAGGCGCCGTCCAGCCGCTGCAGCGCGCGGTGCGCGGCATCGACCGGCCGGGCGCCGCGCCTCAATTCGCGCGCCACCAGATGCGCGACCACTTCGGTGTCGGTCTGCGAGGTGAACTCGTAGCCGTCAGCCTTCAGCTCCTCGCGCAGTTCGGCGAAATTTTCGATGATGCCGTTGTGGACGATGGCCACGTCGCCGGAGAAATGCGGATGCGCGTTGGTCTCGTTCGGCACCCCATGGGTTGCCCAGCGGGTATGGCCGATGCCGATCGTGCCGTCCAGCGGCTCGCTCTTCAGCCGCTTCTCGAGGTTGACCAGCTTGCCCTCGGCGCGGCGGCGAGCCAACTGCCCGGCCTCGATGGTGGCGACACCAGCCGAATCATAACCGCGATACTCGAGGCGCTTCAGCGCGTCGACGATGAGCGGGGCAACGGCCGACTGCCCCACGATCCCGACAATGCCACACATTTTTCGACCCCCGCTACATGCCTTGGAAAGATACCGGCAGCCATTTAGAAGAAGCCGTCCGGCGGGCGATAATCAATTTCGGTGTCAGTCAATGACAGGCACTTGCCCGGAAAACTATACCGGGCAAGTGCTTCCAATCGGTAGCGCTTATTCTGCGGCCTTTTTGGCGGAAGCAAGACGCTCGCGCAGCATGCGGCCACGTTCCGGCAAGGTTTTCTGGCGGGCGCGGCCGAAGGCCAGCGCGTCGGCCGGCACATCCTCGGTGATGACGCTGCCCGCTGCGACATTCGCCCCGTCGCCGATGCGCACCGGCGCCACCAGCGACGAATTGGAGCCGATGAAGGCACCGCGACCGATATCGGTGCGGGATTTGGTGAAGCCGTTGTAGTTGCAGGTAATCACGCCCGCCCCGACATTGGCGTTTGCCCCGACGCGCGCGTCGCCGACATAGGCGAGGTGGCTGACCTTGGCGCCCGCCTCGACCGTGGCATTCTTGACCTCGCAGAAATTGCCGACCTTGGCGCGCTCCGCGAGATCGGCGCCGGGCCGCAGCCGCGCGAACGGTCCGATTTCGACCCGCGGCCCGATATGGGCGCCCTCGATGTGGCTGAAGGCGTGGATGACCGCCCCCGCCTCGATCGTGACCCCGGGACCGAAGAACACGTTCGGCTCGACATAGGCGTCCGGGGCGATCTGCGTGTCGTAGGCGAAAAACACCGTCTCCGGCGCCACCAGCGTCACCCCCGCCAGCATTGCTTCCCGGCGGCGGCGTGTTTGCCAGATCGCCTCGCCTTCGGCGAGTTCGGCGCGGTTGTTGATGCCCAGCGCATTGTCGAAACTGGCCTCGGTGGCCAGGACCTCGAGCCCTTCGGCGGCGGCGATGCCGACGATGTCGGTCAGGTAGAATTCGCCCTTGGCGTTGTTGTTGCCGACCGCCTCCAGCAGCCGCAGCGCATGCCTGCCGTCGATCGCCATCAGTCCGGAATTGCAGAAATCGATCTGCCGTTCCGTCTCCGAACAGTCCTTCTCCTCGCGAATCGCCACCAGCCTGCCGTTCGCCTCGATCAACCGCCCATAGCCGGTCGGATTCGGGGTGCGGAAGCCGAGCACGGCGACCGCCGCGCCTTGCGACAGCTTTTCGCGGGCAGCTACCAGGGCCTGTGCCTCGATCAGCGGCGTGTCGCCGAACATGACGAGGACATCGTCATAACCCTTTGCAATGGCTGCGCGCGCGGCCAGCACCGCATGGGCTGTGCCGAGACGCTTGTCCTGAACGAAGAATTCGGCACGTGGCGCGAATTTCGCCCCAGCCTTGCGCATCTCGTCGGCGCCATGGCCAATGACCAGCGCGAGATCGCCGCCGCCAGCGGCTTCGGCCGCGCGCGCGACATGGGCCACCATCGGCAGGCCGGCTATTTTATGCAGCACCTTCGGCAGCGCGCTCTTCATGCGCGTGCCCTCCCCGGCCGCAAGAATGATCGACAGACAACTTCTCGACGCCATGTTCGCTTTCCGAAAACCGGTCCTCAGTCGCAGCCTTTCTAGAGCAAGACGCGCTCACATTGAAGCATTCGACCGCAGATGGTTTGGGATGGAAGGCAAATGCGCGTCGTCGGACGCGGCAGGCCTCGGCATCGGGGACGCGGCCGCCGCACCGCAGCGCAAAGGCATAGGGGAAAATTGAATCAGCCCAGGCGGGTGAGTACCGGAAAGACCTCCTGCAGCCAGTAGGCGCTGGACTGCAGCCCGCCGGTCATGAACAGCACGCCGGCGGCGACCAGCAGCGCGCCGATCGCCTTCTCGACCCGGCCGAGATGAATTCTGAAGCGCGACAGGAAACGCATGAAGGCGCCCGAAAACAGCGCCGCGACGAGGAACGGAATGCCCAGACCGAGCGAATAGGCGGCGAGCAGCAGCGCACCTTCGCCCACTGTCGCGCTGCCGCCAGCCAGCGTCAGGATCGGACCGAGCACCGGTCCGATGCAGGGAGTCCAGCCGAACGCGAAGGCGAGACCCATGACATAGGCGGCGAGCAGGCTTGCCGGCTCGCCGCGCGTCTGGAACCGCGCTTCGCGCGACAGGAAAGGGATCTTGACGACACCGAGAAAATTCAACCCCATCAGGATGATGACGATGCCGGCGGCAAAACCGAGCGGCTCCTCCCAAGCCCTCAGCAACCGGCCGATGGTCGAGGCGCCGGCGCCCAGCGCCACGAAGACGGTTGAAAAACCGAGCACGAAGGCAAGCGACGTCACCGCCAGCAGGCGCCGCGCCGGCACCACGGCGGCGGCGGCCTGCCCGCGAAAATCGTCGACCGACACGCCGGCCATGTAACAGAGATAGGGCGGCACCAGCGGCAGGACGCAGGGCGACAGGAACGAGAGCGCCCCCGCCCCCAACGCGGTGAGATATCCGACATCGACCGCCATAAGCGAAAAATCCCTATCGACCCGCCTGCATATAGACTGTGCGGCGCGCCGCCACCAATCACCTTGGCGTGGCGGATCGTCGCCGCGAGACCGCCGGTTCTGGCGCGGCGCCGTTGACAGATTTTTGCGATTGACCGGCAGGGGCGCTGTCCCTATGTTCCGCCGCAATTCGGGGGCGGCGACGCCGCTCCGCGGAGCGCATAGCTCAACCGGTAGAGCAACTGACTTTTAATCAGTAGGTCGTGGGTTCGAGTCCCACTGCGCTCACCAAAAACCTCAAAAGATCAACGCCTTGTGGCCGGCGTGGCGTGTCGGCTTTCGGATCGTCATCGTGTCCGAAAAATGCGCCAAGACAACGCTCGCCTCTTCGAGACCTCCGGCGAGCGTCTCCGCTCAAGGCGCTGACCAATGCAATCCGGGAGGCCGCGCCGAACGTAAGCATCATGCGATGAACCGGAGTCGACGCGGTGACCCCTGAAACATTTCGCGATTTGAAGCTTCAGCAGGCCAAATGGCTAGCCGAGGAAGCCGATATTTCGGAAACGCTCGCCCTCCAGCTTGTCGAGAAGGTCGGCTTCGAGCCGAAGCGGCTTCGCCGGGAAGCCAGGCTGTTCAAGCTGTCAGCCCCCCGGAACCGGGAGGCGGGAGATTGACCGTCAGATCACCGGCCCGCTGCCCCTTACCCGATGGCACTGTGAAATCAGGTTGGGGACCCAGCGCGCTCTGCGGGCGCGCCCGAGCAGCAACAATCGAAAAGTCCCCCACAGTGTGACCTGAATCGCGCTATGTACCCGCCGCCGCATGGGTTAAATTATACTGCCCAGATACCTTTATTCTAGGTTGTAGAGTGCCGGCGACACGCCTTTCCGGCAACGGGGCACCTATCGGGAGGCAATACCGTGGATATGAGGCAACTTCGCTACTTCACGCAGGTGGTGGAAAGCGGTTCGTTTTCCAAGGCCGCCACGCATTTGCACGTCGCCCAGCCGGCGCTCAGCCAGCACGTGCGCCACATGGAGGAAGAACTTGGGGTCTCGCTTCTTCACCGCGGGTCGCATGGCGTGTCGCCGACGGAGGCTGGCGACCGGCTCCTGCGCCACGCCAAGCGCATCATCATGGAATTCGCCGAGATTCCCGACAGCGTGCGCGGCGAGGCGGTCGCACCGCGCGGCGAGGTCCGCTTCGGCCTGCCAGGGACGGTGAGCGAACTGCTGGCGGCGCCGCTGATCGAGGCGGCGCGAGAGCGTTATCCGGAAGTGCGCATCCGCGTGGTCGAGGCGATGAGCGGCTACATCCTCGACTGGCTGAAGCGCGGCGACGTCGATCTCGCCATGATCTACGGCACCTCCGACCCGCGCGGCCTGGCCTTCCATCATGGCCTCTCCGAGGAAATCTGCCTGTTCGTCAGCACGCAATTCGAGGGAGATGGCACAATCGCGGGCGAGACGATCAAGCTTAGCGACGCCGCGCGATTGCCGCTGCTGGTGCCCGGCCCGGGGCACGGCCTGCGCGAACTGATCGAGACGGCGGCGCTTTCGATACGCGTCCCGATCGCCCCTGCCGTCGAAATCGATTCCTACAGCCAGATCAAGAAGTTGGCGCAGCGCGGACTGGGCTATGGCATTCTGCCGCGCATGGCCGTCCAGCGCGAGGCCTACGCCGGGATCTTCCGCGTCTGGCGCATCGAGGAGCCGCCGATCACCCGCCGGGTGTATCTGGCCTATTCGACCGAGCGCCCGCTGCTCAACGCGCCGCGCGCCATCGGCCAGTTGTCCTGGGACATCCTGCGCCAGCTCGTTCGCGACAATGTCTGGACCGCCAGCCTTTCCGACGAGGCCCACCGGCCCGATCTGTTTTCGTGAGGGCGAGACGCCAGCGTCTCGCTCGCGCTCATATATTGTTTTTTGTCAATGGCTTATCCGGACATCCGGAAGCCGCGCCTTATAATTGCGAACGTCCCGGCAGTCGGGCTCCCGCATCGCGTGAAGTCCGGAAAAGTGAAACATTCCATCGGGTTGCTTCGTTTGCAGCGCAAAAATCGCATCGCGAGCTTCACACGGACCCCTTTGTGAGCGGCTCGCACGGTGTTTTTCGACCCTTTGGACACGCAGCGCGGGTTTTTTCTGAGTATCGAGCTCGTCGCGTTTCTCGCCTTCGCAAGCAGGCGCCGCCAGCCTTTAACATATTCAAAAAAGCTCTAGCATCGATGCGTGAGTAACGGATTTCCTTATACCCGTCATCGCAAAATCCTATTTGACTTGGCGTAGCTCCGGCACGAGGTGTCTGCGGTCCGCAAGCAACAGGGCCATGCATGACCGGCGCGCTGGAAGGATTGACCGTCGTCGCATTGGAGCAGGCCGTTGCGGCTCCCCTCGCCACCGCGCGGCTGGCGGACGCCGGCGCGCGCGTCATCAAGCTGGAGCGGCCGGAAGGCGATTTCGCGCGGGGCTACGACGACTACGTCCTCGGCCAGTCGAGCTATTTCGTCTGGAACAATCGCGGCAAGCAATCCTGCACAGTCGACCTGAAGGATCCAGCCGACCTGCGGCTGCTGCTGACGATGCTGGAGACAGCGGACGTGTTCGTGCAGAATCTCGCGCCGGGCGCCACGTCAAGGCTCGGCATCGGTAGCGCCGGCTTGCGAAAACGGTTTCCGAAACTCATCGTCTGCGACATCGGCGGCTATGCCGAGGGCACGCCCGACCATGACCGCAAGGCCTACGACCTGCTGGTGCAGGCAGAGAGCGGCCTCGCCAGCGTCACCGGGACGGAGGCGTCCGGGCCGAGCCGCGTCGGCATATCGATATGCGACATCGCCACCGGCCAGGCGGCCTATGCCGCGATCCTGGAGGCGCTGTTCAAGCGCGAACGCACCGGCCAGGGCAGCCATCTGCAGGTGTCGCTGTTCGACACTGTCGCCGAATTCATGAACGTGCCCTATCTGGCGCAACGCTATGGCGGCAGGACGCCGCGCCGGCCGGGGCTTGCCCATCCTTCCATCGCCCCCTACGGCGTGTTCAGGACCCGCGACGGCGAAATCCTGATCTCGATCCAGAACGAGCGCGAGTGGAAGGTTTTCTGCGGGGAGGTGCTGCGCGATCCTTCGCTCGCCAGCGACCCGAGATACATCCGCAACACCGAACGGGTGAAGAATCGGACCAACCTTGATCTCAGGGTGCAGGAGACGTTCGGCGGCGCATCCAGCGACGACATCTGCGCGCTGCTCGACCGGACGCGCATCGCCTATGGCCGCCTTTCGACGGTCGAGGATCTGATCAGCCACCGCAGCGCGGCGTTTTCCGAGGTGGAGACGCCGCAGGGCACGGTCGAACTTGTCGCGCCGCCCAACATTGTCGACGGCCGCAGGCCGGCCCTGCGGCCGGTGCCCTCGCTCGGCCAGCACGATGCGGCGATCCGCGCCGAGTTCGGCGAGCGGCAAAAGACCATGCAAACGGAGCAGGCGCCGTGAGCTTCGAGGCCGAAGACCATCGCGAAATCCGCGACGCCGTCCGCAAGCTCTGCGAACGGTTTCCCGGTGAATACTGGCGCAGGCTCGATGCCAGCCGTTCCTATCCCGCCGAGTTCGTCGCCGCGCTCACCGAGGCCGGCTATCTGGCGACGCTCATCCCTGAGGAATATGGCGGCGCGGGACTGACGCTGTCGGCAGCAGCCGCCGTGCTGGAGGAGATCCAGCGGGCCGGCTGCAACGGCGCGGCCTGCCACGCGCAGATGTACATCATGGGTACGGTGCTGCGCCACGGCAGCGCCGACCAGAAGGCGCGCTACCTCCCCGGCATCGCCTCCGGCGAACTCCGCCTCCAGGCTTTCGGCGTCACCGAGCCGACCAGCGGCACCGACACCAGTTCGATCCGCACCTTCGCCCGCAGGGACGGCGACCACTATATCGTCAACGGCCAAAAAATCTGGACCAGCCGGGCGGAACATTCCGACCTGATGCTACTGCTCGCCCGCACCACGCCGCGCGAAGAGGTGGTGAAGCGCACCGACGGGCTGTCGGTCTTCATCCTCGACATGCGTGAGGCGATGAAGAGCGGCCTGAGCATCCGGCCGATCCGCACGATGATGAACCACTCCACCACCGAAGTGTTCTTCGACAACGTCCGCGTGCCCAGCGAAAACCTTGTCGGCGAGGAGGGCAAGGGGTTTCGCTACATCCTGTCGGGAATGAACGCCGAGCGCATCCTGATCGCCGCCGAATGCGTCGGCGACGCAAAGTGGCTGATCGAAAAGGCCGCGTCCTATGCCAGGGAGCGTACCGTGTTCGGCCGGCCGATCGGCGCCAACCAGGGCGTGCAGTTCCCGATCGCGCGTGCCTACGCAAACATGCGTGCCGCCGAGCTGATGGTGAAGGAGGCCGCCCGCCTCTACGAGGCCGGGCGCGACTGCGGCGCGGAAGCCAACATGGCCAAGATGCTGGCCGCCGACGCCTCCAACGAAGCCGCCAACGCCGCCATCCAGACGCATGGCGGGTTCGGCTTCGCCGAGGAATACGACGTCGAGCGCAAATTCCGCGAGACGCGCCTCTACCAGGTGGCGCCGATCTCCACCAATCTGATCCTGTCTTTCCTTTCCGAACATGTGCTGGGCATGCCGCGCTCGTATTGAGCTCTTATCGAGGAGGAGGTTTTGGGTCCGTTGAAATTCAGGTGGCGGGAAAGCCCCTCACTTGCGATTTCTAACACTTAGCTTGCGCTGACGGGCTTCGCCCTGCTCCAGCTAAGATGTTGAAATCGCTATCTCTCCCGCAAGGGGAGAGATATCGCGCTCCGCCATTTCCGCTAGTCTCCAACGTTGGCGATTTGCGGCGAGGTTACGGCAGCGCTCTATCTCCCCCTCGGCGGGGGAGAAAGCGATTTCAACATCTTAGCCGAGCAAGCCCGAAGGGCGCGGTGAGGGTAAGTGTTAGAAATCGCAAGAGAGGGGGTCGCTGACGTGCGAATCTCGGCACACCCTGAGCAAAAGAACGACCGAGGAGCAGCACCTTGCCTGAAGACATCGAAAAGCCTTTTGCGGACTGGATCGGCCGCGCGTCCGAGAGCGAGGACGTTCTTACGGAGCGGCTCGCAGCCAGTTTTCGCGCCATTTTCGGACAACATCTCGCGCCTGTAGCAGAAGGCGCCGCGCCGCTCGGCATCCACTGGTGCCTTTCCCCCGCGATCGCCACCATGGCGGAGCTAGGGCCCGACGGCCACCCCGCAAAGAACCGCGACCTGCCGCCGGTGCCGCAGCCACGCCGCATGTGGGCAGGCGGCTCGATCGAAACGCTTGGCGCGTTGCGGATCGGCGACCGGATCCGCCGCCGCTCGACCATCGCCGACGTGACGCACAAGACCGGAAGATCCGGGGAACTGTGGTTCGTCGCTGTCGAGCACGTCTATTCGAGCGAACGCGGCGCGGCGATCCGCGAAAGGCACGACATCGTCTATCGCGAAGCGGCAAAACCGGCTCCGGGGCGGCCGGCGACGGCTGGCGTGCAGCCGGCGGCCAGGCCGCACAGCCGGTCGCTTTCGGCGCCGACCTCGCCCGTCCTGCTGTTCCGCTATTCGGCCATCACCTTCAACGGGCACCGCATCCACTACGACCTGCCCTACGCGACCGAGGTGGAAGGTTATGCCGGCTTGGTGGTCCATGGGCCGATCCAGGCGACGCTGCTGTTCAACTTGGCCGCGACGGCGATCGGCGCGCCGCCACGCAAATTCGACTATCGCGGCCTGTCGCCGGCGATCGCGGGGCCGGACATTTTCGTCCGGCAGGGCGCGGGCGCCGAGGCGGGCACGTATTGGACGCAGGGCCAAAGCGGTGCGATCCATATGGAAGCGACCGCTAAACCGTAGTTCCTGGTTGCGAACCAAAAAAAGGCCGGGCTCGAAAACGGCCCGGCCAAATTGAAGGTCAAAAAACCTCCAGAGGGGAACACCACCCGGCGACAATGGGAGGAGAACCGCCGGGTGATGCTGTCTATATGGGGATGATTCGGCTTCGAAGCCAATAATCCTGTTCCCAAAAACTGTCGATCCAGGAAAAATTCTTCCGAGGCCGGCAAGATTTCCACGGAATCGCGCAAGGCGCGTCCGTGCGACCGGCATTCGTGCGGCTCCCCCTCGCCCGATTTGGTCGCCTGCCGGGCCGGGTCAGCCACCCTTGTGGGCGCTGACGGCGCGGAAACGCAGCGTCGCGGAGATCGGCACGTCTTTAAGACGCGGGCTGTGCGGCACGCCGCTGATGACGATTTTCACCGAGGCCGCTTCCACGTCCTCCGGCAGCGGTACCGTGCGCGGCACGACGGCGACGCCCGAGACCGCCTCCGGCGGCAGGTCAAGATTGACCTGCGAGCGCGCCAGTGTGGGCTCCCCCGCCGCCAGCGTCACGGTCCCTTCGGCCGTCGTATAGGACGAATAGAGCGCAACGCCCCGCAGGCCCGACGATCCCGGGTCCAGTTCGATCGCCCCCAATGTTTCAAAACGGTCGCCTTGGGCAAGGTCGAGAGGGTCGATGTCCGCCGAAACGACGAGCGAGACCGGCGTCGGATCGAGGGGATCGCCGCCGGCATTCGGCGCCAGCGGCGCACCGGACACGACCACCTGCTGCCACTCGTCGCCGTCGATCGTCACCTTGCTGAAGACGGCCGACATCCCCTGCCCGGCTTCGGCCGACCAGCCGTCCGCAAGGTCGCCGGAACAGCCCGCGCCAAGCATGCCGCCGCTTCCCGAAAACATGGGATTGGCGACAAGCGATCCGCCGGGATTGGCCACCGAATAGAGGTCGTCATTGGACATGACGAGCCGCGCGCGCGGCTCGAGCAGAGTGTCGAAAACCGGCGTCAGCGCTTGCGCTACCAGCCTGGCGCCGACCGGCCCCCAATGCAGCCCGTCGCGCAGGATGCCGTCGCGGGCGCGGCCTTGCGCACTGTCGTGGTCGAGCATCAGCGGCCAGGGATCGGCGACGTGGACGCTCTTTACCGAGGCTTGCGCCAGGAACCACGCACGGACCTGCAGGGCGTCGGCAAGTTCGGCGCCCGACAGGGTGCGGCGGACGCCGTCCGGCGTGCCGTCGCCGCGCGGGGTGCCGGCGATCCAGATCAGCCTGTGGCCGTAGGAGAGGATTTTTGCCTGATAGTCCGCGAGCGCCGCGATGGTGCGCGCGGCGGACCAGCCCGCCGTGCGGTCGTTGGTGTCGACGATCGACACGACATAACCCGGCGGCTGGCCCCGCAGGTCGACCGCGCCGTCGCGGACCTTCTCGCTACTCGATCCGCTCAAGGCGAAATTATAGCTGGGCTGGAAGTCGAATCGCGCGCCGGTCATGAGCTGCAGCCACCACAGCCAGCCCTGGGTCGTCGTCCGGCCGTCGTTGGAAGCCAGGTCGGCGCGGCTGTCTCCGTCGAGATAGACGCGCGGCAACGCCAACTCGGCAGGAATGTCGCCCATGGCGACGCTGGACGGGCGATTCCATTCGGTGCGTTCGGACAGGTCGGCGTTGGCTGGTTCGCTGAACGCGAACAGGCCCAATCCGGAAAACAGGATGCGGGCAAGGAGGCCGGTGTCCGCGCCGAATTTCACGATCCAGTCCTTCACGCCGTTCGGTCCCGCGACGCGGACTGGCATCTGATCCCGACGAAATCGTGGCTATGCCGTCCGCTGCTCGGTGAGCATCAGATGCTGGACCAGGATGATTGTCTTGGCATCGACGATGCGACCGTCGAGACAGGCGCGATAAGCCTCTTCCAGCGGCATTTCGACCACCTCGATGTCCTCGCCCTCGCCGGCATGGCCGCCACCGTCGGACACCTTGTCGGCAACGGAATAGTGAGCGGTGAAGAAGGCAAGCCTCTCGGTGACGCTGCCGGGGCTCATGAACGGCATCATCACCAGCCTCAGGTCGCTCAGCCGGTAGCCAAGCTCCTCTTCCGCCTCGCGGCGGGCGCAGGTCTCCGGGTCGTCTGCGTCGAGCAAGCCGGCGCAGGCCTCGAGCAGCGGCTCTGCATGACCCTCGACATAGGCCGGAAAGCGGAACTGCCGGACCAGCAGCACCGTGCTGCGTCCGGGATCGAAGGGAAGCACCGTCGCGCCATGGCCGCGGTCGTAGGTCTCTCGGACATGCTTTTCCCATGCGCCCTTCGAATTGCGATAGTCGAAGGTGGTTTTCTTCAACACACCCCAGTTGTCGGACAATAGCTCGACGCTATCGATGCGAATGCGGTCCTGCACGGAGATCTCCTGGGCCTTTCAGACGCGGCATAACGCAGGAATGCCTTTCGGCTCAATGGCTGTCCATGTCCAAAGATGGTGGAGCGAAAACCGGGAGCGTGTCGCACCCGATCGGGCGCGACACGCTCTGACGTCATCCGGAAATGTTGGAACCATCCGCAGCGGGTGCCGTTGGCGGAGCAAGAATCCCTGCCCCGGAAGGAGACAGTCATGAAAACGCTTCTATCAGGCCTCTGTACGAGCAGCCTTGCGGTCGCGCTCGCCGCCACCGGCATGGCGCCGGTCTTCGCGGCGCCGATCGCCCCGAACGCGCCGGCGGCGGTGCCCGGCCCGGGCATCATCAAGGTCCAGGACAACGATGACGACGTCCTCAAAAGGCGCCGCGACAAGATCAACAAGGAGTTCCGCCGCAAGAAGGCGCAAGAGGAACGGCAGGACGCGCGCCGCGACCGCAGCGATGACCGCAGGGAGGTCCGCCGCGAGCGCAACCGCGAGGATCGCCGTGAAGCGCGCCGCGACCGCCAGGAAGACTGGCGCGAGGCGAGGCGTGAGCGCCGCGAGGAATGGCTCGAGGCAAGGGAAGAGCGCCGTGAGGAATGGCGGGAGGATCGCCGGGACCGCCGCGAAGCCCGCAGGGACAGGGACGAACGCTACGGCTACTACCGGGGCTATCGCGGGTATCGGGACTATCGGCCGGGCTATCGCCGCTACGACGACGGTTTCTGGTATCCGGCTGCCGCCTTCGTGGCCGGCGCCCTGATCACCGGTGCCATCGCCAATTCGCAGCCGCGTGAAGTGATCGTGGAGGGCGGCTCGCATGAGGAGTGGTGCGCGAACCGCTACCGGTCTTATCGCGCCTACGACAACACCTTCCAGCCCTACAACGGACCGCGCCGGGCGTGCATCTCGCCTTATGGTTGACGATTGAAGCGCGAAATTGCCGCGATTGCCGCGCCGGTCCGCCGGCGCGGTTTCGGCGCGACTGCCTGGCACAACGCGGAGTCGAAGCTGGCGGATTAGCGGCCACCGGCTTGCACTACGATGTTAAACTTCTGTAATACGGGAACGAAATCATCTTTCCGCCCGTTTGCCGCTGCATAGGGACGCAATCCACCGCGAGGAACATGATATGAGGAAATTCCTATCTGGCCTTTGCGCCACGGCGCTGGCCTTTTCGGTTACCCTGGTCGGCCTCGCGCCGGTCCAGGCAGCGCCGGTTTACGTCCCGCAAACCGCCGTGAAGGCCCAGGGCGACGTCATCCAGGTCCAGAACAGCGAGCGCCGCAAGTGGCGCCGTGAGGCACGTCGTGACCGGCGCGAATGGCGTCGAGACAACCGTCGGGACCGGCGGGAATGGCGCCGGGACCGCCGTGAAGCGAGACGCGACTGGCGACGCGACGGGAGGCGCGGCTATTATCGTGGCCATCGGGGCTACGACTACTATCGTCCTGGATACCGTCGCTACGACGACGGCTTCTGGTATCCGGCAGCGGCCTTCGCGGCCGGCGCGATCCTCGGCGGCGCGATCGCCAGCGAGCCACGCGTCGTTGTGCGTGAAGGCGGATCGCACACGCAGTGGTGCTACAACCGCTATCGCTCGTACCGAGCCTACGACAACACGTTCCAGCCCTATAACGGCCCGCGCCAGCAGTGCGTCTCGCCCTACGATTATTGATGGTGCCGGGAAGCATCTGAACAGCGAACCCGCGCCGGCCTCCGGCGCGGGTTTTTCTTTGCATCCTGCGAGTTTTACGTGGTGCTCAGCGTACGGCGCACGGCGTCGCGCCACCCGGCAAGCTTACGGCTGCGAGTAGGCTCGTCCATTTCGGGCTCGAAGCGGCGGTCGAGCGCCCAGGATTTCGCGAAGGCCGCCGCATCCGGCCACACCCCTGCCCGCGATCCCGCCAGCCACGCCGCGCCGAGCGCCGTGGTTTCCAGCACCGTCGGCCGGTCGACCGGCGCGTCCAGAATGTCGGCCAGGCGCTGCATGGTCCAGTCGGACGCCACCATGCCGCCGTCGACGCGAAGCACGGTCTTGCCGTTGCCGGTTCTCCAGTCCTTCTTCATCGCGTCGAGCAGGTCGCGGGTCTGGTAGGCGACCGATTCCAGCGCTGCGCGCGCGAACTCGGCCGGGCCGGAATTGCGGGTCAGGCCGAAGATGGCGCCGCGTGCCTCGGCATCCCAATGCGGCGCGCCCAGCCCGACGAAGGCCGGCACCAGATAGACCTCCTGCGCCGGATCGGCCCTTGCGGCGAGTTCGCCGCTGTCGGCGGCCTTGGCGATCATCTTCGCGCCGTCGCGCAGCCACTGCACGGCGGCGCCCGCGATGAAGATCGACCCTTCCAGCGCATAGGTCGTCCGCCCGTCCAGCCGGTAGGCGATGGTGGAGAGCAGCCGGTTCTTCGACCGCACGAGGTCGCGGCCGGTGTTGAGCACGGCGAAGCAGCCGGTGCCGTAGGTCGACTTCATCATGCCGGGCTCGAAGCAGGCCTGGCCGATGGTGGCTGCATGCTGATCGCCGGCGACGCCGAGGATTCTTATCGCCGCCCCGAACAGCTTTTCGTCAATTGTTCCAAAATCGTCGGCGCAGTCCTTCACCTCGGGCAGCAGCGCGGCCGGGATGTCGAGGATCTTCAGCAGTTCCGCGTCCCAGGCATTGGTCTCGATGTTGTAGACCAGGGTGCGCGAGGCATTGGTGGCGTCGGTGGCGTGCGCCTTGCCCTTTGTCAGCCGCCAGATCAGGAACGTGTCGATGGTGCCGGCAAGCAGTTCGCCATTCTCGGCCCGCCGGCGTGCGCCCTCGACATTGTCGAGCAGCCAGGCGATCTTGGTTCCGGAAAAATACGGGTCGAGCAGCAGCCCGGTCCTGGCCGTGAAGCTCGGCTCAAATCCCTCTTCCTTCAGCCTGTGGCAGAGCGGCGCGGTGCGGCGGTCCTGCCAGACGATGGCGTTGTGAATCGGCTTTCCCGTCGCCTTGTCCCAGATCACCACCGTCTCGCGCTGGTTGGTGATGCCGATGCCGGCAAGCTGGCGCGCTTCGATTTTCGCGTGATGCAGCGCGCCCCTGATCGAGGACAGCACTGTTTCCCAGATCTCGTCGGGATCGTGCTCGACCCAGCCGGACGCCGGATAGTGCTGCGAAAATTCCTTCTGGCTGCTTCCCACCGGCTTCATGGCGCCGTCGAAGACGATGGAGCGGGTGGAGGTGGTGCCCTGGTCGATGGCGAGGATGAAGTTGGACATCAAATACCTGTCGAGAATATCCGGGACGACGAGAGCCCGCCAGACGTCAAAATCATTGTGAATAAGGAGGCAGAACCGCTATCTGAGACCGGCACGCCGTTCCAGTTCATCAAGGCGCGCGTTGATCTCATCAATATCGAGCTTCGCCTGATGCCCGGACTGAAGGGCATTGAGAATGTCGTTGTACTGGCCGACGATCTCGATGCGCATTTTCCGGATATCGTCCGCATTCTTGTCGACTACCGCATCCAACTCATCCAGACGCGCCAGGATTGCCTCGAAGCGGCGGTCAATTGTGACCAACTTTACGTCTACTTCCGCGCGCAACTCTGCAACGTCGCTCCGCAACTGTATCTGGTTGCGGGAGAATTTGACCATTTCGCGAGTCAACTCGTCGACACGAGTCGCCAATGTCTCGAGATGCGCAACTGTCCGCCGCTGCCCGTTGGGCAGCGCCTCGACCAGCGCGTTGTACATACCCTCAGGTGTCCGCTTTTCAGCCGGCATGTCGGCACCTCCGCCGACGACATTATGGGTGCAAACCGTTCCGGCGGCAAGGAAGCCGGGGGGCCGAAGCCCCCCGTTCCCATCACGAGATTACTTCTGCCAGCTCTTCACCAGTTCGTCATAGTTGACGGTGATCGGCTTTTCCTTCTCGTTCTCGACCTTGAGCTGCGGCGCGAGGTTACCCTTCGCCACGGCGTCCTTGTTCCAGTATTCGAGGTCGTGCTCTTCGGCCAGCTTCGGCCCCATATCGCCCATGACGCCGGCGCGCTCCAGACGCTCCAGCACCTTCTCCTGCTCGGCGCAGAGCGAGTCCATCGCCTCCTGCGCGGTCTTGGCGCCCGACGAGGCGTCGCCGATCGCCTGCCACCAAAGCTGCGCCAGCTTCGGATAGTCAGGAATGTTCGTGCCGGTCGGCGACCACTGCACGCGGGCCGGCGAGCGGTAGAACTCGATCAGGCCGCCGAGCTTGGGCGCACGCTCGGTGAACGATTTGTGCTGGATGGAGCTTTCGCGGATGAGCGTCAGGCCGACATGGCTCTTCTTGACGTCAACGGTCTTGGAGGTGACGAACTGCGCGTAGAGCCAGGCGGCCTTGGCGCGATCGTCCGGCGTCGACTTCAGGATCGTCCAGGAACCCACGTCCTGGTAGCCGAGCTTCATGCCGTCCTTCCAGTAGACGCCGTGCGGCGACGGAGCGAAACGCCACTTCGGCGTGCCGTCCTCGTTCACCACCGGCAGACCCGGCTTCACGAAGTCGGCGGTGAAGGCGGTGTAGGTGAACATCTGCTGGGCGACTTCGCCCTGCGAGGGCACCGGGCCGGACTCGGAGAAGGTCATGCCCTGAGCGGCGGCAGGCGCGTAGGCCTTCAGCCATTCCAGGTACTTTTCGATCGAGTACACAGCGGCCGGGCCATTGGTGTCGCCGCCGCGGGCGACGCACGAGCCGACCGGACGGGAGTTCTCGTCGACCTTGATGCCCCACTCGTCGACCGGCTTGCCGTTCGGGATGCCCTTGTCACCGTTGCCGGCCATCGACAGCCAGGCGTCGGTGAAGCGCCAGCCCAGCGACGGGTCCTTCTTGCCGTAGTCCATATGGCCGTAGACCTTCTTGCCGTCGATCTCTCGGCCGGTGAAGAACTGGGCGATGTCCTCATAGGCCGACCAATTGACCGGCACGCCGAGGTCGTAGCCGTACTTCGCCTTGAAGTCGGCCTTGTTCTTCTCGTCGTTGAACCAGTCGTAGCGGAACCAATAAAGGTTCGCGAACTGCTGGTCGGGCAACTGATAGAGCTTGCCGTCCGGGGCGGTGGTGAACGACGTGCCGATGAAGTCGGCCAGATCGAGGCCGGGATTGGTGACGTCCTTGCCCTCGTTGGCCATCCAGTCGGTCAGGCTCCGCGCCTGCTGGTAGCGCCAATGCGTGCCGATCAGATCGGAGTCGTTGACATAGGCGTCATAGACGTTCTCGCCCGACTGCATCTGCGTCTGCAGCTTCTCGATCACGTCGCCTTCGCCGATAAGATCGTGGGTGATCTTGATCCCGGTGATGTCCGAAAACGCCTTGGCCAGCGTCTTGGACTCGTATTCATGCGTGGTGATCGTCTCCGAAACGACCTTGATATCCATGCCGGCGAAGGGTTTCGCCGCGTCGATGAACCACTGCATCTCAGCTTCCTGGGCGGCGCGATCGAGCGTCGACAGGTCGCCGATCTCGGCGTCCAGGAACGCCTTGGCCTCGTCCATGCCGGCAAAGGCCTGGCCGGAGCCCAGAATGAGTGCAATGACGCTGGTTGATGCTAAAATATGCCGTCGCATGAGATTTCCTCCCTTAAGGTTTCAAGTGCGATCGAGGCGGTCGCCGGCACGCGGCCGCCTCAACAGTTTCTCCCTCTACACGGTGCGGAATACGCCGACGGCGTAGACCACGGAGAGAGCGAGAGCCCACCACAGGTTGGGTCCGATCAGACCCAGCCAAGCGAGATGGATAAAGGCGCTGCCAAGCAGCGAAATGAAAAGGCGGTCGCCGCGCGTCGTCTCGAAGCGCAGGATGCCGACACGCGGATTGCCGCCCGGCGAGGCGTATTCCCACACCGCCATCAGGCAGAGCAGCAAAAGGATGGTCAGGAAGAACATGGCGCTGGGGAACGACCAGGCCATCCAGCCGCCGCGCACCAGCGGCGCGAACCAGTCGACCGCGCCGTCCTTCCTCGGCAGCATGGCGACCAGCAGCGCGATGGCGGCCAGATAGGCGGCAAGCACCGCGCCCAGCGGCAGAACCCAACGGCGGGATGCGGTCATGGGCGGATCTCCTGGGTCGCGGCAGCCTCTACCCTCCCCCTTGTGGGGAGGGTGGCCCGGAGGGCCGGGTGGGGGTCAAAGGCATAAACACCCCCACCCCGCCTCAAAAGCTTCGCTACGCTCGGCTTTCTCGTCGACCCTCCCCACAAGGGGGAGGGTAACCGCGCTGCGACCACCATCACACCCTCCCCAGGGCAAAGCCCTTGGCGATGTAGTTGCGCACGAACCAGATCACCAGCGCGCCGGGGATGATGGTGAGCACGCCGGCCGCCGCCAGCACGCCCCAGTCGAGGCCGGAAGCCGAGACGGTGCGGGTCATGATCGCGGCGATCGGTTTTGCGTCCGTCGTCGTCAGCGTGCGGGCGATCAAGAGTTCCACCCAGGAGAACATGAAGCAGAAGAAGGCGGCGACGCCGATGCCCGACGCGATCAGCGGCATGAAAATCTTCACGAAGAATTTCGGGAACGAATAGCCGTCGATATAGGCGGTCTCGTCGATCTCCTTCGGCACGCCGGACATGAAGCCTTCCAGGATCCACACCGCCAGCGGCACATTGAACAGGCAGTGCGCCAGCGCGACGGCGATGTGGGTGTCGATCAGCCCGAAGGCCGAATAGAGCTGGAAGAAGGGCAGCGCGAACACCGCCGGTGGCGCCATGCGGTTGGTGAGCAGCCAGAAGAACAGGTGCTTGTCGCCCAGGAACCGGTAGCGCGAGAAGGCATAGGCGGCGGGCAGCGCCACGGTGACCGAAATCACCGTGTTCATGACCACATAGATGATCGAGTTGATGTAGCCCTTGTACCAGGACGGGTCGGTGAAGATCACCATGTAGTTGGCGATCGTCGGATTCTGCGGCCACAGCGAGAACGAGCCAAGAATCTCCTGGTTGGTTTTGAAGCTCATATTCATGAGCCAGTAGATCGGCAGCATCAGAAAGATGATGTAAAGCGTCGGCACCAGCCACCAGAACCGGCTTTCGTCGCCGCGCCGGCGCATGGCGCGGGCAACCGCGTCCTGCCCGGCCGCCACCGCGCCGGCGGGCGCGGCGCCGAGATCGCCGGCGCGGGCGGTTGCTGCCGTGGTCTTCACGTCGGCCATCTCAACGCTCCGCGTCGTAGTTGGTCATGACGGTGTAGAACACCCATGACAGGAGCAGGATGATCAGGAAGTAGATTATCGACATCGCCGCCGCCGGGCCGAGGTCGAACTGCCCGACCGCCATCTTGACCAGGTCTATCGACAGGAAGGTCGTGGAATTGCCCGGCCCGCCGCCGGTCACCACGAAGGGCTCGGTATAGATCATGAAACTGTCCATGAAGCGCAGAAGCACGGCGATCAGCAGCACGCGGTTCATCTTCGGCAACTGGATGTAGCGGAAGATCGACCAGCGCGATGCCCCGTCGATCTTGGCGGCCTGGTAGTAGGCGTCGGGGATCGACACCAGGCCGGCATAGCAGAGCAGCACCACCAGGCTGGTCCAGTGCCAGACGTCCATCACGATTACCGTTACCCAGGCGTCGAACGGGTCGTTGACGTAGTTGTAGTCGATGCCGACCGCCGACAGCGTATAGCCGAGCAGGCCGATGTCGACGCGGCCGAACACCTGCCAGATCGTGCCGACGACGTTCCAAGGGATCAGCAGCGGCAGCGCCATCAGCACCAGACAGACAGGCACGCCCCAGCCGCTCTTCGGCATGTTCAGCGCGATGAAGATGCCGAGCGGGATTTCGATGGCGAGAATGATGAAGGAGAAGATCAGGTTGCGGCCCATCGCCTCCCAGAAGCGATCGGAATGCAGCATCTCCTGGAACCATTCGGTTCCAGCCCAGAAGAACTCGTTGTTGCCGAACGTATCCTGCACCGAGTAATTGACCACGGTCATCAGCGGGATGACCGCCGAAAACGCGACCAGCAGCAGCACCGGCAGGACCATGAACCAGGCCCGGTTGTTCCAGGTCTTGTTCATCACCGCCCCCCCATCTCGACGCGCCAGGAGTCGGCGTAAAGGTTGATTCCGGCCGGATCGAAGGCCATGCGCGGCTCGGCCGGCACCTCCTCGTCCTCACCCAGGATGGCGGCAATCTCGCGTCCTTCCAGCGTGGCGCGCACCACCTTATGACGGCCGATGTCCTCGACCTTGGTGATCGCCACCGGCATGCCGGAGCGGCCGAGCCGCACATATTCGGGGCGGATGCCGAGTTCGATCGTTCCGCTCGCGCCTGCCGCCGCGCCGGGCAATTCGACCGTGTGGCCGCCGAGCCGGGCGCTGTTGCCGTCGACCTCGACTGGCAGGACGTTCATGCCCGGAGAGCCGATGAAATAGCCGACGAAGGTGTGCTTCGGCCGCTCGAACAGTTCGGCCGGCGTGCCGATCTGCACGATCTCGCCGTCATACATGACCACCACCTTCTCGGCGAAGGTCAGCGCCTCGGTCTGGTCGTGGGTCACGTAGACCATGGTGTAGCCGAAGCGCTTGTGCAGCAGCTTCAATTGCGAGCGCAGCACCCATTTCATGTGCGGGTCGATGACGGTCAGCGGCTCATCGAACAGGATGGCGTTGACGTCGGAACGAACCAGCCCGCGGCCGAGCGAGATCTTCTGCTTCTGGTCGGCGGTCAGCCCCCTCGCCCGGCGTTTCGCCCAGTCCGCGAGGTCGATCATGTCGAGCGTCTCGCGCACCTTGCGGTCGACCTCGGCCTCGGGCACGCCGCGATTGCGCAGCGGGAAGGCGAGATTGTCGTAGACCGTCATGGTGTCGTAGATGACCGGGAACTGGAACACCTGGGCGATGTTGCGCTCCTGCGTCGATGCGTGGCTCACGTCGCGGCCGTCGAACAGCAGCCTTCCATGCGAGGCGTGCAGCAGGCCGGAGATGATGTTGAGCAGCGTGGTCTTGCCGCAGCCGGACGGGCCGAGGAGCGCATAGGCGCCGCCGTCCTCGAAGGTGTGGTCGACTTCCTTCAGCGCATAATCCTTGGGCGAGGTCGGGTTCGCCGTGTAGGCGTGGCGGATATGGTCGAGATCGATGCGTGCCATCCCGTCCTCCTCAAGCCGCCAGTTTGCGCGAGGCGGCCGAGCGGCCGGCCGCGTCGAACACCAGGATGTGGCGAGGGTCGATGAACACCTCGACCGTCTCGTCCGCCTCGAACACCTTTATGCCCGGCGTCAGCATCACCCATTTCGCGTCGGCGAATTGCAGGTGGACAAAACTCTCAGACCCGGTGATTTCGGTCACCGTCACCTTGGCCGGCACGGAGACGGCGTTCGCCGTCGGCCGCGCGAGCGACAGGTGGTGCGGCTGGAAGCCGATCGTGTAGGCGCCGTCGGCGATGGCGGAAAGTTCTGTAGGCACCGGCAGGCCGACGCCACCGTCGAGCAGGAAGCGCGCGCCGTCCTTGCGCATGACGAGGGTGTTCAGCGGCGGATCGGAGAAGGTTCTGGCGGTAATCAGATCAACAGGTTGGCGGAAGACGTCGATGGTCGGCCCGAACTGCGTCACCCGACCTTCCGACAGCGTCGCCGTGTTGCCGCCGAGCAGCAGCGCCTCATGCGGCTCCGTCGTGGCGTAGACGAAGATGGTGCCGGCCTCGGCGAACAGTTTCGGCAGCTCGGCGCGCAGTTCCTCGCGCAGCTTGTAGTCGAGATTGGCGAGCGGTTCGTCGAGCAGCACGAGGCTGGCGTTCTTGACGATGGCTCGCGCCAGCGCGGTGCGCTGCTGCTGGCCGCCGGATAGATTCAAAGGCGTCCGCTGCAGGTAGGGCGTCAGCTTCATCAGTTCCGCCGCGCGCTTCACCTCGCGGTCGATCCTAGCCTGGTCGGTGCCGGCGACGCGCAGCGGCGAGGCGATGTTTTCGTAGACGGTCATCGCCGGATAGTTGATGAACTGCTGGTAAACCATTGCGACGTTTCGCTTTTGCACCGCGACGCCAGTGACATCCTTGCCGTCGAACCAGACCGAGCCGGAAGTCGGCGCGTCCAGCCCGGCCATCAGCCGCATCAGGCTGGTCTTGCCGGACAGGGTCGGCCCGAGCAGCACGTTTAGCGAGCCGTGGCGAAGCGTCAGCGAAACGTCGCGAATGTGATCCGCGCCCGCCACCGTCTTCGTCACGTTTTTCAGTTCGAGCATTCCGCCTCCTCCCGAGCCCGGCAGCCTATTCCGCCGCCGCGCGATCCCCAAGGGTCGCGCTCATATACTGGTCGAGCGCCGCCGCCTGTTCTTTGGTAAGCCTCAAGCCCCGCTTGGTCCTGCGCCACAAGACATCCTCGGCGGTCAGCGCCCATTCGTGCTGCATGAGATAGCGCACTTCGGCCTCGAACAGGTCGGCCCCAAAATTCTTGCCGAGGTCGGCCTGCGAACGCGCCAGCCCCAGCAGCGTGCGGGCCCGCGTGCCGTAGAGCCGGGTCAGGCGGCGGGCATGCGCCAGGTCGAGGAACGGATAGGACGCCTTCAGCTTCGCCGCCTCGGCGTCGAAGCCGTTGACCGGAAAATCGCCGCCCGGCAGCGTCGCACCCGCCGTCCAGGGTTTTCCGCGCTTGCCGACATGCTCCTCGATCTTCTCAAGCATCGACTCAGCCAGCCGCCGGTAAGTCGTTATTTTCCCACCGAAAACATTGACGATCGCCGCCCGGCCATGACCGCCTTCGGCCTTCAGAACATAGTCGCGCGTCGCCTCCTGCGCCTTCGACGCGCCGTCGTCATAGAGGGGGCGGACGGCCGAATAGGTCCAGACGATGTCGGAGCGGCGGACCGGTTCGGCGAAATATTCGCTTGCGGCGGCGCACAGATAATCGGTTTCGGTTTCGCTGATGCGCGCGTCCTTCGGATCGCCGACGAAATCCTGGTCGGTGGTTCCGATGAGCGTGAAATCTTCCTCGTAGGGGATCGCGAAAATGATGCGGCCGTCACGGTTCTGGAAGAAGTAGGCGCGCGGGTCGTCGAACTTCTTGCGCACGACGATGTGGCTGCCGCCGACGAGGCGGACATTGTGCACGTCGTTCTGGCCGACCGCGCCGGCCAGCACCCGGTCGACCCAGGGTCCGGCGGCATTGACGATCAGTTTTGCCCTGACCGTTTCAGTCGCGTGGCTCACCATGTCCTCGATTGTGACCGACCAGAAATCGCCTTCCCGCCGCGCCTCGACCACGCGGGTACGGGTGCGGATCACCGCGCCGCGGTCGGCGGCGTCGCGGGCGTTGAGCACCACCAGCCGCGCGTCATTGACCCAGCCGTCGGAATATTCGAACGCCTTTTTGAACAGCGGTTTCAATGGCTTGCCGGCTTTATCGCTGACCATGTCGAGCGTCTTCGTCGCCGGCAACAGCTTGCGCCCGCCGATATGATCGTAGAGGAAAAGCCCAAGCCGCAGCAGCCAGGCCGGCCGCAGGCCCTCGGCATAGGGGAGCACGAAACGCATCGGCCAGATGATGTGCGGCGCCATCTTCCACAGCACCTCGCGTTCCATCAGCGCCTCGCGGACAAGGCGGAACTCGTAATGCTCGAGGTAGCGCAGGCCGCCATGAATCAGTTTGGTCGAGCCGGACGAGGTCCCGCTTGCCAAGTCGTTCATCTCGCAGAGGAAAACCGAAAAGCCGCGGCCGACGGCGTCGCGCGCGATGCCGCATCCGTTGATGCCGCCGCCGATGACGAACACGTCATGGATCGCGCTTGCGCCCAAAAATGCCTCCCCGCTCGCTTTCGCAGTGCAACATTTCTGCCTTTTCGAAAGTCTAGCGGGATTATTTCGAAATACTAACGAATGTCAAACGAAAATCCGTACTTTCCTCACCGACGCTCACATACCCTGCGTCAACCGGTCGGTCTCGACCAGTTCCACCTCGTTTTCCTGGCAGATGCGTCGGATCGCCGGCAACTCACAGGTGTCGGTGATGAAGGTGTTGACCTGCGACAGATGGCCGATGCGAACGGGGGCGGTACGTTCGAACTTGGTTGCGTCCGAAACCAGGATCACGTGGCGGGCATTGGCGATGATGGCTTGCGCGACCTTGACCTCGCGAAAGTCGTAGTCGAGCAACGCGCCGTCATGGTCGATCGCCGAGGCGCCGATGACCGCATAGTCGACCTTGAACTGCTTTATGAAGTCCACCGCTGCCTCGCCGACGACTCCTCCATCGGAGCCGCGCACCACGCCGCCGGCGATAACCACCTCGATCCCGGGATAAACACGCATCCTGTTGGCAACATTGATGTTATTGGTGATGACCATAAGTCCGGAATGATCCAGAAGCGCCTTGCTGACCTCTTCGGTGGTGGTGCCGATATTGATGAACAGCGAGGCGTTGTCGGGAATGATGCGCGCCGCTGCGCGGCCGATCGCCTCCTTCTCGGAGGCGGCGATCTTGCGCCGCGCCTCATATTCGACATTGGCGATGCCGGAGGGAAAGAGCGCGCCGCCATGGATGCGCGACAGCAACCGCTGGTCGCACAAGTCGTTGAGATCCTTGCGGATTGTCTGCGGCGTCACGCCGAAATGGGTGGCGAGGTCATCGACAAGGACACGGCCCTGATCCTTCGCCATCTGTATGATTTCGGAATGGCGCGGCGATAGGTACATGTCTCTTCCCTCGGTTTCGTTTTCCCAATCATTAGAGGAAAACGAAAGCGTCTGGAAGCCTCACATCGCGACAAGCGCCGAAATGCCGAGATTCTGACATGGCCCGATGCCGGCTAGATCGGCTAAAGCGCAAAGCAGAGCAGAATCAAAGGCTTATGGCGTCGGATTGCAACTCAATGCATACACATGCATAACGTGTGAAGTCCATAATGCCAAATCATATCAATTGGATAGGTGACACCTGCCTCGGGTCAGCCTCGCCGGCCTTCAAAAACCGCCGAAAAAGCCGGCGACTCGCTTGTCCGAAGCAGGTTTCGGCGATGCGGATAGCGCCGTGAGCTTGCTCGCCGAGCCCCCAAACGGCGTACGAAGACACCCCGGGAAATCTCGGGGAAGTCTCGCAGGTGAGCACTGGCTTTGATCACCCGCACCGCTGTCACCACCCTGCCCGATGCTTCGCCGGAAAGAACGGCGGGACAGACACAGAGTCTGCCGATGTCGCCGTCGGCGATGCCGGTGAGATCCGCGGCGGGGGCTAGTTGTTGTTCTGGGTCTGGCGCGCCAATGCCGGCTTGGCCGGCGCCTGGCGGCCGGGTCTTGCAAGCATCGTGGCGAGGTCGGGAAGCGGCTGAAGCGGCTCCGCGCGCAGCGGCGCCTTGACGGCCAGTCCGTCGGCGATGGTCAGCACACTGTCGTAGAACTCCGCGCCGGTCGACGATTTCGGCGGCTCCGCTTCATGCATGACGCTGACGACGATGACGCCGGGGCAATTGTCGCGGATCGCCTGGTGGAAAGCCACCTTGGCCTCAGGATCGAGCGCGCTGGTGGCCTCGTCGAGGAACAGCAGGCCGGGCTTATGCAGCAGGATGCGGGCAAGCACCAGTTTCTGCTTCTGGCCGCCCGACAGCGTCTCCTCCCACAGCCTGCCGTCGCGTGCGCTGTCGGGAAGATATTCGATGAACTCGCCGAGCCCTGCCCGATGCAGCGCAGCCGCGACCGCCGTGTCGGCATGATCGGCCTCGTCCGCCGGCAGGCAGACGAGTTGCTTCAGCGAGAGCGGCGGCAGGCGCACGTCCTGCGCCGCGTAGAAAGTGGAGACCCCTTCGGGGAAAATCACCGAGCCGCCGCCATGCGGCCACAGCCCATTGATCGCCTTGATCAGGCTCGACTTGCCGGCGCCCGAGGCGCCCCGGATAAAGGTCCATTCGCCACGGCGGAAACGCAGCAGCGGCGCGGTGACGAAAGGCACCGTTTCCTCGCCGACATGCATCAGATCGAGGTTGCGCACGGTGAGCCCGAATACCGCGTGCTGGCGTGCGAACTGGAAGTCGCTGCGCCCGGTGGTGCGGTAAAAGTCGTCCGGATCGATCACCCGCTCGATGGCGTCCGCCAGTTCGATGACGCGGCGGGAATTGGCCTTCAGCGAGGCGATCGCCGGCATGACGTGAATGAACCACGAGCATTCGCGTATCAACGTATTCACCAGTTCGGCGCCGGTGACGTAGCCCTTCAGGCTGATGTTGTTGTTTATGTAAGGGAGCAGGCCCGGACCATACGAGACGACGCGGAAAGCGACGAAGTCGTAGATGAGCTGGAAAGACCTGAAGCCCGAATCGAACCAGTTGAGCCGCGCCCAGACACGGTCGATGCCGGCATAGAGACTGGCGTTCATCCGCTTCTGAACCGCCTCGCCGCGCGAGGCGGCCACATGGAAACTGCGGCGCAGGAAGGTCGTCAGTTCTCCGCGGAAACTGCCTTCCGCCCGCTGGCTGGCGACAGCCAGGCGCTCCAGCGCGCGGCCGAGCCACAGCGCGAACCAGGTGTTGAGCGGCACATAGGCGGCAACCGCGGCGAAGGCCAGCACGGCGGCGCCATAGTGGCCGAGGAATTCGAGGCCGTCGATCGCCGTCGAACTCTCAATCAGCGCCTGTCCGACGAAGAACGCCGAGGTGGTGACCGCGATCACGCCCATGGCAAGGCCGATGGCGCCGCCGGCCATGTCCTTGATCGATTCATGGATGCGCTGGTCGATATTGTCGGGCGGCGGCAATTCCGTGCCGTCGGCGGCACGGGCCGCGTTCTGGACGTGGAGATGCGTGTGGTTGGCGTCCAGCAGCGCGTCGTTGAAGCGGCCGGTCAGCCAGGCACGCCATTTGCGGTGCAGGGTCGTCGAAAGGAGATGGCGGAAGCCGGTCAGCGCGATCTCCTTGGCGATGACCAGGGAAACCAGGAAACCCGCCGCACTCAGGATAGACGACAGCGGCGCTTCATTGTCGGGCCAATGGAACAACGCGATGGCGCTGGCAAGATCGCCGCTTGCCTGGGCAATCCAGACACCGACCTTGCTGGTGAGCGCGGTGAGAAGGGCGATCGCCGCCGTCAGGGCCCAGGCCTCCCGCCACCGCTCGGAGAACCAGTAGGCCCGCATGAGGCCCCAGAAGCTGCGCATCGACGACACCGGCGTCGAAGGCGGCGACTGCGTTTTTTGCTCACGCCACGCGCGAAACAGACGTGGCGCGGGTCCTGCGACCCACGACCGAATCAACGATTCCACCCCCATGCCCTTTTTTGTGGGAATCGTAACACGCTTTGCCGGTTTGCAAACCGAAATGTGCAAAGCCGCCTAAGCAAAGCCGGTCACTTTAAGTTGCGAGCGCCGTCAGCGGCAGGTAAGCACAGCGTCTGTCCACGCCGTGCCACAACGACCTAAAGTATAGCGCAATCCAAGCTTTACGGCCAAATGACGTAGTCATTCCTGCGACCGCGGCATGGCCGATTCTACATCACGAATTTTTGAATCCCGCGGAACGGCGACTGCCAGATCCACGACCGTATACAGGCAAGAACGGGCATTTTTGCAGGGGAGGCGCCCTGTTCGGGACCCGAATCAAGGTGGGCGGAAAATCACCCCCCTGTGCCGAAGCAGGACCATGCCCGAGCCAAATTGTGCGACCCCGGACAGCGCCAGCGCGATTCTCGCGCCCTTCGTGAACGGCGTTTGTGCCCAAGCGATGCGTGCCCAGCCGGGTCCTCGATCGAGGCCTTGCGTTACGGCAAGCCTGCACCACCCGTGGCGGGGCCGGATCGTCGCCGCGAAAAAGGCGCAAGCGGATCAGCCGTCCTTGCTGACAGCCCGCTTGCGGGAGCGCAGCCATGAAGGGGCTTTCGCCGTCCTGCGGACGCGCTCCTTGCGCTCCACCGGAATTCCCCAATGATCGCGATAGATTTCCTCGAACAGCAAAGTGACCGGATGAACCATGGTCCTTCTCCTAATTCTTGAATCGATCCAAAGACAAATCCGTCAAAACGCCGCCAGCGCGCGAAGCAGACCTCCGCCGCCAGCCCCCATCGACGCGGCGTCCGGCGCCGCGATCGGAACGCGGGATGCCCCAGTGATTGCGATAGATGTCATCGAACACGTAGCTCAGCGGATGCATAACAGCCTCCTCGGTTGGATCGATCCAACACATGATCACGTCGGGTATTGGATCGATTCAAAAATAGGCGATCCACGCGTCATGTCAAGCAGAATTTGAATCGATCCAAGGTCCATGTTATGTCTCCTGACAATTTGGCGCAGCCGAAAGGAAGCGAACATTGTCAGCAAAGCCGATCAGACTGGCGGATGTGGCACGGGAAGCCGGCGTATCGCACGGCACCGCGTCCAATGCGTTCAGCCGGCCTGAAGTCGTCCGCGACGAGGTCAAGGAGCGGGTCTTCGCCGCCGCGCAGAAGCTGGGATATTCCGGGCCCGACCCGCGCGGCCGGCTGTTGCGCGCCGGAAAGGTCAACGCCATCGGCGTCGCCACCGCCGAGCCCCTCGCCTATTTCTTCGACGACCCGTTCTCGCGCGTCGTCATGTCGGGGATCAGTCAGGCCTGCGACGCCACCGGCGCCGGCATATCGCTGGTTTCGGCGGCCAACCAGGAACAGCTCGCCTGGAACATCCAGAGCGCGGTGGTCGACGGTTTCATCGTTTTCTGCATCGAGGGCGGCTCGCGCCTGATCGAGCTGACCCGCGAGCGGAAACTGCCCTTCGTGGCGCTGGACTACGGCTTCGACGACGGGACCATCGCCACCATCGGCGTCGACGATGTGGATGGCGCGCGGCGCGCCGCAAGGCACCTGGCCGAACTCGGCCACCGGCGCTTCGCGGTGCTGTCGCTGGCGCTCGCCGACGTCGCGGCCGGTCCCGTCACCTGGGCGCAGGGCGCGGCCGCCATCTATTCGGGCACGCGCGACCGGCTGCGCGGTTACGCCGAGGTGCTGGCCGAATACGGCGTCGATCTCGCCACGGTGCCGATCTACGAGACCGACAATGACGAAAGGACCACGCATGCCGGCCTCGAGCGCATCTTTGCCACGGCCGAGCCGCCGACGGCGATCCTTGCGATGTCCGACAAGGTGGCGCTGCACGCGCTCGACTGGTTGCGCGCCCGCGGCATGACCGTTCCCGGCGACGTCTCCGTCGTCGGCTTCGACGGCGTGCCGGAGGGCGAGGCGTCCGATCCGCCGCTGACCACGATTATCCAGCCGATGCGCGAGATCGGCCGGCGCGCGGTGCAGACCATTCTGGGCTTCGATGGCGCGATCCGCCGCGAGCTGCTGGACGTCGAACTGGCGGTGCGCGGCTCGACCGCGCCGCCGCGTGGAAGCTGACCGGCGCACATTCGTCGAAATCGCCCCCTTTCCTCCCGGCTTCATGCTAGAAAGCAAGACGTGCCGGTTGCGCCGGCACAAGACGGAGTGGGTGAGATGGGCATGATGTCGAGGACCGCGCTGGCCGCAGTGCTGGCGGCCGGAGGCTGGATGGCGATGGCCTCCGCGGTGGCGCAATCGAACGGCGGCTGCACGCTGGAGCAGGTAGGCGGCACGGAGCGCCATTCCATACGCTGCGCCAGCGGGCTGACCGCGATCGCCGAGGCGGGCGCCGCCTACACGCTGCTCGACCGCGACGGCAACGGCGAGACCGACGGCATCAAGCTCGACGGCAAGGCGCTGCTGCTGGAATTTCCGGACGGCGGCGCGCCCGCCGGCTTCGAGGTGATCACCCCGCAGGCGATCGCCGCCGTGCGCGGCACCAGATGGATCGTGGCTGCCGACGCCGGCAAGACCTCGGTGTTCGTGCGGCGCGGCAGCGTCGCCGTCACCCGCGTGTCCGGCGATCAGGGCGTCACGCTGGCGCCGGGCGACGGCGTCGACGTCGAGACTGGCGCCGAACCGCTGACGGTGCGGCAATGGCCGGCGGCGCGTGTCGCGGCGATGATGGCGCGCTTCGGCCAATAGGCGTCGCATGCGCCCACGCTTTCCGCCGGTCGTGATCGCGCTGCTGCTGGCCGGCCTGTGGGGGGCGGTACTGGCCTTCACGCATCTCAATGGCGGCCTGTGGTTCCTCGACCGGGTCGAGGCGACGATGGCCGATATCAGGCTGACGATGCGCGGGCCCAAACCGGCGCCCGACCTTCTCACCATCGTGGCGATCGACGACGACACGGCGCAGGTCGCCGGCGGCTATCCGCTGCCGCGCGCCGCCCTTGCCCGCCTCGTCGGCGAGATCGCGCGCCACAAGCCGAAAGCCATCGCCATCGACGTGCTGCTCGTCGACCCAGGGCCCGGCGACGGCGACGCGCAACTGGCGCAGGCGCTGCGCACCGCGCCCACTGTGCTGGCGGCCGCCGCTGTCTTCCCCGACAAGACGCAGGCGGCGCCGGGCGGCGGGCCGCTGGCCAACGTGCCGGTGGCGCAACGGCTGCTGCTGCCGCTGCCGGTCTTCGCCGAAAGCGCGGCGATCGGCGTCGTCAACGTCGCCACCGACCAGGCCGGCACGCCGCGCGCCATCCCGCTGCTGTTCCGCACCGGCGATCGCATCGAGATGTCGCTGCCGCTGCGCACCGCCGCGATCGCCACCGGCAGCGAGCCGGCGCTCGAGCCCGGATCGATCGTGGTCGGCGGTAACACGATCCGCACCGATGTCGGCCGCACGCTGCCGCTCGCCTTCTACGGTCCGCAAGGCACGATCCGCACGGTCAGCGCCGCCGAGGTGCTGTCCGGCGGCGGCGCCGACCAGCTCGCCGGCCGGATCGTGGTCATCGGCGCGACCGTCACCGGCGGCGGCGATGTGTTTCCGACGCCGTTCGATCCCGTCCTGCCCGGCGTCGAGGTGATTTCGACCGCGATCCTGCACCTGACGGCCGGCGACGGCCTGGTGCGCGACCATGCGACCCGCCTGGCCGACGCGGCGCTCGCCTTCGTGCTGCCGGTCGCCGTGGTCGGGCTGCTGGCGTGGCGGCGCAACGCCGCCGGACTGATTTCCGCCGCGGCGCTGCTGGTGCTGGCGCTCGCCGCCAACGTGCTTGCCTTCGGGCAGGGTTTTTGGCTCAGCGCCGCACTTCCCATGGCGGCGGCCGCGCCGCCGGCGCTGCTGTTCGGCGCCGCCCAGCTCTGGCTCGGCCGGCGCAGCGCCAGCCTGTTCGCCCGCCAGAGCGAGCTGCTGCAACGCATCCAGGCGCCCGGCCTCGGCCAGTGGCTCGCCCACAACCCGGATTTCCTGGCCGAGCCGGTGCGCCAGGACGCGGCGGTGGTGTTCATCGACCTGTCCGGTTTCACCGGCCTGAGCGAGACGCTCGGTCCCACCGCCACGCGAGAACTGCTCGACGCCTTCTACGGACTTGTCGCCGACGAGGCGTCGGCCCATGGAGGCGCGGTGACGGCCTTCACCGGCGACGGCGCGATGATCCTGTTCGGCCTGCCGCAGCCTGCGCCGCAGGACGCCGCCAATGCCGCGCGCTGCTGCGCGCGATTGTCGGAGCGCGTCGGCGCATGGATCGCCTCGCTGCCGCGCGCCGTCGTCCCGCGGCTCGACTTCAAGATCGGCGCGCATTTCGGCGAGGTCGTCGCCTCGCGACTGGGGCACGGCGACAACCAGCAGATCACGGTGACCGGCGACACCGTCAACGTCGCCAACCGGCTGATGGAGGTGGCCGCCCGTCAGAAGATGCCGGTCGCCGTCAGCGACGCGCTGCTGAAGGCCGCCGGCCGCGAGGCGTTTTCCGCCGGCCGCCTCGACGGACCGACGCAGGCGGCGCTGCGCGGCCGCGCCGAGCCGCTTGCGGCGTGGGTATGGCGGGACGGATCGGCCGAACAGGTCGGATAGCCGGCTCCGCCCGCTCAAGCCCGGCCCCGCGCTTACGCCAGCCAGTTGCCATGCACCCAGCCGGTCTTGTCCTGCTTACCGGCGGCGTTCAGCGTCGTCACCTCGACCCAGGCGCCGTCACTGCCCATCGGCGCCACCGGCGTGCCGTCGGGCAGCGTGGCGATGGAGGGGAAAGTCGTTCCTGGTCCGGAGCGCAGGCGAAGGCCTGTCGGCGATTCCACCCGCATCGTCGTGCCGGAATCGTTCGACCCGCCGAACACCTTGGCCCGAAAGGCATCCATGTCGAAAGCCGGGCCAGGATCCTGCTTGCGCAGCGGCGAGATGTCGTCATGGCCGAGCACGTTCTCCTCGGGTATGCCGTATTTTGTAACGATCGCGGCAGCGGCGGCGACTGTGGCGTCCAGTTGATCCTCGTCAAACACTTCCCAGGCGTTGATC
Source organism: Mesorhizobium sp. LHD-90 (assembly GCF_030929505.1). Taxonomy (GTDB): domain Bacteria; phylum Pseudomonadota; class Alphaproteobacteria; order Rhizobiales; family Rhizobiaceae; genus Kumtagia. Next base: position 251,668 of record NZ_JAVFVV010000006.1, on the reverse strand, counting down.
CTGGTCGGCTCGAAATTCTTGTGCCGCTTCAGCACAGCGCGCGCGTCCGGCACGCTGGCCCCCGTCCAACTGCGCCACGCGCCGGCCGAACCATGCAGCAATCCCCAGTTGACGATCTCGATGCCGACCGAATGGCTGTTGAGCCCGTTTATGCCTTTCCAACTCGACCTGCCGGCGTGCCAGGCGACCCTGTTGAAGGGCATCATCTGGGTGATGGCGCCGTTGCGGTCGATCACCAGATGCGCCGACGCCTTGGCGGCCGGATTGTTGAACCAGCCTATCGCGCCGGAGCCAGAGGCGCCGGCCGTATAGTGGAGGATCAGGAATCTTGGCGCGCCGCCCGACAGGAGGGTGCCGCCGTTCGGGCTCTCGTCGTTTGGCACCTGCCTGTTCTTGTTGCCGACCAGCCTGTGATTTGCATTGACCTTCATATCCGTCTCCTGACTGAACAGGAGAAGGATACGGCCGGTCCCGACAGGGGGGACAAAAGCAAGCTGCGCCGTCTACTGCCCCACGCCCATGCGGTTCCAGGCGTCGAGGCCGGCGATCTTGTAGGCCTCCGCCAGCGTCGGATAGTTGAAGGTGTTGTTGACGAAGAAATCGACCGTACCACCGAGGTTGATCACCGCCTGGCCGATATGGATCAGCTCGGTGGCGCCCTCGCCGACGATATGCGCGCCGAGCAGGCGGCGCGTGGCCAGCGAGAAGACCAGTTTCAGAAAGCCGGAATCGACACCCATGATGTGGCCGCGCGACGTCTCCCGGAACCGCGCCACGCCGCATTCGTAGGGCTCGCCGCTTCTGCGCACCTCCTCCTCCGACTGGCCGACGGTGGAGATCTCCGGCACAGCGTAGATGCCATACGGGAAGGTGGCGGGTGGCGGCGGGAGCGGCACACCGAAGGCGTGGCAGGCGGCCACCCTGCCCTGTTCCATCGAGGTGGAGGCGAGGCTGGGAAAGCCGATGACATCGCCGGTGGCGTAGATGTTGGGCACCGAGGTCTGGAACGTCTGCGGGTCGACCTCGATGCGGCCGCGCGAATCCGCCTTGATGCCGATGGCGTCGAGCCCGAGGCTGCCGACATTGCCGCTGCGGCCCGCCGCGTAGAGCAATATGTCGGTACGCACCACGCGCCCGTCGGCCAGCAGCGTCTCCACGCCGGTCGGCCCGACTTTCACCTCCTTCACCGCCGCGCCGAGCCGCAGCGTGACGCCGCGGTCGCGCAACTGGTGCATGAAATCGTCGACCAGCTCACGGTCGACGAAATCCAAAATGGTCTGGCGCGACTCGATCAGCGTCACCGGAACGTCGAGGGCGGAGAAGATGGTGGCGTATTCGACCCCGATCACGCCGCCGCCCACCACGGTCAGCGTGCGCGGCAGCGTCGTTAGCTCGAGGATGTCATCGCTGTCGAACACCCTCTTGCCGTCGAACGGCACGGTGTTGGGACGGAACGGCCGCGTGCCGACCGAAACCAGCGCATTGGTGAAGCCGACCTCGCTGTGGACGCCGGCATCGGTGGTCAGGCTGACGCGGTTGGCGTCGACGAATTTGGCGACCGCCTTCATCGAGCGCACCGCGTTGCGCATGAACTGGTGCTGCAAGACCTCGACCTCGTGGTCGAGCGTCTTGTGCAGCCGGGCGATCAGGTCGGCCATGACGATGTCCTGCTTGACGCGGTAGCCGCGGCCGTAAAAGCCACGCTCGCGCCAGCCGGACAGGTTGAGCACCGTCTCGCGCAAGGTCTTCGACGGAATGGTGCCGGTGTGGACGGACACGCCGCCCAGCCGCCTGCCCTTGTCGATCACCATCACCGAGCGGCCGAGCTTTGCCGCCTGCACCGCCGCGCGCCGGCCCGACGGCCCGCTGCCGATGACGATCAGGTCGTAGGTCTCCATCGAAAGTCCCCGCGAGGTGATTGGCGGCGCCGGATAGCATTGCTGCACTGCAAATAGACGACAATTTCGGATGCAGTTCAAATCGTTTTAAAGCGGACGCCGGACTGCATATCCGGCCTATCGGTCACAACCCGGTTCGTCTGGCTGGTGGTTTCAACATATCGGTGCCGTATACTTCCCTCCGCTTGAATCTGCGCCGGCATACCCCATTTCCCACGAGGGGCCGCCGGTCGAAACCGGCCCGACGAGGCGAAGTGTTATGAACGGACAGGTGCTTGACGGCGAGATCATTGCGACTCGACTGGACGAAGCGCGCGCCTATGACGGCGTACGCACGCGGCGCATCCTTGCGTTCCTGCTCGACTACGTGATCGTGTTCCTTCTGCTCATCCCCTTCGGCATCGTCGTCTTCCTGCTCGGCCTGCTCACCTTCGGCATCGGCTGGGGGCTGTTCGGCATCCTCGCGCCGCTGGTGGCGATCATCTACGTCTGGACCACACTGGGCGGCGCAAGTCAGGCGACGCTCGGCATGCGGGCCTTCGGTATCCGCCTCGACCGCCTCGACGGAAAACCGGTCGACGGGCTGCTGGCGGTCGTGCATTCGGTGCTGTTCTGGGCTGGCAACGTCATCCTGACGCCGCTCATCCTGCTGGTCAGCCTGTTCGCCGACCGCAAGCGCACGCTACACGATCTTCTCCTGGGCACGGTGGTGACGCGCTCGGACCGGTAACGGCGCCCCGAATCCCCGGCCCTGCCGCAACGCAGCCGGCAATCGTCGCCGGCCGCGGCTACGGTCGTGATGCCCTGCAACGGCTTCACGAGCAGGGCTCGCGCGCGCTTGTGATGGCGCGCGACAAGGTGCACCATCATTCTCCTGTTGAAATTTTCGCCGGTAAAGCCAAGGTAGAGCGATTCATGGACTCCGCCGGACTCTGATGACTCACCACCCGACCCAGTCGCCGCAGTTTTTCCTGACCGCACCCTCCCCTTGTCCCTACATAGACGGCCAGTTCGAGCGGAAGGTTTTTACTCACCTGGTGGGCGACAAGGCGCCGGAGATGAACGACCTGCTCACCCAGGGCGGCTTTCGGCGCTCACAAAACATAGCCTACCGCCCTGCCTGCGAATCCTGCCGCTCCTGCGTGTCGGTGCGCATCCTGGCCGGCGAGTTCCAGCCTACCCGCAACATGCGCCGCGTGGCGGCCCGCAACGCCGACCTGATCGGCGCCATGCACGACGCCGAACCCTCCACCGAGCAATATTCGCTGTTCCGCACCTATCTCGACGCCCGCCACCGCAAGGGCGGCATGTCGGAAATGACGGTGCTCGACTATGCCATGATGGTCGAGGACACGCATGTCGACACGAAGATCATCGAATATCGCAAGCGCGGCCCGGACTCCTTCATCACCGGCCGCGGCGAAGGCGAACTGATCGCCGTGGCGCTGTCCGACAAGATGGCCGACGGCCTGTCCATGGTCTATTCCTATTTCAACCCGGCGCATGAGGACCGCTCGCTCGGCACCTACATGATCCTCGACCACATCGCCCGCGCCCGCGCCGAGGGCCTGCCCCATGTCTATCTCGGCTATTGGGTCAACGGCTCGCGCAAGATGAACTATAAGGTGCGCTTCACGCCGCAGGAGCACCTCGGCCCACGTGGCTGGGAGCGATTTGCTAGGCAGGAATAACGCCGACCGGCCGCGCCGCCCGTCGAGGGATGGAGCCGGCCAAAATCTTGTCTACCCACAGTACCGACCATCGCAAGGGACTGCTGCTCACCTTCATCGGCGGGCTGACGCTAACGGCCGACATCCCGCTGATCCGGCTGGCCGACGGCGAAGCCTGGTCGATCCTGCTGGCGCGCTGCGCGGCGACGTTCATTGCCGGCGTGATCTTCTGGTCGGTCTGGCGCTGGCTCTCGCCAAAGGCCCCGCCCCTGCTGCCCGGCGGGCTGGGCGTTCTGGTCGCCGCCCTCTACGGGCTCGGATCGATCACCTTCATCGTCGCGGTCTACAACACGTCGACGGCCAACCTGGTTTTCATCCTGGCCTTCACCACGATGTTTTCAGCCTTGCTGTCCTGGGTCTTCCTGAAACACCGGCCGGCCAACGCAACCTTGCTCGCCATGGCGGTGATGATAATCGGCGTGCTGATCATCGTCCGGGATTCGATCGGCAGCGGCAACCTGTTCGGCGACCTCGTCGCGCTGGGCTCGGCCTTCATCATCGCTTCGGCGATCACCGTGAGCCGCCACAGCGGCCGGAACATGGGTTTTACCGCCCTGATCGGGGTCCTGTTTCCGCTGCTGGTCGCCGCCGCGATGGTTGCCAAGACCGGCTACCGCATCGAGGCGCCGTGGTGGATCGTTCTCAACGGCGCGATCGTCTGGCCGATCTCCTTCTACTGCCTGGCGACAGGCCCGCGTTTCCTCTCAGCGCCGGAAGTCGCGATGTTCTACCTGCTGGAAACGGTGCTGGCGCCAGTCTGGGTGTGGCTGATCTTTTCCGAGGCACCGTCGCGCAACAGCCTGATCGGCGGCACCATCCTGATCGTCGCGCTGGTGGCGCATTCGCTCTGGCAGCTTACCCACGGCCGCCGCCGCGCCGCGATCAGGGCGCTGCAGCAGCCGGCTTAGGGTCTGTTGAGATTCAGGTCAGGGCGAGCCGAAAATGGCGGATTTCGAGAACCGGAACGGAGTGTACGTTCTGGTACATGAGTACCGGAAGCGCAGAAGGCCGCCATTTGCAGACCGCCATGGCCTGAATATCAACAGACCCTAGAACGGCTTACTCTACAGTCCGCCGCTCAGCGCAAGAGCTTCACACCAACCCGACCACCGGCACCAGCGCGCCGTGCATGGCCTTTGCGCCGTCCGAGCAGAGGAATGCGACGACGGCGGCGAGTTCGGCCGGCTTCACCCATTTCGAAAAGTCGGCCTTGGGCATCGCGGCGCGGTTTTCCGGCGTGTCGATGGTCGAGGGCAACACGCAGTTGACGTTGATGCCATCGCCACGCAGTTCGGCCGCCATGGTTTCGGTCAGCCGCATCACCGCGCTTTTCGACGCTGTATAGGCGCCCATGCCGGCAGCGCCCTTCAGCGCGGCGGTGGAGCCGACCGTGACGATCTTCCCGGATTTTCGCGCGATCATGCCGGGCACCGCCGCCCGCACGACGTTGACCATGGTGGCGACATTGACTGTCATCATGCGCGCGGCAAGCTCCGGCGGCGCCACATGCACCGGCCCGCCCATGTCGAAGGCGCCGGCGATCGCGCAGACGGCATCGATGCGGCCGAACGCACCCTCCACCTCGGCGACCACGCCGGCGGCAGCGTTCGCATCGCTCAAATCTGCGGCCAGCGCCAGGTGTTCCGCCGCCAGCCCGCCATAGGCGCGCTCGATACTTTCCTTGCGCGAGCCGACCAGCGCCAGCCGGGCGCCTTCCTTCGAAAAGGCTTCGGCGACCGCCCTGCCGAGATTTCCGGTCGCGCCGGTGATCAGAACCGTCCTGTCAGCCATTGCCCGCCGCCTTGTGCTCTTTGCCCTTGAAATAGTTCAGCGTGCCGCGGCTGAGCACCCGGTCGCCCGGAACGAGTTCATGCGGCTCGATCGTCGAGGCGTTTTCCAGCCGAGCATACAGCGGCCCGAAATCCGCGTAGCAATCCTTCAGCAATTGCTCGAAACTGTCGATGACGAAATAGATTTTCTGGAAGTCGTCGATGATGTAGCTGGTGCGCATAACCCGCTCGAGGTCGAAGGCGACGCGGTGCGGCGACGGGTCGTCGAGAGCGAACACGCTTTCGGCGGTCGACGACATGATGCCGGCGCCGAAGATGCGCAGTTCGCCCTTCTCGCGGATCAGCCCGAACTCCACCGTGTACCAGTAGAGCCGCGCCAGGTTGGCCAGCCGCCCGAGTCTCAGCGCCCGCTGGCCGCCCTGGCCGTAGGCCTGGATGAAATCCGAATAGACCGGATTGGCGAGCAGCGGCACATGGCCGAAAATGTCGTGAAAGATGTCGGGCTCCTCCAGATACTCCATCTCCTTCTCGGAGCGGATGAAGGCGCCGGCCGGAAACCGCTTGTTGGCGAGATGGTCGAAGAACACGTCGTCGGGCACCAGCCCGGCCACCGGCACGACGCGCCAGCCGGAGATCTTCTCCAGCCGGTCGCTGAGGCGCTCCATATCCGGCACGCCGCTCTCCGACAGTTTCAGCGCCTTCACGGCTGCAAGAAAATCGGCGCAGGCGCGCCCCTGCAGCACTTTGCGCGAGCGTGCGAACAGCCGGTCCCAGCGGCCGTGCTCGTCGGCCGAATAGGAATTCCAGTCCTGGTCGATGGTGAAGTCGGGATTTTTCGGGGCGTTTTCGTAGCGGTTCTTCGCGGGTTCCTCGACCCGCCGGGCGGCTTGCGTGGCCATGTCTTCCTCCTGTCGGCGGAGGGCCGCGCGCCGGGCGCCGGCCCGCCATGTTTCGTGTCAGGATTATCCCGCAGCACGCCTGAAAAATCTTGCCTATCTTGCATGACGAGAGGCCATATGTGGTGATACCTTTCAGAAATTTACCTGCTTTGAAAGGATCTTCCAAATGCGCACCGAGGAAGACGACCGCAAGATCCTGCGCGAATTGCAGCGCGACGCCACGCTGACGCTGAAGCAGCTATCGGAGCGGCTCGCCATGTCGCAGTCGACCATCTGGCGGCGCGTCCAGGAGATGGAGAAGGCGGGCGTCATCCTTGGCCGCGCCACCCTGGTCGATCCGCTCGCCGTCGGCCTGTCGGTCTGCGTGTTCGTGCATGTCAACATGGTCGCCCACAGCACCGAGATCCGCGGCCGCTTCGAGGCCTTCGCGCGCGACGCGCCGGAGATCGTCGACTGCTATTCGGTCACCGGCGCGCACGACTACACGCTGATCGTGCGCACCCGCTCGGTGGAGGAATTCGAGAGTTTCCTGATGCGCGAGGTGCTGGGGCATCCGGGCGTCGCCACCGCCTCGTCGAACCTCGCGCTGCGCCAGCACAAGCGCAGCGCCGTGCTGCCGATCTGAGGTTTTACCCCGCCTGGCGCTTCTTCTCGGCCGCGTCCTGGTCCAGCACCAGCGGGATCGGCGCGGGCTCCGCCGCCACGGCGTTGGCCGCCTCGTCGGTGAGTTCGACCTCGCGCAGCCATTCGCGCCAGATGGCGACCAGCAGCGCCATCAGCACCGGGCCGATGAACAGGCCCAGAAACCCCATCGTCTTCACGCCGCCGATCAGCCCGAAGAAGGTCGGCAGGAACGGCAGTTTTATCGGCCCGCCGACCAGTTTCGGCCTGAGCGTCTTGTCGACGATGAAGAGTTCGACAGAACCCCAGACGAACAGCGCCAGCCCCGCCACCGGCGAGCCGCTGGAGACCAGGTAGATCGACACCAGCGTGAAGGAGAGCGGCGCGCCGCCCGGGATCAGCGCCATGATGCCGGTGATGACGCCCAGCGTCACCGGCGACGGCACCCCGGCGATCCAGTAGGCGATGCCCAGCACCACGCCCTCGCCGATGGCGATAAGCGTCATGCCGGTCACGGTGGAGCTGATGGTCGCCGGCACGACGCGGGAAATGCGGCCCCAGCGCGTCGGCAGGATTCTTTCGCCCACCCGGTCGACCTGCGCGGCGAAATGCTCGCCGTCGCGATAGACGAAGAACAGCGCGATCAGCATGAACAGAAGCGTCAGAAGCAGGCTGAACGCCCCGCCGCCCGCCGCCAGCACGGCGCGGTAGATGTTGCCGATATTGGCGCCGCTGACCAGTTGGATGAGCTCGCCGATGGCGCCGGGATGGCCGATATGGCGCATCCACTGCTCGGAAAGCCACTCGCCTACCATCGGCATGGCGGCGATCCAGTCGGGCGTCGGCGCGCCGGCGCGGTTGGTCTCGAAGGCCCAGCCTATCCACTGGCGGACCTCGTCCACCGCATAGGAGCCGGCCACCGCGATCGGCACCACCAGAAAGGCCAGGATGGCCAAGAGCGCGATCGCCGCCGCGACGGTGCGGCTGCCATCGACGGCCACCAGCAGGCGACGGTAGAGCGGCCAACTGGCGAAGGCGATCACCAGCGCGGCCAGCACCGGCACGACGAAACCGTGGAAGAAATAGACGCCGGCGGCGATCACCGCGAGCAGCAGCCAGCGCGCCGCCGACAGCGGCGGCACCACGGCGATGCGCGTCGGCGTCGCCGGGCCCATTAGGCGCGGCTCTGCCGGTATTTTTCGCGATTCGTGCCTGGTCAAGCCGCACCGTCTCCGCAGCGTCAACGGGTGCGCCGGCCGGCCGGCCGCGCTGCCCAGCGGTTCCTATAGCGCAGAAATGTTGCGGGACGGCAAATTTGTTTGCGCCTCCTTTACCCTCCCCCTTGAGGGGAGGGTCGGCGAGCCAACGCAACGAAGTGAAGTTGAGCGAGCCGGGGTGGGGTCGCATCAGAATGAAACGCGGAAAACGCCTCGCGGCACAGTCGGTTCAGGATGGAGCACTTCATCGGCGACCCCACCCCCGCGTCGCAATCCCGCTCGTACCGAGCAGGTTGCTCAGCGACCCTCCCCTCAAGGGGGAGGGTAAAGGGCGCATCACTCCGCCGCCACCGGATACCGCTCCTGCGGCTTCGGCACCACATGCAGCGCCGCGCCATGCCCGCCATGGGCATCCGGCTCGTCGGCCGAATTCGGCCGCACGATCCAGCGGAACGCCTTCGCCGTGAAGATCGCGGCGTCGTCCATGATCGTGTAGAAGGACGGCACGAACACCAGCGACAACAGCGTCGACACCAAGAGGCCGCCGATCACAGCGATCGCCATCGGCGCGCGGAACTCGCCGCCGTCGCCCAGCCCCATTGCCGCAGGCACCATGCCCGCCGACATCGCGATGGTGGTCATGACGATCGGCCGCGCCCGCTTGCGGCCCGCATCGATGATCGCCTCGGCGCGCGGGATACCGTGCTTGACCTCCTCGACCGCGAAATCGACCAGCATGATGGCGTTCTTTGTCACGATGCCCATCAGCATCAGGATGCCGATCACCACCGGCATCGACACCGCCGAATTGGTCAGCCAAAGTGCAGCCACGACACCGCCGATCGCCAGCGGCAGCGAGCCGAGGATGGTGAAGGAGTGGAACACCGAACCGAACAGCAGGATCAGCACCACCAGCACCAGCATAAGGCCGGTGGTCATGGCGGTGGCGAAGCCCGAAAACACCTCGCCCATGATCTCGGCGTCGCCGGTCTCCTGGATGCGTACGCCGGCCGGCATGTTTTTGACTGCCGGCAGCGACCAGACGATGCCGAGCCCCTCGGAGAGCTCCGCGCCCTGCGCCATGTCGGCGCCGATGACGACGCGGCGCTCGCGGTTGAAGCGGTTGATCGAGGATGGCCCCTGCCCGAAGCGAACATCGACGACCGACGATAGCGGCACGGTTGCGCCGCCCGGCGTCGGAACGGGAAGCGTGCTCACCACCGAAAGGTCGTCCTTGGCCTTCTCGTTCAACTGCACGCGGATCGGGATCTGCCGGTCGCCTACCGTGAACTTCGCCAGATTCTCGTCGATGTCGCCGATGGTGGCGACGCGCAACGTCTCCGACAGCGCCGCCGTCGAGATTCCGAGTTCGGCCATGCGCACAAGGTCCGGCACGATGATGACTTCGGGCCGGTCGAGCGCGGCGTTGGAGGTCACGGCCCGGAACTTTCCGGTTTCCGCCATCTCGCTCTGGATTTTTCGCGCCGCCGCGTCGAGTGCTGCCCCGTCCGTGCCCATCACGCCGAAGGCCAGCGCCCGCTCGCCGCGGTCGTTGACGAAATAGGCGCGCAGGTCCGGCAGCGTCGCGAGTTTTTGCAGCAAGATCTCCTCGATCTGGTACTGCGGCACGGCGCGCTCGGATTTGTGCTTCAGGTCGGCCACCACGGTGGCGCGGCGCGTCTCAAGCGTGCCGGTCGGGCTGGCGCCGCCGATCACATAGACGTTCTCGACCTCCGGCAGCTCGCGCATCAGTTTCGTCACCTCGTCGGTGGTCTGGCGCGTGTCCTCCAGCAGGCTGCCCGGCGGCAGCTCCAGCGAAAAGACGATGCGGCTGGCGTCCTCGCGCGGGATGAAACCCGACGGCAGAAAACCCGTCGCGTAGATCGAGCCGGCGAAGAAGGCGATGCCGGCGAGCAGCGTCAGCCAGCGGAAGCGCAGCGTGCCCTTGAGCAGCGCCACATAGCCGCGCAGGAACATGCCGGGCTTCGGCTCAGCATGGCCGTGGCCGCGCAGGAAATAGGCCGCCATCATCGGCGTCAGCAGGCGCGCCACCAGCAGCGAGAAGAACACGGCCACCGCGACCGTCAGGCCGAACTGCTTGAAATACTGGCCGGCGATGCCACCCATGAACGACACCGGCGCGAACACCGCCATGATGGTCGCCGAAATCGCGATGACCGCGAGACCGATCTCGTCGGCCGCCTCCAGCGAGGCGCGATAGGGCGACTTGCCCATCTTGACGTGGCGCACGATGTTCTCGATCTCGACGATAGCGTCGTCGACCAGGATTCCGACCACCAGCGTCACGCCGAGCAGGCTGACCAGGTTGAGCGAGAAGCCCATCATGTCCAGCGCCCAGAAGGTCGGGATGATGGAGAGCGGCAGCGCCGTCGCCGCCACGATCGTGGCGCGGATGTCGCGCAGGAACAAAAGCACGACGATGACCGAGAGCGCTGCGCCCTCCAGCAGCATCTCCATGGCAGAATCGTAGTTGCCGACGGTGTAGTCGACCGAATTGTCGACCTTGGTGATTTTTACGTCCGGATTGTTCTTCTCCAGATCGGCGATCGCGGCGGTGGCGCGCTCGTTGACCTCGACGTCGCTCTCGCCCTTGGCGCGGAAGATGCCGAAGGATACCACCGTCTGGTTGTTGACGCGGGCGAAACTCTTCGGCTCGGCCCAGGCGTCGGTCACCGTGGCGATGTCGGAGAGTTTTACCATGCGGCCGCCCGACAGCGGGATTTCCAGCGCCTCCAGGTCGGCGACGGTCTTGGCGCCGCCCAGCGCGCGGATCGCCTGGTCGCGGTTGGAGAATTTTCCGCTGCCGCCGGTGAGATCGACATTGGCGGCCTTGAGCGCACGGTTCACGTCGCCGGCGGTCACGCCCAGCGCGTTCAGCCGGTCAGGGTCGAGATCGACCTTGATCTCGCGCGTCACCCCGCCATAGCGGTCGACGCGCGCCACGCCCTTCAGCCCCTGCAGCTTGCGGATGACGGTGTCGTCGACGAACCACGACAGTTCCTCCAGCGTCATCGCCGGGGCGGAGACGGCATAGGTCAGGATCGCCTGGCCTTCGACGTCGATGCGCTTGACGACGGGCTCGTCGGCGGTCGCCGGCAGGTCGCTGCGGATGCGCTCCACCGCGTCCTTGACGTCGTTGACGGCGGTCTGGGTGTCGACCTCCAGCCGGAATTCGATCACCGTCTGCGAATTGCCCTCTGTGATGGTCGAGGTGACGTTCTTGACGCCCGAAATATTGGCGACCGCGTCCTCGACGCGCTTGGTCACCTGCGTTTCGAGCTCGCTCGGCGCCACGCCCGGATCGGTGACGGTGACGTCGACCAGCGGCACATCGATATTGGGGAACCGCGTGATCGGCAGTTTTTCGAAGCTCATCAGCCCCAGAATGGTAAGCACGATGAACAGCAGGATCGGCGGAACCGGGTTGCGGATCGACCAGGCTGAAAAATTCCAGTTCATTTGGCGATGGCTCCGGTTGTATCGGCGCGCACCGGCGTGACCAGGTCGCCGTCGGCGACAAAAGTGCCTGCACGCGCAACCACTTCCTCACCTTCCTTCACGCCCGACACGACCTCGACATTGCCACGGGCCCGCGCCCCGAGTTTTACCGGCGTGGTGGCGACGCGGCCGTCGATCACCACCTGCAGCAGCGGCGTCTCGCCCTGGTAGAGCACGGCGGAGACCGGAACAGCGACGCCCTCGCGCCGCGCCAGTTCGATCTCGCCACGTGCGTACGAGCCGGCACGCGCCGGCGCATCCTTTGGCAGGGCTATGCGGATCAGGCCGAGCCGCGACTTCTGGTCGACCTCCGGCGCGATGCGGCGGATCGTGCCTGCGATCTTCTGTTCGATGCCGGGCAGCGCCACCTCGCTTTTCATGCCGACAGCGAGCCGCGGCAGCGACGTTTCGGCAACACTTGCCTCCAGTTCGAACTCGCCGCCGATCGCCAGCCGGAACAGCGGCCCGCTCGACGGTGACACGACGCCGCCGACGGTGGCGGCGCGGGCGAGCACCAGCCCGTCGGCCGGCGCGCGCACCTCGGTCTTGTCGATCTGCACCTCTATGCCCCTGATCTGGGCGTCGGTAACGGCGAGCTGCGCCTGCGTGGCGGCCATCGCCTTCACCGCGGAATCGAGTTTTGCCCGGGCACTGGCGGCGGCGTTGTCGGCATTGTCGAGTTCGGCCTGCGTGGCGACCGCCTTCTTGCGCAGCGCCTCGGCCCGCCCATAGGCTTCGTTGGCCTGCTTCACCGAAACCTTTGCGTCGGCGATCTGCGCCTCCATCTGCGCGACGCTCGCCTCGCCCTGCGCGCGAGTCGCCCGCATCTGCTGAAGCTGGGTGTCGAGCATCGAGCGGTCGAGTACCGCCAGCACATCACCCTTCTTCACCACGTCGCCGATGTCGAAATTGAGCGCGGTGACGATCATGCCGTTGAGGTCGGTGCCGGCGGCGGCCTCGTCGCGCGCCACGATCGTGCCGTTGACGGCAAGCGTCTCGACCAGTTCGCGCCGTTCGGCGGTGATCACCCGGATCGCCGGCGGCGCCTGGGTGGCGGCCGGCGCAGGCTCCTCGCCTGCGGCAAGACTCTTCGCCGGCACGCCCGCCAGCATGGTTGCGGCAAACAGGATTGCGGCGAACGCGGAATGCAACGTGTTACGGACCATTTCTTCTCTCGCGAGAGGAGACAAATTTGCAGGGTTCAGGCGTTTTCGGGGCGTTCGGTCGGCCTCAGCATGCCCACCACCATCGCCCTGAGCAGCACTTCCAGCTTTTCGTAGGGCACGCCCATCGCCGGCAGATCGTTCAACGCCATGCCGTGGGCGATCGACATCAGCGTCGGTAAGAGCACGTCCAGCTCGACGGGCGGGTCGATCTCGCCCCTCTCCCGGGCGCCGCCAATGTAGTTCGCGAACATCGCCTGCACCTCGACCATGTTCTTCATGCAGGTGGTCTCGACGGCGTCGTTGCGCATGGCCTCCGCACAGATTTCGGCGAACAGCGCGGCGTTGTCGTTCTCATGCATGTGGCGGATATGGGCCATCGCCCCCATCACCAGCCCTTCAATGACATCCGGCTCCTGCAGAACCTTGGCGAACAGCACCGCGTCCTCGCGGCGGTCGGCCTCGCAGATCGCCTCGACGATCGCCTCTTTCGACGGGAAATAGCGGTAGAGCGCACCGGGGCTCATGCCGGCCTCGGCGCAGATGTCGTGCATCGACGCGCCCTTGAAGCCGGAGCGGATGAAACAGGCCTTCGCCGCTTCGAGGATGCGCTGGGTCTGCTGCTCGCGCCGCCCGGCGCGCGTCAGCGCGACGCCGTCGCCGGCTTCGATCGGGCCGTAGCTGTTTTCGATGAGATCGTCCATGCGCTCAGCCAGCAGAAAGAGTGAACGTTCATTCTCACTTTATGCGAATGATCGTTCGCAGTCAAGATGCTGCAGTGCAAAAAACATGCTGTACATGTACGCTCCTGACGGAAGCTGTCAAATCACGCTTCGCGGCGAGGTCACCTCCTCGCCATTGCGATCGAAACAGGTAGGGATCAGCAGGCGACAAATTCTGCGGGGACTTTGCTATCACCACCACTGAGGCATGGATTCCCGACCCTCTCTGCTCAGAGGTTCTTTACGGGGAGAGAAGTGCCCGGCGGGTCGATGAGGGTCGGCGCGAACACGATTGTTGCGAGGCGCGACGGCAGGTCAGGAAACAAATGAAGCCGATTAGCCTCGCCGCGAATGCCAAAGGCGCCTTCGCGAAGCGCAAACCGCCAAAAATCACCCTCGCGCGAAGCGCGCGGAGCGTGACGCTGCGGTGTCTTCCGCCCAAGCTTTTGATATCCCGCGATATTCCTGACTTCACGTGACTTTTCGGCGGGAAAATCCATCCCCGGCCGAAAACCCTCAGCCGAACTTGCCGGTACGCGGAAAACCCTTTGGAACCATGCGTCCGGCGGCGGCGCGGTTGCCCAGCCATTCCGCCAATTCCGCCTTCTGGCGGGTAAAGGTGCGGCCGGAAGAGTCCTGCCAGGTCAGGCCCTCCTCCATTGAGAACATCTTTATGTCGAGCACGCCACCGTCCTTGTAGCGCTGCAGGCGAACGCCTTTTCCGCGTGTCATTTCAACCACTTCCGACAGCGCGAAGACAAGCAGCTTGCGGTTCTCGCCGACGATCGCGACATGGTCTCCCGACACCGGAATGCACCGTACAGCCTCATCCGGAGCCTTGACGTTCATGACCTGCTTGCCCTTGCGGGTATTGGCTGCAACCTCTTGTTCCGGAACGATAAATCCGTTTCCGTCGCGCGAAACCAGCATGAGCTTGCGCTTGGGATCGTGGACAAAGGCAGTGACGATGTCCTGGTCGTTTTCCATGTCGACGATGATGCGGATCGGCTCGCCATGGCCGCGCCCGCCCGGCAGCCGGTCGGCGCCGATCGTGTAGAATTTTCCGCCGGTCGTGAACACCAGGATCTTGTCGGTAGTCTGCGCCGGGAAGGCCAGTTTCAGGCTGTCGCCCTCCTTGAAGGTCAACAGCGACAGGTCCGTCAGATGGCCTTTGAGCGCCCGCAGCCAGCCTTTGGCCGAAACCACCACCGTGATCGGCTCCTTCTCGATCATCGCATGGTGGATGTCGGCGTCGTCGTGGTCCGGCGCTTCCGCGAAAGTCGTGCGGCGTTTGCCAAGCTCCGGATTGTCCTCCGGGCCGAAGTCGCGGCGCGCCTTCTGGATCTGCCAGGACACCGTCTGCCACTGCTTCGCGTCTGAGGCCAGCAGCGCCTCGATCGAGGCCTTCTCGGCGCTAAGCCCGTCGAATTCCTTGCGAATCTCGATCTCCTCGAGTTTTCGCAGGGCGCGCAGCCGCATGTTGAGGATGGCTTCGGCCTGGTTGTCGGTGAGCGACCAGCGGGCCATCATGACCTGCTTCGGCTCGTCCTCCTCGCGGATGATCCTGATCACCTCATCGATGTTCAGATAGGCGATGAGGTAGCCGGCAAGAATCTCCAGCCGCCGCTCGATCTCCGCAAGCCGGTGTCGAGACCGGCGGACCAGCACTTCCTTGCGGTGTTCCAGCCACTCCCGCAGCACCGTCTTCAGCGACAGAACGTTCGGCACTTTTCCGCGCGACAACACGTTCATATTGAGCGGAAAACGGATTTCGAGATCGGAGAGCTTGAACAGCGATTCCATGAGCAGGCTGGGGTCGACCGTGCGGCTCTTCGGCATCAGCACGAGGCGGATGTCCTCGGCGCTTTCGTCGCGCACGTCCTCCAGCAGCGGCAGTTTGCGCGCCACGAGCAATTCCGCGATCTTCTCGACCAGTTTTGCTTTCTGGACCTGATACGGAATCTCGGTGACGACGATCTGCCAGGTGCCCCTGCCCTGGTCCTCGACCATGTAGCGGGCACGCAGGCGAAAGCCGCCGCGGCCGGTCTCGTAGGCGTCGCGGATCAGGTCGCGGCTGTCGACGATGACGCCGCCGGTCGGGAAATCCGGCCCCTGCACGAACCGCATCAGATCGGCGACGGAAGCGTCAGGCTTTTCAATGAGATGGAGTGCAGCGTCGCAGAGTTCTGCCGCATTGTGCGGCGGGATCGAGGTGGCCATGCCGACGGCGATGCCGCTCGATCCGTTGGCGAGAAGGTTCGGGAACGCTCCCGGCAGGACGACCGGTTCCTCGTCTTCCTCGTTGTAGGTCGGGCGGAAATCGACGGCGTCCTCGGTGATGCCTTCGAGCAGCGCGGTCGCCACCTCGGTCATGCGCGCCTCGGTGTAGCGCATGGCCGCCGGGTTATCCCCGTCGATGTTGCCGAAATTGCCTTGGCCGTCGACCAGCGGGTAGCGGACGGAAAATTCCTGCGCCAGACGCACCAGCGCGTCGTAGATCGACTGGTCGCCATGCGGATGGAATTTTCCCATCACCTCGCCGACGATGCGGGCGCATTTGGCAAAGCCCTGGTCGGGATTCAGGCGCAGCAACCGCATCGCATGCATGATGCGGCGATGGACCGGCTTCAGCCCGTCGCGAACATCCGGCAGCGCGCGGTGCATGATGGTCGACAGCGCATAGGCGAGGTAGCGCTCCTCGAGCGCCTTCTTCAGGTCGACCGGTTCTATCGAATCGCCGCCTGGATCTTGCGGCGGAAGCTCCTTGCCCATGGCGCCGGGTTAGCGAATCGGGTGATTCGCGGCAAGTGCCGCGAGGCTTTTGGCAGGTCCGCCGCTTGAATTTGCCGCAGTTGGGCAGGACGCGGCTCTCGAAGCCGCTGGCTGGACGCGCCCTTGCCGGCTATGGACAACGCCGCATGGGCATCGCGGGTCCGTTTTCGGGCGGCACGACGCAGCCAGCACAGTTCGGCCGGGACCGAAATGTTGTCGCTGCCGACTGGCGTAGAAGAGCACCGCGAAAAAGCAAATCCGGAACCAGCACGATGCCTTCTGCGAGACCCAACGCGATCGAACTTTCCCTGCTGATGCTGCTCGCCAGCCTGTGGGGCGCCTCCTACACTTTCATCAAGGTCGGCGTTGAGACCATACCGCCGATCACGCTGATCGCGGCGCGCACGCTGATTGCCGGGCTGATCCTGCTCTGGGTTCTGAGGCTACGGGGCTTGCGTTTACCATCCGATGCGGCGACCTGGCTGCGTTTCCTCGTCCAGGCTTGCCTCAACAGCGCGATACCGTTCACGCTGATCGCTTGGGCGGAGCGCACCGTTGACGCCGGGCTTGCCGCCATCCTCAATTCGACGACGCCGATCTTCGCCTTCGTGCTCACCGCCGCCATCACCCGGCACGAGCCGGTCACCGCGCGAAAACTGTTCGGCGTCGTTGCCGGCATGGCTGGCATCTGCCTGATCATCGGCGTGCAAGCGCTGAACGGCCTGGGCGACGAACTCTGGGCACAACTTGCCGTCGTGGCCGCCAGCATCTGCTATGGCGCGGCTGTAATTTTCGGCAAGAAATTCAAAGAGCTCGATCCGATGATGCCGGCGGCTGGCTCGTTGATATGCGGCGCCCTCATCCTCCTCCCCCTCAGCCTGGTCGTCGACCGGCCCTGGACGCTCACCCCCTCGACCGGATCGCTGCTGGCGCTGCTCGGCCTGTCGGTGTTTTCCACCGCACTCGCCTTCGCCATCTACTTCCGGCTGATCCAGACGCTCGGATCCGTTGGCACGACGGCGCAAGCCTATCTGCGCGTGCCGATCGGCGTCGCCATCGGGGTGATTTTCCTCGGAGAATCCGTCACCTCCACCGCCGGAATCGGGCTGGTCTGCGTCATCGCCGGCGTCGTCGCCATGACGCTTCCCGGCCGCAGGCGGAGCGTTCAGGCTGCCGCCTGAGTCTTCAAGCGCCGGGATAAGCGGCGGAAGGCGAGCCGCCCTACCCTCGACCGCCCGGATTTCGGCCGGAACTGGCGGGAGTGTCGCGCCGACCGGCGGGTTGCGGATGACAGGACCTACCTTCCCCGGTATCAAGGTCGGCGTGGAGTCCGATTGCGCTGCCCTTCTTCGGTTGTCGCAGTGCGGCGACCACACAATGCCGGAACGTCTCGTGAGGGATTCATGAAAATCGCGACGTGGAACATCAACGGCGTGCGCGCCCGCATCGGCAACCTGATCGCATGGCTGAACGAGAGCCAGCCGGACATCGTCTGCCTGCAGGAGATCAAATGCGCCGACGACCAGTTCCCGCGCATGGAGATCGAGGCCCTCGGCTACCATGTCGAGACGAACGGCCAGAAGGGTTTCAACGGCGTCGCGCTATTGTCGAAGCTGAAGTTCGACGAGGTGTCGCGCGGCCTTCCCGGCGAGGATGCCGACGACCATGCGCGCTTCATCGAAGGCGTGTTCTCGACCGAAAATGGGGCGCTGCGCGTCGTCTCGCTCTACCTTCCCAACGGCAATCCGATCGGCACCGAAAAATTCGCCTACAAGCTCAGATGGATGGCGCGTCTGGAGCGCTGGGCAGCCGAGCGGCTGGCGCTGGAGGAGCCGCTGGTGATGGGCGGCGACTACAATGTGATCCCGCAGCCCGCCGACGCGAAAAATCCGGCGGCCTGGATCAACGACGCGCTGTTCCAGCCGGAAAGCCGGCAGGCGCTGCGGCGGATAGAAGGGCTGGGTTTCACCGAAGCCACCCGCGCCGTCACCGATTCGAGCGAGGTCTACACCTTCTGGGACTACCAGGCAGGCGCCTGGCAGAAGAACAACGGCATCCGCATCGATTTCCAGATGCTGTCGCCGGAGGCGGCGAACCTGCTCATGTCAGCCTCGGTCGAGAAGCATGTGCGCTCGTGGGAAAAACCGTCGGACCACGTGCCGGTGGCGATCGAACTGGCTGCGTGAGACGGGCTTACTGCGTGCCCTTGGTCAGGTAATCCTCGGCCAGGGCGATCGCGGTGCGGCGGTCGGCTTCGGGAGCCAGCGCGAAGGCTTCCTCCTGCATGCCACGGATCCAGCTCTTGTCCGTCGGCGCGGCGCGCTCGAGCGCGGCCGTCATCATCGCCAGACCGCGAACCACCTTGCCGCTCTGGAAAAGCAGGTTGCCCAGAGTCGCCTGAGCGCCGGCATGGCCCTTTTCCGCCGCGAGTTGCAGCCAACGGCCGGCCTGCCGCAGATTCTTCTTCACGCCGTCGCCCTTGAGGAACATCTTGCCCATCTCGAACTGGGCGTTGGGATTGCGGTAGTTGGCCGCCGCGCGCATGTAATATTGCTGTGCCGTTGCCGGGTTCGCCTCTACCGGGCTGCCCGGAATGCCCGTCTGCCAGTAGCTGCCCAGCGCCACCAGCGCATCGGACATGTAGCTTTCCTCGGGGCTGCCCGCCTCCACGTCCTGATCGGCGATCTCGCTGAAGAACTTGAACGCCTCGTAGTCGTCGCGGGTAACGCCGTCTCCCTCGGCATACATGCGCGCCAGCTTCCAGGTGGCGCCGAGTTGGCCTTTCTCGGCTGCGTAGCGGTAGGCCTCCACCGCCTGCTCCTTGTGGCCACTCTTGTAGGCACTGAAGCCGAACTGGAAGACCGCCCAGGGGTTGGATTGCGCCTTCACCTCGCCCTTGTCGTCGAAAATGTGCTCGTCGAAGGCGCGCGCCGGCGCGGCCGCCATCACCGCCGTCGACACCAGCGCCGTCATCACTACCGATCTCACAACCGACGAACCACGCATTGCAGTCTTTTCTAACTCCGAGCGATGGAACCGGCCGTCATGGCCATAGCGTCCATCGCCCGCATTTCGTTCCAATCGCGCACAGCCGGGGTAGGCCGCGCCGCAAGACCTTTCCGTCTCCGCGATGCGAAAACGCGCAACGGACCGCGCAAAAGACCTTGCAGCCAAGCGCCATCGCGCGCAACCGCCGCCGTCTTCACTCCACGGTCCCCTGAAATCCCGTACCCGTCACCCGAGGCACGCCTGCCGATCGCTGCAACAGAAAAAAGGTTGCAAGGCAGCCGATCGATCGATTCAGGATGCAAATTCAATTCGGCTAAAGTGGGGCGGCGAAAGGTCCGCGCGAGCATCGCTGAAGAAGACGTCGTCGAAGCGTAATCCATACCGTTCGGAATCGTCAGGACCTGCCGCAAAGCGCTTAGTGCGCTGCCGATCCGACTGAACTTGAAGGGTACAAAACCGCGCATTCTCTTCCTGGCCGCGCTTCCCGCGGCTATGGTCGTCATCGCCCACCTCGGACCCCTAACCCGGTGCGCCGGGTTTATGGCGGGAAATGGGCAACTCCGACCGGCCCATTCCTACTCCAATCCTTCTTGAGAAACTGTTGCCGAATCGTCACAAACCGGGCGATTGATAGTGATGCCGGCAGTATTCGCGATGTGCATCGATCGCGGCTGGCCCGCAAAAGAAAACCCCGCCGGTGACGGCGGGGTTGGCAGATTTCCGGAACCGTAGCCCGGCTCCGGACAGAACTCTGGGCAGGATCAGTTGACTGCGTCCTTGAGGCCCTTGCCGGCCGTAAACTTCGGCACGGTGCGAGCCGGGATCTTGACCTCGGCACCGGTCTGCGGGTTGCGGCCTGTCGACGCCGCACGCTTGCTAACGCTGAAATTGCCGAAGCCGACGAGCCGAACGTCGCCGCCGTTCTTCAGTTCGCCGGTGATCACCGAAAAAACCGCCTCGACCGCGGACTGAGCGTCGGTCTTGGAAAGCTTCGCAGAATCTGCAACCGCAGAGACCAGTTCGTTCTTGTTCATCAATATTTCCTTCCATGAGAAATCCGGGACCAGGGATACGAACCGCCGGATAACGGACTTTTATCGGAATTTACTTTCCAACTTTCCCTGCCGGGGGTGCCGCGTCAAACGCGGCAGAAACCCCGGAGTTCCGCCGTTTGTCACATGAAAAAGCCGGGCGCAAGGCCCGGCTTGTCGATAGTGGTGCGTTCGTCCGCAAATATCAGTGGGCAAGTGCCTTGCCACCCTCGTCGGTCGCGTCCGGCTTGGCCGAAACCGACTCCGCCGGCTCCGTCCAGTCGATCGGCTCCGGCATGCGAACCAGCGCGTGCCTCAGCGCCTCGCCGACTCTGGAGACCGGCACGATTTCCATGCCGCTCTTCACATTGTCGGGGATCTCGGCCAGATCCTTGACGTTCTCCTCCGGGATCAGCACCTTCTTGATGCCGCCCCTCAGCGCCGCGAGCAGCTTCTCCTTGAGGCCGCCGATGGGCAACACCCGGCCCCTCAGCGTGATCTCGCCGGTCATCGCCACGTCGGCGCGCACCGGTATGCCGGTGAGCACCGAGACGATTGCCGTTGCCATCGCAACGCCCGCCGACGGGCCGTCCTTGGGCGTGGCGCCTTCCGGCAGGTGGACGTGGATGTCCTTCTTGTCGAACACCGGAGGCTCGATACCGAAATCAATCGCCCGCGAGCGGACGTAGGACGCCGCCGCCGAGATCGATTCCTTCATCACGTCTCGCAGATTGCCGGTCACCGTCATCTTGCCCTTGCCGGGCATCATGACGCCCTCGATCGTCAGCAGCTCGCCGCCGACTTCGGTCCAGGCAAGGCCAGTCACGACGCCGACCTGGTCGTCCGTCTCGGCCGAGCCGAAGCGGAAGCGCGGGACGCCGAGATAGTCCTCGAGGTTCTTCGCCGTGATCTTCACCGACTTCTTCTTGGTCTTGATGATCTCGGTGACGGCCTTGCGCCCGAGCTTCATCAGCTCGCGCTCCAGGCTGCGCACGCCGGCTTCCCTTGTGTAGGTCTGGATGATGCCGCGGATGGCCTCGTCGGCGACCGAAAACTCCTTCGGCTGGAGAGCATGGTCGCGCACCACCTTCGGCATCAGGTGCCGCTTGGCGATCTCGACCTTCTCGTCCTCGGTGTAGCCGGCGATACGGATGATCTCCATGCGGTCCATCAAGGGCGCAGGGATGTTCAGCGTATTGGCCGTCGTCACGAACATCACGCTCGACAGGTCGTATTCGACCTCGAGATAGTGATCCATGAACGTTGCGTTCTGCTCGGGATCCAAGACCTCCAGCAGGGCCGAAGACGGGTCGCCGCGGAAATCCTGGCCCATCTTGTCGATCTCATCGAGCAGGAAGAGCGGATTGGATTTTTTCGCCTTCTTCATCGACTGGATGACCTTGCCGGGCATCGAGCCGATATAGGTGCGGCGGTGACCACGGATCTCGGCCTCGTCGCGCACGCCGCCCAGCGCCATGCGCACGAACTCGCGGCCGGTCGCCTTGGCGATCGACTTGCCGAGCGAGGTCTTGCCCACGCCGGGAGGACCGACGAGGCACAGGATCGGTCCCTTCAGCTTCTTCTGGCGGCTCTGCACAGCGAGGTATTCGACGATGCGGTCCTTGACCTTGTCGAGGCCGAAGTGATCGGCATCAAGCACTTCCTGAGCGTAGTTCAGGTCCTGCTTGACCTTGGAGTTCTTCTGCCACGGGATCGACAGCAGCCAGTCGAGGTAGTTGCGCACCACCGTCGACTCGGCCGACATCGGCGACATCGAGCGCAGCTTCTTCAGCTCGGCTTCCGCCTTCTCGCGGGCCTCCTTGGAAAGCTTGGTCTTCTTGATGCGAGCCTCGATCTCGGCTGCCTCGTCGCGGCCGTCCTCGCCCTCGCCGAGCTCCTTCTGGATCGCCTTCATCTGCTCGTTGAGGTAGTACTCGCGCTGGGTCTTCTCCATCTGGCGCTTTACACGCGAGCGGATGCGCTTCTCGACCTGCAGGACGGAGATCTCGGCTTCCATGAAGCCCATCGCCTTCTCCAGCCGCTCTTTGACGGATAGCGTGGCGAGCATTTCCTGCTTCTCGGGGATCTTGATGGCGAGATGCGAGGCGACGGTGTCGGCGAGTTTCGAGAAATCGTCGATCTGGCTGGCGGCGCCAACCACTTCGGGCGAGATCTTCTTGTTCAGCTTCACATAATTCTCGAAGTCGGAGATGACCGAACGGGCCAGCGCCTCGACCTCGATCTCCTCCTCAGCCGGCTCTTCCAGCATCGCGGCACGCGCCTCATGGAAATCGGTGCGTTCGGTGAAGCTAGCGATGCGGGCACGCGCGGTGCCCTCGACCAGCACCTTGACAGTGCCGTCGGGCAGTTTCAGCAACTGCAGCACGTTGGCGAGCGTGCCGACGTCATAGATCGCGCCGGCCTCCGGATCGTCGTCTGCGGCATTCATCTGGGTGGCAAGCAGAATCTGCTTCTCGGCGCCCATCACCTCTTCCAGCGCCTTGATCGACTTTTCGCGCCCGACGAAGAGCGGCACGATCATGTGCGGGAACACGACAATGTCGCGCAACGGGAGGACCGCGTAGACGCCGTTGCCGGATGTGCGTGGAACTTTAGCCATTTCAGTACCTTTCTTCCGCGGCCGCGTCAGCCAACCGCGAATCTCATCTTAGCGGGCACAAGCCTCTCCGCCTATTGCCGAAAGGTGCGGCTTGGTTAGCACGGGAAGGATGCCCCTGACCTCAGGGTCTTAGTTGGCGTTGCGCCGACCAAAGATCAAGGGCGCTCACGCCGTCATGGCTTGCTCCTGGCGCACATGCTTTCGGCTTGATCGCGGTCGTGTCTTCCGCGACACTCCAAAGCATCACGATCGGCAACCCAGAGCTTCAAGAACATGCTTTCTTCCCGTGTTGAGCGCAGCTTCATTCGCGCCGAAGCGGTTTCCTCATGAAAATCGACCGCCGTGGACTGCTGACCGGGGGCGCGCTGCTCGGGCTTGCCGCTGCAGCGCCGGCCGAAGCGGCGAAGCCGGCCGCCGCTGCCCGGCCCGCGTCGCCCGGCGTGGCGCTCAAGAACGTCGCCGTTTATGTGCCAGGTTATTATCCGGAACATGCGCTCGCCAATGGGAAGCCGGTAGCGAACAACCGACGCTTCAACCGCAACCTTGCCGATACGAACGGCCTCCAGAAGATGCTGACGCGCATCGGCTTCGACGGCTCCATCCGCCAGACGCTGCTGCCGGTCGCGGCGCATGACGTGGAGGTCGCGCCCGACCGGTCGATCGGCGTGCTGTGCTCGATGGACGGCCGCAACCATACCGCCTTCGACCCGGACACGCTGGAGATGGTGGCGCTGGCGCCCTCCTTCTCGGAAGGCTGGAATGGCGGCGGCCATGCCGTCTTCCTCGACGGCGGCAGGACGGTGGTGATGTCGGAACGGGCGCCGACCGCCGTCTACCACGGCAAGCCGGAGGCGCATTACGGCCGCCTCACCATCCGCGACCCCGGGACACTGAAGATCGTTGACAGCCATTCGACCTACGGCATCGACCCGCACGACATAAGGCTGACGTCGGACGGAAAATACATCGTCGCAGCCAATTACGGCTCGACGGTTTCGGCCAAAACCGGCGCACACACGGTGCCGCGCACAGTCGTGGAGGCATCGATCACGGTCGTCGAACTGTCGAGCGGAAAACTGGTCGACAAGCGCAAGACCGGGCGCGGCAGGATCGAACTGCGCCATGTCGCGGCCGGCAACCTCGACCGCATCTTCGCCATCCAGGCGCTCTACGGCAGCGACAGGGAGGAAGCGCGCAACCATGTGGGCGACGACGTCGCCTACGAGGCCGACCTCACCACGGAAGCCGGACAGAACTACATGCCGGTGGCGACGCTGAAGTACGACGCGCGTGCCAAGTCGCTCGGCAAGATGGGCGACCGCGCCGCCAACAGGCTGATGCGCCACGGGCTCTCCATCCGCTACGACGAGCGGCACGACCAGGTGCTCGCCAGCTATCCGAGTTCGCACCAGTTGATGATCTTCGACGGTGCCACCGGCGCCGTCGTCGATCGCCACGACACGCGCACCTTCGGCATGCGCTTTCCCTGCGGCATCACCTTGCTGCCGGACGGCAAGCACTACGCCGTCACCGGCCACTGGGAGAATCTGTTCGTGTTTGAGCGCGGCTCGCACCGGCTGGTGCGAGAGCTCTGCCGCTATCCGCTGTTCTTCGGCCATAGCCACATCACCTCGGCATAGCCTCGCGAAAAAGATTCTCCCGAGGCTCAGATCACCACGAAGTCGAGGTTGGTCAGGACCGCGTTATTGGTGATGGTCGCGAACTTTATCGCGGCAAAAGCCGTGCCGGAGCCGTCGGCGTCGTAATAAAGATTGCCGGTGCTCTGTTTGTAGATGATGCGGTCGCTGGCATCGATCGCCGCCAGATCCATGTTCTTGAAGGCCGACGCCGACAGCGTGCCGAGCGTGGTCAGCGCCGTGAAGAACAGGTTGTCGAGGTCGATCGTATCTGCGGCGACATTGTAGTCCGTGATGGCGTCGACGTTGGTCGTGGCGTTGAGCTGCGAGTTGAAGACGAAGACGTCCTCGCCGGCACCGCCCGAGAGCGTGTCCTTGCCGCGATATCCCTTGATGATGTCGTCGCCGGCACCTCCAGCAATGGCGTTCGCGGCATTGTCACCGAAGAGCTTGTCGGCAAATCCGCTGCCAGTCAGATTCTCGATGCCGGCATAGGTGTCGCCCGCCGCTTCTCCCGCGTTGATCGATGGATTGGCCAGGCTGGCGGTTACGCCGGCGGCCGCCTCGGCATAAGATGCAGTGTCGATCCCGTCGGCTCCTTCAAGCTCGTCGGCGCCAAGTCCGCCGATGAGAACGTCGTCGCCGCTGCTGCCGGCCAGCCGGTCGCTGCCGGCGAGGCCTTTCAAGGTGTCGGCGCCCAGATTGCCGTCCAGCCTATTGGCGCCGGCATTGCCGTGGAGGGTATCGTTCAGGGTCGAGCCGCGCAGGTTCTCGATCGAATTGTAGGTGTCGCCGGCGGCGTTGCCGGTGTTGAGCGTCGGATCGGTCAGGCTGACGGTGACGCCGGTTCCGGAATCCGAATAGTCGACCTGGTCTTTTCCGGTTCCGCCGCTGATGTAGTCGGCCCCCGCGCCACCGGCCCGCAGAAAATCGTCACCCGCGCCGCCGAACAGCTTGTTGTTGCCGCCCGCGCCGAACAGTTCGTCGTTACCGTCATTGCCGAAGATGATGTCGGCCTGGTTCTTGCCATGGAAAAAATCGCTGTCGGCGCTGCCGTTGTATGTCCAGGGCAGGAAGAAGAAGATGTTCTCGATCGGCACCGAATTGCCGGTCTGGAAGGCGGTGATGAACGAATTGCGGAAGGTCACCCCATCGATGGCGAGACCGGTGATCTCGAACAGCGGCGAAGAGGTGACGACATTCCCCTGGGCCGTCCCGTCCAGGATGACGCTGATCGAGGTGATCGTGCCGCCGCTCGGCAGCCCGTCGGCGCCGTAGGTGATGTTGCTGCCCTTGACGACGATGCCGCCCGCGCGGATGTCGGACTCGCCCGGTGAGCCGGCGACCGGGTCGGCGCGACCCCAGACGAAGCCTGTCGCGGTCTTGAACAGGATGTTGCTGCCCGCCTCCTTCTGTGCGGCCTGGGTAAGTTGGAAGCTCAACATGCCGCCCAATCCGAGCACATCGGAATCGGCGATCTGGTTGACGGTCGGCATGATTTCTTCTCCAGCTTTGATCGGACGGGCTCACGCCGTCGCGAATCGACGCGTGGTTCCCTGCAACAGAATTCGCCCCTCCAACCGCGATATGTTGGAAGTCAGTCAACGAATGTTGCGAGTCTGCACGTTGATTGTTTCGAGATGATGGCGGCACCGCCCGACACAGGTTTCCATGACGGGATGCATGTCGAGGGCTGAAAACCATCGCCACGGCTTGGCCACGACGCTCGCCAAGATAGGCGGCTGCACCGCCAACAGGCTGATGCGCCACGGACTGTCGATCCGCTACGCGGCACGACCAGGTGCTCGCCAGCTACCCTGGCACCCACCAGCTCATGATCTTCGACGGAGCCACGGCACGATCTTCCAGCGGCACGATACGCGCAGCTTCGGCATGCGTTGTCCCTGCGGCATCATCCTGCTGCCGGACGGCGCGCATTGCCCCGTGACCGGCCACTGGGAGAACATGTTCGTGTACGAGCGCGGCTCGCACCGGCTGGTACGTGAGCTCTGCCTCTACCCGCTGTTCTTCGGCCGCAGCCACATAACGGCGGCGTGAGTACAAACTCGGTGCTCATAAATCGAACTCTCTTCGTGCGGCTTGCTCGATGTCTGGTGCACCTCGAAAGCACCGAATTCCGCAGCGCAATGAAAACGGCGCGAAGGCCATGACCGGATATTCGTGGGAACGCCTTTGCTTATGCCGGATCGGGCCATCGGCATCTGAAAGCGCGATCAAATACGATCGCGGCCACTATGCCCCTGTGTTGCGAGGGCAGATCAATGTAGTTTACGGTGCGCCAATTGCACTTCCTTGGGGCGGCAGTTTGAGGGAGAAGCACGATACGGTGATCATTGGCGGTGGCCAGGCGGGATTGGCCATGAGCCATCACCTGCGCCAGCGCGGCCGCGAGCACATCATCCTTGAGCGACGGCGGGTGGCCGAACGCTGGCGTACCGAGCGCTGGGATTCGTTACGATTCCAGTTGCCAAACAGTTGGCTTGAGTTGCCTGGGAAGCCATATGCGGGAAGCGACCCGAACGGGTTTACGCACCATTCGGACGTCGTGCGCTTCATCGTCGACTATGCGGCAGAGATTGCGGCTCCGGTCCGCACCGGTGTTGAAGTAACGAGCCTCAGCCCGGGCGAAGGCAGCAGCGGCTACTCACTAGAAACCACCGATGGCCAAATCAACGCACGGCATGTTGTCATCGCCACTGGCCCATTTCAGCGCCCAATGATCCCAGACTTCAGTCGGGCCATTACTTCCTATGTTTATCAAACGGACGCCACTCATTACCGCAACCCAGCAGAACTGCCGCCCGGCGCGGTGCTGATCATTGGTAGCGGCAATTCAGGCTGCCAGATTGCCGATGAACTGCTGCACAGTGGCCGGCGCGTATTTCTCGCGGTCAGCCGTCACAGCCGCGTGCCCCGGCGCTACCGCGGCAAGGATGTCATATGGTGGTACGAACATCTGGGCCGCTTCGATGTGAATATCGACACCTTTCCGGGTAGAAGATACCCGCCGACAACGATCATGACGGGAGTCGATGGCGGCTATGATCTCGATCCCGGTCGCCTGGGCAGCGCGGGCGTCACGTTGTTAGGGCGCGTGGTGGGCATAAAAGATGGATCACTGGCGCTTGCTGACGACGCCGAAAAACTGCTCGCAGCCGCCGACCACAGTTACGCGGCCTTCATTGAGGCGGCAGATATCTTGGCCGCCACTCCGGCGATGCGGTCCGAGGTCGAACAAACAGAACCTCCAGCGCCGCAGCCCCTGCTCAGTGTCGACGACATCCGCACGCTGAATCTTCGCGAACAGAACATCGGTACCATCATCTGGGCGAACGGACACGGCTTTAGCTTCGACTGGGTGAAGCTGCCAATTGTCGATGCGAAGGGCACTCCGGTCCAGCAGCGTGGCGTTACCGCCTGTCCTGGGATCTATTTCCTCGGACTGCACTGGATGCACACGTTCCGGTCGGCTATTTTTTCCTTCGTCGGCCGGGACGCTTCCTATCTAGCCGATCACATTGATCACCTAGCGCCTTGACCCGGATGCAAGTTAGAGCCGAGATATTTAGAAGTGGAAAACCACCAAAACGGCGCCCGAAGGCGCCGTTGCGGACCGTTCGCTGACCCGAAAATCAGGCGGTCGCGCCCTTCTTTTCCTTCTGTTCGGAATAGATGTAGAGCGGCCGGGCATTGCCGGACACGACCTCTTCCGAGATCACCACTTCCTGGACACCTTCGAGCGCCGGCAGTTCGAACATGGTGTCGAGCAGGATCGCCTCCATGATCGAGCGCAGGCCGCGCGCGCCGGTCTTGCGCTCGATGGCGCGTTTGGCAATGGCCGACAGCGCGTTCTCGTGGAACGTAAGGTCGACATTCTCCATCTCGAACAGCCGCTGATACTGCTTCACCAGCGCGTTCTTCGGTTCGGTAAGAATCTGGATCAGCGCCGGCTCATCGAGGTCCTCCAGCGTCGCCAGCACCGGCAGGCGGCCGACGAATTCCGGGATCAGCCCGAATTTCAGCAGGTCTTCCGGTTCGACCTGCCGGAACAGGTCGCCGGTGCGGCGGTCCTCCGGCGAGGCGACGGTGGCGCCGAAACCAATCGAGGTCTTCCGGCCACGATCCGAGATGATCTTGTCCAGCCCGGCGAAGGCGCCGCCGCAGATGAACAGGATGTTGGTGGTGTCGACCTGCAGGAACTCCTGCTGCGGATGCTTTCTGCCGCCCTGCGGCGGCACGGAGGCGGTGGTGCCTTCCATGATCTTCAGCAGCGCCTGCTGCACGCCTTCGCCCGACACGTCGCGGGTGATCGAGGGGTTGTCGGACTTGCGGCTGATCTTGTCGATCTCGTCGATGTAGACGATGCCGCGTTGCGCCCGCTCGACATTGTAGTCGGCCGACTGCAGCAGCTTCAGGATGATGTTCTCGACATCCTCGCCGACATAACCGGCTTCGGTCAGCGTCGTGGCGTCGGCCATGGTGAAGGGCACGTCGATGATGCGCGCCAGCGTCTGGGCGAGCAGCGTCTTGCCGCAGCCGGTCGGGCCGATCAAAAGGATGTTCGACTTCGCCAGTTCGACGTCGTTGTTCTTGGTGGCGTGGGCGAGCCGCTTATAGTGGTTATGCACGGCGACCGACAGCACGCGCTTGGCGTAGGGCTGGCCGATCACATAATCGTCAAGAACTTTGAGTATCTCCTGCGGTGTCGGCACGCCCTCGCGCGACTTCACCATCGAGGTCTTGTTCTCCTCGCGGATGATGTCCATGCACAGTTCGACGCATTCGTCGCAGATGAACACCGTCGGGCCGGCGATCAGCTTGCGCACCTCGTGCTGGCTTTTGCCGCAGAACGAGCAGTACAGCGTGTTCTTGGAGTCGCCGCCGCCGGAACTGACCTTGCTCATAGTATCCAAGTCCTTTCAGTGCCGCCCTGCCGGCGGAGCGGCGAGGCGTCGGCATTGAGTATTAGCCGCGAAAGCGCGGCGATGCCAGCGCTTTGCCACGCCCTATTCACACACGAAACGCGCGACGGAGGAAGCGGCGACGTTTCCCACAAGCCCCTGCGAAGCTAAGCCGTCGAAACTCAACATAGGCTTAACGTAGGCCGGGCCTCCCGTCGAGGGAACAGCAAATTGTGTCCGAAATGCCGCAGCTCGCGTCAAAAAAGTGTCATCGCCCGCAAGCCGCGGATTCGTCGGCCTTATCCCTGTGCGACGGTCTCCGTAGCCTCGCGGCTCGAGATGACCTTGTCGATCAGGCCGAAATCCCTGGCCTCATCGGAGGTCATGAAGTGGTCGCGGTCCAGCGTGCGCTCGATCTCCTCGTAGCTTTTGCCGGTGTGCTTGACATAGACCTCGTTGAGGCGCCGCTTCAACTTGATGATGTCCTGGGCGTGGCGCTCGATGTCCGAAGCCTGGCCCTGGAAGCCGCCGGAAGGCTGATGCACCATAATGCGCGCATTCGGCGTGGCGAAGCGCATGTCCTTGTGACCGGCCGTCAGCAACAGCGACCCCATCGAGGCGGCCTGGCCGATGCACAGCGTCGACACCGCCGGCTTGATGAACTGCATGGTGTCGTAGATCGCCATGCCGGAGGTCACCACGCCGCCTGGCGAGTTGATGTAGAGGTTGATCTCCTTCTTCGGGTTCTCGGCTTCCAGGAACAGCAATTGCGCGCAGACCAGCGTCGCCATGCCGTCCTCGACCGGACCGGTGATGAAGATGATGCGCTCCTTCAGCAGGCGCGAGAAGATGTCGTAGGCGCGCTCGCCGCGATTGGTCTGCTCGACCACCATCGGCACGAGGTTCATGTAGGTTTCGATCGGGTTCTTCATCGGGCGTCCGTTGGTTGGCGGGATCCGGCTTGCACGGCGGAATCGTGCGGTGTTTCGTTGCCCCGTAAATAGGATGCCGGCTCCGTCTTGCGCAAGGCCGGCCGTTTTGGATCATGCGACAGCGGCCACGTTAACGAAATCTTAGAATTTCGCTTCCCCCGCGTGAACCGTTCAGTATTGTACATCCCCGGTTGCGGCATGGCGTATCGGGGGTAACCATGGTTCTGAAAACAATTTCCGTCGCGGCCGCGGGCTCGGTGATGCTCGCCGCCGTTTCTCAGGCATTCGCCGGCGGCAAGCCGGTCGAGTGCTACGAACAGTATCGGACGGCGCCGGTCTACGACACGGTCTATGAAAACGTCCAGGTCAATCCGGCCAGCCAGTATGTCGAAACCACGCCGGCGATCTACGGCACGCGCAAGCGCGCGGTGCTCATGCAGCCCGAACAGATCAGCTACCAGATCGTGCCGGCCGTGGTGCAGACGCGCTACCGCACGGTGAAGGTCGCCGACGGCGGCTATTCCTGGGAATGGCGGTGGATCAACGGCCGGAAAGTACTGTGCAAGATCAAGCGCAAGGCGCGCTACGAGCAGGTGGCGGAAACCGTCGTGGTGCAGCCGGAATACCAGCGCCGCGTCGTCATCCCGGCCGTCTACGACTACGAGGTCGAGCAGGTCATCATCCAGCCCGAGCAGCGCCGCGTCGTCGACGTGCCTCCGACATACCGCACGGTCGCACGGCAAGTCGTGGTCAGCGAGGGCGAGACCGGCTGGCGGCGGGTGAAGATCCGCCGGCATTGCGGCTGATCTCCGACGGGTGCGACTACCTCGATAGCGGATATTTGCGGCCTGACGCCCCGGCGGTGACCGATCCTACCGGCTTGAGATCCGGCCGCAACACCATCGCCGATACTCAGCGACGGCCGTTCATGACCACCGTTCCGCTCCGGCCTTGCTTCGAGCAGGAGGCGCCGGTCATGCCGCAGTTGTTCGCCTTGTAACCATCGGCGAAGGAAACCGTCTGGCAGCCGGCCAAACCGGACAGCATGGCTGCTACAACGACCAGGTGCATGGATTTAAGAAGCATTTCTGCCTCCTCAAGGCGAGGATTGGAGGTGGCGCCCAAGTATGGCCGTCGAGCCGGGGCCTGCGGATACGCCGAAAATAGGAGCGACGTGCGGCAGGTAAATGATGCTCGTTCTGGCATCTTCACGGACATGGGGCGCACTTGGGTGCGTCCCCGCCCGCGGATCGGCCCTCCTCACAAGGGACAGGACAAAAGAAGCGCTCAGACAGCTTCCGCCCGCAACCAGCGTTTTAGCCCCTCGACATCGCCGTCGCCGGCCGCCGCGGCGACCCGCCGCCCGACCGCCGCGCCGAACTTGTAGCCATGGCCGGAGCAGGCGGAGACGACCAGGCACTTGCCCCGCTCGGTCGCATAAAATCGCTCGTCGTCGGTAAAGGTGTAGGCACAGGTCACCACCTCGGTCACCCGGTATTCCGAGATGCGGGCGATCGGCGGCGAGAACAGGTTGCGGATAGCTTCGCCCTCGCCTTCAACCGGCTCGCGGTTCCAGTCGGCATCGCTGGTCGGCACCTTGTGCAGGCCGGAACCGAACTTCATGCCGGCGCCGCGTGTCAGCGGGATCATGTAGCCGTCGGTCGCCCCGCCGACATCGAGAATGACCGGCGCCGCTTCCCACGCCGCGAGCAGGTCGGCGGGCGGCTCGACATAGGCCAGCGCCGTTCGATAGGTCTTCAGCGTGCCGCCAAGCTCGGGAAACAGTTTCGGCACCCATGCGCCGGCCGTCACGATGACGCGGTCACCGACAATCTCGCTGCCGCCTTCGAGGCCGACCGAGCCGCGCTCGTCCTCGACCGAAACGACCCTGCTGTTTTCATAGACGTTCGCGCCGTTTTCTCGCAGCCATTTCAGCAGCCCTGCGCCGATCTTCCGGCAATGCAGCGCACCGCCCTCGGTCGAGAAAAAGGCGTAGCGGAAGCTGTCCGGCTCCAGGAACGGCCATCTTGCCACCGCCTGATCCGGCTCGAACAGTTCGAACGGATAACCGCCGGTCTCCAGCCCTTCGCGATGGATTTCGGCCTCGTCGCCCGGTTCGCGCGAAATGCACAGGAAGCCGCGCGGGTCGAGGTGGTTCTCGCCGAGATCGGCCCACATCTCGTCCCAGGCGTCATAGGCTTCCGTGATCAGCCTTCCGTAGCCCGTGGCGTTGCCATAGGCGCGGCGGATGATGCGGTGATGGTCTCCTGACGCGGCAAGCGGATTGGGGATCGGCCCCTGTTCGACCAGGGTCACCGTGTGGCCGGCCTTGACCAGCGACCAGGCGGTGGAAAGACCGGCAATGCCGGCGCCGACGACGATGATGTTCATGACCCGAGGTCTAAACAGCGGCTCAGCCAAGCGCAACTGCCGCGAAGGTCGCGAGGAAAACGGCGACGACCAAAAGTGGAAAGAGCGATCGTTTGCGCCGCGGCTTGATATCTTCCGCCAGCACCTTCAGCCGATCTTTCGGATCGCCCCACTTGACGCGCCGGAAAGGATGGACGTTATCTCCCGCCATTCCGCAAACTTGCACGACAAGAATTAAGTTCCCGTATGAACTCCGCACCTCCCTACCTCGCCTTCGACCCCGCCACACGCCGGATGCGCCTCGACCCGCACGAGCCGGCATTCGTGCAGGATCCCTACCCCGCCTATCGCTGGATGCATGAGAATGCGCGCTGCGTGTTCTGGGAGGATTTTGGCCTCTGGTGCCTTGCCGGATTCGACGAGGTCAACCGGCTGTTTCGCGACAAGCGGTTCGGGCGCGAGCGGCCCGGCGGCTACCGGGCGGCCGTCGCGGCGACCGGCGAGCGCGCCCATCTCGCCGATTTCGACGCGGTCGAGGCGGGATCGCTTCTGGAGCTCGAACCGCCTGCGCATACCCGCCTGCGCACGTTGGTCAACCGCGCCTTCGTCTCCCGGCAGGTCGAACGGCTGCGGCCGCGGATCGAGGTTTTGGCGCATCGGCTTATCGACGGCTTCGAGGCGACCGGCCGCGCCGAACTGATCCGCGACTTCGCCACCCCGCTGCCCGCTGCCGTCATCGCCGAGATGATGGGACTGCCGGCCGAAAGCGGGCTGCAGCTCGTCGCCTGGTCGAACGACATGGTGCGCATGTATATGCACAAGCCGGGCCCGGCCGAGGAGACCCAGGCTAATGCCTCGGCGCGGGCCTTCGCTGACTTCATCCGCCGCCATGCTGCCGAGAAGCGGAAACACCCGGGCGACGACTTGCTCAGCCTGCTGACGGCAGCAGCCGAGGACGGCCAGAAGCTGACCGAGGACGAACTCGTCTCCTCGGCGATCCTGCTGCTCAATGCCGGCCACGAGGCGACCGTGCATCAGGCCGGCAACGCGGTCCGCACCATTCTTGCGCAAGGCGGCGACCCGCGCCGCTTCTTCGAAACGCCGGAGTTGGCCGTGGCGACCGTCGAGGAATGCCTGCGCTACGACGCGCCGCTGCACATGTTCACGCGCTACGTCTATCAGGAAGCCGAGATCGCCGAAGGCGTCGTGCTGAAGCCTGGCGACCAGGTCGGGCTGTTGCTGGGAGCGGCCAACCGCGATCCTCTAGCCTTTTCGGAGCCGGATGCGTTCCGGCCCGGCCGCCCGGATCAGAAAAACGTCTCGTTCGGCGCCGGCATCCATTTCTGCATCGGCGCGCCGCTGGCGCGGCTGGAGTTGCAGGTCGCGCTCAAGACCCTGTTCGACCGCCTGCCCGGTCTGCGGCTCGCCGAGACGCCCGCCTACAGCGACATTTATCATTTTCACGGGCTTCGGCGGCTGGACGTGGCGTTTTAGGGTCTGTTGAGATTCAGGTCAGGGTGAGGCGAAAATGGCGAGTTTCGAGAACCGGAGCGGAATGTACGTTCTGGTACTTGAGCACCGGAAGCGCAGAAAGGCGCCATTTGCAGCCCACCTTGGCCTGAATACCAACAGACCCTAGTCCGGGTTGTATCGGCATGAAGTTCGCCTTCCTCCAGGAGCCGCCTTTCTGCTTCACCGACGCGGCAGGCAGGGTACGCGGCTGCGACGTGGAACTCGCTCAAGTGATCTGCGGGCACCTTGGCCTGCCGTTCGAGCCGGTCGAGGCGGAGTTCGTCGAGCTCCTTCCGGGGCTGGCCGAGGGGCGCTGGACGATGACAACCGGCCTGTTCGTCTCGGACGAGCGCAAGAAGCTGGTCGACTTCACCCGGCCGGTCTGGTCGCTGCCGGACGGTCTGCTGGTCGCCAGTAAAAATCCGCGAAACCTTTCCGGCTATCGCTCGCTGGCGGCGGACGAAGGCGCGACGCTCGGCGTTATCGCCGGCCAGGTGCAGGGCGAGACCGCGCTGGCCAATAGTGTCCCGCCCGAACGGATCAGGCTGTTCGCCACGCAGGTGGAGGCGGCCGAAGCCGTCGCTGCCGGCAAGGTCGACGCCTATGCCAGTGTCGCCATGGCGCATCGCGGCTATCTGTCAGAACATTCCATGGCGCCGCTCTTCGTTGTCGGCATTCCGGACATGGAACAGCAACCAGCCGCCGGCGCCTTCGCGCTCGCCAAAGCAGATGCCGGGCTGCGCGACCGGATCGATGCCATTCTCGGCGATCTGCTTGGAAGCCCGTGGCATCGCGAGGTGATGACGCTCCACGGCTTCACCGAAACCGACATCCAGCGGGTCATTTGAGGAAGAGTTCTTACGGGCCGGGGACGGCTCGCCCCGTCGCCTTCTATGCACGGGAGGCGCGAGAGCGCGCCGATCCGCCTTTGGCTGAGCTCAAGCGCTTCAGGTGTTGACGCCGAGCTCCACCAGCCGCTCGACGCAGGATTCTTCCGCCTGGTCGAGTTCGGCCAGCGTCTCCTCGAGGTCGCGCCGCTTCTGGCGCAGATCGTCCTTCTTCTCGGTGATACGCCGGATCAGGAGCTTGAGCTGGCCCACCTCGCCCGGCGGCTCGCGATACATCTGGATGATCTCGCGGATCTCGTTGATCGAGAAGCCGAGCCGCTTGCCCCTGAGAATCTGGCGCACGAGATGGCGGTCGGACGGGCGGAACAGCCGGGTGCGGCCACGGCGGACGGGCTGGATCAGCCCCTCGTCCTCGTAGAAGCGCAAGGTGCGCGTCGATATGTCGAACTCCCTGGTGAGTTCGGTGATCGAATAGTATTCGCGCATGCGCTGCCCTGCCGCAGGTTTCCAAGGCGGAAGCATCGCACGGCGTTTACGTAAAAGTCAATTCAAGCAGTACCAACCAGCGTTCCAAACTCGGGTCAGCCGAGGGCGGTTCGATCAAACCTCCTATCTGCTCGCCTCCAGGCTTTCGCGCACCTCATCGATCTTGCCAAAATCGTCGCCGACGCCGAGCAAGTCCTTTGCCCAGTCCATCATCTCGTCGTCGACATAGTCTTCACCATATTGCGCGACGCGGTTCTTGTTGGCGGCAGCCAACAGTGCCTCGCGAAGCGTCTCGTCGTCCGTACCCACCGAAGCTGCCGCCGCCGCCGCCCGCGCATCGATGGCATCTGCCGACGCATCCGCGAGAGAGTCCGCTTCTGGACTACCCAGGATCGACTCCAGATCGGCAATCTCTGCGTCCAACGCGGTTTCATCCTCAGGCGCGACCTCAACGGAATTCAGGTGGTCCAGTCGATCCTTCAATTCCGCCAGGCTGGGATCGTCATAAATTCCGACGGCGTCATCATAAGGCACGGGATCGACGCGCTCGACTATCGTTTCGAAATCCTCGCGAGCCGTCGCCAGTTGGGCGTTCGCCGTCTCAACTTTCTCGCGGGCGATGTCCAATTCGGCCGAGGCCATCACGTAGGCCCGCATGGCTGCCATGCGTGGCGATTGCGAATTCAGATAGGCACGATAGTTGCGGTTCAGCGAATTGAGACCGGCCAGCTTGGCGCGGAAATTCTTCTCCTTGGCTGCCGGCTTGGGGCCGGGCACCGGCGCGAACGCCGGAACGGTAGCGACCTGCTGGACCCGCGCCCGGCCGATCGCCTTGGTGGACTTGGCCTTGGAACGGCCCTTGTCATCCAGGCGGCTGATGGTCCGGTTCCGATCCTTGCCGAAAAGCGATCCGGATGACCCGCGTGCCGAGGCTGACCTTCCCTTGTCCGGCTTGGCCGAATCGCTCTTGCCGCGGCCATTGCCATTGCCGTTTCCGCCGCCGCCACCTTTGCCGCCGCCATTGTCTTTGGCATAGGCGGACGACGGACCGATCGAGCCTAGGCTGCCAAAATCCAATCCGAACGGTAGTGCGCTCAGCGCCACGATGGAAACAGTAGCGAGAATGGTCCTTGCGCGTTTCATCGCCGAATCCTCCAGACATATCGGACGAAAATAGCGTTGTCCGGCCACATGACCACCGCCACGCAATAACTTCGCGTCTCGTCATAAATATGCGGAGTGATCAGCCGAGATGCAGCCACCAGGTGGCGAGGCCGAGGAACGCCAGAAATCCGATGACGTCGGTGATCATGGTGGTGAAGATGGAGGACGAAATCGCCGGGTCGGCGCCCAGCCGATCGAGCAGCAGCGGGATCAGGATGCCGCCGAGCGCCGCCGCCAGCATGTTGATGATCATCGCGGCGGCTATCACGTAGCCGAGATCGGGATTGTGGAACCACAGCGCGGCAACGACGCCGATGATGGCGGCGATGACCGAACCGTTGAGCAGGCCGACCAGCACCTCGCGGCGGATGACGCGGCCGGCATTGTAGATGTCGAGGTCTTTCGTGGCCAGCGCGCGCACGGTGACGGTCATGGTCTGGGTGCCGGCATTGCCGCCGAGCGACGCGACGATCGGCATCAGCGCTGCCAGCGCCACCATCTCCTCGATGGTCGCCCCGAACTGGCTGATGACGGTGGCCGAGATGAAGGCCGTGGCCAGGTTGACCAGCAGCCACGGCACGCGCGAGCGCGAGGTGGCGACCACCGTGTCGGACAACTCCTCGTCGCCGACGCCGCCCATGCGCAGAAGATCTTCCTCGGCCTCCTGCTGGATCACATCGACCACGTCGTCGATGGTGAGCACGCCGACCAGCCGCTCGTTCTCGTCGACGACGGCGGCCGACAGAAGGTCGTACTGTTCGAATTCGCGCGCCGCCTCTTCCTGGTCCATCGTGGCCGGGATAGCGTGGCGCGTCTCGTGCATGATCTCTTCGATCTTCACCGTGCGCTTGGTGCGCAGGATCTGGTCGAGGTCGATGGCGCCGAGCAGCTTGAACGACGGGTCGATAACAAAAATCTGGCTGAAGCGGTCGGGAAGGTTGTTGTCCTCGCGCATGTAGTCGATCGTCTGACCGACCGTCCAGAACGGCGGTGCGGCGACGAATTCCGTCTGCATGCGCCGGCCGGCCGATTCTTCCGGATAGTCGAGCGAGCGGCGCAGCCGGATCCGCTCGGTGAACGGAAGCTGCGCCAGGATCTCGTCCTGGTCCGCCTGGTCGAGGTCTTCCAGGATGTAGACCGCGTCGTCGGAATCGAGTTCCTGCACCGCCTTGGCGATCTGCGCATTGGGCAGGCTGTCGACGATCTCCAGGCGGATCGCCTCGTCGACCTCGGTCAGCGCCGAAAAATCGAAATCCGTGCCGAGCAGGTCGACCAGCGTTCGCCGCTGCTCCGGCAGCAGCGCTTCGAGCAGGTCGCCGAGCTCGGACTGGTGCAGGTCGCCGACGTCCTTGCGCAGGGCGAGCGTATCGCGGTCGGCGATCGCCGCGCCGATATGCGCGACGAAGGACGGGCGGATCACCCCGTCCTCGCCATAGATGTCGGCATGTCCGGCCTCATGGCCGGCGCCGCCCGGCGTCGTTTCCTCCTGGCCTTCCAACTGCTCGTGTCCCGCAATGTCCGGATTGGTTCGTGCCGCAGGTTTAGCGCGCAAGCACCCGGAACTTCAAACAAAATGCGTCCGGACGCAGACGACGGGACGATATGTCTGCCACCAGGCCGGCGTCGCCGGCAATGTGCGCCGGCGAGCGGTGAAATACTTTGCGTCGCACTTGTTTCGCCGGAACCGATTTGCTAAAGGCCGCGAGCCGGTTCCGATCGGCTCTTTCGTGACGTGCGGTCGTGGCGGAATTGGTAGACGCGCAGCGTTGAGGTCGCTGTGGGGCAACCCGTGGAAGTTCGAGTCTTCTCGACCGCACCAGTCACTCTCCAAGACATTTTTTGCTTTTCGCGGCGTCCCGTTCCGGAGCGCCCGCTCGGCCGCGTGTCAGGCTGCAGGCGACCTGCCCGCGAACTGGACGCGCACGCCGCGAGCGTCCATATTGACGCCGATCGGATACTTCCATGCAGCGCAGCGAAATCGCCACGTCATTCTTGCCCATGCCCGGCTCGGCGCCCGTCGAGTGGCTGATCGAGCCCGGGCTTACGCCCTACGGTCACGCGCTTGCGTTCATGGAGGAACGCGTTGCCGCCATCCGCGAGGGCCGTGCTGGCGAACTGGTGTGGCTGGTCGAGCACCCGCCGCTCTACACTGCCGGCACCAGCGCAAGAATCGAGGATCTGGTCGACCCCAGCCGCTTTCCTGTGTTCGACGCCGGACGCGGCGGCGAGTACACCTATCACGGGCCGGGTCAGCGTGTCGCTTACGTCATGCTTGACCTGAAGCGCCGGCGCGAGGATGTCCGAGCCTTCGTGGCGGCTCTGGAGGAATGGATCATCGCCTCGCTGGCTGCTTTCAACGTGCGCGGCGAGCGCCGCGAGGACCGGGTCGGCGTCTGGGTGGTGAGGCCGGACCGGCCGCCGCAGCCCAACGGTTCGGCGGCCGAGGACAAGATCGCGGCCATCGGCATCCGCCTGCGCCGCTGGGTGAGCTTTCACGGCATCGCCGTCAATGTCGAGCCGGACCTGTCACATTTTTCCGGCATCGTACCCTGCGGGGTGAGCGACCACGATGTCACCAGCCTCGTTGACCTTGGCCTGCCGGTCACCATGGCGGATTTCGACGTGGCGCTGAAGGCAGCCTTCGGCCAGGTGTTCGGCGCGGCTGAAGAGATCTGGGACGAGAACCGCAAGGCGGGCTGATGCGAATTCTCGTAACTTGCGGGTTCGCCTTCGCACAGCAGGCGTCGGACACGGTGACGCCGGAAGACCATACGTTGGGAGGTCGCACAGGCGCGTCGGCAGATCGAGGAAGTTCGGCCTATTGGTACGAAGTATGGATGTAGGCATTAAGCCTAGAACCGCCTGCCAAACATCGGGCTATCGTTGTGTCCATGTTAGCAACCCAGAGAGCTGTTCCGGGGCAAACTTCAGGGCCTGGCAGCGATCAGAACATAACCCCGCGTGCGGTTGTTATTGTCCGAGTCTTGCGTGTTCATGGCGTTGAACAGGTCTGCCGCCGTCACCCAGACAGGTGGATACTTGTACCGGGCAACATCGAGGATTAGAAAACGGTCGCTCTCGACATCGTAAGCGGCCAAGGGTGATATATGACCTCCTTTTTCCTGACCCATAGCTTTGCGCAAGTAATTGACGATTACAAATCGCCCTTCAGATGCGAGGTAGTCTCTGGCTTCCTTACGAAATTTTTCGAGATTACTGTCTTCGGCATGTCGAATTTCAATCTGCAAGGGCTGCAACGCAAGAAGGCCACCCAATTCATCTAAGGTCATTCCCTGTTTTTTGATCGTCTCGACCGGAATGACCTGTTCGCTGCGTGCGTCCAAAAGATTGTCTTGGGTAAAGGTGGTGTACGGGTCATACTCCGGCACTGTTGGGGCCGGCACGCCGATGGCATTCAGGACCATGACACTGCTGGCCACTCCACAAAAGGCCTGGTTCTTCTGGGTGACGAAATTGATCGCCAGCGGAAAATAGGCTTCCCTAGCATCCGCCTCGACTAGGAGCGATTCACCAGCGTCGGAAGCCGCCCCGATGAGATTTGCCGGCAGTGGCAATGTCTCGGCCCTGACCTCCGTTGAGGCCAGTGAGCAAGCGAACAGTGCAAGCAGCAGGATGTTCTTCATCAACATCGTTGTACTCCTTGGTAGGTCACTCTTCAGCCTGACAAGCTTGCTCGCATGTTTCGGAACTGTCCAGACGATCCTTGCTGGGGCGGGCGTGAAACCGGATGATGTGATCAATCCCAGTAACAACGGCCCCAGGACAAGGCTGGTCTGGAGGGCGGGACGAAGGCGGAAGAGCTTGCCGACGACCTGACCGCGCCGGGCTTCAAGGTCGCGGCAAAAGACCTGAATTCCGGCCTGCACGGCATCACCTGGACGCCGGGCGGCCTCGTCGGCGGCGCCGACCCGCGCCGGGAAGGCGTCGCGGTCGGGGATTGAGCGCTGCGGCTTGTCAGAGCGCGCCGATCCAAAGCGACACGGTGATCAAAAAAGTGCTCATCGAGACCAGCGAAACGACGTCCTGGACGAAATCGGTCATCACTCTCTCCTGTTTCGAATTTGTTTACAGTTTGTTCTAATTTTGTTCGTTCGTCAACGAGAGAACAGGACGGAAACCAGAAATCTTGCCGTGCGGCGATTCGGTGGTTAACGGAAGGTTTACGAAGCCCCCGGAGCGGGCAAATTCCGTTGGGGACAAGCGCCGTCGCTTCCGCGCGGTGGAAAAACTCCGCGCCGGCCCTTGATGCTTGGCTTTTCGCGTCCTGCAGGGCCGCGCGGTCATGACGTGTCGGGAGACTCCAGCGCGTAGACGGCCAGCGCATGGGCGTGCGCCAGAATCTCGTCGATCTCGCGGATGTTGCGGGGATGGATGGCTGTCGGGTCGTAGCGCGACAGCCGGCCGCCGGGCGGACGCCCGCGACGCAGCGGCGAGATGCGGCGGAACCGGACCGTGCTGCCACTTTGCCTGTTTTGCGCGCCCGCGCCGCCACCTTGCTTCCTCTGGGCAAGTGTTGCGTCGCGGCGCGCCTTCCAGCGGGCAAAGCGTTTGGCCTGGCCCGCCAGGTCATCCAGCGCGCGGCCCAACGCCTCCAGCCGCAATACCAACCGCGATGCGTCAACCGGATCGTCCGGCGACGGCGGCGCAGGCAGGGGGCGGTACGATGAGTTGTCATCGAACGACCTGATGCGCGGCACGGTGTGCGCCGGCACGTAACGACGGCGGAAGCGGAACGCATTTTTGAGGGGATCGAGCAGCGACAGGTTTTGGACACGCGGACGGGCGGCACGCAGCGCTGCGGCTTTCCGGGCTGCTTCGGCGCGGGTGAAATCGGCATTCGACATGGTGACGGCGATGCCGAGGCTGCGCAGGATGGGCTCGATGCTTTTGGGCTTCGGTTTTCGCGGGCGCAGAGGCGGCAAGGTCACAACGATCCCGCGCGCCGCCGCGATGATCAGGCGCCGCGCCGCGGATTCGGCCGGGCGCAGCAGCCGCAGGATGGCGCGATGGAGCTGGCGCGGCAGGGTGGACCCGCCGTCGGCAAACCCGGCCATAGACACGAGCATCACGAGGATGCGCTTCAGCGCCTCCCAGTTCTTCTCGATCGGTCCGTCCATCGCCGCCTCCTCCGGTCACCACGACCGGCCCGACAAGTGTGAGGCAGGTTTTGGGGAGGGGGATAAAAATCGTACCCGGCGGCGTTTGGCGCGCCGGGTGGACGAAGGCGGGATCAGCAAAAACAACGGCTTGGCGGCTTCAACCGGGGGGCGTCCAAGAAAATTTTCGGTGCGGCGGTGATTCTCATTCCCGCTTTCGGGATGTCATGCCCCCATCTAGCAGGCTGTTGAAAAACTGTTTTGTTCACGG
Source organism: Mesorhizobium sp. LHD-90 (assembly GCF_030929505.1). GTDB lineage: Bacteria > Pseudomonadota > Alphaproteobacteria > Rhizobiales > Rhizobiaceae > Kumtagia. The sequence continues at coordinate 209,418 of NZ_JAVFVV010000006.1, read as the reverse complement.
AACGTATCAGAATCGAACCGTGCACGAACACGAATCAAAACGGGTATCCTCGGGACTTTTTCATCAGCCTGCTAGGGGCCGCCATCGCGCTTCGCCGCCGCTTGGACCCTGGGGCGCCGCGATGGCCTACTCCACCCCAGGATCGCCAAGGAAAGGCCGTCCCGCCAATCGCTGATGCGGGCCATCGGCGGCGGAGCAGTTCCGCCGAGGCGGTCGGTCAGGCGATGCCCGCCGCGCTTGCGACCTGGATATGTATAGAATATATACTCCAGTGCGATGCAGATCGAATGGAGCCCGGTCAAGAACGCCGAACTGAAGGAGCGGCACGGCTTCGGCTTCGAGCGCGTTCTGATCGCTCTTTCGGAGGGTGCACTTCTGGATGAGCGGGCTCATCCGAACGTCGAACGATACGCGCACCAACGGCAACTTGTCGTGGCCATTGAAGGATATGCGTGGATCGTGCCGTTCGTGACCGACGGCGAGACAATTTTCCTGAAGACGATGTTCCCGAGCCGAAACGCGACAAAGGACTATCTCGGAGGCTGACCATGGAAAAGGGCAAAGCAGGAATTACCGAGACCGAGGAGCGTGATCTGATCGAAAGCTCAGAACGCGGCGAATGGGTGTCGGTCGGCAACATCGAGGCGCAGCGGGCGTTCTGGCAGGATGCCGCCAGGCGCGCGCTCGACGGCAAAAGGCAGCGCATTTCGATCTCCATTCCCGAGCGGGATCTTGCCCGGCTGAAAGCCCGCGCGGCGGAGGAAGGAATGCCGTATCAGACGCTGATCAATTCAATTCTGCATAAATATGTGGAGGGGTGAGAGGCCGGCGACAGTCCAATCCCGCCCCTCCGGAAAGGAACGAAACCGTTCTGTCCAGCCTGGCATTTGCATCCAGTCACTGCTTGTCGCGAGGCGACTATCCGCGATCGAGATTCTTCAAGATATCCGCCGCCATGTCCCGCAGGGCAACTTCGGACACAACGGCATCCGCCATCCTCACAGCGGCACAATATGGCCTTCCGAAAGCGTCACGCGGCGGTCCATGCGCTGGGCGAGATCGTGATTGTGCGTGGCGATCAGCGCCGCCAGGCCGGACTGGCGCACCAGTGCGGCCAGCGCGTCGAACACATAGCTGGCCGTCGTCGGGTCGAGGTTGCCGGTCGGCTCGTCGGCAAGCAGCACCAGCGGCGCGTTGGCGACCGCACGGGCGATCGCCACGCGCTGCTGCTCGCCGCCCGAAAGTTCCGCGGGCCGGTGCTCGCCGCGCTTGGCGATCTGCATGTAGTCGAGCAACTGCATGGCGCGGGTCCGCGCCTCCGCCGGCGGCAGGCCCTTCACCAGTTGCGGCATCATGATGTTTTCCACCGCCGAGAATTCCGGCAGCAGGTGATGGAACTGGTAGACGAAGCCGATGTCGTTGCGGCGGATCGCGGTGCGCTCCTGGTCGGAAAGGCGTCCGCAGGCGCGCCCGGCAAGGATGACGTCGCCGGCGTCCGGCCGCTCCAGCAGGCCGGCGGTGTGCAGCAGAGTGGATTTGCCGGTGCCTGAAGGCGCCACCAGCGCCACCATCTCGCCCCGGCTCAGCGAAAAATCGGCGCCGTTCAGAATGGTCAGCTTGCGCTGGCCCTGCACGTAGTGGCGCTCGACCGCCTTCAGTTCGATGATCGTCTCGTTCATCTATTCGTACCGCAGCGCTTCGACCGGATCGAGCCGCGCGGCGCGCCATGCCGGAAAGATGGTGGCGAGGAACGACAGCACCAGCGCCATGGCGACGACCGAGGCGGTCTCGCTGAAATCCATGCGCGCCGGCAACTGGCTGAGGAAATAGAGCTCCGGATTGAACAGCACCGTGCCGGAGAGCCAGGAGAAGAACCGGCGAATCGATTCGACGTTGAGGCAGACGACCACGCCCAAAACCACGCCGGCGATGGTGCCGGCCACCCCGATCGCCGCGCCCGTCATCAGGAAGATGCGCAGGATGGCCCCCTGCGTCGCCCCCATGGTGCGCAAGATGGCGATGTCGTGGCCCTTGTCCTTCACCAGCATGATCAGGCCGGAGATGATGTTCAGCGCCGCCACCAGCACGATCAGCGTCAGGATCATGAACATGACGTTGCGCTCGACCTGCAGCGCCGAGAAGAAGGTCTGGTTGCGCTGCCGCCAGTCGGCCAGGTAGACCGGCCGTTGCGCCGCCTCTTCGATCGCCGGCCTGAGCGCGTCGACGCGATCAGGATTGTCGACGAAGATCTCGATGGTTTGCGCCTGCTTCTCCATGTTGAAATAGAGCTGCGCTTCCGACAGCGGCATGAACACGATCGAGGAATCGTATTCCGACATGCCGACCTCGAAGATCGCCGCGACCGGATAGGTTTTTACGCGCGGTGTCGTCCCGAAGGGCGTGGCGTCGCCTTCCGGCGACACCAGCGTGATGGTGTCGCCCAGCACCAGGCCGAGATTCTCGGCCATGCGGGCGCCGATGGCGACCCCTTCGCTGGTGTCGAAGCCGACCAGCGAACCCTGGCGGATGTTGTTGGCGACCAGCGACACCTTGCCGAGATCATCGCCGCGGACGCCGCGCACCAGCGCGCCGGCACCGGGTCCGGCCAGACCCGTCGACAGCACCTGGCCGTCGATCATCGGGATGGCGTATCGGACTCCGGCCACGCCTTCGATGCGCTTGGCGATGGCGTCGTAGTCGTCGAGCGGCAGGTCGACCGGCGACATCACCAGATGGCCGTTGATGCCGAGGATGCGCGTCAGCAGCTCGGCGCGGAATCCGTTCATCACCGCCATGACGATGATGAGGGCCGCCACGCCCAGCATGATGCCGAAGAAGGAGATCAGCGCGATGACCGAGACCACCGCCTCCTTGCGGCGGGGGCGCAGATAGCGCCAGGCGATCATGCGCTCGAACATCGAGAACGGGCCTGCGCCCGCCGGCCCGGCGGCCACCTTCGCCGTCATGCGGAAGCACCCGTGAGCCGGCCGGCGACATCGGCGAGCGGGAGGGTGAAGCGCTCGCCTGTGGCGCGGTTCTTGATTTCGGCCTCGCCGGCGGCCACACCTCGCGGCCCGACGATCACCTGCCACGGCAGGCCGATCAGGTCGGCGGTGGCGAATTTCCCGCCCGCGCGCTGGTCGGTGTCGTCGTAGAGCACGTCCAGCCCGGCGGCGGTCAGCGCCGCGTAGAGGGTCTCGCAGGCGCGGTCGCAATCGCCGTCGCCGGCCTTCATGTTGATCAGCGCGACGTCGAAGGGAGCGACGGAAGCCGGCCAGACGATGCCGTTCTCGTCATGGCTGGCCTCGATGATGGCCGCGATCAGGCGCGTCGGGCCGATGCCGTAGGAGCCCATCGACACGAAATGTTCCTTGCCGTCGGGACCCTGCACTTTTGCGTTCATCGGCTTCGAATATTTCTCGCCGAAATGGAAAATATGGCCGACCTCGATGCCGCGCGCCGAAAGCCGGTCGGCTTCCGGGATCTTGTCCCACGCCGCCTCGTCATGCATCTCGTCGGTGGCGGCATAGGGCGTCGTCCACTGCCTGACGATGCCGCCGATCTCGGCGTTGTCGCGGAAGTCGACGCTTTCCGTGGGCACCGGCAGGTCCAGAAAATCCTTGTGGCAGAAAACCTGGCTCTCGCCGGTATCCGCCAGGATGATGAATTCATGGGAAAGGTCGCCGCCGATCGGACCGGTGTCGGCGCGCATCGGGATCGCCTTCAGGCCTATGCGGGTGAAGGTTCTGAGGTAGGACACGAACATGCGGTTGTAGGCGGCCCGGGCACCCTCGTAATCGAGGTCGAAAGAATAGGCGTCCTTCATCAGGAATTCGCGCCCGCGCATGACGCCGAAGCGCGGCCGCACCTCGTCGCGGAATTTCCACTGGATGTGATAGAGGTTGAGCGGCAGGTCGCGGTAGGATTTCACATAGGAGCGGAAGATCTCCGTCACCATCTCCTCGTTGGTGGGACCGTAGAGCAGGTCGCGGTCCTGCCGGTCCTTGATGCGCAGCATCTCCTTGCCGTAGTCGTCATAACGGCCGCTCTCGCGCCAGAGTTCGGCCGACTGGATGGTTGGCATCAGGATCTCCAGCGCGCCGGCGCGGTCCTGCTCCTCGCGGATGATCTTGCACACCTTGTCGAGCACGCGTTTTCCGAGCGGCAGCATGGTGAACGAGCCCTGCCCCTGCTGGCGGATCATGCCGGCGCGCAGCATCAGCCGGTGCGACACGATCTCGGCCTCGCGGGGCGTCTCTTTGAGGATCGGCAGGAAATAGCGCGACAGCCGCATGAAGGGGTCCTGGACAAGGGAAACTACGCCGGAATCGGTGGCGGGAAAGGAGGCTCCTGCACGCGCTTCATAGCGATTTCATGACGGGATGGAAACCCGCGGGCCGGGCGCCGGGGGAACAGTATCGGCGCTGTCGGTTTTTGAGGCATGCCCTGCCGTTCCGTTGTGCAGTGCAGCACATCAAACGCTGTTTCCCGACAAAATTTTCCGTGACATTTTGTCCGGCCTTGGTCTAAGGTGCAGCCCTATAACGAGAGAGCGACATGCAATTCGCTCTCCTACGCGGTCAAGTCTTGGGAGGATGCGATCTAGGCGCGAGAAATTGCTGCCGCCGGACACCGGAAAGCAGATCGGACGCGTTAAAATTGCAAGGCCTCGTGCCTTGCATTTTTTTTGTGCAGATTTTTGGGCTTCCGCTGCGTAAGCAGTATTAGAGCGTGTCGCACCCAATCTGATACATTCTGCCGGCGACGGTTTGGGCCAAGGTCGAGGGCTTCGTCGCGGGTCGGGCTGGTGGCCCGGACAAGACGAAGCCCGATGGATTTGGCCCAAACTGGCCCGGCCCTCCGGGTTTCCCGTTTGGCGGGCGCCCACTTCGTCAGGCCGCTCGGCCGATGAACCACATCGACCTTCGCGACCTTCCTTGTGGATCGCCTCGCCAAACGAGAAACAGAATGAACCCGATTGGGCGCGACACGCTCTAATTGAAATCCGGGATGACGCGCGGAATATCGTCGAAGCTGAGTCCGAAATAACGGGTCAGCAGCACCAGAAAACCGAAGATCAGCAGCGACACGACGGTCGTCCAGATCACCGCGCGCAGCATATGCGGCCCGCGCGGCGCGCTGGAATGGGTGCCGGGCAGAACCTCGCCGTCGTCGTCCTGGGTTTTGAGGCCGAAGGGCAGAACGGCGAACAGCACCACCCACCAGATGATGAGGAAGACCGCGAAGGCGGAAATATAGGTCATTAGCCGGCTTCCTGCTCCGCTTTCAGGCTTGTTCCAGTTCGACCAGCGTGCCGCAAAAGTCCTTGGGATGCAGGAACAGCACCGGCTTGCCGTGGGCTCCGATCTTCGGATTGCCGTCGCCGAGCACACGCGCGCCGGCAGCCTTCAGCCGGTCGCGGGCGGCAAGAATGTCGTCGACCTCGTAGCAGACGTGATGCATGCCGCCGGACGGATTCTTGTCGAGGAACGCGGCGATCGGCGAATTTTCGCCGAGCGGCTCCAAAAGTTCGATCTTGGTGTTGCCGGTGTCGATGAAGACCACCGTGACGCCATGCTCCGGCAGCGCCTGCGGCTCGGTCACCTTGGCGCCGAGCGTGTCGCGATAGGTGGCGGTCGCGGCAGCGAGGTCCGGGACGGCGATGGCGACGTGGTTCAGGCGGCCGAGCATGGGGACTCCAAGCGAATAGCGAATAGCGAATAGCGAATAGAAGGCAGGCAATAGAAGGATCGTCAAAGCGAGAACTATTCGCTATTCGCTATTCGCTACTCCCTATTCGCTCTTTTCTCACTTCGTCACAAACACCGTCACCAGCGGCTTCTTGCCCCACACCTCGTTGGCGGAGGCGCGCACGGCGCGGCGCACCGCCTCCTGCACGAGGTCGAGGTCTTTTCGGCGCTGGCGGGGGATCGAGTCCACCGCGCCGATCGCCGCATCGAGCATCAGCTCCTCGACCTCCTCGCCCGAGGCGTCGAGTTTCGCCACGCCGATGGATACGATGTCGGGATCGCCGGCGAGTTGGTATTTGTCGTCGAGCACGACATTGACCGCGACATGGCCGGCGAAGGACAGTTTTCGCCGCTCGCGGATACCCATCGCCTCGTCGTCGCCGACCAGCTTGCCGTCCTTGTAGAAGCGGCCGTAAGGCACCTGGTCGACAATCTCGGCAGCCCCCGGCGCCAGCCGGATCATGTCGCCGTCGCGCACCTGCGCCACCTCGGGAATGCCGGACTCCGCCATCAGCGCGCCCTGCGCCACCAGATGCGCCGCCTCGCCGTGGACGGGAATGCCGATCCTCGGTTTTGTCCATTCGTACATGCGCCTGAGCTCGGCGCGGCGCGGGTGGCCGGAAACATGCACCAACGCATCGCCGTCCTCGACGATCTTGACGCCCTGGTCGATCAAGAGGTTCTTGATCTCCAGGATCGCCTTCTCGTTGCCGGGAATGGTGCGGGACGAAAATACCACAACGTCGCCCGGCGTCAGCGCTACCGTCTTCATCTCGTCTCGCGCCAGTTTTGCCAACGCGGCGCGCGCCTCACCCTGGCTGCCGGTGCAGATGACGACAAGGTTCTCGCGTGGAATGAAGCCGTAATCCTCCTCGTGGATGAAGTCGGGCAGGCCGTCCATGTAGCCGAGTTCGCCGGCGACATTGACGACGCGCTTCAATGAGCGGCCGAGCAGCAGGCATTGCCGGCCTGTGTCGCGCGCCGCCTCGGCGATGGAGCGGATGCGCCCGACATTCGAGGAGAAGGTGGTGACGGCGACGCGGCCGGGTGCTGCCTCGATGACGCCGCGCAGCCCCTGCCCCACCGCCTGTTCCGACGGGGACTCGCCCTCGCGCAGCGCATTGGTGGAATCGCAGACCAGCGCTAGCACGCCGGCGGCGCCAAGTTCGCGGAAGCGCGCCTCGTTGGTGAGCGGGCCGATCTCCGGCGCCGGATCGATCTTCCAGTCGGCGGTGTGGATCACGGTGCCGAGCGGCGTGGTGATGGCGAGCGACACCGGCTCCGGGATCGAATGGGTGACGGCCACCGCCTCGATGCCGAACGGTCCGACCGAAAACTTTTCGCCGGCGCGAAAGATATTGATGGGCAGTTTCAGGCTGGCCGCCTCCTGCTGGCGCTTGGCTTCCAGCAGGCCGGCGGTGAACGGCGTCATCCACACCGGCGCCTTCAGCCGCGGCCAAAGATCGAGCAGCGCACCGTAGTGGTCCTCATGCGCATGGGTGATCACGATGCCACGCAGGTTTTCCGCCCGCTCCTCGATGTAGCGGATGTCGGGCAGGACGAGGTCGACGCCCGGCAGCGTCGCATCGGGAAAGGTCACGCCGACGTCGACCACCAGCCACTCCCGCGCCTCCGCCGGGCCGAAACCATAGAGCGCGAAGTTCATGCCGATCTCGCCGACGCCGCCAAGCGGCGCGAAGACGAGTTCGGGACCTGAATATTTTGCCATCGCTACCTCGCCCCGTTCCGTCGATGAGTGCGCCCAGTTGCACCCCCCTCTGTCCTGCCGGACATCTCCCCCGCAAGGGGGGAGATTGGCAGTTTCAACCTTCCCGCCCAACCATCAACGCCGGCGATTGGCGAAACCGAAGAGGTCAGCCAATCTCCTCCCTTGCGGGGGAGATGTCCGGCAGGACAGAGGGGGGTGGGAAGAAGCACCGCCGCCACCATGGATTCTATACCGCGCCAGCCGACGCCACCGCACCGAAATGCACGTCGCCGGCCGTGATCACAATCCTGCCGCCGCCGTCCTCGCGAATGACAAACCGGCACTCTTCGTCAATGGTTTCGAACACGCCGCGCACGATCCTGCCGTCGGCGCGAACAGCGACCTCGCCGCCGAGACCGGCCGCGCGCGACAGCCAGCGCTTGCGGATCTGTGCAAGCCCCCTGCCCTCGTCCCATTGCCGCATCGTCTCGCTCCAGGCATCGGCGAGCGCAAGAAACAGCGTCGCCGCGTCGCATCTAGCACCGAGCGCCCGCAACGATGTGGCAGGATAAGGCACGTCCTGCGGAAAGGCCACGACATTGACGCCGATGCCGACCGCGATCGCCGCCTTGTCGTCGGAGATCATCGCCGATTCCAGAAGGATGCCGGCCATCTTGGCACCGCCGGCAAGCACGTCGTTCGGCCATTTCAACTCGAAGCGGGCGCCACGCACGCCTGAGGCGCCGTCCGGCGCCACGGCAACGCTGACGCCGGGCGCAACGGCATCGAGCGCATCTGACAGCGCAAGGCCGGCCACGAAGCCGAGCGTCGCGGCGCGCTGCAGGTCACGGACCGAGACCATCATCAGGGTCGCGGCGAGATTGCCCTCCGGTGTCGCCCAGGCGCGGCCACGGCGGCCGCGGCCGCTTTCCTGCCGGCTGGCGACGACCCAAAGCTTGCCGGGGTCGCCTGCGCGCGCATGCTCGATCGCCAGCGCGTTGGTAGAACCTACGGTTTCATGCGCATCCAGCCGGTAGCCGTCGGCAATCGCGGTCGGGGGAAGCTGGAATCCCATTCCTCTAAAAGAACGATCTTGCGGCGGCTTGCGCCATGCTGCCGATCGGCCCGCCGATCAAGACATAAAACAGCACGAACGCGCCGGAGACACCAAGCACCAGACGCAGTTCGCCAGCCATCGGCAGGAAACCGCCGACCGGCTCGTCGAACCACATGATCTTGATGATACGCAAATAGTAGTAGGCGCCCACGACCGAGGCCAGCACGCCGATGATGGCGAGCGCATAGAGCTCGGCGTTGATGGCGGCGAGGAAGACGTACCATTTCGCCCAGAACCCCGCGAGCGGCGGAATGCCGGCCAACGAGAACATCAAGATGGTCATGATCGTCGCCATGCCCGGATTGGTCGACGACAGGCCGGCAAGATCGCCGATCTGTTCGACATTGCCGTCCTTGCGGCGCATGGCGAGGATGAAGGCAAAGGTGCCGAGCGTCATCATCAGGTAGATCAGCATGTAGAGCGCCACGCCCTGCGCGCCGGCCTCGCTGTTGGCGGCGAGCCCGACCAGCGCGAAACCCATATGGCCGATCGACGAATAGGCCATCAGGCGCTTGATGTTGCTCTGGCCGATCGCAGCCACGGAGCCCAGCACCATGGAAGCGATGGCGATGAACACGATGATCTGCTGCCAGTCGGGCGCGATCGGCTCGAAGGCGCCCATGGTCACGCGGGTGAGCAGAGCCATGGCCGCCATCTTCGGCGCGGCGGCGAAGAAGGCGGTGACCGGCGTCGGGGCGCCCTCATAGACGTCGGGCGTCCACATATGGAACGGCACGGCGGAGATCTTGAAGGCGAGGCCCGCGAGCACGAAGACCAGGCCGAAGACCAGGCCGAGCTGGCGCTCGCCCTCGCCGAGCGCGGCGGCGATGGCCTCGAAGTCGGTGTTGCCGGTGTAGCCGTAGACGAGGCTGATGCCATAGAGCAGCATGCCGGACGACAGTGCGCCGAGCACGAAATATTTCAGGCCCGCTTCGGTCGAGCGCACGCTGTCGCGGTTGATCGCGGCAAGCACATAAAGCGACAGCGACTGCAGTTCGAGCCCGAGATAGAGCGCGATCATGTTGTTGGCGGAAACCATCAGCAGCATGCCGAGCGTCGCCAGCATGATGAGCACCGGATACTCGAACTTGTCGAATTTTTCCGCCTTGGCGAAACCGACCGACATGATCAGCGTGACGATCGAGCCGATCAGCGTCAGCACCTTCATGAAGCGGCCAAAGGCGTCGTTGACGAAGCTGCCGCCGAAGGCCGTGCCGTCGCCGGTGAACAGCAGCATCCAGGCGCCGGCGGCGATCAGGATTGCGACCGCAAGCCCGGTGACCGTGGTGTTGGCGCGCTCGCCGGAATAGACGCCGACCATGAGCAGCGCCAGCGCGCCGAGCGCGATGATGAGTTCCGGCGCGGCGAGCGAGAGACTAAGCGAAAGATCTGGCGTCATCTGCCTGTCCCTGTCAGTGCGCAGCCGGTTCCGCCGCGGCGGCCGGCTCGGCGGCCGCGGTCTGCGCGCCCGCCTCGATGGAGGCTGAAACCTGGCTGACCAGCGCCTTCACAGAGGCGGCGGTCGCGTCGAACACCGGCGCCGGATAGACGCCGAAGAAGATTGTCAGCACCGCCAGCGGGTAGATCACCGTCTTCTCGCGCGGCGACAGGTCCAGCAGGCCCTTCAGGCTTTCCTTGGAGAGCACGCCGTAGATCACCCGGCGGTAGAGCCAGAGCGCGTAGGCGGCCGAAAGCACGACGCCGGTGGTGGCGAAGAAGGCCACCCAGGTGTTGACCTTGAACACGCCCACCAGCGTCAGGAATTCGCCGATGAAACCCGAGGTGCCCGGCAGGCCGACATTGGCCATGGTGAAGATCATGAACACCACCGCGTATTTCGGCATGTTGTTGACCAGCCCGCCATAGGCGGCGATCTCGCGGGTGTGCATGCGGTCGTAGACGACGCCGACGCAGAGGAACAGCGCGCCCGACACCAGGCCGTGCGACAGCATCTGGAACAGCGAGCCCTGGATGCCTTCCTGGTTCATCGCGAAGATGCCCATCGTCACGTAGCCCATATGGGCGACAGACGAATAGGCGATCAGCTTCTTCATGTCCTCCTGCATCAGCGCGACCAGCGAGGTGTAGATGATCGCGACCACCGAGAGCGTGAAGATGAAGGGCGCGAAGTCGGCCGAGGCCAGCGGGAACATCGGCAACGAGAAGCGCAGGAATCCGTAGCCGCCCATCTTCAGAAGGATGGCGGCCAGGATGACCGAACCCGCCGTCGGCGCCTCGACGTGGGCGTCGGGCAGCCAGGTGTGCACCGGCCACATCGGCATCTTGACCGCGAACGACGCGAAGAAGGCCAGCCACAGCCATGGCTGCATGTTGGCAGGGAAGTCGTGCGCCAGCAGCGTCGGGATATCGGTGGTGCCGGCCTGCCAGTACATTGCCATGACGGCGAGCAGCATCAGCACCGAGCCGAGCAGCGTGTAGAGGAAAAACTTGAAGCTGGCATAGACGCGCCGCTTGCCGCCCCAGACGCCGATGATGAGAAACATCGGGATCAGGCCGGCCTCGAAGAACACATAGAACAGCACGAGGTCGAGCGCGCAGAAGACGCCGATCATCAGCGTTTCGAGCAGCAGGAAGGCGATCATGTATTCCTTGACGCGCTTCTCCACCTGCCACGAGGCGAGGATGCAGAGCGGCAGCAGGAAGGTCGTCAGGATGACGAACAGCATCGAGATGCCGTCGACGCCCATGTGGTAGGAGATGCCGCCGCCAAGCCAGTCCAACTTCTCGACAAACTGGAAGCCGGGGTTCGAATTGTCGAAACCGGTCCAGATGAACAGCGAGACGATGAAGGTGAAAACGGTCGTCCACAGCGTCACGTTGCGGATGTTGCGGCGCGCCGCCTCGCCTTCGTCGCGGATGAACAGCACGATCAACGCGCCGACGAGCGGCAGGCCGGTGACCAGCGTCAGGATAGGCATGCTGGACATTAGAAACTGCTCCCCAGCATCATCCAAGTGACAAGCGCCGCGACGCCGATCAGCATCACGAAGGCGTAGTGATAGAGATAACCGGTCTGCAGTTTGACGGCCCGGTTGGTGAGGTCGATGACCCGCGCCGACACGCCGTCAGGCCCAAGCCCATCGATGATGGCGCCGTCGCCCTTCTTCCACAGGAAGGTGCCCAGGCGCTTTGCGGGATTGACGAACAGGAAGTCGTAAAGCTCGTCGAAATACCACTTGTTGAGCAGGAACGTGTAGAGCAGCCGGTGGCGCCCGGCCACCTGCCGCGGCGTCTCGGGGCTACGGATGTAGAACTGATACGCGACGAGGAAACCGCCGACCATCGCCACGAACGGTGCGAGCTTCACCCACAGCGGCACCTCGTGGATGTCGTGCAGGATGTGGTTGTCGGGCAGCGTGTAAAGCGCCGTCTTCCAGAACGCCTCGTAATGCTCGCCGATGAACCAGTCGTGGAAGACCACGCCGGCGAACAGCGCGCCGACCGCCAGCAGATAGAGCGGCACCAGCATGACGTTCGGCGATTCATGCACGTGGTGCATGACGTCGGCGGTGGCGCGCGGCGTGCCGTGGAAGGTCATGAAGATAAGCCGCCACGAATAGAAGCTGGTGAAGGCAGCCGCCACGACCAGCAGCGTGAAGGCGATGGCGGCAAAGGCGTTGTGGCCGGCGAAGGCGCCCTCGATGATGGCGTCCTTGGAGAAGAAGCCGGCAGTGCCGATGATGGTGGCGGGGATGCCGACGCCGGTCAGCGCCAGCGTGCCGATGATCATCATCCAGTAGGTCTTCGGGATCAGTTTTCGCAACCCGCCCATCCTGCGCATGTCCTGCTCGTCAGAGACGGCGTGGATGACCGATCCCGAGCCGAGGAACAGCAGCGCCTTGAAGAAGGCGTGGGTGAACAGGTGGAAGATCGCCGCCGAGTAGAAGCCCATGCCGAGCGCGACGAACATGTAGCCGAGCTGCGAGCAGGTCGAATAGGCGATGACGCGCTTGATGTCGTTCTGCACGAGGCCCACGGTCGCCGCGAAGAAGGCGGTGATGGCGCCGATGATCGTCACGACGAGCAGCGCCGTCTGCGAATGCTCGAACAGCGGCGATAGCCTGGCCAGCATGAACACGCCGGCGGTCACCATGGTGGCGGCGTGGATGAGCGCCGACACCGGGGTCGGGCCTTCCATGGCGTCCGGCAGCCAGGTGTGCAGCGGAACCTGCGCCGACTTGCCCATGGCGCCCATGAAGAGCAGCAGGCAGATGACGGTGAGCGCGGCATATTTGTCGAGGCTGTAGCCGAGGAAGGTCATCACCGTCTCGCCGGCGGGCGCGGCGGCGACGTCCGCGCCGTGTTCTCCGGCGGGCGCAGGAGCGGCACCATGCTCGCCGGAGGCGGCGGGAGCCGCTTCGCTCTGAGCCGGCGCAGCAGTCTCGGCCGCCGGTGCAGCCTCGGTGGCGGCAGGAGCAGCGTCATGGCCGGCTTCGGTGGTTGCGGCGCCGTGGCCTTCGCCGGTCGTCGCCTCGCCATGCACGGCAGCCGGCGCGTAGTTGGCGGCGGCGTTGGCGAAAATGGTGTCGAACGACACCGAGCCGAACAGCAGGAACACGCCAAAAATGCCGAGCGCGAAACCGAAATCGCCGACGCGATTGACGACGAAGGCCTTGATCGCCGCGGCATTGGCCGACGGCTTCTTGTACCAGAAGCCGATCAGCAGGTAGGAGGCGAGACCGACGCCCTCCCAGCCGAAGAACATCTGCACCAGATTGTCGGAGGTCACCAGCATCAGCATGGCGAAGGTGAACAGGCTGAGATAGGCGAAGAAGCGCGGCCGGTGCGGGTCGTGGTGCATGTAGCCGATCGAGTAGATATGGACCAGCGCCGACACGGTGTTGACGACCACCAGCATCACCGCCGTCAGCGAGTCGATGCGCAGCGCCCAGTCGGCCTGCAGGCTGCCAGAATCGATGAAGCGCAGCACCGGCACGGTGAAGGCCTGGCCGTCGCCCAGCGCCACGTCGAAGAAGGCGACCCAGGACAGCACCGCCGACAGCACCAGCAGGCCGGAAGTGGTGTATTCCGACGCCTTGGCGCCCATCGAATTGCCGAACAGCCCGACGATCAGGAAGCCCAGCAGCGGCGCGAAAACGATGACCTGATACATCATGGCCGCGTCAGCCCTTCATCATGTTGACGTCTTCGACCGCGATCGAGCCGCGGTTGCGGAAGAAGACGACGAGGATAGCCAGGCCGATCGCGGCCTCGGCCGCCGCCACCGTCAGCACGAACAGCGCGAACACCTGGCCGACCAGATCGCCGAGTGCGGCCGAGAAAGCGACGAAGTTGATGTTGACGGCGAGCAGGATGAGCTCGATCGACATCAGGATGACGATGACGTTCTTGCGGTTGAGAAAAATGCCGAACACGCCGAGCGTGAACAGGATCGCCGAAACGGTCAGAAAATGCGCGATGCCGACTTGCATGGTCAGGATACCCCAGCCGATGTCTGTTGGATTACTGTCCTTGCCGACATGATGGCACCCAGCAAGCTCTCTATCGCATCCGCTTCAAATGTTACGGTGGCGTCATACCGACTGCCTGCCTGGACGTACGAAAAATTTTCGCTCTTGATGTTGAGCGATAGCTCTCCGTCTCGGCGCCACACGTAGACGGAAGACGCCTTGGCTGAATCAACGGAGGTCGAATAGATTTTTTCGCCCCAATATTTCTTCTTCAGACGGCCGAACATGGTCAGATGCCCTTCCCCGTCTCGACCTTCTTGATCTCGATGGCCGTCGCCGGCGTGCGCGCCACCTGGACGCTGACGTTCTGGCGCTTGACGCCGACCTTGTGGCGCAGCGTCAGCACGATCGCGCCGATCATCGCCACCAGCAGGATCAGGCCCGCGATCTGGAAGAAATAGATGTAGTCCGTGTAGAGGATGTCGCCGAGCGCCGCCGTGTTATGCCGGGTCAGCACGTCGGGCGTCGGGTGCGCCACCGTGGAGGCCAGATCCGGCGCGAAGGCGTAGCCGCCGAGCACGACGATCAGCTCCGCCGCGAGGATGAGGCCGACCAGCGCACCGATCGGCGCATAGTGCAGCGCCCCCTGCTTGAGTTCCACGAAGTCGACGTCGAGCATCATGACGACGAACAGGAACAGCACCGCCACCGCGCCGACATAGACGACGAGCAAAATCATCGCCAGGAACTCGGCGCCAGTGAGCAGGAAGAGTGCCGCGGCATTAAAGAAGGTGAGGATGAGATAGAGGACCGAATGCACGGGATTGCGCGCGGAAATGACCATGAACGCCGCCGCGATCGCGACGAAGGCGAAGAGGTAGAAAAAGATCGCCTCTAGTCCGTTGAGCATGGGGTTCCCCCGGGTTCATTTTTCGATTCCGCCCCGCCTCCGGCCGCGAAATCGCGTGTTCCTTAGACGAGCCGTTGCGGCCCGTCCATGCGTCTTTCCTTCTCTTCCTTCTCCCCGTTCACGGGGAGAAGGTGGCCCGAAGGGCCGGATGAGGGGCAGCGCCCAATTTGGATAAGTCCGCGCCGCCCCTCATCTGCCTGCCGGCATCTTCTCCCCGTAAACGGGGAGAAGAACGCTACCGGTACGGCGAATCCAGATCGATGTTGCGCGCGATCTCGCGCTCCCACCGGTCGCCGTTGGCGAGCAGCTTGTCCTTGTCGTAGTAGAGTTCCTCACGCGTTTCCGTCGCGAACTCGAAGTTCGGCCCCTCGACGATGGCGTCGACCGGGCAGGCCTCCTGGCAGAAGCCGCAATAGATGCACTTCACCATGTCGATGTCGTAGCGCACTGTGCGCCGCGTGCCGTCGTTGCGGCGCGGGCCGGCCTCGATGGTGATGGCCTGCGCCGGGCAGATCGCCTCGCACAGCTTGCAGGCGATGCAGCGTTCCTCGCCGTTGGGATAGCGGCGCAGCGCATGCTCGCCACGGAAGCGCGGGCTGACCGGCCCTTTCTCGAAGGGATAGTTCAGCGTCGGCTTCGGCGCGAAGAACTGGCGCATCGACAGAAAGAAGGCGCCGACGAACTCCTTCAGCAACAGCGACTTGGCGGCCTGGGCTAGCGCTGACATTTTCTCATTCTCCAGCAAACAGCGGGCCGACGAACCAGCCCACCAGCGGCATCAGCACAAACTGGCTGAGGCCGGTAACATTCAGAACTTTTTTCGTCTCCGGCAGATCGACCCGCGTGGCGAGAAGACGCAGCAGGTAAAAATCCGCCGCCGCGATCACAAGCCCAACCAGCGCGCCGATCAGCGAAGCCGACATCACGCCAGCCCCGTAATCTTCAGGAAGGCGGCGACGATGACGACCATTGCCAGCGAGATCGGCAAAAACACCTTCCAGCCGAGGCGCATCAACTGGTCATAGCGATAGCGCGGGACGAAAGCCTTCACCATGGCGAACATGAAGAACACCAGGCAGACCTTCAGCACGAACCAGATGACGCCCGGCACCCAGGTGAACGGCACGAAGTCGAAGGGCGGCAGCCATCCGCCAAGGAACAGCACCGTGGTCAGCGCGCACATCAAGACGATGGCGACATATTCGCCGAGGAAGAACAGTAGGAACGGCGTCGACGAATATTCGATCATGTGGCCGGCGACGAGTTCCGATTCGGCCTCGACCAGGTCGAAGGGCGGCCGGTTCGTCTCGGCCAGCGCCGATATGAAGAACACGACGAACATCGGGAACAGCGCCAGCCAGTGCCAGTCGAGGAAGGTGTTGGGCAGGCCGACCATCGTGCCGATGCCGTCCTTCTGCGACAGCACGATGTCGGAGAGGTTAAGTGAGCCGACGCAGAGCAGCACGGTGACGATGACGAAACCGATGGAGACCTCGTAGGACACCATCTGCGCGGCGGAGCGCAGCGCGCCGAGGAACGGATATTTCGAGTTCGACGCCCAGCCGCCCATGATGACGCCGTAGACTTCCAGCGACGAGATGGCGAAGACGTACAGGATGCCGACATTGATGTTGGCGATCGCCCAACCGTCGCTGATCGGGATAACCGCCCAGGTCGCCAGCGCAAGTGCGGCCGACACCACCGGCGCCAGCAGAAAAATGCCCTTGTTGGCGCCGGACGGGATCACCGGCTCCTTGAACACAAACTTCAGCAGATCGGCGAAGGATTGCAGCAGGCCCCAGGGCCCGACGACGTTCGGGCCGCGGCGGAGCTGCACCGCCGCCCAAATCTTGCGGTCGGCGTAGAGCAGATAGGCCACGAAGATCAGCAGGACGACCAGCAGCACCACCGACTTGATCAGGATGATCAGCGCGGGCAGCACGTAGATTGTGAAGAAGGATTCCATCGGGCTTGCCTATTCCGCTGCCTGCTTGAAGCCGCCCTTGGCGAGCGCCGAGCATTCCGCCATCACCGCCGAGGCCCGGGCGATCGGGTTGGTCAGGTAAAAATCCTCGACCGGCGAGACGAAACCGGCCTTGCCAAGCGAGCCGCCGAGTTTCGCCGCATTCGCCAGGTCGTCGGCGCCGCCCGCCAAAATCTCGTCGATCCCGGCCAGATGCGGATACTCCGTGTGAAGTTTTGCCCTGAGCTGCGCCAGCGAATCGAACGGCAGTTTTTTGCCGAGCACATCCGACAGGGCGCGCAGGATCGCCCAGTCCTCGCGGGCGTCGCCCGGCGCGAAACCGGCGCGGCTGGTCTGCTGCACGCGGCCCTCGGTGTTGACGTAGGTGCCCGACTTTTCCGTGTAGGCCGCCCCTGGCAGGATGACGTCGGCGCGGTGCGCGCCCTTGTCGCCATGCGTGCCGATATAGACGACGAAGGCGTCGCCCGCCTTCGTCAGGTCGAGTTCATCGGCGCCGAGCAGGAACAACACGTCGGTGCCGCCGAGCATGCCGGCCACATCCTTGCCGCCCTCGCCCGGAACGAAGCCGATGTCGAGACCGCCGACGCGCGCCGCCGCGTTGTGCAGCACGGCAAAGCCGTTCCAGCCCTCGACGATCGCGTCGACGGAAGTGGCCAGTTGCGCCGCGAGGGCAAGAACCGCCGCGCCGTCGGCCCGCGACAGCGCGCCCTGCCCGACGATGATCAGCGGGTGTTTTGCGTTCTTCAGCACTTCGAAGAACTTTCCGTTGCCGGCTGCCAGATCCTTCAGCGTATCCGGTCCGGCGCCGAGCACCTCATGCGGATAGCGCAGGTCGGCCGCCTCGCCGATGACAGCCACCGGGAACGGACCGGCCATGCGCGAGCGCTTGCGAATGCGGGCGTTCAGCACCGACGCCTCGTAGCGCGGATTGGCGCCGATGATCAGCAGGGCATCGGCCTGCTCGATGCCTTCGATGGTCGGGTTGAAGATATAGCTGCCGCGGCCCAGCGACGGATCGAGCGCCGCGCCGTCCTGCCGGCAGTCGATGTTCTGCGAGCCAAGCGATTCGGCGAGCAGTTTCAGCGCAAACATCTCCTCGACCGCCGCGAGATCGCCGGCTATCGCGCCGATCCTGTCGCCGCCGGTCTTCGCCACCGCGTCCTTGATGGCGGCAAAAGCCTCCGGCCAGGTCGCTGCGGCAAGCTTGCCGTTCCTGCGAACATAGGGGCGGTCGAGGCGCTGGGTGCGCAAGCCGTCCCAGATGAAGCGCGTCTTGTCGGAGATCCACTCCTCGTTCACCTGCTCGTTGACGCGCGGCATGATGCGCATCACTTCGCGGCCTCGGCTGTCGACGCGGATGGCCGAGCCCACCGCGTCCATCACGTCGATCGATTCGGTCTTGGTCAGCTCCCACGGCCGCGCCGTGAAGGCGAAGGGTTTCGAGGTCAGCGCGCCGACCGGGCAGAGATCGACGACATTGCCCTGCAACTCGGAGGTCATCGCCTGTTCGAGATAGGTGGTGATCTCGGCATCCTCGCCGCGGCCAATCAGGCCGAGTTCGGAGATGCCGGCAACCTCGGTGGTGAAGCGGACGCACCGCGTGCAGTGGATGCAGCGGTTCATGATCGTCTTGACCAGCGGGCCGATATATTTGTCCTCGACCGCGCGCTTGTTCTCTTGATAGCGCGAGGAATCGACGCCGAAGGCCATCGCCTGGTCCTGCAGGTCGCATTCGCCGCCCTGGTCGCAGATCGGGCAGTCGAGCGGATGGTTGATCAGCAAGAACTCCATCACGCCTTCGCGCGCCTTCTTGACCATCGGCGTGGTCGTGAATATCTCCGGCGTCTCGCCGTTCGGGCCGGGACGCAGGTCGCGCACGCCCATGGCGCAGGAAGCGGCCGGCTTCGGCGGCCCGCCCTTCACCTCGACAAGGCACATGCGGCAGTTGCCCGCGATCGACAGCCGCTCGTGGAAACAGAAGCGCGGCACTTCCGCGCCCGCCTCCTCCGCCGCCTGCAGCAGCGTGTAGTGGTCGGGTACCTCGATCTCTTTCCCGTCGACCTTGAGTTTTGCCATTATCTGTCCCCGGCGGTGTTCGCCGCTTCATATGCCTTGAAGAGATCGCTGACCTCGACGCCGTCGATCGTCATGCCCACGAGCAGCGCTTTCTCGATCTTCACATTGCTCATGTTCACGTTGCTGAAATGCGCGCCCGACAGGTTGGCGTCGGCGACCCGTGCATTGCTGAGCAGAACCTTCTCGAAACCCGCCGCGGAAAGGTTGGTATTGTGGAAGTGGCTGTTCGACAAATTGACGTCGTCGAAGCGCGAATTCGCCACCGTGGCGTTCTTCACGTCGAGCACGTCGCGTTTGTCGTGGACCTCCATTCCCAGCGCTCCCTTCAGCCTTTCGCCGCCGCCAGCTTCGCAGCCTGCTCGATCCAGCCGTCGCGCTCGATGCGGCCCTTGAAACCGAGCGTATCGTCGACCCAGGCGATCTCGTCCCTGCCCCAAGCCGCGACCTGCGCATAGGTCCACACGCCGAGACCGTTCAGAACCTGCTCCAGCTTGGGGCCGACGCCGGAAATGGCTTTCAGGTCGTCCGGGGCATCGGGCTTTTCGATCGATGCAGGTTTGCTCGGCGACGCAAGCGCGGGTTCCGCGACGGCCGGCGCGGCGCCGGCCTCGGCGATCAACGCCTTTGCCGCAGTCCCGGCACGCGTCTGCGGTGTACGTGTCGTGTCGCGGAATTCTTCCACATCGTCGGCATGGTCCTCGAAGGCGGAGAACATGCGCTGCGAGGCAACCGTCGCACCCGACAGCGCGCCCAGCCACACGCCGGCCGCGTGGCTGGCGAAACCCAGCCCGATCGCCGACATCACCGCCACCCCGGCGAACGGATGGGCCATGAGATTGACGGCGCCGGCGAATTCCGCCGGCATCAGCACTCCCGTTTGCTTCATCATCTCGTCCAGCGTCGTTCCGTCCGGCATCAGTTCGTCAGAAATGGAAAACATCGACATCGGCTTTCTCCTATCCTTGGATTTCGCCCGTCTCGTCGTCCTTCAGTGTTTCCGCCCTGGCCGTCTTTTTCTCGTCAAATCAATGCGATATTTCGATTTGTTTGCTCGTTGACTTTCTCACTCGGCCGCCACCAGCACCGGCTCGGCGCGGTGCGCGTTGCGGGTGAACTCATCGATGCGCCGCTCGATCTCGGGCCGGAAGTTGCGGATCAGGCCCTGGATCGGCCATGCCGCCGCGTCGCCCAGCGCGCAGATCGTATGGCCCTCGATCTGCTTGGTGACGTCGAGCAGCATGTCGATCTCGCGCTTCTGCGCCTCGCCGCGCACCAGCCGCTCCATCACCCGCCACATCCAGCCGGTGCCCTCGCGGCAAGGCGTGCACTGGCCGCAGCTCTCATGCTTGAAGAAATAGGCGAGCCGCGCGATCGCCTTCACGATATCCGTCGACTTGTCCATGACGATGACAGCCGCCGTGCCGAAGGACGACTTCTTATCGCGCATGCCGTCGAAATCCATGATGGCGTCAGCCATGTCCTCGCCCTTGATCACCGGGCACGACGCGCCGCCGGGAATGACCGCCAGCAGATTGTCCCAGCCGCCGCGCACACCGCCGCCATGCTTTTCCACCAGTTCGCGGAAGGTGATGCCCATCGCCTCCTCGACCGTGCACGGCGTGTTGACGTGCCCGACCAGCATGAACAGTTTCGTGCCGACATTGTTCGGCCGGCCGATCGACGAGAACCAGGCAGCACCGCGCCGCAAAATGGTAGGCGCCACCGCGATTGACTCGACGTTGTTGACCGTCGTCGGGCAGCCGTAGAGGCCCATATTGGCGGGGAAAGGCGGCTTCAGCCGCGGCTGGCCCTTCTTGCCTTCGAGGCTCTCGAGCAGCGCCGTCTCCTCGCCGCAGATATAGGCGCCGGCGCCGTGGTGGACGTAGATCTCGAAATCGTAGCCGTTCTTGTTGTTCTTGCCGATCAGTTTCGCGTCAAAGGCCTCGTCGATCGCCCGCTGCAGCGCCTCGCGCTCGCGGATGAACTCGCCGCGCACATAGATATAGGCGGCGACCGCGCCCATGGCGAAACCGGCCAGCAGGCAGCCTTCCACCAGCGTGTGCGGGTCGTGGCGAAGAATGTCGCGGTCCTTGCAGGTTCCGGGCTCCGACTCGTCGGCGTTGACGACCAGATAGGACGGACGGCCGTCGCTCTGTTTCGGCATGAACGACCATTTCAGGCCAGTGGGAAAACCGGCGCCGCCGCGGCCGCGCAGGCCCGACGCCTTCATCTCGTTGATGATCCAGTCGCGGCCCTTGTCGATGATCGTTTTGGTGCCGTCCCAGGCGCCGCGCGCCATCGCGCCTTTCAGCGACCGGTCGAAGCGGCCGTAGATATTGGTGAAGATGCGGTCCTTGTCCTGAAGCATTCTTCGTCCCTCAGACAGGTTTCTTGCCGAAGACGCGGATGTATTCGGCGACGCCGCCCTTGGCCAGCGTCTTGGCCTGCTTCACCCAGTCCTCGCGCTCGATCCGGCCGTGGAAAGATAGGTAGCCGTCGACCCACTCGCGCTCCGCCTTCTTCCACGAGGCGACCTGCGCGAAGGTGTAGATGCCAAGCGAATGCAGGATGCCCTCGATCTTCGGCCCGACGCCGGAGATCAACTTGAGGTCATCGACCGCAGCCGGCTTCTCGATCCCCGCCGGACGGTTCTTGTCGTCGAGCGACGGCTTGTCCGAAACTGCCTTGGTCTTCGTCGCGGCAGTTCCCTGCTTCGTTTCCGGAGCTTTGAACGCCGCGGCCGGCTCACTGCGCGAGGCGCGCGCGGTGCGCTGCTTTTCGGTTTTTTCGACCGCCGGCGACGCCTTGTTGGCATTGGCGGCCGAATGCGCGGGCGCGCTGACGCTCGCCGCCTTCTCCCCATTGACGCTCGCCTTTTCGGGCGACGGCGTCTTAAGCGCCGGGCTGGTCTCGGGCGCATCCGTTTTCGGCCTGGCAGCCCGCGACGGAGGTACTTCGGCGGCCGGTTCGGCAGGCGCCGCGGCCTCCCGCGCCTCGCGGTCGCGCGTCGATTTCAGCACACCGGCCTCGTCCTTCAGGCTGGTGGGACCGGCGATCGGCGCCGAATAGATGCGATCGATCTGCGGGCCCGGCTTTACGCTGTCGCCCTTGCCCGCCTCGAAGGCGTCGATGATCTCGGCCAGCCGTTCAGGCGTCAGATCCTCGTAGGTGTCCTTGAAGACCATGACCATGGGCGCGTTCACGCAGGCGCCGAGGCACTCGACCTCTTCCCACGACAGCGTGCCGCTGTCGTTCAGATGGAACTGGTCGTGATGGATTTTCGAGCGGCAGACATCCATCAGCGCTTCCGAGCCGCGCAGCATGCAGGGCGTGGTGCCGCACACCTGGATGTGGGCTTGGCGGCCGACCGGCTTCAACTGGAACTGCGTATAGAAGGTCGCGACCTCGAGCGCGCGGATATAGGGCATGCGCAGCATGTCGGCGACATGCTCGATCGCCGCCTTGGTGACCCAGCCTTCCTGGTCCTGCGCCAGCATGAGCAGCGGGATGATCGCCGACTGCTGCCGGCCTTCGGGATATTTGTTGATCCAGGTCCTCGCCTCGGAAGACATCGCCGCATTGAAGGCGAAGGTCGCTGGCTGAAGGGCTGGCTCGGCAAGACGGCGGACGGACATAGGCCTCCGTACCTATTTTGGACTGCTATGTTGCGGTGCGTTCTAACACACGCGCCGCAAAAGGCCAGTAGCGGATTGACACAGTCTGGCCCAGATTTATGGCGCCTGCAAATGCCGCCCCAAGGCTTGCAAATGTGCGGAATTTGCCCGTGGCGACATCCGCCCGCCCGGACAGCCGCCTGCCCGGGAAGTCACGGCGTATTGTGCCAATCGGCCTCTGTCCTGCGCCGGCCCGAGTCGTGCGCTGGATCATGGCCAGTCATGGAATAGGGCGTGACGTGGGATGTCCGTTGGCATCTCGGGAGGCGGCTCAGTGGGGACCGCGCTCCGCCCTGCCTGCGACGAAGCGTTCGAACCTCCCAATCCAGAACGGGCTGCGGCTGGCGACCATGTCGTAGCCGGTGCGGCGGAACACCTTGATCCTATCCAACTCGTCGATCGATGCGATCTCCTTGGCAGTGCCCTCGCCCATCCAGAAGACCCGCAGCTTCAGTATCTCCAGCACGTGGCGCGTCACCTGGTGCGTGCGGTCGGAGCCGTGCTCCTCGTAGACGAAGGCAGTGTCGGTTTCGAGCAGCCGCGAAGCGCCGGAAAATGCCGGTATCTCGACGCCTTCGACGTCGAGCTTGACGACGAACTTCTCCACTCCGGCGAATTCTGGCATGGCGGCGACGTCGTCCACCGTGATCGTGTCGACGTCGAGAATCGGCACCGCATCCGCCGACGGTGCGATGGCGGAGCGTGCCTCGTGCTTGGCGCCGTAGATGCGCACGCGCTCGCCGCTGGTGGCGCCGATCGCCCGGTCGAGCGCGGTGAACCGCCTGCCGTTCAAGCGGCTGTTCTCGTCGAGCAGGCGGAACGTATCGGAGGCGGCCTCGATCGCCACGCAAGGTTTCGACCCCGCCGCCTGCCCGCTGACCAGGATCGACCAGTAGCCGTGATTGGCGCCGCCATCGATGAAGCCGTAGGCGACGTCGCGCGAATCTGCCAGCAGCGCCTGGATCGATGGCTCGTAGCCATAGTTGGGCGAGACAAGCGTCGACCAGTACGGGTCGCCATAGCGCACCTGCATAAGACTGTCGTCGTCAAGCCGGAAGATGACGCGCTTCTTGCTGGGCAGCACGGCCCGCAGCGTGCGGGCGATATAGGAGAAGCCGAAATTGTCGAAGGGGATCAGGATGGCAAGCGTGGCGCGCATGGCAACAAGCGCCGTCCGTTCAAGGATGTTCGCGCCCTCGATGCGGCCCGTCCGGGCATCGACGACGATGGCGCCAGGGACCGCAGTCTGCATCGAACGTCCTCCGCTGCGCATGCGGACGGTGTCCCATGCCTTGGCCGAACCCGGCCCACGCAAGGAAGCTTCAGCGCCCCGCCAGGTGCGGCCAGGACGCAGAACCTAGAGGGAAGCGCTTACGGAGTCGTTATCGCGTTCTCGAGCTGGATGCCCGGATCCGGCATTGGACGGGAAAACGCCCATCACTTGCTTGAGCAACGACTCGACGGTCGGCTTGTCCTGCGCCAAGGCGGCGCGGCAGGTAGTGAAAGGGCAGCAGCAAACTGCAGTGTCTTCAACGAACCATCCGGCTGAATGTGGGGTCAACCTGCGGCGTCGGAGGCCTCTCCGCCCAAAAGATCGGCCACCGGGACGACAAAGCCGGGCGGAGACAGTTCGATTTCACCCGAGGTAACGATCCGAGTCGAAATCGAATGCCTGTCGCCGGCGCGGCTGTGATGAATGACGGAGCGGCTGAATGGATCGACAATCAGATAGTGAAGGATGCTCGGCACGCGAAAATATTCGGCCACCTTTGCGCCGGTGTCGCTGCGAACGCTGGAAAGCGAAACGACCTCCAGCACGACAACAGGCTCATCGAGCAGCAGCGAGTTATCCTCGGCAACCTTGCACTGCACCGAAACGTCGGGCTCGCGCACAGTTTCATCGTCGATTTGGACACCAACCCCATCGCCGAAGGCGGCACACTTCAGTCCGGCCCGCTTGATTGCGTTCCGTAAGGCAAGCCAGGCTTCGTTTTTTACGTGAACGTGGCGAACCGTTTCGGGCGACATCATGACGACATGGCCGCCCACCAGTTCGAACCGGCCATCAGGTTGGGACTGGGACCAGCGAAGATAGTCTTGAACCGCCAATTTTGTCTTCGGCAAAGCCACCATCGGCGGCCACCTCCCGAACCTACCGATCCACCTCTCCGAACACGATGTCGAGCGAGCCCAGAATGGCCGAGACGTCGGCCAGCATGTGGCCGCGGCAGAGGAAGTCCATGGCCTGCAGATGCGCGAAGCCAGGCGCGCGCAGCTTGCAGCGGTACGGCTTGTTGGTGCCGTCGGAAACAAGATACACGCCGAACTCGCCCTTGGGCGCTTCCACCGCAGCATAAACCTCGCCGGCCGGCACGTGGTAGCCCTCGGTATAGAGCTTGAAGTGGTGGATCAGCGCTTCCATCGAGCGCTTCATTGCCGGCCGCTTCGGCGGCACGATCTTGCCGTCCATGTTGGAGACCGGCCCGCTGCTTTCCTTGCCGAGCAGCCGGTCCACGCACTGGCGCATGATCTTCGCCGACTGCCGCATCTCCTCCATACGGATCAGGTAACGGTCGTAGCAATCGCCGTTCTTGCCGATCGGAATGTCGAATTCCATCTCAGGATAACATTCGTAGGGTTGGCTCTTGCGCAAGTCCCAGGCAGCACCGGAGCCGCGCACCATGACACCCGAAAAGCCCCAGGCCCAGGCGTCGTCGAGCGACACCACACCGATATCGACGTTACGCTGCTTGAAGATGCGGTTGCCGGTAAGCAGGTCGTCGAGATTCTTGACCGTCTGGAGGAACGGATCGATCCACTTGCCGATGTCCTCGACCAGCTTCTGCGGCAGGTCCTGATGGACGCCACCCGGCCGGAAATAGGCCGCGTGCATGCGCGCGCCGCAGGCCCGCTCGTAGAACACCATCAGTTTTTCGCGTTCCTCGAAGCCCCACAGCGGCGGGGTGAGCGCGCCGACGTCCATCGCCTGCGTGGTGACGTTGAGCAGATGCGACAGGATGCGGCCGATCTCGGAATAGAGCACGCGGATCAGTTGGCCGCGGATCGGCACCTCGACGCCCAGCAGCCGCTCGACGGCAAGCGCGAAGGCATGCTCCTGGTTCATCGGCGCGACATAGTCGAGCCGGTCGAAATACGGCACGGCCTGGAGATAGGTCTTTGCCTCGATCAGCTTTTCGGTGCCACGATGCAGCAGTCCGATATGCGGATCGACGCGATCGACCACCTCCCCGTCCAGTTCCAGCACGAGGCGCAAAACGCCATGCGCCGCCGGATGCTGCGGGCCAAAATTGATGTTGAAGTTGCGTACCGAGGTTTCGGCCATAATGCGCCTCAGTTCGTCTTGGCTTTTTCGTCGCCCGGCAGCACGTAGTCCGTGCCTTCCCATGGCGACATGAAATCGAAATTGCGGAATTCCTGCTTGAGCTCCACCGGCTCGTAGACCACGCGCTTGGCCTCGTCGTCGTAGCGCACCTCTACGAAACCGGTCAGCGGGAAATCCTTGCGCAGCGGATGCCCCTCGAAACCGTAGTCGGTGAGGATGCGGCGCAGGTCCGGATGATCGGAGAACAGGATGCCGTAGAGATCGTAGGCCTCTCGCTCGAACCAGTCCGCGCCCGGATAGACACTGGTGACGGACGGCACCATCGTATCCTCGTCGGCCTGCACCTTGACGCGGATGCGCAGGTTCTGGCGCGGCGACAGCAGATGATAGACCACGTCGAACCGTTTTGCGCGCGACGGGTAGTCGGCGCCGCAGATGTCGATGAACGACACGAACTGGCACTGCACATCATTTTTCAGGAAGGACAGCACCTCGACGATGTTTGCCGCCTCGACCGACAGCGTCAGTTCGCCATAGGCGGCGACGGCCTTGTCCAGCCGCCCGCCAAGCTTCTCGGACAGATAGGCCGAGAGATCGTTAAGCGCTTCGCTCATTCAGATCACCGTTCGATCGTGCCGGTGCGGCGGATCTTTTTCTGCAGCAGCAAAATGCCGTAGAGCAGCGCTTCCGCCGTCGGCGGGCAGCCGGGCACATAGATGTCGACCGGCACCACGCGGTCGCAGCCGCGCACCACCGAATAGGAATAATGATAGTAGCCGCCGCCATTGGCGCAGGAGCCCATGGAGATGACGTAGCGAGGCTCCGGCATCTGGTCGTAGACCTTGCGCAGCGCCGGCGCCATCTTGTTTGTCAGCGTGCCGGCGACGATCATCACGTCCGATTGGCGCGGCGATGCGCGCGGCGCGATGCCAAAACGCTCGGCGTCGTAGCGCGGCATCGAGATGTGCATCATCTCGACGGCGCAGCAGGCCAGCCCGAACGTCATCCACATCAGCGAGCCCGTGCGCGCCCAGGTGATCAGCGCCTCGGATGAGGTGACGATAAAACCCTTGTCGGACAACTCGTTGTTCAACTCGCCGAAGAACACGTCGTCCGACCCGACCGGCTTTCCGGTATTCGGATCGATGATGCCCTTCGGCCGCGGCGCGACGAGCGTGGCGGAAGCGTCGTTCAATCCCATTCCAGCGCGCCCTTTTTCCACTCATAGATGAAGCCGATGGTCAGCACGGCGAGAAAGATCATCATCGACCAGAAACCGAGCATGCCGATCTGGCCGAACGACACCGCCCATGGGAAGAGAAAGGCCACTTCCAGGTCGAAGATGATGAACAGGATCGACACCAGATAGAAGCGGATGTCGAACTTCATGCGGGCGTCGTCGAAGGAGTTGAAGCCGCACTCATAGGCCGACAGCTTTTCCGGGTCGGGGTTGCGGTAGGCCACAAGATAGGGCGCCGCCACCAGCGCGACCGGAATGGCGATCGACACGGCGAGAAATATGACGACGGGAAGATAGGAATTGAGTAGCCCGTCCATGATCCGGCCTTCCGTTGGCGATCCTGACTGATCCGATCTTAGCACGGAACGGGAGGCTGGGACCGCGACAGTCTGACCCGTCCGGCCAGCGCCCGAAAACCTTGCTGCGATGCGGCGACGGTTAGCGCAGCCGCTTGGGGGAAGCAAGCCGCACCTCGGTGATTTCGCAGCGTAGTTGGGACATGGACGCTGTCAGGATGGTGCGTTGGGCGGATGGACGCGGCCCCACAAGCCTGCCCATATGATTCTGCAGAAACGAAAAGCCGAATCCCGCATGAAGGAAAAAATCTCTTCCGCCCTCGCCCGCCGCATCGCCATCGCCGCGCAAGGCCTTGCCGAGCCGCGCCCGGAAGGCCCGATCACGCGGCGGCATCTCACGAAAACACTCGACCGGCTGGGCCTGCTGCAGATCGATTCCGTGAGCGCCGTGGTGCGCGCTCACTATATGCCGCTGTTCTCTCGCCTCGGTCCCTACCCGATGGCGCTGCTCGACGAGGCCGCCGCGCCGGGCAGGAAACGCATGCTGTTCGAATACTGGGCGCATGAGGCCTCGCTGCTGCCGTTGGAAACCTGGCCGCTGATGCGCTGGCGCATGGAGCGGGCGCACGCCAATGACGACCAGGAAATCTACAAGGGCCTTGCCCGTTGGGCCGACGACAAGATGCCGCTCATCGAAGAGGTATTCCAAGAGGTCAAGGCGCGCGGCCCGATCGCCGCCTCGGACATTGACGGCGCCAAGGGCAAGGGCGGCTGGTGGGGCTGGAGCGACGAAAAGCACGCCTTCGAATGGCTGTTCTGGGCCGGCAGGATCACAACCGCCTCGCGCCGCGGCTTCCAGCGGCTCTACGACCTGCCCGAGCGCGTGCTGCCGAAGGAAATTTTCGAGCGTCCCGACGTCGCGCCTGCCGATGCGCATCGTGAACTGCTGCTCAGGTCCGCCCGAGCGCTCGGCATCGCCACTTATGGCGACCTGCGCGACTACTTTCGGCTGTCGCCCGGCGACGTGAAGGGCCGTCTGGAGGAACTGGTCGAATCGGGCGACCTGCTGCCGGTCTCGGTCGAGGGCTGGAAGAACCAGGCTTACCTCTATTCGGGCGCGCGGCTGCCCCGAAAGGTCGAGGCGCGCGCCCTGCTCGCCCCCTTCGATCCGCTGGTGTGGGAACGCGCCCGCTCCGAGCGGCTGTTCGACTTCCACTACCGCATCGAGATATATACGCCGGCCGAGAAGAGGCAGTTCGGTTATTACGTGCTGCCCTTCCTGCTCGGCGACACCGTTGTCGGGCGCGTCGACATGAAGGCCGACAGGCCTGCCGGCGTGCTGCGCGTGCTCGCCGCCTATTCCGAGCCCGGCGCCCCCGCCAACACGGCCGAGGAACTGGCGGCCGAAATCGAGCTGATGCGCGGCTGGCTCGGGCTGGAGCGGATCGAAATCACGCCCGCCGGCGACCTCGGCCCGGCGCTGTGCGACATCCATGGTCGCTCCGCCGCGTTGACAGGCTCCGCCGCCGGGGCCTAAATCGTGGCCGACGGTCCCTTCCCCGCAACGGGAAGGGCTAAGAGGGAACGCGGTGCGGGTTTTCGCCCAACTCCGCGGCTGTCCCCGCAACTGTAGGCGGCCAGCCCGCGCCGAATGCCACTGGACGAAAAATCCGGGAAGGCGGCGCGAGGCGAAGGAGCCGCGAGCCAGGAGACCTGCCGTCAGCCTAGAAATCCCATTGTCCGGCGGGTGACCCGGACGAGGAGTTTTGTTTGGACCACACCGCCTTCTCCCCGGCGACCACTGCCGCGCAAACCGCCGATACCGGCGTGACGCTGGTCGTCTGCTCGTCCTGCCGCGACGAAACCGGCTCCGACGCCCGGCCACGCGCGGGCGAGATCCTCGGCGACCGCGTTCGCGAAATCGCTCATGGCGAGGGCATTGCCGTCCGCCAGATCGAATGCCTCGGCAACTGCAAGCGCCGCCTCAGCGCCGCCATGCTGCGCGAAAACTGCTGGAGCTATGTCTTCGGCGACCTTACCGTCGACAACGCTGTCGAGTTCGTCGCCGGCGCGAAATTGTTTGCCACGTCGCAGGACGGCCTGCTGCCATGGCGCGGCCGCCCCGACTGCCTGAAACGCGGGCTTATCGCCCGCATCCCGCCCGCTTCCCTGCTCAAGGATTTTTCATGACCGCCTCGCTTGCCAGAACCCCCTGCACAGTCGTCACCGGCTTCCTCGGCGCCGGCAAGACCACGATGATCCGCCACATCCTCGAAAACGCCGGCGGGCGGCGGCTCGCGTTGATCGTCAACGAGTTCGGCGACGTCGGCATCGACGGCGAGATTCTAAAAGGCTGCGGCGTCGAGGCCTGCCCGGAGGAAAACATCATCGAACTGGCCAATGGCTGCCTGTGCTGCACCGTGGCCGACGATTTCGTACCGGCGCTGGACAAGATTCTCGCCATGGAGCCGAAGGTCGACCACATCATCATCGAGACCTCCGGGCTGGCGCTGCCAAAACCGCTGGTGCAGGCTTTCCAGTGGCCTAGCGTCAAGAGCCGCGTCACCGTCGACGGCGTCGTCGCGGTGGTGGACGGTCCCGCCCTCGCCGCCGGAAAAGTCGCCTCCGACATGGACGCACTCGCCGCCCAGCGCGCCGCCGATAGCACGCTCGATCATGACGACCCGGTCGAGGAAGTTTTTGAGGACCAGGTAGCTTGCGCCGATCTGGTGATTCTTTCCAAGAGCGACCTGATGAACGCCGACGCGGCCGGCAAGGCCAAAAGCCTGATCGACGAGCATCTTTCACGCGCCGTGAAGGTGGTTCCGACGGCGCAGGGCCGCGTCGATCCGTCGGTGCTGCTCGGGCTTGGCCTCGCGGTCGAGGACGATATCGAGAACAGAAAAACCCACCATGACGACGAACTCGACCACGAGCACGACGATTTCGATTCCTTCATCGTCGAACTGCCGAACGTGACCGACGCGGATCAACTCGCCGGCCGCATCTCGGCCGCCGCCGAAAGCGAGAACGTGCTGCGCATGAAGGGTTTCATCCAGATCGAAGGTAAGCCGATGCGGCTGCTGGTTCAGGCGGTCGGCCCGCGCGTCAACCACTATTACGACCGCGCCTGGACGAGCGCCGACGACCGCCGCTCGCGGCTGGTGGTGATCGGTCTGCGCGGCCTCGACCGGGCGAAGGTCGAGCGGATTCTGCTGGGATAGCGACCGCAATGTCGCGCTCCATCCGCAAGGCAGTGAACTCCGCCGTGGCGATCTGGTAGGTTCGCGCCATGCACATCCTGCCCACGACATCCGCCTCGCTCGACGATCTGGTTGAGCCGGTCGACCTTGCCCAGTCGTCCGCGGATATCGTGGGCCTGTCCTTCACCGACAGCGATCTTGCCGCAATCGCCTCCGCCTGGCGGCGCGGCGGCGACGCGCTGCCCTCGATGCGGCTGGCAGCTCTGCGCGACCTGCGCCATCCGATGTCGGTCGACCTCTGGTTGGACAAGGTCGCGGCACACGCCAAGGTGATCCTCGTCCGCATCCTCGGTGGCTACGACTGGTGGCGCTATGGCTGCGACCAGCTCGCCGCCCTTGCCCGTGCCAAAAGCATCCGGCTAGCCTTGCTTCCCGGCGAATGCCGAGAGCAGGACGAGCGGCTAGTGGAGTGCTCGACCCTCTCGCGGCCCGAGCTTGATGAACTGCTCGCGTTTTTCCGCGAAGGCGGACCCGGCAACATGGATTTGCTGGTCCGCCGGCTCGCGGGACTGGCGCGGGGCGAAAACGGCGGCGCGGTGCCGGTGGTCGTGCCGAAGGCGGGGTTTTATGAACGAGTTCCCTTCTTCCCGTTCACGGGGAGAAGGTCCCGGCAGGGGGATGAGGGGCGGGAGTCCACATCCGACAAGGT
This sequence comes from Mesorhizobium sp. LHD-90, assembly GCF_030929505.1. Lineage (GTDB taxonomy): Bacteria > Pseudomonadota > Alphaproteobacteria > Rhizobiales > Rhizobiaceae > Kumtagia. The sequence continues at coordinate 177,976 of NZ_JAVFVV010000006.1, read as the reverse complement.
CGCGCCGCCCCTCATCCGGCCCTTCGGGCCACCTTCTCCCCGTAAACGGGGAGAAGGAACAACTGCACCCGTCGTCCCCATCCTCTTCTATCGCTCGATGCTGCTCGCCGACGACGTCGCGCCGATCGATGCGCTGTGCGAGGCGCTGGCCGCAAGGGGCATCCGCCCGGTGCCGATCTTCGTCTCGAGTCTCAAGGACAAGGAGTCGGTCGCTTTTGTCGAATCGGCAATAGCCGACCTCAAGCCCGCCGCGATCGTCACCGCCACCGCCTTCGCGACGGGCGCGGAGCCGGGTGCGGAGACCTTGTTCGACCGCGCCGGCGTGCCGGTGTTCCAGGTGATCGTCGCCACCACCCGCCGCGATGCATGGGAAAAAAATGCGCGCGGGCTGGCGCCGGCCGACCTCGCCATGCATGTCGTCATGCCAGAGCTCGACGGCCGCGTGCTTGCCGGCGCGATCTCCTTCAAGGCGCAAAGTATCGCGGACCAGGCGCTCGGCTTTACCGCGCAGGCGAACACGCCGGAGCCTGACCGCATCGAGCAGGTGGCCGCACGGATCGCAGCGTTCCTGCGGCTGGCCGCGACGCCGCGCGACGAAAAGCGGCTGGCGATCCTCATTCCCGACTATCCCTCGGCTCCGGGTCGCACCGGCTATGCGGTCGGCCTCGACGTGCCGGCCAGCGTGCTCGCCCTGCTGCACGACCTGAAGTCTGCCGGCTATTTTGTTGATTCGATTCCCGAATCGCCCCGCGAATTGCTGAATCTACTGGAAAACAGCGGCCATGGGCTGGCGTTGGAAGACTATCGGCGGATGGCGGCCGGTTTGCCGGTCGAGGCGACGAATGCCGTCGAGGCCGCGTGGGGCGATGCGGTGGAAGATACTGCGCCCTCACCCTCCCCCTTGTGGGGAGGGTCGACGAGCGATGGGAGCGAAGCGGAGATCGTGAGGCGGGGTGGGGGTGCTGAAAAGAACCAACCTCCGAACCCCCCACCCCGGCTCGCGCGTCTCGCAAAGCTCGACGTGCTTCCCGACCCTCCCCACAAGGGGGAGAGTGAGGGAGCGCACTACCCCTTCCGCGCAGCCACCTTCGGCAACGTCACCGTCGCCCTTGCGCCCGACCGCGGGCGCTCCGCCGACCGCCGCGCCGACTATCATGACGCCGCCCTGCCGCCGCGCCATGCGCTGATCGCCTTTGGCCTGTGGCTACGCCAAACGCTCGGCGCCCATGCGCTCGTCCATGTCGGCGCCCATGGCACGCTGGAATGGCTGCCGGGCAAGACGGTGGCGCTGGGCAAAAACTGCTTTCCGGAAGTCGTCACCGGTCCCCTGCCGGTCGTCTATCCGTTCATCGTCAGCAATCCCGGCGAGGCCGCGCAGGCGAAGCGCCGTATCGCGGCGGTCACGCTCGGCCATCTGCCGCCGCCCATGAGCGCCGCCGGCCTCGACGCGGACAAGCAGAAGCTGGAGCGGCTGGTCGACGAATATGCGCAGGCCGACGGCCTCGACCGCCGTCGCCGCGACCGGCTGGCAAAGCTGATCGTCGAGACGGCGGCGAAATCCGGCCTCGCCGCCGAGGCCGGCGTGGCGAGAACCGACGCACCGGACGAAGCGCTGCGCCGCATCGACGCCTGGCTGTGCGACCTCAAGGATTTTGCCGTCAAGGACGGGCTGCACATCTATGGCCGCTCCGCGCTGGACGAGGCGGACCCGCTGCGCATCGCCAGCGCCGATGCCGAGCGCAAAAACCTGCTCGCCGCACTCGACGGACGCCACGTCCGCGCCGGGCCTGCCGGCGCCCCGGCGCGTGGCCGCACCGACGTGCTGCCGACAGGCCGCAACCTGTTCACCGCCGATCCGCGCACAATGCCGACGCCGACCGCCTTCGACCTCGGCAAGGCCGCCGCCGAGGAGGTGCTGCGCCGCTACCTGCAGGACCACGGCGACTGGCCGCGCGCGCTGGTCATCGACCTGTGGGGCAGCGCCTCGCTGCGCACCGGCGGCGAGGAGATCGCCCAAGGCCTGGCGCTGATGGGCTGCCGCCCGCAATGGGACCCCGCCACCGGCCGCGTCACCGGCATCGAGGTCTTGCCGCAGGCCCTGCTCGGCCGCCCGCGCATCGACGTCACCTGGCACATCTCCGGCCTGTTCCGCGACATGTTCCCTACGCAGATCGCTTTGATGGACGCCGCCGCCCGCGCCGTCGCGGCCTGCGACGAGGATTTTGCCGACAATCCACTGGCAGCCGAGACGCGCTTGGGCGGCAAGACGCCGCCGCGCATTTTCGGTTCGTCGCCGGGCACCTATGGCGCCGGCGTCGAGGATCTTCTGGCCCGCGGCGAATGGAGCACCAGGGAGGAGATTGGAAAGGCGTATCTGGAAAACGCATCCCATGCCTATGGCGGCGCCGAGGGCGAGGCGGTGGCCGCGCCCGGCGATTTCGCCGGCCGCATCGCCGAAGCCGATCTTCTGGTCCATACCGGCGACGACCCGACCCGCGACATTCTCGAGGGCTCCGCCGACGTGGCCTTCATCGGCGGTTTTTCGGCGGCGCTTGCGGCGCTCGGAAAGAATGCCGACGTGATCGTGCTGGACACCAGCGATCCGGCAAGACCGCGTCCGCGCTCGGTGACCGAGGCGGTGACCCGCGTGGTGCGGGCGCGCGCCACCAATCCGCGCTTCATCGAAGGCCAGATGCGCCACGGTCCGCGCGGCGCCTCCGAATTCGCCGAGACCGTGGACCGGCTGGTGGGCTTCGCCGAAACCACCAATGCCATTCCCGGCACTCTGATCGAGGCCATTCACGACGCCTATGTCGGCGACCCGCGTGTCCGCGATTTTTTGCTGCGCGAGAATCCGGCCGCCGCCCGTTTCATTGCCGAGCGCTTTGCCGCCGCGCGGCGACGCGGACTGTGGCATCCGCTGCGTAACTCGGTCGACGACGATCTCGCCACCCTCATCGCGGAAGCGTCCGCCCCGCAGGCCGCCGAATGAGCGCCTCCCTCAGACGCGGCGCCTGCCCGGCGCTGTCAGCCCCGATGTCCACCGGCGACGGGCTGCTGATCCGGCTCTCGCCCGTTTCCGGAGGATTTTCGCCGAAGCAATTGATCGGACTCTGCGAATCGGCGGCGCGCCACGGTAACGGCATCGTCGAGGTGACGGCGCGCGGCAGTTGCCAGTTCCGCGGATTTTCCACCATGTCGGCCAGCCGCTTCGCCGAGGACGTCGACGCGCTGGCGATAGACGTCCGCACCGGCGCGCCGGTCGAGATCAGCCCGCTGGCGGGTATGGATCCGGAGGAGATCGGCGACTCCGTGGCGCTGGCGCGGCGCATCGGCGAGGGTATCGACGCATTGGGGTTGACCGACAGGCTCGGACCGAAAGTGTCGGTCGTGGTCGATGGCCGAGGCCAGGTTTCGCGGGATGACATCGTGGCGGATGTTCGGCTGACGGCCGGTAAGTGCGATGGTCACATGCTGTGGCGTGTGGCGCTCGCTGGTGATTCGGGAACTGCGAAGCTGCTGGGATCGTACCAGGAAGATGGTGCAATCGAAGCCGCACTGACGGTGCTGACGAAGATCGCGATGCAAGGCCAAGGCGCGAGGGCGAGAGATGTTGCGGATGACCGCGCACTGAACCAATTGCGCTCTACGTTGCCCCCCTCTGTCCTGCCGGACATCTCCTCCACAAGGGGGGAGATTGGCAGCTTTGCCCAAGTCGCTTCTCCTGCACCGAAGGTTTGCGAAAGCCGAGCGGCCGGCTCGATCTCCCCCCTTGTGGGGGAGATGTCCGGCAGGACAGAGGGGGGCAACATAGAGCACAAGCATCGCAAACCGCCGTTGCCTGATTTCTATCGTTTGCGAGAGGGTGGCTACACCCTCCCCATTTCCCTCCCCTTCGGCCACATCGACGCCGCCCGCCTCATCAACCTCGCCCGCCATGCCGAGGCACTCGGCATCGCCGACATCCGCCCTGCCCCCGCACGCACCCTGCTGCCGATCTGCCCCTCCCTCGAAGCCGCGCAGGCGCTGCGCAAACACGCCGCAAAACTCGGCTTCGTCACCGATGCGGTCGATCCGCGCCGGTCGATCGCCGCCTGCCCCGGTGCGCCGGCCTGCGCATCGGGAAAAATCGCAGCGCGCGCCATTGCCGAGGAGGTAGCCCGGTCGCTCCCCCCCGGCGCACAAAACCTCTCCATCCACATCTCCGGCTGCGAAAAGGGCTGCGCGCGGCAGGCCGCGGCCGATATCACCATCGTCGGTGGCGAAAACGGCGCGGGGCTTGTCGTCCACGGAACAACCAGGGCACGGCCACTCGCCTACAGGTCGGCAGCCGGATTGGCCGAAGCGATCGCGGCGGCGGCCACGAAACTTCATGCGGAACGGCGGACGGGCAGTGCAAAGGTCGTCGACGGGACGACGGCAGCCCTTTCGCCCGCGCAATCGGCATGCTTGAAGGCCGCATTCGAACAGGACAGACCATGACGGCCTACGACTACATCCGCGACGGCGACGCCATCTACGAACGCTCCTTCGCCATCATCCGGGCGGAAGCCGACCTGTCGCGCTTTTCCGGGGCCGAGGCGGACATCGCCATCCGCATGATCCATGCCTGCGGCCAGGTAGAGGCGGCGCGGCAGTTCGTGTTCGGCGAAAATTTCGTCCCGGCGGCACGCGCCGCGCTTGCCGCCGGCGCGCCGATCTTCTGCGACGCCCAGATGGTGGCGCACGGCGTCACTCGCGCCCGGCTGCCGGCCGGCAACGAGGTGATCTGCACATTGCGCGACCCGCGCACACCGGCTTTGGCGAAGGAAATCGGCAACACCCGTTCCGCCGCCGCAATAAAACTGTGGGGCGAGCGCATGGCCGGCTCGGTCGTGGCAATCGGCAACGCGCCTACCGCCTTGTTCTACCTGCTGGAATTGCTGCGCGACGGCGCGCCGAAGCCGGCCGCGATCCTCGGCATGCCGGTCGGCTTTGTCGGCGCGGCGGAATCGAAGGACGCACTGGCCGAAAATTCCTACGGCGTGCCCTACGCCATCGTGCGCGGGCGGCTGGGCGGCAGCGCCATGACTGCCGCCTGCCTCAACGCACTGGCGAGGGCCGGCCTGTGAGCGCGCAGCAAACAGGCCGACTGATCGGCGTCGGCACCGGGCCGGGCGATCCCGAATTGCTGACGCTGAAGGCGGTGCGGGCGCTGGGCGAGGCCGATGTGCTGGCGCATTTCGCCAAGCGCGGCTCTAACGGCAATGCGCGCGCCATCGTCGAGGGCCGGCTGAAGCCCGGTGTCATCGAACTCCCGCTGCATTACCCGGTCACCACCGAGATGGCCAAGGACCACGACGACTACAAGGCGCGGATTTTGGCCTTCTACGAGCAGTCGGCGGCGGCCGTCGCCGGCCACCTCGACGCCGGCCGCACAGTGGCGGTGCTCTCCGAGGGCGACCCGCTGTTCTACGGCTCCTACATGCACCTGCATGTGCGCCTGGCGCATCTTTATCCCACCGAGGTCGTGCCAGGCGTCACCGCCATGTCCGGCTGCTGGTCGGCCACCGGCCAGCCTATCGTCCAGGGCGACGACGTGCTCACCGTGCTTCCGGGCACTATGAGCGAGTTCGAGCTGGCGCGCCGGCTCAACGACACCGACGCTGCGGTAATCATGAAGGTGGGGCGCAATCTGCCAAAAATCCGGCGCGCGCTGGATGCCACCGGCCGACTCGAGCGCGCCTTCTATGTCGAGCGCGGCACGATGGCCAACGGCGCGGCGATGCGGCTCGCCGACAAGGCCGACGACATCGCGCCCTATTTCTCGATCGTGCTGATCCCCGGCTGGCTCGGCCGCCCCGGCAGCGTGACGGAATCCGGGGTAGTGCTGTGAGCGGCCGCCTGTTCGTCGTCGGGCTTGGACCCGGCAGCCCCGACCAGGTCACGCCGCAGGCGAGCGCGGCGGTGGCCGAAGCCAAATTCTTCTACGGTTACAAGCCTTACCTCGACCGCCTGGAACTAAGACTCGACCAGACGGCGATATCCTCCGACAACCGCGAAGAAATTTCGCGGGCGCGGGCCGCGCTTGCCAGGGCAGCGGAAGGCGAGACGGTCGCGGTGGTCTCCGGCGGCGACCCCGGCGTCTTCGCCATGGCGGCGGCCGTCTGCGAAGCAATCGAGGCCGGGCCGGCGGCCTGGCGCAACATCGACATCGAAATCGTGCCAGGTGTAACCGCCATGCTCGCCGTGGCGGCCCGAATCGGCGCGCCGCTCGGCCATGATTTCTGCGCGATCTCGCTGTCGGACAATCTGAAGCCCTGGGACGTGGTCGAGCGCCGGCTGGTCGCGGCGGCTGAAGCTGGTTTCGTGATTGCGCTCTACAACCCGATCAGCAAGGCGCGGCCCTGGCAATTGGGCAAGGCATTCGAGCAGCTGCGCACAGTGTTACCTGCTGAAACCATTGTGGTTTTCGGCCGCGCCGCCGGCCGAACGGACGAGCGGATCGAGGTTTTTTCGCTGGGCGAAGTCGATACCGGAAAGGCCGACATGGCGACCTGCGTCATCATCGGCTCGCCAGAAACGCGAGCAATCCCGCGCGCCGACAGGCCGGCGCTGATCTACACCCCACGTTCGCTGGCCAGCCAATGATCGATCGCGGCCATCGCATCGTCGACCGTCTCCGCGGTTTCCACCGGCGGCAGGACCGGCCGCCGGAACAGGATCACCTCTATGCCCAGCGTCCGCGCCGCCGCAATCTTGCCGTAAGTGGCTGTTCCGCCGCTGTTTTTGGCGACGATGGCGTCGATGCGGCGGTCGACCAGAAGCGCCTTTTCCGCATCCTCGGCAAACGGGCCGCGCGCCAGAATGTAGTCCGCATTCGGCACCCCGAGCGGCGGTTCGACCGGGTCGACGCTGCGGATCAGGTAGGAATGCTGGGGCGCGGCTTCGAATGGGACAAGCTCCTGCCGGCCAAGCGCCAAAAATACCTTTCGCGGATGCGTTCCGAGCGCGGCGACGGCGGCTTCAGCGTCGGCGACAAGCGTCCAGCGGTCATAGGGTTGGCGTCGCCACGCCGGGCGGCGAAGCGCAAGAATCTTGACACCGGCCTCCCCGGCAGCTTGCGCGGCATTCGCGGAAATGCGCGCCGCGTAGGGATGCGTGGCGTCGATCAGCAGCGCAATCTCTTGTTCTTTCAGATAGTTGGCAAGACCCTCGACGCCACCGAAACCACCGCTGCGCACCGGCACAGGGTGGTCGACCGGGTTCGCGGTGCGGCCGGCCAGCGACAGCATCACCGCAAACTCGACCCGACCGGCGAGCCGTTCGGCGAGTTGCCGGGCTTCCGTCGTGCCGCCGAGAATCAGAACACGGTGGATCATGATGACTGCTGATCAAAACATGGCGGCGGGACGATGGCTATCCATTATCGGCATCGGCGAAGACGGACTTGACGGGCTCGGCGCGGAAGCCCGGAGGCGGATCGCCGAGGCTGACATCGTGTTCGGCGGCAAGCGGCACCTGGCGCTGGCCGAGACGGAAATCAAAGGTGAATCAAAGCCTTGGCCGTCACCCTTCGATTCGGAAATGCGCGCAATACTGGCCTTGCGGGGCCGGAAAGTATGCGTACTGGCGTCCGGCGACCCGTTCCTGCACGGTGTCGGCACGACACTGGCGCGGCATGTGCCGGCGGACGAAATGCGCGTAATTCCAGCGGCTTCCGCCTTTTCGCTGGCCGCAAGCCAGCTCGGCTGGGCGCTCCCGGAAATCGAGACCGTCTCGCTGCACGGCAAGGCGATCTCGCTGCTCCGGCTGCTGCTGCATCCCGGCGCCCGCATCCTTGCGCTGACATCCGATGCCGACGCACCCGGAAAGATTGCCAACTATCTGACGGAATTGGGTTTTGGGTTGTCGCGGCTGACCGTCCTCGAAGCGCTCGGCGGACCGGACGAGCGGCTCACGACGCTGCGCGCGGACAGCGTGAAGTCCGAAAGATTCAATCCGCTCAATGTGTTGGCCGTAGAGGTCGCCTCGACGGCCGCCACGAGCTTCATTTCCCTGGCTTCAGGCCAGGTCGACGACCTCTTCGAGCACGACGGACAATTGACCAAACGCGAAATTCGCGCGCTCACATTGTCGTCCCTCGCGCCGCTGCGGGGCGAACTGCTTTGGGACATCGGCGCCGGCTCCGGATCGATTTCGATCGAGTGGATGCTGCGTCATTTTTCGCTCAAGGCGATCGCCATCGAGGCCGACCCGGAACGGGCGGCGCGCATCGGCCGCAACGTGCAGGCGCTCGGTGTGCCGGGCCTGAAGATCGTCCACGGATCGGCCCCTGACGCCCTCGAAGGACTGCCCACCCCGGACGCGATTTTTGTCGGCGGCGGCGGCAGCGAGGCCGGTGTGATGGAGGCGGCGGTGGCAGCACTCAAGCCGGGCGGGCGGCTGGTCGCCAATGCGGTGACGCTGGAGATGGAGGCGGTGCTGATCGCCCAGCATGCGGTGCTGGGCGGCGAGCTGATCCGGCTGGCCGTGTCGCGGGCGGCACCCGTCGGCTCCATGCGGGGCTGGCGGCCGGCCATGCCGGTCACCCAATGGATCTGGAAAAAACCATGATTGTCGCCGGGCTGGGCTGCCGGACAGGCGTGAGCGAGGTGGAGGTGCTGGTCGCGATCCGCGCCGCGCTTGCCGCGCATGGCGCCGAGGCCGGCGACCTGGAAGCGCTGGCGGTGCCGGAACAGAAGACCGACGAGCCGGCGATCCACAAGGCGGCAAACACGCTGGGGTTGATCGTGCTGGTCATCGGCCGGGCGGAACTGCAAAATGCCGGCGAACGGACGTTGTCCCGCTCCGACCGGTCGCTGCAAGCGACCGGCGCGCCGTCGGCTTCCGAAGCGGCGGCGCTCGCCGCCCTCGGGCCAAGGGGAAAACTGCTCGGACCGCGCGTCGCCGTCGGGCCGGTCACCTGCGCGCTGGCGAGCGACGGAGTTTTGCCATGACGGTGCATTTCATCGGCGCCGGCCCCGGCGCGGCGGACCTGATCACCGTGCGCGGCCGCGACCTGATCGCCCGCTGCCCCGTCTGCCTCTATGCCGGTTCGATCGTGGCGAAGGAAATGCTCGACTGGTGCCCGCCGGGCGCAAGGATGGTCGACACCGCGCCGATGTCGCTGGACGAGATCGAACAGGAATATGTCGCCGCCCATGTCGCCGGCCAGGACGTGGCGCGGCTGCATTCCGGCGACCTTTCGGTGTGGAGCGCGGTGGCCGAGCAGATCCGGCGGCTGGAGAAGCACGGCATCGATTATACGCTGACGCCCGGCGTGCCGTCCTTCGCCGCCGCGGCCGCCAGCCTCAGACGCGAACTGACGATCCCGGAAGTGGCGCAGAGCCTGGTGCTGACGCGGGTTTCCGGCCGTGCCTCGAAGATGCCGCCGAAAGAGACGCTGGCCGCCTTCGGCGCGACCGGAGCGACACTGGCAATCCACCTCGCCATCCATGCGCTGGAAAAGATCGTCGAGGAGTTGTCGCCGCTCTACGGGGCCGACTGCCCGGTGGCGATCGTCTTTCATGCCTCGCGACCGGACGAGCGCATCCTTCGCGGCACGCTGTCCACCATTTCCGGGCTGCTGGCGGCGGAGCCGATCGAACGGACGGCGGTGATCTTTGTCGGGCGCTCGCTGGGTATCGGGGAGTTCCGCGAGAGCTCGCTTTACGATCCGACGTACCAGCGGCGGTTCAGGGGGCGGGAGTGATGATTTCTCCTCCAGCCCGACGCCGACGGGCTCGAAGGCGCTCTACGTTGCCCCCCTCTGTCCTGCCGGACATCTCCCCCACAAGGGGGGAGATTGAATCGGCCGCACTGGTTTCGCCAATCGCCAAGGTTGCAGAACGAGCGGAGAAGCCGAAGCTGCCAATCTCCCCCCTCGTGGGGGAGATGTCCGGCAGGACAGAGGGGGGCAACGTAGAATGCCAAGTTACCCGCCTATCCCTCCCTCACCGACATAAACCCCTTCCTCCCCTGCAAACCGCCTTCCCGATCGAATACGAGAATCTCCAGTTCGACGTCCGCCCCTCGCAAAGCCGGCGCGGCGGTGCGCCAGGCGGCCTCGGCCACGGCGTCGCCAATGGGCGCGCCTGCCGCCCGCGCCATGGAAAACGCTTCCGCCACGGTGTTGGCGCCCTTCACCGCTTCGGCCAGTTCCACCGATCCGCCGACCTGCACCACCAGCGCCGCCAGCGCGTCGAGATCGGCCGCGCCGCGCTTGGAGTGCACATCGAACATGCCCTGCGCCAGTTTGGTCATCTTGGCGACGCCGCCGGCGATGGTGACGCGCGGCACGGGATGGGCCCGCACATATTTCAGCATGCCGCCGACGAAATCGCCCATGTCGATCAGCGCCACCTCGTGCAAACCGTGGAACTTCTGCACTGCCGCCTCGGAGGAATTGCCGGTGGAACCGGCGACGTGGGTCAGCCCCATGGCGCGAGCGACATCGATGCCGCGATGGATGGAATGGATCCAGGCCGAGCACGAATAGGGAATGACGACCCCGGTCGTACCAAGGATCGAGATGCCGTGCAGAATGCCGAGGCGCGGATTGAGCGTCCTTGGTGCCAGCGCCGCGCCGTCGGGCACGGAAATCTCCACCTCGATGTCGGCGGCCTCGCCGGCTGCCTCGCGCACCGACTCCGCGATCATCTTTCGCGGCACCGGATTGATCGCCGGCTCGCCGACCGCCACCGGCAGGCCCGGCCTGGTGACAAGGCCAACGCCCTCGCCGCGGCGGAAGGTGACGCCAGAGCCCGCAGCACCCGGCCGAACCGTGGCTTTCACCAGCGCGCCATGAGTGACGTCCGGATCGTCGCCCGCGTCCTTGACGATGCCGGCCGTGGCTTCTCGGTCGCCGGTCTCGTTGACGGCGAGCGCGAAGGCGACGCGCTGTCCGCCGGGCAGTCCGATCTCCACCGGGTCCGGAAATTCGCCGGTCAGCAGCGCCGCGCAGGCAGCCTTGGCCGCGGCGGCGGCGCAGGCGCCAGTGGTCCAGCCGCGCTTCAGCGGTCGCTCTTCTGTCTCCATCATGTCGTCTATAGGCTTGCGAAGAGCGGGCGTCATCGTCCAAAGCGACGTCCATGAGCCTCGCCGACGCCATCGCCCGCCTTGATTTTCACCCGCCCGCTTTCCAGCCGGGCCATGTCTGGCTGGCCGGCGCCGGGCCGGGCAACCCCGGCTGCCTGACGCTCGACGTGCTTTCGGCGCTGGCTGAGGCGGATTGCATCGTTTACGACGCACTGGTGTCGGAGGCGGTGCTGGCCATTGCCGGCAAGGCAGAGCGGCATTTCGCGGGAAAACGCGGCGGAAAACCTTCCACCGAGCAGGAGGACATCACCCGGCGGCTGATCGCGCTGGCGCGCGAGGGCAAACGCGTGCTGCGCCTGAAGGGCGGCGACCCCTACATGTTCGGGCGCGGCGGCGAGGAAGCGCTGGCGCTCAAGAAAGCCGGCATTCCGTTCCGCGTGCTGCCGGGCATCACCTCGGCGCTGGCGGGGCTCGCCGGCGCATTCATTCCCGCCACGATGCGCGGCATCAACAAGGCCGTGGTGCTGGCGACCGGCCACGCGGCGGGCACCGACGAGGACCTCGACTGGGCGGCGCTCGCAAAAACCGGCCAGCCGATCGTCGTCTATATGGGACTGAAAAACCTGCCGCTGATCGCGCCCGCGCTTGTCGCCGGTGGGCTGCCGGCGGACACGCCGGCCGCCGTGATCGAGCACGCGACCACGCCGCGCGAACGTGTCGTGGTGGCGACGCTGGGCACGCTGGCCGACGAGGCGGCGAAGGCAGGCGTCGCCGCGCCGGCGCTGATCGTCATCGGCGGGATCGTAAAAATGCGGGCGGAGTTACGGGGGTGAGCGCTCGCGGCATCATCATCGGCGCGCCGCGCTCGGGGTCGGGTAAGACCAGCGTCACCATCGGCCTGTTGCGTGCGCTGACGCGGCGCGGGCTTTCGGCGCGCGGGGCGAAGTCGGGACCGGACTATATCGACCCCGCCTTCCACGAGGCGGCAACCGGACAGGCCGGCGTCAATCTCGATTCCTGGGCAATGCCCCCTGCCCTCATCGGCCGGCTGCTGGGCGAGGCAGCGGAGAGCGCCGACATCCTGGTGATCGAAAGCGCCATGGGCCTGTTCGACGGCATCGTCTCGGCGGATGGCCGCTCAGGTTCGGCCGGTGATCTGGCGCGGCGTTTCGGCCTGCCGGTGCTGCTGGTGCTCGACGTGTCCGGGCAGTCGCAGACCGCCGCCGCGGTCGCCAAAGGTTTTGTCGCCTACGACCCGGCGGTGCGGATTGCCGGCGTGGTGCTCAATCGCGTCGGCAGCGAACGGCATCGGAAGCTGGCGGGTGAAGCGATCGAGGCGGTCGGCCTGCCCGTGGTCGGCTGCGTGATGCGCGACGCCTCGATGACGCTGCCGGAGCGCCATCTCGGCCTGGTGCAGGCCAGCGAACATGCCGACCTCGACGCGCATATCGAGCGGCTGGCGGACGTGATGGAGCGCTCGCTGGACATCGACCGGATTGTGGGGATAGCTCGAGAGATCGACGCATCGATGCCCCCTCACCCGCCCTCCGCTTCGCTCGGCCACCCTCTCCCCGCTGGGGACAGGAGTTTCGCCGCCGATGGCTCCCGCCTTTCAGTGTTGAAAAACGAGGCAGCAACGCCGACGACCTCCTCTCCCCAGCGGGGAGAGGTCGTCCGAGCGAAGCGGAGGGCGGGTGAGGGGGAGACGGCCGACCACGGCGAGCATCACTCCACAAAAGACCCTGCCATCGCCCTCCCTCCCCCCGGCCAGCGCATCGCGCTGGCGAAGGATGCGGCGTTCACCTTCCTCTACCCCCATCTCGTCGCCCAGTGGCAAGCTATAGGGGCCGAGTTAATCCCGTTCTCCCCGCTGGCCGACGAGGCGCCCAACGAAACCTGCGATGTCTGCTGGCTGCCGGGCGGCTATCCGGAACTGCATGCCGGAAAACTGGCGGCGGCCAGGAATTTCATCGACGGCATGCGGCGGTTCGCCGAAACCCGGCCCGTGCATGGCGAGTGCGGCGGCTTCATGGTGCTGGGGGAAAAACTGGAGGACGCCGACGGCGTGACCCACACTATGCTCGGTCTGCTCGGGCATTCGACGAGTTTTGCAAAACGCAAGATGAACCTCGGCTACCGGCAGGCGACGCTGCTTGCGGATTGCCCGATCGGCAAGGCGGGAGACACCGTGCGCGGCCACGAGTTCCACTATGCCTCGCTGACCGCTGCCGGCCCGGACGCGCCGCTCGCGAACATCGCCGACGGGCAAGGTGCTCCGCTGGGCGCCTTCGGCGGCCGACGCGGGCTGGTCAGCGGCACGTTTTTCCATGCGATCGCGAGGGCGGGCTAGTGGGCGCTCCTCGCAACAGCCTGGCGGGCAGCTCGGCATGACGAGCGCCAGGAACATCGTCCGCGACGTCGGCTTCTGCATCCTGTTCTTCACGCGGCTGCCGCTGCCGGACGTACGGCTCGAAGACAGAAAGCTTTCCGAGGCCATCTGGGCCGCGCCCATCGCCGGATGGGTCGTGGCGCTGATCGGCGGCCTGGCGTTCTGGACCGCAGGCGGCCTCGGCGTGCCGCCGGGACCGGCGGCGGCGCTGGCGCTGGCCGTCACCATGCTCGCCACCGGCTGCCTGCACGAGGACGGGTTGTCCGACACCGCCGACGGTTTCGGCGGCGGGCGGAATCGCGAACGCATACTGGACATCATGCGCGACAGCCGCATCGGCGCGTTCGGTGCCTCGGCGCTCGGCCTGTCGATGCTGCTGCGCTGGAGCGCTCTGGCGGCCATCGCGGCAAGTGGGGCGGCGGACGCGGGAGCCGCACCCGACGCGGCCGCTCCCGCATCGGGCGCTGTGTTTTTTGCCCTGTTCGCCGCGCATGGCGGCTCGCGCGCGCTGCTGCCGGCCTTCATTCGCCTCGTGCCGCCGGCGCGGCAGGACGGCCTTGCGGCCGGCGCGGGAGATGTCGAGCCGGCGGTGGCCGGTGCGGCGCTGATGCTGGGTTTCCTGTCGCTGCTGGTGCTCGGCTTCGCCGCGGCGCTAGTGACCGCCGTGCTGCTCGCGGCCACGTTTTTCGCCTTCCGAGCGCTCTGCCTGAACAAGATCGGCGGCCAGACCGGCGACACGCTCGGCGCCCTGCAGCAGGCAGCCGAAATCCTCATCCTGCTGATCGCATCCGCTGTATTCTGATGAACGGAGCCCTTGCATGAACTTCGTATCCATCGACGCCCTGCGCGTCGCCTGCCAGGATCTTCCGGCCGGCGATGCCGCCGCCGCCGAGGCGGTCGCGCGCCGCCAGGACACATTGACCAAACCGCAGGGCAGCCTGGGGCGGCTGGAGACTCTGGTCGCCTGGCTCGCACGCTGGCAGGGCCGCGAGGTGCCGAAACTCGACAAGGTGAAGGTGGTGGTCTTCGCCGGCTCGCATGGCGTGACCGCGCAGGGCGTATCCGCCTTTCCGCCGGAGGTGACGGCGCAGATGGTGGCCAATTTCGCCGCCGGCGGCGCCGCCATCAACCAGTTGGCGAAAGCCGCCGGGGCGGAACTCGACGTGGTGCCGCTGCGGATCGAGCGGCCGACCGCCGACTTCACGCTCGCGCCCGCCATGGACGAGCAGGACTTCCTGGCGGCGGTGGCGCGCGGCTACGAGACGGTCGAGGACGGCACCGATCTTTTGTGCCTGGGCGAGATGGGCATCGGCAACACCACAGCCGCGGCGGCGATCGCGTCCGCCTTGTTCGGCGGCGTCGAGCAATGGGTCGGGCGCGGCACCGGCGTCGACGATGCGGGGCTGGCACGAAAGACGGCGGCCATCGAAGTGGCGCTGAAGCTGCATGGCGAGGTGCTGCATGATCCGCTGAAGGCGGCGGCGGCGGTCGGCGGGCGCGAACTGGCGGCGATCCTCGGTGCGACGCTTGCCGCGCGGCACAAGGGCGTGCCGGTGCTGCTCGACGGGTTTGTCTGCACGGCCGCGGTGGCGCCGATGATGCGGCTGCACGCACATGGGCTGGACCATGCGCTCGCCGCGCATGTCTCCGCCGAGGCCGGGCATCGCGGCCTGCTGGCGGCGATGAATCTGAAGCCGCTGTTCGATCTCGGCATGCGGCTGGGCGAGGCCTCCGGCGCCTGCCTGGCGGTCAACGTCCTGCGCTCGGCCCTGGCCTGCCACACCGGCATGGCGAGCTTTGCCGACGCCGGCGTCTCGGGCAAGGATGAAGGGCCTGCGTAGCGCTGTCGGGGAACCATCCCGCGGTTTTGGCGTTTGGCGAACGGTTTCCCCACTTTGCGCAAGGACATTCCGATGGCTTCCACCTTCTCAAGATTCCGCGACGACGTGACCGAAGAACTGGAAGACCAGGTGGCGCGGCTGCAAAAGGAGGTGAAGTCGCTGCGCAAGGCGCTGGGAAAACGCGGCGCGTCCGCCTATGACGGCTCGCGCGACATGGCGTCGGATTTCTACGACGAGATCGCCGCCCGCGTCGGCGACGCCCTGCCGGTGATCCAGAAGCAGTCGCGCGTGGTCAAGCGCGCCGCCACCGACCACCCCCTGACCACCGCGGTGATCGGCCTGGCGGTCCTCGGCCTGCTCGCCGGGTTGCTGTCGCGGCGATAGTCCTGCCGACCGGGATCGCATAGCCATTTCTGCCGGCCGCCACGGCGGACGGGTGCACGGCAGTGGTGGTGTTGGCGTTCTCCGTTAGGGCCCGTCGGTTCGGCAAGGTTTTTCAGAGAATTCGGTCGTTCTATCGTTCCTGCGCCTTACTGCGCGGCGCGTCTCGCATCCTTCTCGCCTTCAGCTTGCTTTGCGTGGCAGCCGTTGCAATCGTCGATGGGCCCGAACTCCTTGCCGGCGTGCTTGTCGGCTCGGTGGCATTCGCCGCAGAAAGCGTGGAACATGCGGTCGATGCGCATCGCTTCGATGGTCGAGATGCGCTTGTGGCACGTCAGGCAGTTCTCGTTGCCTGTCTGGTCGGTGAAGTTGTGATGGCAGCCGGCGCAGGCAAGCCCCGGATGATCGGAATGCAGGAAGTTCGCGTGGTCGACGGGGGAACGCCTCAGGGCTTCCAGTCGCGGCCCCGCCAGCGGAGCGATTGAGAGCGCTGCGACGGCTGTCGTCAACAGCGCCAGGGTCGCCGCGAGCGCCACGCCATGCCGCTCGCGAAAGATCCCTTCGACCACAAGGAAGGCCAGACCGGCGAGGATGACGACGACCGCGACGACGCTGATGCCGGCAACCAGGGCGATATGCGCGGCGGCGGCCGCCGCCAGAACATAGCCGGCAAAGCGGTGGACGCGATGGCCGAGGATCGGCCCGAGCCGGTCCCGCAGCCGGCCGGGGCGCTGTGCCGCTAACGCGGCGGCAAAGGCGGCCACGGCCAGGAAGCCGGTGACGATCTCGACCGGGACCGCCCAGGTCAGCCAGCGCCAGAACACCGGCTGCAGCCCGGCGACCACGCCGATATGACCGAGCAAGGCCGCAAGCGCCGCCCAGCCAAGCAGGTTGTGCCGGCGCGGACGATCGGGCGTCGGACGCAGCGCCAGCGCCGCGGCCATGGTCAGCAGCGCCGCCAGGCCCAGGACCCGCGCCGCCCACCAGGCTGCATCAGTCGGCCGCAGGAGGATGACGACGACGCCTGCGGCCAACAGCAACAGGCCGGCACGGCCTGCCTGCCGGGCCAGAAGTTGAACGAGGTTCGGTCGCGTGTTCACCGTCTGTCACCGCCAGCCTTGCCGCACCGCCCCCCTTGCCGCACCGCCGCCGCTACAATGTCGACTTCAAGCCAGTTGACGTGGGGCGATTGGAACACGAAAATTTGAAGGCAACCCATCCGAGCTGAACCTGGAGAGGCGCAGGATGCATGCGAGCGGAACCATTGCCCCACAGGCAACGACCTTGCTGCTGGATGCGATCGCGAGCAAGGGGCAGGAGCCGGACAGCATCCTGGCCCGGCTGGGATTGACGCGCGCGTCTCTCGCCGGCCACGACACGCCACTGGCCATCTTCACCGGCATCCTCGAGGCGGCGGCCCGCGAGCGCGGCGACACGACATTCGGCCTGAAGCTCGGGCGGGCCTACGAACTGCGAAGCCTCGGTTCGATCGCCACCGTCGCTTTCACTGCGCCGACGCTCGGCTGGGCGCTGGCCAAGTTCACGGGCTACTTCTCCAGCTTGCAAAGCAAGACGGAGACCCGGCTCGACGTGTCGGGCGATCTCGCGCGACTGTGCTATTCGATCTCCGATCCCACGGTGCGTTCGCGCAATCAGGACGCCGACTTCACGATGGCGGTGGTGCACAGGATGGTCACGACCATTCTGGGGGCCGGACGGAGCATCGACCATATCGATTTCGAGCATGATTGCTCGGACGACCTGGATACCTACCGTGCGCATTTCCGCTGTTCCGTGCAGCCGCGTCGCGCGCGCAACGCCATCTACTTTCCCGTCGCCTATCTCGAACACCGGGTGGATGGGGCCGATCCCGTCGCCAATGCGCGCGCCGAGCAGGAATTGCAGGATGCGCAGTCGGCGATGCGGCGGGAACTCGACCTGTCGACCGCCATCCAGGCTTGGATGAGCGCCGCCCTGGCGCGCGGGCTCGACACCGACATCGATCACGCGGCGGCGGATTTCGGCGTTTCGCTGCGCACCTTTCAGCGGCGATTGGCCGAAAGCGGCTTCAATTTCGTCGATATCCGCAACACGGTACGGGTGCAGATCGCCAAATGCATGCTGGCCTCGACCGCCATTCCGCTGACCGCCATCGCGTTGCAGCTAGGCTACAGCGAGGCGAGCGCCTTCTCACGCAGCTTCAAGGTGCATGCCGGCGAAACGCCGGGTGACTATCGCGCCAGCGCGCGGGGCGCTTGAGAACCGGCGCAGCCAGTTTCGACGCCCTTCACTATGGCGTGTTCTGTCAAGCGCGGTCGTTTCGGCGGGTGTACAGTTATTGCCGTGGCCAATCACTGCCCCCGGGACAGTGGAAGTTGGGCGGTGTCGGGGCGACCCATCGTCGCGATGGCGTCCCGCTACGACGCCGCGGGCAACAGGCCGACCAGGCCTGGCGCCCGTCGTCATGGCTTGGCCCGGCCGGCAGTGGCGCGGAGGACGACAAATGGGGAGGACCACGATGCGTTTGGGTCTCATCGCTGCCGTCCTGCTGGCAAGCGCGGCGATCGCGCCGGCGCATGCCCAGCAGGCGCAAGGCGAACTCCAGCCTGAGGAGTTCGGCAACGTCAAGATTCCGCCGGACACGGAGATGCTGTTCTCGGTCGATCTCGCCCTCAACCACGTGGTGGATGGCCGTACCTATGTGCTCGACGCCAAGACGCTCAAGCCGCTCGGCATCATCGGCACGTCGTTTCTCGGCATGATAAACGTACCGAACGGCACCAAGGACATCTATGTCGCGACGTCGCACCAGACGCGCACCACGCGCGGCGAAAGGTTCGACTTCGTCGAGATCTATTCGGGCGAGGACCTGACGTTCAAGGAGGAGATTCCGATCTCCAACAACCGTGCGCAGGCGCTGAATTATCGCGCGCTGCTGCAGCCCTCGGCCGATTTCAAATATCTCTACGTACAGAACGCGACGCCGGCCACATCCGTCACCGTCGTGGACATGGCCGCCAAGAAGCAGATCGGCGACATCCCCAATCCGGGTTGCTACGGCATCTTCCCGGCGAGCAAGACGGCGACCCGCATCGCCACCCTGTGCGGCGACGGCACGCTCGGCACCATCGACGTGAAGGCCGACGGCACAGGCGAAATGAAGGCCTCCGAAGCGATATTCGATCCAGACAAGGATGCGATCTTCACCAGCGGCTATCGCTGGGGCGAGCACTGGGTGCTGCCCTCCTATGCCGGCAACATCTACATCATCAACGTGGATGGCGAGACCGCCACGCTGATCGACAAGATCGAAGTGTCGAAAGGCGTCGACGGCGACTGGCGCCCCGGCGGCTACCAGCCGCTCGCCGTGCACGACAAGAACGGCGTCGCCTACATGCTGATGCATTCCAACGGCACCGAGGGCAGCCACAAAAATCCCGCCGAGGAGATCTGGGCGGTCGACCTGAAGGAAAAGAAGGTCGTCGGCCGTTCGAAATCCGTGCCGGGCATCGCACTGACGGTCAGCCAAGGCGACAGCCCGGCGCTGTTCGCCACGGACGGCCTAAAGGCGGAGGTCGTGCGCTACGATGTGCCGGCCGCGGGCAAGGATTTCGTGCTGGAGCCGTCAGCGACCGCGCCGGGAGGCGCGACCCCGGATCAGATCGAGGTGCGCTAGGCCCTGCGGACAGTTATGGATTGGAGCGTGGTATGAGCAAAAATCGTCCGGTTCCAGGAGCGAGCCCGAAGGCGGAGTTGACCTCCGTCGAGAGCTCGCGACGCCGAACCGGGCGATTTTGGCCATACCCCTTCGGGGCGCGGCGGATTTCGCGCCCGGCTTCGTTGAAAAGCCCTTGTGGTGGTCGGCACCACGGCGGTCTTTTCGCCTCGCCGAACACGAAATCCGGCTCGCGCCACGCCCAATCCCTAACTGTCCACAGGGCCTAGCCGCCATGGTCGCTCTGCATCCGATCCTGATTGTCGTGGCGGCGGGCGCTCTGGTTTGCGTGTTTGCCCGCGCGGCGCTGCACAAAGCGGTGGATCCCGCGATGTTTGCGCACACCATGAACGGCTATCGCGTGCTGCCGCGGGCCGCCGTGCAGCCGGCGGCGTTCGGCCTGATCGTCCTGGAATGCGCCGTCGTGCTGGGGCTGATCGTGCCGACGACACGTCCGTATGCGGCCGCAATCGGCCTCGTTCTGCTGGTGCTGTATGCCAGCGTCATCGCGCTCAATCTGGCGCGCGGCAATGACCATATCGACTGTGGCTGCGGCGGCGCGGGGCAAGGCCTGTCCTGGTTCCTGGTGTTGCGCAATGCCGCGCTGGCGACGCTGTGCCTCGTGGCGATGGCTGCGCCCTTGCCGGTGCCGATGACGGCGGCGGCTTGGGCAAGCGCGGCAGCCGGCATCCTGTCCTTCCTGCTGTTGTTCGCGGGCGTCGAGAAACTGATCGACAACTGGTCGTGGCTGCGCGCGTCGAACCGCGCGTTCGAGCAGCATCATCACGAGGGGCATCATTGATGGAACCGCTGGTCGTCGCCGTGATCGTGCTGTGGGCAATCGTCATTGTCTTGCTGGTGGTGGTGTTTGCCCTGGCCCGCCAGGTCGGCATCCTGTTCGAACGCGTCGCGCCGATGGGCGCGCTGATGACGGACGCCGGCCCGAAGATCGGCGAACACTCGCCGCGTTTCGATCTCCTGACGCTGGAGGGCAAGCCGCTTGTCCTCGGCCCCCCCTCGCCCAAGAACACGCTGGTCTTCTTCCTGTCGACCACCTGTCCGGTGTGCAAGAAGCTGCTGCCGGTGTTGAAATCACTCAAGCAGGCGGAAGCCGAAAATCTGTCGATCGTCATCGCCAGCGACGGCGATGCGCTGGAGCATGGCGCGTTCCGCCGCGCCGCCGGCCTGGGCGAGTTCCCTTATGTGCTGTCGCGCGACCTGGGCATGGCATATCGCATCAACCGGCTGCCCTTCGCGGTGCTGCTGGACCGCGAAGGCGTCCTGCGCGGCAAAGGATTGGTGAATTCACGCGAACAACTGGAAAGCCTTCTCAACGCGCAGGATCTCGGCCACGCCTCGATCCAGGGCTGGATCGAAGCGCGAACGGGCGAACGCGCCTTGAATTAGGGGAGATAGCGAGATGTCGGGATTGATCGACAAACTTTTCGGCGCCATCGACCGGGCCGCCGAGAAGGGGTCGCGCCAGATGGCGCATCGGCTCGGTCGGCGTAGTTTCCTGTCGTTTGTCGGCAAGGCAGCGGTAGGCGGCGCGATCATGCCGATGCTGCCCTTCGATCGCGCCGGCGGCGGCACCGCCCGCGCGGCTGAGGAGAAGACCGACCAGGAATGCGAATACTGGCGCTATTGCGCGCTTGATGGTTTCCTGTGCACTTGCTGTGGTGGCACCGTCAATTTGTGCCCGTCCAACGCGCAAGTGTCCTCGGTGACGTGGGTCGGCACCTGCCAGAATCCGGCCGACAGCAAGGAATATCTGATCAGCTACAATGATTGCTGCGGCGTCGCATCCTGCGGCAAATGCCTCTGCAACTTCAATTTGCGCGAACGTCCCGGCTACCGCATGGCCGTCCACAACGACATCAACTGGTGCATGGCCAACACGCCCGGCACCTATCACTGCACCGTGGCCGCGGTCGTCGGCCTGGGCAGCAGCAATGGCTAGACTCGCGCTGGCCGCCGCGTTTGCGGCGCTGGCGGCGACGTCGGGGGCGGCAGACGACGCGGTGCTGTTCGCAAAGCATTGCGGCGCCTGCCACGGCAAGGCGGGGGTCGGGGTTCCGGGCCTGGCGCCGCCGCTGGCGATGGCCGAATGGGCGAAAGCGGGCAAACCCGACAGCCGCGACTATGTGCCGGCCGTGGTGCTGAACGGCCTTTCCGGCAAACTGACGGCGGCCGGCCGAACCTACCGGAGCGTCATGCCGCCGCAAAAGCAGCGCAGCGACGAGGATATCGCGACGCTGGCCAACTACGTGCTCGCGGCATTGAACGCCGCGCCTGCCGATTTCAAGCCGCTCACCGCCGCCGATGTCGCCACGTTGCGCGCGACCAAGACCGATCACAAGACGCTGCTCGCCATGCGCGCCAGGCTGGTGCCGTAGACCGATGCGGCTGGCGGCCGTGATAACCTTCGGGCTGCTCGCAGGTCTCTGCCGGACCGGGCCGGCGGTCGCCGAAGACGGCCGGATGCTCTATATGCTGCATTGCTCGGGCTGTCATGGCATGCAAGGCACGGCGTCCAGCCTTGGCCGCATCCCGCCGCTGGCCGGCGCCGTGGGATACTACATGACGTCGCCGGAGGCCCGCATCTTTCTCCCCCAGGCGCCCGGCATCATGAATTCCGGGCTGAGCGACGCCGATGTCACAACCCTGATGAACTGGCTGGTTCCCGCGCTTGCCAAAAACTCTCTCATCGAACCGTTCAGACCCTATACAGTCGAAGAGATCGCGGCATCCCGCGCAAGCAAGCCGGCGGACTTCTTCGCCGCCCGCCGCAAGGTCACCGATCGTCTGCGGCTGCAAGGACTGGAATTGCCGCGCTATTAGAGCGTGTCGGGTTCAGTCTGGTCTGAAAGACTCCATCTAGGCGGTTTCGGCGCGCTTGAGCCCAAGCCGCTCTTCCACCTGCTGGCGCATGATGAACTTCTGCACCTTGCCGGTGACGGTCATCGGGAACTCCTCGACGAATTCGACATAACGCGGCACCTTATAGTGCGCAATCTGACCATGGCAGAACGCGCGCAGCTCCTCCTCGGTCATCGTCTCGCCTTTGTGCAGCCGAACCCAGGCGCATGGTTCCTCGCCGTACTTGAGGTCGGCGACACCGAAGACCTGTACATCCTGGATCTTCGGATGCCGGAACAGGTATTCTTCGATCTCTCGCGGGTAGACATTCTCCCCGCCCCTGATAATCATGTCCTTGATGCGCCCGACAATATTGCAATAACCTTCGGCATCGATGGTCGCGAGATCGCCGGTGGACATCCAGCCGCGAGCATCGACAACTTCGTCGGTCTTCGCCTCGTCATCCCAATAGCCGAGCATCACCGAATAGCCGCGCGTGCAAAGTTCGCCAGGTTCCCCCCGCGGAACGATGCGGCCGCTGGCATCCACGATCTTCACCTCGAGATGCGGCTGAATGCGGCCGACCGTCGAAACGCGACGTTCGAGAGGATCGTCGACAGCGCTCTGAAAACTCACCGGACTGGTCTCAGTCATGCCATAGGCTATGGTGACCTCGCGCATGTTCATGCGTCCGACGACGCGTTTCATGACCTCGATCGGACAGGGTGCGCCCGCCATGATGCCGGTGCGCAGCGAACCGAGGTCGAAGCGCTCGAATTGCGGATGGTCGAGTTCGGCGATGAACATGGTCGGCACGCCGTAAAGCGCCGTGCATTTCTCGGCTTCGATGGTTTCCAGCGTCGCGAGCGGGTCGAAACCTTCTCCGGGATAGACCATAGCGGCGCCATGGGTGACGGCCGCGAGATTGCCCATCACCATGCCGAAGCAGTGATAGAGCGGCACAGGAATGCAGATGCGGTCCTTCTCGGACAGGCCGATCGCGCGGCCGACGAAATAGCCGTTGTTGAGGATGTTATGGTGGGTGAGCGTCACCCCCTTCGGCGAGCCCGTGGTGCCGCTGGTGAACTGGATGTTGATCGCGTCGTCGAACTGCAGTTCGCCCGCGAGCGCCCGCAACGCCTCACGCTCCGCTGCGCCGCCGCGCTGGGCAACGTCCTGGAACGCAATCGTCCCCGGCGCCTGCGGTCCGCCAATCTGGATGACGATGCGCAAGTGCGGCAACCGCGCGGCTGAGAGCCGTCCCGGCGTCGCGCCGGAGAGCTCGGGGGCCAACGCGGTGATCATGCCAATGTAGTCGCTGCTCTTGAACGCCGTCGCCGTCACCAGCGCGACGCAGCCGACCTTGTTGAGCGCGAACTCCAGCTCGGACAGCCGATAGGCTGGGTTGATCGTCACCAGGATCAGTCCGGCGCGCGCCGCGGCGAACTGCGTCAGCGCCCATTCGGCGCGGTTCAGCGACCAGATGCCGATGCGGTCGCCCCGGCGAAGGCCCAGCGCGGTAAGGCCGGCCGCGAAGGCGTCGGCGCGATCGCGCAGGTCCCGCCAGGTCCAGCGGACATCCTGTGCGCGCGCAATCAGCGCCGGTCTGGCGCCCCATCTATTGGCGGCGCGTTCAAGCGCTTCACCGATCGTATGGCCAAGCAGCGGCACCTCGGCGACACCCGATGCATAGCTCGTTGGGACACCGGTCATCATTTCCTCCCGTTCCCTTCCGATGCTGATCTATTTGCGGGGTGGTGTCACATTGTTTCTGCGTTGGCGGATCGACGGTGGCGGTCCGCCGGATTCTGCAGCACACTGCCGGGACGCTGCCGGAGTTCCGCCATGCCCGTCGACGCCGCCGCCATCATCGCCCGCTTCCTGCTCGCCGTGGTGTTTATCCCCAACGGCATCATGAAACTTTCCGACGTCTCAGGCACGGCAGGTTATTTCGCCGGCCTCGGCTTTCCCATGCCGACGGCGGTGGCGTGGGGGAGCGGCCTGTTCGAGCTGCTTGCCGGCCTTTGCATCGTCGCCGGTTTCCAGACCCGCATCGCCGCCGTCCTGCTCGCGCTGTTCTGCCTCGCCGCCGGCGTGACCGGCCATGTCGGCCAGGGCGGCGACGATCCGGTTATCGCTTTCATGCACATGCAGGCGCTGCTGAAGGACATCGGATTGGCGGGCGGGTTCGTCGCGCTGGCGATCGCCGGGCCGGGCCGCTTTTCGATCGATGGTGCCGTCAACCCTCCCCCTTGAAGGGAGGGTTGGTTCGGCGCTACTCCGCGATCGCCATCTCCAGCTTGCGGCCGGAGACCCGCGCAAGCTGCGCCAGCCGCCCCGCCGGCCGCTCGCCGGCCAAGGCGGCGAATTCCTTCGGCACAACCAGCGCCAGCGCGTCGTTCGGCCGCCGCTCCCATTTCAGCTTCGGGATGACGCCGGGCATCGACGCCGACAGCAGATAGACCACGCGCATCATGGCGCCGAGCAGGCGGGCGCGTTCCAGATAGCGCGGGGTCGCCAGCGTCGCGATGAAGGCCGCGCCCGTATCGTTGAACACGCCCTCGTGGCGGAAAAAATTGGTCAGCGCCAGGAAGGCGCGTCCCGGATGGTCGACACCGATGAAGGAGGCATGGGCGATGATGTTGAGCGACTGTGTGCCGCGGTACTCCGGATGCGCGCGCCAGCCGATGTCGGCCAAAAGGCAGGCGGCGCGGCGGTAGCGCATTTCCTCGTCGGTCTCGTCGATGCCGAACACGCTGAAGGAGTAACCCGTCCAGTCCGCCAGTTCGCGCGCATGCGCCACCGAGCGGGCGCGCAGCAGCGCCAGTTCCTCGGACGCCGAGATCAGCGGGTCGGCCTGCTGTTCGCGCGGCGACAGGAGCGAGTACAGAAAACCCTCGCGCACGCCGAGCGCCGACACCACCACCTTCGACGGCTTCATCGCCGCGATGATCTCGAGCAGCACCGCCGCGCCGTAGGGCAGCAGCGCCCGGCGGCTCTTGGAGATGCCGTCGATGCCCTTGACCTTGTCGGTCTCGCCGCGCGCCACCTGGCGCAGGAAGGGCAGCGCGCTGTCGATGCCGAGCTCGTAGTGATGCATCACCGCCAACGGATAGTTGGTGGCGTTCATGTGCAGGCGGGCAAGGTTTCGCCAGGTGCCGCCGACCGCGTAGAACACGCGCCCCTCCCCGCCCTTGAGCAGCTTTGCCCGCGCCAGTTCGTCGCGCGCGATCTTGGCGGCCGCCGTCAGCGAATTCTTGGCCATGTCCTGCAGGCGCAGGCCGCCCAGCGGCAGCGTGATGCCGTCGCCGATCGCCTCGCCCCTGACGTCGACCAGCTCCAGGCTGCCGCCGCCGAGGTCGCCGGCGATGCCGTCGGCCGGATGAAAGCCGGAGATCACGCCCAGCGCCGAATAATAAGCCTCCTCGCGCCCCGACAGCACTCGGATGTCGGTACGCAGGATCTGTTCAGCCCGCTGGATGAAGTCCGGCCCGTTCACCGCCTCGCGCGCCGCCGCCGTGGCGATCACATAAAGCTCTTTGGCTCCCGCCTGGTCGGAGAGTGCGCGGAACCGCCCGAACTCTTCCACGGCGCGGGTGACGCCCTCCGGGTCGAGCTTTCCAGTCGAGACGATGCCGCGGCCGAGCCCCGCCAGCATCTTTTCGTTGAACAGGACGGTGGGAGACCGGGCGATCCCCTCGTAGACGACGAGGCGAATCGAGTTCGAACCGATATCGATGATCGAGATCGGGCTGCGGTCTTGCAGCCGACCCTGGGAGTTTGCCAGCATCCGGGCTCCTAGGTCGCGGCGGCGGTCTTCTTGCGGCGCTTGAACTGCGCGATCTGCTTGGGAGCGTTGCTCTTCAGCGCAACGCCGCGCCCGGACAGGCTGGGATTGGTCATGAAATATTCCTGGGCGTTGAACGGTTCTTCGCCCTCGTCCGGCACGATCCGCCGCGAGGTACCGTCAGCCAGTACCTCAAAGCTTTGCTGGTTGTCCATGATGTTGCCGAGCATGATCTGGCCCAGCACCTGTTCATGCACCGTCGCATTGGTGATCGGCACCAGCGTCTCGACGCGGCGGTCGAGGTTGCGCGGCATCATGTCGGCCGAGCCGAAATAGACGATGGCCTCGTCGTCAGGCAGGCCGTGACCGTTGCCGAAACAGAAGATGCGGCTGTGCTCCAGGAACCGCCCGACGATCGATTTGACGCGGATGTTGTCGGAAAGGCCAGGCACCTGCGGCCTGAGACAGCAAATGCCGCGGATGACCAGGTCGATCTCGACGCCGTTGCGGCTGGCTTCGTAGAGCGCGTCGATCACCGTCGGGTCGACCAGCGAGTTCATCTTCATCCAGATGCGCGCCGGCCGGCCCTCGCGGGCGTGCACGATCTCGTCGGCGATGTGTTTCAGAATGCGGCTGCGCAGCGTCAGCGGCGACATGGCGATCGCCATCTCCTCCGCCGGCTCGGCGTAGCCGGTGATGTAGTTGAATATCTGCGAGACGTCGCGGGCGATGCGCGGGTCGGTCGTGAAGAACGACAGGTCCGTATAGATGCGCGCGGTGATCGGGTGATAATTGCCGGTGCCGAGATGTACGTAATTACGCAGCTTGCCGTCCTCGCGGCGCACCACCAGCGACATTTTTGCGTGCGTCTTCAACTCGATGAAGCCGAACACCACCTGCACGCCCGCCCGCTCCAGGTCGCGCGCCCAGCGTATGTTGGCCTCCTCGTCGAAGCGCGCCTTCAGCTCGACCAGCGCCGTTACCGACTTGCCGGCCTCGGCCGCGTCGACCAGCGCGCGCACGATCGGGCTGTCGTTGGAGGTGCGGTAGAGCGTCTGCTTGATCGCCACGACGTCCGGGTCGGCCGCCGCCTGGCGCAAGAACTGCACCACCACGTCGAAGGATTCGTAGGGGTGGTGGACGACGATGTCCTTCTCGCGGATCGCCGCGAAACAGTCGCCGCGATGGTCGCGCACCCGTTCCGGGAAACGCGGGTTGAAGGGCACGAATTTCAGATCGTCGCGGGCGACCGCCACGATCTCGGAAATCTGGCTGAGCGCCAGCGGCCCGTCGATGACGCTGATGCGGCTCGATGACACGCCGAGTTCACTGGCGACGAAGTCGCGCAGTTCCGCCGGCATCCGACCGTCGAACTCGATGCGGATCACCGAGCCGCGCCGGCGCCGCTTCAGAGCCGTTTCGAAGAAGCGGACGAGATCCTCCGACTCTTCCTCCACCTCGATGTCGCTGTCGCGTATCAAGCGGAACGTGCCGGCGCCCTTGAGCTCGTAACCCGGAAAAAGACGGCCAATATAGATGCCGACCGCCTCCTCCAGTGGAATGAAGCGCACATGCTTCTTCTGGTCGGGCAGGCGGATATAGCGCTTCAGCGCGGTTGGCAGCCTGAGCAGCGCGTTCATCTCCTCGCCTTCCTTGCGGTGGCGCAGGCGCAGCGCGATCGAGAAGCCGAGATTGGGGATGAACGGGAACGGATGCGCCGGGTCGATCGACAGCGGCGTCATCACCGGGAAGATCTGCTGCTCGAAATGGTCGTCGAGCCACACCCGCTCGTCGGCGCTGAGGGCATCCGCGGTGACCGTCTCGATGCCTTCGGCCTGCAGCAACGTCTTCAGCGCGGCGAAACTCTCCTGCTGGTCCTCCTGCAGCCGGCCGACCTCGTGCAGCAACTGTTCGAGCTGCTGTTCCGGCGTGCGGCCGTCGGGGCTGCGCAGCGCAATCCCCTCGCGCACCTGGCCGGCGAGCCCGGCGACGCGCACCATGAAGAATTCGTCGAGATTGGCGGCCGAGATCGACAGGAAACGCACCCGTTCGAGCAGCGGATGGCGGACGTTCTGCGATTCCTCCAGCACCCGGCGGTTGAACTGTAGCCACGAGAACTCGCGGTTGACGAACCGGTCCGGATTGCCCTCGACAGCCTCGGCCGAAACGGCCTCCGCCGCCGCGAACTCCGCCTTCAAGGGTCTCAGTTCGTTCATGGCTGCAAAATCCCCGGTGTCGCCAGCGCCTGACGCGGCAATCTACCTCCTGACAGGGGATTGTGACAGTTTGATTTCAGGGACTCCCTCCATTCCATAGGGCGTCGATAGACTGTCACTTAGGCGATTCTCGATGCACGAAAAAGATGCCTGGTGATGCGCCCTCTCTGCAGTTTACGGTTTGACAGTCGTTGCAACTACGGCGAGTGTGGAGGGATAGCACTGTCGCGGGAGAGCCTAAATTCCATGCGAGTTCCTGGGTTGGCACCGGCCGGAAGTTGGCCGATGCAGTTGGTCTACCTTTGCGTTAGCTTGTTGCTTATCTGCGCAACGACTGCGTTGGCTGGTGGCGCTGAGCCGCATCCGGACACAGCCAGACTATTCGCGAACGCTGGATTCGGAGACAAACTTCGGCCCTGCGAAACGTTGAAACCGGAGCAGATTGCGGACTGCATATCACTACGTTTGGATATCGCTCGAATAGTCGAGGGAATTGCAGTCAGCAGGCGAGAGGATGCCAAAACGTTCATTGCCTCCTATATCGCCAACCGATTTGATCGCCTCATCGCATGTCTGGAAACGACATGCGACGGCCTATTCGTTGTCGAAGATCGCTCCGGGCCACAATGGGCCATCAGGTGGCGTCAAATGCTTCGATTTCAAGCATGTATTCACGCCGTACCCGCCGTCAAAGATGAGGAAACTGATATTGGGTACGCGGCATCATACCGGTTGGATCTGGCATTGAAAGGCGGTGTGCCGGAATGCTCGCCCGCCATCTTTGATTCGGAAGACGAGCAAATATTGCAAAAATTCAACCTGCATGGTGTATTTTAGAGTAAACGCGAATGAGTGCTTTTTGGAGGGAAAATGACGATATATGGTCGACTGAATATCACGGTAAATTCATCTCTATCTTCATACAATTCTCAAATTCATTGAATAATACAGACCCTACAAAGTATCACTGCAGCGAACGACTTATTTGACGTATCCAAAGGGTCTATCAAGAATATTACGATAGAACATACTTCTGGTGATAGCGGCTGGAATAGTGCCACCAATACTATTTTCCTTAACCCTGCTGATTGGAGCTCTTTAAAATATATAGATTTTTCAGGAAATGTCCAAGCCATGAGCATGGCGCATTTGCTTACACATGAACTTGTCCACGCCTCGCTCGATTATGATGATCCAACTTATCCAGGCATGCCTCGCGAGACTTATATTAGCTTCTTGGCGGACCCCAATTTTGATCCCATTGGAGATACGGTTCGGTTCACCAGTGAAATCATGGCCTCCGCCCCTTTTGGCGAGAATGGCCGCGCCCACTACGACAATATGATCCGCTCAAATGAGACGATACCCGAGCGTCTTTATACACAATATACGTTCGACGGACCAATTGATTGTGTTCTACAGAGTACAGTTCTCGTAGCGTCTGATCTCACCATCGACCGAGTAGGATCTAAGATAGGAAACCGCCCGACAGACGATTTGATATTAGGATACGACGGAAACGAGACGCTTAAAGCTGGAGCCGGCAACGATTTTGTCTATGGCGGCGCAGGCAATGACAGGATCGAGGGCGGTGAGGGGGACGATTATTTAGTTGGCGGCACCGGCAAAGATGTAATTATCGGTGGAGCCGGAGTTAACGTAATTTTTGACGGCAACCGCGATGAAAATCCACATAGAGGAGATGCCATCAACACATCGATGAGTGACGGCGACAACGATATTTTCGCCGTCGGCCAAGGCATCGACATTATTATGGATGCCGACGTCGGCGATCGCGTTGGTTTCCAAGCGTCTCTCATTGACACAACTGTATCCTTCAGTGACCCCGACTATGTCTTTGGTCAAGGCATCAATGATGCGGAAAACTTTCTTATTCCTATTCTTGGGGGATTGCTCCAAGATTTCGAAAGAACAGCAGATGACTATTGGGTGTATACAAACCAGACACGCCGCCTGATCCACAATGTTGGACAGGATGGCCCGGTATTTGAACCTATCGATCGCTATTTTGATCAATATTCGCAATCCAGTCGTAGTGAAAACGCGCCTTCTCCGCCTTATCCACCATATAGTTATCACTTTGAAGCCTATTTCGAAATAACTTTTAAATTTTTTGATTCAATCGATGATAATCATCTGTTATTATCATACGAAGTTGAAGATTTTTACGAAATTTCAAGTAAAGACTTAATTGTCTCTATCGAGATACAGGGAATGCAGGCCCCCCGTACACTAATTATTTCCGATTTCGAAGCGGGCGACCTTGGGATAATCCTCAGCGACATTGAGAGTAACACAGTTGAAATCGACGATGAAGGCTATGGTTATCCCGACCCAAATCCGAACACAACCGCAGTTGTCAAAGCCATCAACAACCATGGTGAATACATCGACATCACGCCACGGCTCGACCCCAACGTGCCGCCTGATTTGAAGCGGCTTCCGGCCACACCTCTCGACGATACCATTGTTGGGACCAATGCGGATGAAGAAACCCATCCTGGTGAAGGAAACGACACCGTCGCGATGGGCGGCGGGGACGACAGGATTATCGCGGCCTCCGGCAAGGGTTTCGACGCCTATGACGGTGGCGCGGATGTCGACACGATTCTCTTCCTGTCGGCGACAAACTCCATTTCCGTCGATCTTGCGAGCGGCACGGCGAGCGGTCTGGATATTGACGCGGATACGATCGTCAACATCGAAAATGTTGTGGGTGGCGACGGCAACGATGCGATTACCGGATCGAGTGGCGATAACCAGCTTGAAGGCGGCGGCGGCAATGACACGCTCATTGGCGGTGGCGGCGCGGACGTTCTGAAGGGCGGTGTTGGCGACGACCTCTATCGCGTCCATGCCACTACCGTCGCCACCATCATCGAGGCGGCCGGAGAAGGCACGGCGGATCGGGTCACTGCGAGCGTCAGCTATACGCTCACGGCCGGTGCCGAGGTCGAACTGCTGACCACCAACAGCTCGACAGCGACGGTAGCGATCGATCTCTACGGCAACACTTTCGCGCAGGAAATCTACGGCAACGCCGGCACGAATGTTCTGAGGGACGGCGGCGGCGCCGGCGATGTGTTGAAAGGCCTTGGAGGGGACGATCTCTATTCCGTTTACAGTTCCGACACGGTCATCGTCGAAGGCTCATTGCAGGGAACCCTCGACAAAGTAAGCGTTGCGGTCGACTATGTACTGGGCAGCGGGGTTTACATCGAGGAGATGCGGACCACCTCGGTGGCGGGAACGGCGTCGATCGATTTGACCGGTAACGCGCTCGCGCAAGAAATTACCGGCAATGCAGGTGCAAATATCCTGCATGATGGAGGCACCGGAGCGGCCGATACAATGAGCGGCCTCGGAGGAGATGACACCTACCGCGTCTTCAATTCCGCCGACATCATCATCGAAGGGGCGACGCAAGGTGCCGCCGACCGGGTGACTGCCGCAGTCGACTATACGCTCGGCGCTGGCGTCCATATCGAACTCATGACCACCAACGGTTCAACCGGCACGACGGCCATAAGACTTACTGGCAACGAGATCGCCCAGGAGATTCTCGGCAACTACGGCGACAACCGGTTGGAGGGCAAGGGCGGCAATGACACGTTGCGCGGCTTGGCCGGCGCGGACACTTTCGTCTTCGCCACCGCGCCTGGTGTGAATAATGTTGACCACATCGTCGACTTCAACGTCGCCGACGACCGTTTCCTGTTGTCGGACGCGGTTTTCACCGCGCTGTCGACGGGAACACTTGCATCAAGCGCCTTCTGGTCCAATACAACCGGACTAGCGCACGACGCCAGCGACCGCATCATCTACCGGACCGACACAGGCGAGGTGTTTTACGACGCCGATGGCACCGGGGCGACGGCAGGCGTGGTCTTTGCCACCATCACCCTGGGACTCGCGTTGACCAACGCGGATTTCTCGGTCGCCTAGATCGGGATAAAACGGGTGGAGACACGCTACGTCTCCACCCGTTTCACTTCCCTGCCCACGCTGTTGGCGAAACCCCGTCCCCCTGCTAAGAGGCAGCAAACGATCAGGAGACGACAAAGATGGCCGGCGGCGCAATTCCCCATTTTCAGAACGATGCCGGTCATGCCTCGATCGAGATCGGCGTGAAGGAATTCATGTGCGTGGGCGCCAACCCGCCCTTCGACCATCCGCATGTCTTCCTCGACATGGGCGCCGACGACGAAAAGGTCTGCCCCTACTGCTCGACGCTTTTCCGCTACAATCCTGCGCTGAAGGCGACCGAGACGCGCCCCGACGGCTGCTTTTACCACCACCGCTCGGCGGCCTGACCAAGGCCCCGCAAGGGCCTGAATGCCCGTCGACCGCCCGTCCGACATCCTCATTGCCGGCGCCGGCATCGCCGGCCTGACCGCCGCGCTCGCCTTTTGTGCGCGCGGATTCGACGTCCAGCTTTTCGAGCGATCCCCCGAACTGCGCGAGATCGGCGCCGGGCTGCAGCTTTCCCCCAACGCCACCCGCATCCTCGACCGGCTTGGCGTGCTCGGCGACCTCGAAACCGTCGCCGTCCACCCGCCCGCCATCGTGCTGCGCCGCGCCAGGGATCTGCGGGAGCTGGCCCGCGTGCCGCTTGGCCAGCAGGCCGAGGCCCGCTGGGGCGCGTCCTATCTGGTCGTCCACCGCGCCGACCTGCAGAAGGCGCTGCTGGAGGTGGTCTCGCGCCAGGAGACGATCCGCGTCGAGACCGGCGCGACGGTGCTCGGCATGACGGCCGGCGCGGATGGCGTCGCGGTTTCCGTTCAAACCGGAAACGCCATGCCCGGAAGCGGCGCGCGGACCGTGCCGGGCCGGCTGGTCGTCGGCGCTGACGGCGTGTGGTCCGGGCTGCGCCGCGCATTGTACCGGAGGGGTGGCGACAGCCACTTTGCCGGCCATGTTGCCTGGCGCCGTACACTGGCGGCTGAACACCCCCTGGCCGCAGGCCTCTCGTTAGGCCACTCGGTCAACGCCTTCCTGCATCCGGGCTTCCACCTCGTCGCCTATCCGGTGCGGGCCGGCGCCGAGGTCAATCTGGTGGCCTTCACGCCCGGCAAGACCCTGCCCGAGGACTGGTCCGCCAGCACCGACCCGGAGCCGTTGCGCCGCGCGTTGAAGCACACCGCAGGCCCCCTCGCCGCGGTCGCCGACGGCGGCGCGGCGTGGACGGCCTGGCCGATCCATACCGCCGGCGCCAACCATCCCTGGATCAACCCCCATGGCCTGGCGCTGATCGGCGACGCGGCGCATGCGATGACGCCATTCGCGGCGCAGGGGGCGGCCATGGCGATCGAGGATGCCGACACGCTTGCCGCCTTCGTCGCGGCGCGGCCGGACAGGCTCGCCGAGGCGCTTGCCGACTGGGAAGCGGCCCGCCAACCCCGCATCCGTCGCGTCGCCGGGCGCGGCGCATTCAACCACTTCGTCTGGCACGCGGCCGGGCCGGTCGCGGCTGCGCGCGATCTCGTCCTTCGCATGCGTCCGGCCGACCGGTTAATGGCCGATTTCGACTGGCTTTATGGATGGAAGCCGCCCGCGCCGTAGAGCCGGTCGATTTCGCACGGCGATATCCTCAACAACTCGCTGAGTTAACCCGATCCCGCCGTTTCGACCCGTCGGCGAATTGCCACCAGCGTCTCCGAAGAGTAGCTTCGAGTGGAAGCGATCGATTACCGCCGTCCACATGGAGGACCGCCATGCAAAGCTTCAAAGTCGGCTACATGATCGGCAGCCTTGCGAAGAATTCCATCAACAGGAAGCTGGCCAAAGCGCTGGTCAGGCTCGCGCCGAAAGAGCTGGAGATGAGCGAGATCGGCTTCGCCGACCTGCCACTCTACAGCTACGATTACGACGCCGACTTCCCGCCGGCCGCGCGCGCCTTCAAGGACGCGCTCGCGGCCGTCGATGCCGTGCTGTTCGTCACCCCGGAATACAACCGCTCCATACCGGGAGGGCTGAAGAACGCCATCGACTGGGCGAGCCGCCCCTATGGTACGAATTCCTTCACCCGAAAACCGTCGGCCGTCATCGGGACTTCGCCCGGCTCGATCGGCACCGCCCTCGCCCAGCAGAGCCTGCGCGGCGTTCTGAGCTTCTGCAATTCGCCGCAGATGAATGCGATCGAGGCCTATATCCAGTTCACGCCCAACCTCATCTCGGACGACGGCGAGGTGAGCAACGAGGCCACGCGGGAATTCCTGCGCAACTACATTTCGGAGTTCCACGGCTTCATCTCGCGGGTCTACACTGCCATTCCGCGCCAGCGCGCTTCGTAACGGCGACACTGCGATTCGGTTCGGGAGAGAGCGAGGCCAGCGCATTGCCACGTCGCCGGGCGCGACGCCTTCCGCCGTCAGCCGCAATCACGTTCAATTGTATAGCTCAAGCGACCAGCGCAGCGTCAGCGGCAGCGGATTCCACAGGCCGGTGGTGATCCCGGCCTCCCGCAAGGCCCGCGCCGTCCAGGTGTTGCACCCGAGCAGCGCTGTAAAATGCCCATCGGCCTCGTAAAACCTGTCGAATGGGCCGTAGGCGGCGCCGGGAATGATCAGCGGTCCCTCTTCGTCGTCCTGAAAACTGTCGCGAATGAACGCCAGCAACGCATTGTATTCACGATCGGAAACCGTGAGGGCCGTGACATCCGGATGGGTTTCGGGGATCGGTCCGGCGACATTGATGTGCATGGCGGCGCGGTCGAGCGTCAGTCCCTTCAGCAGCGGCATCGGCTTCAACTGGTCCCATGTCGGCGTGGCGATGTAGAATTCGCGGCTGCCGCGGCCGAACACCAGATATTCTGCCTCCGGCATGTCGAGCGGCATGCCGTCCTCCCGCAGGAAGCCGAACATCCGCCGGACATCATCGTCGGCCGGTACGGCGATGTCGGTGTGGATCGGATTGGAAAGTACGAGGATCTTCCGCAATTCTGGCTCGTCCCCGACGGCCGGAGCGATCAGCGGCCTCGGCACCAGCGCACCCAGCGCCACAGCGAGCACGAACAGGCCGACGATCATTCCCAAGGCGCGGAATAGCAACTTCATTGCGCTCTCGATTCCGGCCTGCGAATATCCGGCGATTCGGCCACCCTGCAAAAGAAGAGCCCGGCGATTGCGCCGGGCTCAAGGCAGGATAACGAGGCTTTGCTCCAGACGCCGAATCAAGTCGCCGAGTCAGATTCAAGCGTGCAAAAGATCAAGCGTCCCGTTCTGGTGCAGGAACCAAAACTGTATCCCCTCTGTAAGATGTCCGTGTTTATCTAGCCATAGCCTTGGCACCTGCAGTTCATTTCCAAAGACAAGAAAGCGTTGACGCGCTCCTACCTTGCTTAGCAGCCAGACATGCTCGGAGATGACTGACATCTTTGCAGGTGGGAAGCCGACCCCATTAACAAGGGTGTAGAACTTGGCATCTCCAACAATTTCGCAATCGTCAGATACGAAATCCCAACGCTTGGGGATGCCATCCAAGCGTTTCTCCCGGAGCGGCGTAGCGAACTTCCGCTCAAAAACGCTGCGGGAGAATGCTTCAAATTCGCGCGCCGCCGTTGCGGCAACGCTTGCGACTTGAGAAACATCGGAGGCGAAGGCCGCTGAACCTTGCTGGATTTGGGGTTGGCTGCGCTTTGTCGACCAATACTCCCATTCACTTCCATAGAGACGCCCTGCGATAAGTCCACGCTCTTCCAACTTGCGGGTTATTTGAAATACCTGCGCGTGAGGCCTCACGCCCGTGCGCCGGCCAATTTCTGCATTCGACGCAGCCTTCGGCGCAATCGATTGTAGAAATGACAGCACCCTATCGGCGTTCGACATGAACAGCCAGCTAATGCAGGATCTGGCTGAGGAACAGTTTCGTGCGTTCGTGCCTCGGATGATCGAAGAACTCGGCCGGCGTGTTCTGCTCGACGATCTGGCCCTGGTCCATGAAGATCACCCGGTTCGCCACCTTGCGCGCAAAACCCATCTCGTGGGTGACGCACAGCATGGTCATGCCTTCCTCGGCGAGGCTGACCATGGTCTCAAGCACTTCCTTGATCATTTCGGGGTCGAGCGCCGAGGTCGGCTCGTCGAACAGCATGATGCGCGGGTTCATGCAGAGCGAACGGGCGATCGCCACGCGCTGCTGCTGGCCGCCGGAGAGCTGGCCGGGATATTTGTTGGCCTGTTCGGGGATCTTCACGCGCCGCAGCATCTGCATCGCGGTCTCATCGGCCTGCTTCTTCGGAATCTTGCGCACCCAGATCGGCGCCAGCGTGCAGTTCTCCAGGATGGTCAGGTGCGGGAACAGGTTGAAGTGCTGGAACACCATGCCGACCTCGCGCCGCACCTCGTCGATCTTCTTGAGATCGTTGGTCAGTTCCTTGCCGTCGACGACGATCCTGCCCTTCTGGTGCTCTTCCAGCCGGTTGATGCAGCGGATCATGGTCGACTTGCCGGAACCCGACGGGCCGCAGATGACGATGCGCTCGCCGCGCATGACGCGCAAATTGATGTCCTTCAGCACATGGAAATCGCCGTACCACTTGTGCATGGCGGCGATGTCGATTGCGACGTCCGTATCGGAGACGTGCATCTTCTTGACGTCGACCTTGATTTCCTCGGCGCTGACTGCGTTTTCAATGACCATCGACGGTTCCCTTCAAGCGATGCCCGCGGTTCCGCGGCTATTTGCGATGCCCGGTATCGAGCCGGCGTTCCATGTATTGAGAATAGCGCGACATGCCGAAGCAGAACACCCAGAAGATCGCGGCGGCAAAGACGTAGCCGGTCTTGGCGGTCTGCGGCGTCGCCCAGGTCGGGTCGCCGGAAATGCTCTGCTTCACGGTGCCGAGCAGGTCGAACAGCGAGATGATCAGCACCAGCGTGGTGTCCTTGAACAGGCCGATGAAAGTGTTGACGATGCCCGGGATGACCAGTTTCAGCGCCTGGGGCATGACGATAAGCCCCATCTTCTGCCAGTAGCCGAGGCCGAGCGAATCGGCGCCCTCGTACTGGCCTTTCGGGATCGCCTGCAGGCCGCCGCGGACCACCTCGGCCATGTAGGCCGACGCGAACAGCGCCACGCCGATCAGCGCCCGCAGCAGCTTGTCGAAGGTCATGCCCGGCGGCATGAACAGGGGCAGCATGAAACTCGCCATGAACAGCACCGCGACCAAGGGCACGCCGCGCACCGTCTCGATGAACACCACCGACAGCAGCTTGACGATCGGCATCTTCGAGCGTCGCCCGAGTGCCAGGAGAATGCCGAGCGGCAGCGAGGTGACGATGCCGACATAGGAGATCACCAGCGTGACCATCAGGCCACCCCAAAGCTGGGTCTCGATATAGGGCAGGCCGAAATAGCCGCCGAGCAGCAGGAAGAAGGCGACGAACGGAAACACCGCGAAGAACAGGATCGCGTTCAGCCGCTTGAACGGAATTCGCGGCGTCAGCAACGGCACCAGCAGGACCAGGAAGAGGAGTCCGCACAGGAGGACGCGCCAGCGCTCCTCGACCGGATAGCGGCCGAACATGAAATAGCCGAAGCGGCTCGACACGAACGGCCAGCAGGCGCCGGACCAGCCGGCCGGCAATTGTCCGCCCTGTTCCGTCGTCAGGCAGGCCGTACGGTCGGAGCCGCTCCAAATGGCGCTGAAGAACATCCAGTTGAGGATCTGCATCCCGAACCAGACGATCGCCAGGGCGGCGATCAGGGTGATCGCCGAATTGACTGGCGTCGAAAACAGGTTGTTGCGCATCCAGGCGCCCGCGCCGACCTGGCTGGGTGGCGCGGCCTGCGCCAGCGCCATTTCCGTCCTTACCCAGGAGAGATCATGTTCCTGCATGGCCTATCTCTCCTTCAGCGCCATCTTGGCGTTGAACCAGTTCATCACCAGCGAGGTCAGAAGGCTGATGCTGAGGTAGACGACCATGAAGATCACGACGACCTCGATCGCCTGGCCGGTCTGGTTCAGGGTGGTGCCGCCGACCGAATAGAGTTCGGGGTAGCCGATCGCCACGCCGAGCGTCGAGTTCTTGGTGAGGTTGAGATACTGGCTTGTGAGCGGCGGGATGATGATGCGCAGAGCCTGCGGAATGACCACCAGCCGAAGCCCCGTGCCCGGCCGCAGGCCGAGCGCGGAATAGGCTTCCGTCTGCCCCTTCGGCACGCCCTGAATGCCAGCGCGCACGATTTCGGCGATGAACGAAGCCGTATAGAAGGATAACGCCAGAAGAAGAGACAGGAATTCCGGCTTGATGTTGGCCCCTCCGGTCAGGTTGAAGGTGCCTTTCTGCGGGAACTCCAGAGTCGCCGGCGCGCCCGCCGCGAAGAAGGCGAGCACAGGCAGCCCGATGATCAGCACCAGCGAGGTCCAGAACACCGGAAACTGCTGGCCGGTCGCAGCCTGACGCTGGCGGGCGCGACGCACCACGAACCATGCCATCGCGATCGCCAGCAGGATGGCGATGTCGATGAGCCATAACCTGCCGGCCATGACGGGCGACCAGTCGATGTTGGGCAGAAACCCGTTCCAACTAAAGCTAGGCAGGAACGCCCCATCCCAGATCACGGCGGGCAGGAAGAAGCCGCGAACATTGAGGAACGAGTTGAACGGTAGCGAATAGCTGTCACGCACCTGCGGCAGAACCGCCAGGACGCCCTGATACCAGAACAAGATGACCAGCAACGGCGGAATGTTGCGGAAAATTTCGACATAAACCGTGCAGATCTTGCGGATCAGCCAGTTGTTCGACAACCGGCCGATGCCGACCAGAAAGCCGATAATCGTCGCAAGCACGATGCCGGCAGCCGCGACTTTGAGCGTATTCAAGATGCCTACGACCAAAGCCCTGAGGAAGGTCGAGTCGGACGTGTATTCGATCAGCCGGTCGGAAATGTCGAAACCGGCGCGTCCGCGCAGGAAGGCGAAGCCCGTCGATATGTTGGAGCGCCGCAGGTTCTCGATCGTATTGTCTACCATCCACCAGATGCAGCCCACCAGCACCAGGACCGTCACGACCTGGAATGCAAGGCTTCTGAATTTCGGATCGTAGAGCAGAGACTCTTTGGCGGGTTGCCTCAAGCCCAAATCTTGTGTCGCCACAGGGTTCCCCTTCCTACGGCTATTGGGTCCGGACCCTTGTTCGGCCTCGGACCGAAAAACGGCCGGAGGAGAGGTCCCCTCCGGCCGGCGGGCCGATCAGCGGACCGGCATGCCGTATTGCAGGCCGCCCTTGGTCCACAGGGCGTTGACGCCGCGGGCGATCTTCAGCGGGCTGCCCTGGCCGACGTTGCGCTCGAAGATCTCGCCGTAATTGCCGGTTGCCTTGATGATGTTGGCGACCCAGGCATTGTCGAGCCCGAGGTCCGTGCCGATCTTGGTCTCGGCCTCGACGCCAAGCAGGCGCTTGATGTCCGGATTGGCTGAGCTCTTCATCTCCTCGACATTGGCTTGAGTGATGCCGGCCTCTTCGGCGTTGAGCAGCGCGTAGTAGGTCCACTTGACGATGTCGAACCACTTGTCATCGCCCTGGCGCACCGCCGGGCCGAGCGGCTCCTTGGAGATGATCTCGGGCAGCACGACATGGTCGTCCGGCGCCGACATCTGCAGGCGCACAGCGTAGAGGCCGGACTGGTCGGTGGTGTAGGCGTCGCAGCGGCCCGCGTCATAGGCGGCGTTGGCCTCCTCGAACTTTTCGAACACGACCGGATTGTATTCGAGGTTGTTGGCCTTGAAGTAGTCGGCGAGGTTGAGCTCGGTGGTGGTGCCGGCCTGCACGCAGACCGACGCGCCGGAAAGCTGCAGCGCCGAATTCACGCCCGGCACCTTCTTGGCGTTGATCATGAAACCCTGGCCGTCGTAATAGGTGACGCCGCCGAAATTCAATCCCAGCGCCGTGTCGCGGTTGATCGTCCAGGTCGTGTTGCGCGACAGGATATCGATCTCGCCCGACTGCAGCGCGGTGAAACGGTCCTTGGCGGAAAGGCCGGTGAACTTCACCTTGGTGCCGTCGCCGAACACCGCCGCCGCCACCGCGCGGCAGAAGTCGACGTCGAGGCCGGTCCACTCGCCCTTGTCGTTCGGCGCCGAGAAGCCGGCCAGGCCGGTGTTGACACCGCACTGGATGAAGCCCTTCGCCTTCACATCCTCGAGCGTGCCGGCATGCGCGGCAGCCACCGCCATTCCGAGCGCGGCGGCGCCGAGAACGACCTTCAGAGTATTCTTCATGTTCACTAGCCTTTTCTGTTTGACGGGATTCGATCCCGATTTTCCCCTTATGAGGCGGCGTTTCCCGCTCGGGCCCATTTCCCGAGACGCGGTGTCGTTGATGGCACTCGCGCCGTGTTCCCCATTCAAGACCCGCATCGAAGGCGATTATTCCCGCGAGGTCAAGCGGAATGACCCTGCTCCCGGGAGTTTGAAAATACGACGCTGCGGCAGGCGCTTAGTTGAGACTGATTTGATCGTGGCGGGCGGCGGCGGCGCAACCGCCTGCCCTTGCCTCGGGCCAGATGCTGGCGCAACCACTTCCACTGTCTGTCACGAGCACCGTGTTGCGGCGGGGCTGCGTCCGCTTTAGAGCGTTTCTTGCTTAGATTGAATCATTCTGTTTGTCGTTTGGCGAGGCGATCCACAAGGAAGGCCGCGCAGATCGGGCTGGTTGCCCGGGCAAGCGGCCTGACGAAGTGGGCGCCCGCCAAACGCAAACCCGAAGGGCCGGGCTGGTTTGGGACAAATCCATCGGGCTTCGTCTCGTCCGGGCCACCAGCCCGAACTTCGACGAAGCCCTCGACCTTGTCCCAAACCATCGCCGGCAGAATGGTTCAATCCAAGCAAGAAACGCTCTAAGCCTGTCGCGCTCGATCACACGGAGATGAAATGGCCAAGCGGGACTATGTGGACATGGGTGCCAACACGCGGCTGGCGCATGCCGGCAACGATCCGCGCGACTTCTTCGGTTTCGTCAACCCGCCGGTCGTGCATGCGTCCACCGTGCTCTATCCCGACGCAGCCACGATGGCTTCGCGCGGCCAGCGGTACAGCTATGGCACGCGGGGCACGCCGACCACCGACGCTCTGGCTGCCGCGATCGACGCGCTGGAGGGATCCGCCGGAACCATCGTCGTGCCCTCGGGGCTGGCAGCCGTCACCATCCCGCTGCTCGCCTTCCTGTCGGCCGGCGACCATGTGCTGATCACCGATTCGGTCTATCACCCCACACGCAGCTTCGCGGACACCATGCTGGGGCGGCTGGGCGTCGAGGTCGACTATTACGACCCGATGGTCGGCGCCGGCATCGGCGCCCTGATGAAGCCGAACACAAAAGTCGTGTTCACCGAATCGCCGGGATCCAACACGTTCGAGATGCAGGACATTCCGGCCATCGCGGCGGAGGCGAAAAAGCGCGGCGCGATTGTGATGATGGACAACACCTGGGCGACGCCGTTGTTCTTCCGTCCGCTCGACCATGGCGTCGACATCTCCATCCACGCCGCGACGAAATATCCGGCCGGCCATTCGGACGTGCTGGCCGGCACTGTGTCGGCCAGCGAGGCCTGCTGGCCGCGCCTGCGGGAGACGTTTTTCACGCTGGGCTGCTGCTCCGGGCCGGACGACGTCTACCAGGTGCTGCGCGGGCTGCGCACCATGGGGGTCAGACTCGAGCGCCATCAGCGGAGCGCGCTGGAAATCGCGCGTTGGCTGGAAACGCAAAAGGGTGTCGCCCGGGTGCTGCATCCCGGGCTGGAGAGCCACCCCGGCCATGCGCTGTGGAAGCGCGACTTTTCCGGCTCCAGCGGCGTCTTCTCGATCGTGCTCGACGGCGGCGGGCAGGCGCGCGCTCACGCCTTTCTCGACGCACTCGCCATCTTCGGGCTGGGCTATTCCTGGGGCGGTTTTGAAAGCCTGGCGGTTCCCGTCAACATTTCCGACCGCATCATCGCCAGGGGACCGTATGAGGGCCCCGTCCTGCGATTGCAGATCGGGCTGGAGGACGTCCAGGATCTGAAGACCGACCTGGCGCGCGGGTTGGCCGCGGCCGCGGGCGTCTGACGCGGCATCGGCGACACGGCGGCCGGCTGGGCTGTCGAAGTTCACGCTTCGGGCGCCGGCGAACGGCGGTTTTCCGCGCTTCCGACGCCCGAGATGCCGCGCCGGAACGGCGTCTCGAAAAGCTTGGTCCCGGCATGTCTTGCCGATTGGCCCCCATATGGATAGAGGTGGCGGGCGATGTGGGCGGCCGAAGGCGGCCGGCCACTGTCAAAGATCTTGAGGTTCGGCGCATGCCGGGGCGGATCGTCCGCACCATGCGAACAGGCCCGAAGGTTTGAGGAAAGTCGATGTCAGCGCGCATTTTCAGCCCCGCCAAGACCGCCATGCAGTCCGGAAAGGCCAAGACCGGATACTGGGTCCTGGAGTTCGACCCCGAGAAGCCGCGCAAGATCGATCCGCTGATGGGCTACACGACCTCTTCCGACATGCAGAGCCAGATCAGGCT
This sequence comes from Mesorhizobium sp. LHD-90, assembly GCF_030929505.1. Lineage (GTDB taxonomy): Bacteria > Pseudomonadota > Alphaproteobacteria > Rhizobiales > Rhizobiaceae > Kumtagia. The sequence continues at coordinate 135,217 of NZ_JAVFVV010000006.1, read as the reverse complement.
GACCTTCGAGACGAAAGAAGAGGCGGTCGCTTACGCCGACAAACATGGCATAGCCTTCCGCGTGCAGGAGCCCAAGGAAACGAAACGGCGGCAGATTTCCTATTCGGACAATTTCCGCTATGACCGCAAGGCGCCCTGGACGCATTGAGCGGCAGCATGGCTTCGTCCCCCCGCAAGCGGCGGGCGAAGCTTGGGTGCGGTCGTTTGGTCCCGTAGCTCAGATGGATAGAGCACCGGCCTTCTAAGCCGGCTGTCACAGGTTCGAATCCTGTCGGGATCGCCACTAAACCCCTGAAAAACAAGCAAAATTTGCAACCGACAAACAAGCCAAAATAACCCAAAAATCCCGTGTAAGTCTCATGTAAGTTTTTTCGGGGCGTGTAAGGGCAGGGCTGCGACAAACTGTCAGCCACCACGCCTTGCCGGACGGCGCCCGGCTTGGATGCCCTGAGTGTCGATCTAGGGCGCGCTGGCACGCGCTTGCCGGTTGCGGGTGCTTGGCTGCCGGGCAAGGCTGGACGCGCTGGGCTGGGCTGGAAGCGGCGCTATTCGAAGGCGCGATTTTGGATGGCGTGCATCGCGCCCGCGCCTGCGATGAGCTTGGCCTTGAATGTCCGCGCCAGCCGTTCACCGGAACGCGGGATGAAGCGCTGGACCGGGTGATTTCCCTGAATCTCAAACGCCGGCATTTGAATGAAAGCCAGCGCGCGCTGATAGCGGCGGAGATCGCGACGATGAAGCAGGGCGCGCCGAAGGGCAATCAAAACGCAGCCAAAACAAATGGGCCAATTGACCCATTTGTAGAAAGTGAGCAGAGATCGGCAACAGAGGCGGCGAAAGTGCTCAACGTCAGTAAAAAATCCGTAGACCGCGCCCGTGCCTTGAAGCGCGAAGCGCCGCCGGAGGTGGTTCAGGAAGTCGCTCGCGGTGAAAAGACTGAGATCGGTGAAGCCTTGCTTCGTCAGCTTTCCGGGCTTGAAAAGATACGATGTCGTATCTTTTTGGCTCGCTCTTTATCAGCGGCGCGCTGGGCAAACCTCCGGCAAGCCGGAGATATGGGGCGCGGCTGAAAAGGGGGATTAAACCCCCCTTTTGAAATGTGCGGAATTCCGCACATTTGGGGCGCGCCCTATTCCGCCGCCATGCTCGCCGCGAAGGCATCGAACCGCCTGCCCTGTTCGGCCGGGCTCAGCTTGGTCTCGACGCATTGGAAAGCGGATTGCATAGGTGCGGGCGCCGGCTGGACGTCCGGGCCGATCAGCGGCACGCGCCAGCGCTTCCGGATGTTTGCGCGGTTGCTGCACGCCTTCTCGCAATAGCGCTTGCCGTCAAAATCCGGGGTGAAGAACCGGCCGCATTCGCCGCATGATATGGCCGGCCGCACCTTCTTCGGCTGGCGGCGCCGCAAGATCGCACCGAACGATTCCGCCCGCTGGGAATTGCTCCACGATGCCGCGCATGATTTGCCGCAAAATCGCGGCTCAGGCCGGCCAGCCTGCCGGAGCGGCTTGAAGGCGCGCCTGCACCATTCGCATGGCTTTTCCGATGCGGCATCCCGGCGCTGGTCGCGCCATAGCTGGGTCCGGGCGGCGAGATCGGCGCGGTGGTCTGCCGCGTATCTCAGGTTGCCTGCCGCCTCCATGCAGGTTGCTGAGCAGTATTTCCGCCGCTCGCGCTCGCCGGGCTCAGGATCGGGCATGACCTTCCCGCAAGGCTGCCACGCGCAAAAGGTCCGGATCGTGTCGACGTGGCCGGGCTGTGCTTCATCCCATGATGGCCGCTCAGCGCCGATCGCTCGTAAGGCGGCGGCGGTGATGTCACCTGATTGATCGTCGGCAGGCTGCCAGCCCCAGCCTTCGGAAATGAACCGCACCCTGAGCCCATGCCGCACCGTGGCCTCATGCCGGAAATATGTCGGACGGCCGCTTGCCAGCACTTGCGCGGCGAGCTTGACGAAGTGCTGGCGCCTGTCGCGGTTCATTCTCTGAAGGGCGTCGCCGTGCTTCGTCATGCGGGGAATCTAGACCTTTGATTCCGTGGAGTGAATCCCCCTCCCGGCGGGATGCACAAGGCTTAGCGATACCGGACGCTGAAGCTCTCGATACGGCGATGCGTCCGATCGGCCGGCAGGAAATCGAAGCTGCCGCCGCCGTCGCGCTGCACCTTGGCCTCGTGGCCGCGATAGAGACCGGATGCATCCGCCAAGGCGCTGATCACGGCATCGCCCAAGCTTTCGATCGTCGGAAAATCGGCGCCATACATGGCGACGCTGACCAAGCCTTCCGGAAACTGTGCCTGCCCCTGAAGTAGGACTTCGTCGGTCTCGGCAGTGCCTACCATCACGATGTAGGGCAGCGCCGCGCCCTGCGGTGCGACCGAGTAGTAAACCCGGTCCGACACGATGCCGGTGACTGCCGGCGCGGCGCTAAGCAGGGATTCGATGATCGGTAGCGCGGACATCGCCTATTTCCTCCGGTTGAATTCGGTGACCGACTTCACCGCGATCGACGGCACCTGCTTCTGATTATTCTCCCGGATCGCGGCGGAAACGCCTTCCTGCACCATGTCGACGATTTCCCGATTGCCCCTCGCGCCGTTGACATTGATGTCGATCGTCTGCCGTGGCCGATCGCGGGCAACGCTTCCGACTAAGCCGGAGCGGGCGGACGCTGATTGCCGCTCAGCCTGCCGGCTGGCAATGCGGTCGCCGGCTGACATCATCGCGCCGACGTCGCCGCCCTTGGCGAGGTGCGGAAGGCGATCGGCATTGATGGCAGCGAGCAACGGCGCGTACTTCCGCGCCGAACGGGCGTTGGTGACGTGCTCGCCATCGCTCAACATCGCCGGGATACGATCGCCAGTCGGGCCGCCGGGACCGCGCACGCTGCCGCCTTCGGCAAGCCGGAGCCCGGACCATGGATCAGCGCCGCCGCCACCGAACCCGCCGAACAGACTGCCAAGGATGTTGCCCAGCAAGCTGCCGCCGCCCGCGCTCGCCGGCATCGGCATTGCGAGCAACTGCTGCGCAACCTGCAAAAGAATTTGCAGAAGTTCCTCGCCTTCAAGCTTGCCGTCGCTCAGCGCCGTGGCGAGACTTTGCAGCGCCGACACGCCAATCTGGCCAAGCTGCTCATATCCGGTTTGCAGATCGGTGATGGCCTGCGTCTGATCCTTCGCCGCATCCGTCGCCGGCTTGAAGACGCCACCGCTGAATAGATCGGCTTCCTGATTTCTCCGATCGCGGTTGATGCCATCGTTATCGGAGCCGAGACCGCGAATCGCAGAATCGATCACGGCCGGATTGCCGGACTGGATAGCCTTCACGATGCGATCGGGCAGTTCGCCATAGTTGTACGCGATCGATGTCAGCGCGGCCTGCTGTTCCTTGGCGAAGGACGTCCAGACGTCGCCACCGACTTGCCGCTGAATGATGGCTTGGAATTCGACGATGCGGCGCGCCAGATCGCGATTGGCGGCATCAAGGCTGGTCAGCGTGCCAGACGTGACGCGGGAAACGCCACCGCCCGCGCTCGTGACGGTATCGCTGCCGTAGCCGACGCGGAAGGCGTCGACATCCCAGTATGCCTTGCCGCTGTAGCCTTCGAATTTCTTGATGAAACCCGTGGCGATATCCTCGCCGGTTTTCGTTGCCGCTGGGCTGGCACGGCCACCGGTGGAATCGGAAAAATACGGATCGACACGACGTTCCGGGGTGACGTCGACCGCATCCGGCAGCGGTATCTTGCTCGGATCATTGTCGGGCGTTTTGGTGCCGTCATCGAAATTCAGGAAGCCGCCACCGGGGCCACGGTTCAAATCGCCCGGCTGATATCCGCCCGCACTGATTTGGGTGAGAGCCGTAGCGGTGGCGGCGTCCATCTTGCCCAGCAAGGCCAGCGCCTGCCGCAACGCCCCGGTGAAGCGGCCAACGGCTGCCGGCAGGCTGTCCCCCAGACGGCCGGCGAGCGCGTCCACAACGCGAAGGGCCTGTTCACCCAGCGCGGTGGCCAGCGCGCGGCCAGCGTCATCGAATGCCTTCTTCGCGGCTTCCCCGGCGTTCTGGAACCTGCCCTGAATCAGTTCCAGCCGGCCGGCCACCTGATCGGCCATGCTGTTGCCGGTGTTGACCAAGCCGCTGATGACGGAATCAAAGTCGCGGGCTTCCGCTGTACCGGCGCCAATCTTGGCCTGAAGCCCCACAAAGGCGACGGAAAGACCACTGGCGATGTCTTCCTGTCCGCTTGCCCTCAGATCGGCCATGGCGGCGCTGAAATCGTCGACGACGCCTTCGAAGTCCTGTCTCAGGGCGCCGCGACTTGCGCGCACCTTGGCCTGAGCGGCTTCGAATGCCGCCAACAGCGGATCGGTGACGTTGCCGAGATCGTTGAACGCCTTGACGGTATCCAGAACGAATTGCTCAATCCCCCACTGCTGGGCAAACTGCTGTAGCTGCCGGCCAAGCTGGGCATGCTTTTCGTTGGTGCGGCCAATCGCTTCGCCAAGGCCAGTAATTGCCGGCACAACTACAGAATTTACGACGTCGGCGAATGCCTGACTTGCACCGGTCGATTTGTTGAACTCGCCGGCAGCCAGCGTCAACGCGGTGGCGATATTCGTAAATGCCTGCGAAAAAGTGAGCGAGGTCTTCGCAGCCTGAGCCTCAATTCCCTCCGAACCGCGCATGAAGCCTTCGAAGACGCGGCGCGCCGTCAATTCGCCATCGGCGCCCATCTGGCGAAGCTGTCCGATCGTGACGCCAAGCCCCTTGGCCAGCGACTCCGCCACGCTGGGCAGGTTCTCCAGAATCGAATTGAGTTCATCGCCGCGCAGTACGCCACTTCCCAGCGCCTGCCCGAGTTGATGTAGACCAGCACTCGCCGCCTGCGCATCGGTGCCGCTGGCGCGCAATCCCGCCGACATGCGAGCCGTGAACTTCTCCACGTCCTGACTGCTGATACCAAGCTCTTTCGCGGCCTTCGAAGTCTTCGAATACAGAGACGCGACGGCTTCGAACGATGCGCCGTTCTGCAAAGCGATTTTCGACAACCGCTCATATGCGCCGGTGAGTTCGCGGCCTTCCAGCCCGGCATTTTTCAAGCTGTTCTGGACGCGGGTTGCCGCATCGGAGAACCGGACAAACGCCTGTACGCTCAAACCGCCAGCAAGCCCGGCGCCGATGCCCTTGAACGATGCGGCGATGGCGCTGGCGGACGTCGCGCTCTGCTTTTCGATCTTGGCCAAGCTCCGGGCGGCAATGTCGGCGGTGCGCTGGAATTCGGCTTGCGGCTTCTTCAAGGCATTTTCGATGCCTTTCATCCGGGTGTTGGTGTCAGCCTGAGCCTTGGCCAAGGCGCGTTCATACCCCCTGACTCTGGCTTCCAGAGAAACGACTAATTTGGCGTTGTCGATATCGGCCATGCGTCACACAAACAAAAGGCCGGCCGGGCGATCGTCGCCGGCATAGATGGAAAGGCCGGACTCGCCGGTCACGGCACGGCCAACGGCCATTGCGCTGGCCACCGCCCCGTCAATCCTGCCCCTGCTACGGCCCTTATGAAACGAAGCATTCCCGCTGGAATCGGTCTTCGTCACCACGTTGGAAAAGCACCAACGGAGCAGCGAATTGCCGTCGTGGATGAATTTCCCGGCGAGGATCAGATTTTGCAGCTTGGCAATAGCCGGTCCCATGGAAGCCCAGCCCTGCCGGTGTTCCACCATCGGAAGCCCGTCCTGCTCAGCGAGATCGGCAGCCCAGTCTTTCAAGCGGTAAGGGTCAAACGCCGCCTCTTGCACGGCAAACCGGTCGGCGAGTTCGCGCACCTTGTCGGCGAGGATGCGCCGATCCACCACATTGCCGGGAGTCGCGACAAGATAGCCATTGTCACGGGCCTCGATATACGGCGCCCGGTCGGCTTCAGCCTTGGCCCTCAGATTATCTTCGGGGACGAAAAACCATGCAAAGACGTGGATTTCGTCATCATCGCGCGGGAATGCCGCAACGACCGCCGACAAGTCCGAAACCAAGCCGAAGTCGACCGCAAGCCAGCACGGCTCACCTTCATAGTCGTCAATCGAGATATCGCGGGCGCCGGCATCATAGATGACCAAATCCAGCCAGGGCGATGCGGCGCCATCCTGCCAACGGCCAAGATGGAAACGGAGAAAGTCGTCCTTTAGCTGCGGTAGCCGTGTTGCCTGCTTCGCTGCGGTGCGCAGTCCGTCTATATCGGGGAAGCCATAAGGCAAGCCCGGATTGGCGAGGTGCCACGCCCGCTCATCCTTCCAGTCGAGTTCTTCCGGGACTTCGAAGATGACGCTCAGGAAGGTTTCATCGATCACCGCGCCGGTGGCCACGTCGCGCGCATAGGCTTCGATTTCACCGGCGATGCCGTCCACGCCATAGCCGGCCGTTGTCGTGATGACATGCAAGGTGTTCGGAATCTTCGGCAGACCCGTCGTCAACGCCCTCCACAGTTCCCGGTTGTGCGACCAGACGTGAAGCTCATCGGTGCAAACAAGCTGGTAGGTCAGCCCGTGCTTGCCCTCGCCATCGGCGCTGATCGCCTGAAACTGGGAACCGCTCTTCGGATGCGAGATCGTGAAGACCGGCGCCTCGCGCTTTTGCGTGGCCTGTGAAAGGCGCGCGGACATGCCGATGATGCCAGCGGCTTCCTCCCACTGAATCTTGGCCTGCGACCTGTCCGACGCGGCGGCGATGATCTTGCCGCCGGTGACACGCTCCGGTCCGAAGAGATGCAGCAACGCCAGCGCGCCGGTGAGGCTGGTTTTGCGGCCACCGCGCCCCATCCTGAGATACAGCGTGCGCACCTTCCGCCGCCCGTCCGCATGGACGTCACCATAGACCTTGCGCACCAGCCGTTCCTGAAAAGGAAATAGCTGGAACTGGTGTTTCGGCGCCGTGCTTTTCGGATGCCGGAGCTTGCGCAGAAAATCGACGGCCCGTGCCCCATAACCAAGCGGATCGGGGATCGGGGAATCGTCAAACAGCCATACCGGGCGGATTTCAGACATCGCCGAAATCCTCGTCGTCATCGGCAGCGACAAAATCACCGGATGCCGCCCGGTTCGCGTCGCGGCTTTCCTGTATCAGCGCCAGCCGGCTGGCCAGCATGCGCGCCTGCTTCCGTGCTTCCTGCGCAATGGCGATTCCGGGGTGCGCCTGCGGCCGCTGGCCTTTCTTCAGGAAGAAAGAGCCCTGCCGCTGCACACTGCGCTCAGCGCGGCGAGCCGTGGCAACGGCGGCAATGTAGCTTTCCAGCAAGTCGAGATTGCCGGCGCTGAGACGGCCCTGTGCGGCGAGTTCCGTGGCGGCGCGCTGATAGACATCCCGGCAGATTGCAGGGCACCAGCGGGGCACTGTGACCGGCTCAGGGGCAGCCACAACCTTCAGCTTGGCGACGGGACCGCGTGTCACTGGATGGCCTCGCACTGCAATTCGAGGAACCGCCGCCGGCCGATTTCCCGGATATCGGAGATGCCATACGTCAAGCCATCGTCGGCGAGCACGCGGTCCGTCACGACGACGTCGGCGTACCTGATCGTGAACACGGCGCGGCGTTCGCTCTGCACCTGATCCGCGTCGAGAAATTCCCGGCCGGAGGCGCGCCGGATCGATGCCGGGACGCTCGCGAGATGCGTCGACCATGAGACGATGACGGCATTCGTTCCGGCATCGCGGCTTTCCGCCGGACGCTGGACGTCAATCCGTCGATCGAAGCTGCCGGCGCCGATCATTGCACGGTCCCCGATACAGGCGGCGCGATGGCAGCGGCATAGTCAGTCCGAAACTGCCGGATCAGCGGCCCGCGCCGTTCGACCATCACCATGCACAGCGCCAGCACGGCATAGGCATCGTTGCCGGTGAGAAGGCCATGCTGCCGGGCGAAAACCTCAGCGGTTTCCAGTTCCAGCACGCGGCAAGGATCGTCGGCGGTGCAAACCGCCAGCGCAAAATCCGTTGCAGCGTCAAGCAGTTGGCCGGTTTCCTCATCACGAAGCATTTCCGCCTCCTTTCGCGGCCTTGCGGGCGGCACGGCTCATGCGGGCGGTGATCGACTTCTTCAGCGCACGGAAAGCCGGATACAGGCTCGGATTCGGGTCCATGTCATCGGTGCCCCATTCCTGCGCCTTGGCGTAGTCGTATGAACCATGTCCGGCGCGGGCGGTGACAGTGGTCGACGGGCCACCGCTCACCACGAGCCGGTGAAGTTGATGGCGCCCGGCTTCGACATGGATGCTTTCCCGCAACGCGCCGCTTTCATGCGGTGCCAGCCCACGGGCCAATACGGCGGTGCGATTGGCGCCTTCCACTACGGCCTTTTCCAGTTCGGCGCGGGCAGCGGCCGGCATCCGGGCGAGCCTCTTATTCAGCGCGTTGAGACCTTGAACAGCCATCAGCCGAAGCCCCGCACGCGCCAGCGGTCGATCACGTCGGCGACTTCTGGATTTTCGGAAAGCGAGCCGGTGGCGAGCACCTGAGCCTCGCGCCATGCGTAGCGGCTGCCGACGACGGCAATCAACGCGTCCTTGATATCGGCAGGCACGTGTTCCGGATCGGCGCCGAAACCGCATGTGAGTTCGATCGTCACCGCCGTTCCGGACGGCCACCGGGATACCGGCGAGATAATCGCCGCATCGGTCGAGCCCAGCCCGCTCACGGTATATTCGGCAGGATCGATTTCCTGATCGTCGCCAGCGCCGTCGACATAGCTGATCGCGTCAACGCTGATCGTCGGCGGCAACGGCAACCGGATCGTGCCTGCCGGAAAGCGTTCCATAGAGAGGCGCCAGCGCTGTTCGATGAGCGGCCGGGCAAGTCTGCCATCCGCACCGTCAAAGGCCGCTGTAGCGGCGCCTATGAGGCGCTGGAGCATATCGTCATCGCTGTTGCCGATCACGGCGAGCGCGGCCTTCGTTTCTTCAAGCGTGATCGGCTCAACTGCCGGCGGCGAAATTCGAGTGAGCATCATTCATCCCCGATCGCGAAAAACGGCACAGCGGTTTTTTTCCCAGAATTTTCAATGCTCTGGCGCGTGTGGTGGGCGCGCGAACGGCTCAAACCCGGACCCACCCCGCCGTCCTTCTCTCGATAGGTGTCCGACGTGTTGCAGGACCGGCAGGACGGGCGCCAGTTGTCCTTGTTCATGCGCAAGGACGGATAGAGCCGGATGCTGAGGATGTGCGCGACGCAGGTTGCCGGCGCACCGCAGCGGCAGCGCTCGTTACCGGGCGCGGCGAGGAATGCCTTGGCGGCGAGCTTCCACCCTTCGTCATAGCCGCGCTTGGTGGCCGATGGCCGATGGTCGACGCGGACTGGCGCGCAGGTGCAGCGCTGTCCGGACGGGCGGACCTTTCCACACTGGCAGATCGTTGGTGCGGCCTTCGGCACGGCTGGCCTCCTTCGGTAAGGAGCGGGCGGCGCCGTGCTTAAACGCCGCCCGCAAGTTGAGCGACGCCGGTCTCAACGTCGCTCGTGTGGCGCGGGAGCAAAGGAAAGGGGAAACCCGCGCCGACTACTCGTTAGGCGACGGGCGCGCTCGCCGGCCGGCCAAGGATGGCGACGGCGCCAGCGGCGATCGACGTGCCGGACGCATAGGTCAGCACGATGCGGGCGTAGCGCTTGTCGCCGATATATCCGAGCTTGTAGGCCGTGCTTGCGCCCAACGTTGCCGGCGCATTCGAGAAGAACGTGCCGGCCGGCGCGTCCTCATAACCGGAGCCGGACGCATCGGAGTGCTGCACCTTGATGCCGAAGTCGCCAGCACCGACGATCGCGCCTGTGCTCACGACGAAGACGACGCTGCCATAGCCCTTGAGATCGATGGCGGCGCCATCGCCTGCCGCCGTCTTCACGGCCGGGGTGAGCGCCAACACGGCGCCGACTGAATGAAAGAGATCGCGCATCTGAAAAATCCTTTCTGATGCCTTTGCGTTTCGGGGTGAAGCTGCGCGGCGCGGCCTTAGCTGGTCGCGCAGCGAACCTTTCTCAGCGCTTCGGCGAGCACCATGCCGCCGCCGACGCGGCGCCGGGCGTGGAAGCGCACCAAGCCCTTGGTGGCCACCGAGTAGGGATCGCGCATCACCGACATGTTGACGCGGTCATAGATGCGATAGGCGCTGTTGAAATCGCCGAACACGATCGGCTCAGTGCCGGTCCCGACATCATCCATCGTCGGGTCTTCGATCACCGGCCGGCCAAGGATCGTTTCCGGCTGGCCAGCGGTAAGCGCGGGCTGCCAGAGATAGGCGCCGGAGCCGGCATCCTTCAGCTTGCGGATGGCGGCAAGGGTGCTGCCGTTCATCATCCAGACGCCGCGATTCCGGTAATACGCCGCCACCTTGTAAAAGGCGTCGATCAACAAATCGGCCGGCGCCGAACCCAGCGTGCTCGCATTGCCGGAGAAGCTGTAGGCAACGCCGGTTGTCTCCATGACGCCAAGAGGCTTTTTGACGCCATCGCCCTGCGAGAACGCCAGCGCCTCCAGACGGCCGAATTCCTCCGCCAGATCGAAGGCGACTTCGCCCTCAACGTTGACGGCCGCGTCTTCCAGCAACTTCAAGCTGACATCGACGTAACAGGCCATTTCGTGAATCGGGATTTCGGCCTGCCCATAGGTTGAGCCGGTTTCGCTCCGGTCTTCGGTCTCGCCGACCCAATGTCCGGTAGGACGGCCGGTGCGCTTGGGAAGGATGACCTCGCCGGAAGCGGTGCTGCCGACACGCGCGGCCTGCCGGATCGGCGAGCGCTCAACGATGCCCTTGATCACCTCAGCGACGAAATCGGAAGGCGCCAGATATCCGCCAGCGCTGTCATCGGCGACGCGAAGCGCCTTCGCCTCTTCCACGGCCAGCGCTTCACGGCCGGAGCGGAGATAACCCGTAAACGCCTTGCGCTCCGGGCTGGGCTCATCGGCGCTGCCGCCGATCGCCGGACGGGCAAGCCGGGTTTCCAGATCGTCGGCGCGATCGGTCGCCGCCTTCAGTTCGGTGCGAAGCTCGCCGATCTTGGTTTCCATGGTGGCGGCGAGCCCGGCAAGCGCCTGCTCAACGGCATTGTCGCCGCCGGTCGCATCCTTGGTTTCAAGGCGAAGCGCGGTGCTCGCCTTCAGTTCGTCTTTCAGGGTATGGCGCATCTTCGATCTCCTAGGCTGCGCGAATTCGGGCGTGCGCCCGGTTGATCGCCGCAACGACGCGCTGGGCGAATTCTTCGTTTTTCACCGCCTGCACGGCGGCGGATTCGTTCATCGGGAAAGCCGTCAAAGAAATTTCCCGCAAATCGACTTCCTCAAGGAAGCGGACCTTTTTCGCGGAATCCCAGCGGTCGCGGATCGACCTGAAGCCGATGGACAGGCCATCCAACGCGCCAGCCTTCAACAGCACATAGGCTTCCTTGGCGGCGGCAACGTCCAACAGAAGCCGCCCCTTCACCCAAAGGCCGCGATCGTCTTCCTTGGCGTCGGTCCACTGCCCGATAAGCTGGCGCGGATCATGATCACGAAGCATCTTGATCCTGCCGGCCGGGCGCGTGGCCAGAGACTTGGCGAAGGCGCCGGGCAAGACGGCATCGTTGCCCTGATCGACCGCGTAGGTGCTCGCATAGCCTTCGAATTCGCCGGTATCGGAGACGGCCTTGACGTCCAGCGAGACGTAGGTGCCGGTGTCGGACATCATTCGCCCCCGTCCATGCTCAGCGCCTCACCAAGCAGGCGCCGGTGTAAGGCATCGGCCAAAATCCTGCCGAGCGTGAGCGTCGGCAGCGGGATTTCATCCACACCGGCGGACCAGCGCGAGCCGTCGCTATTGATCAGCCCGCGCGGCACGCATTCCTCGATCGCGCCGGGCTCGCCCCTGAGAAGCGCCGCCATGAGATGCGGCGCCACCGGGATGCTGGTCGCCTCGCAAGCCTGCTTTGCGGCGGAGAAGCTGAAGAACGCGCTCACGCCCGGCATGGTCGGGATAGGCTGCGGACGCATCGCCTCCGGCATTCCGTCAAAATTATTCCTGGGCTTTGTCGTCGCCATCGTCGGCCCCTTCCGTGCTGCCGGGCGCGCCGGGCGTGGTGTTCGGATTGGCGAGGGTGTTGCCCTCCGGATGCGCCGGGAGGTTTTCCAGCCGGCGCACCTCGTTTGCGGTCATGATTCCGGCGGTGCGGGCCACGCTGTAGGCTGCGAACCGGCTGGCGGTATCGCCACGCTCAAGGCCGGCCGTGCTCATCTCGACGTACAAGCCGGCCGCGCGTTCGGCGGGTGTCAGCACGCTGCGCTCAAGCGCGGCCTCCCATGCCTGCACCCACGGCAGCACCGTCGTCTGAAGGAAAACCCGGTTGAGTTCTTCGATATTGCGCCAAGTGCCCCGGCTGAGCGAACTGACCAGCACCTCCGGCACGCCAAAGGCGCGGCAGATTTCGCTGACCTGAGTCTGGCGAAGTTCGTTGTATTGCGAATCGGTGGACGTCAGCGCCAGCGCTTCGAAACTGCCGCCTTCCTCGATAATCGCGGTTTTGCCGCTGTTCGTGCCGCCGAAAGAGCTATGCCAAGCGTCGGAAATTCTTTTTGCCGCGACGTCGGTGAGCCTGCCGGGGATTTTCAAAACTCCGGATGGCCGCGCGCCATTTTTGAAAAGCGAGCTTCCATGCTGCTCCAGCACAACGGCGAGCCCGATGGCGCTGGCGGCATCCCGGAGCGGCGAACGGCCACCGAACGGGCAAAGCTCTATCACGTCCTGATAGGACATCCGCTGTTCGCCGCCGGCCTTGAGCCGGATGAAATAATGCGGCTCAAGCGTGCCTTCGTCCACCTCGCGCCGGACGGCACCACGCGGCAGCATCAAGATTTCCCTCACCTCGCCGCGAATGCGGGTGACCTTGGCATAGGCGCGGCCATCGACCAGCGCGGCGAACGTCATCAACTGGAGGAATTCGCTGGACGCCTGCCACGGCGCCACAAAGCCGCCCAACAGCCGATCAGCCGGATGCTGGGATGCCCTGTCACGTTCCCCGGCTTCGTCCTTCTGGAAGACGTGGACGGGCAAGCTGCCAAGCGTGTTTGAGATCAGCCGGAGACAGGCGCCGGCCGTGCTCTGCTGCATGGCGACGCCTTCGCCAACGGCGACACCGCTAAGGCTGGCGGGGATGCCGAACAGGGCGAGCGCGGCCGGATCGGCGAGGCTGTAATCCTTCGCCTCAACCGGCTGGGAACCGCCAAAGATTTTTGTCCAAATCGACATGAGCCGATCGGAATAGGATTTTCATCCCAGCGGCAACCGCACCGCGCATGCTCCGATCGGCGGGGATTCATTGCGATTTTTCCCGGTAACTTTTTCCGCCAGCCGCCGAAAGTGTGCAGATTCTGCACACATCCCAGTGCCGAAGGCTTGACTGAGGAAATGTTTCCGCCGAGCGGAAACATCAAGCCAGCGACATATTTCGCGGCTTGACCGGCGAAAGTTTGCAGAGTTCTGCAAACATTGTCGCCGGCCGGGCTCATGCCTCGACCTGCCGGCGAAACCATTTTTCCACCCCGTCGCGATCGAAAATAATCCGGCAATTATATTTTACGAAAGGCGGCAGTGCGCTCCGGGGAAGCTCGCGACGTTCGATCCGCTGGATTTTCCGCCGGAGCGTCGGCACGCCAAGCCCGATCAAAAATGCCGTCTCTTTCACGCTGAGATAATTATCCAACAGGCTTTTCATTTTTCAGAACCCCTGCGACTGGCGAGCATACGAATTCGCACCTTGGGAATTTTGACTATTTGCCTGCCGGCCTTTTTCGCGTTCGCGAATTTTTTTATCCTCGGCGAGCATCGCCAGTGCCTCACGCGGCGTCAGTCTGAATTTCAATTTTTCGCGAATTTTTTCCATGGTCTCAGGCAACGTGTCGGGGTCGCGCTTGATGACCTCAAGCATCATTTCGATCTCTTCTTTTTCATCAAAAGGCGGAGGGAAAGGACGGTCCAATTCAGGGGCATCAGAAGCATCAGAACACCCCTTAGAACCGACAGGGTGCGAACCCTCTTTTTCAGGCTGTCCCCTTCTGAGCAGACTCTTCTCTGTAGGGAGTACTTCAGGGTATTCCCCTGTAATTTTTACCGGAACGTCCCTGTAAAATTTGCCGGAACGTCCTTTTGGCTCGTTTTCAGCGGACGAATCCGTCCCTGTAGAATTTACCGGGACAGATTCACTCTCAGCGGACGATTCCGTCCCGGTAAAATTTACAGGGTCAACATCGCTCTCGGTGGATTTCGTCCCTGTAGAATTTACCGGGGCGGGTGACGCCGCCGCCGCCTTTTTCATCCCGCTCGCGACTTCTCTTTTTTTCCGGCGAATGCGTTTTGTCTCGGCACGATCCGCCTCAGCTTTCAAAAGCCGGGCTTCTTCGTCGCGAATATGTGCCGTGACAACGTGCTCACGCTTTTTGAAGCTGAGTTCATAAAAGTCAGCGCCTGCCTCCGTCCGCCGCCCCGGAACACGGCAGAGGTAGCCAAGGTCCACCAACCTCCTGCGCCCACAGATCGCTGTTTTTCCAGAAATATTTGCCATGACCATGAGCTTTGTCGTCGCCGCAAAGGCGACTGACCCTGTCTCAGGCGTGATGAAACTCAGGTAACATCTAATGATCGCCAAATCCGAAGGCAGGCATTTCGGATCGGCCGCCACGATTTCCATAAACCTGAATTTCCAAGTCGCCAGAGAGGCTTGCCTCATAGCGCCCGGAGATCGCTTGTCCGGGATCAGCATGACAGCCCCCGCATTTCGTTCGCCATCTTGATCGCCTTGATGGCCTCGCCCGTGGACAGCCCGAACCGCCGCTTAAGCTCCGGCATCACCGGCCGGGGCGCATCGTGGCCAGCCTCAACAAGCCATTCCGCCGCGGCATCGTAAAGGCTTGCCAATGCCTCCGGAGAGGAATAACTTCCTGTGAGTCCTTCATTCCCGGCCGGCGGCGTGGCGAGCGCCCCGGCCGTTTTCGTGGCGGTCATTCCAGCCCCCGCTCGAACATGTCGAGTTGGTGTGCGGTCGGTTCCGGGGCGCAGATCGGCTTGGCAACACATGTCGGAACTGGCTTGCGTTCCGGCTGCCGGGCGCGCCTGAGCTTCGCCAGTTCCGTGGTGCCGCCGCCCTTTTCAACGGCTCTTTCGGTTTCCGCCGCCGCATGCAAATCATGCAGCACGTCTGCCTCGTCGGGCGCACCATCGCGCCACAGAGCCGGCAGCTTGCCATACAGGGAAGTGGCAAGCCTCCATGCGTTCGGGATCATTTCCGAGATATGCTTTTCGTATCTGGAAAGCCGTTCACGTCTCGGCAAATCGAAATACGGATTCAGCCAAGGCGACGAATTAAACCGGGCTTCGATCGAACGGCCGCCGCAATAGATCATGCGGCCGGTCAATTCCCCCCACCGGGAAAGGCGGTGGTCCTTTGCGAGGTCGACGGCGGGGAGGAAATCGCCGGGCTCGCAATGTCTGAAGCGTGGATCGATCAAGCTGTCGTAGCGCCGGTGAAGATCGTAGATGGCTTCATCGTCATCGCGACATGCCCGGTAATGAGCATCGCTAAACCTGTCTGCTTCAGCGAATGCGGCAGCGACCATGCGGGCATCAAGCGCCGGCTCAAACCAGCGCATGACGCGGATGTACCATTCCGCAGACTCGGTCTCTTCCGGCCACGTGTCCGCGTCCGATTCCTCCCAGATCACATCATGATCGTTAAAATCGCGGAGACAGAACGTTGCGAAGACCACGTTTTCGAAACGTTCTTTTGCCGTGGCTGCCGGAGCCGGTGGCGGCGCAAACGGAAAGAAATCAACGGCGTTCATGGCCGTTACTCGCGCTCGGCCGGGACGGCGTCGCTCGTGGTGCGGCGCGTCGTGCCCAAGCGCTCGCTGATCCACTCGTCAAGCTCGCCGGTGGTCGAATATGCCTTGCCCAGAAATTTCCGGTAAGCCGGCCCACCGCCCACGGTGGCAAATTTGGTCAAAGTCTTTGCTGAAATCTTCAGCCCTTTTTCGGCGAGATATTTTGCGGATTCTCTCCGATCAAGGAATCTATCAGTCTTATGCATGTCGCATCTCCGTTACGCGAAACTCAGATCACGCTTCGGAGGTTACAAGGACTTGCCTATAGCCGCATAGGGTAAGCGACTATATTTCTCATGGGTGCGGATATACGTGTGAAATCAGTGCCATGCGCCCGGTGATGGCAAATTTAATTGTCAGGAGTGTTTGGGCGCCGGCCGCGCTGGAGACTGCCGGCGCCAGTCGCGCCGGAGGCTACCGGCGCCGGTTGCGGGCGTCGGCGAGATCGGTCACGTCGGCGGCGGGTGCACCGGACGCAAGCGCCAATCCGGCCGTGGCGATCGATGCGGCGCGTTCGCCGATCGCCTGCTTTCTCTGCTCAGCAAAATGAATGTATCGTTGGCTTGTCGCCAGATTTCTATGACCCATGGCCTGCATGATTTCCGGCGCTGAACCGCCCTCCATGGCGAAGTGGGAGGCGCGACTATGGCGCAATCCATGAAGGCCGAGATCGGGCCGGGACAGGTTTGCCTTGGCCTTAACCTTATCCCACGGCCGGGATAGATTCACCGGGCCAACACCATGCGCGGGGACAAGTACGAAATCGTCCGGTTCCCGTGCCGGCTGTCTGGCAATGATCACCATGGCATCGGTGGTTAGATCGATTTCGCGCGGCTTCCCGGTGCGGCCACCGGTTTTATGGTTCTTCCATGGCAACACGATCTTGCCAGCCTTGAGATCAATGTGCCGCCACCGCATGGCGGCGATTTCCGATCGACGTCCACCGGTAAGGGCGACAAGGCGCAAGCCATCGGCGGCGCTGGCACCGATCACCCTTTTCGTTTCGAGATCGGCGATCGTCGCGAACACTCTGGAATATTCTGCCGCGTCCTCAATGATCGCGTCGCGCTCGCCATCCGGGCCGGTGGCGAATTTTTCCAGCGGGTGAATCGTGATCAGCTTGGCGTCGTCTCGTGCCCATGCCAGCACGGATTTCAAAAGGCGAAGACTCTTCCGGGCTGCACCTTCACCACCCCGGACACGGGCAAGGGCACGCTTCCCCATTTTCTCCCGGACAGCGGTTTTGCCGTCCCGGATATCGGCGAAGCATTTCTTCGCCTTTTCCACGGTCAGCGCCTCGACCAGCGTTTTGCCGAGAAGCGGTTTCAAATGTCGGTTGATTCGGCCCTTGTCGGTCTGCTGTGTGGTTGCCGCCTTCGCCTTGAAGTCTTCCGATAGGAGATAGCTGTCTAGAAGATCGGCGACGGTTAGCGCGTCTCGGCGCGCCTGCTTTTCGGCAAGCGGATCGACACCGTCGACCACGTTGCGGCGCATTCCTTCGGCCTTGCGGCGGGCTTCGTCGGCGGTGAGTTGGCCATACTTGCCCAGCGTCGCGCGACGATCATTCCCGGCTGGAAGGCGATACTGGTAGACGAAGCTCTTCACCCCGCTGGGCAAGACCTGAAGCCCAAATCCCTTCAGTTCGCTATCCCAGTGATAGACGCGCTTGTCCGGATCGACGGTCACGGAATCCACGAAGGTCTTGTTGATTTTCGGCATGCTCAAACCCCCTGAAAAACTGCCTTACACGGAGCCGTGTAAGTGCCATGTAAGTCGCAGGCGGTAAGTCCGAGTAATTTATATCTGCGACCATCGGCGCAAGAGTAAGGGCAAAACCCTTATTCCACAAGGGATTGGAGCGTAGAATAATGCACGGGTAAGTCGGAGGGGTATGGCGGTAAGGGGTATCGGATTGGCCTTCTAAGCCGATGGTCGCAGGTTCGAATCCTGCCGGGATCGCCACCTTTCAGATTGTCCGCCCCGGAAACGGCGGGCACGAACCGGACAGTCTCGATCACCAGCAGGACACGATCCGCTATCCTGGCGACATTGCCAGCCGGGAGCATCGGCCACCGCCAGATCTTTTGCGAAGATGAAGTAGAGCCGGTTCGTTCGAACCTCCGCCCCTCCAGAGTGAACGTCAGACGGTGCGAACCGAATGGCCGGTCTCGTCCCTGAGCAGGCGTGGACTGCGCCGCTTGCTGGTTCTGGCTGGGGTCTATTGCGCAGGATCGACTTAAAAAGCCATGATCCGATGACGATAGGCGCGCTCGAGCAGGAGCCCGGTCACTAGGAAGAGCGATCCGACGAGGAAAACATACGGCTTGTCCAGCATCGGATCATAGGTCAGGTACACGGCGGTCCGCACCCACTCCACGCAATGCAGCAGTGGATTCCACACGATGACGGCCTGCATGGCAGGCGGCATCAGCGTCGGCACATAGAACACGCCCGAAAGGATCAACAGCGGAAAGCGGAGGATGCCCCAGACACGCTCCCAGGTGGGCGTGATCGCCGCGACCACCGCATTGAATGTGCCGACGCCGAAGCTCAGGAAGCAGATCGCGCCGATGGCCTCGGCGAATTTGCCATAGTTGACGATGATCTTGTCCTCGCTGACGATCGACAACAGCGAATAGAAGATCGCCCAGATGACGAACATGATGATCGTTTCGAGAATCAGCCGTGCCGCTATGACGTCGACCGGCTTGACCGGCGGATAGGCGAGTAGGGCCTTGTTCGACGAGATGGCGCTCACGCCCCGAGAGGCTATCGACGAGAACATGCGGAAGGTGAGGATGCCGGACAGGATAAAAAGCAGCAGGTTCTGCCCGAACGGAATGCGGTTTTCCATAAAGGCCCTGACCGAAACGATGAAGACCACATAAGCCATCGGCTCCAGCAGAAGCCAGATGAAGCCGAACTTGTTCTTTCCGAAGCGGGTGCGGGTTTCGCGAAGGACCATTGCCGTAACCACCCTGGCGGCAACGCCGAGTTGGTTTGGAAAGGTCTGCGCGCGGACGCCGCTCAGCATCTGATTTGCCACGATAGCCTCTGGATCATATCACCGTGGTTGGCACCAGATGGCACGGGAAACACAAACGCAAGACGAAAATAGGGCCGCTTGGTGTCATTGGCCAATTGTTCAGACAGCGGGATCGTCCGGGCCGGACAGGAACGGCCTGGTCGGAGTGGCAGGATTCGAACCTGCGACCCCCTGATCCCAAATCAGGTGCGCTACCAGGCTGCGCTACACTCCGGCTGATGCGAACCCCTAGAGAAGCAAGGGGTTTAGCGCAACCCCAAATTTTCTATCATTGCTTCCGCCTAGGAACAAAAGGGGTCCCGGTGTAGGTTTTGTGACCCAAATCCCCACCGGAATCCCCACCGGAAGTTCTCCTTTTGTTCTAATGCTAAATGCCCGCAACTGGACCGCATTGGCTTCTACGTGAGCCGCGGCTAGGCTCTGTCGTTTGGTATGCGGTCCTACAGCGACAGTTCGTATGTGATAACGAGCTCGCCGTCGAGGCTGCGGTCAAAATTCAGAATGCTGGAAGCGTAGCTGTCGCATTTTTGGCTTCACACGAAGCTGGCGAGTTCATACATGCCGCAGGCCCGCTCCATGAAGCCGGCCGAATGGATGCCGACTGCCTTGGCGCCGCCGCGCCGGGCGTTGCGATGCAGCGTTCGACCAGGCGGCGGCCGAAACTGCGGCTGTGTGCGCTATGATACACCGCCAGCGTGCCGAGTCCCACCCAGGAAAGCCCAAAGGAGCGCGGCGCCCGATTGCCACCGCGCTCCCTCCACGGGATGTGATTCACACGAACACAAAGTCACCGGCGTTAAGGTTCGCCACGTTGACGCCGGTCAATGTGATCGTGTTGTTCGTATCATAGGTGATAACGGCGTTGGCACCGACCTGCGCCATTGCCGCCTGGACCGCAGCGAAGCTCGTGAAGACCGAATTCGAAAACTCAATCTGATCGCTCGATGAACCTGTCAGGGAAAAGCCACTAATGACGTCGCGACCGAAACTTTCCCCGAATACATAGACGTCATTCGCGGTGCCACCCGTTAGCGTGTCGTTGCCGTCTGCGCCGATGAGCCGGTCGTTACCGCCTTGACCCGAGAGCGTGTTGGAACTGCTATTGCCCATGATCACGTTGGCGAGGCCGTTGCCCGTGCCGTTCGAAGCAGTGCCCGTCAGCATCAGATTTTCAAGGTTCGCGCCGAGAGTAAAGTTGGCTGACGACTGAACGATATCGATGCCAGCATTGGAGCCTTCCGTGACAGTGGCTGTCGATATATCGACCACGTAGGTGTCGTTGCCCGCCAATCCTCTCAGCGTATCTCCGAGGCCGCCGGTCAGCGTATCGTTGCCATCGCCGCCCGTTATGATGTTCGCCAAGGCATTGCCGGTGCCTGCGAAGTTTGCCCCTCCCGTAAAGATGAGGTTCTCGACGTTCGTATCCAGCAAATACGACACCAAACTCGTCCGAACAGTGTCTGTGCCGGTCCCAGCGCCCGCCGCCTCGACGATGGTATCGCCAACGTCGGTGACGATATATGTATCGTTGCCCGAGCCGCCAGTCAGGATGTCGAGACCAAGCCCGCCGTCCAATGTGTTGGCGCCAGTGTTGCCTATGAGGCTGTTGTTGAGCTCGTTGCCCGTGCCACCAAGGCCTCCTGATCCCGTAAGGATGAGCTGGTCGACATCACTACCCAATGTGTAGGTGACAGAACTCCGCACTGTGTCAAAGCCCTCATCGGCAGCTTCGACGACCTGATCACCGACATTGTTGACGACGTAGGTGTCGTCGCCACCGATCCCGATAAGGATGTCGGCACCACCGAGGCCATCGAGCGTATCCCCTCCGTTTCCTCCCGTGATGGTGTTGGCGAGCGAATTGCCCGTGCCGGTGAAGTTGGCCACGCCGGTATAGGTCAGCCGCTCGACGTTGCCGACCAAGAGATAGCTTGTCAGCGTAGTCCTGACCTCGTCCGAGCCGCTGTTGGAGGATTCCGTGACAGCATCACCAATTGACTCGACGTAGTAGACATCGTCGCCCTGCCCGCCCCTCATCGTGTCGGCGGCGGCTCCACCGTCGAGCACATTGCTCCCGGTATTTCCGGTAATGGTGTTGGAGAGTTCGTTGCCCGTTCCGTCGATGCTCGCGCTTCCGGTCAGAAACAGGTTCTCGACGAAGGCGGTCAGCGTGTAGCTCTGGTCCGTCTCCACTGTGTCAGTGCCTTCGCCAGAAAGCTCGACAACAGTGTCTTCGGCAGGGTCGTCCGCCGTTAGGGTATACGTGTCGTTGCCCGCTCCGCCGGACAACGTATCAACGCCGGCTCCGCCGGTGAGCCGGTCATTGCCAACCTCGCCGAACAGTTCATCGCTGCCGGCAAGGCCCGACAATGTGTCGTTCCCCGCACGGCCGAAGATCTGGTCCTCCTCGCTCGTGCCGGGCAGAGTGTTCGCCGCTGCCGTGCCGATGATAACGGGCGCAACGTTCTGGACCTGGATGATCAGCTCTTCTTGGTAGGTCTCTCCGGAGCCGTCGGTCACCGTAAGCGTCACAATATGTGACATCGCGGTTTCGAAGTCGATCTGAGCACCAGCTGCTACTCGTATCTCATTGCCGACGATTTCGAACAAGCCCGAGGGATCGTCAATAGTGAACTCGAGCGTGTCGCCGGCGTCGGCATCTACCGCGTTCAGCACGGCGACGAGTGCGCCGGGAGCCTGGTTCTCAGTAACCGTGCCGCCTGTCACGCCAATGTCCGTGGGGGCCTCGTTTGCGTTGATGATTGTGATCTCGAAGCTCTCCGTGTAGCTGAGGCCACTGGGGTCGGTCACCTCGACAGTGACATTGTGAGAAGGCTGCTGTTCGAAATCGAGGACGGCTCCGGCCGCTACGACTATCGAGTTGCCCACGATTTCGAAACGGCCGTCTGCGTCATCAATCAGCACAAATGCCAGCCCACCGGGACCGTCGGGGTCGGACCCTTCGAGAGTGGCCACCACGGTGCCTGCTGGCGAATTCTCCTTGACCTCGCCCCCAGTCAACTCGATGGCGTTCGGCGCCTCGTCGACATTGAGCACGTTGATCGTCACCGTGACGCTGCGGGTCAGACCCGCCGCGTCGGTCGCGTTGACGACGATCGCCTGCTCGGTGTCAACTTCGAAGTCGAGGTCGGCGCCGTCGGCAACTCTGATCTCGTTGTCTACGATCACGAAGCGGCCGCCCGCGTTGTCGGCGAGCGAGAAGGTCAAGCTGTCGCCGGCGTCTGGGTCCGTGGCATCGATCGTGGCCACGACCGTGCCGGCCACGGCGTTCTCATCGACCTCGTTACCAGTGACGACGAGCGAGTCGGGCTGCTCGTTGACGTTGGTGACGTTGATGGTGATGGTCGCCGAGCGGGTGAGACCGCCCGAATCCGTGACGTCCACGGAAATCGTGTGCGTCTCGTCGGTCTCAAAGTCGAAGCTCGCTCCTGCGGCGACCTGGATCTTGTTATCCACCAGTGTGAACAACCCACCGCCGTCATCGGTCAGCGAGTATGTGAGGGTGTCTCCGGAGTCCGGATCGGTCGAACTCAGGGTGCCGACTAAGAGACCTTCTGTTGCATCCTCCGCGATCGTGTCGCCGGTCACGGTCAGCGAGGTGGGCTCTTCGTTGACGTCGTTCACCGTGATGATGAACGTCTTGTCGCGCGAGGCGCCGCCAGCGTCCGTCACACGCACGGTGATCTGATGGGAAGCCTGAGTTTCCGCGTCGAGCAGTGCGCCTTCCGCCACCACAAGCTCGTTGCCGTTGACGAGCGCAAAGAAGCCGCCGCCATCGTCCACGAGAGTGATCGTTTCCGCGTCTGCCGGATCGGTGGGAGTCAGCAGTCCGACAAGCGTTGACCCCGTTGCATTCTCGTCGATCGAGGAGTTGTCCAAGGTCAATCCGCTGGCCGAGTTGGTGACCGTAATCACGAGATCCCGGGTGGCGGTCCCTCCGTTGCCGTCCGAGACCTCGACGGAGACCTGGTAGATGTTGTCGGCATCCGAGTCGGCTGGGCTCTCGAAGTCCGGCGCAGGGATGAAAGAAAGTGCACCCGAGGTAGGATCGATTGCGAAACGCGAAGCATCGGCACCGCCAGCGATGGAATAGGTCAGCGTCTGCCCGGGATTCGCATCGAACGCTCGCAGCTGAGCAACCGACGTGGTTTTCTCGGTTACAGAGATGGAGCCGTCGCCCAGCCCGGTATCTGCCACCAGGAAAGTATTTGTCTGACCCGCTATCGTTGCGGCCGCGCTGAAGGAACCGGTTCCGTCCCCACGGTAGATTGTCAGGTTGTCGGGATAGTTATTTGCGACGGCGTCGAGATGGCCGTCACCATTCAGATCCACGAGTTGGCGAACCGGAAACTGCAGTGAAACCGGGGAAGAGAACCCGCCTGAGCCGTCATTGAGGTAAAGCTTGCTTTCGACGGAGTTGCTGGTGACCAGGTCGGTGTGGCCGTCCTCATTGACGTCGCCGGCCAACACCAGTAGCGCTTCGTCCAGCGCCTGGCCGGTATCGACCATTTCTCCCTGGCCATCGTTGAAGTAGACCTGCGTTGGCTGGGTAACTGTCGCTACCACCAGGTCCAGATCACCGTCGCCGTCGAGGTCAGCCAGGGCGTTGCCGCCTGATTCGAGCGCCGGGAACTGTTGGTCCGAGGGCTGGAATTGACCGCTTCCATTGTTGAAGTAGATCTTTTCGGAAGTGAAAGACTCCGATAGCACCAAATCTACGAACCCATCTCCATTGAGATCGCCGAAATTCATCGACCCGGTGCCGGAGGCGAACTGCTGTGTGAGACTGAAGGTGCCGGTTCCGTCGTTCGAGTAGATGTCGACGGATCCATGGATATTGAGAAAGGCTAGTTCCATCTGCCCATCATTGTTGACGTCGAGGAAATAGGCGCGGCTCTGGAACTGGGCGGGGAACTGATTGCCACTGTCAGTGAAGGTTCCGTCACCGTTGTTGAGATACAGGCGTCCGTAGCCGTTGTCGCCGGTGACGGCGAAATCGAGCCGGCCGTCGCCGTTGACGTCAGCCGCGTCCATTCCGTAGGGAAATCCGCCTGTCACCGCGAAGGTAGTGCTGGTGGTGAAGTTGAAATCACCGCCATTCTGCTTGACCTGCCCACCGCCATTATTCGCGACCAAGATCTCTGGAAGGCCGTCGCCGACGAAGATCGGTGCATCGTTCTCGACTTCGTTTTCATCAGTCAACGTGACCGTGATCAGCTGATCGTCGAAGGCACCTTCGCTGTCCGTTGCGCGCACTTGCACGTCATAAAGATAATCGAACCAGCCGCCATTGAGATTCGGGTTCTCGTAGTCCTGAGATTGTGTGAAGGAGAGAGCTCCGGTCTGACTGTCGATCGTAAACAGGTTGCCGTCGAAGCCGCCGACGATCGAATAGGTCACCTGGTCGCCCGCATCCGGGTCGGTCGCCGACACGGTGGCTACGGCGGTGGTGTTCTCGGCGACCGAGATCGCGGCCGTTTGGCCGCCACCGTTGGAGGTGATCGTGGGGGCATTGTTCGGGAGCAGTTGATCCAAGCTCTTTTCGCCATCGGCGAATGCAAAGCTCTCGACCCCGATGACATTATCGGTTCCGTCAGGAGCACCGCCCCTGAGGTCGGCGATTGTCAGACTGCCGTCTGGGTTTCGTGTGACCTGGTAATCCGACCGATTGCCCGAATAGATCGCTTTGTCGGAACCGACACCGCCGTCGAGCCAGTCATCGTCACCGCCACCTGTGAGAAAGTCGTCGCCGTTGTCGCCGAAGAGTTGGTCATCGCCCGCGTCGCTCGAGAGCGTGTCACCTCCATCACCACCGGCGAGATCGTCGTTTCCGCCAATAGCGAGCACGACGTCGTCGCCGGCGCCGCCGATGAACTGCAGGACCTCGACATTGACGAAGGTCGCCCCCTCGCCCACTCCGGTCACGGCAGGGTTGCCAGTCATCACGACGGTGACTGCGGTAGTCACAGCCGCCCGGTTTATGACCACCTTGTCGGTGTCTGCACCGCCGTCGATCGTGTCGGCGCCGCCGTGGGAATAGATGGTATCGTCGCCCGCCCCGCCATCGAGAGCGTCCGTGTTCAAGTTTGAACCGTCGTCGTCGAGGATCGTGTCGGCGCCGCCTCCCGCACTGATCGTGTCGTTGTCGGCGCCACCATTCAGCGCGTCGGCGCCGTCGCCCCCTGTCAGTCCATCGTCGCCGGCCTCACCATGGGCGTAGCCGCCATCGGCACCGGTGTCGAGCGTGTCGCCGTCCGCGCCGCCCCAAAGCGTGTCTTGTCCAGGGCCGCCGGAAAGAGTGTCCTCTCCGGCATCGCCGGACAGGATATCGGTCCCGCCGCCGCCGCTCAGCGTATCGTTGCCGGCGCCGCCGAAGATCTTATCGTCGCCGCCGAGCGTAGTGACGACGTCGTCGCCGGACCCGCTCTCGAAAGTGAGGTTCTCCACATTGACGAAGGTCGTGCCATCACCAATTTCGGTGACGGTCGCCGTATCGACCATTTCGATGAGGAACGCGGCCGTCGCCAGCCCGCGGTGAATGTGTGCCTTGTCGTCGCCGTCGCCGCCGTCGATCGTATCCGCCCCTCCCAAGGATGCGATGTCGTCGTTTCCAGCCCCGCCATTCAAGACATCGATGCCGGTCGAGCCCACAGCGTTGTCGTCGATTAGCCCGTCGGCGCCACCACCGGCATTGATCGTGTCGTTGCCACCGCCGCCGGAAAGGAAATCGTCGACGTCGCTGCCTGTCAGCCGGTCGTTGCCGCCCTCCCCGATGGCGGCGCCGCCGTCGAGGCCGACATCCAGCGTATCGTTGCCCTCGCCGCCGGAGAGATAATCATTTCCGGCGTCACCCAAGAGTGTGTCATCATCATCGCCGCCATAGATGGAATCGTCGCCGTCGCCGCCGAAGACGGTGTCCGAACCGCTGCCGCTGTCGACGGTGTCGTTTCCGCCAAGCGCCTCGATCAGGTCATCGCTCGTTGTCCCGTTCAGAGCTGGATCGTCCTCCCCGGTGCCGGCGATCTCGTTGAGGTTCTGGACGATGATCGCGACTTCTTCCTGATAAGTGCCGCCGGTGGAGTCGGTCACCTGAACCGTAATCGTGTGTTGGTGTGAAGCTATCGCCTCGTAGTCGAGGACGGCGCCGGCCTTCACCCGGATGTTCTTTCCGACGATCTCGAAGAAACCCGAAAGGTCGTCCGTGAGCGTGTAAGTGAAGCTGTCGCCGGCATCGGCGTCGACCGCGTCGAGCACGGCGACGACAGTGCCGGCCGGTGCGCCTTCACCGACGATGCCACCGGTGACCAGGATATCAGTTGGAGATGCCATGATCGTTCCCCTCCCTTGCGAACCCGCAGCCGTAGCCTCAACGCAGGCTAGCGAGAGGGAGAAGTCGCGTCATACCTCAAACGGGTGAGCAGCGTTGTATTTCGGTATTATCGACAAAAGCGCCGGGAGGAATATCCTGGATGCCAAGACCAGAGCGAACCGACAGGCCGAGCTCGCCTCGCACCTGAACTCACTGCCGCTCGAGCCAATCGATCTGGGGAACTGCAAATATCAAGTGTGACGAGGGCATCAAAGATATCATCGAATCTAAGCTAGGGAGGGAGCTGTGGGACGGCACGAGCGGATCGAAAGGGCGATCGACGCCTGCTACGAGGCAATCCTGGTCCCGGGGACTTGGCCTGATGCCTTGCATGGTTTGGCCCGCTCACTCGATGCGGCCTGCGTCATGTTCTACCCTAGGAACCCCGACTCGCGCGGCATTGACCCGCGAAGTCCCAACCGGTCTGTCCTGGATATGCCGATCTCGCACGACTTCCGCGATCTTCTTACGGAATATATTCGAAACAACTGGTTCCTGAACCACTACCGGGCTGAGCGCGGCTTTCCGCTGCTCGACTCCGGCAGAATCGTCGTAATCGAAGACGACCTCTCCACGGCCGATGAACGCCGCCGGCTCCGTCACTACAATGAACTATACCTGCCCTTCGGCTTTCCGGGGTTTGCCATGGCCGCCTGCAGCGTCGAAGGCATGCCATGGGCGGTGCCTATGCTGAAAGGTAAAGGTCAGGGACAGTTTACCCGGGAAGACGCGCAATACCTGGCGACGCTCCTTCCACATTTCCGGCGACTGATAGCCCTATCCGAACGTCTCGTCACTTCACAGGGACAGGCAGGTCTCAATGTTCTGGGCATCTCCTGCGCGGCCTTCCTGCTGGATTGGCGGGGCACGGTGATGCACTTCAACTCGAGGGCAGGACGGCTACTCGGCATCGGGCTGTCGTTGTCGAACGGGCGCCTTCACGCAACTTGGCATGAAAGCGATGCAGAACTGCAGCGGGTCATCCAGATCGCTACGCGCACGCGAACGGCGTCCGCGCTGAACGATGTTGGACCCGTTGTGATTGCCCGACATGGCAGGCGCCCGCTCCTCGTGGATGTGCTGCCCACAATCGGCCTCATTGCAGATGTGTTCCAATCCACCAGTGCCATCCTGGTCGTATCAGATCTCGATGAGAGGCCCCTTCCGTCTACGGCTCGCCTACGAAATGCGTTTGGCCTGACTGCAGCCGAAGCGCGCGTGGCAAGTCACCTGAGCGGCGGGCATGATTTGGACTCCATCGCGGATGAGATGAAACTATCACGCGAGACCGTTCGCGTTCACCTTAAAAACATCTATTTCAAGACAGATACGCACCGTCAGGCAGAACTGGTTTCTCTGGTAACGCGCATCTATCGGAAAGACGCATGAAGCTGACTTGACAGAATGCAAGCTTTCCAAATGCCGGCCTCTACCGGCGAAGAAAGAGCTTGTCCGAAATGCAACTTGCGGTATTGTGCCTTGGGGATTTTGAGACTGCATCTCATCGCTTATATTAAACTGCTTCGAAGCTACGGATGCACGGACAAAGGGGTTAGTCGAAATTTTCAATTCTGCCAGCTATCTGCAGTTTGAAAGGCATCTGGAAGCTGCGACACTCGATGAGATGGAATGGAGGTCGATCTGTGACAAACTCGCGGATCTGATTGGTGGGTTTGGCGCATCTATCGATCCGGCCAACCCTCACCAACGAGGCCCTTGGTGCGTTCATTCGCGATCACTGCGGGAGAATGTAGAGGAATATTTCCGGGAGAACTGGTCGGAACTCGACCCGCGCCCGCGAAGTTTCGAAGTCGCCCGGCGAAACGGCTTCGCGACCGATCTCGACATTGTTAGCCCAGATATCATCCGAAGCCATCCCTACTACACGGATTTCCTTCGTCGACGGCGGCTAGGTCATTTCGTAGGGATTCACCTCCGGGTAGATCAAAAAGATTGGATGATTTCGGTGCAGCGCCCGGAAGGCGCGGGCGAGCCGTCGAATGAATTGATAGAGCACATTCCGCGACTACGGCGTGTAATTATGGGCCATGCGAGCCGCGCGTTTGCGATTGGCGCGACCAAACTTGAGAATTGGATCAAGGGCTTTGATGAGGCGGATCGGGGGATCGCCATCATAAGGCGAGACGGCAAGGTCGCTCGTCTCAACGCCGAGGCGGAGAGATTGCTAGCTGTCTCTGGCCTGCTGCGAGGCAACGAGATTGTATCTCCTGACAAGATAGCAGGCTTGCAGTTGAAGGATATGCTTGCAAAGGTTACGCAGATGGACACCACCGAGGAATATTCGCCGCCAATCGTATACTCGCTTGGCGATCGAACCTTGGTGCTGGACGTTTTTCGACTTCCCAGAACCTTGCGACAATTTTTTCTATCAGGTGCGGCGGTGTTGGTCGTGAGATCTGCAAGCAAACAAGTCATGGACGTTGCGGCGTCACTCGTTCAGCAATTCGGCTTGTCTTCCACCGAAGCCGAAATTGCGATGGGGATCGCTGAGGGGAAAACTCTTAGAAGTCTTTCCGAACAGCTCGCACTTAAAGAAGGGTCCGTCCGCCAGTATCTCAAGATAGCAATGGCTAAAACAAACACTCACAAGCAAACGCAGTTGGTTGCTCTTATGAAGGATATCGAGAAGAGATAGCCGCCTATCCGCGTATGAAATCCATCACGCTCAAATCCGAAACTCGACGCAGATGGCCTGAATCCACCGTCTCGCGATTCCGGGTCTCATCGAAACCATCACCGATATTGCCGATTGTTCGCACTCAACAAAAGGGCCCCACCGACGGTGCCGGTGAGGCTAGTTTTTCACTATATCATTGGGCGGACGTCACTCCGCCTACCTAGATCACCACGAAGTCAGCGGCAGTTAGGTTGAGGCCTGTCGAGAGGCTGGCAAATTTGATCGCCGCCGCACCGCCCTGTCCATCCGCGTCATAGAAGAGTCCACCAGAGCTTGAGTTGTAGAGGACGACGTCATCGGCATCGCGAGCGGAGGTGGCCACATCCTTGAACAAATCGGCATCCAGCGATCCTATTGCGGCAAGTGCAGTGAAGACAGCATTTTCAAGATGGATCGCGTCATCCGTCACATCGAAGTCGATGATCTTGTCGACATTCGTGGACGCATTCAGTGCTGTGCTGAAGACGAACACGTCAGCACCCGTTCCACCGGTAAGCGTGTCATTTCCCGACAAGCCATTGATCGTGTCGTCGCCACCCTGACCGTCGAGCTTGTTCGCGCCCGCATTGCCGAGCAATCCCTGGCCGACTTCGTTGCCGGTCAGATCGATGCCGGACGTTCCCGTTGAGCCGTTCGTGGTGATCAACTCGATATGGGCGCCAGCATTGAGCGCATAGTCGACGGCCGACATAACACGATCTGCCGCTCCCTGCGTAACAGTCTCGATGATCACGTCGCCCGCGTTGAAAATTCGGTATGTGTCGTCGCCACCAAGACCGCGTAGCGTGTCTGCGAGACCCGCGCCGCCATCATGAATGATGTTTTTGCCGGCATTGCCCATGATCTCCTGAGCGAGCGTGTTACCCGTGAGATTGATCGCCGCGGTGCCACCATTCGAAGTGGTCCGCAGAAGCTCCGCTTCCACGCCAGCATCCAAAACATAGCTGGTGTTGGCAGTCACGGTATCATCACCGTCACCTGCCGCCTCGAAAACCTGGTCGGCCGCGTTGTCGACGTAGTAAATGTCATCGCCGGCTCCGCCTGCCATGATATCTGCGCCACCTCGACCGTTGAGGACGTCGTTGCCATCAAGGCCGGTCAGAACGTTCGCCACACTGTTGCCGGTCAGGGTGTCTTTGAAGTTCGAGCCTAAGACACGTTCAAACTCGAATACGAAATCTCCGTCGGCGCTTCCTCCAGAGGCCGCGCCGGTCTCCAGATTGACAGTGACACCGGCAACCGAACCTTTGTATGAGGCCGTGTCCTGCCCGGCGCCTCCGAACAGGTAATCCCCACCGGCACCACCATCGATCGTATTGTCACCAGCGTCGCCGACGAGAATGTCGGCGAAAGCTGAGCCGATCAGATTTTCGATTGAGTTGAACGTATCGCCGGTCGCGTCGCCGCCAGTGGACGCTCCTGCCATGTTGACGTTTACGGATGCCGTCGACGCGGCATAGGTCGCGGTATCGAATCCATTGCCGCCGTTGAGGGCGTCGGCGCCGACGCCACCTTCAAGAAGGTCGTCGTCATCGCCGCCGTTCAACGTGTCGGCACCGTCACCGCCGACGAGTTGGTCCTGCCCACCGAGGCCGCTCAGCGTGTTGTTACCGGAGTTGCCGGTGACCACGTTGTTATCGCCGTTGCCGGTGCCATCGACGCTGTCGCTGCCGGTCAGCGTCAGGTTCTCCACGTTGGCCGCAAGGCTGATCGTGACGGCACTCTTCACCAGATCGGTGCCACCGCCCAAGGCCTCGATGATGAAATCCGAGCCATCTGCGATGAACGTGTCGTCGCCCGCGCCGCCGTCCAGGTTGTCGGCGCCAAGACCGCCGTCGAGCGTGTCATTGCCGTCACCGCCCGAGATAATGTCATCGCCCTTGCCTCCGGCCACCTGGTCTTGGCCGCCAAGCGCGGCATAGGCGATAGGTCCGCTGGCATTTGCATTGGTGACAATGATGTCGTCGTCATCCGACAGATTGACGATCAGAACTGCTTGCGACTGGTTGTCGTAATGACCGAGCGCTTGGTCGGTGATGTCGACGCCGTCGACTGTGACGTTCGTCGGGCCGGTCTGCACCTTATTCGGCTCGCCGATGCGGATGCCCGTCGACGTGCCGTTAATCGAGCCGCCGATAATCTGAACATCATCAAGCGTTGCGGGGTTGCCGGCATAGGAGCCGTCCATACGCGCTTTGATCGCAATGGCCGCGCCGTTCACGTGTGGTGACCCGCCTCCGTTGGACAGGCCGACATTGGTGAGAGTCGGATTGAGAATGACGATGCCGCTGTAGTCGCCATATTTCAGGTTGAGCTCGATACCGGATCCGTCGGTGCCAACACCGCTGTAGGTTGGTATGCGGCCGAACTGGCCGACATTTGTCATGACGATGTCCTTCAGGACAGCATCGTCCAATCGCTCGACATAGATGCCCTTCCAAGTCAGGTCATCAAAATGCGTGCCGTCGATCAGCACTCCCGAGAACTCGCTGCCTGTTGCGGCATCAAATGAAATGCCCTGGAAGCTGTGGGAGATGGTGCCGCCCGTCATCGTGAAATTCGTGACAGCCGACGCCACGCTGTTGTTGTAGATACCAAAAAGGTTGTCGGTAAGGACAACGCCGTCGAGGGTCAGCCCGTCGCTGGTGGCAAGTCCAATGCCGCTATAATAACCGCTCACAGTGATATTCTTGATGGTGACGTCGTCGCCCGTCACTGTGATGCCGTTGCCGGCCGCACCAGTATAGGCCGTTGCCGTCTTGACCCAGTCCGAGATGTGAGTGCCGGAGGCGATACCGTTATCGGTCTTGAAGGTGCCGTTAAAGACAACATCCCCAGCATTGCCAGTGGCGCTTTCGATCGAAACGCCGTCTGCGGCAACCGAGAAATTGCCGGTATACTGCCCGGACGCCAGCAGAACCTTGTCTCCCGTGCCCGCCGATGCCAGCGCGTTTGCCAGTTCGGCCGAATCGTGGACAAGCCAAACATTTCCGTCGTTGAACTCGGCCTTCTCTACACTGGTTAATGTGTCGGTCGCTCCTGCTC
Source organism: Mesorhizobium sp. LHD-90 (assembly GCF_030929505.1). Lineage (GTDB taxonomy): Bacteria > Pseudomonadota > Alphaproteobacteria > Rhizobiales > Rhizobiaceae > Kumtagia. Next base: position 103,166 of record NZ_JAVFVV010000006.1, on the reverse strand, counting down.
CAGTCGTGATCTCGAAGTGGTCGCCGTTCCACTCGATGCCGGCACTGTTGGCGTTGTCATTGACGTTATAGGTGTCCACGCCCGCGCCACCGTTGAACGTGTTGTTCCCCGCAGTGCCGGTGAAATGATCGTTTTCCGAACCACCAGAAGCGTTTTCGATCGAAGTCAACGACGCCGTTGCGCCGCCGCTCGCGGTTCCGGCGTTGAGATCAATAGTCACCGAGCTGGTCGCCGACGAAGCGTCGAACGTATCGTTTCCACCCCTACCGTCGATGGTGTCTGCACCCGCCGACGCATAAACGACATTGTCGGCCGAGCTGCCGAACAGGCCGTCATTGCCTGCACTGCCTTTAACGTTCTCGATACTGGAGATCATCATCGTTCCGGTGACGCTCGAAAAGCCGAGCCCGGCCGAGAGGTCTACAAAGGCGCCGCCGGACCCTGCCGCCGACATGTCGAGCGTGTCGACGCCGTCACCGCCATCCACCTTGTCGCCACCAGCCGAGGCGAAGATGTAATCGTTCCCCGCACCGGTATTGATGTTGTCGGTGCCGGCCCTGCCGACGTAGGCGTCATCCGTTGCTCCGCCAACGAACGTCGTCGGCCCTGCGGGACCGTCGATGAAGAAAGTCCCGGCCGAACTGGTGTTGCCCGCCGTGCTCAGATCGACAGTCATGCCGGTCGGCACATTTTTGAGATTCAAGTCGGTGTCAGCGTCGCCGAAATTGTTGTTTTCAATCCCACCGAGGGTCGATGAAGTCGGCGTCCCGACCGAAATGGCGGTGCCGGCCAGCTTGAACTCGTTTCCGTTGATGACAACCTTCGTCGGGTCGAAGGCGTCGACATTGATCGAGGTCCGGGTCGAGTCGAACGTGTTGCCGCTGACTTCCAGTGCGATTCCGCCACCATCGGACCAAATGCCGCGACCCCAGGCGGCGTCGCCATATTTGCCGCCCTCGCCACCGATGTAGTTGTTGGCGATCGTAACAGAACCCGTCGCGATCGGCCCCATGCCTATCGCCCGATCGTCGACACCATTCGCACCACCTGCCACCTCCGACCAGAAGATCGAATTCGCAACGGAATGGCCAGCCCCATTTGCGATCCAGAGGGCTGGCGCAGAAGGTCCACCTCCCGTCGTGGTTGCATCATTGAGGAACCTTACGCCGTCGATCGTCGCTGCGCTCGTGGCAGTAACAGAACTGCGGCCAACGATTGTCGTTTCTCCCAAACCTGATGCCACATCACGGGCCCCGTCAGCGCCCGTGACACCTGACTGGGCGCCTTCAATCGTTACGGCCTTATTGATCGTCAGGTTCTCATTGAAAACACCGGCGACAACCTGAATGACGTCGCCGTCCTGAGACGCGTCGATCGCGCCCTGGATCGTATTGAAGACGTTGCCGGTCTCTGTTGCATTCGGGTCGACGATAAAAGTAGGCAAGTTGATCTCCTTTGCGCGCACCGGAAGGTCAAAGTAGTTTATCGGGCAAACGCTTTCTTGTTCCGTCGACATCAGGCGACGAAAGCCAAACACTCATTGTGCTATTGCAAGCTCAATAACACATGCAACAAGCACGATTATTCACCAACGCTACGCGCTGACTATTCATATTGCGGAAGAATACGGAGAGACAACTATTGCATTTGCGGCACTGATCGTGCCACTCGCCACCCCAGACTTTCCTACCCCAGCCTAGAGAAGCATTTTCCGATTAACGAAGAAATTACCATTTGGTAATTCCCGAGACATTTTTTTGCTTACATGTTTTGATAATTGTCACTTCATTTGTAAAGAAATTGGCGAAACACCTCTTAGGCGAAGCATCAGGCTCCCTACGAGACCGTTGCGAACTCAGGCTTAGGGACCTGCTTTCGATAGCAAAGCCAGGCATGAATGAAGTGGCGCTGGAGCCTTTTGGCGAACGAAGCAGCCACTGCCCACGTTGACGGAAGTCAAATTCGAGAGGCTTCCTTGGTATACGCTATTTTCCCAAGCAGGGCATGCTGCCCGCCCCAATAGGGACTGTCTGGCCCCGCTGCTCCAAGGAACAGCGGGGCTGGCCTGCAGATAGACAGCCAAGGCGGAATGCTCCCCCGCCCCAGGGCGCGGGATCGGTCTATTCAGATCGACCTCGCGCTCTGATTGTAGCAATCTGAGATCGAAGGTCGATAGGCAGAATGCATTGTTCTGTGAGTCCAGACGGAATGTATCTGGGCCGACGCGAATCGAGACCGACTTTCGATCTGCTGTCACGATACGATTTTGAACCCCTCTCGTCTTGAATTACGACTCTATCCCCTTGGTATTGCTTCGCTCCACCTGATCACACCGCAACGCTTCAACACGAGCGGCCAGGCGTCCCGCGGCGACCGTCACGCCGACGCCTCGCGCACCCGATTCATCCCAGATTACGTGCTCAATCGTTTCGAACAGCGGGGGTGGTCCGTTCCAGTCACCGATGCCAGCTCAGCCAATAGGCCGATCATGCCGATTGATATCCGGAGCCGGATGCGCGGCCTGTGGAGATCAAGCTGCAATCGATCAAAGACGAATAATGCCGCCACCTCGTCGTCCGCCGGATGCGGCCAACGCCGTCGGCGTTGGCGTGATCGGCCGCGATCAGATGCGGCAGTAAAAGGTGAACATGCCCCGCCAAGGGCAGTCAGTTCCACCAAAAGCTCATGACACTTGGAGGCTGCAAGTGCCGTCTGTTCCGACGGAAGAATGCGCGGATGAATTCATAAGATCAAACTCCATGAGTTACATGGACAAGATCCGTTAGAATCTAAACTCATTGATTTGCTGATTTTAGATATTAATACACATAGCCTGACATTATTAGCTATATCTAGAAGTATAATATATTAACTAAATGCCATAGGATAAGCTACTTATGAACAGGATCGCAGGGCGACCCTACGCCAATACCAATCTTACCAGATTCCTGGAGAAGCGTGTCCTGGAACTGAAGCGAGAAAGTCACAGAGACAGATCGCAGACGAGGCCGGCTTCCTGTCGACCAACATGTTCTCGATGATCAAGACCGGTGCCACGAGGCTGCCGCTCGATCGCGTCCCTGCCCTTGCCAAGTCCTTGGAATGTGACCCGGCTCGCTTGTTCATTCTGGCACTGGAACAGCAGGACAATGCCCTGGCAGTCGTCGTGAGGGACATCTTCAGGATCGCCGTCTCCGCCAATGAGGCCACCTGGATCGAGGAGCTGCGGGACGCTTCCGATCATTCCGATCCGACGCTCACCACGAAGGCCCGGCGTGCAATCAGGGCGCTGTTCGGCAAATGAAGATCCACCGGAAACCTGATGCTTATTACGTGGAACCGTTCGATCTGACGGAGAACGAGCGCGGCTGGATCGAATTCATCCGCCTTGCGTCGCGCGACACCGATCCGAAGCCGACGCTCGATCGCGTCCAGCAATTGCAGAAGATGTTTCGAAATGAAGGATAAATTTTCCAGTTTGTGGCCGAGCGGCTTTGACGAGCGCTGGATCGGCAAATCGATCCCCAAGCGCGACTGGCATTTTCATCGGCAGCTGCTGGCGCGCTACGGGATCGTGCTGGCAGCCGGCGAGTTCGCGAGCATGGTGCGTGACATCAAGCATGGCGCCGCCCTACCAATCATGAAGCTGTCGCCTCGAAAGGTGATCTACTCCGTCAAGATCGAGCGAGTGCATGAACGCATCTATGTCGCCTCTGACGGGCGGCAGATATTCACCGCCTGGCCACCGAAGAAGAAACTGAACGAGATTCGTCGGCGGATGACCGATCGATCGTAAGCCGTCGGGATGCGCTTCACGCGCCCCAGTGCCCGATCCGGCAGTTCTAGCTAGCGGATTGACCGGAACAAAAGAGTCCGGTTGGGGATTCCCGGCGGCTTGCTGACGTGTGAGTCTGGGGGATGCGCGATGGCATCACTTTCACCATATCCGCCGCCGAGCGTCGGCGATTGTGCGACATTGCAGCGGCGCCGCAGAGTCGAAGCCGATCACGTCATAGTTGTCGAAATGCTGGAAACGCTTCGCCGGCAGCGGGCCGGGAGCTTGGACTGGCGGCGGGGCCGCTGCCGTCGCGACCGGCGGATTGCGTTAGCTAGCTCGGCAGACCACAGCCTTTCGTTGCATTATCCGTTGCATGCAGTTCGGTGGGCGACATCCTGTCGTTGCATGGGCAGGCGACAATCGGCACGCTTGGAAGCACGTGGGCCTCGTTGAAGCTGAAATGGCGCGAGGCAGTTCATCCGGCCCAGGCTCCGAACGCAGGAGGTTTTTCTGCGGGGGGCCTAGTGATTGGCCGGTGGACGATGTCCAGGCCTTTTTCCGCTCCTCGCAATGCCCCGACGCAGAACGGATTTCCGAAGCTGCCGGTGCAACGCCATTGACCTCCCGATGCGTCGGAAACCGCTGGCGAGGAAAATGACATGGCTACCACTTTGACGACGGGCAACGACGGCTACGTGGCGGATGGCGGCGAGGTCGTATACGCGCTTCAAGGCAACGACCAGATCAACATCGTTCACGTCGACGACAGCGGAGGCGGCCAACTCGACTTCGACTACTTTTCACCCGGCCAGGCCTACGGAAACCAGGGTGACGACTTTCTGCGCAGCTTCGATTTCGGAGACATGCTCTACGGCGATTCCGGCAACGACACGATCTACGGCGGAGCCGGCCGCGATCATCTCGAAGGCGGCTCCGGCCATGACACGATCTGGACCGGCACCAGCGAATGGGTGGTCGATGTCTTCGACGAACTCTCCGCCACGCTCGACGGCGAACTCGTCTGGGCCGGCACGGGCGACGACAAGGTCTACCTGCAAAATGCCGACAACGGCGACATCGTGCATGGCGAGGACGGTCACGACACGCTCTATCTCTACAACAGCGACGAACTGATCTCGCAATTCTCGCTGATTGCCGGCGGTTCCAATTCCGGGCTGGTCACTTCGAACTTCGAGGTCCTGCACTATTATGGCGGGGACATTTTCGAGGTTGTCGAAGGCGGCAACGAACGCGACTGGATCTATGGCCGAGGCGAGACCGATCTCATCTCGGGCTGGGATGGCGACGATCTGCTGCGCGGCGACGAAGGAGCTGACATCATCAATGGCGGCGACGGCGCCGACGACATCCTCGGCGGCGACGATGACGACGTGCTGCGCGGCGATGCCGGCGACGACCTTATCCGCGGCGGAGACGGCAATGATGCGATCACCGACGGGGCTGGCGGTGACGACGTCTTCGGAGACGCCGGCAACGATACGCTGCGCACCGGCACGGGAACTGACACGGTTCGCGGCGGCACCGGCAACGACGTCATCCGCGAGGACGGCTCGGACGTCACCTACCGCAGCGTCGGCGGAACCCTGTTTCCCATCGTCGGCGGTGACACGCTGCGCGGCGAGGACGGCAACGACGACATCCAGGGCGGCTCGGGCGCCGACATCATTGAAGGCGGCAACGGCGTCGATACGCTGCGGGGCGGCGACCATAATGACACGATCGCCGACGGTTCCGGCGCCGACAAGGTCTTCGGCGATGCCGGCAACGACACCATCCATACCGGGACGGGCACCGACACGGTGCATGGCGGCGAAGGCAATGACATCATCCGCGAGCAGGGATCGGATGTGGTCATCGTCACCATCAACGGCAATCCGATGCAGCTTGTCGGCGGCGACATCCTCCACGGCGACAATGGCAACGACGACATCCAGGGCGGCAGCGGCAAGGACGACCTTCTTGGCGGGGCCGGCAACGACATCCTCAATGGCGGCCAGCATGGCGATCTTCTCGACGGCGGCAGCGGGACGGACACCGCCTCCTATGCCCTGGCCACCGCCGGCGTGACCGCAAGCCTGGCCAATCCGACGCTCAACAGCGGCTTCGCCCTGGGCGACAGCTACGTGGCGGTCGAGAACCTGACCGGTTCGAGCTTCGACGACATTCTGAACGCCGACAATTCGATCAATACGGTGGTCGGCGGCGGCGGCAACGACAACATCAAGGGTTACCGCGGCAACGACACGCTGACCGGCGGCGCCGGTGCCGACAACTTCATCTTCAATTCGGAACTGGATGACACGACCAACGTCGACACGATCACCGACTACAGCGCGTTCGCCGACACGATCCATCTCGACAACGCGTTCTTCACCGATCTTGCAGCTGGAGCGTTAGCAGCCTCGGCATTCAAGGACATCGCCGGCGGCCCGAAGGACGCTGACGACAGGATCGTCTACAACTCCGGCACGGGCAATCTCTACTACGATGCCGACGGTTCGGGCGCCGCTTTCGGGAACGTCAAATTCGCCGCGCTTGTCGGAGCTCCTGTGCTTACCGCATTGGATTTTGTGGTGATCTGAACTCACCGTTTAACGTGCCGGCGGCAACTCCTCGTCGAAGCGCAGCGAGTTGTAGCCGACCAACGTCGAACGCAGGTCACGCCACCTCTATTGCGACGGCCGACCCTCCCCCTCACAGAGTTTCCCCGTCATCCGCAATCGAGGCTTTTGCGCACTCGTTGCGGAGGCTGACGATTTCGAGCACCCGGTATGCGTCGATCGGCAGCCGGGTGAGTTGAGTTCCATGAGGATCAACGGATAGCCTGTCAAGGAGGTGATGCGGACGGCGACTCCTCGGTCACGTCGCGTGCCGACGATAGGCCGGGCACCTTTGTGAGCAGCACATCGACCCTTGCATCAGGACATTCACATCGACGCCGCGGCTCGGCGAACGGCCACGCGGAAACGCCAGGCAAAGGCACTGGTCGAGCCTGGTATCTGGCCCCGAATCCCAAGCCTTCCTATTCTTTGCCGGCGAGCCAGCGGATGATATTCGCCATCAGCTTGCCGTAAAGCGGCCATCCGAGAAAGTCCTGCGAGAGCCAATGCGGGCCAATGTCGGTCGCCCAGGCAACCGTGCGGCCGCGGCCATGGTTGCGAACGGCAAGAAGCGGCCAGTCAGTCCCGCGATGGTGGCAAGTCGCGAGAAGCTCGGAAGAACCGTCGCTCCTGAAGTCCAGCTTGTTCATGCCGAGGATCGGCGGCCAAGGCCCCTCAATGCCGGCAAATAACGGATGGGGCGACTGCACGATGGCAGGCTGCAGGCCTTGTGGCACCTCCATACCGTCGCAATAGGGCAAACAGCGAACGGGCAACACATCTTCGACGGCTGTGTCGTGGAACCGCGCCGTCCCGAACATGCCCTGAAAGCCCATATACCCGCCCGCCAGCATCAGCCCGCCACCGCTTTCGACGTAGGCTTTCAGGACATCGAGGCGGTTGATGCCCACGCGACCGGCACGGGCATCCGGCGTGACCAGCAATGTCAGTGCGCCGACATCCGAAATGACCACCGCCTGATATTGAGCGAGCGCATCGAGGTCGTAGGGAAACTCCACCGCGCAGCGCTCACCGCCGATCTGCGTGACTGCGATGCCTTCGGCGGCCATCGCGGCGCTGAATGCCGTCGCGCCGTTGATCGTGGTTGCACTTGTGAGAACGTCACCACCGATGGCGACCGAAGTCGTCGCCGCAAAGGTTTCACCTGCAAGCAGCACGTCCATTGTCACCCCGCACCAATCGATCGATCAAAGAGAAACAGGGACGCCAATCAATCTGGCGCCCCCACTGCGGATCTAACCGCCGGGTCAGAACTTGAACTCGGCCAGATTTTCGGGGGTAACAATATTAGCCGGCCCGAGGACCAATTCCCCGCCAGCGCCTATCGTGTATTCGCCGAGTCTGCCTGCGGTGAGCTTTTCACCTTCCTTGCCGGTGATCTTGCACTGCGCGACGGCTTGGGCTGTGTGATAGGCAAGATAGCCGAGATCTGTGACATTCCACCAGATGTCCTGCGCCGCGCCGTCCTTGATGTATTTCGAGATCAGTGTGGCCGGCGCGAGGCCGGTCAGCTTGACCTTGCCGATCATGCCCGCCTGCTCGAGCGCACGCGCGGCCGCCGGAAGGCCAATGCCCGCCGGGACGATGATCACCTTGAGATCCGGAAACGCCTGGACCAGGGCCAGCGCCTGTTGCTGGTTGATCTGTTCGCTTTCCTCGCCGTATGCGACCTGCACCAGCTTCATCTTGGAAAATTTCGGCTCGGCCGCCATCTTCGCCTTCATGAAGTCGATCCAGGCGTTCTGGTTGGTCGCCGTGGGCGTTGACGACAGGATCGCGAATTCGCCTTCACCGCCGCTCAGGTTGAACGCACTTTCCAGCATCATTTCGGCGAGACTGTCGCCCTTCACCTGGTTCACGAACACGGCGCGGGCGTCGGCCGCCACATCGGAGTCATACGAAATCACCCTGACGCCCTGCTGAACGGCGCGCTTCAGCGCAGGCGCAACGGCATTGGCGTCGTTGCCGGCAATCGCGATGACCCCGACCTTCTGTGACACCAGGCTGTTGATGAATTCGATCTGCGCCTCGGCCGTCGCCTGTGACGGAGCGACCTGGATAGCGGTGCCGCCAATTTCCTTCGCTGCCTCTTCGGCGCCTCCAAAGGCCACCTTGAAGTAGGGGTCCGTGTCGAGCTTCGGCAGGAAGCCGACCGTAACGGGTTCCTTGGCGCACTCCTGGCTGAGGGCGAGCGAGGCTGGCGCAAGCAGAACGGCGGATGCGAGCAGGGCTAATCTAAACGCTTTCATTGTGACTCCTCCGTGAAAATTCGGGCTTGAAGGAAGGGGCCCGAGATCACCCCTTTGTCTCGCGCATTGCGCGGGATCTGCTGAGCAGCTCCTGTGTGGAGCGCCAGTAATTGCCGACGAGCAGAGAGCCGATAAGCAGCATGCCGATGATCATGCCCTGGGCATCGCCGCCGATCTGGTTGAGCGCCAGCACGTTGCGGATGATGGCGATCAGGACCAGCGCCAGCATGACGCCGGTCAGGCGGCCCTTGCCACCAAAGACGCTGACGCCGCCGAGCAGCACGATGGTGATGACATCGAGCTCCATGCCGAGCGCATTGTTGGCGCGGGCATTGGAGAGGCGCGCGGTATAGACAATGCCGGCGATAGCGGCGACGACGCCCGAGACGACGAACAGTTTCAGGACCATCCGGCGCGTGTCGATCCCGGAATAGCGCGCCACTTCGGGGCTGCCGCCCAGCGCATAGATGCGCTTGCCAGTCGGCGTCTTTTGAAGAACCACTGCGAAGATCGGCGCCAGCACGAGGAAGGGCACGATGGTCCAGGGTATCTGGGTGCCCGGCAAGTTGTTGATGCCGAAATCGACAACCGCGGGCGGCAGGATGTTGACCGAACCCGTGCCGAGCAGGATGTAGCCGACACCGCGATAGAGCGCCATGGTGCCGAGCGTCACCACCAGCGACTGCAACCCCAGGCCCGAGACCAGGTAACCGTTGAAGGCACCGAGCAGGCCGCCAGCGACAAGCGTCAGCGGTATTGCCGCCAGCGTCGGCACGCCGGCCTGGACGAGCAGGCCGAAAACCACGGACGTCAGTGCCAGCACCGAGGCGATCGACAGGTCGATCTCGCGGGTGATGATGAGCAGCGTCATCGGCAGGATCAGCAACGCCTTTTCCGACGCGCTCGCCGCCAGTTGCGACAGATTGAATCCGGAGACGAAATTCGGCACGAAGATCGCCGCATAGAGAAAGATGGCCAAACAAGAGGTCGCCAGCAGCAGGTCCCAGAAGTCGATCGAGCGCAGGAATTTTCTCATCTCGCCCTCGCCAGTCTCGCCTGCTCGGCGCGTCGCACGATGAGGGTGTCGATGCCGATGGCGACCAGGATCACCACGCCGTAGACGCCCTGCAGCCAAAGTGGATCGACCCTGACCAGGGTGAGCCCGTTGCGGATGACCAACAGCGTCAGCGCACCGAACACGATGCCCAGCAGCGTGCCCGAACCGCCGCGGATGGCGACGCCGCCGACCACGGCCGAAGCGATCACGGTAAGTTCGAAGCCGAGCGCGACGCGGGCATCGATGGTGGCGTAGCGGGAAGCCCAGAGCGCGCCGCACAGGCCGCCGAGCAGACCGGCCATGCCAAAGGCCATGAGGATGCGCCGGTCGACGGGAATGCCGATGAGACGCGCACCGTCCGGGTTGGATCCCGTGGCAAACAGTTCGCGTCCGACGGCCGTGCGATAGAGCAGCACGTAGCCGGCACAGAGAATGACGAGAGCGATGACAACGATCAGCGGCACGCCGACTATCTTCAGGCCGGTCATGTCGAGCCAGGCTTGCGTGACCTCATCGGCGCTGACCTGGTCGCCGGCCGCCCAGATCGAGTTGAAGCCGCGAAAGATCGACATGGAGGCGAGCGTAACGACGATTGCCGGAATCCTTCCCCCGGTGACGACAAGGCCGTTGAGCAGCCCGGCGACACCGCCGACCGCACAAGCGGTCGCCAGGCCGACCCCGATGTCCAGCCCCGGATAAGTCTGAACCATGCTCGCCGCCATGTAGGCCGAGAGGCCGATCACCGCTGCGATCGAAAGGTCGATGTTGCGGGTGATCAGCACCAGCATCTGGGCCAGCGCGGCAACGACAAGCAGGGCAGCGTCCATGGACACCGCGGTCAGGTTTGCTGCACTCACCATCCGCGGGTTGATGATGGTGACAGGGATGGCGACCGCCAGCATCGCGGCGAGCAGGCCGAACTCCCGCCGCTTCAGGACATCGAGCGGTCCCTTCTTCTCCTCGCGAGCAGCGCGCTGCTCCCGCGCTGCCGGGTCGGCGTGTTCGGCGGTCTTGGTGGCCGCTTCCAACACCTTTTCCTGGGTCGCTTCGCCTCTCGCGAATTCGGCGGTCCGGTGGCCTTCGCGCAGAACAACGATGCGGTCGCACATACCGATGAGCTCGGGCATCTCGGAGGAGATCAGTATGATCGCCATGCCTTGTGCGGCAAGGTCGGCGATCATCGCATGCACTTCCGCCTTGGTGCCGACATCGATGCCTTGCGTCGGCTCGTCGAGGATGAGGACGCGCGGCTCGGTGCGCAGCCATTTGGCCAACACCACCTTCTGCTGGTTGCCGCCGGACAGTTCCTTGACCGGCTGCCCATACCCGGAAAAGCGCAGCTTCATGCGCTTCAGCCAGTCCGAAACCAGATCGATCGCGCGGTCCGTGCCGTAGAGGCCTGCCCGGGCAGCCTTGTCGAGGACGGGCAGCACAGCATTGTCGAGGATGGAGAAATCCATCACCAGACTCTGCCCCATGCGGTCTTCCGAGACATAGGCGATCCGCGCATCCATGGCATCGCGCGCCGATGTGAAGGTGACCTGCCTGCCGTCGATCAGGATTTCGCCGGCGTCCGGCTGGTCGATGCCAAACAGGGCGCGCGCGATCTCGGTCCGCCCGCTGCCGACCAGGCCGCCAAGCCCGAGCACCTCTCCAGCGTGGAGCTTGAGGTTGATATCCGAAAAGCCGCCGGCGCGCGAAAGGCCCCTGGCCTCCAGCACAAGCGCGCCAACCGCGTGGCGGCGTTCGGGATAAAGGTCGGTGACTTCGCGGCCAACCATCATGCTGATAGCTGCCGCGCGCCCGAGTTCCGCCTTGGGTTTCACACCGATGAGACGACCGTCGCGCAGCACCGCGATGCGGTCGGCAATGCGGAAGATCTCATCCATGCGATGGCCGACAAACATCATCGCCACGCCGTGCAGCCTGAGATCGGCGACGACGGTGAAAAGCCGCTCGACCTCGCGCTGCGACAGCGCGGCCGTAGGCTCGTCCATGATCAGCACACGCGCATCGAGCGACAGCGCGCGGGCGATCTCGACCAATTGCTGTTCGGAGGTGCGCAGCGTTCCGAGTCGCGTTTCGGCAGGCACGTCGAGACCGACTGTCGCTAGCACTTTCCGCGCGCCGACCAGCATGGCGCGGTTGTCGATCCCGCCAAAGCGGTCGCGCGGCATATGGCCGAGATAGATGTTTTCCGCAACCGAAAGATCCGGAAACAAGCCGGGATGCTGGTGCATGACCGAGATGCCGGCGGCCTGGGCGTCATGCGGCGAATGGAAAGCCGCAGCCTTGCCGTCGACCTCGACGTGACCGTCGGTGGGAGAATAGACGCCGGCCAGCAGTTTTACGCAGGTGCTCTTGCCAGCACCATTCTCGCCAAGCAGCGCCAGCACTTCGCCGGAGCGCAATTCGAAAGACGCATCCTTGAGGGCAATCGTGCCGCCGAACGCCTTTGTGGCATGAACCAGGGCAACGGGGGCAGCCACGTCCCTCTCCACAGCGGCATCGGCTTCGACATGTGCGCCCAGCTCCAGCACCTTTCCTCCACAGTTGTTATTTTTTTAAATTGCTATATTAAATAGGCTGAAACCACAATCGGAAAATTGACTCCTATCGTCCCCGCGCGCACTGTCGCCTCACGTAAAGGCGCATCCGGAGTTCCGCGATCGCAGCCGCTTCAATGCTGTCGGCGACCCAAGCGGCCGCGCGGCAATAGTCATGGAGAAGAAGTCAGCTTGACCGGAAAGGGCAGTAACTCCGTCAAGGTTCGGCACTACAACGAGCGCTTCGTGCTCGATGCCATCCGCCGCCTGAAGGAGGCATCCAAGTCCGATCTGGCGCGCGCGGCAAACCTGACGCCGGCAGCGGTCGCCGCCATTGTCGACGGGCTGGAGTCGTCCGGATTCGTAAAGCAAGTGGGAAAAAGATTCGGACAGCGCGGATCGCCATCCACGCTCTATCGGCTTACGCCTGAGCGAATCTACAGTGTCGGCGTCAAGATCGGCCGGCGTGCCCTCGAAGCCGTGCTGGTCGACTTTGCCGGCGAGGTGCGTGCCCGCGAGTCGCACGAATACCGCTTTCCCGATCCTGATCTGGTGCTCAAGGCCGGTAACACGGCGCTCGCCAATTTCGGCAAGCTGATCGGCGGGCTTGGCGATGCCAGCATCGTCGGCGTCGGCATCGCTTCGCCTTATTTCCTGGGCGGCTGGAGCGAGGAACTCGGCTTTCCCGACGACCTTGGTCGAAGATGGGAAGCGATCGACCTGACGACATTCTTCGCGACGCGACCGAAGAATCCGGTGTTTGTAGAAAACGATGCATCCTCGGCGGCGCTGGCGGAACTCATCCAGGGGGCCGGCGCGCGGTTCCGCGACTTTATGCATATCTCGATCGATACCTTCGTCGGCGGCGGGCTAGTGCAAGGGGGCAAGGTCCATACCGGGCCCCACGGTAACAGCGCCGCGCTCGGCCCTTTGCCGGTCTCGCCATCAAGCCTTGATTCGGTGGCCGCCAAGCCGGCGCGCTACCAAAGCCTGCTGCATCGCGCTTCCATATATGTGCTGGTCAATCATCTCAGGTCTCGCGGAATCGAGATCAATCGCGTGCGGGAACTGGACCCGCTTCCGCCGGGGGCGCGCGAGCCGCTGTTCGAATGGATCGACGATTGCGCGAACGCGCTGGTCGAGGCGATCATCGCCATCACGTCCGTCATCGACATCGAGGCGATCGTTCTCGACAGCATCCTGCCGCGGCCGATCCATCTCGAGTTGCTGGCAAGGGTGCAGACCCAGTTCAACCGGATCAGCGCCATCGGTATCGTGGCGCCGGAAATCGTGTCGGGGCAATTCGGCGCCGAGGCCTCGCCTATCGGCGCGGCAATGCTGTCGTTCTCGGCACTGCTGGCTCCCGACAGCAGCGTGCTGATGATCGGCAAGGACAAAACTAGGCTGCTGGGCAGCCTCTCGACGCTGGCTGGTTAACCGGCCAACAAAGGCAATGGGGCACATGGCGTAACTGCCATATCCGACGCGAATTGCTCATTCTTGCATTTAAGTGGCAAGCTCGATTGATCACAGCGACTAGAGCCTTCGGCACATCCGCCTCAGGAACTTTCGCTAGTGCAGGGTCAATCGCCCGGCGTTGTCAGCCGTGGCCGATTTACTAGTCTGGCCATATGGCGCCCGAGAAACTCCGCTCCTATCGAAGCAAACGCGATTTTTGAAGACGATCGAACCGATCGGCGCCTCCTCGACAAGCTCGGTGCGTCGAACAATTCGGAAGAACGCAGAGCACGCCACCTCTACGGCGACAGATGATCCTCCCCTTCACAGAGTTCCCGCGTCATCTGCAACCGAGGCCTGTGGATTGCTGTTCCCGGTAAGCTATGGCGGCGTAAGCTCCCGCCTTCCGCTTGCGGCTTTTGGCACGGATTCATGTGCGAGTTGTTACTATAGGATCGGAAAACTCCGAGTGCTCTCGAATTCACGACGAGCACCGCAAAATGTCACCCAGCGACGAAATCCGCAGGGCAGGTCGGGGAACCGAGCCAGGTGGGTCTGGCCGGCGAAGACAAAATCGAGGAACCGACTGAGATAGACGCAACGGGAGCCGCCGAGGACTGGAGGTCCTAGAAAACGGCCGTCCTGGTCGATCACGCTGCCCCCTGTGGGGTTCGCTCCCTCGATCCAAACCACCACTTTCGATGGGAAGCGCGTTCAGGCTCCACCCGGCTCAAGCGGGCACGAGCCACCGCAACCACGGCGAGGCCGGCGCTGTGATCGAGGAGATCCGTCGAAGTGTGCAGGGAGTCGGCCACCATTCGGTTGAAGCAGTTGGTCAACTCACCTCCACGACCACTCGCATTGCGGCAAGCTCTGGTAGCCAGGGAAGCTCATCAGCGCGTCTTGGCGTCGACCCGCCGTCCTGGACTCGAACACCCTCAACTCCAGCCCTGGAGCAACCCTGAGTCAAACAGAGCATATCCCAGCGCACAAAGAGGCGCCCGCAGCTACAGAGTTCTGGCCAATCTCGAAACCGAGGATTCTCACACGTTCACGACCGTCACCTTCGACGCCAAGCCGATCCACGAAAACACAGAATGATTGACGCGCAACCCCAAATAGCCTGAAAAGAGAACCAGCGAGATCCTCCGGTTGGACACCGGTCGCCCCGCGGTTGGAAACGGCAGATGTGGGCTCCGGATGGTCCGGTCAAACCTGTGCTGCTCGATGATACCGTGGCCGGCCCTGGATCTTTACATTTTCCGACATTGTCATGGATTTTCATGACTGCGCTTTACGCTATCTTGCGGTTTCTTTACAAGTTCTTGCAGGAAAAGCCATTTTCAGCCGAGCGCCCGTTTTCACGTCTGTGAATTTCCGGACGGTCAAGTTGGTGCCGGAAGCTGCTGTCACCGTAGAAAAAGGCGAACCGTGTCCCAAGACATGATGTAGCGGACGACGATGTGCGTCGCGCGCCGGCAATCGTCGAGACGATCTGCGTCCACTGCCGGCACGCTGACGAGGGATCATCCCTCCCCCTCTGGATGCTTCCGGAACGTCCTCCGGCGGCGGCAAACTCCGCTGCAGGAGAAGAACGCGATCAAGCAGTGCCTTCGCAGTGTTATGGCTCCACCTACCGCCGCGGGGTGAGGTGATATTTTGGTCGTTCAACGATCTCGCCAACGCAGATGGCGACAGCGCCGAGCCTGGCGGCAGTTTCGCGTTCTCGGCGAGAACAACGTCCTTCAATCGGAGTGCCATCCTGTCGGCGCGCTGGATATTGCCTTGAGTCCCATTCCGGAAGTTCGAGTGCTTGACGCTCCGCGCCTCGCCCGCCTTCAGCAGCCCCAGTTTGACTAGGTTGGATCGCGTGTTCCGCGTGTGTGCGGCTGTAGCCAAGATGGCAGTCCGTGCAACATCGGGGACCGATTGCCACCGTCTGCGAAGACGCTGGTCCCAAATGTCCACTGTGCAATTGTTGAGTGCGTGCTCGCAGTCCTGGATCTTGTTCGCAGGCGCCTCCGCCAACAGGGAGGCGATGTCAGCCACAGCTATAGCTGCGCCGGCCTTCTTGGCCTCGCGGATAGCCATGTGGAACTCGGGACGCTCGCAAAATGGCGAGCGGCGATTGGTCGTCCAGGAATACCGCTCGTGGATTATCTCGATGTCACCCAGCTTCTGTCCCAATAGTATCGATGCTCGCTGGGCGCGCACGCTCGATACTGCCGCGAGATCCTTGTTGGAACGCGGGGCGCGTCTGACGTAGGCGAAAACGAATACGACAACCTGCAGCACCGATACCATTTACATTCCTAAACCATGTTAAGGCAACTAGATGAGCTGGAGATCGTCTGAGCGACCTGGCCTCGAGCTGCCCCGACCGCGCCGTGAGACGACCCAACAACATTTCTCCACGGACTCCGGCGTCCTTCCAACGACTGCCTTCGAGGGGGAACGCTGGCCTGCAAGGACGGCGCGATTCGGCCGCGATCTGCGTCTAATAACTTGATCTACACACAGGGCCTCTGTTCCCTTCACCTCACAGACCTTCTCTGACGTAGACCGAGATGACGGAGTGCGTGAATGACCTGACGCGTCAACGCCTCGTATTGAACCATGGTCGAGAATCGTCCGGCGCCGCGGCGAGAGGTTGCCTCCAACGCCTTGACGCTCTTCTTTGAACGCTTCCTTATCGCTTCCCGCTCTCGACGTTTCACCTCGTCCATCGCCTCCAGACCGACGATGCCTGTCACGAGAAACTTCTTCCGGCGGTCTTGCTCGATCGCGTTCGTGACCGCCTGCAGCGCCAGCGTCGACCGGCGACCTGGCTGCTCGAACGTCGGCAGCAGGAACTTGAAATACAGGCCCTGGAATTTCTGGAAGCTGAAGGCTGCGAGATCGTCGATGCTGGTGATGCCGATCTTCCTAAGCTCCGACTCGAGCAGGGTCACCTCCAGCCGCACCCGGCGCTCACCATCGGGCAGGATCTTCATCGCGCCGGTCGCCTTGTTCTGCTCGTCAATGACCTTCACCATCGTTCGCCGCGACGATGAACTCCCCTTGGCGCCGGCATAGTAGGTCGCGTCGAAGGGCGTCATGAGGTCCTTGTCGGTCCGAAGCAGAAACTCATCGCGCAGTTTTGGCGCGACTTTGTTGTAGGCAAGGACGTAGCCGGTCTGTTCCTTCGCCTTTCCCCAAGCGAACCTCGGCCGATCGTTGAGATCCGTGATGACGTCGCGGCTGGGAAGATGTGTCCTGACCAGGACACCGAACATCCAGGCGAGAGCTTCCTCGGAATACACGCGCGGCCGGGCATCGAAGCTGATCTCCATGCCCCTGAACTCCGGCGGTTCGAGGAGCTTCCATTTCCGGTCGATGGCCTCGACAGCCTTCTTGACCTCACCGAGCAGCGGCTCCTGGAAGCGGATCCTGAATTTCGTTCCTTCGGCCGGGTCGTCCAAGTCCTCTACCCATGGACTGTCGCCGGTCGCGTGCCTGATCTCATCGTTGATCCACCGCTCCTGAGTGGACCTGTCCAGAACCACGCGCAACTCGAGCCAGTCGATCACCGCGCGGCACGTATACGCCTTCAGGTCGATCACAGGCTTGAGCGTATATCGTCCATCGAAACGAGCCTGGCTCTTGCTGACCAACTCCGGCTGGAATTCGAGATGATACCTATTGGTCGACTTCATGGCGCTTAGTGAGACCTTGGGTCGGGCCGAATCGGTTGAAGGCATGCTCTATGCGTCTCGAGGATTGCGGTCACCAGCGACCCGCTGCTACTTCCGGTCATGCTGTCGTCCTAGCCGCGCGACAGGGCCCGTTCAACCCACCGAGCGTTCGTCAGAGGCCGCGCCCAGTTTGACTCTGAGGAGCTCACTGGTAGGCACGTTCTTAATTTGGCACTCAGCGTCCGTCTGGGCATCAACCCGCACCAGCGAGCTTTTGTGTCGATTCTGAGCGCATCGCTGACGCACGGTAGCCCGCAGTGGCGACATCGCAACAGGTTGGTCTGCCTCCGCTTGGTTGACCGGAGACGGCTGCCGATGCATCGAAACTTCTCTACACCTATGCAGGTGCCATCCGCTCGGCTTCATCGGCGCTCGAATTGAAGTCTTCGATGCGCCGGAAGAGCTCATCTACCCGACCGTTGTCGAACACGTGATCGGGGCCGGTCGGCGCTATGTCGATGAACGGCGGCTCGTAGAGGATGGCAGGATCCATGAAGCCCTTCTCGGTCAGGTGCTCCACAACCAGGCCTATGAATTCGATCTGCTGGTGGGTGGCGCCACCATGGGCGATGAACCCCGCAAAGGCCTCGCCCACCGCGGTCCGGTCGAGCCCCACCAGCGAGCGCACGAAGCGCCCGAAGCCGTGGCTTGTCTCCTTGGCGCGCGCGATGTCCTCCGGCCCGGCAATGCCCGACTCCCGCACGAGACGCTCGAGTTCAGCCAGGTCGTAAGCAGTCAGCGGCTTGCCTTGCCGGACCTTGCCCAGCACCAGGTTGCCGTCGAGACCCGTGAGGAAATGACGGGCCTTCGCCTTGAACCTCGCGAAATCCGCCTCGCCGACTTGCGGTAGCTCCACTTCCTCGCCGATGCCGATTTCGTCGGCGAAGTTCGAATAGACGACCGCCTTCTTGCCCTTGTCGATGTGCTGGATCAGATCGCGCAGCCGCAGGCGGACGAATTCGAGCAGCGGAACGGTCACGCCCTCCCACCACTCGACGGTCTGGATCTCCTCGATCAGCGCGGCACGAGCGGCAATGCCGGGGATCGCAGTCTGGTCCTCCAGCGCCGAGGCGATCTCCAGCAACTGCTTCTTTAATTGGTCGAAGCGCCTCGAGCCCTTCAGCAGCGCAAGCTCAAGCTGGAACATCAGGAGGTCAAAACGCTTCGCCTCTTCGGTTCCCAACTCGCGGGAGGAAGGCAGCGGCGCGATGTCATCGACAAGCTCCTGGCGCTTCCCCTCGTCGATCAACGTCCAGGCTTCATCCTCCTGGTATTTTTCGACAGTGCGGCGTTTCTGACGCACGATAAAGTTGTCGAGGTTCAGGCCGGCAACAGTCTCACGCAGCACCGCCAAGGCGCTTGCGGCCACCTCCTCCTCGCTCGGCGGTGTCTCCGGTGCGCCAGGCCCGTCATAGGGCGCCTGATCGCCCGCCGAAAAACCCTTCTGGCGCTTGCCGTCCAGGGCGCGAACCAGATCGACCCTTGCCGCGAACAGCCGTGCCGAAAGAGACTTGGCCGCGCTCACCTCCTTGATCTCCGGATTGGCGCCGAAGAATTCGAGGTTCTGGCAGTAGTCGAAGACGCGGAAGAATTCCTTGTCCCGGCCAGGGCCGAACAGGTCGGGGCAGAGCCGCGTGCCGCGGCCCATCATCTGCCAGAACTTCGTCTTGGAGCGTAGCTGCTTGAAGAAGACGAGGTTGAGCACCTCCGGCACGTCGATGCCGGTGTCGAGCATGTCGACGGAAATGGCGATGTGCGGCGCCTTGTTCTTCCTCGAAAAGTCGTCGATCAGCGTCTGCGCGTAAGGCCCGCTCTCATAGGTGATGACGCGCGCGAAATGGCCGGCGAGCGACGGATACGCCGCGTTGAAGCGATCCGCGATAAATTGTGCGTGCTGCTGGTTCTTGGCGAAGATGATCGTCTTGCCGAGCCGGTCGCCACCCTCGACCTTCAGCCCGTTCTGCATCAGATGCGCGATCACCTGGTCGACCGTGTCGGTGTTGAACAGCCGCTTGTTCACCTCGGCGGCGTCCACGCTGTCGGGGATCTCCTCCTCGCCCCATTCTAGCATGTCCCACTGGTCTTTCTCCTCCTCGGAAAGGTCGTCGTAGCGCAGGCCGGAGCGGACGATTTTGAGCGGCACCGAGATTGCCACCGGGGGCACGAGATGCCCCTCGGCCACGGCCTGCTCGAGTGAATAGGCGTCGGTCGGCACGCCGTCCTCGAGGTCGAACAGCGAATAGGTGTTCTTGTCGATCTCGTCCTTCGGCGTCGCGGTCAGCCCGACGAGGAAACTGTCGAAATAGTCGAAGATGGCGCGGAACCGCCGGTAGACCGAACGGTGCGCCTCGTCGATGACGATGAGGTCGAAATGGCCGGGTCCGAACTTTGCCTTGCCTTCCTGCCTTCCGTCGATGAGGTTCATCATCGTCGGATAGGTCGACAGAAACACCCTCCCCTCGCTCGTTCGTTCGGTCACCAGATTGACCGGCGCCGAATCCGGCAGATGCGCCTTGAAGGCGCCAGCCGCCTGGTTCACCAGCGCGACGCGGTCGGCGAGGAACAGCACGCGCTTCACCCAGCCGGCGCGCATCAAAAGGTCGACCAGCGCGATGACGGTGCGCGTCTTGCCGGAACCGGTCGCCATGACAAGCAGCGCCTTGCGCTCGCCCTCCTCCTCGAAGGCTTTGGCGATCGCCCGGATGGCGCGCTGCTGATAGGGCCGCTTGTCGCCGGCGATCTTCGTGTTCAGCTTCGTCTCGGCGAGTTTTTTGCGGCCGGTGCGCCGCTGGATCAGCAGCTCCAACTCGTCGCGCTTGTAGAAGCCGCCGACCTGGCGCGGCGGATAGCGGACATCGTCCCAGATCCAGTGCTCGTAGCCGTTCGAGTAGAAAATGACCGGCCGCTGGCCGTAGCGGGCTTCCAGCCGGTCGGCATAGAGTTTTGCCTGCTGCTGGCCCTGCCGTGCGTCTTTGCGCGTGCGCTTGGCCTCGACCAGCCCGAGAGGCTTGCCGTCGGCGCCCCACAGCACATAGTCGACGAAGCCGACGCCCTCGTTGTTGGGCATGCCCTCGACACGGAACTCCGTATCCTCCAGCCGGTCCAGCGTCCAGCCGGCCTCGCGCAGGTAGGTATCGATGTAACGGTCGCGGGTCTCGGCCTCGTTGTAATCGTGCGTCGACGGCGTCGCCTCGGCGGCCTTCCGCGCCGCCGCCACCTCGGCGCGCAGCCGCGTCAGTTCCTCGTCGAGATTCTGCCTGTCGGCGAGCAGCTTGGTCAGCTCGCCGTTCCTGGCGTCGAGTTCGGCCTGCTGCGCCTTCAGATGCGCAAACGCCTTCTTCAAGGTCTCGTCGCGGCGCGCCAGCACCGAGGCGTCGAAGGCCAGCCCTTCCGCCGGTTTGTCGCGCCGCGCATAGGTGCGCGCCAGCCAGAAGCAGACGTGGAACAGCTCCTTGACCGCGCCGGCGGCGTCCTGCGGCCGGATCGTCCTTTCCTCATGCACGGCGCGGTTGCGCAGCGTGTTGATCAGTTTTGCCTTGGCGAATACCGCCTCGCCGGCCGCGCGGCGAAAGCTCGGCTCGTGCAGCAGCGCGGCGATGTTGTCCTGGTAGGGCAGTTTCAGGCCGGGATCGGTGCGGAACGCCCATTTGACGGCTAGCTCGACCGTCTTGCCGGCGAAGAACGCCGCCGCAGTCGGCGACACGCCCGCCTGCCGCTCGGCCTCGACCGCCGCCTCGTGGACGGTCGGAAACTCGGCGGCGAGGAAGGCGAAGTTGGACATACGCGGGGCCGGCCTGCCTACTCGGCCGCGTCGATCATCTCGATGTCCTTCCGCAACAACACATTGACCAGCGTGCTCAACGAGACGCCGCGCGCCGCCGCGCGTTCGGATAAATAGTCGAGCACGTCAGGATCGAGATGCACCGGCGGCACCAGACGGGCGCCCGCGCGGTGGAACTTGCCGCGCTCGGCGGCGGAGAAATCGTATTCTTCCTTCATTGAATCACCCGGTTTCATACTGCCTGACCTCGCGGCGCGTCGGCGCCCTGGCCGAAATGATGCGTATTGCTGCCCGCTCGCCGGAGAGTTCGACGAAGGTATGCACCATGACCAGCAGTTTGCCCGTGCCGTTCCTGCCCAGCGTAACCCATCTCTCCTCACTTTCGCCAGACTCATCGTCCAGCCGCGACAGCGCAAGCGGGTCGGCAAGGACGCTGATTGCCTCTTCAAAATTCACGCGGTGCTTGCGGCGGTTGGTCTCCGCCTTGCCCGGATCCCAATCGAATTCATAGCGAACGCCGGTCATGGCCCGATTCCCGCCGCCGCCTCGTGGACGGTCGGAAACTCGGCAGCGAGGAAGGCGAAGTTGGACATGGCCTAAGGCTTACGCCAAGACCATGAAATCGCAAGTTGATTTCCAGGGACGAAAACGCTTTGCGCTTATGACGTGTCGATGTATTTCGGCGCCTGCCGGATCGGACAGTAATACCCGTCGCTGTTGTTGTTCTTCGAAATCCGGCGCGAACGAGAGGCCTGAGCGCGGGCGGGGTGCGGCGGCGGCGAGCCCAAAAACCCGCCTGCCCGTCTCGCCGTCCGGTCCGCGTCAAGACTGGCGGCAAGCCGCGCGGCATGCGCCGAAAGACCGTCCAGCGCCGACGCCAGCGCGCGCAGGCACGAGGCGAGGCGCATGGCCTCGTCGGCACTGTCGCCGCCCTGTCGAAACGCCATCGGCTCCGGGCGCGCGCCCCGCAACGCCTCGATGACGAACTCCCGCGCGACGGCCTCGGCCGGACGCAGGAGCCAGATCACCAGGCCGCGAAGCGGGCGCGGCCGGCCGGCCACACGCTCGGCCAGCCCGGCCAAGGCGATGAGCATGACCGCGATGCGCCTGAGCGCCTGCCCCTCCATCGCCAAGTCCATCAAAACCTCCGTTCAACTCGAGGGCATTATGCGCCTGTCGGCAGCGAGGGGGATGGACCGCAGCCCGACAATCGCGGGCTGCATTGATTTTAAACGGAAATATTTTTGATGGGGCGTAAAAATGCGGATTTCCATACCCGCATTCAAGGCCGGGGATGGCGGGCGTGCCAGCCCCCTTCGGCCCGGTTCGCGCAGATTCAGGCATGAAAGTCGGCGCGCCAGGCGGCAGGCCGCAACACGACGAACCTGTCCAGCGGCGGAACCAGCTCGAAGGCACGCGGCTGGCGGGCGAAGTCATAGAGCCTGACGAGCCGAAAGGCGTCCGCCCGTTCCTCTGAAAACGCCCTTTCGTTCTCCGACATGAAGAACGGCGTCGTCTTCTCTCCGATGGTCGTCTTCACCTCGATCAGCCGCTCGCCGCCTGCAGGGTCGAAGGAACGGATGTCGTAGCCCGCGCCGTCTCCGTCCTCCGCCGCCACCCAGCGCACCTTTCGCGCGAGATCGGTGCGGTCGGCAGCGCGCAATGACGCCTGCTCGCTGAAGAATATGCGCTCCTCGCCCTGGCGTCCGAGGTCGCGGTTACGCGCATCGCGCAACGCCGGGTCGAATTTTCGGACGATCCGCTCCAGCGCCGGCGGCACGGCCTCCGTCGTTCCGGCCGGCGGGGCCTCCAGGAAGATGGCGTCGGCGTCCCCGAATCCGGCCGTGTCGATCCTGTCGACAAGCGGCTCGAACACCGACGGCCGCGCGTTCAGATAACGTTCGATGCCGTCGATCAAGGCGCGCTGGAAATTCGGCATCGGCTTGTAGCCATCGATCCAGGGCATGCCGAGCCGCAGCAGCACGGCGCTGATGTTCTGGTGCTTGAACTCGATGGAGCCGCGGCCACGGCCGGTCAGTTGCTGAAGTGCCGCGTTGCGCTCGGCCTTGACCAACGGCTCACCGCGCAGTTCGAGCCCGAGCATGTCGAAATAATCGGCGACGATCAGGTCGATCTCGCGGTCGGTCCAGTCGGTGCCGGCAACCGCGTCGGACATGGTCAGAGATGACCCGAAAAGGCGCGGTGCCGGAGGGAGGAGAAAAGCTTCTCCAGATGGAGATTAGCCATATGTGCACGATCAGCTTGTTTCTTAACTGTCAGAACCATTCTTTCAAAGCGGCGTTGCTCCTCGATGGGTGGAAGAGGAATCTGAAACTTCTTTAGACTGTCCAAGGTCACAGTCTTCTGCGCAATGCCCCTCGCCAGCGCATCTGCTTGTCTCATTACGACCGGAGACTCTAGTGCATGTGAAAGGTAGGTCGACACTATATATTCGCTCTTAGTTTTTAGATGGGCAATATGCCGTTGAAAAACGAAATCTGTCTCTCCGTCGACAACTGCTGCATTCCCGTAAGAGCCTACTGCAGTGTAGAGAACATCGCCTTTC
This sequence comes from Mesorhizobium sp. LHD-90, assembly GCF_030929505.1. Taxonomy (GTDB): domain Bacteria; phylum Pseudomonadota; class Alphaproteobacteria; order Rhizobiales; family Rhizobiaceae; genus Kumtagia. Next base: position 79,355 of record NZ_JAVFVV010000006.1, on the reverse strand, counting down.
TCGATCGGAGTGCGTCGCGTCAGATTCTCGAATTCCGCATATGAAACGAACTTATTCGTTTCATAGTTGATATTCTGCCCTCGAACATTTGACACGAACAAGAACGGCACACCTTGCGTTGCCCATTTAGGCGATTGATGTGTTCCATCCGTAACCTTACTGCAAACGTCCGCAACCGATATTGAGACGCGCACATCCCCAAACATTCCCAGAAAAATCGACTGCGCGAGGCTGTCGAGCAGTTCGATGGCACGCTTGCGCTTGCGGCGCAGCGCATCCGCCTTGTCCAGGATCGCCGCGATCCGCCGCTGCTCGGAGAACGGCGGGAGCTTGATTCGCAACTCATTGGCTCGGGAGATCGTAAGAGTTCCCACCGTTGATCCCGATCCGGCTTCAACTTGGCTTTTAATTGCGTGGTGCGCAAAAGCATGTTCGAAGAATCTAGAACATATTTTCTGCCTCGGATGGAAAAGCAGAACGCTTGCGTCCTTGTAATAGAACCTGTCGGTCGGCTGAACCTGATAACAAGCGCCAAGCGTGCCAACGGCGGAGACCATAAGATCGCCAGGTTTCGGAACACCGAAGCGTTTTCCCATTTCGTCGTATAAATCTTCGGAGATAAAAAGATCATTATCTACATAGCCGTCACGCGCTAGTTTCACGATTTCACGAGCCCTATAAAATGGAACGCCGCTCTGTTTCCACTGACGCTCAAGAACACGCTTGCTGGAAGAAATGTCAAATATTTCGCCAAACGATATTTCTGGCCAAGTGCAGTGAGTAGACATCACAGCATCGCCTCCAGTTCCTCAAGCCCCTCAGCGATCTCCTTCTCCAGCACCTTCAGCTCGGCGATGATCTCCTTCGGGTGGCGGTGATCGGGGGCCTCGTGCACCACCTCCTTGTAGCGGTTGATGGAGAGGTCGTAGCCGGCGGCGACTATGTCCGCCTTGGGCACACAAAAACTCTGATCGGTGCGTGCGCGGCTACGCTCCGCGCCCGCCCGCTCGGCCCAGCGCGCGGCGATATCCGGCAGGTTGTTCTTCGCCAGTTCCTCGTCGGTCAGCGTGACGTTGACGAAGTGCCCGGCCTCGCGATGGCCCGGCATTGGGCCGAGCTTTTCCGCCACCAGCAGCGGCGTGCGCTTGTCGTCCAGCGAAAAGCCGTCGGCCTGGCAATCGTAGAACCACACATGGTCCGTGCCGCCGGAATTGGTCTTGGTGAACAGCACGATCGCCGTCGACACGCCGGCATAGGGCCGGAACACGCCGGACGGCAGTTTTACGATGCCGTCCAGCCGGTGGTCCTCGACCAGCATGCGGCGGATTTCCTTGTGCGCGGTCGACGAGCCGAACAGCACGCCGTCCGGCACGATCACCGCCGCGCCCGCCGGGCTTCAGCAGCTTCAGGAACAGCGCCATGAACAGAAGTTCGGTCTTCTTGGTCTTGACGATCTGGAGCAGGTCCTTGGCCGTCGTCTCATAGTCGAGCGAGCCGGCAAAGGGCGGATTGGCGAGCAGCAGCGAATAGCGGTCGCTGTCGCCGGCATGTTCCTGCGCCAGCGAATCCTTGTAGCGGATGTCCGGGCGCTCGACGCCGTGCAGCGTCATGTTCATCGAGCCGATGCGCAGCATGGTCTGGTCGAAGTCGAAACCATGAAACATCTCCTCGTGGAAATGGTCACGCGTCTCGACTTCGTGGAACAGTTTTGGATGGCTGTCGCGCAGATACTCGCCGGCCGCGACGAGAAAACCGCACGTGCCGCAGGCCGGATCGACGATGACGTCCTTCGGCGTCGGCGCCGTCATCTCCACCATCAGCGCGATGATGTGGCGCGGCGTGCGGAACTGGCCGTTCTGGCCGGCGGTCGCGATCTTGCCCAGCATGTATTCGTAGAGGTCGCCCTTGGTGTCGCGGTCCTCCATCGGGATGTTGGCCAGCAGGTCGACCACCTTGGCGAGCAGCGCCGGCGTGGGGATCGTGAAACGCGCGCCCTTCATGTGAGTCGCGTGCGCCGTGCCGTCCTCCGCCATCGAGCGCAGGAACGGGAAGACGTGCTCCGACACGATCGTGAACATCGTGCCGGGATCGCGGTTCTTCAGGCGCGACCAGCGCATGTCCTCGTAGGCGATGCCGCCGCCGGCGCCGATGCCGTCCTTGCCTTCGGGGAAGATGCGCCGCTCGATCGGCCGGCGCAGGCGGTTGGCCTTGTTCTCCTCGCGGGTATGCGCCTCGTCGAGCCCGCGCATGAACAGCAGGTAAGTGATCTGCTCGATCACCTCGATCGGGTTGGCGATGCCGCCCGCCCAGAAGGCGTTCCACACCTGGTCGATTTTCGAGCGCAGTTCACCTGTGATCATTTTCCCTCAAGCATCATCGAACGACCTGATCGATACGGCCTAACTTCCGGCTCGCTCAGGCAGATTTCCATGCCGCGGTTTTCTAGCAGGCCGATCGTGTGGTGTCGCGCCCGACTCTGACGGCGCGGTCGGGTAGCCGTCCAGTCCGGCGGCCCCCTGTTTCCTCTGCAGCACCATAAGAATCAGACTGCGTGACCAAATCAAAGACGCCCGGCTTTGCCAACGGCAAGCAGTCGCCGTCGAAACCAGCAGGCGGTCGACGGGAGCTCGGATTCTGACTGACGCACCTCCTCCGATCTTCTAATCCTGGGAGACCCCTCGCGGCCATGCGCAGGTGCAATGGGCCCATCGAGCCAGTAACATTTTTGTGAACTGATCTCGACGCTGCCCCTCGGCCCGACCGCTATAACATGAAAGATGAAGCCCCCTCTCCTCACGCCCGCCGAAGCGGCCAAGTATCTCAGCGTCTGCCCCAAGCATCTGAAGCTTCTGGCGGACGCGGGGCAGATCGCGTGGGTGAATATCGCGCTCGACCAACTGCGGCCTGTGCGACGCTACCGCAGTGAGGACCTGGAGGCTTTCATCGAAGAGAGGAGACAGCGGACGTGTCGCTATACCGAAAACACGGCAAACCAGAATTCCACTATGACTTTACCATTCAAGGTCGTCGATTTTCAAAGTCCACCGGCACGGGCAATCGGCGCGAAGCGACACGCATAGAGGCGCAAGCTAAGCGCGAAGCGCAGGAGCAGACGAGGACCGCAAGGCAGTTCGTCTCTTCTGGTCCAATGACGTTCGAGATTGCTTCGTCGCGCTACTGGCACGAGGTTGGTGAGCACCTGGCCAACAAGGAAGATTGTTTTCGATACCTTGGCTGGCTGATCAACTTCTTTGGGAAGAGCACCACCCTCGATAACGTCACTGACTCCCTTGTCGCGGCGATGGTCGCCAAGCGCCGCGTGGAGACGCATCGCGGCAAGCGACTCTCGTTGGCTACGGTCAATCGATCGACCGTTGTCCCTCTTCGTGGACTCATGTTGCGGGCCAGGAAGTCCTGGAAGGTGCCGGTCGCCGAAATCAACTGGGGCCAGCACCTGCTCAAAGAGGTGAAGGAAATCGTGCGCGAAGCGAGCCGCGACGAAGAGGCGCGGGTTGTCGCCGCCATGCGCGACGACTATGCACCCGCTGTGCGCTTTGCCTTCCTCACAGGCTGCCGTCGGATGGAGGTCGTCAATCTCACCTGGTCGCGCATCGACATGGCAGGCCGCACGATCACCATCATTGGTAAGCGGGATAAGACGCGTGTCATTCCGATGACCACGGTGGTCTACGAGTTACTTATTGCCGAATTGGGTGTTCACCCGACCGCCGTATTCACCTATCGGGTCCGGAAGACCAGGAAGGATCGTGGTCTCGTCAGGGGCGAGCGACGGCCTATCACGATGGAGGGCTTCAAGACTGCTTGGCGCCGATATAAGGGTCTTTCCGGCGTCGAAAACTTCCGGTTCCACGATACGCGTCACACCGCTGCGACGCGGACGCTGCGCGCTAGCAATCTGAAGGTTGTTCAACAGATGCTCGGTCACAGCGACATTGCCACCACCGTCAAGTATGCCCACGCGATGCTCGATGACGTGCGTGCCGCGATGGAAGCTGCGAACCACACCGAAAGCCCCACCAGCGCGGACGATGCGGTCGTTAAGACGTTGAATTTGGATAAGAAATCTGCCTGAACAACCCTGATCCCAAATCAGGTGCGCTACCAGGCTGCGCTACACTCCGGCGCGCCCTCTTTAGGGTGGAGCGGTCCGCAAAGCAAGTTCACATCCAGCCTTAATGCATGCGATTTCCTGGAGCGCGCGTGACAAGACGCCGTCTCCGGTCAAAGAGGTTGGCGCCAATCAAAATCGCGATTCGTTCTCAGGCATGGAACCGGCAGCCGCGGCGCAGGCCGGCGTGTGCTTCCTGCAGGACTACATCCGATGCAACGGCGTCGCGGACAGCGGCGCGCGCCGAAATGCGACGGCCGGGGGATTTGTCTGGCCGTTTCAACTCGATCGATTGCCGATCCGAGCGGCGCAGCCGGCTTCCTTCCGTCACACCTTCAGCAGCCACTCGTGCTCGGTCGCGTTGTGGAATTTCCAGGTGCGCTTCGGACCCGCCATGACGTTCAGATAATAGAGGTCGTAGCCGTGGCAGGCGGCGCAGGGGTGGTAGCCCTTCGGCACCAGGACGATGTCGCCGTCCTCCACGGCAAACGCCTCGTCGAGCGAGCGGTCGTCGGTGTAGACGCGCTGGAAGGCAAAACCCTGCGGCGGGTTGAGCCGGTGATAATAGGTCTCCTCGAGATAGGACTCGGCCGGCAGGTCGTCCCGGTCGTGCTTGTGCGGCGGATAGCTGGAGGTGTGCCCGCCGGGCGTGATCACCTCCACCACCAGCAACGAATCGGCCGGCTCGCTTTCGGGCAGGATATTGGTGACGTAGCGGGTGTTGGCGCCCTTGCCGCGCACCTCCTGCTTGACGTCGTCCGGCCCGATGACGCGGGCCGGGAGCTCCCTTCCCAGCCCCGGCGCCAGGCAGACGGCGAGTTCCAGCTCGGTCTCGGCGGTCACCGACCACTGAGAGTCCTGCGGCACGTAGAGCGACCAGGGTTTTCCGACGAAGGGCGACATGCGCCCGCCGAGCACACCGAAATCCTCGCCGTCGGCGCTGGCCTCGCCCTTGCCGGTGACGAACACCAGGCAGGCCTCCTGCGCGCCGGTACCCGCCGACACGGTCTCGCCGGGAGCCAGCCGGTGCAACTCGAAACCGACATAGGTCCAGCCGGCGCTCTCCGGCGTGATCCTTGCGGCAAGCCCGGTGCCGGCCTTCGGCTTCACCAGGAGCTTCGACATCGGCTACTCCTCCTTCTTGTTGGACTCGAGTTTCTCGGCCTCGGGTTTTGGGTAGTTCAGCAGATACATCCAGGCGCCGTAGACGCCCATGCCGCCGGCTAGCACGCCCCAGAATGGCTGTCCGCTGTAAAATTCGAGGGCCGACCAGGCGGCGCAGACCGCGACGATGGCGACACGGCGCCACAGCGGGCGGAGCCAGGGGTGGTCGCGGTCGTTGGCCATGCGGCTCTATCCGTTCGGTTCTGATTCGATCACGGCTACAGGATCGCCGCCGTGATCGGTCATACCACGCTCACGCGTTCGGAAAACCCTGCGTCTCGACCGTGTAGCCGGCTGAGGTCATCACCCGCATCAGTTCCTTGTGACCCACCTGCGCCATCTTCAGCGGCGGATTCTTCTTCGGGTCCTGCTCGGCCTCGACCACGAACCAGCCTTCGTAGCCGTGATCGGCGAAGCGCTGCACGATGGCGCCGAAATCCAGCGACCCGTCGCCCGGCACGGTGAAGGCACCGAGCGCCACCGCGTCGAGGAAAGACTGTTTCGACCAGTTGAGACCGTCGATCACCGGCTGGCGGATGTCCTTCACATGCACGTGGCTGATGCGCTTGTGGTGCCTGTCGATGGCGCGCAGCACGTCGCCGCCGGCAAAGGCCAGGTGCCCGGCGTCAAGCAGCAGCGGAATCCCCTCCCCGGAAAGATTCATGAAGACGTCGAGCTCGTGCTCGAACTGGACGACCGCCGCCATATGGTGGTGGTAGGACAGCGGCATGCCCTGCCCGGCGCACCATTCGCCGAATTCGGTCACGCGTTTCGCATAAGCCCGCATCTCGTCGTCCGACAGCACGGCTTTTTCCGCGAGCGGTTTCGAGCGGTCGCCCTGGATCGAGCGGCCGACCTCGCCATAGACGATGCACGGCGCGTTCACCGCCTTGAACAGGTCGATCATCGGCTGGATACGGTCCTTGTTGGCGGAAATATCCTCGTCGACCAGCGTGCCGGAAAACCAGCCGCCGCACAGCGTCACGTCAGCCTTCTTCAGGATCGGCAGCATAATGTCTGGGTCATTCGGGAAACGCCGGCCCATCTCCATGCCGGTGAAGCCGGCCGAGCGCGACTGGCGCAGGCACTCTTCCAGCGAAACGTCGTCGGAGAGTTCGACAAGATCGTCGTTCCACCATGCGATGGGGGACATGCCTAGTTTGGCTTTCAAAGTTCTCTCCGCTTTCTACCTCCCCCTTGTGGGGAGGTCGGCGGGCGCAGCCCGCCGGGTGGGGGTGATTTTGACCGGGCAGCGGTTAGGACCCCTACCCGTCCTTCGGACCCACGCGCCGACCCTCCCCACAAGGGGGAGGGTGAGCAGCCTGCTTACAGCCGCTGCCCCTTCAGCGCGTCCTCGTATTTCTTCCGCGCCGCATTCACCGTCGGCCGCACCGAAACCTCCGGCACCGCGACGTCCCACCAGTGGCCGCCGGCCTCGGTCGAGATCAGCGGATCGGTGTCGATGACGATGACGCTGGTCTTCGTGTCGGCCTCGGCTTCCTTCAGCGCGCGCTCGAGTTCGGCGATCGAAGCGACTTTTCGCGCCACAGCGCCCATCGCAGCGGCATGCGCGGCGAAATCGATCTCCGGCAGCACCTCGTGTTTTGCGTCCTTCAGCAGATTGTTGAAGTTCGCCCCGCCGGTCGCCATCTGCAGCCGGTTGATGCAGCCGAAACCGCGATTGTCGAGCACCACGATGGTCAGTTTCTGGCCGAGCATCACCGAGGTGGCGATCTCGGAATTCATCATCATGTAGCTGCCGTCGCCCAGCAAGACGATCACGTCGCCGTCCGGTTTCGCCAGTTTCACGCCAAGCCCGCCGGCGATCTCGTAACCCATGGTCGAAAAGCCGTATTCCATGTGGTAGCTGCCCGGCGCGCCGGCCTGCCACAGCTTGTGCAACTCGCCCGGCAGCCCGCCCGAGGCGCAGACCACCGTAGCGCCGGAGCCGCGCGCCCGCAGCACCGCGCCGATGACGTGCGCGTCCGACGGCAGAGCGTTGGTCGGATCGGTCACCGCCTTCGCCGCCTTCAGCCAGTCGACCTTGGCGGCCTTGGCCGTCGAGACCCAGGAGTCCGGCGACTTCCAGCCCTTCAGCCGCGCCTCCAGCGCTTCCAGCCCGGCGCGCGCATCCGCCACCAGCGGCAGCCCGCGATGTTTTCCGGCGTCGAACACCTGGGCATTCAGCCCGACGATCTTCACCCCCTCCGCCTTGAACAGCGCCCACGATCCCGTGGTGAAGTCCTGCAGCCGCGAGCCGACCGCCAGCACCACGTCCGCCTGCTCCGCCAGCAGGTTCGAGGCCGACGACCCGGTGACGCCGACCGAACCCATATTGAGCGGATGGTCGTGCGGCAGGCTGGATTTTCCGGAATTGGTCTCCATCACCGGAATGCCATGCGTCTCGGCAAACGCCTTCAGCGTCTCGGCGGCTTCCGAATAGAGCACGCCGCCGCCGGCGATGATCACGGGCTTTTCCGCCGCCTGCAGCGCCGCTACGGCTGCGTCCAGTTCGTCCGCGTCCGGCTGCGGGCGGCGCGGCGTCCACACGCGCTCGGCGAAAAAGCTTTCCGGATAGTCGAAGGCTTCCGCCTGCACGTCTTGGCAGAGCGCCAGCGTCACCGGCCCGCAATCGGCCGGATCGGTCAGCACCTGCATGGCGCGGTTCAGCGCCGGAATGATCTGCTCCGGCCTTGTGATGCGGTCGAAATAGCGCGACACCGGCCGGAACGCGTCGTTGGCGCTCACCGTGCCGTCACCGAAACTTTCCACCTGCTGCAGCACCGGGTCGGGCGTGCGGTTGGCGAACACGTCGCCGGGCAAAAGCAGCACCGGCAGGCGGTTGACGTGGGCGAGTGCGGCCGCCGTCACCATGTTGGTGGCGCCCGGCCCGATCGAGGAGGTCGCCGCCATGAAGCGCCGGCGAAAGCTCGCCTTGGCGAAGGCGATGGCCGCATGCGCCATCGATTGCTCGTTATGCGCACGATAAGTCGGAAGCTCGTCGCGCACCTGGTAGAGCGCCTCGCCGAAGCCGGCGACGTTGCCGTGGCCGAAAATAGCGAAGACGCCGCCGAAGATCGGCACTTTCTTGCCGTCGATCACCGTCATCTGCCGCGTCATGTAGCGCGCCAGCGCCTGCGCCATGGTCAGGCGGATGGTCTTGGTCATTCTTTTCCTCCCGAACCGTGGATCTTTTGAAGATTATGCGGCCTTGCGGTTGCGCGCCGCAAGCCAGGCCGACGTCAACCGCTCGAAGCGCCCGGCCATCTCGGCGATTGCTTCCTCGTCGCCGATCCTGCCTGCAAACCAGCGCTCGGCCGGCTCCATGAAGATGGTGCGCCCGACCGCAAAACCCTTGACCGCCGGCGCCTCGGCGGTGGCGCGGAACGCCTCCATCAACTCATTCTCCGGCGCCTCCAGCCCGAGCAGCACCACGCCGCGGCAGAGCGGGTCGTTGCGCTCGATGACCGCACCGATGCGCCGCCACGCGGCGGCCGAATTCTGCGGCTCCAGCTTCCACCAGTCCGGCTTGATGCCGAGCGCATAAAGCTCCTCCAGCGCGCGCGGCACGGTGTCCTCGTCGAGCGCGCCGTGCTTGCCGGCGATGATCTCGATCAGCAACTCGCGCCCGACTTTTCGCGCCGCCTCATAGAGCGTGCGCAGCTTTTCCTGCTGCTCCTGTTTCAGCGCCGCCGGATCGTCGGGATGATAGAAACACAGGCATTTGATGCAGTGCTCGACCGGCCACTCCACCAGTTGCGAGCCGATGTCCTGGCTGAATTCGAAGCGCAGCGGCCGCGAGCCCGGCAGTTCGATCGGCCGCCCCAGCCAGGCGAAGGGATGGCGCGCGAATTCGAACATGGCGTCGCGGCCGTGCTTTTCGTCGATCAGCATGCCGTAGCCGTCGCGCCCGGCCGCCACCCGCGCTGCCGCCTTGACCGCCAGCACCTTGAACGGTGCGATTCTTTCCGGCCCAACGCCCGCGGCTTTAGCCGCTTCCTCAAGCTGCACGCGGTGGTCGATGGCGAACGCCATCAGCGACGGGATCTCGCGCCGGCGCGTCGTCGCCCAGTGGATGTTGTTTAGCGTCTCGTCCCTGCGCAGCGCGCGATGCGGGCTGCCGTGGTCAAGGAAATGCTGCAGCTCCGCCCAGGTCGGATATTCCGGCGAGCAGAGCAGCCGCGACACCGCGAAGGCCCCGCAGGCATTGGCCCAGGTCGCCGCCGTCTCGAGGCTTTCGCCACCCAGCCAGCCGCGCAAAAAACCGGACATGAAGGCGTCGCCGGCGCCCAGCACGTTGAACACCTCGATCGGAAAACCCTTGCCGACGACGCCGTCCTCAAGATCGTCGCTGATCGGCCCGTCATAGACGATGCAGCCCATGGCGCCGCGCTTCAGCACGATCGTCGCCGGCGAAACCGCGCGGATCGCCTTCAGCGCGCTCAGCGGATCGTCGGCGCCCGAGGCGATCATGATTTCTTCTTCGGTGCCGACGATGAGATCGCAGTCCGGCAGTACGGATTTGAGCCGGTTCGAAACCCGGTCGGACTTCACATAGCGCTCGAAGCCGGCAGCGTGGCCGGCGAGGCCCCAGAGGTTCGGCCTATAGTCGATGTCGAAGACAACCTTGCGCCCATGCGCCTTGGCGATCTTGATCGCCTTGCGCTGAGCGGCCTCGGTGTTTTCCCGCGAAAAATGCGTGCCGGTCACCACCACGGCGCGCGCCGAGGCGACAAACGCCTCGTCCACGTCGTCAGGGTTGAGCGCCATGTCGGCGCAATCGGTGCGCACGAAGATCATCGGCGAGACGCCTTCCTCCTCCACCGCCAGCAGCACCAGCGCCGTCAGCCGCTCCTTGTCGGTGACCAGCCCGTCGACCGACACGCCTTCGCGCTGCAACTGCTCGCGGATGAAGCGGCCCATCTGCTCGTCGCCGACGCGCGTCAGCAATGCCGAGCGCAAGCCGAGCCGCGCCGTGCCGATGGCGATGTTGGCGGGGCAGCCGCCGACCGATTTTGCGAAGGAGGTTATGTCTTCAAGACGCGAGCCGATCTGCTGCCCGTAGAGGTCGACCGAGGCGCGCCCCATGGTGATGACGTCGAGTGCTGCGTTGTCGTCCGGCGGATTCGCCATGGTGCCTCCCACGATCGATTGGCGCGCCGCCCGCCGGCCCGCGCGCCATCAAGACATCATGAAACATTAGTTCTATCGCTTAGTCAATATGGAATGTATATTCCCTATTTGGCCTCGGCCGCTCTTTTCCCCCGCCGCGACAGCGACCGGCGTTTTTCAGCCACGCCGACCGACAGCGCCATCGACAGCGCCATCGTCGCCGAGAGCGACCGGAACCCGCCGAAATCCGCCTCCGCCACCTCGAACCAGACGTCGGCAAACTGCGCCAGCGGCGAGAAAGCACTGTCGGTGATGGCGACCATCGGCACCCCCTGCTCCGACAGCACCCGCGCTTCCTCGATCGTGCCTGGGGCGTAGGGCGAAAAACTGATGGCCAGCGCGGCATCCCCGGCGGTTGCGAAGGAGATGACTTCCGGGTTCAGGCCCGACGGCGATTCGACGATCTGGCTGCGGACCTTCAGCTTGCCCAGCGCATAGGCGATGTAGCTGGCCACCGGATAGGAGCGGCGGCGCGCCAGTATGTAGATCGTCTCGGCTTGCGCCAGCATGGCGATCGCCCGGTTCAGCACCTCCTCGTCGAGCGTGCGCGCCATGGTCGCCAGCGAGTTTTCGGACGCCGTCAGAAAACCTTCCAGGATCTTGCGGCTGCCGCCGTCCCCTCCGTCCGCACGCAGGCCGCTCAGCCGCTCCTCATAGGAGGAGTTTCGCTCGCGCAGCCGCTCGCGGAACACCGATTGCAGGCTGGTGAAACCGGCAAAGCCGAGATGCTGGGCGAAACGGATCAGCGTCGAGGGCTGCACGCCGGCCGAGGTCGCGATGCTTGCCGCCGTACCGAAGGCGATCTCGTCGGGGTTGTCGAGCGCATAGGCCGCCACCTGCGCGATTCGCTTGGGCAGCGACTGCCGGCGCTCCAGGATGAGCGCGCGCAGCCCGTCATAGTCCCGCGGCGGCTCTTCCGCCGCAATTTCCTGAGTGTCGTTCATGCGCGCCGGCTTCCTTCCATCGGGCGATCAGGCACAGCTTGCCCAATAAAATGAAATAGCCGTTCCATTTCAATAAAAAATCGACTAGTTCGTACAAAATTGCCGCAAAAACCGGCAGTCCTTATCGGAGATGGGCAGATGATAGGCGTCGGGCTGATCGGTACGGGTTTCATGGGCAAGTGTCACGCGCTTGCGTGGAATTCGGTCGGCACCGTATTCGGTGACGTGCCGCGGATAAAGCTCGTCCATCTCGGCGAGGCCAATGACGAATTGGCGCAGCGAAAGGGCCGCGAATTCGGTTTCGAAAAAGCCTCCGGCGACTGGCGCGCTGTAGTGAACGACCCCGAGGTCGACATCGTGTCGGTGACCTCACCTAACCAGTTCCACCCCGAAATGGCGATCGCCGCGCTGCAGGCGGGAAAACATGTCTGGTGCGAGAAGCCAATGGCCCCCGCGCTGGCCGAATCGCAGGCCATGACGGAAGCTGCCCGCCAATCCCGCAAAGTGGCGGTGCTCGGCTACAACTACATCCAGAGCCCCGCCTTCCGCCACATCCGCCAGTTGCTCGACGAAAAGATCATCGGCGACGTCAATCTCGTGCGCATCGAGATGGACGAAGACTTCATGGCCGATCCAGACGCCCTGTTCTTCTGGAAACACGAGGCGGCATCCGGCTACGGCGCGCTCGACGATTTCGCCGTGCATCCGCTGTCGCTGATCTCGAAACTGTTCGGCCGCGTGTCGCGCGTCATGTGCGACATGGCAAAACCCTACGCTGACCGCCAGGTGGCCGGCGGCGGGCGCCGAGCCGTCGAGACCTACGACATCGCCAGCGTGCTGATGCGGCTGGAAAACGGCATCGCCGGCACGCTGCTGGTCAACCGCTCGGCCTGGGGCCGCAAGGGCCGCATCGCCGTGCAGATCTTCGGCTCCAAAGGCTCGATCGTCTTCGACCAGGAGCGCTTCAACGAACTCCAGCTCTATGTGACGTCCGACCGCGCCACCGAGCAGGGTTATCGCACCATCCTGATCGCGCCGCACCACAAGCCATACGACCGCTTCATTCCCGCCCCCGGCCACGGCCTCGGTTTCAACGACCTCAAGATCATCGAATGCCGCGAGCTGATCTCAAAACTCGAGGGCAAGCCGGCGCACATCATCGATTTCGACGAGGGTTTTGAGATCGAGCGGACCGTGCACGCCATGGCCGACTCCTTTGCCAAATCGGCCTGGGTCGACGTGCGCTGAAATCGTCATTCTCCCCGCTTGCGATGGGGCCCTCGCATAGGCGGCTGTTCCCGGCCATCGTCCGAGGGGTGGAAGGTGCGAGGCGGCGCTCTCGTTGTTCCACGATTGGACACGTCGCAGGAGACCATGGGTTATCGTTTTGGTTTGGAGCCTTGTTCTTCATCGGCTCTGTAGCGTCGAGTCCGAGGCATGGCGCGGCCATTTCTTGATGGCCTTCTCGCGCTTGATGGCGTCAATCACCCAGGCATGTTCCTCGAACCATACCAGGCGCGTGACTCCGTATCGCGCTGCGAACTTCGAGCCGGTTCCGGTCCGATGCTGGAGAAGGCGGCCAGCAAGATCGGAAGTGACGCCGGTGTAAAGCGTTCCGTTCTTTTGCGATGCCAGGATGTAGACAAAGCCCCGTCTGCCCATTGACGAAGCTTAGCACGGAATATCTCACATCAGGCCGGAAACCGCTTCTACTCCCCCACCACCCCGGCGACATTCTGGTCATAGTCGACCAGCGAGCCGGTCATGATGCCGGAATGCGGACTGACCATGTAGGCGATCAGTCCGGCAAGCTGGTCGGGTTTGGCCAGTTGCCCCATCGGCTGGGTGGCCTCCGCCTTCTCCAGCCAGTCGGCCGGCGCGTCGTGCCATTTCTGCTGCACGACCGTCTCGCCGGGCGTGTCCATCCAGCCGGGCAGCACGGCGTTCACGCGGATTCGGTTCTTGCGATAGGCGTTGGCGGCGTTCTTGGTCAGCACCGCCAGCGCGCCCTTGCTCGCCGAATAGGGCGCGAGGAACGACTGCCCGGCATGCGCCGACATCGACAGCACGTTGACGATCGAGCCCGGCTTCTCGGCTTCCAGCAGGTGGCGCACCAGCCGCTGCATCAGGAAGAACGGCCCGCGCACATTGGTGTGGAATATCTGGTCGAAGAGTTCCGGCGTCGTATCGATCAGCGAGCCGCGCGCCGAGGTGGCGGCGGCGTTGACCAGCGCGTTGAGGCTGCCGAAATGCCCGAGCCCCTCGGCCATGACATGGCCGCTGGCGGCGGCGTCGGACAGATCGGCGCTGATGAAGATCGCGTCGGCGCCCTTCTGCTTCAGTGCCGCGACCGCCGCCTTGCCTTTCTCCTTCGAGCGCCCGACCAGCGCCACCGCCCGGCAGCCCTCGTCGACCAGCCGGTTGGCGACCGCGAAGCCAACCCCCTGCGCGCCGCCGGTGACGATCGCCCGCGTGCCGCTGTTGCGTCCCTCGTCCATATCCATCCCTTCCTTCAAAATACAAACCGCCTTGCCCTTGCCGAGCAGGCGCGGCTCGTCGAACTTTTGTTGCCTAACCCGGCCTGCCCTTAAACCTTGACGGCCCTGCCTTCCCTGGCCGACTTCAGCGCCGCGTCGGCCAGCTTCAGCGCCATTAGCCCGTCCTGGCCGCTCGGCGAGGCCGCCTTGCCCTTGCTCGCCGCCTCGATGAACGTAGCGATCTCGTTGGCGTAGGCGTCGATGTAGCGGGTCATGAAGAAATCGTGCAAGGGCGGTTTCGTGTAGCCCTTGCCGTTGGCAAGTTCGATCGACACGGGCCGCTGGTTCTCCGCCGCGACCATGCCCTCCGAACCATGCACCTCGATGCGCTGGTCGTAGCCATAGGTGGCGCGGCGCGAATTGCTGATCACGCACTGCTTGCCGCTTGCGGTCGTCAGCAGCACGCTGACGCTGTCGAAATCGCCGGCCTCGCCGATCTTTTTGTCGACCAGCACGGAGGCCGTCGCCATAACCGTCACCGGCTCCTCACCGAGCAGGAAACGCGCCATGTCGAAATCGTGGATGGTCATGTCGCGAAAGATGCCACCGGAACGGCCGATATAGTCGAGCGGCGGCGGGCCGGGATCGCGCGAGGTGATCACCACCTGCTCGACCTTGCCGATGGCGCCGTCGTCGATCGCCTTGCGCACGGCGGCGAAATGCGGGTCGAAGCGGCGGTTGAAGCCGACCATCAGCGTGGCCCCCGTCTTGTTGACCACCTCAAGGCACTTCTCGACACGCTCGACGTCGAGATGGATCGGCTTTTCGCAGAAGATCGCCTTGCCGGCGCGAGCAAAGCGCTCGATCAGGTCGGCATGGGTGTCGGTCGGCGTGCAGATCACCACCGCGTCGATGTCCTTGGCCTTCTCGATCTCGTCGATGCTGCGCACCTCGCAGCCATAGGCCTGCGCAATATCCGTCGCCGGCTTTTCGAAGGCGTCGGCGACCGCGACCAGTTTCGCCGACGAGTTGGAGCCGATGGCTCTTGCGTGGACTTTGCCGATGCGGCCGGCGCCCAGAAGACCGAAACGAGTAGCCATATAGCGTCACTCCGAAAAGCGGGGCCGCAGCGGCCCCAACGGTTGAATCTTTCCTGGGCTCTCAGAGCCCGTCTCGAAACACGTCAGGGCGAGGCGAAAATGCGGATTTCGAGAACCGGAGCGCAGCGTACATGCAGGTACGTGAGCACTGGAAGCGCAGAAATTCGCATTTGCAGCCCGCCCTCACATGTTTCGAGACGGGCGCTCAGACCCTAAGCGAACGTCGCCTCGTCGCCGACCCCGGACTTCACGCCGGTGATCATCGCCACGATCTCGTTGCCGGTGGTCTTGTCCTTGTCGACCACGCCGACGATACGGCCGCGCCGGAACACCCAGATGCGGTCGACCAGGTCGAACACCTGCCTGAGATTGTGGCTGATCAGGATCAGCGGAATGCCGCGCTGCTTCAGCGTACGGATGATGTTTTCGACCTGCGCCGTCTCCTGCACGCCGAGTGCCGCCGTCGGTTCGTCCATGATGATCAGCTTGGAGGCAAAACTCGCCGCCCGGCTGATCGCCACGCATTGCCGCTGGCCGCCCGACATGTAGCGGATCTTGCTCTTCAGGTCCGGGATCTTGACGCCGGTCGTCTTCAGCGCCTCCAGCGCGCGGGTGTGCATCAGCCGCTCGTTGAGGAAGCTGAACGGGCCGAGGTTGAAGTAGATCTTTTCGCGCCCGAGGAACAGGTTGGAGGGCACGTCGAGATCGTCGGCCAGCGCCAGATTCTGGAACACGGTCTCGATGCCGACGTCGCGGGAGTCGAGCGGGCTCTTGAACTCGACCTCTCGCCCGTCGAAATGGATCTTTCCGGAGGTCGGCGATTCCACCCCGGTGATCTGGCGCACGAAGGTCGACTTGCCGGCGCCATTGTCGCCGACGATGGCGACGTGCTCGCCGTCACGCAGTTCGAAATCGGCGTCCTCGAGCGCCTTGACGCCCCCATAGTGCTTGGTGAGGCCCTCGGTCCTGAGGATGATTTTTTCGGTCATGGCCGTTTCCTCGTTTGGTTCGCCGCGCGGCCGGCGTTCGCTCAGCCGCGGCTCCTGACCCGTTGCCGGTAGACGTCGAGCACGACGGCCGCGACGATGATCACGCCCTTGATCATCTCCTGGTAATAGGCGTCGATCCTCAGGAAGGTGAAGCCCGAGATGATGACGCCGAAGATCAGTGCGCCCAGCATCGTGCCGACGATCGAACCGCGCCCGCCGGAGAGCGAGGTGCCGCCGATCACCGCCATGGCGATGGCGTCGAGTTCGTACATGACGCCCATGCCGGCCTGCGCCGTCAGGTTTTTCGAGGACAGCACCAGCGCGGCCACCGCGGCGAGCACGCCGGCGATGGAATAGACCAGGATCTTGTGGTGCTCGACATTGATGCCGGAGATGCGCGCCGCCTGCTCGTTGGAGCCGATCGCGTAGCAATATTTGCCGTAGCGCGTGTAGCGCAGGATCACCATGAACAGGACAGCCAGCGTCACGAAGATCACGACCGGCATGAGCCCCTTGCCGATCGCCGCGAAGGATTCGGTCGGAAACGAGATCGGCTGGCCCTTCGACCACCACCTGGCGACGCCGCGCGCCGTCACCATCATGCCGAGCGTGGCGATGAAAGGCGGGATTTTCGTATAGGCCACCAGCGCCCCGTTTATCAGCCCGGCGACGAGGCCGCACGCCAATCCCACAAGAACCGGCACGATCACCGGCAGGTCAACCCACCCCTGCTCGAGGAAGACGCCCTTCGGATTGGGCTGGCCGTTGACCAGCGCCACCTGGGCGAAACTCATGGAAATCATCGCCGTGGCGCCGACGACCGAACCCGACGACAGGTCGATGCCGCCGCTGATGATCACCTGCGTCACGCCGATGGCGATGATGCCGACGATCGAAACCTGCAGGATGATGATCTCCAGCCGCTGCTGGTTGAAGATGCCGTCGACATTGTCGCGGGTGTTGAAGAGGAAACTGTCGCCGATCAGCAGGCGCCCGAGCAGTTCGAACGCGGCGACGATCGCGATCAGCGCGATCAGCACGTTCAGCTCCGGTGGGCGGGCCCGCTTCGACGCGTCGAAGGCAAGGCCGCCGATCCCACGGCTGGTTTCCGCCATCTTGTCCTCCTGGTCTTGCCTGCGTCGGCGGCGTCGCCGCTCCGGGCGCCGCCGGGCGGCTGCGAGGCGGCCCGTCGCGCCCAGCCCCGTGGAGCGGCGCGGACGCCGCCCCGGTTTTCGGTCAGCCTATCCGCTCAGTTCTTCTTCAAAAAGTCGCCGATATTGGCCGGCGTGACGAGCTGGAACGGAATGTAGACCTTCTGGTCGACGGCCTCGCCCTTGGCGAGCTTGAGGGCGGCGTCCACCGACCCCTTGCCCTGGCCGGCCGCGTCCTGGAACACGGTCGCGTCGAGATCGCCCGCCTGCATCGCCGCCAGCGCGTCCTGCGTGGCGTCGACACCGCCGACGACCACCGACTTCATGTCGATGCCCGCCGCCTTCATCGCCTGGATGGCGCCGATGGCGCTCTCGTCATTGTTGGCGATCACGCCGTCGAACTTGGTGCCGGTCGACAGCCAGTTGGTCATCAGGTTCTGCGCCTCGTCGCGTCGCCAGTTGGAGGTCTGCTTGTCGATGATCTTGATGAACGAACACTCGGGCGTGGCGATCACGTCGTCGATGTCCTTGGTGCGCATGACGGCCGCCTGGTTCGACAATTCACCCATGATTACATAGACATGCGCCTCGGTCTTGCCGGCCTCCTTGAACAGGCGGCAGACCTCCTGCGTCTCCAGCGTGCCGGACTCCTGCTCGTTCGAGGCGACGAAGGCCTGGTTGTCGGGCAGCGTATCGACATTGATCGGCTCGCGGTTGACATAGACCAGCGGCACTTTGGCCGCCGCCGCCGCATCCGACATCGCCTGCGTGGCCGAGGTGTCGACCGGGTTGACGATGATGGCGTCGACGCCCGAGGCGATAAAATTCTTGATCTGGTCGAGCTGCTTGGCGACGTCGTTCTGCGCGTCCTCGACCTGCAGGTTCACGCCGTCGAGGGTCTTGCCGTATTCGACCATGCCGTTGCGCAGCACGGTCAGAAAATTGTCGTCGAACAGCGCCATCGAGACGCCGATATTCTCCGCCATGGCGGCGCTCGTCATCAGCGCGGACACGGCCGCGCTCAAAAGCAATTTCCTCACTGTCGTCTCCTCCGCGATAGGGTGTCCGGATGCACCCCGTTGCCGTCCGGAAGCCCCGGCGTCGCCGCCGCTGGCCCGTTCCTCCGTCCCGACTCGGTTTTACGCCCGCGTGTCGGGTCCCTGCGGTTCGGCCGATTTTCAGAACGTTCAAGCCGAACCAATATTATTTTGAAATATTTATTCCAAAAATCGAGAAGGCGTCAAGAGCGATTTCGGCAACCCGACGCGGCGCGGAGCCCCCGGGAGCAAATCCGCCGGAGAGCTCAGCGCTGCCGCATGAATCTTTGCCGTGAAACCGAATGCGGCGGGCTTGCACGCGTCGATGCGCGCTCGACAGCGTCCGCCCAATGCGCTGCCCCGGCTTGGCCGTGCCGGTTGGCGCGGGTGGCGCAACTGCCCGGTTCAGAACTCGAAGCGTTTCTGCTCGATCTCGGCCGTCAGTTCGGCGGCCATGGCGCGGGTGATCCGCGCCTTGCGCTCCAGCGCGGTGCGGTCGAGCCGGTCGACGATCTGGATCGCCGCCGAGAGCGAGCGCTCGATCCGCCGCACCAGGAACTGCACGACATTCGCCTCCACCTCGACCTGCCGGTCTGCGAAGAGTTTCGTGATCACGCCGGCCAGCAGCAGATCGTCCGGTTCATGGATCTCGACGGTCGTCGCGGCCTTCAGTCGCGAGGCGAGATCCGGCAGCGCGATGCCCCAGGCCGGCGCGAAACGCCGCGCTGTCAGCAGCAGGTGTCCTCCGCCGGCGCGCATCGCGTTGATCAGATGGAACAGCCCCGTCTGGTCCAACCCCGGCGCATCGGCGTCCTCGACCAGATAGGCCAGGCCGGTCCAGCCCGATGCACCGGCATCCAGCTTGCCTGCCGAAAGCGACTCCGCACCCGACATCTCCCGCCAGACCTCCGCCAGATGCGATTTGCCCGATCCCGGCGGGCCGGCGAGCACCACCACCGGCGACGGCCAGTCGGGCCAACGCTCGATGAGGGCGGCGGCGTCCCGGTTGGCGGCCGACACGATGAGATCGTCGCGCGACAGGCCCGGCGCGTGGCCGAGGTCGAGCGGAAGTTGGCGAGGCGGCTCCGGCTTGCGCATGGCGCTACGCCGCCAAGGCGACAGCGCCGGCCGGGGCTGAGTGGAGTTCCGCGGCCAAGGTCAGTCCGCCTTGTCCGCCTTGCCAGCCGCGGGCTTCCGCGCCTTGATGGCGGCATCCTGCGAATGGCCGACATAAAGCGGCGAATCGAGATAGCGCGAGATGGCGAAGCGCACCAGCACGGCGATCGCCGCCGCCGCCGGCACGGCGATCAGCAGGCCGACGAAGCCGAACAGCGCGCCGAAGGCGAACAGCGCAAACATCAGCCACACCGGATGCAGGCCGACACTTTTTCCCACCAGCCTCGGCTGCAGGATGTTGCCCTCGATGAACTGGCCGACGAAAAACACCACCGCCACGGCCAGCACCATCAGCCAGTCCGGCCAGAACTGCACGAAGGCGACGCCCAGCGCCAGCACCAGCCCGACCAGCGAACCGACATAGGGGATGAAGCTGATCAGCCCGGCGAACAGGCCGATCAGGATGCCGAAATTCAGGCCCGTCAGCGTCAGCCCGGCCGCATAGATGATGCCGAGCACCAGGCAGAGCGTGCCCTGCCCGCGCACGAAGCCCGCGGTCGCGATGTTGATGTCGGTGGCGATCTGCCGAACGGTGTGGACGTGGTCGCGCGGCACCCAACTGTCCACCCTCGCGACCATGCGGTCCCAGTCGAGCAGCATGTAGAACGCCACCACGGGCGTGACGATGAACAGGCTGGCGATGCTGAACAGCGCCACGCCCGAACTCCAGATCGAGCTGAAGATCGCCGTCACGAAACCGACGCCCGAGGCCAGCAGCGAGTTCAGCCCTTCGCGCAGATCCTCCGCGTTGACGCCAAAACGCCGTTCGATCCACTGCGGATCGAAGCTGGTGATCAGCCCCTGCAGGCGGCTCAGATAGTCCGGCATCTTGGCGATGAAGTCCGAAAGCTGCGACGCCAGCAGCGGGATCAGGATCACCAGGCCGATCACCAGAACGAGGATGAAGCCGATCAGGATCAGGATCGTCGCCATGATGCGCGACAGGCCGAGCTTTTGCAGCCGGTCGGCGACGGGATCGAGGAAATAGGCGAGTGCCATGCCGGCCACGAAGGGCAGCAGGATTTCGCTGAACAGATAGAGGAAAAACGCCAGAAGCAGCGCGGCGATCAGCCAGAAGCGCAACTGTCGGCGGAGCGCCATGCCGGGCGTGTCCGCGCTGACGACCTCAGCGGTTTGCAGTGGTGCTTTCGCCATAACCGTTCATGTGCCTCAGCCAGGCAACGAGATAGGCTGCGGCGGAAGCCACGGTCAAGAGCCCGCAGAGGTAGATCAGGCCGTCGCTGAACCAGCCGAAGTCCGTCCTGAAGGCCAGTTCCCCCAGCACCGATATGGCGAGCACGATCTGGAAGGTGGTGTTGACCTTGGACACCATCAGCGGCTTCATCTCGACCGGCCGCGCCATGATCGAGGACAGCAGCACCGCGGTGACGATGAGCGCGTCGCGGGTGACGGCGGCGATCACAAGCCACAGCGGCAAATTGCCCATGATGCCGAGCACGATGAAGACGCTGACCAGGAGCAGCTTGTCGGCCATCGGATCGAGATAGGCGCCGAGTTCGGTGCGCTGGTTGAAATGGCGGGCGATGAAGCCGTCGACCCCATCGGATACGCCGGCGACGACAAAGCCGGCGAGCGCCCAGTCCATCCGCCCAGAAAGCAGCGCGTAGACCACGCCGGGCACCAGCAGGAAGCGCATGATCGTGATCAGGTTGGGGACGGTCAAGCGCCGCTTCCTCCAGTCGTGTTCTTGTCGACGATAAATGGTCGAGGCCGAAGCGCGCCGCAAGCCCCGTGTTGGCACGACGCGCTGCGCGGCCACTGCGTCCTTTTTCTCCGTTCTTACGGGGAGAAGTGCCCAGCAGGGCGATGAGGGGCGGCGCCGGCGGTCAAGGCCGAGCAAACCGCTCGAAAAAGGGGATGGCAAATAGGCCAAGGCGAAGAAATTTTTCTGCCGGGGGCCGTCTTGCCGTTCGCCAACCCATTGAAATCGTGCGCAGGCGAATGTCCGACGAAACCGCCTTCGCCAAAAAATCGCGCCGGCCGTCCCCCTCCCCAAAACCACGCGCATACTTGCTGCCAGTTTCTCCTGCGGGAACGCCGATCATGACGGTGTGAAGGCGGGGAGGAACCGGCGCCTCCGGTGCGGGAAGACGTAACCCGCGCCCGGGGAGGCTTTGTCCGAAGGTCCTCCCTCCGCAACTACGTGCGGTGTGCGCTGGACGACGCGCTTAAGCACGGCCAGCCGAGGCGAAAGCCGGAGCCGGAGCTGTCGCGAAGCAGGACGGGACAGAGCCCAAAATCGCCGGACGGGCGGCCGCAAGGTCGCATATATACCTAGATGAGCGACCCTGCGGCCGCCCGTCTTCCCGAACTTCCCAATGGCCAGACGCGAAAGCGGGCGTGGCAACGGGGAAGGCTGCACGGAAGGGACCGTTCCCGCGCAAGGCTGCAGCACCGATCGTCGCGTTCTGCTTGCGGGCAAGATAGGATCATGCAAAGAGCCGGGTATGCGAGCAGCCGGAACCAAGCGATGAGCGGGCAGAAGAACGGGCTCACCTATGCCAAGGCGGGCGTCGACATCGACGCCGGCAACGAGATGGTGGAGCGCATCAAGCCGCTGGTGCGTGCCACCCGCCGCGCCGGCGCCGACGGCGAGATTGGCGGCTTCGGCGGCCTGTTCGATCTGAAGGCCGCGGGTTTCTCCGACCCGGTGCTGGTCGCCGCCAATGACGGCGTCGGAACAAAACTCAAGATCGCCATCGATTCCGCCCGGCACGACACGATCGGCATCGATCTGGTTGCCATGTGCGTCAACGACATCGTCGTGCAGGGCGCCGAGCCGCTGCTGTTCCTCGACTATTTCGCTACGGGCAAGCTCGATGTCGAGCAGGGCGTGGCCATCGTCGGCGGCATCGCCAAGGGCTGCCGCATCGCCGGCTGCGCGCTGATCGGCGGCGAGACCGCCGAGATGCCGGGCATGTATCACGGCAACGACTACGACCTCGCCGGTTTTGCCGTCGGCGCGGCCGAGCGCGGCCAGCTCCTGCCGACCGACGACATCGTCGAAGGCGACGTCATTCTCGGCCTCGCCTCCTCGGGCCTGCATTCCAACGGTTTTTCGCTGACGCGCAAGATCGTCGAACTGTCCGGCCTCGGCTGGAATGACCCCGCTCCTTTCGCCGACGGCCTGAGCCTGGGCGAAGCCCTGCTGGAGCCGACCCGCATCTATGTGAAACCGCTCTTGCAGGCGATCCGCGGCACCCACGGCATCAAGGCGCTGGCGCATATCACCGGCGGCGGTTTTCCCGACAACATCCCGCGCGTTTTGCCCAAGGATTTTTCCGCCGAGATCGATCTCGAATCGATCGACGTCCCCCCGGTCTTCTCGTGGCTGGCGCGCACCGGCGGCGTCGCGCCGGAAGAAATGATGCGCACCTTCAATTGCGGCGTCGGCATGATCGCCGTGGTCGCGGCGGGACAGGCGGCCCAGGTGGCCGCGGTGCTGCAGGAGGCCGGCGAGACGGTGGCGCCGATCGGCCGCATCGTGCCGCGCCGCGACGCGGGCGTGATCTATCGCGGGACACTTGCCCTATGATCGTCAAGAAGCGCGTTTCGATCCTGATTTCGGGTCGCGGCTCGAACATGGCCGCGCTGATCACTGCGGCCAGGGAGCAGGATTTTCCCGCCGAGATCGTCGGCGTCGTCTCCGACAGGGCGGATGCCCCCGGTCTGGCCTATGCCGATGCAGCCGGCATTGTCACCAAAGTGCTCCCGCGCGTCGATTTCGACAGCAAGGAAGCGCACGACCAGGCGATCGACGCGACGCTGCATGTGTTCGGTGCCGAGATCGTCTGCCTCGCCGGCTATATGCGGCTGCTGACCGACGCCTTCGTCGCCGAATGGTCAGGACGGATGATCAACATCCACCCTGCCCTGCTACCGCTGTTCAAGGGCCTCGACACGCATCGCCGCGCAATCGAGGCCGGCGTGCGCATCCACGGCTGTACCGTGCATTTCGTGACGCCGCAGATGGACGACGGGCCGATCATCGCGCAGGCTGCGGTGCCGGTGCCGGTCGGGGACACGGAAGAAAAGCTCGCTGCGCGCGTGCTGAAGGCAGAGCACCGTCTCTACCCACTGGCGCTGCGGCTGGTCGCCGAGGACAAGGCCCGCATGGAAGGCGTCGACGTCGTCTTTTCGGGTTTCGAGGACGCCAATGCCAACCGCTCCGGCACCCTCTTCGCGCCGGAGCCGCTCCAGACCGACTACGATCTCGAGCATTTGGCGCGCATCACACCATGAGGCGGGACGGAGGCGTCGGATCGACGGGAAACGGACCGCGGTCGCGATGACCGGAAATCCACTGCGATATCTGCTCCTGCCTGTCTCCGCCCTGCGCCTGTTCTCGGGCTACAAATCATTCCGCGACCCCTATCTCGGCAGTGTGTCGCTGAACCGCCGGGGCCTGCACGTATGGCGCTTGCGCCTCGCCCACGCCGTGACGAGGCATCGAAGGAAGCGACTGGAGAAGCTGGTTTCCGACCGGCACAGGGACGAGTTCGCCGCCAACGGTTTTGTCGAAATCCGCGATGCGCTTGCCGCGCCCGATCATGCCGCGCTACTGGCCGAACTTCGTAGCTTGTCCGCGCCGGCCCGCGAGATGAAGGAAGGCGCTGCCGTCACCCGCCGCATCGGGGTAACGCCCGACCTTCTCGCCGACATGCCCGCCCTGCGGCAGTTTCTGGCCTCGCCGGAATGGTCCGGCCTCACCCGTTATGTCGGCGGCTTCGATGCCGAGCCGATCGTCTGTGTCCAGACGATCTTCGGCGAAGCCGCGAGCGGTGGCTCAAGCTCCGATCCCCAGACTCGGCTGCACACGGACACGTTTCATCCGACGATGAAGGCGTGGCTGTTCCTGGAAGACGTCGCGCCGGATCAGGGGCCGTTCACCTATGTTCCCGGTTCGCATCTTCCGACCGAACGCCGGCAGGCATGGCACAAGAGGCGCAGCGTGCTTTCTTCGGAAGGCGCGCTGAAGGGTGGGGCCTTCCGCGTTACCGACGCCGAACTGCGGCATCTGCACCTGCCGCCCCGTCACGTCTTCGCCGTACCGGGCAACACGCTCGTCGTCGCCGACACATTTGGACTGCATGCCAGAGGCTTGTCCGCCAGATCGTCCACAAGGGTGGAAATCTATGCGTCGATGCGGCCGAACCCCTTCAATCCGCTGACCTTCCTCGACACCGCATGGATTCCCCTCGTGCGCGGCCGCAAGGTTCTGATCGGCTGGTGGCTGGAGGACATGCTCGTTTGCCTCGGCCTGGGCCGCCGCATCTGGAAGGCGGCGGGACGCGTCAACCCGTGGCAGCGCGCGCAAAGCTGAGCGCCATGAAAACGCTGCTCCTCCTCCGTCACGCCAAGTCGAGCTGGGAGGACGCCGGGCTCGCCGACTTCGATCGGCCGCTCGCGCCGCGCGGCATCCAGGCAGCGCCGCGAATGGCGCGCGAACTGGTCTGGCGCGGCTGGCTGCCCGACGCCGCAATGGTGTCGCCGGCGCTGCGGACACGCCAGACGTGGGACCTCGTGGCCGCTGAACTGCCCGATCCGCCGAAGCCCGGTTTCGCGGAAGGCATCTATGAAGCCTCGGCCGATGGGCTGCTGACGGAGATCCGCAAGGCGCCCAAGGCAGCCGATACCCTGCTGGTGCTCGGGCACAATCCCGCGCTGGAGGATTTTTCCGGATTGCTTGCGTCCGCCGATTCCGAATCCGGAGCGCTGACCCGCCTGCGCGAAAAATTCCCGACCGCGGGGCTTGTCCGTTTCGTCTTCGCCGGCAGATGGGACCAACTCGGCCCCGGCGCGGCGCGGCTCACGCATTTCCTGAGGCCTAAGGATTTTCGCTGAATGACCGCCGGACGGCAGGTTTCGCGCCGAATCGCCGATCGGTCAGCGGGCTCACGCCGCCGCCCGTACCCACACCTTGTTGTCATGAACCGCAGCACCACCATAAGGCGCCGGCGCGTCGGCGCCGGTCAACACGTTGATGCCCTCGCCGCGCTCATGCGCACTGTTCGGCCATACGCCTTCGGCGATCACCACGCCGCGCCTGACGCCGTCGAAGAGCTTTGCGTGCAGCACCACCTCGCCGCGCGGATTGCCGATCTCTACTCGAGCACCCTCGTCCAGCCCAAGCGACGCTGCATCGTCGGGATGGATCAAGAGTTGCGGGCGGATTTCCCTGGCGATCGAGACCGGCGTCTCGGTGAAGCTGGAGTTCAGGAAATTGCGCGCCGGCGAGGTCGCCAGCCGGAACGGGTGCTCGTCATCGGCCACCTCGATCAGGTCGACATGGTCCGGGAATTCCGGCAGCCGCTGGTGCGGACCGAAGATACCCATGCTCTTCGGCGGGCGGTTGGGCGCTGGCGTGCCGGTCCAATCAGGACGAAAGCGATATTTCCCATCCGGGTGGCCGAACCCGCTAATGAAATGCGCCTGTTCGAACTCCGGCTGCAGGTCGGCCCAACGCTGTTCCTTGAAGGTCTCGAAGGTTCCAAGACCCTTCTTGTCCAGCATGATGTCGATGTGCTCACGCTCGGTCAGGCCGAAGCCCGGCCGGTCGGCGACGCCGAGGCGTTTCGCCAGTTCCTCGATAACGAAATGGTTGGAGCGCGGCCCTTCCGGCGGATCGATCAGTTTCGGGCCGAGCGTGATGTGCTGGTTGCCGCCGCCCTTGTAGATGTCGTCGTGTTCCAGGAACATCGTCGCCGGCAGCACGACGTCGGCGAGTTTTGCCGTGTCGGTCATGAACTGCTCGTGCACGCAGGTGAACAGGTCGTCACGCAAAAAGCCCTGTTTCACCAGCCGCTGCTCCGGCGCGACGTTGGCCGGATTGGTGTTCTGGATCAGCATCGCCGTCACCGGCGGCCCGCCGAACAGCGCGTCCGGCGCGCCGGTCAGCACCGGCCCGATGCGGGAATGGTCGAGATAGCGGATGTTCGGATCGCGCAGCCTCGTGCCCTCGACGAGATCGGTGTTGAGTTTCAAAATGCCGGAGTTGGAGTGGAAGGCGCCGCCGCCTTCGTATTGCCAGCAGCCGGTCACCGCGGCAATCGACAGCGCTGCATGCATGTTGACCGCGCCGTTGCGCTGGCGCGAAAACCCGTAGCCGAGCCGGAAGAAGGTGCGTTTGGTGGTGCCGACGAGTCGCGCGAAGGCCTCGATCTCTGCCACGGAGAGACCGGTGATGTCAGCCGCCCATTCCGGCGTCTTGTCGGCCAGATGCGCTTCAAACCCCTTCGGATCGTCGGTGTATTTTTCGAGATAGGCGCGGTCGGCCAGTCCGTCCCGGAACAGCACGTGCATGACCGCGCAGGCCAGTGCCCCGTCGGTGCCGGGCTTCAGCACCAGGCCCATGTCGGCCTGCTTCATGGTGGCGTTGTCGTAGATGTCGATCACCACGATCTTGGCGCCGCGCTCCTTGCGGGCGCGCACCGCGTGGGTCATCACGTTGACCTGCGTGACCACCGCATTGGTGCCCCAGATCACCACGCAATCGGACTTCGCCATCTCGCGCGGATCCGGCCCGGCGAGTTTTCCGGCGCCCATCATCCAGCCGGTCCAGGCGAGATTGGTGCAGATGGAGCCGAAAAAGCCGGAATATCTTTTTGCGTGCCGCAGCCGATGGATGCCGTCGCGCTGCACCAGGCCCATTGTGCCGGCATAATAGTACGGCCAGACCGTCTCGCTGCCGTATTTCTCTTCCGCCGCGACGAATTTTTCGGCGACGAGATCGAGCGCGGATTCCCAGTTCGCCTCCTTCCAGATGCCATCGCCCTTTGCGCCGGCGCGCACCAAGGGCTTCAACAGGCGGTCCGGATGGTGGACGCGGTCGGCGTAGCGCGCGACCTTCGCGCAGATCACGCCGGCCGTGTAGGTGTTTGCCTTGGCGCCGTGGATGCGGCCGATCGTGCGCTCGTCGAGCAATTCGACGTCGAGCGCGCAGGTCGACGGGCAGTCGTGCGGACAGGCCGAATGGCCGATGCGGAGTTTGGCTTGCGCGATGCTGGCGTGCTGGTTCATGGCCGCGTGTCTAGCCGGTTTTGCAACGCAGGTGTAGAGCCAGTCACTTGTTCGGACTGGATGGCTGGACCACTGCTACGCACCCAGTCAGACAAAAAGCTTCACAAGCTAACCTCAAATCGTTTGAGATCTATGTTCTGCTTCCTTGGAATAACCAGCTCGTATCTCGACTTGCCGCGCTCTGTGATGTGAATATGCCAGTACATCCCGGAAGCCGTTTCCGACACATGCAGATCATCTAGGATTTCGGCTACCGCATTTCTCGGCAGTGCAAACGCTAGGTCTAAATCCATACAACCGAGAACAAAGAATCCCTCAACTCCATCCTTCAGAAAGGCATCCCACTTCGGGTGGTAGGCATACCAATATGTTGAGCCGGCTGCATATCTCTTGGATATCGTGCAGGCGATTCGTTTTTCATGATTTGCGCTTTGGTAGAGAGCACGGCTCTTCTTGACCAACGGATCACCAAGGTGGGACGACATCGCCGCCACAATCGCGTCCCGCTTGATCTGCAACTGGCGGCTGTCTGTCATTCCATGAGTGATAGAGGCTGATTCAGTCCGCGTTTCCTCTCTTATTTCAACCTTTGAATCGGTTGCGACCTCCGCCGCTAGATCTTGCTCTATGTCCTTTGCCGTCGTGAACATCACGTCAACCAGGCCATCGAGTCTGGTGTACTCGACTGGCGTCAACACGCTCCGTATCTTGCTACCCGTTTCCGGCTCGTCGGAGTCTTCCTTCAAGGTCACAAGCTTGATCAGCGCTTCGGCGCTTATCAGGCGAATGTCCCATGCATGACGTGAACCTCTTATCTGAGCTTCGAGCTCACCGGTATCCTGACGACCAACCACTATCAAAATAGATGAATTTTCGGAAATTACCGCAGAAGAGATTAATTTCTGTCGATACTCAGAGAGCGTATCCAATGAGATACGGTAGGCGTCGCTAGTTTTCACCTCAACAACGACGGTTCTTCCTTCGGGTGACTTCCATAGACCGTCGAATCCAATGGAATTTGATGTACCTTGATAGCGACCATTGGCCACCTCATAGTCGAGGCGTCGGCCAAGCTCATTGACCAAATCTTGGAGAACCATCCCTCCCTTTTCAAATTTTGAACCTAGGCAGTGTTGGACATATTTGGCCAGCTTTTCCGAAGGAACCTCTGAGAAAAATGTCACTAACTCTGACGAGCAGACGGAACCATCCCGAAGGTTCCCATCTCCCGCGGAGGATACGACCTGCTCGATTGTGAATTGATCAATCGCCTCAGGATTGGATTGCCAGATGGATAGGAGCGGCATGGGAGGCGACGGCCCTTTTGCAGCAGTGTGAGAAGTTGATTCGCCTCACGATACGTGGGGTTGTGGTCGGAATGCAAAGCATCACTTCTGTCCGCAGAGCATATTGACTCCACTTCTCAATTTAGTCCGCCTACGGAGCCTAAATTTCCGGCGATTGCCCCCTTACTTGAAGCACAGTGCCAGCGCCGCTCCCTCACCGCCTCAAATACAGCCACACGGTGGTCGGGGCCAGGATCGCAGTCAGCACTATGGGTGCGACCAGTGCCAGACCGATCTGGCCAAGAGTCGCGCCGCCGTCCATCAGCCCGCGCAGGGCCGTGGTCATCGACGACACCGGATTGACGTCGACGAAGGCGCGCAGCCAGCCGGGCATGGTGCCCGGGTCGACCATGATGTTGGAGGCGAAGACCAGCGGGAAGATGAAGGTGAAGCCGATGGTCATCACCGTCATCGGCGTGCGGATCAAAAGGCCGAGCACGATAAAAATCCAGCCGACGCCGAAGCCGATGGCGATCAGCAGCGCGAAGGCTGCAACCACGCCGAAAAAACCTTCCTGCGGCCGGTAGCCGAGGATCAGGCCGATGCCGAGGATGATCGACCCGGCGATCAGATGGCGGAGCACATCGCCGACCATCAGGCCGGCAAAGGGCGAGAGCGACCAGATCGGCAGCGAGCGGAAACGGTCGAACAGGCCTTTTCCGAGGTCGGTCGACAGGCCCATGCCCGAATAGACCGAGTTGAAGACAACGGTCTGCACGAGGATGCCGGGCAGGAAGAACTGCAGATAATCGCCGGGCGAGCCGGCAAGCGCGCCGCCGAAGACGAAGGTGAACAGCAGCGTGAACATGATCGGCGTCATCACCAGATCGAAAAGCTGCTCCGGCACGTGCTTGAATTTCAGCACCGCGCGCCAGCCGAAGACGAGTGCATTGGAAATGGCGGAGGGTCGGGCCGGGCGGGCGACCTTCTGCGGGCGCCGCAAGACGATCGTTTCGCTCATCGGCTTTCGTCCTTCTGGCTCTCACCCGAGCCCGGCTGGCCGGTCAAGGCGAAAAACACCTCGTCAAGGCTCGGCTGGCCCATGGAAAAGTCCGAAGGCTCGATGCCTTCGGCGACCAGCACGGCGACAGCCTCGTTGGCGGCCTTTGCCGTCCCGGCGAGTATCGACAGCTCGGCGCCCTCGGTGCTGCGCTGGACCGTATGCCCCAGCCGGCTTTCGAGAATGGCAGCGGCCCGGTCGAGATGCGCCGGATCGGCAAGCGCGACATGCAGCACGCCGGAGCCGGTGGCCGCCTTCAACTCGCGGCTGGTGCCCTCGGCGATCTTTTTACCGTGATCTATGACGGCGATGCGCGCCGCTAGCTGATCGGCTTCTTCCAGATATTGCGTCGTGAGCAGGATGGTGACGCCGGAATCGGCAAGCCCGCGGATCATCGCCCAGACGTCCTTGCGGGCTTTCGGATCGAGGCCGGTGGTCGGCTCGTCGAGGAACAGCACGTCCGGCGTCACCACCAGCGAGGCGGCGATGTCCAGCCGTCGCCGCATGCCGCCGGAATAATCCTTCACCTGCTTGGTGGCCGCGTCGGACAAGCCGAACGTAGCCAGCAGATCGTCGGCCCTGGCTTTCGCGGCGCGGCCGCGAAAACCCCAGAGCCGGGCGAGCAGCATGAGATTTTCCCGGCCGGTCAGGTCTTCGTCGAGCGAGGCGAACTGGCCGGTCATGGCAATGACCTCGCGGACCTTGTGCGGTGCCTGAACGAGATCGTGCCCCATGATGGTGGCGGAGCCGGCGTCGGGACGGGCAAGGGTGGCGAGCATGCGCATCAGCGTGGTCTTGCCAGCGCCATTGGGACCCAGAATGGCAAAGATGATGCCGCGCGGCACCTCCAGGTCGATTCCATCGACCGCACGCACGTCGCCGAAGGCTTTTTTCATGCCGTGCGCGGCAATGGCCAAGGGCACGGCCTCGGTGACATAGCTGAGGGTCCTTGCAGAGGAAGCATCGTTCATCGCGATCGATCCCTGGGGAGCAAAGAGGTTTTTTCAGCTTGGCTTGCCAAGCGAGCCGACGCCTATACCAGCTTTGCGGCTGCCAGGCAGCTTCCGCAAAAACCTCTCCTGACAATTCGCGACATTTGTAGTTGCGAGATGGGGATCGCAATTCCGCCTGGCGTTGCGGCTTTGCGTTCCTGCCGGTCGACAAGCAAACGGGATGCGGGGCTCTGCCTCCCTACTCGGCGATCGCCTCCTCATACTCCGCCGACATCTCCAGCCAGCGTTCCTCCTGCTGAGAGAGTTGAGCGCCAAGCTGCGAGCGCTCCTTGGCGAGCTGGGTGGCGGTCGTCGGATCCTTTTCGTAGACCGTCGGGTCGGCGAGCCGGTCCTCGAGCTGGTCGATGCGCTTGCGCAGCCGGTCCATCAGCGCCTCGGTTGCGCGGATCTCCTTGGCCAACGGTTCGGCGGCGGCACGGCGCGCGGCGGCCTCGCGGCGGCGGTCGGCCTTCGATGCCTTGTCGGCCTCGCGTTTCTCGCGCCGGTCGGTCGAGACGCCGGTGACGACCTGGCGGTAATCCGCCATGTCGCCGTCGAACGGAGCAACCGAACCGTCCTTCACCAGCCAAAGTCGGTCGGCCGTCGCCTCGATCAGGTGGCGGTCGTGGGAAATCAGGATGACAGCGCCCGGAAAATCGTTCAGCGCCAGCATCAGCGCCTCTCTGGAGTCGATGTCGAGGTGGTTGGTGGGCTCGTCGAAGATGAACAGGTTCGGCCCGTCGAAGGCCGACAGCCCCATCAAGAGCCGCGCTTTCTCGCCGCCGGAAAGATCCTTCGCCGGCGTGTTCATCTTCTCGGTGGTCAGGCCGAACTGGGCGACGCGCGCCCGCACCTTCGATTCCGGCGCCTCCGGCATCATGCGGCGCACATGCTCGTAGGCGTTCTCCTCCGGCCGCAAATCGTCGAGCTGGTGCTGGGCGAAGATCGACACTTTCAGCCCCGGCGCAACCGTCATCGTGCCGGTCTCGGCCTTCAGTCGGCCCGCAAGCAGTTTTGCAAAGGTCGACTTGCCATTGCCGTTGGCACCCAGCAGCGCGATGCGGTCGTCGTTGTCGATACGCAGGTTGAGCTTCTTCAGGATCGGCTGCCCCGGCTGATAGCCGACATTGACGCCCGACAGCGCGACGATAGGCGAGGCGACCGTCTTCACCGGCTCGGGAAAGCTGAACGGCCGCACCGTATCGTCGAGCACGGCGGCGATCGGCTTCATCTTCTCCAGCGCCTTGATGCGCGACTGCGCCTGCCGGGCCTTCGAGGCCTTGGCGCGGAAACGGTCGACGAAGGACTGCAGGTGCTTGCGCTGCGCCTCCTGCTTGATCCGGCTCTTTTCCTGCAACTCCAATTGCTCCGAGCGCTGGCGCTCGAACTGGTCGTAGCCGCCGCGCCAGAAGGTCAGTTTCTTCTGGTCGAGGTGGACTATGGAGTTGACCGCCCGGTTGAGAAGGTCGCGGTCGTGGCTGATCAGCAGCACCGTATGCGGGTATTTCGAGACATAGTTTTCCAGCCAGAGCGTGCCTTCAAGGTCGAGATAGTTGGTCGGCTCGTCGAGCAGCAGAAGGTCCGGCTGCGCGAACAGCACCGCCGCAAGCGCCACGCGCATGCGCCAGCCGCCCGAAAAGGACGACGCCGGCCGCCTTTGCGCCTCGGAATCGAAGCCGAGACCGGCAAGGATGGTCGCGGCGCGCGCTTCCGCCGAATGCGCGTCGATGTCGGCAAGCCTGATGTGGATCTCGGCGATGCGGCCCGGATCGGTCGCCGTCTTCTCCTCCTCAAGCAGCGCCGCCCGCTCGGTGTCGGCGGCCATCACGATGTCGATCAGCGGCTCCTCGGTGCCGGGCGCCTCCTGCGCCACCTGGCCGATGCGTGTGTTCTTCGGCAACGAGATCGAACCCGTCTCGCTGGAAAGATCGCCGGTGATGGCGCGGAACAGCGTGGTCTTGCCGGTGCCGTTGCGGCCGACCAGCCCGGCCTTGGCTCCCTCGGGCAGCGACAGGGTGGCATGGTCGAGAAGCAGGCGCCCGGCGATGCGGAGCGAAAGGTCGTTTATGGTCAGCATGGCAGCGCGCTTGTGGCGGACACGGCCCGCAAGATCAAGGACCGAAGTTGAATGCGCAAGCCGCGATGTGTATATTCGTAGCGATCTATACACACGGGATACGGCCGATGCGTACGAACATCGATATCGACGAAAAGGCCCTGAAGGAACTGATGGCCCTCACCGGCGCCAAGACAATGAAGGAAGCCGTCAACAACGCAGTGCGCGATCAGTTACGGCAGCAGCGTGCCATCGACGTCTTGCGCAGCTTGCGCGGCAAGGTTGAATGGGAGGGCGACCTCGACGCAATGCGGCGCGACCGTTTTTGATCCTCGTCGATACGTCGGTCTGGATCGCTTTCTTCAGACAGGCCGATTCACCCTATACGCTCGCGCTGGATAGCTTGCTGGCGGCGAAGGAAGTTCTCGCCGGCGACTTGATCGCCGCGGAAGTTCTGCAAGGCATAAAGGGCGCAAGGGAAGAAAAGCTGATCGCCTCGGCTCTGCTGCAACTTCCCACCAGAGACCTGTGCGGGATCGAGATTGCCGGCAAGGCGGCGACAAATTACCGGCGGCTACGCGGGAAAGGCATAACCGTTCGCGGCACCATCGACATGATTATCGCAACCTGGTGCATCGAGAACGACACCGAGTTGCTGCACAATGATCGCGACTTCACCATCATGGAATCCGAACTCGGACTGAAGATCTACAACCGTCTGACCTGAGTGGTGCTGGACAGGCCGCCCTCACACAAACTCCCTGCCCTCCTCCGTTCGCTGGAACTGAACGAGGTCGAGCGAAAGACTCGGCTTGCCGAGCGCGGTGAAGATCATGTGCATCTGGCCGCGATGGTGCGTCTGGTGGTTGAAGACGTGGGCCAGTGCCGGCGCCAGCCGCTGCGAGATGGTGCGCATTTCCGAAAGCGTGGTGTAGGTGAAGCGCCCGGCGAGGTCCCTGGCGGAAAGGCCCGCGATCCAGCCGATGATACGCCAGTCCTCAGCAATCCGCGCCTGTCGCAGTTTTTCAAGATCGGTGCAGAGGATCGTATCCAGCGCCGTCGGCGCATCGCCCAGTCCGCTGAACCGCTTCATCCAGATCCGGTCGGTCACCAGCAGATGGTTCAGCGTGCCCATCGCCGATTTGAAGAAGGCGCCGGTTTCGTGGTTGAATTCTTCAGGCGTCAGGTCCGCCGCGGCGTCGTAGACGCGCTGGTTGGCCCAACGGTTGTAGGCCGCGAACATCTCGAAATGCTGCTTCATCGGCTTTCCTTTTGCGACCGGCGCGGCGAAGTTGGCAGCAGTCCTATTCGTGAAATCAAGGGCCGCCAATGACCATTCTGCTCTATGAACTCGCCGGAACCGATTCTTCGCGGCCCTTCAGCCCGCATTGCTGGAAGACGGTGATGTCGCTGGCGCACAAAGGCCTACCCTACGAGACCGTCGCGACCCCGTTCACGCAGGTTCCGCGGGTCGAGGGCGGCGTCTCGAAAACCGTGCCCGTCATCCGCGACGGCGACCGCGTCGTCCCGGATTCCTTTGCCATCGCGATTTATCTCGATGAGACTTATCCCGACCGCCCCAGCCTGTTCGGCGGTCCCGGCGGCATGGCAACCGCGCGCTTTATCGAACGCTGGTCGCAACTCACCGTGCACCCCTTCCTCGGCGCGGCGGCCCTGATGGACATCCACGGCATGCTGGCGCCAGTCGACCAGGCCTATTTTCGCGAGAGCCGCGAAAAACGCTTCGGCAAGCCTATCGAACAGGTGCCGGGCGACCGCGAGCAGAAGCTCGCGAACTTCCGCGCCGCGCTGGAGCCGTTGCGCAGCATGTTGTCCTACCAGCCGTTCATCGGCGGAGCCTCGCCGCTATTTGCCGACTACATCGTGTTCGGCGCCTTCCAGTGGCTCCGCATCGTTTCGCCGTTCCAGGTGCTCGCCGCCGACGATCCGGTGGCCGCCTGGTTCGAACGCTGCCTCGACCTGCATGACGGCACCGGCCGGCGCGTTGCCGCAGCCGCCTGACGTCCCTCCCCTTGGCAAGGCGGCGGACCGCCTGTATAGGCTCCGCCATTCCCCCTTTCCGATGGTTCACAAGGATTTTCCATGGCGATCGAACGCACTTTTTCGATGATCAAACCCGATGCGACGCGGCGCAACCTCACCGGCGCAATCACCAAGATGCTGGAGGACGCCGGACTGCGCGTCATCGCCTCCAAGCGCGTGTGGATGAGCCGCCGCGAGGCCGAGGGTTTTTACGCCGTCCACAAGGACCGGCCGTTCTTCGGCGAACTCGTTGAGTTCATGTCGTCGGCCCCGACCATCGTCCAGGTCCTCGAAGGCGAGAACGCGATCGCGAAGAACCGCGAAGTGATGGGCGCCACCAACCCGGCCAACGCCGCCGACGGCACCATCCGCAAGGTGCACGCCCTGTCGATCGGCGAGAATTCCGTGCACGGCTCGGACGCTCCCGAGACCGCGGCGCAGGAAATCCGCTACTGGTTCTCCGACACCGAGATCGTCGGCTGAGACAATGCGTCCGGAAACGGACGCAACTGCCTGATTCGTTTCGAGAGCCGGCGCTCGCCGGCTCTTTTCTTTTGGTCGCCCGTCAGGCGAGCTGACGCTGCATTCCGGGGGCCGCCTGGTCACCCGTCGTCGCCGGCAGGAACAATTGCTCGAATTCCGGCATGGGCAGCGCCCGGCTGTACAGGTGACCCTGCAGATAGTCGCAGCCGAAGGCCCGCAGAAACGCTTCCTGGCGGACGTTCTCGACATGCTCGGCCACCGATTTCAGACCGAGCGTGCGCGCCATGGCCAGGATTGTCTTGACCAGCGCCCGATCGCTTTCCGTGTGCTCGATGTCGGCGACGAAGCCGCCATCGATCTTCACCTCGTCGAATGGAAGCTGCTTCAGATAGGCCAGCGACGAGTAGCCAGTGCCGAAATCGTCGAGCGAAAGCCGGATACCGAGTTCCTTGATCTCCGCCATGCGCCACCGCACATGCTGATGATCCTTTGCCATCACGTGCTCGGTCAGTTCGAAGGTCAGCATGCGCGGGTCGATGCCGTGCTTGGCGACAAGCCTGCGGACCATTGGCGAAAAATCGTCGCTGGAGAAGGACTGCACGCTGACGTTCAACGACAGCCGCAAGTGGCTCATCGCCGGCCGGGTGCTCCAGTCGGCCAGCGCCCTGAAACCCG
This sequence comes from Mesorhizobium sp. LHD-90, assembly GCF_030929505.1. Taxonomy (GTDB): domain Bacteria; phylum Pseudomonadota; class Alphaproteobacteria; order Rhizobiales; family Rhizobiaceae; genus Kumtagia. Next base: position 43,381 of record NZ_JAVFVV010000006.1, on the reverse strand, counting down.
CATCGAAGACGAAGCGCGTCAGGTCGTCGTTGAGACCATATTGTTCGGCCAGCGCCACGAACTGGTCCGGGCGAACTTGACCGTGCTTTGGGTGGTTCCAGCGCACCAGCGCCTCCGCCGCGACGACGCGGCCCGTGAAGTCCACCAACGGCTGGAAATGCAGGTCGAGCTGGTCGCGCGTGAAGGCATTACGCAAGTCCGACAGAAGTTCGAAGCGTTCCGACTGCCGGTCCATGTTCGCCGCATCGAACAGCGCCAGGCCGTTACGCCCAGCGGCCTTCGCCTGGTACATGGCAAGGTCGGCGCGTTTCATGATCTCGTCGGCGCGCTGGCTGACGCCGTTGAAAACGACAACGCCGATGCTTGCTGTCGCAACATGGTGCTGGCCGCCTAGGTCGAAGCCTTGGTTCAGTTCCGCCAGGATGCGGTTGCCGGCGGTGATGGCCTTCAGGGTCGCCAGCGCCGTCTCGCTTTCGGTCTGGTCGACGACCACCACGAACTCGTCGCCGCCGATACGCGCGACGATATCCTTGGTCTCGACGCAGGAACGAAGCCGGTCCGCGACACGGACGAGCAACAGGTCGCCCATGTCGTGCCCCTGCGTGTCGTTCAGCACCTTGAAGTTATCGAGGTCGATGAACAGCATCGACGCGTGCTCGCCGCTGCGCTCGCAATGCGCCAGCGCCTCCGTCATGCGGCTGAGGAACATGCGCCGGTTCGGCAGTTTCGTGAGCGGATCGTAATAGGCCAGTTCCTCGATCTCCATTTCCTGCCGTTTGCGGGCGGAGATGTCGGAGATATAGCCATACCAGTTGATCTCGCCGTTCACCGCCTCGGTATGGGCGTTGATCCGCACCCATTTCTCGGTCCCGTCCCGTGCGCGGATGCGGAATTCGCAGTCCCAGGGAACGAGTTCGTCGGCGGATCTGCAGTAAGTCTCGTAGAAATGGGACCTGTCCTCGTCGAAGAGCAGTTCGTCGAAGATCTTCGGATTGGCGATCTGCTCCTCCGGCGGAATGCCGCTTATGCGCGAGGCGCCTTCGCTTATGAACAGCACGTCGCTATGCCCGTCGCCCCGGCGGACGAAATGGAAAAGCCCGACTGGAAGCCGCTGCGTCAGCTTTCGGAACTGTTCTTCAATGACCAAACGCCTGATCGTCTCGGTGATCTCGCGGACAGAGCCTTCATAGAACAGCGGTTTGCCCGTCGTCCTGTCGTGGACGAGCCGAGCGGATTCGGTGATCCAGATGCGTTCGCGCGACTTGTGACGATAGATCTCCGAGACGAAATCCTCGACCTTGCCGTCACGGTTGAGGATGGCACGGAACTCGTCGCGCCGATCGGCACGAACGTACCATTCCTTGCCGATGTCGAGAACGCCGGCGAGCATCTCGGGTTCGTTGTCGTAGCCGTTCAGCTTTACCAGCGCCTTGTTGGCGCTCAACTGCTTGCCTTCCAGCGACGAGCGGTAGATCCCCTCGGAAAGGTTCTCGACCAGTTCCCTGTTGTTCTCTCGGTCATCGAGGCTGCTGAAATAGAGGCGCCGATAACGCACCACCCAATAGGCAAGCAGGGCGGAAAACAACAGGCTCGCCGCGAGCAGCCATTCCTTGCCGGTGCCAAGCTCGTAGACTGCGCTCAGAAGCGATTGCATGACCCGCCGCGAACGATTTCCCCGACGCAACCATAGGAGGCGGACATTAGAATAGTCTAAACGGCGCGTAGGAAACCGAACGGCTAAAATCCGCGCGAAAACCGGCCTATGCGCGCGGATTCCAAAGTTTTGCCGCCGCCTCGTCCGCTTCCATTGCCTCGACCCAGTCGCCGGCCGATCCGTCGCGGCGGTGCTCCTTCTTCCAGAAAGGGGCGCGGGTTTTCAGGAAGTCCATGAGAAAGGACGCCGCCTCGAATGCCGCCTGGCGGTGGGAGGAGGCCGCAACGACCAGCACGATGTTTTCGCCGGGTTCGATGCGACCGTGCCGGTGGATGGCGGTGAGCCCGAGCAAGGGCCATCGCTCGATCGCCTGGCGGGCGATGCGGGCTATTTCGGCCTCCGCCATGCCGGGATAGTGTTCGAGTTCCAGCGCGGCCAGGGTTCCGGCCTCGTCGCGGCACAGGCCCGAAAAGGTGACGACTGCGCCAACATCCGCCCTGCCCTCGGTCAGTCGGCCGATCTCGGCGGCGGTGTCGAAGTCCTCCGCCTGGATGCGCACGACGGGCTCGAGCACGCCCAACAGATCAACCTCCCGTCATCGGCGGGAACAGTGCGATCTCACGCGCTCCTGCTAGCGGCTCGTGGTGGCCGACATGCTCCTGGTTGATGGCGACGCGGATGGCCTCGGGATACTTCAGGGCGTCGCCATAACCTTCGCCGCGCTCGCGCAGCCAAAGCAGAAGGTCGCGGACGGATTCCACCTCGGCCGGCAGGCTGACCTCTTCCTGCCCGGTTCCGATGCGCTCGCGCACCCAGGCGAAATAGATCAGCTTGACGGTTTTTTCGCTCATTCGTCAACGATGTGCTTCAGCCCGGCGCGGAAATAATCGTAGCCGGTATATAGGGTCAGGATAGCCGAAACCCAAAGCAGGAAGATGCCGATCTGCGTCCAGTAGGGCAGGATCCGGTCGCCGACCGGACCGAGCAAAAGGAAAGCGATTGCAACCATTTGCGCGGTTGTCTTCCACTTGGCAAGTTTTGTCACCGGCACGCTGACCTTCAGTTCCGCCAGATATTCGCGCAGGCCGGACACCAGGATTTCACGGCAGAGAATGATGATGGCCGCCCACAGCGACCAGCCGGCGATGCCGCCGCGATGGTCGGTGTCGGCGGCAAGCAGCAGCAGGCAGGTGGCGACCAGCAGCTTGTCGGCGATCGGATCGAGCATGCGGCCGATGTTGGAAGTCTGCTGCCAGGCCCGCGCCAGGTAGCCGTCGAGGTAGTCGGTGAGACTGGCGATGATGAAAATCGCGAAGGCGCTCCAGCGGGCGAATTCGCTGGATTGCAGGCGGCCTTCGAGGAAAAAGCAAAGAACCACCAGCGGAACCGCGAGAATCCGCCCGTAGGTCAGCATATTCGGGAGATTGAACGCGCGTTTGGCCATTGTTTTCGTCGCTTTTGCCTAGCCGTACTCAAATCAGACGAGGACGTGGGGGGTCAACTGGCCAAATCGGATGGACCAGCCTGTAATGCAAGGGTTTTCGTTTCCCGGGCATCGCTATTTATCCCCGCCCGTCCGGCCAAGGCCGAACGCTCCGCGACGCGCGTGAAGTCCGGAAGATTCAACATCTTCATGATGTTAGCCTGTCAGCAAGTCGAAAAAGCGCCGGCGGGCTTGTTTTTCGGCCCCAAAAACGCGCTTTGCACGATCCAAAACCGGCTTGCGGCTTGTCGACGCGGACATTTGTATTCGCGCGACATCGCGCTTTGCGCACGCCGGCCCCAGCCACTCCTCAGCTCTCGTGAAAGTGGTTGTAGACGGTCCGTGCAACCGACTCCGAAATGCCCTCCACCGCCATGAGATCGTCGATGGCCGCGCGGCTGACCGCCTTGGCGGTGCCGAAGGCGAGCAGCAGCGCGCGCTTGCGGCCGGGGCCGATGCCGGCGATCTCGTCGAGCGGGTTTTTCGTCATCTCCTTCTTGCGGCGGGCGCGGTGCGAGCCGATGGCGAAGCGGTGGGCCTCGTCGCGCAGGCGCTGCACGAAATAGAGCACGGGGTCGCGCACCGGCAGCGAGAAGGACGGTTTGCCTTCGGCGAAGAACTGCTCGCGGCCGGCCTCGCGGTCGCGGCCCTTGGCGACGCCGATGGCGGTGACGCGGCCGGCGATGCCGAGGTTCTGCAGGATGGAGCGGACGGCCGACATCTGGCCCTGACCGCCATCGATGAAGATCACGTCCGGCCAGGCCGGAAAGACGCCGCCGGCCGGCTCGAAATCTTCCAAGTCGGCAGTCGCGGCCGGTTCTCCTTCGGAAGCCGCTTCCTTCAGCAGGCGGGAAAACCGGCGCTCCATCACCTCGCGCATCATGCCGAAATCGTCGCCGGGCGTGATGTCGGTCGAGCGGATGTTGAACTTGCGGTACTGGTTCTTCACGAACCCTTCCGGGCCGGCGACGATCATCGCGCCGACGGCGTTGGTGCCCATGATGTGCGAGTTGTCGTAGACTTCTATGCGTACGGGAGTCTTCTCCAGCCCGAACGTCTCCTTCAGACCCTCGAGCAGGCGGGCCTGGGTCGAGGTCTCGGCCAGCCGGCGCGCCAACGCCTCGCGGGCGTTCTGGAGCGCGTGGTCGGTCAGGTCCTTCTTCTCGCCGCGCTTCGGAACGGCGATCGCCACCTTGTGGCCGGCCTTGGTCGACAGCGCCTGCTCCAGCAGTTCCTGTTCCTCGACCGCCTGCGCGAGAAGGATGGCGCGCGGCGGCGGCTTGTCATCGTAGAACTGCGCCAGGAAGGAGCCGAGCACTTCGGCCGCCTCCAGCGCCGGATCGGCCCTGGGGAAATAGGCGCGGTTGCCCCAGTTCTGGCCGGTGCGGAAGAAGAACACCTGGATGCAGTTCTGACCGCCCTCCTGGTGGAGAGCAAAAACGTCCGCCTCCTCGACCGATTGCGGATTGATGCCCTGGTGGCTCTGCACATGCGACAGCGCGGCGAGGCGGTCGCGATAGATGGCGGCGCGCTCGAAATCGAGATCGCCCGAGGCCAGTTGCATCGCCTCGGCGATCTGCGTCTTCACCTTGAGGCTACGGCCGGACAGAAAATCCTTCGCCTCGCCGACCAGCTCGGCATAGTCGCCCGAGGAAATCTCGCTGGTACACGGGCCGGAGCAGCGCTTGATCTGGAACAGCAGGCAGGGCCGTGTGCGCGCCTCGAAAACCGAATCCGTGCAGCTCCTGAGAAGAAATGCCCGCTGCAACGCGTTGATCGTGCGGTCGACAGCGCCGGCGGAAGCGAAGGGGCCGAAATAGTCGCCCTTTCGCGAACGCGCGCCGCGATGCTTGAAGATGCCGGGCGCGGGATGGTCGCCGGTGACGAGGATGTAGGGAAACGACTTGTCGTCGCGCAGCAGCACGTTGAAACGCGGCCGCAAGCGCTTGATAAGATTGGCTTCAAGCAGCAGCGCCTCGATCTCGGTGCGCGTCACCACAAATTCCATGGTGACGGTCTCGCGCACCATCCGGCCGATGCGGTTGGTGTGGAAACGGCCCTGCGCATATTGGGTGACGCGCTTCTTCAGGCTGCGCGCCTTGCCGACATAAAGCGCGTCGCCGGCGGCGTTCATCATGCGGTAGACGCCGGGCGCGTTGGGCAGGCGTTTGACCAGCGTCTGGATGACGTCGGCGCCGACCTTGCCATCGGCGTCGCCGCGGTGCGCGCTCCAGTCGATCGCGGTGAACGGCAGTTCCGGACCCGCCGCCGGAGCGACCTCGACCGGAATGTCGTCTTCCTCATCCGTCACGGCGTCGGGCAGATAGCCGGCAACGTCGTCCGCAGCCTCGCCCTTCTTCGGGATCGGCGGCATTCCGGTCTGGCGGGCGGCTGAGCTCATTCGACCATGCCTGACACGTCCGGCGTCTCCCAGGCAAGATGCTGGCCGCCGTCGAGGCAGACGATCTGGCCGGTGACCGAGCGCGCCTGCCACAGGTAGCGGATCGTCGCTCCGAACTCGGCGAGTTCCGGGCCACGCCTCAGGATCAGCCCGTCGACCTGTGCCTGGAAATCGGAAGGTTGCTGCTTCTCGTTGGCGAAGGTCGGCCCCGGCCCGATGGAGTTGACACGGATGCGCGGGGCCAGCGCCTGGGCCATGGTGCGGGTCGCCGCCCACAGCGTCGACTTCGAAAGCGCGTAGGAGAAATAGCGCGGATTGGGCCTCAGCACCCGTTGGTCGACGATGTTGACGACCAACCCCTCTCCGTCGTCCGGCAGGCGCTCGGCAAGCGCCCGCCCCAGCGCCACCGGCGCCTTGACGTGAATGGCGAAATGCCGGTCCCAGACCTCCCAGTCGAAATCGGTCGCCGAATCGTCCACGAAGACCGACGCGTTGTTGACGACGATCGACATTGGACCAAGCGCGGTCTCAGCCTCACCGACAAGACTTTCTGCGACCGCCATGTCGGTCAGGTCGCCCGTCACCAGCGCCGCCCTGCCGCCGCGCGCGCGGATATCGGCGACCAGCCTCTCGCCTTCCGCCCGCGACCGGTTGACGTGGACAGCGACGCCGAAGCCGTTTTCCGCCAGATCCTCGACGATGGCCCGGCCGACGCGTTTCGCGCCTCCAGTCACCAGCACGTTTGCGGAATGTTGGGACAATTTTCCTGCCTCTGTGGTGAATGGGCGTCCGCAGCGCAGTCGCCGGAAAACCGATTTACCGCTCATTCGTTGATCGGGCGGGATTATGACGAGGCCGCCACATTTACCGCCGTGCGGCGAACAAGCCGGCTTATCGGAACCGGCTATATAAGGCGCCGAAACCCTTGCACCAAGCGGCGCGGGCGGCGGTCGCGCGAGGTTGCTGACAAACGTCCGTTGCACGGGCGCAACAGGTCGGCATGGCCTCAATCCCGCCCGCGAAAGATCAAATTTTTTGTGCGCTGCGGCCTCAATTGAACGCGACATTCGGAACCGTCGAGCACCCCGCCCTGTTCCTCCCGTCTCGGGCTGGGCTCTTCCGAACGTGACCACAGCGTAACGCGTATCTGTGGCGAAGGAGCATAAATATGTCAGCAAGACTAAAATTCGCACGCCCCGCCGCGGCCGCAATCGGCCTCGTCGCCCTGCTGGGCGCAACCGCGGCGCAGGCCGCCGACGCCATCGAGGCCGTGCCGGAACCGGCGGTGCCGATGGAAGTGCCGCCCGTCGCCAGTTGGACCGGCGCCTATCTCGGCGTCACGGGAGGCTATGGCTTCGCCGGCCGCTCTGACGATGACAGCACCGGCGCCAGGGTCGAGACCGACGGTTTCGTCGGTGGCGCCTTCGCGGGTTACAATTACGACCTCGGCAACGGCGTCGTGACCGGCATCGAAGGCGACGTCGGCTATAGCGGCGTCGAAGGCAGCAATGACGGCGTGAGGGTCAAGGGTGGCGTCGACGGTTCGCTGCGCGGCCGCCTCGGCTACACCGTTACACCGGACTGGCTGGCCTATGTGACGGCCGGCGGCGCGGCCAAGCAGATGAAGGTGGAGGCGGCCGGCGACTCGGATTCGCAGACCCAACTCGGCTGGACCGCCGGCGTCGGCACCGACGTCAAGCTCACCGAAAAGGTGTTCGGCCGCCTCGAGTACCGCTACACCGACTACGGCAACGCGGATTTCGATGTCGGCGGCGGTCGCAATGTCGACGCCAGTGACCATCGTGTGCAGGTCGGCCTCGGCCTGCATTTCTAGGCTTCAAGGCATCCAATTCAGGAAGGCCGGGCGTTGCGTCCGGCCTTTTTGCTGCCTTGCGAAGGGTCTTGTTGTCCGGGGCGGCCACAGCCGACCCCTGCCGATCTTCAGGCTCTACTTAGAAGTAACACTGCGGGCCCTTGCCCTTGGCGTAGGCGCTGCGCTCGCCGCACTGCTTGCCGTTGAGCATCAGGTCGTAGGGACACTGGCAGTCGCCCTCCTGTGGCGCACGGGCGGGACGCAGCGCGCCCCACATCGACTTGTCCTCGGGCAGCGAGATCGGCATAGCCGTCGGCGTCGGCTCCTCCGCGACGGCGGGCTCAGCCCCAGGCTCCGGCGCGACGTCCTCCTTGGGTCGCGGCGCGAAAGCGAGTTCAGGAGCCGGTGCGACCTGCGGCACGGTGGCCACGGCAGGCGTCGGTCTCATCGGGTCGGCCGGCCGCGCGACCGAGGGAGAGCCGGCCTTCAGGTAATCGCCATGCACCCAGCCGACCAGACCGTCGACGGAAACCTTTCGCCATTTACCTTCGGCGACGGTAGCCTCTACCGGCTGCCCGCCCTTCAGCGTCGCAACCACGGCGCTCGACGTGCTCGCCTCCTTGCGCAGGCGCACCTTCTCGCTGGTCAGCAGCGTCTCGGTGCGCGCGACCGGTTTTTGCGGACGCGGGATCGAGGCGGTGACGATCTCCGCCGGCTTTGGCGCGGGCGCGGCGGCAACAGCCGCCGGCGGCGAGGGCTTCTTCTTTTCAACCGACGCGTGCTCGTCGCGCTGGCGCTGCCAGTGCTCACGCTTCGGCGGCTCCTGCATCATCGCCCAGGCGCCGGCCACCACGGCGCCAAGCACCAGCCATCGCAATCGCGGCAGCTTCATCATGGATGCTGCCGCAGATTTCGAACGGGACTTTGCTTTTGCCGGTTTCTTGGCCATGCGTTCATCATGACCGCAATGGCTTAAGGCTTGGTTTACCACGATGACGCACCGCCTGGACCAGCCTTTGCCGGCGACTAACAGTTGCATCGCCCGCCGATGCTTGCCAAACGGCCCGCATGCAAACCCAATCCAATCTCAAGGCGGCCTTCTGGATGGCATGCTCGCTGGGCTGCATGCTCATCATGACATGGGCCGGGCGCGAGACGACGCGCGAACTCGACGTGTTCCAGGTGATGGAGATGCGCTCGCTGATCGGCCTGCTGATGCTCTACCCGCTGATCCGCCTGGCCGGCGGGTTCCGCGCCATGGCTGCGAAACGGCCGCTTCAGCATGTCGGCCGCAACGTGGCGCATTATGCCGGCCAGTTCCTGTGGCTCATGGCGCTGACGATGATTCCGCTGGCGCAGTTGATCGCCATCGAGTTCACCACGCCGATCTGGACGGCGCTGCTGGCGGTCAGCTTTCTGGGCGAGCGCATGACGCCGCCCAAGACAATCGCAATCGCGCTCGGCCTGATCGGCGTGCTGGTGATCGTGCGGCCGGGCGTCGCCAGTTTCGACGCCGGCCAAATGATCGTGCTGGCCGCGGCGGTCGCCTTCGGCGTCTCCATGACCATGACAAAATCGCTGACGCGCACCGAGTCGGCGGTGCGCATCATCTTCTGGATGCTTGTCATCCAGTCGCTCATCGGCCTCGTGCCGGCCGTTCTGGTGTGGAAGACGCCGTCGGCAAGCCTCTGGCCGTGGATCCTGCTGATCGCCTTCGGCGGCAGCTACGCGCATTATTGCATGGCGCAGGCGCTCTCCAACGCAGACGCAACCGTGGTGACGCCGATGGACTTTTTGCGCGTGCCGGCAACGGCGGCGCTGGGCTATTTCGTCTATTCGGAAAAGGTCGACCTGTTCACGGTCCTGGGCACGGTGCTCATCCTGTCCGGCAACCTTTTGAACCTCGCCGTGCGGCGCAAGGCGGCGGAGCCGGTAGAGGTGCCATAAGGAACTACGCGCTCCGCAACGCCGCTCGCACCCGCTCGACGCCGTTGACGATCACCGCCTCCATTGCATCGCGCGCGCCGTCTGCGTCGCGGCGGCGTATGGCGTCGACGATGCGGCGGTGGGTGGACTCCGCCTTGTGGATTTCGCGCAGGTCGGCGCTGGGCGATGATAGCTTGAACACGCCGACGAGCGCCGCCTCGATCAGCGCGCCGACCGAGCGCATGAACGGATTGCGCGAGGCTTCCGCCACCGCGAGATGGAAGCGCAGGTCGGCCATGGCGTGGGTCTCGGCGGTGTGCTCCGTGTCGCCCATGTCCATCGCCAGGCGCTCCAGCATGGCGATGTCGTCGGCCGTGGCATGGCGGGCGGCCAGCCCCGCCGCATAGGGTTCGAAAGCCAGCCTGATCTCGCTCAGATGGACGAGAAAGGACTCGTCGATGCCGGCCTCGAAGTGCCAGTTGAGGATGTCGGGGTCGAACAGGCTCCAGCTTTCGCGGCTGGTCACCTTCGTGCCGATGCGGGCGCGCGGCACGATCAGTCCCTTGGCGGCCAGTGTCTTCAGCGCTTCCCGCAGCACGGTGCGCGAGACGCCGAAGCGGGCCATCAGTTCGGCGTCGCCGGGAAGGGTCTCGCCGCTGGGGATGGCGCCGGAGACGATGTCGCGGCCGAGCGAATCGACTATGTGCGCATGGTTGTTGCGCAGCCTCTGGCCGGAGATCACCGTCTGGAGAAGGCCCATTGTCGGTTTTCGTAAGCCTCCAAATACCTCGTCAATCTCGATAGTGGACCATTCCGGCCGGCTAGCTATGCAGTATCTGGAACACCCCTCATCCGAGACGAAGGGTGTTCCTGACATCAGCCTCTCAATGGTTGTCCCGCGGAATGCCCATGGTCTGGGCGATGCGCTGGTAGTGCACTGCCGGCTCCAGTACCGCGCCGGTCTCCATCTGGCCGACCATGGAGCGCTGGATTTCCTGCCACGGCGTCTGGTGGGCGGGGTATTTGTAGCCGCCGCTGGCCTCCAGTTCGGTGCGCCGGCGCGCCAATTCCTCGTCGGGGACGAGGATGTCGGCCGTGCCCTTGGCGAGGTCGATGCGCACGCGGTCGCCGGTCTTCAGGATGGCGAGGCCGCCGCCGGCCGCCGCTTCCGGCGAGGCGTTGAGGATCGACGGCGAACCCGACGTGCCGGACTGGCGGCCGTCGCCGATGCAAGCGAGCGCCTTGATGCCGCGCTTGATAAGGTAATCGGGCGCACGCATGTTGACGACTTCGGCCGCGCCCGGATAGCCGATCGGGCCGGCGCCGCGCATGAACAGCACCGTATGTTCGTCGATGCCGAGATCGGGATTGTCGATGCGGGCGTGATAGTCCTCCGGCCCGTCGAACACCACGGCCGGCCCCTCGAACGCGTTCGGGTCCTTGGGGTTCGAGAGATAGCGGTCGCGGAATTCCGCCGAGATTCCGCTGAGCTTCATGATGGCCGAGTTGAACAGATTGCCGCGCAGCACGCGGAAGCCGGCATGTTCCTTCAGCGGCCGGTCGATCGGGCGGATGACCCGCTCGTCTTCGATCTTGGCGTCGCGGCAATTCTCGCCCATGGTCTTGCCGTTGACGGTGAGCGCGCTCTCGTTGATGAGGCCCTTGCGCATCAACTGGTTGACCACGGCCGGCACGCCGCCCGCATGGTGATAGTCCTCGCCGAGATATTCGCCGGCTGGCTGCAAATTGACCAGCAGCGGGATTTCTTCCCCGTAGGTCTGCCAATCGTCGATCGAAAGTTCGACTCCAACATGCCTCGCCAACCCATTGAGATGAATAGGTGCGTTGGTCGAGCCGCCGATGGCCGAATTGACGCGGATGGCGTTGATGAAGGCGTCGCGGGTAAGGATGTCGGAGGGTTTCAGATCCTCGTTCACCATGTCGACGATGCGTTTTCCCGTCAGATAGGCCATTTCCTGGCGGTCGCGGTGCGGCGCGGGGATGGCGGCCGAGCCGGGAAGCTGCATGCCGAGCGCCTCGGCAAGCGAATTCATCGTGGTCGCCGTGCCCATCGTGTTGCAGTAGCCGGTCGACGGCGCCGAGGAGGCCACCAGGCTGACGAAGCCGGCATAGTCCAGCTCGCCGGCGGCCATCATCTCGCGCGCCTTCCAGACGATCGTGCCGGAGCCGGTGCGCTCGCCGCGGAACCAGCCGTTGAGCATCGGCCCGACGGAGAGCGCGATGGCCGGGATGTTGACGGTGGCGGCCGCCATCAGGCAGGCCGGCGTGGTCTTGTCGCAGCCGATGGTGAGCACGACGCCGTCGAGCGGATAGCCGTAAAGCACCTCGACCAGGCCGAGATAGGCGAGGTTGCGGTCCAGACCCGCGGTCGGGCGCTTTCCCGTCTCCTGGATCGGGTGGACGGGGAATTCGAAGGCGATGCCGCCCGCCTCGCGAATGCCTTCGCGCACGCGCTTGGCGAGGTCGAGGTGATGGCGGTTGCAGGGAGACAGGTCCGAGCCGGTCTGGGCGATGCCGATGATCGGCCGGCCCGACTGGAATTCTTCCTGGCTGATGCCGAAATTCATGTAGCGCTCGAGATAGAGCGCGGTCATGTCGGGGTTGCCGGGATTGTCGAACCACGCCTGGGAGCGGCGCGTCAGCTTTCCGTTGGGGTGGTGGGCTCCGTTTCCTGGCTTGCTCATATGCTTGCTTTCCTGGCGTTTCCTCGTGGAGGGCGTCAGCGTGGTAGCTGGCGTGCCCTCCGGTCCGGTATCAGTCTTCGAAGGCGTCGGTAAAATCATGGCGGCCGGCCATGAAGGCATCGGCGACATGGCGCAGCGGCCTGAGATCGACGTCGCTTTTGCCGGCGGCGATCAGGCCGGCGAAACGCCGGTAGACGCCGGCATATTCGACGTCGCCCTCGTTCACGACCGCCTCGCCCTTGATGAACAATTTCGCGCCGCCGGATTGCAGCAAAAGTTCGCCTTCGTCGGTGGCGACGCGTATGTCCCAGGTCTGTGGGCCGGTCTGGCGCCAGTCGAAGGTGGCGGTGACCCGATCCGCGCCGGCGGCGTCGGCGAAGGTGAGGTCGGCGGCGATCGGCTGGGCGCGGTTCTTCGGGAACAGCAGCGTCGCCGAGGTGAGATAGATCGGCATCGGCAGGATCTCGGTGACGATCGACAGCGCGTTGATGCCCGGATCGAACACACCGAAGCCGCCCGGCTCCCAGATCCACGCCTGGCCGGGATGCCATCGGCGCACGTCCTCCTTCCAGTCGACGCGCATCGAGCGGATCGAGCGGTGGGCGAGCCAGTCTTTCGCGGCGGCGACGCCGGCGGCGTGGCGCGAATGCCAGGTGGCGAACAGGGAGACTTTCGACGCCGTCGCCGCGGCGACGAGATCGTCGAGTTCCGACAGCGTGGCGCCCGGAGGTTTTTCCAGAAGCACATGCTTGCCGGCGGAAAGCGCCTTCAGCGCGGCGGCGTGGCGCGGGCCGGGCGGCATGCAGAGCGCGACGGCATCCAGCTTTCCGACGCTGTCGAGCAGCGTCTCGATGTCGGGGAAGCCTGGGACGCCCTCGACGCTGCCGTGGCGGGAGGCGGTGGCGACAAGCTCGAAACCGGCGTCGCGGGCGATGGTCGGGACGTGCTGGTCGCGCGCGATCTTGCCGACGCCGACGATGGCGATGCGGATGGGAGTCATGGCCGGCCTACAGCGCCTTCACCGCCACCGGCCTCGCCTTGTCGGTGGCAAGCGGGTTGCGCAGCGGAAGCGTGAAGGGTTTTGCCTCGATCTCGAACACGTCGCCGTTCTCCGGCTTGATGCCGTCGGAGAAGGACAGCGTCGCGGTGCCGAAGAAGTGGACATGCACGTCGCCGGGGCGGCGGAACAGATCGTATTTGAAGTGGTGGTGTTCCAGATTGGCGATGGTGTGGGACATGTTGTCCTCGCCCGACAGGAACGGCTTTTCCCAGATCACCTTGCCGCCGCGCCGGATGCGCGAAAAGCCTTCGACATGGCCGGGCAGAGGCCCGGTCAGCAGTTCCGGGCCGATCGAAGCGGGACGCAGCTTCGAATGCGCCAGCCACAGGTAGTTGTGACGTTCGGTGATGTGGTCGGAGAACTCGTTGCCAAGCGAAAAACCGACGCGGAACGGCGTGCCGTTCGGGCCGATGACGTAGATGGCAGCGATCTCGGGCTCCTCGCCGCCGTCCTGCGCGAAGGCAGGCGACACCAAGGGAGCCTCCGGCGCGATCACGCTGGAGCCGTCGCCCTTGAAGAACCATTCGGGCTGTGCACCGGTCGCGCCCGGCTTCGGCTTGCCGCCCTCGACGCCCATCAGGAACATGCGCATCGAATCGGTCGGCTTCTCGGCGGAAGCGGCGGCCTTGTGCATCTTGTCGCGGCCCTCGGCCGAGCCGAGATGGGTGAGGCCGGTTCCAGCCAGCATCAGGTGCGACGGATCGGGATGGTCGATCGGGGCAAGTACCCTGCCCTGGCCCAGCGCAGCGGCGAGATCGACATAGGGTCCCTGCGGCAGCGCCGCAACCGTCGCCTCAAGGCTCTTGCCGTCGGCGATGGCGCGCTGCGCCAGGTCGTAGGTGGAGGAGACACCGCCCACCAGCCTCGCCGCGCCGTCGTCTTCGGCAGCCGCCACCCGACGCTCGCCATCATGAACGAGCTGAACCAATCTCAAAGCCATTAAGTACGCACCGGCGGGCCGCCGGCTCCTCCAATCTCGCGAATGACGAGTCCGATCGTCCCTTAAAGTTATATAGTATGACTTTTGAGCGGTCCAGCGATTAAAAGCAGACTGGCCCTCTCCTGCATAGCAAAAGAAGGGCCGGGAATTTGAGAGAAAAGGTGCCTCGACAACGCACGGCACTGCAACACGCCCCACCTCTTAAGCGGCCGCTGGCGCGCCGATCTCCTCCAGCACGTGCCGGTAGAGCCCTGCCGCGGCGGGAGACAGCACCCGGTCGCGCAACTTGATCAGGCTATAGGGCTGCACCTCGATGTCGAAATCGATGGGCAGCACGTCGATCGCGCCACCAAGACCGTTCTCGCCGCCGATGAACCGCGCGACCTCGACCGACACGGGTGCGATGGCGTCGGACTGCGCCACCATAACCAGAGTGAGCAGCAGCGACCCGGTGTTGAGCACGCGTTCGGGTAGCGGGATGCTGCGCGACAGCAGGATGCGCTCCATGCTTCTGCGGAGCAGCGACCCCGCCGGCTGGAACACCCAGTCGTAATCGGCCAGCCGCTCCGCCGCGACCATGCCGCGCCCGGCGAGCGGATGGCCGCGCCGCACGATCAGGCAGGCGCGCTCGACGCCGATCTCGCGGCTCTCGAACAGCCGCGGATTGAGGTCGTCGGGTATGCGGGCGACGATGAAATCGTGGCGCGAGGCGAGCAGCTCGCGCGCCAGCACGGCGCTGGTGTCGACCTGGATGTTGACCTCCAGCCGCGGGTTCTTCTCGCGCATCTTGCGGATCGCGGGTACGACGAGTTCGATCGCGGGCGCTGTGACCGCGCCGATGAAGACCGAGCCGCCCTTGCCGAGCCGCAGGTCGGAAATCTCACGGTCGACCTCACGCAGCTCGAGCAGGATGGCGCGCGCCCGCCGCGCCAGCACCTGGCCATACGGCGTGAGCCCGACGCCGCGCGACAGCCGCTCGCAGAGCGGCACCTTCAAAATGCCCTCCATCTCCGAAATCATGCGCGAGGCAGCCGGCTGCGACAT
Source organism: Mesorhizobium sp. LHD-90 (assembly GCF_030929505.1). Taxonomy (GTDB): domain Bacteria; phylum Pseudomonadota; class Alphaproteobacteria; order Rhizobiales; family Rhizobiaceae; genus Kumtagia. The sequence continues at coordinate 28,355 of NZ_JAVFVV010000006.1, read as the reverse complement.
GCCGAGTACCTGCGCGGCGGCGCTCACCTGTCCGTGGTCGTCCAACGCCACCATCATGCGCATATGGGCGAGCTTCAGGCCGCTGCGTAGCAGCGTATCGGCGCCTAATCCCGGGATTTCGAGCCGGTCGGACACACCTAAATCGGTTCGTATGGCCGACATCACAAAAATCCTCCCTGCCGCGGCGGCAGCCAGCCTTATACCGAATTTGTTATAATGATCGTCATAGTTTTAATTTGACAGTTATATCGATTTGAGAACAGGGTCGGATCGTCTCGGGGTTTTCCCTTGGCAGCGCGAGGGTTTGCGTGCGCCACGGGGCGGCCCGAGCGGCGGGAGGAATAAGCAGAAAAACAACAATGCCCGTAAGGGCCGGCTCAGTGACCGGGCGACCGCGCAAGGCGCCTCGAAATTCCTAAAGGGAGAAACTATCGTGAACTTTACCAGAAGAACCATTCTTGCCGTCGCGGCGGCGGGCTTCGCCGCCTGCTCCGCGTTGTCCATGCCGGCATTCGCGCAGGACAAGGGCCTCGTTGGCATCGCCATGCCTACGAAATCTTCGCTGCGCTGGATCAGCGACGGCAACGAACTGAAGGCCGCGCTGGAAGCCAAGGGCTATACCGTCGACCTGCAGTATGCCGAGGACGACATCCCGAACCAGCTCGCCCAGATCGAAAACATGGTCACCAAGGGCGCCAAGGCGCTGGTCGTCGCCTCGATCGACGGCACCACGCTGAGCCAGGTGCTGCAGCAGGCCAAGGACGGCGGCGCGATCACTGTCGCCTATGACCGCCTGATCCGCGAGAGCCCGAATGTCGACTATTACACCACCTTCGACAACTTCAAGGTCGGCGTGCTGCAGGCCGAGTCGCTTCTCAAGGGTCTCGGCTATCCGGAGAAGCAGGGTCCGTTCAACATCGAGCTGTTCGGCGGCTCCCCGGACGACAACAACGCCTTCTTCTTCTACGACGGCGCCATGAGCGTGCTGCAGCCGCTGATCGACAAGGGCGTGCTGGTGGTGAAGTCGGGCCAGATGGGCATGGAAAAGGTCGGCACGCTGCGCTGGGACGCCGCGGTCGCGCAGGCCCGCATGGACAACATCCTGTCGGCCAACTACTCGGACGGCAGCCGCGTCGACGCGGTTCTGGCTCCGTATGACGGCCTGTCGCGCGGCATCATCTCGTCGCTGCGCGGCGTCGGCTACGGATCGGCCGATCAGCCGTGGCCGATCATCTCCGGCCAGGACGCCGAGACGCCTTCGGTGAAGGCGATCATCGCCGGCGAGCAGTATTCGACCGTGTTCAAGGACACCCGCGAACTGGCCAAGGTGACCGCGGCGCTGGTCGACACCGCGCTCTCCGGCGGCAAGCCCGAGATCAACGACGAGAAGACCTACAACAACGGCGTGAAGGTGGTCCCGTCCTACCTGCTCGTCCCGGTCTCCGTCGACAAGTCGAATTACGAGCAGATCGTTGTCGGCTCGGGCTACATCAAGGCCGAAGATCTGAAATAAGACCGACTGCATCGAAGAACCCCGCGCCTCCCGCGCGGGGTTCTTTCGTTTCCTTTCCGCTTCCCGTAGATTGCCACGGGAGGACTTTTGGCGGGACGAGGGCATGGACGACATCATTTTGGAGATGCGCGGCATCACCAAGACCTTTCCGGGCGTGAAGGCGCTCGAGAACGTCAATCTGAAGGTCCGGCGCGGCGACATCCATGCCATTTGCGGCGAAAACGGCGCCGGCAAGTCGACGCTGATGAAGGTTCTTTCCGGCGTCTATCCCTTCGGCAGCTATGACGGCGACGTGCGCTACGAAGGCAACGAGTGCCGCTTCCACGGCATCCACGATTCCGAAAAGGTCGGTATCGTCATCATCCACCAGGAACTGGCACTTGTGCCGATGCTCTCCATCGCCGAGAACATGTTCCTGGGCAACGAGCAGGCAAGCGCCGGCGTCATCGACTGGAACAGGACGAGACGGCGTGCCGCCGAGCTACTGCGCAAGGTCGGCCTGCGCGAGGACCCCGACACGCTGATCACCAACATCGGCACCGGCAAGCAGCAGCTTGTCGAGATCGCCAAGGCGCTGGCCAAGGACGTCAAGCTGCTGATCCTCGACGAGCCGACGGCGTCGCTTTCGGAAAAGGACAGCCAGGCGCTGCTCGACCTGCTGCTTGAATTCAAGACGCAGGGCCTGACCTCGATCATGATCTCGCACAAGCTCAACGAGATCAAACGCATCGCCGACCAGATCACCGTCATCCGCGACGGGCAGTCGATCGAGACGATGGACAAGGCCGACATCACCGAAGACCGCATCGTCACCTCGATGGTCGGGCGCACGCTGGAGAACCGCTACCCGACGCGAACGCCGAATATCGGCGAAACCATCTTCGAGGTGAAGAACTGGTCCGTCTACCATCCTCAGCATCCCGAGCGGCAGGTGATCAAGGGCATCAACCTGCATGTCAAGAAGGGCGAGGTGGTCGGCATCGCCGGCCTGATGGGCGCCGGGCGCACCGAATTGGCGATGAGCGTCTTTGGCCGCAGCTATGGCGTCAACGTCACCGGAGAAGTATTCCTGCACGGCAAGCCGGCCGATACCTCGACGGTTCACCGGGCTGTCGCGAGCGGGCTCGCCTACGCGACCGAGGACCGGAAGGTGTTCGGCCTCAATCTGATCGACCACATCAAGCACAATGTGACCATCGCCAACCTGCCCGGCGTGTCGAGCTCGGGCGTCATCGACGACATGGGCGAACTCAAGGTCGCCAACGACTATCGCAAGCGCACCAACATCCGCTCCTCCAGCGTCTACCAGATCACCGGCAACCTTTCCGGCGGCAACCAGCAGAAGGTCGTGCTGTCGAAATGGCTGTTCGCCAATCCCGACGTGCTGATCCTCGACGAGCCGACACGCGGCATCGATGTCGGCGCCAAGTATGAAATCTACACCATCATCAACAAGCTGGCCGGCGAAGGCAAAGGCATACTGGTGATCTCCTCCGAGATGCCGGAACTGCTCGGCATCTGCGACCGCATCTACGTGCTGAACGAAGGGCGCATCGTCGGCGAGCTCGCCGCCGACGAAGCCAGCCAGGAAAAGATCATGCGGGCGATCGTCCGCGGGGAAGAGAAGGCCGCGTCATGAGCACCGAAGCCACCACCGCCACGGTCGATGCATCGCGGGCCTCGGCGCGCGACGCCATGATGTCGAACCTGCGCGAATATGGTCTGGTGCTGGCGCTCATCGCCATCATGATCTTCTTCCAGTTGACCAGCAGTCCGCAGTTTCAAGGCTGGCTAGGCGCGTCGATGAAAGACGGGTGGTTTGCCCATCTATCCTTCGGCGACGCCATCAGCGGTATCTACCCGGCATTACGCGACGGCATCTTGTTCAAACCCGTCAACCTCACCAACGTGGTGCTGCAAAACTCCTACATCATCGTCATGGCGCTCGGCATGCTGCTGGTCATCGTGGCGGGCCATATCGACTTGTCGGTGGGTTCGGTCGCCGGTTTCATCGGCGCGGTCGCAGCGGTGCTCATGGTCAGATACGGCCTGAACCCGCTGGTTGCCGCCTTGGTCTCCATCGGAGTGGGCGCGGTCATCGGCGGGGCGCAGGGCTATTTCATCGCCTATATGAAAATCCCTTCATTCATCGTGACTCTGGCCGGCATGCTGGTGTTCAAGGGACTGCTGCTCTGGCTGTTGGGGGGTGAATCCGTCGGCCCCTTCCCCACCGAGTTCCAGATGCTCAGCGCCGGCTTCATTCCCGATGTCATCGGCCCGTGGACCATCGTCGCGCCCACGCTCAACGCAGCCGGCAATCCGATGCCCAACACCGGCCTCGTGCTGCATTCGACCACGATGCTGATCGGGGTGCTGATCATTGTGGCGATGCTCTATTTCGCGCTGCGCAGCCGCCGGGACCGGGAGAGCCATGGCTACGAGGCCGAACCCTTTGCCTTCTTCATCCTGAAGAACCTGGTGATGGGAGGCATCATCCTGTTCCTGATGTACAAGTTCGCGACCTACAAGGGTCTGCCCAACGTGCTGATCGTCATGGGCATCCTGATCGCCCTTTTCGTGTTCATCACCAAACGGATGACCTTCGGGCGGCGTGTCTTTGCGATGGGCGGCAACGTAAAGGCGGCCGCCCTTTCCGGCATCAACACCGAGCGGCTTACCTTCTACATCTTTGTCATCATGGGCATGCTGGCCGCACTTGCCGGCCTGATCTATACGGCCCGCCTGAACCAGGCGACGCCGAAGGCCGGCGCGGGCATGGAACTCGACGTCATCGCCGCCGTGTTCGTCGGCGGCGCATCCGCCATGGGCGGCGTTGGCGAAGTCGCAGGCGCGGTCATCGGCGCCTTCATCATGGGCGTGATGAACAACGGCATGAGCCTGTTGAGCATCAACATCGACTGGCAGCAGGTCATCAAGGGCCTGGTGCTGCTCGGCGCGGTCGCCTTCGATCTCTACAACAAGAAGAAGGCATGAGCCTTCAGTCGGCCGCACCGCCATTTGCGAGGATGCGGTCGAGCAACGCGGCCAGCCTGTAGCCTCCCTCTTTCAGCCGGTCGCGCGCGATCGGCCAGTTGTCGTCGAGATAGGTTTTGGGCAGCCATGGCAGCACGTCGCGACGGCGGGTCTCCAGGCGGGGATCCTCGAAAATCGTGTCGCGGGCGATGTCCCTGCCCTCCAGCGCCCAGTCGGCCGGCGTCGAGCCTGTCTCCGGGCGCATCGACGCTGCCTCGACGACGTCGACCAGCGCCTGCCGATCCTTGCCGCGGCTGTCGACGATCGCATCGTCCCAGACGTCGTGCAGCGTCGTCACCGTGCCGTGGAGCACGACGGCGCGGGCGCCAGTGTCGGCGCTCGCATGCAGCGGCTGGTGCAGGTCGCCGACGAGATGGATCAGGTATTTGAGTGCGGTGACGCGCGCCGTCGCCGGATTGGTACGGTCGGCCAGCACCGCCGCATAGGTGTCGATCGCGGCAACGAGGCAGCGGTTCCGTTTGCATACTGTCGCCGGGTCGTAGCCGGAACGGTCGAGCGGCAGGCGCACTACATGCGACGGCTGGTCGGGAATGCGCAGCGCCTTGATCAGGTCGGCCCACAGCGACACCTCCGCCATGCTTTTCGCCCCTTCGGTGCCGAGCAGCGCCTCGACCTCGGCGCGCGCAGCGGGCGAAAGATGGCGCCGGCGATCTCGGCGACGATCGCATGTCCGGAACGGCCCCAGGCCAGCGCCTGGGACGGATCGGCCGCGGCCAATGCCAAGGCGAAAAGAACTGCCTTCATGGCCACGACGATAGCGCCGATCATGGCGGATATCAGCCGCTTCGCCTGGCAGTCATGCCCGCGAAAAATCAGGAAAGGGCTTCCATGATCTCGTCGGCGGTCAGCAGGTCGGAATATTTCTGGCCCATGTCGAACAAATTTGCGTGGTGCGGTCCCAGCGCCCGATCACCGACGCAATCGGTGGCCACCACCGTGCGGTAGTTGAGGCTCATGGCGTCGATGACGCTGGCGCGCACGCAGCCGCTTGTCGTGCAGCCGGTGACGACCAGCGTGTCGACGCCGTGACGAAACAGGCATGCCGCGAGCGGCGTGCCGAAGAAGGCGGAGGCCTGTGTCTTGCGCACGACGATCTCGCCCGGCAGCGGTGCGAGATGCTCCACTACCTGGCTCTCATGGGCGGTCTCAGTGAGGCTGCGCAGGCGCGGCAGCTTTTCCGACCACAGGCTCGCATCCGAACCGTCCTGGGCATAGACGATGCGGGTAAAGACGACCGGCAGGCCGCGCGCGCGGAAAAATTCGAGAAGCGGGCGGGTGGCAATGACCGCCTCGGCGATGTTGCCGCCGCCGAGGATTTCGGGATCGTGAAACCCGTTGACGAAATCGATGACGAGCAGCGCCGCCGACTTTCCAAAACCAGTCCTGCCGCCGAACTGCTGCCTGCTGTAGACATCCGCGTCGTCGGTCATCGTCCCCTCCCAACCCGTTGTCAGCGCAAGCCGGCGAAATAATTCAGCGACCTGCGCAAATCCTCCGCGCGATAGCCACGGCCGATCACCACGATCGTGTCGTCCTCGCGCGAGGCATCGTCGTCCTGCCCCGGCAGGATTTCGGGCGACTGCACGATCTTGCGCACGCTCTGCAGCAGCAGCCGGCCGGCCGGCGTGCGCACCACGCCCTTGACGCGCATGACCTGGTCGCCGCGCGCATGCAGCAGGGCCGACAGCCAGACGCCGAAGGCCGTCCAGTCCACAGTCTCGTCGAGAGCCAGCCGCGTGGCAAAGATCGGTGCGGCGCGTTCGCCCGATAGGTCCGGCAGATCGGCCGGCTCCACGCCTGTGCCATCCGGCGGCGGAACGTCCGACCCGTTGATCGCACCACCGATCGCCGCGCCGGGATTGAGGTGTTTTAAGGTGGCTGCGAGCCGCGCGATCGTCTCCGGATCGGCTGCGTCGAGTTTGGTGACCACCAGACGGTCGGCGATTTCCGCCTGCCGCCGCCCCAACGGCTCAGACGCTAGCTGCGAGAGCCCGTTCAGCCCGTCGACGGCGACGATGATCTCGCTGACGACGATGTGGTGTATCAGCATGGCGTCGGCGCGGATCGCCTCGACGATGGCGCCGGGGTCGGCCAGCCCGCTGGTTTCCAGCACGATGCGCTGCAACCGGCTCTCGCTCGAAAACGTGCGGCTGCGTTCGTCGCACAGTTTTCGCAAGGCGGCGATGAGATCGGCCCGTCCCTCGCAGCAGGCACAGCCGCCTGCCAGCACCGTCAGGGCCGATGATTTGCCCAGAAGCACGTCGTCGACCGGCGTCTCCGCGGCCTCATTGACGACGACATGCGCATCCCGGAACCGGCCGTGATGCAGTTGATGGCGCAGCCAGGTCGTCTTGCCGGAACCGAGAAAGCCGCCCAGCACGGTAAGCCGCATGCGGGTCTCGACCCCGTCCACAATCACGCCACCTCGCGCTCCTGCGCGGCGCCCAAAAAACGCGGATCGAGCGGGTCGACAGGCCGGCCGATCATCCGCTCCGCCTCGGCCCAGACTTCTTCCAGGTTCTGCACGATCACTTCCTGGCCGGACAGCGTCGAAAGCTGGATGCCCGGGATGATCGCGCCGTCATGCGCGGTGAGGCCGTAGGCCGGCAGAACAGACTTCAGTACCTGCGAACGGCGGAAGCGCGCGCGCAACCGCTCGCCCGGACCCGCGGCGCCCGCCTCGGTCCAGTGGCCCGGCGCGGCGGGATTTCCGCAATTTGCGCACATCTTTTCGTCTCCGTAGCGGAGACGGCGGCGATGCCGCCCTCCCCTTGTCGACGGTCGTCAGATGACTTCCGGCCGCGCCTTGCCAGCGAACGGGAACCGCTTGCGGAAATCCTCGGCGATCTCCTCAAAGGTCATCCATTTCACGCCGTCATGGCCGTTGATGTACTCGATCAGCCGCTCCAGCATCAACAGCACCTGCGGCCTGCCGCTGACGTCCGGGTGGATGGTGAAGGGGAACACGCCGTAATCCATCTCGCGATAGACCCAGTCGAACTGGTCGCGCCACATGCTCTCGATGTCGCGCGGGTTCATGAAGCCGTGGCTGTTCGGCACCTTCTTCATGAACATCATCGGCGGCAGGTCGTCGACATACCAGTTGGCGCCGATCTCGACGAGGTCGATCTCCTTGCCGTGCTTGAGCGGGTGCATCCACTCCTCGGCCTTCTTGGAGTAGTCGATGACGTTCCATGAGTCGCCGACACGGGCGTAGAAAGGCTGGAAGTCGCGATAGCCCTGGCTGTGGTCGTATTTGAAGCCGTATTTCTGCAGCAGCGCGGCGGTCGAGGCCGACATTTCCCACCACGGCGCCACATAGCCGCGCGGCTTCTTGCCGGAAAGTTTTTCGATCAGGTCGACCGACTTCGCCAGCACCGCCTCTTCCTGGGTCGGGGTCATGGCGATCGGGTTCTCATGCAGATAACCATGCGCGCCGATCTCGTGACCTTCGTCGACGATGCGCTTCACCTGGTCGGGGAACGTCTCGATCGAATGGCCGGGGATGAAGAAGCTGGTCTTGAGCTTGTATTTCTTGAACAGGTTGAGCAGCCGGATGTTGCCGACCTCGCTGGCGAAAATGCCGCGTTGGATGTCCGACGGGGAATCGCCGCCGCCGTAAGAGCCGATCTGGCCTGCGACCGAATCGATATCAGTACCGAATGCGCAGATGATTTCTTTCTTCGCCATCGTCTTTCTCCCATTCTGCCTGCTTTCGCAGCGCGTCCGATGTCTCATTCCCGGTCCGAATAGGATCATGAGAATATTGAAAAATCCAGATTTTTCTTTATCCCTGATAAGGGTTTAGGCGGAGAAGGCTGAACATTAAGATGAATGCCGCATCAATTGATGCGGGATTCATATCGCCGGGCTTGCGCACCATTTGGGAAGAGAGAAAAACATCATGAAACTTGTCATCGAGATCGCTGGAATGGCGTTCGACGCCCGCTTCGAGACGGAAAAGGCCCCGAAGACCTGCGCGGCCTTCGCCAGCCGCCTGCCTTTCGACGGCAAGGTCGTACATGTGCGCTGGAGCGGCGAGGCCGTGTGGATACCGCTTGGCGACACCGATTTCGGCGTCGGCTACGAGAACCATACGAGCTATCCAGCGCCCGGACAGATCCTGCTCTATCCCGGCGGCATTTCCGAGACCGAGATCTTGCTCGCCTATGGCGGCGTGCATTTCGCATCGAAGATGGGGCAACTCGCCGGCAATCATTTCATCACGCTGACATCCGGGCTTGAGCGGCTGCTGGAGATCGGCCGGCTGGCGCTGTGGGAAGGCGCGCAGCCGATCCGCTTCCGCAACGGATAGGCCACGCGTTCATTCCGGAGCCTCCGCGAACCATCCTCCTCACTCCCCTATTTCGAGACTGCGCCCTACGCCCAAATCCGGACATGAGCATTGACTCCTCCTTATGTTCATGATTTGTTCTAGTCATCAACGGCATGCCGTGTCAAGGAGTACGGACATGTTTCGTCAGGGTGAATTCGAGTTCATGGCCGGCCAGCCGCCCCGGCCCCAATATCGCGAGCGGCTGTTCCTCGGGGTATTTCCCGACGAAGTTACCGCGAATGCGATCGGCCGATTCAGTGGACGTTTCTCGACGGAGATCGGACTGACCGGCGAACGCCTGAAAGCCTTGCGGCTTCACACGTCGTTGATCCATGTCAGCGACCGTAAGCGCCTGCGCAGCCCCGACAGATTTGCAGCGGAACTGGCAGCCAATGCCGTCAGCATTCCTGCCTTCGAACTAACCTTCGGCCGAATGGGCAGCTTCCGAGGCATGCAGAAAAAGGACCGTCCGCTCCGGCATCCGCTGGTCCTACTGGCCGACGACGGGCCGATAAGAGGCCTCTACGATCTGCTTGGCAGCGGTTTGAGGAAATATCAGTTCCGTGTCACGGAGGAATTTCGGCCGCATCTGACGCTTTCTTACAACGAACAATTCGTGCCGACGCGAGCGATCGCGCCGATCGCCTTTCAGGTCACGGAATTTGCCTTGATCCACAGTGAGTTGTGGCTGACGAAGTACAACATCTTGCGGACATGGACGCTGCAATGAAGTGGTCCGCCGCTCGTGAGACAGGCCGCACTCGCTCTGCGCGGTGCTTCCGGTCGGTCCGAACGTCAGCGACGCGCCGCCAGCCACTGCGCATAGGAGCGGATGCCATCCAGCAGCGAAATGCGCGGGCGATAGCCGAGATCGCGTTCGGCCGCCGAAATGTCGAACCGCGCCTGCACGTCGTCGATCGGATCGGGGCCGGCGCCCATGGTGATGTCGGCCTGCGGCAGCGCGGCTTTGACCGTCCGCGCGACCTCCGCCAGCGTGACGTAGCTGCCGCCGGTGATCGTATAGCTGCGGCGCGGCAGTTTTTCCGCGTCGAGCGCCAAGACGAGCGCTGTGGCGACGTCGTCGACATGCACATATTGCCGATAAAAATCGCGGCCAAACGGGAAAGGCGTAGCGCGCTCGGCCTGTGCATCGAGGATCATCGTGCGGATCGCGCAGTCGGTGGTGCGCCCCGGCCCGTAGACCCAGGCCGGCCTGATGCTGACACCGTCGATGCCATGTTGGATCGCGTAGCCGTCGAGCAAATGTTCTCCGGCTGCCTTGCTGGCGCCGTAGACGCTGGTCGGTTTGAGCGGCACGTCTTCGGGCACGAGGTCGAGCCCAGCCGGGGTGTTGCCATAGGCGCTGACCGAGGAGCAGCAGACGACACGCCGCATTTTTCGAACCCGCGCCAGTTCGAGAATGTTCGCCGTGCCGACAACGTTCGACGAGACGATGAGATAGGGATTGTCCCGCGCCACCATCGGGCCGGAGATGGCGCCGCAGTGGACGACCGCCGTCGCGCTTGCAGCGAGTTCGTGGAGCCGGTGCACCTCGGTCAGGTCGCTGGCCACGATGTCCTGGCCACCGATCCGGTCTATCGCAATGACGCGGTCGCCGCGCTCGCGCAGCATGCGGTGAACGGCGCGGCCGATCAGCCCGGCCGCACCGGTCAGCAGAATGGTTTCGGTCATGAACTTTCCAGCGTTAGGGAAGCGGGCGGCGGTCGCCGCCCGCGGAAGAGGTTACACGCCGATCGGCATGTGCTCGGCGGAGCGCGTCACGGCGCGCGGCGCGGTAAGTTCCTTCCAGGTCGACAGGGCGCGGTTGACCTCCGGGAACGCCGGGCGCTTGACCAGCTTGCCGCGACCGGGTTGTGGCTGCGAGTTCTGGCCGTAAGACCACACCACATCGCCGCGCGACAGTGTGTAGCGAGCCTGTCCGTTCACCTTGACGCCCTCGAACACGTTGTAGTCGATGATCGACTTCTGGTTGGCCGCCGAGATCGTCTTCGACAGTTTCGGGTCCCAGACGACCAGATCGGCATCGGAGCCGGGCAGGATCGCACCCTTCTGTGGGTAGATGTTGAGGATGCGGGCGATATTGGTCGAGGTTACCGCCACGAACTCGTTCTGCGTCAGCCGGCCGGTCTCGACGCCCTTGGTCCACAGCACCGACAGCCGGTCCTCGAGGCCGCCCGTGCCGTTCGGGATTTTCGTGAAATTGCCGAGGCCGGTGCGTTTCTGCGCGGTGGTGAAGGCGCAATGGTCGGTAGCGACCACCTGCAGCGAACCGGCGGCAAGGCCGGCCCACAACGAATTCTGGTGGCTCTTGTCGCGGAAGGGCGGGCTCATCACGCGCTGCGCGGCATAGTCCCACTGCTTGTTGAAATACTCCGTCTCGTCGAGCGTCAGATGCTGGATCAGCGGCTCGCCATAGACACGCATGCCCTTTTGCCGCGCACGCCTGATCGCCTCATGCGCCTGCTCGGAAGAGGTGTGGACGATATAGACCGGCACGCCGGCGGCGTCGGCGATCATGATGGCGCGGTTGGTCGCCTCGCCTTCGACCTCCGGCGGACGCGAATAGGCATGCGCCTCCGGCCCCGTATTGCCCTCGTTCATGTACTTCTGCTGGAGCGCGGCAACGATGTCGCCGTTCTCGGCATGCACCAGCGGCAGCGCGCCAAGCGCCGCGCAGCGCTGGAACGAGGCGAACATCTCGTCATCGTTCACCATCAGCGCGCCCTTGTAGGCCATGAAGTGCTTGAAGGTGTTGATGCCGCGCTCGATCACCTTCGGCATCTCGTCGAAATGTTTCTTCGACCAGCCGTTGACGCACATGTGCAGCGAATAGTCGGACGAAGCCTGGCGCTTCGCCCTGGCTTCCCATTCGTCAAGTGCAGCCAGCATCCCGGCCTCGCCGGGGATGACGAAATCGACGACCAGCGTGGTGCCGCCGGAAAGCGCGGCGAAAGTGCCGCTTTCCCAGGTCTCGGCGGCGGTGGTGCCCATGAACGGCATTTCCAGATGGGTGTGCGGGTCGATGCCGCCCGGCATGATGTAGGCACCCTCGGCGTCGATGACCTTGTCGCCCTTCAGGTTGTCGCCGATCGCGGCGATCGTCTCGCCCTGGATGAGGATATCCGCCTCATAGGTCCGGTCGGCGGCGATGATCGTCCCGCCCTTGATCACTGTCGACATCAAGCTTCTCCTTTTTCTGCGGTCATCCGACCGATCCCGATGGTTCCCGGCGTCTTATTTCTCGGGCGGCGGCACCGCCCCCTTGCGCTCGACGATCAGCCTATAGGCTTCCGGCTCGCGATGCTTGGCAAAATTGAAGATGGTCTCGCGATAGCGCTTGCCGAGGTCGAGGTCGCAGCGCGCGGTGATGATCTCGTCCTCCAGCGACACCGCCTGAGCGACGATCTCGCCCGACGGCGCGATGATGGCGCTCTGGCCGACCATGTTCGATCCTTCCTCCACTCCGCATTTTGCCGTGCCGATCACCCAGGTGGCGTTCTGGTAGGCGCCGGCCTGCATCGACAGATGGTTGTGGAATTGCGTCAGGCTGTCGATGTCGGGGTGCCCGGTGTGATTGTACGGCGTGTTGTAGCCAAGCATGACCATCTCGACCTGCTGAAGGCCCATGACGCGATAGGTTTCGGGCCAGCGCCGATCGTTGCAGATGCACATGCCCATGACGCCGCCAAAACCGCGCCAGACCTGGAAACCGAGATTGCCCGGTTCGAAATAACGCTTCTCCAGATGTTGGTGGTCGCGCGGCTGCGGCTCAGCGAAACCCGGCAGATGCACTTTCCGGTATTTGCCGATGATAGCGCCAGAACGGTCGACCAGGATCGAGGTGTTGAACCGCCGTTTGCGGCCGTCTTCGACCACCAGCTCGGCATAGCCGAGATAAAAGCCGACGCCGAGCTTTTTGGCCTCGTCGAACAGCGGTTGGGTTTCCGGCCCCGGCATCTCCTTTTCATAAAAACTGTCGAGCTCGGCTTCATCCTCGATCAGCCAGCGCGGGAAGAAGGTGGTGAGCGCGAGTTCGGTGAAGACAACGAGTTCGGCGCCCCTGCCCTTCGCCTCGCGCATCAGCGCGACCAGGCGGCGGACCGTATCCTTGCGGGTTTCCGATCTGGCGATCGGTCCCATCTGCGCCGCCGCCGCATGAACGATGCGTGCCATTTCTCAGCCTCCCTTTTCCGGCTTTCCGCTTCGCCCGGCGACGAAGCGATGGATTTCGGTGTGATCGGCAGCTCTTCCGAGCGCGGCCGAGGCTTCCGCCCACAGCGCAGCCGCGTCTCGCGCGCCCTCGGCGTCGACGCCAAGCTGTTCCGACAGGTCGGCTGCGGTGCGCAGATCCTTGGCCATCAGGGCCATCGAAAAGCCGGACGCAAAGCTGCCGGACAGGATGAATGGCTTCAACTTCAGCTCGGTGGAATTGTTCTTGCCGGTGGAAACATTGAGCACGTCGACCAGCACGTTGGGGTCGACGCCGAATTTCTCGGCGATCAAAACGGCTTCGCAGGCGGCGACGAGGCCGGCCGCCGAAACATAGTTGTTGAGCGCCTTGACGGCGTGTCCCGAGCCCGGCTCCCCCGTCGGAACGATCGTGCTGCCCATAGCCGAAAGAATTGGCCGCGCCCGCTCGATCTGCACCGGATCGCCGCCCGCCATGATCGCCAGCGTGCCGGCCGCCGCGCGCTTGACGCCGCCGGACACCGGTGCGTCGACGAGGAAGATTCCAATCGCCGACAAATCCTCGGCCAGCCAGCGGGTTTCCATCGGCGCCGAGGAACTCATGTCGATCACCAGCGCTCCCGGCCGGAGCGCGGAGGCGGCCGCTCCGGCGCCCAGCAGCACGTCGCGCACGGCGGCGCCGTTCGGCAACATGGTGATCAGCACCGAGACGCCTTCGGCCGCCTCTTGTGGTGAGGCACAGGGTTTGCCGCCCGCCCTTTCGAAAGCGGCAAGCGCGTCTGTCGAGAGGTCGCTGCCGCGAACGGAATAGCCGGCGGCGGCGAGCCGCGAGGCCATCGGCAGGCCCATCATGCCGAGCCCGACGAAAGCGACCGGTCCCGGGTCGGCGGCGTCAGTCAATTCCCATCTCCTTGAACACCTCCTTGGCGATGCGAAAACTGTCGAGCGCGGCCGGCACGCCGCAATAGACGCCGACCTGCAGGAAAATTTCCTTCAGCTCGTCCTTGCTCAGCCCGTTGTTGATCGCGCCGCGAACATGCAGCTTGAGCTCGTGCGGCCGGTTGAGCGCGGCGATCATGCCGAGATTGAGCACGGAGCGCATGCGCCGGTCGATGCCGGGCCGGTTCCAGATCTCGTCCCAGCACCATTCGGTGGTGAGCTGCTGCATCGCCCAGTTGAAATCGTCGGCCTGTTCGAGCGAGCGGTCGACATACTCCGAGCCAAGCACGGCACGACGCGTCTTCAGTCCGCGCTCGAATTTTTCCGATCTGGGTTTGCTGGTCGTCATGGTCAAAACTCCCGATCTTGCATCATATCGCGCCTGCCTCGCGCACCACGCGTTCGATCTCCAATGCGTAGCCGAGAAGGCGCGTGTCGTCGCCATGCGGCGCCGAAACCAGGAAACTGGTCGGCAGACGGCCGCCGTCGTGGCCGTTGGGTAACGCCACACCGCAAAGGTCGAGCACGTTGGTGACCGCCGTGTTGCGCAGCGTCCTCAGATTGACCTTGTGGAAGAGGTCGTCGTCCGCCTCCAGCGGCGCAACCTCCGGCGCAGTGATGACAGTGGTCGGCATGGCGAGCAGCGCACCCGCGAGTACCGCCTCGACCATTGGAATGAACCGCTGCCGGCCGCGCTGGATCGACAGCACGTCGCGCGCCGACATTTTCTTGCCGCCGAGCATGCGGAACAGCACACGACGGTCGATGCGCTGCCCCTGCTCGCCATCGGCGATTTCCTGGTATTCGGTGTAGGCTTCCGCGGCGATCAGCGTACCGAATTGCGCGGTCATCTCGACCACGCGGTCGAGTGCCTCGACCCGCTGACGGCGGATGGTGACGCCGGCCTTCGCCAGCGCCTCGAGCGAGCGCTCGAAATTTTCCAGCACGGCAGGCTGGATGTCGTCCGTGACCACATTGGTGGGCGCGACCAGCGTCAGCGAGCGCAGATCGGCGCGTCTCACCGGCGAGACGGCCTCACCACGCAGCAACATGTCGACCAGAACGCAGTCCTCGACCGAGCGCGCCAGCGGGCCGATCGTATCATAGGTCGTGGCGAGCGGCACGAGGCCGGTCTTGTCGATGCGGCCGGTGCTGGTCTTGTAGCCGACGGTGCCGTTGAAGGCGGCCGGTACTCGCACCGAGCCGCCTGTGTCGGAGCCGATGGCGCAGGGCACGAGCCGGGCGGCGACGGCAGCGCCCGAACCCGAGGAGGAGCCGCCCGGCGAGCGCGGCGTGGCGCGGTCGTTCGGGTTGAGTGCAGTGCCGAAATGCGGATTGAGGCCGAGGCCCGAATAGGCGAACTCGGTCATGTTTAGTTTTCCGACCGAAACCATGCCCGCCGCCGCGACATTCGCCACACAGGGCATGTCCGCAGTCTTCGCCGGTGTATCGCGAAACAGGATCGAGCCCGCCGTGGTCGGCGTGCCGGCCACGTCAAAAATGTCCTTCCAAGCGATCGGCACGCCGTCGAGCGCCGACAGCGGATTGCCGCTTTTGTAGCGGACTTCGGCCCTGCGCGCCTCGTCCAGCGCCCTGTCGACTGTGACAGCAATGAAGATATTGTCGGCCTTCGCCTTGCGGATCCGGTCGAGCAGGCATTCGGTGACCGCCACCGGCCCGGCCTCGCCGCTCCTGTAGGCGAGCGCTATGCCTGCGGCCGTGCGGCTGGCTATGCTTTCGATATCGGACACGTCCTGCTCCCTGTCTGCGGCGACACGATCGCCGGCAATGCCTGGTCCGCGTCGCGCGCGGCATGCACGCAACGTCTAGTCCGCCGCAACGCGGCGGACCGGTCTTCGTTTGCATCTCCGCGCGGTGCGAACGCCGTTCATGACGCCGACCGCCCAACACATCTCCTCCACGCGAGCAAAACGCCCGCATGCCTGCCGCCCGCACGAGGGCGGCCGTGATCTCTTGTCGGGAGCCGGTTAAATCGCTGCCGCGATCCGGACCGGTCTTCCGTTAGGCCGCGGCGGCGCGCCGCCGCATGCGCTCGCTAGTGCCCGGCATCCAGGTAGGGATCGCCGGCGGCGCCGGTATCGACCTTGCCAAGTATGTGCACGTCCTCCGTCTTCCAGCTCGCCACCACCGGATCGCCGCGCTCCACCGGCTCGGCGAAATAGTCACGGTCCGACACATTGGCGACGAACACCTGCCCGCCAACGTCGAGCGTAACCTTGACGTAACTGCCCTGGTATTCGGTGGCCGAAACCACGCCCCACAGCGCATTGACGGCGTTGGACGCTATGTCACCGTTGCGCCGGCGTAAGGCGATACGATCGCGCCGCACCGCCACCGACAGTTCGGATTTCGGCTTCTCGCCATTGGCCATGGTCTCGAAATGCGAGCCGTCCGCCGCCTTCAGGCGGATCGTTCCGGGCCCACCACCGCCGGTGACGGTGCCGGTCAGCACGTTCTGCCCGCCCATGAAGCGCGCCACATAGGGCGTCGCCGGCCGGTCGAAGATGACATTCGCCGTATCAGCCTGATCGATGCGGCCGGTGTCCATCACCACCACCATGTCGGCCAGCGCGATCGCTTCCGGCTGGGTGTGGGTGACGTGCACGAAGGTGATGCCGAGTTCGTTTTGCAGGCTCTTCAACTCGCCCCTCATGCGAAGGCGCAGGAATTCGTCCAGCGCCGACAGCGGCTCGTCGAGCAGCAGCACCTTCGGGTTGGTGATCAGCGAGCGGGCCAGCGCCACGCGCTGCTGCTGGCCGCCGGAAAGCTGCGCCGGCATGCGGTCCTTGAGATGGTCGAGTTGCACCCGCTGCAGCATCTCCAGCGCGCGTCGCCGCCGCTCCTCCTTACCGACGCCGCGCATCTTCAGATAGAAGGCGACATTGTCCTGGATGGTGAGGTGCGGGAACAGCGCGTAGCTCTGGAACATCATCGCCGTTCCGCGCTCGACCGGCGGTTTTCCCACCACCATGTCGTTGCCGATGTAGATTTCGCCCGATGTCGGCGTCTCGTGCCCGGCGATCATGCGCAGGATCGTCGTCTTGCCGCAGCCGGACGGACCGAGCAGGCAACAATAGGACCCGTGCGGGATGGTCAAGTTGATGTCCTTGACCGCGTAGGAATTGCCGAACTGCTTGGTCACGTTGACCAGGCGGATCTCGCCTGATCCCTGCGCCGCGCCGCTCTTGGGTGGTGAATTTGCCATGCTTTCCTATCTTCCGCGGGAACGTCTGCGTTGGATGATGATGATCGACGACAGCGCGAGCGCGATCACGGCGAAGGAGACGACCGTGGTCACCGTGCCCAGCGCATAGAGCGCGGGCGACGTGACGTTCGTGGTCATCGTCCAGATTTCGAGCGGCAGCGTGTTCTTGGTACCGACGGTGAGCCAGCTTCTCGGGAACTCGTCGTAGGACAGCGTGAAGCCGAACAAAGCCACCGCGATCATGCCAGGGAAGACGATCGGTACGACGACGTCCTTCACCGTCTGCCAGCGCGAGGCGCCGAGATCGTGCGCCGCTTCCTCGTAGGAGGGGTTGAGGCGCCCGAGCACCGCGAACATGATCAACAGGCCGAAGGGCAGCGCCCAGGAGAGATGCGCGCCGAGCGCCGAGCCGTACCAGGTCGCCGACAGGCCGAGATAACGGAAGGTGACGAGGATGCCGATCGAAAGAACCAGGCCGGGCACGATCAGGCTGGCGATCGCCATGTAGAAGATCGCCGTCGAGCCGCGGAAGCGCCGGCGGAAGGCGAAGCCGGCGGTGACCGAGATCAGCACCGTCAGCAACATGACGAGGATCGCCAGCGGCAGCGAGCGGTTGAAGGCGCCAGCCACGTCGCCGGTGCGGCGCGGGCTGAACAGTTCGTCGAACCACATGAAGCCGGGATCGCGCAGCGGGAAGACCAGCGACGCCGATGGTCCCTGGAAGGACAGCACCAGAACCGCGATCATCGGCCCGTAGAGGAAGATGACGAACAGCGTGAACAGCAATGCCAGGGCGTAGAACGTCCAGGGGCGCGAGCCGTAGGATGGTGAAGCGGACATCGGACTACCTCACCAGTTCCTTGCGCACGTCGACCAATCTGAAGATGGCTGACGCGATCAGCAGCACCACGATCAGCAGGATGACGGCGTTGGCAGCCGCGCGCGGATAGTTGAGGAACTGCAGATCGTTGAAGATGCCGGAGGTGGCCGAGCCCGACAGGCCGCCGCTCATCACGGTGACCACGAAGAAATCGCCCATCACCAGCGTGACGACGAACAGCGCGCCAAGCGCGATGCCGGTCTTGCAGAGCGGCAGCACGACGTTCCAGACAACGCCCCAGCGGGTGGCGCCTGCGTCGACGGCCGCCTCCAGCAGCGACTTGTCGATACGTGCCATCGAATTGAAGATCGGCACGATCATGAACAGCGTGAACAGGTGGACATAGGCCACCACCACCGAGAAATCGGAATAGAGCAGCCATTGCAGCGGCTGGTCGATGACGCCCAGCTTGAGAAGGGCGCTGTTGATCAAACCCTCCGTGCCGAGCACCGGGCGCCACGAGATCATGCGGATGATGTTGGAGGTCCAGAACGGCACCGTGCAGACCAGGAACAGGCCGATGGCGGTGATCAGGTTGCGGACGTGGAAAACGAGGAAATAGGCGATCCAGAAGCCGAGCACGAAGGTGATGACCAGCACGATCAGCGTGAATTTCAGCGTCGAGAGATAAAGCGTCCAGGTGGTCGGGTTGGAGAACAGGTCGATGTAGTTCTTGAGTGTGAAGTCGGGAACGATGCCGACCAGCATCTGGTAGCGGAAGAAGCTGACCACCACGACCAGCGCGACGGGAATCGCGAAAAACAGGATGAGGACCAGCGTCAGCGGCGCGACCTGCAGATAGGTCGTGAGCGATGCTTTGCTGGTGGATGGCGTAGGCGTCATTCCAGAACCCGGTTGTGCATTGCGTTCAGTGCGGCAGTCTTTCTTCTCCCCGTTCTACGGGGAGAAGATGCCGGCAGGCAGATGAGGGGCGGCGCGATCATTCAAACGTTTGTGCTGCCCCTCATCCGGCCCTTCGGGCCACCTTCTCCCCGCAAGCGGGGAGAAGGAAAAAGCGTCACCCCATCACGCCGCGTTGAACTCGTTCCACTTGGCGTAGAGGAACTCGGCCTGATCCATCAGGTTGTTCCACACCGCCACTTGCGAGAAACGCTCCTCGTAGGATCCGCCATCGCGCACCTCGCCGGCCGCGTTGGTCTTCTCGCCGGTCGGGCTGGTGATGTCGGCGGTCGCCGCCTTGCCCTCGTAGAAGAAGCCGCGCTCGTTCTCGGTGAGCGCCGCCTTGGCGGTCTCGACGTTGGCGCTGTAGTAGCCCTGCTTGGCGATGAAGCCGCCGACCCAGCCGGAATTGTACCAGTTGAGGTATTCCAGGGCGGCGTCCTTCTTGACGCCGTCGAGATGCGCCATCATGGCCAGCCCGTTGCCCCAGCCGCGATAGCCCTCCTTGAGCGCCTGATAGACGCACTTGATGCCCTGGCCCTTCACCGCGGTGACGGCCGGCGACCACATCGACTGGATGACCACCTCGCCGGCCGCCATCAGGTTCACGCTTTCGTCGAAGGTGCTCCACAGCGCGCGGAAGTGACCGGCTTTCTTCAGTTCGATCAGGCGCGCGATCGTCTTGGTGAGCTCTTCCTGGGTCGGGTTGCCCTTGTCGCCGTATTTCATCTCGCCGGCGGCCTCCATCGCCATCATGGCGTCCATGATGCCGTTGGTCGGGATGTTCTGGATCGCCGCCTTGCCCTTGAAGTCGGGCGAGAACAGGTCGGCCCAGGTGGTGACGTCGCGACCGACGAGGTCCGGCCGGATACCCAGCGTGTCGGCGTTGTAGACGCTCGGCACGAAGGTGGCGAAACCGGTCTTGCCCGAAGCGAAGGTCGTCGCATCGACCGCGTCGCGGTACATGAACTTGAACGGCGCGTCGCCCTGCAGCGATACCGGCTTGCCGGCGAAAGTGCCTTCAGTATAAAGCGGCGTCAGTTGCGCCCAGTTCTTGATCTTGTCGATCTCGACCGCCTGGGTGACGCCCTGTGGCACCGCCACCTTGGTCTGCCAGATCTCCATGTCGGCGATGTCGATCGATTTCGGATCGTTGACCATGCGGTTCAGCAGACCCGGATGGTCGACCACGGACATCTCTACCTTGAAGCCAAGATCCTGGCTGGCCTGCTTGGCGATGTCGATGATGGTCGAATAGGACATGCCGGTATGGACCAGCGTCACGTCCTTGATGTTCTGAGCCCAGACCGTCGGGAAGCCGGTGATGACGCCCGAGCCGGCCGCCGCGCCTGCCAACGCCGCCCCGCCCTTCAGCACCGAGCGGCGCGAGATGCTTTTATTTGGTATTCCGCCTGTTTTTTTCATGTCGAAGTCTCCCATTGAAGATGTCTGTATGCTTTGGACGCCGCCGCTTCGGTGCCGATTTGTACCGGTCTTTTGATCCGGGCCGATAGGCCAGCGCCGCCCCGAAAGTGATGCACGTCCCTTCCTCACTATCCTCCGCAGAGGTTCTTCCGGCAACCGCTTTTCCCGGCTCGCAGCCGAGCGCCGTTGGCCGGCTTACGATCGCGCCAGTTCGGCGCGCAGTCTGCGGGTGGCCTCCGCGTCGAGCGTCCACCCGTATCCGTCGTCGATCTCTTTCAGGATCACACCATAATCGTCGCGGGCGTGGTCGACGCCGATGAAGCCGTCCAGCACGTCGTCCAGCACCTTTTGCGGATCGCGTTCCAGCGGGTCGCCATAGCCGCCCCCGGTCGGCGAATAATAGGTGACGACGTCGCCTTCCTCGGTGCGCAGGCCCGAGAATTTCGCCGGCTGGTAGCTCACCTTGCCAGTGTGGATGTTCCTGATCTCGACCTTGCTGCAGGCGCCCTCCTTGCCGCCGAACACGCCCCACGGCGCATCCTCGTTGCGATCGCTCTCATGCGTCATGAAACCCGGCGTCAGGTAGCGCTGCGACTTCACCACGCCTGCCCCGCCGCGGAACTTTCCGGCGCCGGGAGGGGCGTCATCGCGCACTTCGTAGCGGTCGCAAATCAGCGGCAGGTGCATGCCGAGATCCTCCAGCGGATTGTTGCGCGTGTTGCGCATCAACTCCTCCACCGTGTCCGGTCCGTCCGACAGCGGCCGCCCGCCCATCGCCGCCTCGTTTACCTCCAGGAACACCCAATAGTCGCCGTTGGGCCGCACGCCTGAATAGGACGCGAAGGACAGCACCGCCGCGTTGCCGGCCGTGCATTTGTCCGGCAGTACCAGGGCCAGCGCCTTGATGATCAGGTCGCACAAACGCTGGATCTGGCTGAAGCGGGCTTCCGCTGCCGCCGGTGCGATCGGGTTGAAGATCGATCCCAGCGGCGACGTGACCTTCACCGGCCGGAACGAGCCCTCGTTCTGCGGGATGAATTCCTCATGCGTATACGTGTCGAGCAGCAGCGCCCGGAAGGCAAAGAAACACGCGACCTTGGTCGAGCCGTCGAACGGCACGTTGAAGGCGGTCGGCACCTGCGCCGACGATCCCGTCGTGTCGACCTCGACAGCGTCGCCGCGCACCTTGACGGTCACCTTCAGCGGCAAGGTGACGCCGCGGTTGCGGCCGTCATCGTCAAGAAAACCCTCCGCCACATAATCGCCGTCGGGGATTTTTGCGATCTCGCGGCGCAGCATGGCTTCCGTATAGTCCATCAACTGCTTGGTGGCCTGGATCACCGTGTCCTTGCCGTAGGTCGAAAGCAGTTCCTCGAAGCGCCGCACGCCCAGTTCGGCCGAGGCGATCTGCGCCTCCAGGTCGCCCATGACCAGGCCGGGCACGCGCGTGTTGTCGCGGATGTATTTCCAGAGGACTTCGTTGCGCACGCCCTCATTGTAGAGTTTCAGCCCGTTGAGCAGCATGCCCTCGGCGAACACGTCGGGAATGTCGATGACGAGGCCGGGCGTTGCAGCACCTATGTCGACATGGTGCGCCGTGTTGGCGGAGAAGCCGACGAGTTCGCCACCGGAAAACACCGGCATGACAATGGCGATGTCGGGCGAATGGCTGGCGCCGTAGTACGGGTGGTTGTGGATGACGCAGTCGCCCGGCTTCCAGGCATCCAGCGGGATCGTCTTCTCGATGCCGCGCAGATAGCCCGGCAGCGAGCCGATATGCATCGGCGTGGAATCGCTCTCGCACAACGTGTTGTAGTCGCGATCGAACAGGCCGGCGCCGAGATCCTGGCTTTCGCGGATGATCGACGAATAGCTCATGCGGTAGAGCACGTTGCCCATCTGCTCGGCGATGGAATGCAGCGCGCCGCCGATGACCTGCAGGCTGATGGGATCGATTTCTTTCGCCATCGCAGCCTCCCTCACGCCTTCGCAATCAGCATGTCGCCGCGGCTCATCACGGTGGCGATGTAGCCTGGTGGCACCAACGTCGTCGAATTGTGCTGCACGATCAGCGCCGGACCGTTGATGCGGTCGTCTGCGAGCAGTTTTTCGCGCTGGTAGCGCGGCGTATCCGCCGCCTCCCCGTCGTCGAACACCGTTCGGCGGCTGTAAAGGACGGCCTCGGCCGGGTCTGTGCGTCCGCCCCTCGCCAGTTTCGGAAGTTGCAGAGTGTCCACCTCCACCGTAGCTATGACGCGCAGCGTGATGATCTCGCAGGACTGGTCGCGAAAAGCGTGGCCGTAGACCTGTTTGTGCGCCTGGTAGAAATTCTCGTTGATGACGGCCGCCGAAGCCGCGTCAAGGCGGCCGTTCGGCATGTCGGCGCGCAGTTCGAACCCCTGACCGACGTATCGGCACTCCGCCACCTGGCGGAAACGGCGTTTTTCGGCGGGAATGCCATCGGCGTCCAACTGCTGGTTGGCGCGCGAGATCAACTCGTCGAGCGCGGCGTTGACCTTTTGGAACTCGGCGTCACTTGCCCTGTCCAGCGTCAGCAGCAGCGAATGGGTGTATTCATATTGCAGGTCGGTGACGAGAAGGCCTGTCGCGGCCGTGATGCCCGGGTGCATCGGCACCAGCACGTCCTTGGCGAAGATCGCCTCGGCGAGCGAAACCGAATGCAGCGGCCCTGCCCCACCAAAGCCCATCAACGAGAAATTGCGCGGATCGATGCCTTTCGCCACCGAGTTGGCGTTGATCGCCAGCGCCATGTTGTTGTTGACGATCTTCAGCACGCCAAGAGCGGCCTGCTCCACAGACAGCTTCAGCGGCTCGGCGATGTACCTTGCGATCGCCTTTTGCGACAGCGTCGCATCGATCTTCAGATCGCCGCCCAAGAAATGCTCCGGATCCATTCGTCCAAGCACCACCTGCGCATCGGTGACGGTCGGTTCTTCGCCACCCTTGGCGTAGCAGGCTGGCCCCGGCGCCGCGCCGGCCGATCGCGGCCCGACGCGGAAGGCGCCGCCCGGGTCGAGATAGGCGATCGAGCCACCGCCGGCGCCGATGGCGTCGATGTCGATCATCGGCACCAGCACCGGCAGGCCGGCGACCTCGGTGTCGCGCGGGTTCTTGATGCGCAGTTCACCGCCCTGGATGACCGAGATGTCGGCCGACGTGCCGCCGATGTCGATGGTGATGATGTTGTCGCGACCGCAATTCGCGCCCGTCCAGCGGCCGCCCATGACGCCGCCCGCCGGCCCGGAGAGCAGCAGGCCGATCGGCAGTTCGGAAGAGTTTTCGATGGTCGAGATGCCGCCATTCGACTGCATGATGCGCACGATGGCGTCGATGCCGTTGGCCCGCAGCCGGCCTTCGAGGCTACGCAGATAGACCGACGTCCGCGGGCCGATATAGGCGTTCATGGCCGCGCTGGAGAAGCGCTCATATTCGCGGATCGTGTTGACCACGTCCGACGAAGCCGAGACGAAGGCATCCGGCAATATGCCCCTCACGATCTCCTTGGCGCGCTGCTCGTGCTCATTGTTGAGGAAGGAGAACAGGAAGGCGACGATGACGGCGTCCATGCCACGCTTGGCGAACAGTTCCGCGGCCTGCTTCACCTCGTCCTCGGCCAGCGGCACGGCGACCTCACCGGTAGGCGGCATGATGCGCTCGGTGACCACAAGCCGGTCACGGCGCCTCACCAGCGGCTTCGACTGCCAGGGAAGATCGAACTGCAGCGAGAAATTGTGCGGCCGCTTGTGCCGGGCCATGTGGAGAATGTCGCGGAAACCGCGGGTGGTGATCATGCCGACCTTTGCGCCGGCGCGCTCGATCACCATGTTGGTGGATACCGTCGTGCCGTGGAAGACCGCGTCGATCTCGCCGGGCTTCATGCCGGCCAATGCGCAGACCTTCAAAATGCCCTCGACCACGCCTTCCGATTGATCGTGGGGTGTCGACGATACCTTGGTGACGACGACCTTGCGCTCGCCGCCCTCGCCCGACCGCTCCAGCACGATATCGGTAAAAGTGCCGCCTACGTCCACGCCAACCCGGATCATGCGTATCTCCAGAGAACGGTTGGGGGCAGTTTATTTTCTTCGGCCCGCGCGACTTCTGAACCGCCGCAGCCTTTCTGCCGAAAGAAAGTAAACTGTCCCCTGTGCCCCGACGCTCCGGTCGGGCTTGGGAGGATGCCCGGCATGGCCACGCGATGTCCGCGCGAGCGAAACGCAGAAGAACCC
Organism: Mesorhizobium sp. LHD-90; assembly: GCF_030929505.1. Classification (GTDB taxonomy): domain Bacteria; phylum Pseudomonadota; class Alphaproteobacteria; order Rhizobiales; family Rhizobiaceae; genus Kumtagia. The sequence goes on along the minus strand of NZ_JAVFVV010000006.1, from coordinate 3,623 downwards.
ATTGATCTGTTCACCCTAGCGCCATTGTGCGGCGCTTTTTTCAATTGATATAAGTCGTAGACAGCCTCCTTTGGGATGTGAAATAATTATTTGCACAACAATTGATCTGACATCGGTATCAATCTTGCGCTACGACCTCAAGCACCTTGCGACGTTCGTTGCCGTAGCGGAAGAGTTGAACTTCCATCGCGCCGCCGAACGGCTGACCATGGCGCAGCCGGCGGTCAGCCGCATCGTCCTGGAACTGGAGGAAAGGCTCGGCGTCAAGCTGCTCGAACGTACGACGCGCAAGGTGCGGCTGACCGAGTCCGGCCGGTATCTGCTGGAGGAGGCCCAGGAAATCCTCGGCCGCATCGATGTTGCCGAGAACACGGTGCGCCTGCTGGCCTCCGGCACCAAGGCCATCCTGCGCGTCGGCTACACCACCATCACCGGTCATTCGCTGGTCCCCGACATCACCCGGGAGTTCCGGATCGCCAATCCCGATGTGCGGGTCGAACTGACCTATCTCCACGCGCCCGCCCAACGCGACAAGATCCTTCAGGACGAGATCGACCTCGGCTTCATCGAAGGTTCGTTCCAGAATTCCGAGATCGAATCCCGCCCGGTCGCCCGCCATCGCCTGATGGCGCTGCTGCCGCCGGAGCACCCGCTTGCCTCCAAGTCGGAACTGACCGTCGAGGAATTAGCCCGCGAGCAACTGGTGATGGGCACCAACGCCGAATGGCCGACGCTTCGCCGCATCGTCGTCGACGCGTTCCAGACCGCGGGCCAGGTGCTCAACGTCGCACAGGAAGCGCCGAGCCTCGTCGGCATCCTCGGCCTTGTGACGGCCGGCGTCGGCATCACCATCTTCACCGGCATGCCGCGCTTCTGCGGCGAGCAGGCGATCGCGCCGAGGCCGATCGTCACCGATCCGCCGGTGATCGTGGAAAGCCATCTCGCCTGGCGGCGCGCCAGCATCAGCAGCGCCAAACGCCGCTTCATCGAGACCAGCCAGAGGGTCGGCAGGGCCTACATGACCTGACCCGCCAAAATCATCCGACGCAAGGGAACATGGCGATGGAAAACTGGGCCAACCGCAAGACGCTGATCCTCGGCAGGAGCGAGATGATCGGTTTGCTCAAGCCGCACGAATACAACGACTGCGTCGAGCAGGCTTACCGCATGCATGGCGAGGGCCGCTACTACATGGATCCCAAGGGCCACATCGTGCTCGACCGTTTTCCCGGCGAATGGGAGGCAATGCCCTCCTATATCGAGGAGCCGCACGCCGCCGCCTGCAAATGGGTCTCCATCCGCGAGAAGAACCGCGAAAACTACAATTTGCCGACCGTCTTCTCGATCCTCATCTACACGCACCCCGAGACCGGCTTTCCGCTGGCGATCGTCGACGGCAGCTATCATACGGTGATGCGCACCGGCGCCGCCGCGGCCGTCTCCACCAAATGGATGGCGCGCAAGGATTCGACAAAACTCGCCATCGTCGGCGCCGGCCACATGGCCGAGGGCGCGCTGGCCACCTGCAACGAGGTGTTCAAGTGGAAGGAGGTGCGCGTCTGGAGCCGCAGCCGCGACACGCTCGATCATTTCGTGAAAGAGCAGCAACCGAAATTCGAAAGTTTTGAGATCAAGCCATCCCAGAACCTCGAACAGACGGTACGCGGCGCCGACGTGGTGGTGACGCTGACGCCGGCGCGCGACCCGATCGTCATGGCCGACTGGATTGCGCCCGGCACCCACATCGCCGCAGTCGGCGCCGACAAGAAGGGCGACCAGGAACTGGAAGGAAAACTGCTGACGCGCGCCCGAATCTTCGTCGACGACATCCGCCAGTGCCGCACCGACGGCGAGATCAACGTGCCGCTCTCGGAAGGGTTGATCACCGAGGCCGACATCGCCGGCGAGATCGGCGAGGTGATCACCGGTAAGAAGCAGGGCCGCACCTCCGACGACGAGATCACCCTCTTCGATTCGACCGGCATCGCGCTGCAGGATTCGGCAACGGTGCCGCTGGAATACGAGCGGGCGATAGCCGCCGGCGTCGGCATCGAGAAGAAGATGATCTCGACCTGACCTTCGGGCAGGTACGACTGCCTATTTCACGCTGCCGCACCCCTGCTTCAGCACGCCGCACATTTTGTCGGCAAATGCCGGTCGCAGGGGGCTGGACAGGCCGGATCGTCATGGCTATATCGCGCCCATCGCCTTCGCGGCGGCCCGGGTGCGTAGCTCAGTTGGTAGAGCAGCTGACTCTTAATCAGCGGGTCACAGGTTCGATCCCTGTCGCACCCACCAAAATCCCCGAAATTCCGAAGACTTACAGATAGGCCCGAGAGGGCCGAGAAAGTGCTTTGCAAATTTGGGCATTTTCTTGGGCACAGAATCGGCCCACGCCTTGCCCAAATTTTTATGCCGGCGGAGGCGCCGCGCCAGCTGCGGCGACACTCGGCCGCAACTGCGATACAGCTACGTTTGGTTGCAGGGAAAGACGTGCGCATGGACGAATTCCGGATGATGGCCACGGTGCTGTCCATGATCTTGGGCCTCGGCGTGACACGGCTCCTGCTTGGGCTGGTGACCGTTTTCCGAATTCGCCGGACCGCGCCCGTTGACTGGATGCCGTTGGCTTGGGCCGGCATCGTCTTCGTCGTGCAACTGCAATTCTGGTGGGGTGTGAATCAGCTACCCGCGATCAGGCCGGCTTTCGCTTTCGGCGACTTTGTTTTCCTCGTGGCCTTGACGCTGATGTTGTTCCTGTCCGCGGCGCTCCTCCTCCCGAGCCGTGCCGAGGATGAGAGCGAAGGGTTGCGGACATATTTCGAGCGCGATGGACGGTACGGGCTACTTGCCTTTGCCAGCTTTCTTGTCCTCGGCTTCGTGGTCAACCTTTGGTTTTTCAGGGAGGCGCTACTTGGCCTTTGGAGCGTTCTCGACATTCCGATGATCGTATTGCCGGTGGCCGCTTTCCTGTCAAAGTCGAGGCGGGCACAGACATGGATCACCGTGCTGTACGTGCCGCTGATGCTGGTCGATGTTTGGGTTTCCCTGTAGCAACGCCGCGCCCGATGCCGGCGGCGGATTGGTCTTGTGGCCAGTTCAACACGCCAGCCAGATGGGCAAATTCAGCTTCCAAGCCTTTCGACCCTCAATGACGCACTCCAGATTCTTCAAAAAACGGGGATGGAAAAAACTCTCGCGCCAAGATGATTCCACGCGATTTCAGGTGCTTGCGATTTTTTCGTCGAAAAATCCGACCCACTTTATCCCCCTCCCCAAAACCTCATCCATAATCCTCGTCAGTTTCTCCCGCCGGGAACGCTTCCGGAGTCGTTCGCAAGTGGGGAGGAACCGGCGCCTCCGTCATGTTGCCGACGAAGCAGCATGGCCGGGGAGGTTTTGTCCGAAGGTTCCCCCTCCGCAACTACGTGCGGGGTGCACTGGACGACGTGCTTAAGCACGGCCAGCCGAGGCGAAAGCCGGAGCCGGAGCTGTCGTGAAGCGGGTCGTGTCCCACCGATTGGTGTAGCTCGACGGTAGCGGCGTCGCTCGGGAGCGCGCCTTCAACAGCGCTGTAGCGAGCGAGCGGCGGTGCGGGTGGTCATCGATGTTCTTCGGTAAGG
>NZ_JAVFVV010000005.1 GCF_030929505.1 Mesorhizobium sp. LHD-90 | reverse complement strand
AACTTCCCATCTGGCTTCACCGATACAATTGGCATCGCCCACATGGCAGCCTAAAGTCCAAAACACCAATCAGCCGCCTCGGACTAACCGAGGACAACCTCTTGAGGCTCCACAGCTAGCTCGATGGCGCGTGCGACATCCTCGACATGGGTCAGGTTGGTGCGCGCCAACCCGCCGCGCATCAGCGGCAAGGACCCTTGCCTCGCCGCGCGGATCAGGCGGGGCAGCAACGCCGTGTCGCCCGCGCCGTAAATGGCACGCGGCCTCAGGACGATCGGTGAAAGATCCTTCGCGGCAAGCACCTCGATTTCCGCCAACTGCTTGCTTTCGGCGTAGAAGTTGACCGGGGACGGCAGCGGCGCATCCTCGCGCAAAAGCTCCTGGTCGGCGAAGCGAAAATAGACGCTGGTCGACGAGAGGAACACGAAGCGCCGCGCGCCGACGGCTCGGGCAAGCTTCAGCGCATGGCGCGTGCCGATGACGTTGGCGCGCATGAAGTCGGCCCTCGTTCCCCATGCGGACGACAGGGCGGCGGCGTGTATGAAGGAGTCGGCCTGACCGACAGCCTCCATCGACCTGGCATTGGGCGGATCGCCTAGGTCGCCGGGAACAAAGGTGACGCCCATCTCCTTGACGCGATTGCCTTTTTCCGCGTCGCGGCCGAGCCCTGTGACCTCATTGTCTGCGGCGGTCAAACGCCGGCAAAGCACGCCGCCTAGAAAGCCGGTGGCGCCGCTGACGATCACCCGCATGTCAGGCCACGAAGGCGATGCCGCCAAGCGACAGGCCGGCGGAAGTGCCCAGCATCAAGGCTTTCGCGCCCGGTTCCAGGCGGCCGGAGCGTCGGGCGGTGTCGAGCGCGATCGGGATCGACGCGGCGATCTGGTTGCCGTGGTCGCGCATGATGTCGACGATGCGCGAGCCAAAGCCGCAGCGCTCGGCCAGATGCGCCAGCGCCATCGGACTCGCCTGGTGGGGGATGACGATTTCGACGTCGTCCCGGCTCCAGCCGGCGTCAGCAAGAAGCCGGTCGAGGAACGGTTCGAAGAACTGAATCGTGTGGCGAAACAAGGCCTTGCCGTCCATTTCGAAAAGCGTGTGGCGAGCGAATTCCTCACGGTCGCGGTGGAAATAATATCGCGTGCCGCCGGCGCCGAGTTGGCAATCCTCGTAGCCGGACGGATAGGTTGCCATGCGGGAAGCCAAGATGCCGGCTTTTTCGCCCTCTGCGCCGACAACGACCGCTGCGGCGCCGTCGCCGAACAGGGCCGCTACCAGCGGTTCGGCCTCCCACGGCAGCCCGCGTGAAGCGATTTCCGATGAGATAACAAGCACTTGCCGGCATGTTCCGGCGGCCAGCATGGAGGCGGCGACATCCATAGCGGTGAGGAAACTGAGGCAGGTGGAGTTGATGTCGAAGGCAGCGCAGCAGCCTTCCGGAATGCCGAGGCGGTGCTGAATCAGCGGCGCGGTGGTGGGGATCGACTGGTACGGGACGGCGGCAGCAAACATAACAAGATCAATGTCTTGGGGTTTGCAACCGGCGTCCTCGAGGGCCCGGCATGCGGCCACGGTCGCCAAGTCGATCTGGTCTTCCGCCTCACAGACAGGACGGCTGGCGACGCCGACCCGCTTTTCGACCCAGCCGGCGGGTTTGCCAAGCCGCGCGTCGATCTCGGACGAGCGCAGGATGCGCGCCGGCAGCGCCGAGCCTGATCCCAACACCTTGATTCGCCTGAATCTTCTGGTCATGCGGCGAGACCGCGGCTGTTGCCGTCGCGGCCCCGACAGTCCGCGTTTCGGAGTCGCGTGAAGTCGGGAAGATGGCGCGATTTCAAAGGCTTACGGAACACGACGCTGGACAGTCGCGAAACGGGCTTTCCAAAAACCCGTTTCAAGCGGGCAATAGCGGTGTTTTTTGGGCATTTCAAGCTGATCGCGCGGCATTTGAGTTGCCGCGAGCCTATCGCGTCCGACTGCCTTCGGGCAGCCGCGCGAACGAGCCACCCGATCATGCCCGGACGTATTTCTGGAAGGCCGCCGACCGGTCAGCGTCCGCCCCGGTTCCAGCCACGGCCGCGCTCGCCGAACATCTCGCAGCCGGTCTCGGTTACGGCCAGCGTGTCTTCCAGCTTGATGAAGCCGCGCGAGGGATGCAGCATGGTCGTCTCGACCGAAAGCACCATACCCGCCTCCAGCGGATTGCCGGCGTCGACGCCTTCGTAGGTGACCGGATGGTTGGTCATCAGGAACGGCGCCTCATGGGTGATGACGCCCATGCCGTGGGCGAAGAAGTCGGTGTAGGGCGCGACATGCGACTGTTTCAGCCGCTGTTCGCCGGCGGCGATCAGGTCGCCGCCCAGGGCGCCGGCACGGATTTTCGCGAAGGCCGCCTGCTGCACGGCGTTGACTTCTGACAGGAGATCTTCCAGCTCTGCGTCTGGCTCGCCCAGTACGCCCATGCGGCAGAGGTCGCCGATATAGCCGTGAAAATTGCCGCCGGAATCGATCGACAGCACCTCGCCCTTCTTCCAGGCCTGCGGCGAGGCGGCGCGGTTGTGGCTGGAGCCCAGCGTCAGCAGGCAATATTCGAAATGCAGGCCGCGTTTGGTTTCCTCCCTGCGCAACCTTTCGATGATTTCGGTCTTGGTAACGCCCTCGTTCGCCCACTCGATGGTGGCGAGCATGGAATCGGTGATCAGTTCGGAAGCGGCGCGCAGCTTCGACAACTCTTCCGGCGTTTTCACCGCGCGCAGGCGCTCGAAGGTCGCGGTGGCGTCGACCAGTTTTGTGCTGTTGCCTAGCTGCTCAAGAATGGCATGAGTGTCGGAGGGCAGGAAGGGCGGCTCGATGCCGATGCGCGCGCCGGGTTTTGCCAGTTTCCTGATATGCTCGGCGGCGAGATTGCCGGCGTCGACGCTGTTCCAGGTCGCGGGCTGGAAGGTCGGCGTCCAGAATGGCCGGTTGGCGTGCTCGGCGCCTTCCATCCTGTTGGCGATGTAGGCGGCGTTCTCCGGGCGGCCCTTTTCATAGACCAGCACCGGCAGGTAGCGGCTGTGGCCGATGGCGTCCATGGCGGCGAAGAAGATGAACTTGTAGCCGCCGAGCAGGTACTGGACGTTGTGTTTCGAGGTGGCGACCAGAATGTCCAGCCCGGCCGCGTCCATCAGGCGGTCGAGCTTTTCATGGTCGAACGGAATGGCGATCTCGCCGGCGGCCTGCGATTTGATGTTCATGATGTCTCTCCCTCGCCGCACCGTAGCGCGGGGCGGCGGGGGTCCGCAACGGCGGTGATGCCGGGCGGCGAGATTCATGCGGGCGACGTCAGCCGCGCGTCAACCGACTTCCCCCCGATCCGAAAACCGCTGTTTCAATAGCCGGTAAAACCCCTCAACCCGCGGCAGGGTTTTGGACAGTTTATCAAAACGCGGGTCGAGGCTGGTCGATCTGCCCTCGCGCACATCGGCCAGCAAAGCCGCGTGCTCGGCCAGCGCCTCGGCTGTGGCTTCCGGCACCGGAGTCGAGACGGCGACGGCCTCGGACTTGCCCTTGACACGGACGCTGTCGAGTTCTGCCAGCGCGATCTTTCCGCCAAGGCGGCGCGCCGTCTCCTCGCCCACCAGGATCGACACGCCGAACGCCTTCGTCTCGCTTTCCAGCCGCGAGGCGAGGTTCACCGCGTCGCCCAATGCCGAATAGTTGAAGCGAAAGTCGGAGCCCATGTTGCCGACCACGCAGTCGCCGGTGTTGATGCCGATGCCGATCCTCAGCGGATGCGGTTTGTCGGCAAAAATGTCGGCTTCGACCTCGCGCTCGACATTGAGCGCGTCTACCGCCTTCAGCATCGCGAGTGCGGCCTCGATGGCGTGGACGGCATGGTCGGGATCGGCGAGCGGGGCGTTCCAGAAGGCCATGATGGCGTCACCGATATATTTGTCGATGGTGCCGCCGGCCTTGAGAATCACGTCCGACAGCGGATTGAGCAGCCGGTTCATCAGCCGCGTCAATCCCTCCGGATCGTCCTTCATCTGCTCGGAAATGGTGGTGAAGCCGCGCACGTCGCAGAACAGGACGGTGAGTTCGCGCCGCTCACCGCCGAGCTTCAGATTCGCGGAATCTTCCGCCAGGCGATCGACCAGCACCGGCGACAGATATTGCGAGAAGGCGCGGGTGATGCGCATGCGGCGGCGGCGCTCGGCGGCATAGTCGCGTGCGCTCTGGATGCCGGCGACGCCGGCAAAGGCAAGCGAAGGCGCCAGCGGCGCTAGATAGAAGCGGCCGTAGTGCAGAGCCAAGAAACTCAAGCCGAAAAACAGCAGAATCGTCGCCGCCGACACCACGCCGGTGACGTAGCCGGTGCCGCGCCAGACGACGAGGCCGGCAAGCGCGGCGGCAAGTACGGTTGCAAGGCCGGCCAGCAGGGCCGAGGCCGGCACGACGAACAGGCCGCGCGCCAGATTGTCGAGCACCGTTGCCTGCAGTTCGGCGCCGGGCACCAGGGTGCGGCTGCGCACCGTGTAGGAGGTGGCGAACACATCCGCCCCGCCGGAATCCACGCCGGAGGCCGATTGCATCGACAGGCCGACAATGACCGTGCGGCCGCGAAAAGTACCTTCCGGCAGGAAATTCTTGGGGTTCAGCGCCTGGTAGTAGGAGACGGTCTGGAAGGTGCGCGCCGGCCCGAAAGTCTGGATCAGGGCATCGGGCGGCGCGGGCGTAAAGGTTTCGCCCGCCGCCTCCAGCAGCCGACCGGCAAAACCGTCGGCATAGGGCGGGACGCGGCGCACCACGCCGTCGCCGTCCAGCACCACCGAGGCTATGCCCGGCTTCGCGCCGGCCGCGGTGAAGGCCAGCAACGGCTCCACCCGAATATGCTGGTCGGCGTGCGGCGTGCGGATGAGGGTCTCGTCGGCGGCGAGCACCACGTCCGGCTTGAGTGCCGCCGCCAGCGCCTCGTCGCCGGCCGCCACGGAAGGCTCGGCGAAGATGATGTCGAGGCCGATCGCCTTTGCGCCGGCCTCGCGCAGGGCTTGGATGAGGACGGCGTGAAGGTCGCGCGGCCACGGCCAGCGGCGGCCGATCTCGGCCATGGATGGCTCGTCGATGGCGACGACGATGGGCGACTTTTCGGTGGGCGATGGCGGGGCGGCGGTGGAAAAATAATCGAAGATCTTCAGTTCGACGAGCCGCCACGGCGAGGTGAGCGAGGCGGCGATGACGATGGCCGTGACCAGCGGCACAATGACGGCCAGTTGCCAGGCGCGGCGCCTGGCGTCGGCGGGCGCCATCTCAGAACCGCATTTTCAGGGAGCCGGTGAAGGTCCGGCCCCAGCCGGGCTTGAGAGCCGCAACCATAAAATCCTCGTTGAGAAGATTGTAGCCCGCCAACTGCAACTCGAAGCGCTTGTCGAAGGGCTCCCAGGTAAGGAATGCATCAGCCGTCCAGTAGTCATCGAGCGTCAGGTCGTCCACATTGCCCGCACGCTCGCCCACGTAGGTGGCGGCAAGGGTAACTTTCACATTGGCCGGATTGACATAAGTGAGGCCCACGCGCGCGCCATATTCGGGAATGAAGGGGAGCGTTTCATAGAGCCCGGAGGTAGCAGAATCCAGATTCTCGGAATCAGCGTACGCAGCCGTCGCGAAAAGACCAAAACCGTTTCCAAGCCACACATTACCCGTGACACTGACGCGGTCGATCCGACCGCGGGAGAGATCGATCGTCGATGCCGCCGCAGGTATGTCGATCGCAAGATTGCGCAATTCCTGGTGCTGGTAATCGACAGCCGTAAAGAAGCGGTTCGTCCACTCTGCGTCCCATCGGGCCATGAAAGTGTCCGAATAGCCGTTGACGGCCAGGGGAATCTGGTTGGATTGTAGGCCGAGCAGGTCGACCGGCGCCAGCGTGGAGGCATTAAGAAATGACGTGGCTTCGCGCATATAGCCGGCCCTCAGCCAATGCCCCTCCGCCGGCGTCCAAGCGAGGCCGATTCTCGGCTCGGCGCGCAGGACGTCCTTCCCTGAACCGTCAATGTACGTACCGAACAGGGCACCTTCCAGTTTGAGGTCGGGCGTCACGTCATAAAGTGCGTCGATGTAGGCTCGTCCTATGACTGCGTTCGTGTTCTCGACGGCCTGTTGGCGTATCGGGATACCGAATATATAGGTGTCCACAGTCGTGGTCTGATCCGCTGCGAGATATCCCCCTTCGACGCCATAGCGGAGAGTGACATCGTCCATGCCGTACATATGGTTCAACGCGCCCAGATAGTACTGCGTATCGACGTCCTCGTTGGTGACGTCCCCAAAGGTACCAACAACCGTGTCGTAAAGGCCGACCAGTGAACTCTTCGACTTGGCCGCAGTCACGAATACCGCGGCATTGGCGACGTTCCGGTAGCCGAGAGTATGACTCCAAGCCACGCCCCCCTGGGCAACCTGCGAGTCCTGGGAATGTTGCACGTCGAGGTCAAGCACACCGGGATCCAACACATCGGGGTCGACAACAAGGTCGATCCCATTCTTCAGGCGGTTGAATTGGGTGAAGGCAACGACCCTGTCGTAGGCTGTGGGCTCGACGGCGACATAGGCCGTGCCAGACAATGCGTCGGTGTCAAGTTCGGTGCCGACAAATCCGGGCTCAGATATGCTTCTGGAGGAGTCCGCCGTCAGGCCTGCGACATTTGCATAAAAGCTCCATGGCACGGGCGTGATTTGATGACCCTGAACCTCTACATCACCATTCCAACCCTGTTCGCTGTCTGCGACAAAGCCGCCGCCGATCGATGTTTCGACAAATGGGCTGCGCAGCAGATTCAGACCCCGATGCCGGTTCGAAATCATCATCGGATCGAGCATCAAACCCTGGAAGTACGACGAGAACGATGACCCGTTCGAGCGAGGGTCGATTGATTCAAACCCATAGTTCAGGCTGTTGACGAACGGCGCAGCACTTCCTGCGACCGCCTGGTCGATATAGGCGGAGGCCGTAAACGGGTCGAAGACCGCGTCGCCGTAGTAACGCCCCCAGGCGTCCAGTCCCTGGAACCTGAAGGCATCGTTCAGCGTGGAGCCTTCGGAAAGGCTGGCGCTGAGCGCCGAATAGTCGCCGCCACGCGCACGGGCGCGCCGCAACGCCTCCTGGGCGGATCGGATCGCCCTGTCGGAATCGTATTCGTCGATGGCGATCATCGCCGCGACGGTGGGGATCACGGGATCGTTGGGGTCGAGCCGGTCGGCGTTCTCCAGCGCCTGTTCGGCGGGCGCCTTCTCACCATTCTCATAATAGGCGGCGGCGAGCAGCAGCAGCGCCTGCGCGTAGGCCGGATTGGCGGTCGAGGCGGCCAGCAGGTCCTGGACCGCCTTGTCGGTCTCGCCTGTCTGGATGTGATACCGGCCCTTGGCGATCAGCCCGATGTCGAAGCCCGGATCCTCGGCCATCGCCTTGTCGATCTCCGCCCTGGCTTTGGCGACACGGCCCTGGTCGAGATAGAGCATCGCCAGATTGGCGCGGGCGAGCGGGTCCTGCGGGTCGAGTTCTACGCCTTTGAGGAATGCCGCCTCGGCCTCGCGCTCCGCGTCGCGCGCGCTCAGCACGATGCCGAGCAGGTTCCACGCCGAGGTCGAGCCCGGCATGAGCTCGGCGGCGCGGGTGGCGTCGGCGAGCGCGCCTTCGAGGTCGCTCTGCACCATGACCCGGTAGCGGGCGCGCGCCTCCAGCGCAGTCGGGTCGTCGGGATCGAGCGCCAGCGCCCGCTGGATCGCTTCCTCCGCCTGCGGGCGGTCGTCGACAAGGACGGCAAGCTGGGCGCGGACCGCCGGCAGGGTCGGATCGTCGGGATAACGCTGCTCGGCGCGGCGGATGATTTCGATGGCCGCCGGAATGTCCTGTAGGAAGCCCGCCGTCCAGGCGGCAGCGATCGCGCCAGCCGGACCGGACGCCTCGCCGCCCGGCGGCCGCTCGGCGCGCTCCGGATCGACCAGCGCGCGCGAGAAATAGCCGCCATAGTCGGCGATCGCCCGGCTGCTGCCCGACAGTTTTGGCGCGGCGCGGGCAAACAGCGGTATGGCGTCGGCGTAGCGTTTTTCGGAAGCCGCGATCATGGCGTCGACGAGGTCGAGCCGGGCGCGCTGCGCCGGCGCGAGGCGGAAGCCGCGCGCCTGGTCGGCGGCCTTCTTCGCGGCGACGCGGCCGTCATAGGACAGCGCCACCTCGGCCAGCGTCAACCATTGCTCGCCGGTGCGCGCCGCCTCGGGGATACCGGCGATCTGCTGGCGCGCCTGCCGCATCTCGCGGCTGGACAGCGGCGAGGCGGGCAGGATCAAAAAACTGTCGCGCAGCGAGAGGTAGAACAGCATCTGCTCGCGATCGTCGGGCGCGACGATGACCGTCTTGGTCGGCGCCTGGCCGATCCTGGCGGACGCCGCCTCGCCGGGCACCACCGTGACCGAGCCCAAGGAATTCGACAGCTCGACCTTGCCTTCGAGCACGGTGAGCGAGGTGCGGTCGCCGACCACCGTCATGGTCCAGTCGGTGCCGCGGATGGCGGCCGCCGCCGCCGGCGTCTCGATGACGAGCCCCTCGCCGCCGCGCTCAGCGCGCGCCCAGATGCTGCCGCTCTCGAGGCTGAAGCGGGAGTCGGCGCCGGGATTGATCTCCTTCACCACCATGACGGTGTTGCGGCCGAGCCGGACCTGGGTGTTGTCGGCGAACAGCACGGCAAGGCTGCCCAGCGCGTTGGTGCGCAACTCGTCGCCGGCCAGCAGGTCCTGGTGGATGTCGACGCCGCGCCAGTCGCTGACGTCGATGAAACGCACTTCCTCGCCGGTCTTGCGGGCGATGACCGAGCCGGCGGCGGGCGCGTTGCGGGGGACGGGGTCGGCTGCCGCGATGCTGGCGCAGCCGAGCATCATCCCTGCCGCCAGTGCCCCCACGAACTTGCGCATGATGCCGTTTTCGCGCCCCAACCCCAAGGCGTTATGGTGAAAAAGGCACAGCGGTGTCAAGCTTGCGGACGCCGAAACACGAGGCTTGACCGGCGGCCAAGCGCCGGGCGCGGCTGAAAACGCGCCCGGCAGCCGGTTGTTTGCCGGCTCACACCACGACGAAGTCGCCGGCCGTCAGCGACGGCACGCCGGTGAGCGTGGCGAAGTGGACGGCGACGCCGGCGCCGTTGCCGTCGGCGTCGTAATAGAGATTGCCCGTGGCCGTGTCGTAGAGGATGCGGTCGCTGTTGTCATGGGCCGCGCCGCCGGCGCTCGCCCAGAAGGCCTGACCGGGCAACGCTCCGGTAGTGGCAAGGGCTGCGAACACCGACTTGTGCAGTTCGATGCGGTCGCCGGACGGGTTGAAGTCGACGATGGTGTCGACATTGCCGGCGCCGAGCGCGGAGGAGAACACGAACATGTCGTTGCCACCGAAGCCGCGAAGCGTGTCGGCGCCGCCCTTGCCGTCGAGCCGGTTGGCGCCGGCATTGCCGATGATCTCCTGGCCGATCTCGTTGCCGGTGAGGTCGATGCTGGAGACGCCGCCCGAGCCGTTGGTGGTCAGAATCTCGACAAAGACACCCTTGCCGAGCGTGTAGTCGACCACCGCCATGACGCGGTCGGTCGCGCCCTGCAGCGCGCCCTCCACGATGCGGTCGCCGCTGTTGAAAACGCGGTAGGTGTCGTTGCCGTCGAGCCCGCGCAGGATGTCGGCGGCGCCGCCGCCGCCGTCATGCAGGACATTGTCGCCGGCGTTGCCGGTGATGGTCTGGGCGAGCGTGTTGCCGGTGAGGTTGATGGCGGTCGTGCCGCCTGCCGAGGTGGTATGCAGGTATTCGACCTCGGCGCCGGCAGTGAGCGTGTAGCTGACGCCAGCGGCGACACGGTCGGTGCCTTCGCCGGCATTTTCGACCACCACGTCGCCGGAATTGTAGATGAGGTAGGTATCGTTGCCGACGAGCCCTTCCAGCCTGTCGGCGAGGCCCTTGCCGCCGCCGTTCAGGACGTTATCGCCGTAGTTGCCGGTGATCGTCTGGGCGAGCCGGTTGCCGGTCAGGTCGAGCGCGTAGGTGGCAAAGCGCGACGTCGTCCTCAGGACTTCGACCTCCGAGTCCGCCGTCAGCGTGTAGCTGACGTTTGCGGCGACCATGTCGAACCCTTCGCCGGCGTCTTCCAGGACAACATCGTCGACATGCCGGACATAGAAGGTGTCGTTGCCGCCACGCCCCTTCATTGCGTCGGCCTCGCCCTTGCCGCCATCGAGGACGTTGTTGCCGTCGTTGCCGGTGATGACCTGGGAGAACTCGTTGCCGGTGAGGTTGATCGACGCCGTGCGGAGAAGCGACGTGGTGTTGAGATATTCGACGTGGACGCCCTTGCCGAGAACGTAGTCCACGCCTGCAGTGACGCGGTCGGCCGTCCCGCCGTCCTTGCCTTCGACGATGACGGTGGCGGCATTGTAGACGGCATAGGTGTCGTTGCCGGCACGGCCGATCAGGATGTCCGGGAGCGATCCAAGGCCGGCACCGAACGTACCTCCGTCGTTCAGGAAGTTCTCGCCATCGTTGCCGACGATGGTCTGCGAGAGCGCGTTGCCCTGCAGGTCGATTGCCGTGGTGCCCTTGGAGTTGGTGGTGGTCAGGAATTCGATATCGGCAGCGGATGCAAGGATGTAGCTGGTGTTGGCCGAAACGCGGTCGGCCGTTCCCTCGCCCGCGACTTCGACGACCACGTCGCCCGCCGCGTTGACCCGATAGATATCGTTGCCGCCCTTGCCTTCCATCGTGTCGGCGCCGAAGCCGCCGTTGAGCGTGTTGTCGGAAGCGTTGCCGATCAGCACGTCGCCATCGCTGTCGACACCGGTGACGGTGACGGTGACGGTCGCGGTGTAGCCGCCGAGCAGCGTGTAGGTGAAACTGTCGGTCGCGCTGAGGTTGGTGGCGCCCGACAGCGGGCCGGGAAGCTCGTCGAACGCGCCGTTCGGGTCGTAACTGAAGGTGCCGTCGACATTGACGGTGAGCAACGCGCCGGAAGGCAGCGTGATCGCAACACCGACATCGCCAGCGTTGCCGTTGACCGCAGCTATGGCGAAATCCGGGCCGCTGTCGATGCCGTCGCCATTGTCGTCGAAAAGGTTCTTGCCGACGCCGAGCGTGGCGTTCTCCTTGACGGCGAAGGCGTCGTCCTGCGCGCCGGTGGCGGTGATCTCGACGAAGATCGGCGGGGACAAGCCTTCGTCCTTGCCGTCGTCGACCGTCATTCCGATGACGCGCACCGGCAGAAAGTTGCCGGGGTCAGCCACCGAACCGTCCGGATCGTCGCCGGAGGAGAAGGTGACGGTGCGCAGCACCTTCTCGTAGTTCGCCAGCGTGTCGTTGCCGGTCAGCGTCAGCGTGAAGGTGGCGGGATCGTAGGTTGCGACGATCGACGTGCCGGTCGTATCCGCCGAGAGCACGTCGCCGGGCAGGCCGCCCGGGCCGCCGGAATCGTCGAGGAAGACCGTCGCGCCGACAGCCGTGCCACCGTCGGGATCGACATCCTCGAGTTCGAGCCGGGGCGCCAGCGCCAGCGTGTCTCCCTCGGTGAATTTCAGGAAGCGCGGATACTGCGATTCGAACCCGGTATCCATCTGGCCGATGGCGATGTCGCCCGGCACGCCGAAGGTCGGGATCGGCGTATCACCGACGGAGAAGGTGCCGTCGCCCTTGCCGAGCAGAACGTCGATGTCCTCACTGCCCTTGTTGAGCACGACGATGTCGAGAGCGCCATCGTAGTTGAAGTCGGCGAGCGCCAGGCTCGAAGGATCCGTACCCACCAGATAGGTGGTCGCAGGCAGGAACACGCCGCCACCGAGGTTCAGCATCACGCTGACCGTGTCTAGGCCGGAATCCGAAGTGACGATGTCGAGCTTGCCGTCGCCGTTGAAGTCGCCAAGCTGCAGATCCGTGGTCGAAACGCCGGCGCCGAACAGCAGCGGCACGGAAATGAAACCACCCGCCCCGTCGTTCTTCAAAAAGCTCAGCGCGCCCGAGGCCGTGTCTGCGGTAACTAGGTCGATGCCGTTGACCCCGTCGATGTCTCCGACGGCAAGCGCGCCGGGCTGGGGGGCGCCGACAGTGGGAACCGGGGCGCCAAAGGCGAAGCCGCCGACGCCATTGCCGGTGCCGATGATCACGTTGCCCGCGACGCTCGCGGCTACGTCGAGCTTGCTGTCGCCGTTGAAGTCGCCCGTCACGACTTCGACCAGTCCGAGGGCGAACGGCATGGGCACGAAGGTCGTCGTGAACGAGCCGTCACCGGCGCCCAGCAGCACGTTGGCCATGATAGCGCTGGTGTTGCCGACGAACAGATCCAGGTTTCCATCGCCGTTGAAGTCGCCGCTCGCCATCGAGACGGGAGACGGCATCACCGGGATTGGCGACGTCTCGAACGGCGTCATGCAGCCGCAGCTATCATTCTCCAGCACGGTGACGGTGTTCGTCGTCGGGCTGGTGACCGCTACGTCGAGATCGCCGTCATTGTCGAAGTCGCCGAGCACGACCTTGGTGGGGCCGACGCCTCCGTCCTCAGAAGAACCGCCGATCACGTCGCCGTCGCCATCGCCGCTGATCACGTCGACAAAACCGTCAACCGGCAGGGTGACGACAAGGTCGACGCTGGGTGAGAGCCGGAACAGCGGCGCGTCGTTCACCGCCGCAACCTCGACCGAAGCCTGGGCCGTACCGGTGGAAAAAGCGGTGGTGCCGCCATTGGCCGACGTGTCGGCATATTGGCGCGTCGTGTCGTTCGATGCCGTGCCGCTGCTCTGGTCCCAGGCGCGGAAATCTATGGTCGCCGTCTCGCCGTCCTTGCCGTCCGGCATGTAGCTGACCAGCGTGTCGGGCGACAAAAGCAGCGCATGGCCGTTCGAAACGGAGCCGAAGTCGAGCCAGGTAAGGCCGCCATCGGTTGAATACTCCCAATCGCCATTGCCGGTGAGACCGGTCACCGCGATGCCGACATCGTCGCCATCGATATCGGCCAGGGTCGCGCCGGCAAGGAGATCGGCGACGGTGACTTCTGTATTTGGATTGTCCTCGTCGGTCGCGGGCAGTTCGACCGGCCCGCCGGACAGTGTCGGCGCGTCGTTTTCACCGGCGATCGACACGGTGGCGCCGATCGAGACCGTGGAGGAGTCGACGCCGCCGTTCGCCGTGCCGCCAGTATCGCGGATGCCGGTCAGCGTTACGACCCTGGCGGTCGTATCCGGACCTTCGCTTGTATTTGCGTAGGTCAGGGTGTCTATCACGGCCTGGGCGGCCGCCAAAGTGATGCCGACGGGCATGGACAGCGTGACTGTCGCGACGCCTGCGACGACCGAAACGCTGTAGCCGATGCCGCTGGCCATGGTTGCGCCGGCCGTGCCGTCGATCAGCGTCACGCTCGAACCGTCGACCCCAAGGACTTCGTCCGCACCGTCGGCGAGGTTTGCGACGGTGAGCGTGATCTGGTTGATCGACTGCCCGGACTCGCCGGTGGAAATCGAGACGCCCGAGAACAGATCGACGGCGGCTCCACCCTCCGTGAAGGTGGGTGTGCCACCCGTGGCGGAGAGCGTCGGCGCGTCGTTGACCGTGGTGACACCGACCGTCACGGCGGCAGCAGTGCTCGTGCCGCCGTCGCCATCAGTGACCGTCACAGAGATGGTGCGGCTTGCGGTTGCCGGGTCGAGGGCATTGGTGTTCGCATAGCTCAGCACTCGCAGCAATGCCTGCACGGCCGCCGGCGTCGCGTTTGCATTCAGGGTGACGACGAGGTTGTCGGTGCCGGTGCCGCCGGTGAAGGTGCCGATGGCGCCGCCGCCATAGGTGACGGTGGAGCCGGATACGCCGATCTGGCCCGCGCCAGTTCCCTGGTGCTGGATGCCAAGCACGTCCTCGCCCGCGACGCGATTTGCGGTGATGGCGACCGTGACGGTGCCGGTATCGAAGTTCGCCGAATCGCCGTCCGTCACCGTGGCGTTGTTGCCGGCGTCAAGGAACATCGCCGGGCCGTCCTCGACGAAATTCACCGAATCGCCATTGAAGTTGCCTATCGAGGGCGCGACGTTCGGGGCGGCAGTGGTGAAGTTCAAAAACGTCTTGTCGGTGATCGCCTCGCGCGTCGCGCCGTCGAGCCGGCCGAAGCCGACGCCATCGGAATCGACGATCGCGTCGAGGTCGAAGGTCAGATAGTAGCCGGTCGAACCGGTCAGCACCGTCGCCGGGTTGACGGTGACCGTGGCGGTTCCGAAGCCGGAAACCTTGGCGCCGTCGGCGGCGGAAATGGTCTCGACCAGCGAATCGTCGGAGGTGCGGCGCAGGTAGATGTTGCCGCCGCCGGAGAAGACGGCCTCGTCGAACGTGAGGGTGAGATTGGCGGTCGGCGACACGCCGATGGCGTTGTCGGCCGGATTGGAGGAAACGAGTTCCGGCGGCGACCCGTCGCCGTCGCCGTTCTGGACGAAATAGGCGCCCGTCGTGCCGTTGATGCCGACGAGAAGGTCGATGTCGCCGTCGCCGTCGAAATCCGCGGCCTCGAAGTTCGAGCCGTTGTGATCCGGCAACGTGCGTCCGGCGAAAGGCGAACTTCCCAGCGCCAGAAGGGTGAAGGTGCCGTCGCCCTCGCTGCGGGCGTATTGGAAGGCGGTGCCGTTGGCGCCGGTCTGGTAGAGGATGTCGGCATCGCCATCACCGTCGAAATCGCCGACGGCCATACGAGAACCCGCAGCAGGCGCCGGAAAGGTCGTGGTGGGCTGTGAGGTGAAGGTACCGCCATCGTTGCGGAAATAGCTGCCCGTTGCCCCGTTTACGCCAGCCAGAATGTCCTGGTCGCCGTCGCCGTCGAAATCTCCGACATGATAGTTATTGCCGCTGTTGTCCGGCAGCGTGAGGCCGGCGAACGGCGAACTGCCTTGCGCCAGAAGGGTGAAGGTGCCGTCGCCGTTGCTGCGGGCATACTGGAAGGCTGTGCCGTTCCCGCCGGTCTGATAGAGGATGTCAGTGTCGCCGTCGCCGTCGAAATCGCCGACGGCCATGCGAGAACCTGCGCCGGGCGCCGGAAAGGTCGTGGTGGGCTGTGAGGTGAAGCTACCGCCATCGTTGCGGAAATAGCTGCCCGTTGCCCCGTTTACGCCAACCAGAATGTCCTGGTCGCCGTCGCCGTCGAAATCTGCGACGTGATAGTTGTCGCCGCCGTTGTCGGGCAGCGTGAGGCCGGCAAAGGGCGAACTGCCCTGCGCCAGAAGGGTGAAGGTGCCGTCACCATTGGCGCGGGCATACTGGAAGGCGGTGCCGTTAGCGCCGGTCTGATAGAGAATGTCGGCATCGCCGTCGCCGTCGAAATCGCCGACGGCCATTCGGCCGCCGGCCGCTGGCGACGGGAACGTTGTTTCGTCGCCGTCGTCGAACTTCACCGTCAGCAGATGTGAATACGCCGCGCGCGCCCGATACGAGAAGGCCATCGGGGAGGAAGGCAAGCCACCGGCGACCGACAGGTCCCAGCCGCCGCCCAGCGCGGAGGCGCCCACTGGCCGCGGCGATGCGGCGACGGACGCACCGGTGATATCGGCCAGGCGCTCGACGAAGGCGCGGCCACCTGTGCCCCGCCCGACCTCGCAGCCATAGACGAGAATGTCGCCATCGTCGCGCAGCGATGCGCCGATTGCGGCCAGTTCCCCGGCGTAGAGCGGCAGGTTGCGTGTATTGAGGCCGTTGGCGCCGATGCGGATATCGGCCTCGGCCCCGTGCGACAGGATGTGGATGGCGGCGAGATCGCTGACACCGCGCAGCGCGGCGGCAATCTGCGTGACACCGTCGGCCCCTGCGTCCAGCACCGTGATGCGGGTCGTGGGCGGCGCGTCCCGGGTGAGCAGTTCCCAGTCGGCGACCCGTGGATCGACGAACAGCCAGGCTTCCGCCGGCCGCCCGTCGTGCTCATGAAAAACGACCGGCTTGTTCATCGACCTCTCCCGCGAAAACCGTTTGGGCACCGCGGCTTTCACGCAACGCGGCGCCCGGACATCCGGCGAGGTCTTGCGGCTATGTCATTTGAGAAATCCGGCGCTGCCGGATTTTCCGCCCCGATCGGCTCGACCGAGCCCGCCCCGTCTTCGTCGGCCGGATCAAACCCGCCGAAACTGCCCGGCCCGGTTGTAGTCGATTCCGCGAAGCGCCGACAGCCGACGCAGCAAATATTTTTCAAGGCGCGGTAAGCAGCAAATGTTCTTCAAGGCGCGGTAAATGGAGGATGGCTGCCAAGGTGAGGTGTTGCTGGCGCACAGACTGACGACATGCGATTGAACCGAAGCCGGCCGAAAGAGCCATGGCGGCCGGGATCGAACGGCCGCGCAGAAGGGAGTTCCCATGAAAACCGGCCGGATCGCGCACGCCGGCTGCGGCGGCGGACG
This sequence comes from Mesorhizobium sp. LHD-90, assembly GCF_030929505.1. Classification (GTDB taxonomy): domain Bacteria; phylum Pseudomonadota; class Alphaproteobacteria; order Rhizobiales; family Rhizobiaceae; genus Kumtagia. Next base: position 359,439 of record NZ_JAVFVV010000005.1, on the reverse strand, counting down.
CGGCGTGCGCTGCTCGGTGTTCACGCCCGGCTTTCCGCCCTGCGGCATATGAGCGACGCGGGGCGTCGCGACCTCGATTGACCAAGGGAGGATGGACAGGCGTCCGCTTCGCATTACCATGCACATACGGCCCCGGCTTCCGCTTCAGCCGCCGGGGCGGCCGCGAGGGATGGTCATGCCGACGGAAATGCTGATCGTGGTGATGATCTGCTTCCAGTTGAAGCATTACGTCGCCGATTATCTGTTCCAGCCGGCCTGGATGCTGCGCGGCAAGGGCAGCATCTGGTCGCCCGGCGGCTACGCGCATGCCGGCGTCCACGCCATCTGCTCGCTGCCGGTGCTGGCGATCGCCGGCCTCGGCCTGCTCCCCATGCTGCTGCTGGCGGCGGCCGAATTCGCCGTCCACTACGCGATCGACTACGGCAAGTCGGCACTGTCGGCGCGCACGCGCTGCGGACCGACGACGCAGCTCTACTGGGCCATGCATGGCGGCGACCAGTTGCTGCACCAGTTGACCTATATCGCCATGCTCTACGCCGCGCTGATCCTGCGCACCGCCGCCTGAGCATACGCGGGCGAATTCCGCGTCGTGATGCAGATCACGGGATGCGGCGGCCGTCGGGCCCGAACAGGTGGACGTTGGCGGCATCGAAGCCGAGCCAGGCGGTCTGGCCGGCGGCAAGCCGCGTCTTGCCGCGCTGCTCGACGGTGATCAGCTCCTTCACGCCGTCGACCTGCATGTAGAGCAGGCTGGATCCGCCAAGATGCTCGACCACCACCACCGTGCCGGCAAGCGCCTCGGGCGCGGGACGGTCGCTCACGGTTATCGCATCGGGACGGATGCCGACGTCGATCGCCGCGCCCGGCTCGATGGCCGCATCCCGGCCGAGCCGAAGCAGCGGCCTGTCGGTGGCGAAGATCGACAGGGCGACGCCGGCTTCCGATGGCGTTGCGAAAGCCGGGATGAAATTCATGCGCGGCTGACCGAGGAAACCGGCGACGAAGCGGTTGGCGGGGCGCTCGTAGAGTTCCAGCGGCGCGCCTAGCTGCTCGATCCTGCCCTGGTTGAGGATGACGATGCGGTCGGCCAGCGTCATCGCCTCGACCTGATCGTGGGTGACGTAGATCATGGTCGTCGCCAGTTGCGCGTGCAGACGCGCGATCTCGACACGCATCTGGGCGCGCAGGCCGGCATCGAGGTTTGAGAGCGGCTCGTCGAACAGGAAAACGTCCGGCTCTCGCACGATGGCGCGGCCGATGGCGACGCGCTGGCGCTGGCCGCCGGAAAGCTCCCGCGGCTTGCGGCCGAGCAGTTCGCCGAGCTGCAGCGTGGCGGCGGCGGCCGTGACCTTGGCGTCGATCTCGGCCTTCGGGGTGCCGAGCATCTTCAGCGCGAAACCCATGTTCTCGGCGACGCTCATGTGTGGATAGAGCGCATAGGACTGGAACACCATGGCGATGCCGCGATCGGCGGCGGCGACCTTGCCCATCGGCTTGCCGCCGATCAGAAGCTCGCCCGAAGTGATCTCCTCCAGCCCGGCGATCATGCGCAGCAAGGTGGATTTTCCGCAGCCCGACGGGCCGACGAACACCACCAGCTCGCGGTCGCCGATGGCCAGCGAGACGTCGCGCACCGCCTCGACCCGGCCGAAGGATTTTGCAAGGTGCCTCAGTTCGACAGACGCCAATTCACCGATCCTTCGACTTGACCGCCCACATCTCGATCTCGACCAGGAAGCCCGGCAACAGCACGGCCTGCACCGCCGTGCGCACCGGCAGCGGCTCCGGCATCATCCCGTCGTAGACGGCGTTGAAGCGCGTCCAGTCGGCGAGGTCGGTCAGGTAGATGTTGACCTTGAACACGTCGGCAAACGAGCAGCCGGCGCTGGCCAGTTGCCGCGCGCAATTGCCGAGCGTGGCGCGCGCCTGTTCCTCGATGGTCTCGCCGAGCACGGCGCCGTCCATGTCGACCGCCACCTGACCGGAGATGACGACGAGCCTGGCCGCGTCAACCTCCAGCACCGGCGAGTACGGCCCGGCGGTGGCGTGCTGGTGCGCGCCGCGCGGGCGCGTCTTCAGCGGATGATGGGCGCTGTCGGTCATGATGTCATCCCTTGACGGCGCCGCTGAGCAGCCCTTCGACGACAAAGCGCCAAACCAGCACGACCAGCAGCAGCGTCGGCACGATGGCGATGAAGATCGCCGTGTTGAGCAGGCTCCAGGAGACGTCGGTATTGCGGGCGAGCGCGGCCATCACCACCGAGACGGGCCTTGTCGCTGCATCGCCGGACAGCACCATCGAGAACATGTATTCAGAATAGGAAAGCATGAAGGCGAACAGGCCGGTGGCGCCGATCGACGGCAGCGCCAGGGGCAGCGCGATGCGCCAGAAAGTCTGCAGGCGGCTGCAATGGTCGAGCACCGCCGCCTCGAACATCTCCGCCGGCATTTTTCGGAAGAACACCGACAGGATGAGCACGGTGAAGGGCAGCGCCTTGGCGGTGTGGACCAGAATTATGCCGAGCTGCGTGCCGACCAGACCGAGCGCCTGCAGCATCATGTACACCGGCGTGACCAGCGCCACCGCCGGAACCAGCGGGCTCAGAATCAGGAACATGAAGGTCAGCCTTTTGCCCGGGAACATGTAGCGGGCGAAGATGAAGGCCGCCGGCGCGCCGAGCAGAAGATTGAGCACCATGGAGGAGAAGGCGACGACAAAGCTGTTCAGAAGGCTGCGCGGCACCTGGCGCGCGGCATCGGAGATCATGGCGCGGTTGGCGTTCTCCGCCAGGTAGGAATCGGGCAGTTGGCCGGTGAAGACGTAACGATAGGTGTCGAAATTCAGCCCTTCGCTGAACAGCGGCTTGCTCGAATCGAGCAGCACCCGGTCGGGTACGACGCTGCCGACCAGCGACAGCACGACCGGTCCGCCGGTGAAGACCAGGATCAGCGACGCGAACAGGAAGGTCAGGAACGGGTTCAGGCGGCCCTGCATGTCATTCGCTCGCGAACAGGTCGGAGGGCAGGGCCCGGGTTATGGCGACGATCAGCAGCGCCGAGATGGCGACGACGATGAAGGCGACTGCCGAGCCGGCGCCGAAATCGTACATGGAAAAGCTCTCGCGCCAGATCTGGAAGGACAGGAGCGTCGTGGCCGTGCCCGGCCCACCGCCGGTCATGGCGTAGACGAGGTCGTAAGTCGTGAAGGCGGTCAGCGCGTTGTAGACGGTGAGCACGACGACCATCGCCTTGATCTCCGGAAACACCACATGGCGGAAGCGCCGCAGCGCGCTGCGGCAGTCGATGGCCGCCGCCTCCAGCGTCTCGGAATTGATCGCCGAAAGTGCTGCCATCAGTAGCACTACTGCGAAGGGGATCTGCGTCCATACATGGGCGACGCCAACCGCGAACAGCGCGAGCCGCGGCGAGGTCAGCCAGGGAATGGAACCGCCGATCAGATGAAGGTCGCGCAGGACGCCGTTGAGCACACCAAAACTCGGATGGAAGATCCAGATCCACAGCACGGCGCTGATGGCGCCCGGCAGCACCCAGGGCAGCAGCACGATCGAGCGCACGACCTGCGAGCCGAAGAAGTGGCGCTGCAGGAACAGCGCGATCAGCGTGCCGAGGATGACCACCGCAGGTGCCGTGAACACGGTGAAGACCAGCGAATTCTTCAGAGCGTCGAGGAAATAGTTGCTGGTGATCACGCGGGTGTAGTTGTCCAGCCCGGCGAACGGCTCGTCGGGAAACAGCAGCACGACGGAATGCAGGCTGGTCCAGAAGGCGTAGGCGACCGGATAGATGGTCATCAGCGCGACCGGCAGCAGCGCCGGGAGCAGCCAGAAGGCCGGGAAACGCTTCGTTGTCCACATGCGGATCGCCGTCAGGTTCTGCCGATGAGAGCCCGAGAAACAGGCGGCGCCGAAACGCCGCCCATTCCCGGCCCTAAACCGCATCAAAGGTCAACGATTGGCGAACTGCTGCTTGAGCTGGTTCCAGCGCTCGGCGCCATCCTTCATCACCTGGTCCACCGGCGCCTCGCCGACCATGGCCTTGGCCAGCAACGGCCGGAAATAGGCTGACCACACCGAGCTGTATTCTGTATAGGTGCCGGCCTTGGCGATAGAGGCCTGGTCGCCCAGCGCCTTCACATCGGCCCACTTGCCCCAGGCGTCGATGACGTCCTTGTCCTGGAACAACGGCAACTGGCCGAAGCCCAGCCCCTTCTCCACTGCCCAGCGCTTGGCGACGGTATAGGGCTTGCCCGCCATGAAGTTCACGAATTTCCAGGCTGCCTCGGCGCGTGCCGGATCGGCGGCCGCCTGCGCGGTCACGACATAGGACTTCGCAAAGCCGAGCGTCGAATGGGTCGCGCCGGGCATCGGGGCCAGCGCGAACTCGCCTGCGCGCGGCTGGTCGGCGGCGTTGTTCAGCGCCGCGAGCACATAGGTATAGACGATGGTGAAGGCATGCTTGCCGGTGTTCATCGCCGGGATGATCTTCGATTCATGCGTCTCGGACTGGACGAGACCCTTGGCATAGGCGTCGGCCAGCCACTGAAGCTGCTTGTAGGCTTCATTGTTGGGATCGGCGAAAACCGGGTTCAGGTCCTTGTCGAACAGTTCGGCGCCGCGCCCATAGGCCTGGGCGACGAAGGCGTCGTAGAAATTCGGAAGCTCCTGATTGTATTCATAGACGATCGGATGCTCCATGCCGCCCGCTTTCAGCTTCTCGGCGGCGGCGGTGACCTCCTCCCAGGTCGTCGGCACCGGTATGCCGGCATCGGCGAGGATCTTCTTGTTGTAGATGAAGGAGATGGTGTCCGCGTAATAGGGCAGGCCGTAGATCTTGTCCTTGTAGGTCACGTCGGTCAGCGCGAAGCCGGCGATGTCGGCCTTCAGCGCATCGACGTCGGCCGCCGGTGCAACCGAATCCAGCGGCGCGATGAAGCCGGCGGCGCCCCAGGCCGGCAACCAATCCTGACCACCATAGATCACATCCGTTGGTGTATTGCCGCGAAAGCGCAGCACGATGCTGTCCTGGTAGTCGGGCCAGGTATAGTCGGTGACCTTCACCTTGATGCCGGGATTGGCCTCCTCGAATTTTTTCACATTGTCCTGGATGGTCTCCAGCGAATAGTTCCAGACGACGAATTCGAGGTCGATGTCCTCGGAATAGGCAGGTTGAGCAACGGCGGCACCCGAAACAATCGCGGAAGCGGCCAGGAATGTCCTGATGTTCATCGTGTTCCATCCTCTCTTTGCTGCGACACCCGGTTCCCGGCGGGCGCTGCGGCGCCCGAATTGATCGTTGACATTGGGCTTGCCGGGCCGGACTATCGAACCAATCTAAATCACTTGCAACCTTTTTATGCACCCAATCGACATTGGAAGATTCGCAGGACGGCGGTGACATTATGCGTTTCGAGGAACTCACTTCCCCCGAGGTCGACCTGCTCGACCGCGACGCCACCGTGCTGGTGCTGCCGCTAGGCTCGGTCGAGCAGCACGGCAGGCACATGCCGCTCGGCACCGACACCATGCTGGCGCATGCGGTGTCCCTGGCGGCGGCCGATCAGGCCGGTGACGCCGTGGTGCTGCCGCCGCCTTGGTACGGATTCTCGGCACATCACATGCGGTTTGCCGGCAGCGTCACGCTGCGTGCCGAGACGTTGATGGCGATGATCGAGGATATTGTCGGCTCGCTCGTCCAGCACGGCTTTCGCCGTATCCTGATCGTCAACGGCCATGGCGGCAACGGCGGCGTCATCGATGTGCTGGCCTCGACGCTCGGCCACAGGCACTACGGCCGGGCGCGCATCGCGGCGCTGACCTATTTCCAACTGGCGCGCGCGGCGATCGCGACGCTGCGGCAATCCGAACCGGGCGGCATGGGGCATGCCTGCGAGTTCGAGACCGCCATGGTGCAGCACATCCGCCCGGAACTGGTGAAGATCGAGCGGGCGGCGACAACCTATCCCGATCCCGGCTCCCGATATCTGACGACTGACCTGCTCGGCGGTTCGGCGATCCGCACCTATCACGATTTCGGCGACCTTTCGCCGACCGGGACGCTCGGCGACCCGTCGCTGGCGACACCCGAGAAGGGCAAGGCCTTCTTCGACGCGGTGGCGGGCGAACTGGCCGCCTTCATCGGAGATTTCCGCGGCTGGAGCATTCCGGAGCAGGCGCCATGACAGGGACGCTGAAAGTCGGCGTCATCGGCCTCGGCTTCTTCGGCTCGCGCCATGCCCGCATCCATGCCGAACATCTGTCCGCGGAGCTGGTGGGCGTCTGCGACCGGGATCCGGTCCGTGCCGCCGAACTGGCGGCGACGACGGGTGCCCGCGCCTTCACGGATTTCCGAGAATTGCTGGCGCTGCCGGAACTCGACGCGGTCTCGATCTGCCTGCCCGACCGGCTGCATGAAGGCGCGGTGGTTGCTGCGGCACGGGCCGGCAAGGCCATCCTGCTGGAAAAGCCATTGGCACACGATGCCGCCACCGCCAGGCGGATCGTCAAGGCGGTCGAGACATCCGGAAGCCGGCTGATGATCGGCCACATACTGCGCTTCGATCCGCGCTACGTTCAGGTTTTCCACGCAGCCGCGCCCGAGCGGATCGGCGCGCCGATCCACCTGCGCGCAAAGCGTAACGGCGTCCGCTCCACGGCGCGCCGGCTGGGCGATGCCAGCTCGATCCTGTTCTACATGGGCGTGCACGACATCGACGCCATGCAATGGATCGCCCGCTCGCGGATTTCCCGCGTCTACGCGCAGAAGGTCGCGATGCTCGGCACCGGCAATGAGGACGCGCTCTATGCCGTGGTCAATTTCGAGAACGGCGCCATAGGCAGCCTCGACTATAGCTGGGCCTGGCCCGACGGGCTGATGAACGGTTTCCGCTCGGCGCTGGAAGTGGTCGGCACGCGGTCCGCGACCTATCTCGACTGCGCCGACCAGGGCTTTTTCACCGTCGAGGACAGCGGCACCACCGGCGGCGACACGCATCTGTGGCCGGAAATCAACGGCCGCATCGCCGGCGACCTCGCCGACGAGCTCGACCATTTCATCAATGCGACCTTGTCCGGAAAGCCCTATCTCCAGCATTACCGTGAAGCCTTCGACGCCATTCCCGTGCTGGACGCGCTGGCGGAATCGGCGAGAAGCGGCCTGCCGGCGGAGGTGGCGCGCTGAACGATCCGGATTGCTCCCGAATGGTTGACAGTATCCGTTCGACTCTGCTCATAGGCGGCGCTCCGCGGGGAAATCGCGAATGGCTTCGGACATAGAGCTGCCGCATCTTGCGTCGATCGCCACCAACGATCGCGCCACGCCGTCACTGGTCTATCGTGCGCTGCTGCGCAGCATGCGCGACGGGCTGATGGTGCCCGGCGCAAAACTGCCCAACGAACGCGAACTGGCGCAGCAGTTGAACACCAGCCGCACCGCCGTGCGCAGCGCGCTTTCCATGATGGAGCGGCAGGGGCTGGTGTCGCGCCGCGTCGGCAGCGGCACCTATCTCACCGACGACGCCGATCTCGTCTTCGACCGCATGGACCAGACCAGCATCGGCAGCCACGAGGCCGTGCCCTCCTTCGCCGAGATCGTCGAGGGCCGCCTGCTGTTCGAGCCGTCGATGATGCATCTGGTGGTCGGCCGCGTGCAGGACGAGGAGATCGCCGAGATGCGGCGCATCCTCGAGCAGGTGCTTGCGGCGCCAAGCTGGGAGGAGTTCAAGGAGCAAATCTACGCGCTGCACCGCCAGATCTTCGCCAGCACCAAGAACAAGTTCCTGATGCAGATCATGGCGAGCATACTGGACGACCGGCGAGCCGTTCTGTTCGACGGCCACGACACCGACAAGCCGGCGCCCGACGCCGTCCGCCGCCAGACGCACAAGGACCTCAAGGCGATCGTCGACGCCATCGACGCGCGCAACGGCAAGCTCGCCGAGGAACTGGTCTCAGACCATCTGATGCGCACGCTGGCGACGATCAACATCTGGCAGTAGGCGCAGCCCTTCCATCGGCGTCTTCCCGCGGAGAGGCTGCCGGAAATGTCGCCCGCGATTGCGCGGTCAGGCGACCCGTGGGAGGGACGCTGGGGCGCCGACGCGGCCCTCCGGACGCAGCTCTTAAGGCAATTTTCACCATCGCAAGAAATTGCGTGGCTTACGCAATCCGCAAGGCGAAACCACGGGCCGCGTCCGGCCGTACTGTCAACAACTGAGAAAACGATGAATGTGGCCGACAGGAGGCCCCGATGAACGTTCATCTCAAGGATCAGACGCGCGTCCACATCATCCGCATTCACGGGGCGCTGCGGGAGCTGAAAAACCTGGCCGAGGCGGAACGCTGCGACCTGCTCTCCCACCTTCTGGCGATGGCCTATATCGAGTCCGGCGACATATTGCGGGGGGTGCGGCCGGCGCGGTCCGTCACGAAGGGCAATAATGGAACCGTGGGCGGCAGACGGATCACCCGCGACGCCTGAACGGCATTGCGTGATCCGGACGAACGCCGCCGCTTGGGCGACCGTCGCACAAGTACGCGAGAATCCGGCAAGCGTCCCCCCCCGCCTCAGCCGCGCGCCGCCACTGCCTTGGCGCCGTAATCGCGCACCAGTTTCCCCATCTCGCCATTCTGGTGAGGCTGGCCGGATCGCCCCAGCCCCTCGACCACGCCGGCGATGTCGGCAGCCGGGCGGTTCTGGCTGACTTTCCACTTGCCCGCGATCTCGGTGACCTCGATCTCGATGCCGACGATGCCCTTGAGCTGGGCGGCGATGAACGGTTCGGGCGCGTCCCTGACCGCCCAGGGTTCTGCCCGGCCGCCCTCGTGGTCGCCGGTGAGCGCGCCGATCTGCCGGCGCAGCCAGTCAAAATCCTCGATGACGGTCGCCTTGCCCTTCACCTGAACCATCGCGTAGTTCCAGGTGGGCACGACCTTTCCGGTCTCGCGTTTGGTCGCGTACCAGGACGGCGTGATGTAGTTTTCGGCGCCCTGGAACACCACCAGTGGCGCGGCCCCGGCAAGCAATTCCTTCCATTGGCCGTTGGCCCGCGCCATGTGCACCTGCAGCGTGCCTTTGGCCCCGCGCCCCGCATCGAGATGGAAGGGCAACGGGTTGGCGGTCGGGCCGTCCGCTCCCGCCGTAATCAGCAGGCCAAGCGGATGCGCGCGGATCAGCGCATGCTGGACGCCGAGGTCGTCCTCGCGGTGGTGTGGCGGCTGGTACATGTCATTCAATCTCCGCTCCGAGCCCTGCCATCAGCCCCATGAACTCCGGAAAGCTGGTGGCGATCATCGCCTGGTCGTCCACCGTCACCGGTCTTTCAGTAGCCAGGCCCAGCACGAGGAAGGCCATGGCGATGCGGTGGTCGAGATGCGTCTTCACGGCGCCGCCGCCAAGGCCCTTGCCGCCAGGCCGGCCACGCACCAGCAGCGTCTCCCTGCCTTCCTCGCAGTCGACGCCGTTCGCCTTCAGTCCCTCGGCGACGGCCGACAAGCGGTCGGATTCCTTCACCCGCAGCTCTTCCAGGCCTTGCATCAGCGTCTCGCCCTCGGCGAAGGCGGCGGCGGCGGCGAGCACGGGATATTCGTCGATCATCGACGGCGCGCGCTCGGCGGGCACCGTGACACCCTTCAGTTCGGAGCCGCGCACGCGCAGGTCGGCGACATCCTCGCCGCCGGCGTTGCGGCGATCGATCAGTTCGATGTCGGCGCCCATTTCGAGCAGCGTCGCGATAAGCCCGGTGCGGGTCGGGTTCATCAGGACGTTTTCGATCAGCACGTCGGAACCGGGCACGATCAGCGCCGCGACGAGCGGAAAACCGGCCGAGGACGGATCGCCGGGCACGGCGATGGTCTGGCCCGCCAGCCTGCCCTGCCCCTCGATGCGAATGTGGCGGACGCCGTCCCTGTCGGTCTCGACCTCCAGATTGGCGCCAAAACCCTTCAGCATCTTCTCGGTGTGGTCGCGCGTCATCACCGGCTCGATCACCGTGGTGATCCCCGGCGTGTTCAGGCCGGCAAGTAGCACGGCTGATTTCACCTGGGCGGAAGCCATCGGCACACGGTAGGAGATCGGCGCGGCATGGCGCGGCCCGCGCAGCGTGATCGGCATGCGGTCGCCGGGTGCCGCCTCCAGCACTTGCACGCCCATCTCGCGCAGCGGGTCGAGCACGCGGCCCATCGGGCGTTTCGACAGCGAGGCGTCGCCGACGAAGGTGGTCTTCATGTCGTAGGTGCCGACGAGGCCCATGGTGAGGCGCGAGCCGGTTCCGGCATTGCCGAAGTCGAGCGGCGCGGCGGGTTCCAGCAGGCAGCCATTGCCGACGCCCTTTATAATCCATTCGCCGCCGCGCTTGTCTATCTTGGCGCCCATCGCCTTCATGGCGTCGCCGGTGCGCATCACGTCCTCGCCTTCGAGCAAGCCGGTGATGCGGGTCTCGCCCGAAGCCAGCCCGCCGAACATGAAGGACCGGTGCGAGATCGACTTGTCGCCCGGAATGCGCACCGTTCCCTTCAGCGCGGAGGACCGCCTGGCCGTCGCCGGCCCCGCGTTACCGTTGTGGGACATCTGTGACCTCGTCTTTGTCGCCGCCCGGCGGCGCGAATTTCATCGTTGGCGCGGTCTCCTATCATGGCACGCGGGAGCGGTCATCCCCTCGCTGAAAGGCTGGAAACCCGCCATTTTCCGAAGAAATCGTCGCGGTTTTTTAGCTTTGACAGAGCGAAAAACTGCGGTTAAGGGGACCGTTCTTTCAGGACGAGGCTAAGACGTGGCAAAAGAAGAACTCGGCAGCAAACGGATAGACCCGGAAACGGGCCGGAAATTCTACGATCTGAACAAGGATCCGATCGTCTCTCCCTACACGGGCAAGAGCTATCCGCGTTCCTATTTCGACACCGCCGGCGGCAAGTCGGTGGAGGAGGAGGAGAACGAGGAGCGCGAGGTCGACGCCGAGGACGACGCCCCGGATGTCGTGTCGCTCGAGGAGGCCGACGACGAGGCCAAGGGCGGCGGTGACGAACTGCCGGATCTGGGCGACGACGACGTCGATCTGGGCGACGAGGAAGAAGACGTTTTCCTTGAGGACGAAGAAGAGGACGGCGACGACGTCACGGGCATTGTCGGCGTCGGCGAGGACGACGAGACCTGATCGCGGTTTCGGCCACCGTTTCCTGGGGGCCGAAAAAAGCCTTCACGAAAGGCTTGATATTGCGCGAAGGCGGGGTTAGAAGCCGCCTTCGCAGACGGACCTTCGGGACTGTTTCCCAAGCCCGCAAGGGCGCCGGCAGCGCCGGACGGATGGGGCCATAGCTCAGCTGGGAGAGCGCCTGCATGGCATGCAGGAGGTCAGCGGTTCGATCCCGCTTGGCTCCACCAATCCTATCCCGCAGATCGCCGATCTGGAGCAGTTTGGACGTAAGTCGACCCGTTCTGCCGCCGACGGCAGAGTTCTCGTCGGGCGGCAGTGTTCGCTTTCATTTCGCCGCCGCGCCGCCGGTTGGCCCCGGCGCCGCGTTCAACGGCGCCTGGGTAGCAGGATTGTCGGGCGGACCGGCCTGGACGGGCGGCTCTTCAAAGCCCTTGCCCGATGACGCCGGCGGTTCGCCGGCCTGTGGCGGCGGTTCGTCGGCCATCGCCGGAGGCGGCTCGGCCGGCAGGCTCTGTCCGGATGCGCCGATATCGGCTGAATTGCGCGGCGCGGCCTGCCAGGCTGCATTCAGCGCGATGCCCGACAGAACCAGGGCTATGGCGCCGAAGGCGGCGGCGAGGCCCGACGCACCAAGCAGCGCAAGCAGAAACGACCAGAGTCCCGGATACGAACTCGACGCGGGCGGCCGGCGCCGCGGGATGGGCGGATCGTCCTCTACCGCGTCGGAGGACGCGATGTCCGGATCAGGCGCCGCGCTCATGCGAGGACCCTCTCCTCTTCGCTGGCCGCCGCCTTCGTCCTCGGTCTCGCCATCCTCGGCCTCGCCGATGCGCCCCCAACTGGGCCCGCCTCGACCGCTTCAGCAAGCAGGACCGGCTCGACCGCGTTACCGAACATCATGAAGCCGAAGACGAGTCCGAGGCTGGGCAGCGCCGCCACCACATCGGCAATGGGCGACGTCAAATTGGGATCCGCTCCTCCGAACCAATCGGGAAAGGCGGCAGCGAGGTATCCGACCAGCGGCCCGGACAGAGCGACCGCACCCATCACGCCGCCGAGCATCGACAGATGGAGTCTGAGCGGATGCTGCACACGCACCACCATTCCCAGCGTGAGCGAAAGGATGGCGACCGTCACTCCGGTCGGCACATAGTCGAGATAGGGGTCGATGCGGATCGAGACGCCCGACACGAGGTCGAGGACAGTCGCGATGGCGATGGCCGCCCAGAGGGCAATGACGGTTGCAAGCCAGAGCATGAGGGCACGGGTCGAGAACAACGCAACCAGCCAGCCGGACCGCACGGTCCGCGCAATCGGCACAGCCGCATAGGCCAGCAGCAGATCGAGCGCCGCGCCTAGCGTAAGCCCGAGGGAGAGCTGGATGTTCGTATCGGCGAGTTCAACGGTCAGCCTGTCGCCGTACGCCAGCGCGGCGGCGATGTGCAGGCCGATCGCGGCGAGCACCTGCCGTCGCGGCAGTCGCATCGCACCGATCAGGACGAAGGCCGCCGCCTGCACGATGCCGGGCAGGATCGTGAATCTCACGCCGGTTTCCCCACCGTCATTGTCCGTCCAGGTGTCGACGGCAGGCGCCAGCAACGCGGCGAGGCCGAAGACCAGCGCGAAGACGATCAAGGGATTCGCCGGCCATCCGCCAAGGCCGCCGCCGAAGCGGAGCAGCGGCCGCAACAGCTCCGGCTCACGCGCGAGACGCAGCAGCAAAAACACCGTCGGGATCATCCAGAAGCCGCCAGGCGTGGACGTGGACAGAAAGCTCGCGGCAAACAGGAAAGGCAGGAGGCCGATGAAGATCGGCCGGTCCGCGTCGGGTCCGCCACGGATGCCGAAGACCATCGCCACGGGCAGTGCGAGATAGGAAAGCGAGTGCCAGCCCGACCCAAGTCCGAACAGCGCCCGCTGCAGCCACGCCACTGCTGCCTCGACGGAGCCGATCGCCAGGACACCCTGCGCGACAACGTCGTCGGACTGGCCGGCGATCGACAGGTCCATGCCTGCGGCGGAGAACCAATCCGGCAGTGAGCGCGGCACGACCGCCACCAGCCACAGCGCCGGGACCGCCCACCAGGGCGATTGCATCCAAGACCGCCCGGCGGATGCCGGCGCTTCTGCTTCGACGGGATAGAGCGCGAAGGCCAGGCGGCATAGGAAAGACACCGCGAGAAAGATAGCGAGCACGGCGGCGGCTTGTCCGGCCAGTCCGAACCCTGGCGTGAGAACGAGCTCCGGGAACCCGACGGCGCGATTTTCGATGAAAGCCGCCACCGATCCGAACGGCCACAGCAGAGCGGTGGCGACCACATAGGAAACAAGCGAGGCGACCGCGCCCGCCAGCGCGGCCTTGAGCGCGAGATCGACCCAGTCAAGACCGTAGCCGAACCGCCCGAGCAAGTCGAAGCCGAGGGTATCCGCCACATAGTCGTGCAACCGGAGCAACCGGTCGGCAGCCCGCTTCTCGGCGATCCACCTGGCGAGATACCAACCGGCCACGGCAACTGCGACTCCGGCCACTCCCCATCCGAACAGTCCCATGACGCTGGAATACGGGAAGAACAAAACCACGGTCCCGGCCAGCCAAAGGAAGACGGACCGCCTTGCCGCCCCACTGAAGCTCTCGGCGGCAAAACCGATGTTTGTTACAACAGCGCATATACCCATGGATGTCACATATAGGATTACTCCAATGTATTCAGGATCCCGAGACAATATTTCACTGACCAAAATCAAATCGATAAGGCCCGCAAACAGAATCCCAAGCAATAACTGCCATGTTATCGACGAAATAATGAACATGACAAGCGCATTGAATTTCTGCCGACTTGCAGACATAAACAGGACAACGACACATGTAATGAACGTCAGGATAAATGCATCGACTCCACTCGTAGCGCTTGTGGTGACGTAAAGAACATACAAAGCTGCGGAAGCAGCCCCGAGCACAAATTGATGCTTGTGAAACTCGACAGGACGCTTGCCGACCAACTCCTGCTTGCTATTTATATGTATCCTTCGGGATGTAACAACAAAGCATATTACGATAATCATGTTTAGTAACGTATAAAATATGGTAAATATGTCGAATGGAACGTTCGAGCCATCCTCCAGGATACTGGAAAGGATATGGTATGAAATTACATGACTTAGGAGCGATGTGACGATCATCGCCGCTAAAACGTTCGATGCGCCTTTTCTGTCGATAAAATTCAAGGTGACGGCGCACAACGAAACAGTGGCGATCAAGCTCAGGCCGAGCCCGATCTCCGCCAGGATCGCAGCAAAGGCAGTTATTTCGCCAGTCTCCCGTCCAAAAATTGAATTCAGCAGAGAATTTACCGCCCTCAGCGCCCACGGCGCGAAGGCAGCGGCGACCACGGCGGCGACGGTGAAGCCCAGCAACCCAAGACGCATCGCCGGCGTCGGCCGGTCGGACTGCGGCAGGTCCACCGCCAGCTTCTCCGTCGCGATCTCGCCGCTTTCGAGAAAGGTAAGGAACAGCCGCTCCTCTACCAGCGATCTCGTCTCCGGCTCGGCTGCTGCGCGCAGCAGGCGCAGGCGCGACAGCAGGTTTTCCAACCCCTTCGGGGCGCTGTAGACCGGCGCGCTAAAGGAATCCGGGGTGCGGTCCAGGCATTCTCCGGCGAAGGCCGTCAGCTTTTCCCGCAATTCGGTCCATCGATCCTTGCGATCCTTGCGGCCGCCCCGTTCCGCCTCCGCCAGAACTTCCTTCTGAAAGCACCGGGCAAGGTCGGAGCGCAGCCAGTCCGGCATGCGCCCGGCGCGGAACCAGGGCAACCGGGCAAGGCGGGCAAGCCGGGTCGCGCTAGGCGCGTGTCCGGCGGCGGCCTGCCAGAGCGCCGGGGTGAAAGCCGGGTCGAGCCGGGGAAACAGCGCCAGAGCCGCCATGCCGGCGCGCGCCCGCATCGGGAAGTCGTCCGCCGCGGCGGGATCGCCGGGCGAATCTCGCTCGACCTCCTCGCCGATCGGCGCGCAGGCATAGGCCATGACGCGACGCGCCAGCCGGTCACGGAGCGCCTGGTCCGGAGCGATCTCGCTCGCCAGTTCGGCGCGGTCCAGCTCCATAAGCAGCGGATCGTGGCCCGGAGTGGCCTGGGCGATTATGCGACGGTCCGCGGCTTGCGGCCGACGGCCGGTGATGACGGCCTCCACCGCCGCCTCGAGCCCGGCCTCGGGGCTTTCGGCGGAACCGAGGCTGATGACAACGAAACCGGCGTCCAGCAGCGACTGCTCCGCCGGACCCCAGCGGTCCGGCGGCGAAGGCGTCACCAGGATCGGCGGGTCGCGGAAGGCCGGAAGGACACGAGGCTGACGCCGTTCCTTGATCACCTGCGGCTGGTGATCCACGAAGGGCGGCGCCTCCGGCTCGCCGAAGAACGGCTTGACCATCCGCAGCGTGTTTCGCTCGTACGGCTCGAAGAAACCTCGGCCGGTGCCGACCACCACCACCCTTGCTCCGGGATGACGGCGGGCGAGTGCGGAGAGCGAGACTACCGGTTGGCCGCCGAAGCGGCGGCCGACCGCTTCCAGCACGTCGGGGACCTCCCGGAATTCATAGCGAAGCAGATCGGCGCCGCCGTCGCGCAGACGTTTTGCCAAGGCGTCAGCAAGGGCCGACAGATGGTCGTTGCGGCTGACGCGGTCGACCAGCATGAGGCAGTCGGGGGTGCGCGACTCCAGCCCCTTCCGGATGGTCGGATAGCCTATCGCCCTGATCGAGGCATCGACGCTGCGCCGTATGTCGATGCGGTGGCCGGCTACCCGGACCGGCCGGCGCAGCAGCCGTCCCGCCCGCCGCACCACCGCGGTCGGAAACAGGATCTCGGCGACCCTCGGGGTCATCGTCGCGGCGATGGCGCCGTGCGCGGTGTCGCGCGTGATCCGCATACTGCGACCGCGCCTCGCGCTGTCCCACCAGACCATCGCGATGGCGAGCACCGAGAGGACGGCAAACAGGCGGTGCAGTATGTCGGTCAGGAAAAGCCTGGCGAGCCAGTGCCAGAAGCTGGCGGAAGCGTCGGGAGATGCCGGCGTTTCGACCGCCGGCGGATCGACGGCCACCTGATTGGCGGCTTCCGGCACCATCGCCACCACAAGCACCGCCGCAACGGCGACAGCCAGGATCAGGGCCGCGGCCAGCAGCAGGCGAAGCCGCAGCGTTCTTGCCCGCGCCAGCCATCCGGGCGGTTCGTTCGACGCCTTCGGTTCTGGCTTCTCCTGTCCTGCGACGGCCCAGAATGCCTTCACCGCGTCGCGCGCCGCCGCCTGCGCCTCGCCATTGACGGCCAGCAGCGGCATCAACACGTCGGTAGCGTCGTCCGCCCGTTCGAATTTGGCGCCGCGGCCGGCCAGCGCCGAGAGCGCGATGCCGAGCCTGATCAGGCGGTCGACCCCGAGCACGACGCCCGGGATCTTGCCGAGCGTGGAAAGCAGCGCCTCTATGTCGCCCGGGCCACGGAGGTCCGTCCAACGTTGCTGCAGCGAGTCCGCGGAAGACATGGCATCGCTCACCGCGCCAGCGCGATCGACGGAAACACCGCCAGCGCCTTGGCGAGGTCGTCGGCGGTCTTCACCAGGACGCCGAGCAGGGCCTTGATCAGGTCCGGCGGGACCGCGCCCGCGGTTCCGGCCATCGCCTGCCTCAGGCCGGCCGCGGTTGCCGGCGACGCGTGCATGGCGCGCGCCAGCGCAATGTATTCGGCGGTGCCGGGGACGCGGGAGGAGCCTTTCACCCGCCTGGCGACCTCCGTGCCGATGGCGAAGGCCGTGTCGGCAAGCGCGTCGGCGCCGCCCGGGTCGAGGCCGTCGACAAGGTGGAGATGCGCCGAGACGATTTCCCGCATGCGCTTTTCGTCCGGCATGGCGATCTCGTGGAACACGCAGCGCCGCAGGAAGGCGTCGGGCAGATTGTTCTCGGCATTGGTGGTGGCGACCACGATCGGCCGCGAGCGCCGGCGCTCGGCGTCGTCCCTTGCGGCATCGCGCGTCCCGATCTTCAGCCCGAGCTCGTCGATGGTGAAGCGCATCGCCTCAAAGCTCTCCAGCAGGTCGTTGGGCGTGTCGCGCGGAGCCTTGTCGATCTCGTCGATCAGCACAACGGTCGGCGCTGGGGTATCCGACAGGGCGTCGCGCGGCTGAAGAAGGTCGCGGATCAAGAGCGGGCCCGGCTGCCGCGGCGTGTCGCCGACGATTTCCCAGATGCGCCCCGGATCGATGACCGGATCGTCCGTGGCGGCGTCGAGCACCTCGGCGCCGCCGCCGCAAGCCGCCACGATCGCGCGCCCCAGCGCCTCGAAGCGCAGGAAATCGCGCAGCGGGCGCCCCTTCTTGTCGTGGAAGCGGCCGAGCATGTCGAACTTGTAGAGCAGGTCGCGGCCGGACGTCTGGGTCGTCACGGTGAAGCGGACCGGCTCATGGCCCTCGCCGAACAGGCGCGAGGCGATGTGGTAGGCCGCGCCCGTCTTGCCGACGCCGGGAAGGCCGCTGAGCAGCAGCGGCTGGCCGAGCAGCACGGCGAGGGCCGCTGCCGTGGTGAGGCTTTCGTCCGGCAGGTAGGGGCGCTTCTTCATGCCCGCTGCGCGCGCCCCGAACGAGGCGCCGTCGAGCCGCTTGTCTAGCAGGCCGCTGTTCAGGTCCAGACCGTCCAAGATTACCTCCCCAAGCGAAAGTTGAGCGTGTCCAGCCCCGCCTCGATGTAGCCCAGCCGCCTTCTGCCGGCCGTGAAGGGCGGGTGCATCGCCCTGCCGATCTCGTCCGCGAACTGGGCGGCGGCGCGAACGTGCTCGCGGCACCAGTCGCGGAAATCCTCGAAATAGATCTCATCCAGGACCTGGTCGTAGACCTCGCAGTTCAGGCCCTCCGGCGACGGGCATTCCTCCCGGAACAGCGCCGCGACCCGGTCGATCAGGTCCTGCGCCAGCGTGACGGCTTCTCTGGGGTCCGCTGCATCCGGCGAAGACAGGCAGACGGCGAGCACGGCGACCAGCGGGTTGGCGCGCTGGAACGAGACGCCGGACGGCGCCGTCGGCTGCAGCCTGGCCCAGTCGGCCAGCGAGCGCATCACCGCCTGGAGCACCGCGACCGTGCCGCCCTGCGCCTTCCCGGCCGCGTCGAAGAGATCGCGATCTTCGATGTCGAACAAAAGCAGGCGGTGGCTCGCTCCGCTCGCCAGCCTCTGCGCGATCGTCGGCTCCGGCGGGTTCTCGCCCGGCGCGCGCGCGCCGACCTGCTCGGCAACCTTGCGCAGGATGCGTTCCATGGCGCCCCTCATTCCGCTGATCGTGATCGAGCGCGAACCGGCGACGAAAGTCTCCACGTCGAACAGCGCGTCGCTGCCGCGCGTGCTCTCCTCCTGCAGCCTGCGGCACAAGGCGCCGTGGCCGTCCCACTGCGTGGCCACGAAGACGTAGAGGTAGCCGGGCGGACGATTGCGCCGGAAGCCGTCGAGATAGAGCTGCACAGGCTGCTCGCGATCCAGTCGGTGGAGAAGGTCGCGGGCGCGCTGGACGGGATTTCCCACCGCATCCGGCCCGGCCAGGGGCCGGCCGTAGCGGTCCTGCGGGACCAGGGCCCAGAAGCCCGCCGCGTGCTGGTCGATGCCTGGCCGGGGGATCGGAGCGATCGTCAGGATCTGGCCGTCGTCGACGTTGAGCGACCGGTTGAGCGTGCCGTAGATCTCGACCAGGTTCGCGTTTTCGTCGTTGCGGTATACGGATGCGCCGGACAGGCCCGCGAGCGGATTGGGCATCTTCTCCGTCGCTTCCCAGACCCGATCGGTGTTCACGAAGATGATACCCAACGCCGCCGGCTGTGCCTGCGGAACATTTCCGAGGAACGGCATCGCCGCCGCGAGGTCTGCCCGCCCGGCGTTTCGCGCCAGGGCCTCCAGGGTCGAATACGCCGCCGCCGGATAGCCGATGAATTTCGCCAGTGGCGGAGGGTTGCCCGCGACACCGAGGCGGACCGCCTCGGCGCGCTTGGCAAGCTGATGGCGTTCGAAAAGATCGTAGAGCCCGTCAAGCTGGTTGTCGTCGATGCCGCGCCCAGCCTGCGCCGGTTCAGGGTCGTCGACGTCGAGGGCGATCAGCGCGATGTCGGTTGCGTCCCTGCCCGCATCCGACCCGGGCGGCGGCCACACGAGCCGCGCCGGATATTCGGTTTCCGGCGACCAGGTCGCGCCGGGCATCGCCCTGCCCGCCACCTCGAAGCGGACGTACAGCGACAGGCTGTCATGCGGCGGCACCACGCAGCCCGGACCGAAGCCACAGACCACGTGCAGCGCCGTCAGGATCAGCCGTGGCGTGATCAGCAGGCCGGTTCCGGTCTCGTCGGAACCGCCGCCGGTCTCGCGCAGGACGAACACGGTCAAGTCGGCAATGGGATCGGATGTCGTCACCAGCACCCCCACGGATGCCCCGTTTGCCTAACATATAGAAATCATAGCACGATCAGCCGCCGCTCGCGGCTGAAACTTCAGCTCTGCCGGCGCCGCGCCACACGGCGCGGCCGCACCGCGGGGGGCGCCTGCACGAGGCCGAACCCGACGTCGTCCCGTCCGAAGGCCGCTCCAAGTCCCTTCGCGGTCGACCTTATGCGCTCGGCAACGCCGGCGGCGCTGAACCCGCCATTCTGCTTGAGTTGCTGCGCCCACAGTGCCGCCACGCCGGCGACATGGGGCGTCGCCATGCTGGTGCCGCTATAGGCCACGAGGCCGCCGCCCCGCTTCGCCGAGAGGATGTCTTCGCCCGGCGCCGAGACCGCCGCGCCTTCGTTGGAGAAATCGGCGACCCGGTAGGTCCCGTCTCCATTGCGTCCAAGTGCAGCGACCGACAGGAACATCTCTCCGGTCGCCGGCGGCGCGACGATGATGGTGTAGTCGGGCCGACGGCTCTCATTGCCGGCCGCGGCGGTCACCAGGCAGCCGGTCATCAGTCCGTCATGCCCGACCATGGCGCGTGAGAGCTGGTCGAACAGCCGCGTGTTGAGCCGGTATCCGGCCAATGCCAGCGACGTCGCCTGCTCGGGCGCCATGCCGTATTTGTCGGTCAGGATTTTCTGGTAGCCGGGGAAATCCATGCCCAGCGACATCGAGATGATCTCGGCGCCCTCGAGCTGCGCCCAGTGGATCGCCTTGACGATGTCTTCCGACGAGCCGCCGGTATCGCCCAGCACCTTGCCGATCAGCGCGCGCTTGACGCCTTTCGCGACGCCGATCCGGCGTCCGTCGACGTCCCGACCGAAAATCGTGCCGGCGCAATGGGTCCCGTGTCCGTCGACGTCCTCCGGCGGGTCGGCCGTGAAGTTGCGGGGGACGATCTCGACACCGTCGAAGGCCGGATGCGCCGCATCGATGCCGGTGTCCAGCACCGCGACAGTGACCCCTTCTCCCGTGAACGGGCTGTCGTGGGCGCCCACCGCCTCGATGCCCCAGCCCGTGGCCGGGGCATCGGCGGCCGCATGGCGCGGCGTCTCGAAGGCGCGGATGAGCGTCACCGGCATGCGCGGCGCGATCGACAGGACGGTCGGATCGGCCGAACGGCGGGCGCGCTGCCCGGCGTCCATCTCGTCGACCTCGACGCTAATCTCCTCGGCCCGGGCGCGCAGTGCGCGATTGCGCGCACTCGCACTGGGGCGCAGGTTGGACACCAATTCGCGGTCACGCCCGGCGCCCGCGCTCTCCGTTGCGGGGGCGCTACCAACAGGCGCCCGCAGCACCACCATTTCCAGCTTCATCGCCATGTTACTCTCCTGTCTTCGAAAGTTGCTCCTGTTGAATTCCCGCCTTGAATCGTACTGTGCCGCGCGGCTGGCGCGGCTACACCCGTATGTCGCTCAACACCCTGATTTCCGAGGAGATGGTCAGGCCGCCCTCGAGTTCCTCCTCGTTGGAAAACCCGTCGAAATTGGCGAGCGGCCCGAACGAAAGGCCGGAAAGCTCTTCGACGTGCCTTACGCTTCGCTGATAGGTCTTGTAGGCGCCGAACGCTGCTTCCAGTTCGTTGAGTTCCCGTTCCTGCCGCACCACGTAGGCGGTCGCCGACGGCCTGCCGTCATCCGACAGGAACGCCACGACCTTCCAGAATGCTTTCGGAATCAGGGCCTCGCGATAGCGAAGGTCCGTGCCCGTCAGCACCGGACCGGTGAACACCGAGCACCGGTCTTTCCAGGCACGCGCATTCTGCAGGATGTAGTTCTCAAGCCCGAGCCACGTCTTCTGGTTCACCACGTCCATCTGCGGCGCGCAGTTGGTGAAATGGAAGGTATCCTCATTGGCGACCAGGGCGTCCGGCCCCCAATTCGGATCCTCGCGCCGCACCAGATGGCCGCGGTCGAGGCGGTTGCCGGCATAGAGCGCCTCGCCGAGCTGCGCTTCAACCGGCAGGCGGCCGTCGAGCGACCATTTGTCGTCCCTTCGCTCGATCGACACCGAACGCTCGCCTTCGATGTTGACCGCCGTGAACATCGCAATGCGGCGCGACGCAGACATCACAATGGAGAAGTTGCGGTAGTCGAGCCGTCCACTCGCGTCGCCGCCGACCGGCGACACATCGCGGGACCGCGCGCCGACAGGCTTGGCCATGTCGACCTGGAACCCGGCCAGGAAATCCTTGTCGAAACCGTTCCGGCCGGCGAAAGCTTCCGGCGGCGTGATGCGGGGCCGGGCCGCCCGCTCGGCGGCGGCGCCTTCGAGCCTGACATGCGTTTCGAGCGCGGCCGCGGCTTCCGGTCCACGCAGCCGCCGCATGTCGCGCAGCCGCGGCCTGCGGTCGATCTTGACGGTAATCGGTCGGGGCGAGTTCATGATCGTTCCTCCAGACAAAGATGCCAACGAGGTCATGCGGCGTCGAAGAAGGCCCCGAACGAGGCCAGGTCGAGCAGCCGGGTTTCGTCACGCACCACCGTGCGGATGCCGGAAAGGTCGTGGGCGAGATTCTGGCGCAGCGTCTGGCCGCCAAAATGCAGGCCGCCGATGCGATAGGGATGGCGCAGGCTGATGACCGGGGCGCCGGAATTGCCCGCCAGCGTCGTGGCGTCGTGGCTGAACGCCCAGCCGCGCTCGTCCCCGACAATCTCGCCGGGCTTGTTCGAGACCTGGCCGGGGCTGAGGTACTTGGTCCCATATTCGTCGCCGAACAGTTCCCAGAACCGGTCCCAGACGTCGATCGAGACCTCGCCCGTGTCGGGGTCGATGGCGGCCGAAAGCCCTGGCTTGGCCGGATAGCCGACGACGATGAGCCTGGACTGCTCGGGCGATTCCATGAAGAGCGGGCCCGAAGGCACCGGGCCCGGCAGGTCGGCGCCGGCCACGTTGGTCGTCTCCACTTCGAGGAGGGCAACGTCCAACTTTCCGACGTCGGCGAATTCGCCGATCTTCCAGGGACCTGCCGTCAGCACGCTCTTGATGGCAAACCGGCGCGCCTCGTCCTTCGCCGCCTCGTCGAAGCAGATCGATACCGACGCATTGAGCAGGAATGCCTGATGACCGTTGGTGGAGGGAATCGGTTCGGCAAAAGCCTCGATCACATGCCGGTTGGTCATTACCACGCCCTTTCCGATGACCGTTCCGGTGCCGACATGCGAGTGGCCGTCCGGGCCGGCAATGTCGATCCGCCCCACCGCATCGATGAGCGGCTTGAGCACCTTGCGCGGCGGGCCGAGGTCGCCCGCCCAATGTTCAAGCTGCGGATCCTGCGGGTCGATCATGCCGTTGACGACCCTCAGCGCCGGCCGGTCGGTCAGCCGCACGATCGCTTCGGCCGTAGCCCGCGCCGCGCCGATCGACTCGGCGCGAATGTTCGCGCCGCGCGCCCAGGCGTCGACGACCTGCTCGGCCTGGGCCATGATTTCGCGGCGCGTCCTGTCGGCGGATTCCGTATTGGCGATGCGCGCGCTCTGGCGGTTGAGCACGCTTTCGATTCGATCGAGCATGTCCTTCTTGCCCGAGCGAGCGAGCAGCTTCCGGACGGTGACCGGAGGAGGCGTCTCGCCCCGCAAATCCGGCGCCCCCCGGGGAACCAGCCTGGCCGACGGCGTGCGCGGCCCGATGAACGGGGTGAGCGGCGTTATCGCGGTTCGCGCCGCCCCGCTGCCAAGCAGCGCCGCGCCGAGGCCGGAGGCTTTCAGGGCGGCGGCAAACGCTTGGCTGGGCCGGGGCGCGGCCGGGCTTTCGAGCGCTCCGATGCGCTTGGGGTCCGACCTTTGCCGGTGATCCAGCGCGAGAAAGCCGGCTTCGGCGACGAAGCGCCGCGAATCGGGTATCGCCTCCAGCAGCGGCTCGCCCGGGTTGGCATTGCGCCGCGACGGCGGCGCCGGGATGTCGGCGAGCGGCATTGCAAGCAGCCGCTCCGCATCGACTATGCCGGCGCCCATGGATTTCGACGGCCACCTGGCGGGTTTGCGGGACGTCTCGCGCACCGCGGACCGGAACAGACTCTGGACCGTGATGTTGCGCTTGCGCGCCTCGGCGCGGACTGCTTCCGGCGAGTGCTTCGCCAGCCACAGCGCCGCGCAGCCAGCCGTTATCGCGACCGCGAAGGAGGTGCCCTGGCCCGGTTCGACCAGGGACTTGTCGGTATCGGACGGCCAATGCCGGCGCGCCACGTAGACATTTTCGCCCGGGGCCGAAATGTCGACCTTCGGTCCATGAGACGTGCCCTTCCAGGGCTGGTCGTCGACGTCCACGCCGGCGACGGCGATGACGTTGGCGTCCCAGGCGGGATAGACGACGGCGTGCACGCAATTGCCCGCGGCCGCGAGTACGATCATTCCGGCATTGACGGCCCGTTCGATGGCGCGCCGCAGGTCGGGGCCTTCGATCGGCCCTCCCAGGCTCATCGAGACGATGCCGCAGCCGACAAGCCGGGCGTGGTCGATCGCCGCTGCGACCGCGGCGCCGCTTCCGATGATGACGGAGTTGACACAGCGGATCGGCACCAGCGTCGCGCCGGGGGCCACGCCGACAATTTCGAGCGACGGCCGGCTCACAGCCGCGCTCGACGTGGCGGTGCCGTGGCCGGGCGACCCCATCGACGGGGACAGCGGATCGATCGGCAGTCCACCGCCGGCGATCACATCTGTGCCCTTGCGGATGTCGATCGCGCCGTCCAACTCGCGGTGGTCGGCCACGCCGGTATCCGGCTGGCCGATCAGGATGCCCTGCCCGGTCGTGCCGAAAGCCGCCCAGGCCCTGTCCGCCTTCACGGCCGACACGGCCCACCGCCGCTCCGGCGGCACGGCGGCGTGCGACTTGCACAGCGTCCAGACGATGCCGCCGACCGACTCCGGCGGAAAGTGGCCGAGTTCGTCGTCGGCGATCCAGCCTGGATCGACGTCCGGGACGCAGGAGGCCAGACCGCAATCGTCGACGAGATGCTGCGCGACGTCGAACAGGAAGGTTGAGGATTGCTGCCGGACCACGCCGGGGAACTGCAGGACGCGGACAAGCGGGTCCTCGCCCGGCGGAAGCCGAAAGAAGGCGAAGCGGTCGCTGCCGATGACCCCGGCGAGCTTCCGCCTTTCCACCTCCGGATCGGGGACGTCACGGTATTCGAGCGTAAACCGGATGATGCCGGGCGTCAGCGTTTCGGAAGCGGGATTGCTTGTGGCCGCGGCGGCGGCCTCGAGGAACTGGCGATACATGTCCTGTCTTCCTTTCGCGGCGGCCCGCCTGACAGGCTGGCCGAACCTGACCTCGAAGCCGGCTATCGCCGATCGGCCGAGAACCCGGTCCAGCGCCGGATCACCTTGCTCGATATCGAGATCTTCGTTCCGTTTCCTTGGCGGCTCCGGCTGCCGACCACGCGCGACAACGTCACAGCGCAGGGCTGCTTGGCCAGGAGAACCGACAGCAGGCCGCCACCGCGGCGGCAAGCGGTGGGCAACCGGATGCTGCCCACCGCCCGTCCAAAACGAGCCCTGCTCGCCATGCGAGCCCCCCTCGCTTCGAACCTCTCTCTGTTCGATCGATGCTGCTGATTGGTCAAAACCGTCCCGCCATCGCTCTTGGCTGCCCCCGGCGCCAAATCTCCGGCACAGTTACGCAACGTCACCGTGAAGTGAGCGTGAAGCCCAAATCACGCTGAGGCCGGGATGTTGGCCGGACGCTCCCGGCTATATGCCCTTTGGCGACACCCTCTCCGCGGCGGGGCGATCGTCCGTGCTTTTTGGGTCGGCTCGGTCCACCACTTTTCGCGGAGCACCTGCGGACGTTCGGGATCGTGGCAGTCCAATCAAACCGAATCGGCCTGTGCTGTCGGTCCGAAACACCCAAAGGCGCCGTCGCGCCGGCCGCCCGAGGGTCCGCGCCAAACCAGTCATGCGGCTGTCGAGAGCCGCGCTTCACATTCCATTGAAATCGCTTGACTTTCCAGACTTCTCGCGGAGTCCGGCAGGCCAGTGCCTACACTAGCAGCGGCGGCGGCTTTCGCCAATCGCGCCGTCCATATTTCGTCGCCCAGCCGCGCTGTTGCGGCAAATCCCAGATGCGCCGGCAGCCCCATCGTGGCTTGAAATGGGCCAAGCCGGCCGATATCGCCTTCACCACGGGCACACCGATCTCGGCGCGCGACAGATCGGCAAACCAGACATCCGAGCCTGCTTCCGCCATTTCCCCGATCAGACCGGATAGCGTGCCGGTCCGGCCCGCCGGCCGTTTCGAGGGCGGGCCGTCGGCGCCGGCGACAAAATCGAGCGCGCCAAGATTGGCCTGCCGGAGCCACCGCGCCATGCGGCTGTCGCCGGCCGCTAGCGGGCCGTCCGGATCCACCTCCCGGCGAATCTCATAGGCGTCGATCGCCAGCTCCGTCTGGATCATCTCGAGAAACGACGCCCTGACCGCGTCGCGCAAGCAAAGGGCGGCGGCGAATCCCAATGCGACACGCTCGCCGTTGGGCCCGCATGAAACCGCGGCCACGGCGCGACAGTTGCGGAAGGTGGAAATGTCCAGAAACCAGGCCCTCCGCCCGGTTTCCTCGCCATGTTCGGCCAGTGCCGAAGACAGTTTGGCATCGTCCAGGCGATCGGGCGCGATGCGTTCGCGCCGGCAGCCGCGCCACCACCAGATGCCGGTCGCGTCGCGCTCCGCGATTTCGAGGATCGCGCGCAGCCGCGCGTCGTCCATGGAGCTTCCGGCGGCGCAGCCGTTCGAATCGACGTTCATGCTCTTGTCGCCATGGACGGCCTCGCCGAACCGCCCGAAGCAGAGGAACGCCGGGCAACGGGCGGCTTTCGAGCCAGTCGCGTCGCGCACCGTCGTCCACAGATCCGCCTTCCTTATCTGCCGCGCTGGCGCAATCGCGTCCCAGCCATCCCAAAACCGGTTGAAGTCCTGCCGGTTGCGTATCTGGGCCGCGGAAAAGCCAAGCACGTCTCCGGCTGAGACCGCCGCCTGCCGATCCAGCACCACGTCCCCGACCAGGACCTCCCGGTCGGTCGGGCGATACATCCAACTGCTGACTTCCGCCGCCTCGCCGAGGCAGCCCAGCACCGCCGGCGCAGTCGAAAAACCCTTGCCGCTGACCGTAACCTTTTCCGGCCCATCAGTGCCTGGCAGGTCGATATTGCTGGCGGCCAGGCTGCCTCCGGGAACCTGGAAAACGTCGACGGCCATGCCGCGAAGCGCCGCCAGAGCGAACAACCGCCGGCTGGAGAAATCGGAGGCCGCAAGATCCCCGCCGAACCCCGCGCTTGCTATTTCGGCCGCAACAGCCGGGTCGATGCCGCGAGACAATTCCCGGGCGCAGCCGATCGACGGGTGATTGGCAAGTACATCCCAGTGACGTTTTTCCAGCCGCAAACCG
Source organism: Mesorhizobium sp. LHD-90 (assembly GCF_030929505.1). Classification (GTDB taxonomy): domain Bacteria; phylum Pseudomonadota; class Alphaproteobacteria; order Rhizobiales; family Rhizobiaceae; genus Kumtagia. The sequence goes on along the minus strand of NZ_JAVFVV010000005.1, from coordinate 332,442 downwards.
GTTGTCCACTTAACTCGAAATCGTTTCCGGTATTAGATGGGAGCAATGGCCCATTGATATTCGGACGGCGGCCGTCTGCAAATGGCACTTTCTGTGTTTCCGATACCCATCTACCGGCGGGTATGCTGTGCTTCGGTTCTCGGAAACCACCATTTTCAGCCCGCCCTCGATACTGACAGGCCACGGCGGGCGCAGGCGCGGGATGTCGATAGCATTGGTTGAAAAACTTGGGGAAGAAAGCGTTTCCGAGAAATGCCTTGAAGTCAGGCTTCTCGGCAGCTTCGAGATGCGCTGCGCCGGCAAGGTCCAGGCCTTCGACAAGCGCAAGGCTTGCGCCATCCTCGCATACCTGCTGCTCAGCGAGCAAACGCGCGAAACGCGCGGACGCCTGTCGGCGCTGTTGTGGAGCGACAGGGACGAGGAACATGCCCGCGCCTCGCTGAGGCAGTCGATCCGCGACCTGCGGCAGATCGAAATCGATACCGGCCTCGACTTTCTTCTCGTCGACAAGCTCTCGGTGGGGGTCGACCGAAGCGTGATCAAGGCGGACGTCTCGGAGGTTCAGCGCGCCCTGGCGGAACGGGATTTCGCGGCTGCCGACCGCTTGCTGTCGCGGCGGGGAGAGTTGTTTTGCGGGGGCGTTGAAGATTGCGATCCCGTGTTCGACAACTGGCTGAGGACGACCTCCACCCATTGGTGCGACGGTCAGGTGCAATCGCTGTCGAAGGTGCTCGACGGTCCCAATTCGACGCTCGCCGAACGGAAGGCGATCGCCACCTGCATTCTGCGGCTCGATCCATTCCACGAAGCCGCCGCGATCGAAATGCTGCGCGCGCTTCACCGGGAAGGTGGCTATGCGCGGGCGCGTGTCTTCTTCGAACGCTACGCGGCCGATCTGCGCTCGGAACTGGATATTTCGCCATCCCGCGACATCGTCCGGCAACTGGAGCAGTTCAGGTCGGCGCGCGAAACACCAGACGCCGGCGCAGCGTCCAGCACCTATGACAATGCCGAGTCGTTCCCGAATTTCATCGAGAGGCCGACCATCGTCCTCGTCACCGAAAGATACAAGGCGACCGACGCGCATGTGCAGTTCGCCCTGGTGAGCGAACTTTCGGCATCACTCTCACGTTTCAGGCACTGGACGGCGATCCAGGCCGAACTCGATCGCGATGTGCTCCGCTCCGGTTCGATCGAGGCGCTTCGCGCAGCGGCCGGCGGCAACGCGGATCTCGCCGTCGTGATAACCGCGTCGGATGACGGGCACGGGCACGCCTTCGAAATCTCGTGCCGCGCGCTGGCGTCGGGCGACCTTCAGTTTGCAACGACGGCGCCAGCCGAACCGTCGGCATGGAGAACGGTTTTCAACGAGATATGCGCGCAGGTAGCCTCCCGCCTTCAGCTCGTGATTTCCACGACGCGCCTGCATCGCATCGCCGAACAGTCGCCCAACTACATCTCGGCCTATGACAGTTGGCTGGACGGGCAGAGGCTCTCCATCCTGTGGCGCAACGACACCGAGGCAGCGGCAATTGCCCGCTACGAGGATGCCATTCGCCTCGATCCCCGCCTGTCCTGCGCCTATTCCAGCCTGGCCGCGATCCTGAACTCGCGGTGGATCGTCCTGCCGGGTTATCCGCTGGACAGCGCCGATCTCGATCGCGCCTTCGACCTGGCCAAACAGGCGGTCATGCTGGATCCGCTGGATCATCGAAACCAGGTGAACCTGGCCTGGAGCCATCTACTGGCCCGGCGCTGGGAACTGGCGGATTTCCATTTCCGCCTCGCCCACGACCTCAACGCAGCCAATCCGTCGACCCTGATCGCCTATTCCCTGGCGAGCGGGTTCATCGGCAATCACGAGCGCGCGGTCGAGTTGGCACGGCGGTCGTTCGAACTCAATCCGCTGCACGAGCCGCATTACTACGGCTATCTGGCGACCGTATGTTTCCTGGCGGGCGATCTGCAAGGCTGCCTGGATGCGGTGGAAAAGAGCGACGGCCTGTTCCCGGACATCCGTGGGTGGTCGGCGGCCGCAAATGCCCTGCTGGGCAACGACGCGACCGCCGGGGCCGACTTCCGGATGTTCCTCCGCAGTGTTACCGCCGCGTGGCACAATGGCGAACGCCCGACGCGGCGGGCCGCCATAGATTGGTTCAGAAACGTATTCCCCATCCGGCTCGACGCCGATCGGGAGCGCCTTTGGCAAGGCATCGACCGCGCCGCCAGGCTGGCCTGACGCGGCCGGCGCGACAACTATTTGCAGCGCGACATCACATAGTCGCCCAGGCGGCTGCGGTAGCCTCGAAGCCGGTTGGCCTTCTTCTCCTCAGGATTCGCGCCGGAATTCGGATTGAAGGTGTAGTGCGCCGGGAAGGGATAGTCCTCGCCGTCGCCGGTCTCGGGTGCAATCGTCCTGACGGTCTCTTCCACGTCGCCGGTGAAGGGGAACGCGATGTTGACGACATTGTCCTCGTCGAAATGCGGAACGATCGTGATCTCGTCCCAGCTCTTGCCCTTCGGCGTCATGAAGCCACTGAGAAGGCCTTTGATCTCCGACTGCGAGCCGGTCTTGAATATCTTCACCATTTCAGGGTCCTTGATCGCCCGCTGGATGAATTCGCCGAGCGCCTCGAACTGGATGTTCTCGAACTTTGCCATATTGCCCTCCTTGATTTTCAGGTTGCGTTACCGGTTCTGCGATGTCCCCTGGCGGAAAGATCGGGACGAACAGTCCGCTCAAGATAGCCGTTCAGGGTTTCGTCCGGGACGAGCCTTTCGTCCGCCAGGCTGAGAAGGCCAGCGAGAGTGCGAGGCTTGACCGCCCACGGCAGTTGCACGTGGATTTCGCTATCGCTGGCATTGAAAAGCGCCGCCGCGACGGTGGCGGCGATGACATAGGATCCGACGGGCCCGAGATGATTTCCGTCGTCGCCCAGCAGCGAAGCTTCCTGCAGCACATAATAGGAGAGCGGCGTCTCCTCCAGGAACTGCGGATGGGCCTGCAAGGCGCGTTCGAGTTCGGCGGCATGGAAACTGTGGCGCTGCCTGCATTTCTGCGTCGGCAACATGTCGCTGCCGGTGAGCACCTTGACCTCGCCGCATTCACGAGGAAGCGCCGCCGCGACGGCGGCGGCGACGCGCTGCCCGGACGGAAGCCCGAGGTGATAGCAGCGCCAGCAATCCATGAAGGCGATCGAACGCGGGGTCCCGTCGAGATCGGCCGCATGCTTGACGACCGCCAGTTCGTAGGTGAGGAACGGACTAATACGCCGCGCCTTCACCAGATCCCCGGCGCCGCCGAGCTCGGCGAAGCGGTGCCAGTCCACCGCCCAGTTCGCCCGGATCGGAACGTCTCCGTTCGGGCGCTGGCTGGAGAACGACAGGACCTCCCGCAACGAGCTTGGATCCCCGTCAAAGGTCTGATTGACGCGATAGCGGTCGCGAACCATCGCGTGCGCGAAGCGCGAGGCACCGAACGAGAATTCCAGCGGAAGGTCGGCGAGAGGCTCAAGCGAGGCCAGACCCGGCCCGTGAAAATCCTCGCCCTTGAAGAAATGCTCCCAGACCGGACCGAACAGGATCCGGCGCAGATAGTCGTCGACCACGACGCGGCGATAGGCGCTGGTCAGATAGGCGCGCGCTCGCTCGAAAGCATCCTTCGGAGACACCGCCTGGCGCTTCATCTGCACGTCGATGAGACGGTTGTGCACCTGCATCAGCGTGCAATGAAGCTGCGAAAGAATGAGGTTGTCGTCGTTGCGTGGATCGGCCACCAGCGGGCGATAGGGCGCCTTGCGCCCGCACACGCTCATATAGCCTCCGGCCCCATCGATGCGCGGCAGGTCACGCGCCCTTTCGACGGTCCCGTCCACAGGAAGATTGACGGTGCGGTCGCTGACGGCCGGCAGGCCCAGGGGAAACCGGCACAGCGTCGGATCGGTTGCGGAAGCCCAGTCATAGAGATGCGGGTCGACGACCGGACCGCGACCGTACAACCCGGACAGGTCGATGCTGCCGGAGGAGGCGTTGCGCATCGGGCGCTCCCCTACCTCCCGAGCCGGTGCACCGAAGATCCGGCTGAAGACCATGTCGTGGAAGACGAACTGGCCAAAATAGGTGAAGGCGGAGGGTATGTCGCTGACATCGGAAGGATCGATCGGGCCTAGCATCCGGCTGGAGATGGCAGAGATCGCCTCCTGCGTGCGTTCTACCGCCACGCTGTCGTCGTCGGACGAGATAAGGCTGATCGGCCTGCCGGCCAGGCTTGGAAAGAGAAGACGTTGTCGCAGGACTTCGCCGGAACTCGAGCGCGCCGATTCGACGGCAGGGCGTGCGCTCATCCGTTTCGTGCTGTAGGTTCGCCGGTGATTGACCAGCGTCTCGTAGTCCGCGTCGTCTCCGTGTCGCATCGCCCCCTCCACCTGTTCAGGCAGGCCTTTCATTTCTCGGCAATATCCGAACCGGCCCAATGCAATGCCGGCCCGGCAAGCCGCAATGCGGGCGAAAACTGCGCCGCAGCGACACGCCTAGCAAGCGAAAAGAGCGGAATGCTGCCCTGCCGGCGCCTCGCCCGGCGCCCGCTGGGTTCCCGCGCGCAAACAGGCGAGATGAAAAATGGGACGGATTGTGCAGGAGGCCACAATCCGTCCCGGCAACCGGCCGACCGAGCGGCGCTGCGACTGTCACGCAAGCCGTTCGATTCTGGTGACCGGCGCAGCAGGCTTCCATGTCGGTCGATGGCAGATCGTCCATTGGCGTCACGCCCGCGATCATCGGCGTCTCTGCCCCCACGCCGGGCGGCAGGACGAACCCTCGAAACCGGCCCCGGTCGGAGCCGGTGGCGGGTCAAGCATCATGTCGAAAATTCGCGACGACGCTGAACTCGCCCAAAAGTTCCGGACGCCGCGGTGCCGCGGCCCGCGAGTGCCGACAGGATCGGGCCTCGCATGGGCCGGCAGATCGAGCAGATAGGTCTTCGGATCTGGCATAGCCTCCCCCGGCGGCCCGGATGACGGCTCATTCGTCGCAAGCCCAGCGTGAAATCAGCGTGAAGCCCCACGCGGTCCCCAATGCGGCGACAAGCGTTCCGGTTCGCCGGCGCGCGACAATCGCGCCGATGGACCAGTACTTGCAGCCAGTTCGCCCGCTCGGATCTCGCACTGCCAGGAATGTGTGGACAGCAAATTTCTGAAAGGCTGGAGCGGGTAGCGGGAATCGAACCCGCGCGTTCAGCTTGGGAAGCTGACAGGCTACCATTACATCATACCCGCGCGGCAGCCTCGATAGCACGGCCCACCGCGGCTCGGCAATCGCCTTGAGGAGCCTCGGCTGCTCCGATCTTGGCCCAGTCATGCGGGACCAGACGGGCTAGCTTAATCCGACATGTATTGCTACGCTGGTCTGCTACTGGTTGCATAGGAGGTGAGGTTACCGGCATGAACAGCAAAAGCACCCGCAGGCTTGGTTTCGCCGTCACGGTCGCGCTCGCCTCCATCCTCTTGACTGCGCCTGGTCCGACATCCGCCTTGGCCCAGGAGCAGACGGCCGCCGCCGGGACGGCCGACGCGGCAAGCACCACGCCGGAGCCGCTGAGCGCCGACGAACTGGAAGTGCTTGTGGCGCGCATCGCGCTCTATCCGGACGAGCTGGTCGCCGTCATCACCGCGGCCTCGCTCTATCCGTTGCAGATCGTCGAGGCGTCGCGCTACCTCGACGACTACGCCAAGGACAAGAGCCTGAAGCCGAAGGAGAGCTGGGACGGCAGCGTGATCTCGCTGCTCAACTATCCCGAGGTCGTCAAGATGATGAGCGACGACCTGGAGTGGACGCAGCAGCTCGGCGACGCCATCGCCTATCAGCAGAAGGACGTGCTCGTCGCCATCCAGCAGTTGCGCGAGGAGGCGGTGGCCAAGAACATCGTCAAGACCGACGACAAGATGAAGGTCGAGACGCAGGGCGACAACATCGTCATCCAATCGGTGAACCCGCAAACCGTTTATGTGCCGCAGTACGAACCGCAGATGCTTTATGTGGAGGACTATCCCGCGGCGCCGATCGCCTATTATCCCGAACCCTATCCGAGCTACTGGTATCCGGGTGCGACATTCTTCGCCGGCGCGGTGACCGGAGCGATCTGGGCGGCCGCCGTCGACTGGGACGACTGGGACGTGTGGGGCGGCCATTGGGACGGCGGCGACATAGACATCGATTGCGACCATTGCTTCAACAACCGCGATTTCAACGGCAAGGTCAATTTCAACGACATCGACTGGAAGAACGTCGACCGCTCGAAGATCAAGTTCGACAAGGACCAGTTCGCCAAGTTCGACCGCACCAACATCAAGAACCGCGTCGAGAGCAACCGTAACAATTCGGTCCGCGACCGGGCAGCCGACATCAAGAGGAACCAGGCTGGCAACTTGGCAAACAGGAACATCAAGGCCAACGACATTCGCAAGAGCACGCTGGACGGGCTGAAGAACCGGCCGGGAGGGGACCAGGCCCGCCGTCCGGACGGTCAGCGGCCGGCGGCGCGTCCCGCCGGCGACCGCCGCGAGGCGGCGCGTCCGAATGCCGATCGCCGGCCCGACAAAGTCAACCGCCCGGCCGGCAAGCCGAAGGCCGCCAATCGGGTCGACAACCGGCCGAAAAAGCCTTCCGGGCTGGGCAATGTCGATCGCGGCAAGACCGCCAAGATGCATTCGAACCGCGGCCAGAAAGCCATGGGCGGTGGATCCCGCGGCGGCGGCCGGGCCATCCAGCACGGCGGGGGAGGCAGGCAACAGATGCATCGCGGCGGCGGCGGGGGCAGGCATGCTGGCGGCGGACATCGCGGCGGCGGCCGCAGGCGCTGAGAACGGGCAAGGGAGCAGAACCATGAACACGATCCTTCATCGTATGATGCGCACGATCTGCCTGTCCGCACTTGCAGCGGGGCTCGCGGTGGCTCAGCCCGCGGCGTCCTTGGCGCAGGATCAGGCTCCGGCCGATCAGGCGGCGGCAGGCGCCGAAGACCCAGGCATCTTCGCCTTCGAGGCGGAACAGGATCCGCCGCTGTTCGACAACGCGGAGGCCGCAATCGCCGCTTTCAAAAAAACACTGGCCGACAACGACTTCGACGGTTTGGCCAAATTGCTCGGCCTCGACGCGGCCAAGCTCAAAAGCGCCGAGGGCGTGACGGATACCTTCGCGCAGATCCGCGAGGGCGCTGCCAAAAAAGTCGTGGTCGCCGACATCGAGAACGGAAAAATCCTGCAGATCGGCGACAAGCTATGGCCATTTCCATTCCCCATACTGAAGGGGGATGAAGACGGCAAATGGGCGTTCGATACCCAGGCCGGGCTCGAGGAGATCGTCAACCGCCGCGTCGGCGAGAACGAACTGGAGGCGATGGCGACGATGCTCGCCTATGTCGAAGCGCAGGAGGACTATGCCGAAGAGGACCGCGACGGCGACGGCGTCGAGGAGTTCGCCCAAAAACTGATCAGCAGCGAAGGTGCCACCGACGGGCTCTATTGGCCTGCCGACGCGGTGAATGGCGAGAGCCCGGCGGGCGACCTCAGCCAGGCGGAGCTTGAGGACGCTAGCCAGGGTGAGGGCTATTTCGGCTACCGCTTCAAGATCCTGACCGGCCAGGGCGACAACATAGCCGGCGGCGCCTACGACTACGTCATCAACGACAACATGATCGGCGGTTTCGCGCTGATCGCCTGGCCGGTGAAATATGGCGAGACCGGCGTGCATACCTTCGCGGTCAACCAGCAGGGCATCGTCTACGAGGCCGACCTCGGTCAGGCCACGGACGCGATCGTCAAATACATTGATCGCTTCAATCCTGACGAAAGCTGGAACGTCGTCAACGACTGAGCGCTTGCCTTTGCACTCAGGTCGCCAACCTGAGTGCAAACCGCCCTATAGCACCCGCGACAAAAACTCGGCGGTGCGCGGCGATTTCGGTCGGGCGATCATCTCGCGCGGATTGCCGCGTTCGACGATCACGCCGCTGTCCATGAAGATCAGCTCGTCGCCGATCTCGCGGGCAAAACCGATCTCGTGGGTGACCACCACCATGGTCATGCCGCTCTGGGCGAGGTCGCGCATGACCTGCAGCACCTCGCCGACAAGCTCGGGATCGAGCGCCGAGGTCGGCTCGTCGAACAAGAGCACCTTCGGTTTCATCGCCATGGCGCGGGCGATCGCCACGCGCTGCTGCTGACCGCCCGAGAGTTCTCGCGGGTAGCGGTCGACCTTGTCGGAAAGCCCGACGCGGGCGAGCAGCACTTCGGCTTCCCTTTTCGCCTGGTCGACGGGCACGCGCCGCACCTGCGTCGGCGCCTCGATGATGTTTTCCATCACCGTCATGTGGGAGAACAGGTTGAAGGACTGGAACAGCATGCCGATCTCGGCGCGCCGCTTGCACAGTTCGTCGTCCTTGACCTCGAACAGTCTGTCGCCGCGCAAATCGTAGCCGACGAACTCGTCATCGACCAGCAATATGCCGCCGCTGAGCTTTTCCAGGTGGTTGATGCAGCGCAGGAAGGTGCTCTTGCCAGAGCCGGACGGGCCGATGATGCAGGCGACGGTTCCGGTCGGAACATCGATATCGACGCCCTTCAGCACCTCCAACTGGCCGTAGGATTTATGCACCGCGCGTGCAAACACCATGGAGTTGGCGGGGACGCCGAAGCGCGCCCGGTTCTCGGCTTTGATGTTGCTCATTTGACCGCTCCCGCCGGCCGCGGCCCGAAGGCGTTGCGCAGGATGCGCATGCCCATCGGATCGCGGCGCACCTCGCTGCGGCCGAAATGCCGCTCGAGGAAATGCTGTCCGACCGACATGATGCTGACAACAGCGAGATACCAGAAGGCGACGACGATCAGCAGCGGGATGGTCTCGAAGGTGCGCGCATAGATCGACTGCGCCGAATAGAACAGGTCGTCGACGGCGATGAAGGTCACCAGCGAGGTCATCTTCAAGAGGTTGATCGCCTCGTTGCCGGTGGGCGGCACCACGAAACGCATGGCCTGCGGCAGCACGATGCGTTTCAGGATCATGCGGTAGGGCATGCCCAGCGCGCTCGCCGCCTCCGACTGGCCGCTCGGCACCGACTTGATGCCGGCGCGGATGATTTCGGCCATGTAGCCGGCTTCGCACAGCGACAGCGCCACCACGGCGGAGAAGAACGGTGTCATGAAATCGTTGGTCCGCACCGAGAAGATCGTGCCGAACCAGGGCAGCGTCAGCGAGAACTCGCGGATGAGCAGCGACAGGTTGAACCAGAAGATCAACTGGATCAGCGCCGGCACGCCGCGGAAGAACCAGACATAGACGCCGGCGAAGGTGCGCAGCACCGGGCTCGGCGATACGCGCATGATGGCGATGACCGTGCCGACGACGATCGCTGCCGCCATGATCAGCACAGTCAGGATCAGCGTGTTGCCGAGACCGTGCAGGATCGGCGGATGGAACAGGTAGTTCGCCGCCGTGCCCCAGGCGAAGGCGGGATTGCTGGCGAAGGCGCGGACGATGAAGAAGGCTATGAGTAGAGCAAAGGCCGTGCCGATCCAGATGCCGTAGTGGCGGCGCGGCACCACAACCAGCCGCTCGGCTGCCGAAACGGCGGCCGGCTGCGCCGCAGGATGGCTTCCCTCAGCCGTACTCATCGTTTCTCCACGAATTCCCTTGGGTAGCGGCGCCGGCACAAGAGTCCGGCGCCGTGCCTGTGTCATTCGGCGCGCAGCGCGTCCATGCTGCCGACGAAATAGGGTTCCTTGATCGCGTAGGCGCCCATGCCGTATTTGTCGAGGATCGACTGGTAGGTGCCATTCTTGAAGAGTTCCGCCAGCGCCGCAACCATCATGTCGGCAGTCGCCTTGTCGTTCTTGGCGATCGCCATGCCGAGCGGCGCCACGTCGTAGAGCGTCGGCAGCACGACCAGTTGGCCTTTGCTGGTCACCTCGAAATAGCTGGAGGCGGTGGCGTCGTCCATGCGGGCGTCGACGCGGTCGGACAACACGGCCTGGACGATGTCGGTGGAGGAGTTGAACACCGACTTCTCGATCGCCTTCTGGCCCTTGTCGGTGCATTCCTTGCTGAGCTTGTCGACCAGAAAGTCGGACGCGGTGCCGGCCGAGACGCCTACGCGCTTGCCGCAGAGCGGCATGTCGCCGGCAAGACTGTCCTTCTTCTCCGGCGAGGTCGAGGCGGCGATGCCGGCCTTGATGAACATCACGAAGTCGACCTGCTGAAGACGCTCCGGGTTGGCCGAAAACGTCTCCCAGGCGATCTTGAAGCGGCCGGCTGCCAGGCCGGGGATCATCGACGGGAAGGGCGTACGCTGCACGTCAAGCTCGGCGCCGACCAGCTTCGCCACTTCGCCGGCGAGTTCGATGATGATGCCGACCTGCTTACCTTCGGCGTCGATGTATTCGAACGGCGCATAGTCGAGCGTGTTGGCGACGGCGAGCTTGCCGCTCTGCTCGACCTCGGGCGACTTCGGCACGTCTGCGGCAAATGCTGCAGCGCCCCACGCCGTGACCATGGCGGCAAGGCCCAGCCCCGCCAGTTGAAAGAGATTCTTGCGCATTCCCATTCTCCTCTGGAGTCTTCTTGACACTCTTGGTTCCCGCCGCTGCTCCTGCCCCAGGCCCGCAGCAGCGGTTTCCGGCCGGACCGCTGGCGGTCCCGACCGAATTCTCTAAGTGGCCGGCCCGACCTCAGGCGTTCGCAGCCTCGGCCGCCAGCTTCTTGCGATAGTGATAGTTCTTGTCGATGCGCTCCATCAAATAGTCGCCGTATTCGACCGGCCCGTATTTCGGCGCGGTCCCCGCGGGCACGCAGGCCGGCAGCGCCTCGATCATGGCCTCCATCGACGGATCGAAGAAGAAGGGCTGCGAATAGCGTTCGCGGCCCGAGCGGTTGATCACCCGGTGCGGCGTCGACACGAACTGGTCGTTCGACCAGCGGGCCAGGATGTCGCCGACATTCATGACGAAGGAGTCCGGCACCGGCGGCGCCGGCACCCAGTCGCCAGCCTTGTTCTTGACCTCCAGCCCGCCGACGTCGTCCTGTGCGAGCAGGGTGATGAAGCCGTAGTCGGTATGCGGGGCGGAGCCGAACAGGCCCTCCTCCTTCGGCTGCGTCGGATAATGAAGCAGGCGCAGGAAGGTCGTCGGCTGCTCGAAATGGCTGTCCAGGCTGTTCGCCGGCATACCGAGCGAGATCGCGATGGCGCCGACCATCTTTCGCGCCAGCGTGCTCATCTCGTCCACGTAGTTCTGGATCGTCGCATGGAACCCGGGCAGCACGGCCTCGTCCGGCCACTGATTCGGTCCCTGCAATGGCTTTCCATCCAGCGCGCGCGGATCGTCGGCCTCGACCTCGTGCATGAAGAAGATCGACTCGCTCTGGTTCGGCTTGCTGACCGTGGCGACCGACGAGGTGACTATGGTCGAACCGGCGAATGGCAGATAGCCGCGGAAATTCTTGTCGATCTTCAGCTTGAGCTTTTCCTCGTCCGGCAGCGCGAAGAATTTCTTGCCCGTCTCGCGCACCGCCTCGACATCGGCGCGCGGGATCGGGTGGCCGACGACGTAGAGGAAACCGATGTTTTCCAGATAGCCGCGCAGCGTCGCCGCCACCGCGCGGATCGCCTTTTCGTCGCCGCTGTAGAGGCCGGAGACATCCAGCATCGGAATCTCGGAAAAGTCGCCGCGCTCGCTTGCAGCCATCGCCGTCGTCCTGTCTTGAACATAAGATACAGTACTGTATCTCTACACATCGGCGTGCTATCGGCAAGCCCCATCGAATGCAAGCAGGATCGGACGAAATGGCGCCGCGAAAAATCATCATCGACACCGATCCGGGCCAGGACGACGCCTTCGCCATCCTGTTCGCGCTGGGATCGCCCGAGGAACTCGAAGTGGTCGGTATCACGACGGTTGGCGGCAACGTGCCGCTCGCCCTGACGTCGAAGAACGCGCTGAAGGTGATCGAACTCGCTGGCCGGCCCGATATTCCGGTGTTTGCCGGCTGCCCGGCGCCGATGGTGCGCAAGCTGATCACCGCCGAATACGTGCATGGCGAGACCGGCCTCGACGGCGCCGACCTGCCCGAGCCGGTGACGCCACTGCGGAGCGAGCATGCCGTCAACTACCTGACGCGCGCCATCATGGATGCGCCGGAAGGCGATATTACCGTCTGCACGCTCGGGCCGATGACCAATCTCGCCATGGCCATGACCATGGAGCCGCGTATCGTGCCGCGCATCCGCGAGGTGGTGCTGATGGGCGGCGGCTTCTTCGAGGGCGGCAATGCGACGCCGGCGGCCGAGTTCAACATCTTTGTCGACCCGCACGCGGCGCACAAGGTGTTCCACTCCGGCGTGCCCGTCACCATGGCGTCGATCGACTGCACCTATAGCGCGCAGATGACGACGGAATGGCTGGGCAGGCTGCGTGCCACCGGCAGCCGCGCCGCGATCGAGGCGGCCAACATGGCTGACTTTTACCGCCAGTACGGAAGCCACAAATTTCCCACCGCTGCCCGGCCGATCCACGATGCCTGCGTGACCGGCTACCTGCTTGCTCCGAAGATCTACGAGCAGCGCCAGTGCAACGTGACGGTCGACATCGTCTCGCCGGAGACGATCGGCATGACGGTCGTCGACTGGTGGCACGTCACCGGACGCCCGAAGAATTGCAACGTGCTGCGGCGCATCGATCCCGCGCCCTTCTTCGATCTGATGCTGGAGCGCATCGGCGCGCTGCCGTGATCAACGAGCGGTGGATGAGCGCGCAACCGCCTTTCGCGAGTGACCGCCATCGGGTGTATTGGCGGCACGATCAACCGCGTGGCGGGCATTGCGCTTTACGATCCGTGTGGAGATGACCCCTGGTGAAACCGAAACGGCCGTCCGCTAGACCTGCAGTGGGAAAAACTCGGCCGGCCGCTCCGCGCCAGACACTGAGCCGCGACGCCTGGGTCGCGGCCGCCAGGAAAGCGCTGGAAAAACGCGGCATCGCCGAGGTGAAGATCGACCGGCTGGCCCGGCGCTTCAAGGTGACGCGCGGCAGCTTCTACTTCCACTTCTCCAGCCTGAAGGATCTTCACGACGAGCTTCTGGAGGAGTGGCGGCGCATCAACTGCGCCCCGTTCAGGACCCTGCAGCAGATTGCCGACATGGACGGCGTCGAGTTCTTCTCCACCATTGTGCATGTCTGGGTCGACGAGGATCCGTTCAGCCCGCTGCTCGATCTGGCGGTGCGCGATTGGGCGCGCACCTCGAAAACGCTTGGCAGGGAGGTGGCGGAGATCGACGATCTGCGCATCTCGCTGCTCGAGCGTTCCTTCCTGGCGATGGGTTATGCCCCGGCCGAGAGCATCGTGCGCGCCCGAATCACCTATTTTCACCAGATCGGCCAGTACGCGATCTCGTTCAAGGAAGATCCGGCGCAGCGCAGACGCTACCAGCCGCTGTTCGGCAAGGTGCTGCTCGGACCGCTGGCCGAGGAGCCTGGCCTGGCACCGGACACCGAAACCGCCCCACGCCGGGCCGGGCAATAGCGGCCGGCGCCCTGGCGGCGGACGCGTGCGACTTCCGTTGGAACGCTGGTGCCTGTCTCCCAACTCGAAGGGCTGGGCCTTGCATTCGGCCTCATGGCGATCGCAGACCAGGCATCGCCGAACACGGCAGGGAAAATGCTGCCACAGTCGGCGGCACTGGTCGACGCCGACGCCGCAGCCGAGACGATGCCGGATCGGACCGCCGGACGCGGTTCTACAGGCCAGCCTTCGGCGTCACGGCCGCGGATGCGCGAGATAGCCGTTGCGCTTCCGGTTTTTCTCCGCCATGTCCGCCGCCATGACCAAATCACTCACCATCGCCATCGACGGCCCCGCTGCCTCCGGCAAGGGTACGCTCGCCCGCCGCATCGCCGACTATTTTCACCTCGGCCATCTCGACACCGGGCTGACCTATCGCGCCGTGGCGCACAAGATGCTGGAGAAGGGCTGGCCGCTCGACGACGCCGCGCATGCCATCGAGGCAGCGAGACAGGTCGACCTCGGCAATCTCGACAAGCATGCGCTGTCGGCCCATGCGGTGGCCGATGCGGCGTCCAAGGTGGCGGTCATCCCCGAGGTACGGAAAATCCTGGTCGAGAAGCAGCGCGCCTTCGCCGCTCAGCCCGGCGGCGCGGTGCTCGACGGGCGCGACATCGGCACCGTGGTCTGCCCGGACGCGCCGGTGAAACTCTACGTCACCGCCAGCGCCGAGGTGCGCGCCGCGCGCCGGCTGCGCGACATCGAGGCGCGCGGCGGCACCGCCGCGCTCGCCGAAATCCTCGACGACATCAGGCGCCGCGACGAGCGCGACATGGGTCGCGCCGACTCGCCGCTGCGCCCAGCCGCCGACGCGCACTTGCTCGATACGTCCGAAATGTCTATAGAAGCGGCGTTTCAGGCGGCCCGGGCAGTCGTAGACGGCGTCCTGGCCAAGCGAAACACAGCCTGAGCGGCACGGTCGCCTTCCTGCGGGAAGGCACAACCGGTCCGGTCTCGGGCGCTTAACCAGCCTGCCAGCATTCTTTCGCGCCGGTCCGCCGCTTCGATGCGGCTTCGGGTTTTCGACAAACCCAGATGCCGGCAGGCCAACGCAACACGAACCCACGGCGCCGCCTCGCCCCAGCCGCGAGGCTTTCAGGAGAAACAATGTCTGAACTGAACCCCTCCCGCGACGATTTCGCCGCCCTTCTCGACGAGTCGTTTTCCAGCGGCCATTCCGGCGAAGGCCAGGTCGTTCGCGGCATCATCACGGCCATCGAAAAGGACATGGCCATCATCGACGTTGGCCTCAAGGTCGAGGGCCGCGTGCCGCTGAAGGAATTCGGCGCCAAGGCCAAGGACGGCCAGCTCAAGGTCGGCGACCGCGTCGAGGTCTATGTCGAGCGCATCGAGAACGCACTGGGCGAAGCCATGCTTTCCCGCGACAAGGCCCGCCGCGAAGAGAGCTGGGTCAAGCTCGAGGAAAAATTCAACCGCGGCGAGCGCGTCGAAGGCGTCATCTTCAATCAGGTCAAGGGTGGCTTCACCGTCGACCTCGACGGCGCCGTGGCCTTCCTGCCGCGTTCGCAGGTCGACATCCGTCCGATCCGCGACGTCACCCCGCTCATGCACAACCCGCAGCCCTTCGAGATCCTCAAGATGGATCGCCGTCGCGGCAACATCGTCGTGTCGCGCCGCACCGTGCTTGAAGAGAGCCGCGCCGAGCAGCGCTCGGAGATCGTGCAGAACCTCGAAGAGGGCCAGGTGGTCGAAGGCGTGGTCAAGAACATCACCGACTACGGTGCGTTCGTCGACCTCGGCGGCATCGACGGCCTGCTGCACGTCACCGACATGGCGTGGCGCCGCGTCAACCATCCGACCGAGATCCTGAACATCGGCCAGACGGTCAAGGTGCAGATCATCCGCATCAACCAGGAAACCCACCGCATCTCGCTCGGCATGAAGCAGCTCGAGAGCGATCCGTGGTCCGACATCGGCACGAAGTTCCCGATCGGCAAGAAGATCACCGGCACGGTCACCAACATCACCGACTACGGCGCGTTCGTCGAGCTGGAGCCGGGCATCGAGGGCCTCATCCACGTCTCGGAAATGTCGTGGACGAAGAAGAACGTGCATCCGGGCAAGATCCTGTCGACCTCGCAGCAGGTCGACGTGGTGGTGCTCGAGGTCGATCCGGCCAAGCGCCGCATCTCGCTCGGCCTCAAGCAGACGCTGGAGAACCCGTGGCAGGCCTTCCAGGCCAACCATCCGGTCGGCAGCCAGGTCGAGGGCGAGGTCAAGAACAAGACCGAGTTCGGCCTGTTCATCGGCCTCGACGGCGACGTGGACGGCATGGTGCACCTCTCCGACCTCGACTGGAACCGTCCGGGCGAGCAGGTCATCGAGGAGTACCAGCGCGGCCAGATGGTGAAGGCGCAGGTACTTGACGTCGACATCGACAAGGAGCGCATCTCGCTGGGCATCAAGCAGCTGCAGCGCACCGCCGCCACGGCGGGCGAGGCCGGCGGCGAGCTGCGCAAGAACGCGGTGGTCACCTGCGAAGTTACGGCGATCAAGGATGGCGGCCTCGAGGTCCGGCTGGTCGACACCGGCCTCGACAGCTTCATCCGCCGCGGCGACCTGTCGCGCGATCGTGACGAGCAGCGTCCGGAGCGCTTCACGGTCGGCCAGAAGGTCGACGCCCGCGTGATCGCCTGGGACAAGAAGACCCGCAAGGTGCAGGTCTCGATCAAGGCGCTGGAAATCGCCGAGGAGAAGGAAGCGGTCGCCCAGTACGGCTCGACCGACTCCGGCGCCTCGCTCGGCGACATTCTCGGCGCCGCACTCAAGGGCCGCAACTAAGCTTCGGCGGCTTTCCAGCCTCACCGGAACGAAAAAGCCCCGCCGGAGCGATCCGGCGGGGCTTTTTCATGGGAACCGCGTCGCCGGTCCGGCGTTCACTCCTCGGCTGGCGCGAAGGCGCCGGTATCGAAAATGACCCAGGAGATGCGACATGAACTGGAATCAGGTTGAAGGCAATTGGGAGCAGTTCAAAGGCAAAGTCCAGCAGCAGTGGGGCAAGCTCACCAATGACGACCTCGACGTGATCAAGGGCAACCGCCGCGAGCTAGCGGGCCGGCTGCAGGAACGCTACGGCACCGCTGAGGAGGCCGCCGAGAAGGACATCGATACCTGGCTGTCCAGGCACTGAGGGCATCCCCTCCACGTTTCGATCCCGCCGGAGCAACCCGGCGGGTCTTTTTTGAGACGGACGACCGGGGGTGCCGCGCGGCGGTCAGGGCACGACATATTCGATCATGGCGGGCTGCGCGGTTGCGGCGCGAAGCGACGAGGCAAGCTCCTTGGCATTCGTCACCTTGGCATAAGACAAACCGTAGGCTTCGGCGACCAGGCAAAAATCGGGCGGCGCCGGCGACACACCCACGGGCTCCACGCCGACGTCGCGCATCGACACCTCGATCTCGCGATAACCGCGATTGTTCCACACCACAAAAACCACGCCGGCCTTGCTCTCGACCGCCGCCGCGATCTCCGGCAGCGTGAACTGGAAACCGCCGTCGCCGGTGAGGCAGACGACCGGCAGGCCGGGCCCGGCCAGCGCGGCGCCGATTGCCGCCGGCGGACCGTAACCCAGCGCGCCGTAGCCGGTGGCGGCATTGAACCAGCCCCCCGGTCGGTCATGGTCGTAGTAAAGATTGCCGGCATAGACCGGCTGCGTCGAATCGCCGACGATCAGCGCGCCCGGCAGCGCATCGCGAATGGCTTCGACCGCTTCCAACTGGGACGGCAGCGCCGGTCCGAGCCGCGCCAGCTCGGCGCGCGCGGCGTCGCGGCACGTTTCGGCCCGCTCGCCGCCATTCGACGTGCCCGACGGCCGGGCGCGGTCCGACAGGATCGCGAGCAGCGCCTCCAGCGCGGCGGCGCTGTCCGCCTCCACCTTGACATCAGCCGGATGCCGGTCGAGCTGCTCGGCGTCGATGTCGATGCGCACGAGATTGGCAGGCAAGGCGAAACCGCCGTCGGCATACATGTCGTAGTCGGTGGGTCCGAACTCGGTGCCGACGGCGAGCGCCAGGTCGGCGCCGTCGATCAGCTCGCGCACCGATTTCAGGCTTGGACTGGCCGGCACCACGAGCGGATGGCGATGCAGCAGGCCGCGCGCGTTCGCCGTCAGCACCACCGGCGCATCCAGGCGCTCGGCCAGCGCGCGCAGCGGCGCCTCGGCGCGGCTCGCGCCGCCGCCGGCAAGGATGACCGGACGCACCGCCTGGGCCAGCAGCCGCGCGGCCGAAACGATCGCGGCATGATCCGGCTCCGGCGGCTCGGCCATTTCGACGGGTTTCAGGGAAACGGCGGGCTTGCCCATCACGTCGAGCGGGATTTCGATGTGCACCGGCCCCGGCCGGGCGGTCCTGAACAGGGCAAAGGCACGATCCACCGCCGGCTGCAACTCCGCCGCGCTCTCGACACGCGTCGACGACAGCGCCACCTTCTCCATCATGCCGCGCTGGTCCGGCAGTTCGTGCAAATAGCCGAATCCCTTGCCGAGCGTGGCGGTGGCATTGACGCCGGACACCACCAGCATCGGCACCGAATCGGCGCGCGCCTGCGCCACGGCGGTGATGGCGTTGGTCAGGCCCGGCCCTGTGATGACGAAGGCGACGCCGGGCTTGCCGCTGGCGCGGGCAAAACCATCGGCCATGAAGGCGGCGCCCTGCTCGTGGCGCGGCGTGATGTGGCGTATCTTCGAGCCCGCCAGCCCGCGATAGAGCTCGACCGTGTGCACGCCCGGAATGCCGAACACTGTGTCGACGCCGTGGCGTTCGAGCAGGCTGATGAGAGCTTCGCCGATGGTGGTCATTGGCTTCCCTCCCCCTTGAGGGGAGGGTGGCCGCGAAGCGGCCGGGTGGGGTCGCTGCGGCCGCGCTCTACCCAATCTTCTCTACTGCAAAGAAGGCCCCTCGTACGGCCGCGAGGACCCCACCCGCCTCGCTTCGCTCGGCACCCTCCCCTCAAGGGGGAGGGACAAAAGCGCGGCCCGCTCATCCCCTTAACACCGGCCGCGTCAGGCATGTCGGTCCGCCCTCGCAGGCGATGCACAGCGCATCCGCCTCGAAAGTCTTGACCGTGCATCCCGCCGCCTCCATCGCCGCCGCGGTTTTCGGAAAACCCGCTACCGCGATCACCTCGCGCGGCGCGGTCGGCAGCACGTTGAGGCTTAGCCCGTTGGAGGCAAGAAACTCGTCGGCGTCGCCCTCGACCAGCCGGATGCCCTTGGTCTTCAGCATCTGATAGAACGCCGCCGGTAGCAGCGGCGCGTAGACCAGCGCCAGATCGTCGGCCAGCGGGCTGATCACCGACATCAGATGCAGGCAGGCTTCCTCGCCGTGCCACAGTGGCAGATCGAAGCCGTAGACCGAGATTCCGTGCGGCGTCAGCAGATTGGCCATCTGCTGGATGCCGTCCTGGTTGGTGCGCACTCCCCGCCCGATGGCGAGCGTGGTGCGGTCGACCCAGACGCAATCGCCGCCCTCGACCTGGCCGGGCTTTTCGATGCGGCCGAGCACCGGCACGCCGAGCCGCGCATAGGCCGCTTCATGCAGCGCCGGTTCCGGTTCGCGCAACGGCTTGCCCATCGACAGGATGACGGCGCCGTGGTCGGTCACTAGCGACGGATCGTGGGTGAAGACGGAATCAGCAAGACCGTCCTCGCTGTCGTCCAGCCATTCGATATCGGCGCCGGAGGCAGCCACGAGTCTTGCCAGCGCCTCGTGCTGGCTGCCCGCACGCCCGGCGTCGAAGCCCAGGGCATAGTGCCAGCGCTTCGCGTCGGCGCCGCGCATGGCCGAGGAGGCGCGGCGCATCAGCACCCGCTTCAACGGGCCGGCCATCGACTGCGACCCGTAAATCTGTGCTGCGGCCACGTTCATGAATTTCCTGCTCCCGATCGCAAGCGTCAGGATTATCCGCCCAGCAACATGGCCCGCAAGAGCCAGCACCGGCATTCGTCTTGGCGTTCGCGCCATTCGCTCGGCCCGCCCGATCTCGATTCTCCCCCACTTCCGCGCCAGGATCGAGTAACCTGCAACCTGCCGAACCAAAAAAACCGAGGAGCGCCCGATGTCCAAAAATGTCCGCACCACCCGCCTGCCGTCCGGGGTCGAAGTGCCGGTACTCGGTCTCGGTACCTGGAAGATGGGCGAGGACCGGCGAAGACATGCCGACGAGGTCGCGGCCCTCAAACTCGGGCTCGATCTCGGCATGACGCTGATCGACACCGCCGAGATGTATGCGTCCGGCGGCTCGGAAGAGGTGGTGCGCGAGGCGATCGCCGGTTGCCGCGACGAGGTCTTTTTGGTCAGCAAGGTGCTTCCCTCCAATTCCTCGCGCGCCGCCACGATGCGCGCCTGCGAGGCCAGTTTAAGACGCCTCGGCACGGACCGGCTCGACCTCTATCTGCTGCATTGGCGCGGCGGCGTGCCGCTGGCCGAGACGGTCGGAGTATTCGAGGATCTGAAGGCGGCCGGAAAGATCCTGCATTGGGGCGTCAGCAATTTCGACACCGACGACATGGAGGAACTGGCGGATGCCGGCGGCTCGGGCGTCGAGACCAACCAGGTGCTGTACAATCTGTCGGCGCGCGGCATCGAATACGACCTCCTGCCACAGGCGGCGGCGCGCGGCCTGCCGGTCATGGCGTATTCGCCGGTCGGGCAGGGCGACCTCACCGCCGATGCCCGCCTCGCCCGGATAGCGGCGCGCCATGGCGTCAGCGCGGCGCAGGTCGCGCTCGTCTGGACGCTGCGCCACCCGCATGTCATCGCCATTCCCAAGGCGACGCGGCCGGAACATGTGCGCGACAACCGCGCCGCGCTCGACCTGACGTTGACGCCGGCGGACCTTTCCGAGCTCGACGCTGCCTTCCCGCCGCCGCGCCGCAGGCAGAGGCTAGAGATGATCTGAGCCAAAACCGTTCTTGCGGTTTCATTCCCGAAAACCATGCGCTAGGGTCCGCCGGTTTTTAATTCGAGGGATGGAAAAATGTTTCGCTGGGGTGTTCTGTCGACGGCAAAGATCGGGCGCGAGCAGCTTCTGCCGGCCATCCAGGACGCCGAGAACGGTGTGCTGACGGCGGTGGCGAGCCGCGACGTGGCCAAGGCGCGCGCGTTGGCCGATCGCTTCGGCGCGCCGCATGCCTTCGGCTCCTACGAGGAGATGCTGGCTTCCGATACGATCGACGGCGTCTACATCCCGCTGCCGACCTCGCAGCATGTCGAATGGGCGGTGAAGGCCGCCGACGCCGGCAAGCACGTCCTGGTCGAAAAGCCGCTGGCGCTCGACGCCAAGGACATCGCCGAGGTGATCGCCGCGCGCGACCGCAACAAGGTTCTCGTCTGCGAGGCCTTCATGGTGGTCTACCACCCGCAATGGATCAAGGTTCGCGAGTTGGTGCAGGGCGGCGCGATCGGCCGGCTGCGCCATGTGCAGGGCGCCTTCTCCTATTATAACGTAGACGCCACCAACATGCGCAACATCCCCGAGCTCGGCGGCGGTGCGCTGCCCGACATTGGCGTCTACCCGACCGTCTCGACCCGTTTCGTCACCAGCAAGGAGCCGCTGCGCATCCAGTCGACGGTCGAGCGCGACCCAAAATTCGGAACTGACACCTATTCCAGCACCAAGGCCGATTTCGGCGACTTCCACCTGACCTTCTATTGCTCGACGCAGATGGCGCTGCGCCAGTTCATGGTGTTCCACGGCGAGAAGGGTTTTATCGAGGTGCACGCGCCGTTCAACGCCGGCGACTACGATCATCACCGCATCGAGCTGCACAACCAGAACCACACAGAGGCGACCGTCTTCCGCTTTCCGGCGACGCGGCAGTACCGGCTGGAGGTCGAGACTTTTGCCCGCGCCGCGCAGGGCGGCGGCGACGCGGTGTTCACGCTGGAGGAGTCGGTGAAGAACCAGAAGGTCATCGACGCCATCTTCCGCGCCTCGGAAAGGGACGGCTGGGAGCCGGTCTGATCTTCTTGCTTTTGGCTGATGGTCGCCGCGCAGGTTGCGGCCAGCGGCTCTCTCCCCGTTCTACACGGGGAGAGATGTCCGGCAGGACAGTGAGGGGCAGCGCCGACGGTCAAGGAAAATGACCCTTGGTATGAGTGTCGCGTCCAAGCGTGTGTCCGACCCACTTGGGCAGGAGGCCATGCCGGCCCGGTAAACCGACATCGCACCGCCCCCTGCACGATTTCTGCACGGCAAGCCTGAAACTCTGCGCGGCGGCGGCGCATGCCGGCCAGCATGGTCCGGCAAAAGCGCCGCATGCCAAACCGGAATCACGCCCTCCCCTCGCTCGAACCCCGGCTCCCGGATCGCATCCGGTTCGACGCCTGGTGGCTCGACCCGCTGCCGCGCCCGCGGGGCAGCGCGACGATTTTCACCTTCGCGCCTCCCTGCCGGCATACCAAACGGCCCGCGCGGCGCCTGGCTTCCGCAGGACGGCGGCCATGATCAGCGCCGCAATATCGCGCCCGGGTTTTGCAGCACGGCTCGGCATCACAGCCGCCCTGACGGCCGCCGCCGATTTCCTGCTGTTCGGGCATCCGTTCGGGATTTCGCTGCTTCTGTTCGCCGCACTGCTCGGCGTCGGCATTGCCATCGCCAACCGGACACCGCCTGACCGGCGAGCCTCCGTCCTGTGGGCGTTCCTGGCGGCCGGCCTGCTGCCGCTGGTGGAAAACATCAGCCTGCTTTCCGTGTCCGTCGCGATTGCCTCGCTCGGCATATTCGCCCTTGCCGCCTCGGGACGCCTGCGCAACGGCCTTGCAAACATGGCGCGGCAGTTGCCCGCGCTGGCGCTTGCGACACCGTTCCGCTTGCCTTTAGACCTTCTCCGCTGGCGCAGGGCAAGCCGCCGCACGAAAGGCGGCATGGTCCGGCTCGCCATTGTGCTGGGCTGGCTCATGCCCATCGTCCTCGCCTTAGTGTTCATTACGCTGTTCGCCATGGCGAACCCGGTCGTCGAACGATGGGTCGCACTGCTCGATCCGCGGGCGCTGCTTGCCCTGCTCCAGCCTTTGCAGCTGGCCTTCTGGCTCGCCGTCATCTTCTGTGTCTGGGCCTTGTTGCGCCCGCGCCTGCCAAAAGTCTTTCAGCGGCGAAGCACGCCCGGCCTTTCGCCCGCGCCGGGACCGAGATTTGCGCCGGCGAAGACAGAGCCCGACCGGTTGTTCGACACGCTGTTCGGCAGGGCCGCGATCTTTCGCGCGCTGCTGATCTTCAATGCCATCTTCGCCGTCGAGACTCTTCTCGACATCGTCTACCTGTGGGGCGGCGTGGCCCTGCCCGACGGCATGACCTATGCGGAATACGCGCATCGCGGCGCCTATCCGCTGATCGCCACGGCGCTGCTTGCCGCCGGTTTCGTGCTGCTGGCCTTGCGGCCGGGCAGCGCGGCCTCCGCCGACCGGCCTATCCGCCTGCTGGTTTATCTGTGGATCGCGCAGAACGTCGTGCTGGTCCTGTCGTCGATCCTGCGGCTCGACCTCTACATCGACATCTACATGCTGACCTATTGGCGGGTGGCGGCCTTCATCTGGATGGGACTGGTGGCGGTGGGGCTTCTGCTGATCGTGGCGCGCATCGCGCTGGAAAAACCGAACGGCTGGCTGGTCGACGCCAATCTTCTGACGCTTTCCTTGACGCTTTATGCAGGCTGTTTCGTAAACTTCGCCGGACTGATCGCCGACTACAACGTACGCCACAGTCTTGAAATGAACGGCCGGGGCCTGCCGCTGGATCGATCCTATCTGCTTTCGCTCGGCCCGGCGGCGGTGCCGGCGCTCGACCTTCTCATCGCTGGCGCGGTGCCGGAGCGCACTGCCGACCCGGCGTCGCTCCGCCGGGACCGCGATTGGCTGGCGCGGCGCCATGAACGGCAGACCGCCGAATGGCGCGCCTGGACGTTTCGCGGCTGGCGGCTTTCGCGCTATCTGGACGAAAACATGCGGCCGGTCCCTCCGGGCCTGCCGCTCGATCCGCGTTGAGAGGCCGCCGATGGCGCATCGCATCCTCGTTGCCGACGACGACCCGCATATCCGCGAAGTCATCTGCTTTGCGCTGGAAAAGGCCGGCATGGTGGTCGATGCCGTCGGCGACGGCGCGTCCGCCCTGGCGCAGGCCGAGCGCAAGCCGCCCGACCTGATGGTGCTCGACGTCGGCATGCCGCGCATGGACGGGCTGGAGGTCTGCCGCGAGCTGCGCAAGACTTCGCGCCTGCCGATCCTCTTCCTGTCGGCCCGCGACGAGGAGATCGACCGCATCCTCGGCCTGGAAATGGGCGGCGACGACTATGTGACGAAGCCCTTCAGCCCCCGCGAACTGGTTGCGCGCGTCAACGTCATCCTGCGGCGCGCCCGCCCGGAGCCTGACGCGGACGAGGACGAGCCCGTCTCGCATGGCCGGCTGACCTTGCGGCCGGCCAGCCGCGCCGCCCGCTTCGGCGAGACGGATCTCGGCCTCACGGCAATCGAGTTTTCTATTGTCAGGAGGCTGCTCGCGCGCCCGGCGCATGTGCTGACCCGAGCGCAGATCGTCGACGCCAGCCACGCCGCCAACATCCACATCTCCGACCGCACCGTCGACAGCCACATCCGCAACATCCGCGCGAAATTCGTGGCGGCGGGCTGCACCGACGCCATCGAGACGGTGCATGGCGTCGGCTTCCGGCTCGGCAGGTGCGGCGCGTGAGGGACAAATGGCGGCCGCGCCTCGGCCTCGTCGTATTCGCCATCCTGCTGACGGTGCTGGCGCTGCCGCTGGCCGGCCTGTTCTTCTTCCGCGTCTATGAGAACCAGTTGATCCGCCAGACCGAGGCGGAACTCATCGGCCAGGGCGCGGTGATCGCCGCAGCCTTCGCCGCGGAGCTGCGCGCCGCGTCGATCCCGTCATCGAACTTCGGAGCGAACGTGCCCGAAAGGCCACCGGCGGAACGGTCGGAACGGCTGCGCCCGATCGAACCCTCGCTCGACCTGGCGCTCGACCCGATCCTGCCGCCGCGCCCGGATTCGACGCCGGGCACGCCCGATCCCGCCTTTTCGGCACTTGGAGCGAAACTCTCGGAAATACTTGATGCCGCGCAACGGACGACGCTGGCCGGCTTTCGGCTGCTCGATCCCTCCGGCGTGGTGATTGCCGGCGGCAGCGAGGTCGGGCGCTCGCTGTCGCAAGTCGAGGAGGTTCGCGCTGCGCTCGACGGGCGATATGCCAGCGCGCTGCGCTCGCGCATCCGCGACCGGCCATCGCCGCCGCTCTATTCGGTCAGCCGCGGCACCATGTTGCGCATCTTTGTGGCGATACCGGTGGTGGTCGAAGACCGCGTCGCCGGCGTCGTCTACATGTCGCGCACGCCGAGCAATATCGTCAAACATCTCTATGCCGAGCGCGGCAAGCTGGCGCTGGCCACCGTCACCATCCTTGCCGCCACGCTGCTGATCGCCTTCGTTTTCATCCGCACCGTCAGCCGGCCGATGTACGAGCTGATGGACCGCACCGCCCGCATCGCCGCCGGCGACCGCGACGCCATCCGCCCGCTCGGCCATCACGGCACCCGCGAGATGGCCGAACTCGCCGGCGCCTTCCTCGACATGGCGCGAAAGCTGCAGGCGCGTTCCGACACGATCCGCACCTTCGCCACCCACGTCTCGCACGAGCTGAAATCGCCGCTCACGGCGATCCAGGGCGCCGCCGAGCTGCTGCGCGACGGCGGCGACAGCATGGACGAGGCGACGCGGGCGCGCTTTCACGCCAACATCGTAGACGACACCGAAAGGCTGAACGGGCTGGTGCGCCGGCTGATCGAGCTGGCGCGGGCGGAAAGCACGGTGAGCGGCGGCGAGACCGCCTCGCTGGCAGAGGCGGTTTCCACACTCGGTGAGGAACCGAGGCTCGCCGTCGAGATCGAGGCTGGTGAAAACATCCGCTTCCGCATGTCGGCCGAGAATGCCGCGATCCTGTTGCGGAATCTTGCCGACAATTCCGCACGCCACGGCGCGAAACACTTCCGGCTGGCGGCTTCCGAAGACGGCACGGTCACGGTCATTGCCGACGACGACGGCGACGGCGTGCCGCCCGTGAACCGGGCAAGAATATTCGAGCCGTTCTTCACCACGCGGCGCGACAGCGGCGGCACCGGGCTCGGGCTGGGCATCGTCGCGGCGTTGGTCAAGGCGCATGACGGAACCATCACGCTGGCCGACGGCGCCGCGGGCGCGCGTTTTGTCATCACCCTGCCGGGCGTTGGTTAGGCCGCGTCCCTCACGATCAATATAGGGAGCCTGTTCGACCGGCCGGCCGGAGCGAAGAGCGACGCGGGACGATCCGAGCGTGCGGCGCGCTCACCACCAGGCGAGGCCGCGCAGCAGACGGACGCGCGGCGCCCCGTCCGGCATGTGAAGTGAAGCGTCGCAACCCGGAGCGTCGCCGATTTCTGCCAGCGGAGCCATCAGCGAGCCGTAGAGCGGTCCATGCCGGCCGCCATGTTGATGGATGCGCGGCACCAGCGAACCACGCGGAACCGGGATCGGCCGCGCAGGTGTCGAAGTGGACGGCAGCACGATCGCCGCCTCGCCGGCCAGTGCACCCATCTCGGCCTTCAACGCCGCCAGCCGCTCCAGCCTGTCCTTGGTTGCCGGATGCGTGCGCAGCACCGATGGATCGGGGATGCGGCCGCCGGGCAGCAGGATGCCCTCCCAAAGCCGCCCGCGCGCCCGCTCCAGTTTTTGCAGCGCCGAGGCGAGCCCATCCGGATCGCCGGTCAACACCGCCGCACCGAAATCGGCGTCGAATTCGCGGGTGCGCGACAGCGCCATCTGCAGCAGGCCACCAACGGTGGGCGCGGCGAGCAGCACCAGCACGGCGAGCCACGGCACCGGCTCGCCCATGCCGCCGAACAGGCCGCCTATGTTGATGATCAGCGTGAGCAGGCCGACGGTCGACATGACCGATGTGAAGCGCGAGACGATATCGGCCAGCGCCATCACCTTGATGTCCTCATGCGCGATATGGCTGATCTCATGGGCCAGCACGCCGGCGAGTTCCCGCATCGTCAGCCGCCGCGCCAGCGCGTCGGTGATGGCGATGACGGAATCGTCGCGGCGGCCGACCGCGAAGGCGTTCATCATCTGCGAGGGGATGACATGGAGTTTTGGCGCGGCTGGCAGGCCGGCGCGCTGCGACAGGATGCGCAGAAGCCGGACGCCGGCCGGAAACTCGGCCTCGGTCACCGGCCGGGCCTTGTACATGGACAAGACCATCTGCGGGCTGACGCGCCGCACCGCCGCCAGCGAAACGGCGCCGAAGACTATGGCCAGGACCACGCCGATCGGGCCGCCGAACACCCAGGCGGTGACGGCAAGCAGCAGCAGGCTGCCGCCCGCCAGCAGGCCGGTGTGCAGCGTGTTGGTCAGCCGGTGACGGCGCATAGCTGCCGGATCGATCGTGGCCGTGTCGGTCATGCCGGTGAATATGGGGGATGGCCGCGGTTTTGCCCACATTTCCCGTTCGTTGCCGGCTTTACGGCGCTTGCACGGCGAAATGGCTATTCTTATATACGCGCCACAGCCGCCGGGCGGCCGTTGCATGCGGTCCGCCGGGCGAATTTCCAGAGAACAGGGGTTTTCACCGGAACGCCTCATTGGGTCCTGAAAACCTGCTAAACGGAGAGACTAGAACATGGCAAAAGTTATCGGCATCGACCTGGGGACCACCAATTCCTGCGTCGCCGTCATGGACGGCAAGGACGCCAAGGTCATCGAGAATGCGGAAGGCGCGCGCACTACGCCCTCCATCGTCGCCTTCACCGGCGACGGCGAACGCCTCGTCGGCCAGCCGGCCAAGCGCCAGGCAGTGACCAATCCCGAGAACACCATCTTCGCGGTGAAGCGCCTCATCGGCCGCCGCTACGACGATCCGGTCACCGAGAAGGACAAGAAGCTCGTCCCCTATCACATCGTCAAGGGCGACAATGGCGACGCCTGGGTCGAGGCCGGCGGCAAGAAGCAGTCGCCCTCGCAGATTTCGGCGACCATCCTGCAGAAGATGAAGGAGACGGCGGAAGCCTATCTCGGCGAGAAGGTCGAGAAGGCCGTCATCACCGTTCCCGCCTATTTCAACGACGCTCAGCGCCAGGCCACCAAGGACGCCGGCAAGATCGCCGGTCTCGAGGTGCTGCGCATCATCAACGAGCCGACCGCGGCCGCGCTCGCCTATGGCCTCGACAAGAAGGAAGGCAAGACCATCGCCGTCTACGACCTCGGCGGCGGCACCTTCGACATCTCGGTGCTGGAGATCGGCGACGGCGTGTTCGAGGTGAAGTCGACCAATGGCGACACCTTCCTCGGCGGCGAGGACTTCGACATGCGCCTGGTCGAGTACCTCGCGGCGGAATTCAAGAAGGAGCAGGGCATCGACCTGAAGAACGACAAGCTCGCCCTTCAGCGCCTCAAGGAGGCGGCTGAAAAGGCGAAGATCGAGCTGTCGTCGTCCGCCCAGACCGAGATCAATCTGCCCTTCATCACCGCCGACCAGAGCGGTCCGAAGCACCTGACGATGAAGCTGACGCGCGCCAAATTCGAGCAGCTCGTCGACGATCTCGTGCAGCGCACCGTCGAACCCTGCAAGGCGGCGCTCAAGGATGCCGGCCTGAAAGCAGGCGAGATCGACGAGGTGGTGCTGGTCGGCGGCATGACCCGCATGCCGAAGGTCCAGGAAGTGGTGAAGCAGTTCTTCGGCAAGGAGCCGCACAAGGGCGTCAACCCCGACGAGGTGGTGGCGCTGGGCGCCGCAATCCAGGCCGGCGTGCTGCAGGGCGACGTCAAGGATGTGCTGCTGCTCGACGTGACCCCGCTGTCGCTGGGCATCGAGACGCTGGGCGGCGTGTTCACGCGCCTGATCGACCGCAACACGACGATCCCGACGAAGAAAAGCCAGACCTTCTCGACCGCCGAGGATAACCAGGGCGCGGTCACCATCCGCGTCTTCCAGGGCGAGCGCGAAATGGCTGCCGACAACAAGGCGCTCGGCCAGTTCGACCTGGTCGGCATCCCGCCGGCGCCGCGCGGCGTGCCGCAGATCGAGGTGTCGTTCGACATCGACGCCAACGGCATCGTCAACGTCACGGCCAAGGACAAGGGCACCGGCAAGGAGCACCAGATCCGCATCCAGGCGTCGGGTGGCCTTAGCGATGCCGACATCGAGAAGATGGTGAAGGACGCCGAGGCTAACGCCGAAGCCGACAAGAAGCGGCGCGCGCTGGTCGAGGCTCGCAACCAGGCCGAGGCTCTCGTGCATTCGTCCGAGAAGTCGCTCAAGGAATATGGCGAAAAGGTTTCGGAGACCGACCGCAAGGCGATCGCCGACGCCATCGCCGCGCTGAAGACGGCTGCCGAGGGCGACGACGCCGACGACATCCAGGCCAAGTCGCAGACGCTGGCCGAAGTGTCGATGAAGCTCGGCCAGGCCATGTACGAGGCCTCGCAGAAAGAAGCGGCGGAAGCCGACGCCAAGGCGGACGCCGCCAAGGATTCGGACGTCGTCGACGCCGACTTCGAAGAGATCGACGAGGACGACAAGAAGAAGTCGGCCTGACGATCCGATGGTGAAACCTGGAAAGGCCCGGCGGCTTCGTCGGGCCTTTTGCAGAGGTGGTGTAGACGATGAGTGGCGGAAACCGTCGTTACCCGGCGCCCGGGGAGGGCGCCGCAAAAGCAGGCAGGAAGACGATGCGGCAAGACATCGGCAAGCTTGACGGCGGGGCGAGATGAAAGCTGATTTCTACGAGACGCTCGGTGTCCAGAAGGGCGTAGACGAAAAGGACCTGAAAGGCGCCTTCCGCAAACTCGCCATGCAGTTCCATCCGGATCGCAATCCGGGCGACGCCGCTTGCGAACATCGGTTCAAGGAAATCAACGAGGCCTACGAGACCCTGAAGGACCCGCAGAAGCGCGCGGCCTACGATCGTTTCGGCCACGCGGCTTTCGAGAATGGCGGCATGAACGGCGGCGCTGGCTTCGCCGGCGGCGGCTTCTCCGACATTTTCGAAGACATTTTCGGCGAGATGATGGGCGGCGGACGCCGCCGCTCTTCCACCGGTCGCGAGCGCGGCGCCGACTTGCGCTTCAACATGGAGATCCTGCTGGAGGAGGCCTACGCCGGCAAGACCGCGCAGATCCGCGTGCCGACCTCCATCTCCTGCTCCGACTGTTCGGGCTCCGGCGCAAAACCGGGCACCCAGCCGGTCACCTGCTCGCTTTGCTCCGGCTCGGGCCGCGTGCGCGCCGCGCAAGGGTTCTTCTCGATCGAACGCACCTGCCCGCAATGTCATGGCCGCGGCCAGACGATAAAGGACCCGTGCCCGAAATGCGCCGGCCAGGGCCGCGTCACCGAGGAGCGGTCCTTGTCAGTCAACATCCCCGCCGGCATCGAGGACGGAACGCGCATCAGGCTCGCCAACGAAGGCGAGGCCGGCCTTCGCAGCGGGCCGCCGGGCGACCTCTACATCTTCCTGTCGGTCAAGCCGCACGAGTTTTTCCAGCGCGACGGCGCCGATCTCTACTGCAAGGTGCCGATCTCGATGACGACCGCCGCCCTCGGCGGCTCCTTCGAGGTCACCACCCTCGACGGTTCGCAGACGCGCGTAAAAGTGCCCGAAGGCACGCAGAACGGGCGGCAGTTCCGCATGAAGGGCAAGGGAATGCCGGTGCTGCGCCAGCCGACAATCGGCGATCTCTACATCCAGACGGCGGTCGAGACGCCGCAGAACCTGACGAAACGGCAGCGCGAGCTGCTGGAGGAATTCGAAAAACTCTCCTCCAAGGAAAACTCGCCGCAATCCAGCGGCTTCTTTTCCCGCATGAAGGATTTTTTCGAATCCTTCGGCGACCGCTGACGCAGCTTGGCCGGGGGACAATCCCTTGGCAACGTTGCGTAAGCCTTGCAATGAGGGGTCAGGCTGCTATTGATCGCCTGAAAGCGACAGGGAGTGCGGCCCATGCGACGCGGATCGGAGTTGCGCAAGGCGCTGGCCGAGAAATTCGATGACGAGCTTCGGTTCTTCAAGGGCTGGATCGACAAGCCCAAGGCCGTCGGTTCGATCATTCCCACCAGTTCGATCACCGCGAAGCGCATGGCGTCCGTCATCGATGTCGGCTCCGGCCTTCCGGTGCTGGAGATCGGGCCGGGCACGGGCGTGATCACCCGGGCGATCCTGGGGCGCGGTGTGTTGCCGAAGAACCTTTATACCGTCGAATATTCGGCTGATTTCGTCCGGCACCTGCGGCGCAATTTTCCGGGCGTCAACGTGATCGAAGGCGATGCCTTCGACCTCGACGTCGCGCTAGGCCAAGACAGGCCCGAATGCTTCGACAGCGTCATCTCCGGCGTTCCGTTGCTCAATTTCCCGGTGCAGCAGCGGGTGGCCTATATCGAGGATCTGCTCGATCGCATTCCGGAAGGCCGGCCGGTCATCCAGTTGACCTACGGTCCGAAATCGCCGGTGCCGCCGGGCTTGGGCAACTATAGCGTGAAGCATTTCGACTTCGTCATCCGCAACATCCCGCCGACCCAGCTCTGGGTCTATCGTCGCGGCCGCGGCAACTGATGGCCTGACGAGCGAACGCCGGTGAACCCGACAATCCTGGTCTTCGCCGGTTCGATCCGAACCGGCGCCTACAGCGGCAGGACGGCCGACGCGGCGATGAAGGAACTGGCGCTGCAGGGCGCCGAGGTCACCCGCATCTCGCTGGCCGACTATCCGCTGCCGATCATGGACCAGGATCTGGAGACCGAAAAAGGCGTTCCCGACAATGCGGTGAAACTCGCCCGCCTGTTCGTCGAGCACGACGCAATTCTCATCGCCACGCCGGAATATAACGGCTCGATGCCGCCGCTGCTGAAAAACACCATCGACTGGATCAGCCGGGTGCGCCGGGATCGCGGCGTTCCCGTGCGGCCGCTGTCCGGCAAGGTCGTGGCGCTGTGCTCGTCCTCCGAGGGTCATTTTGCCGGCATCCGCAGCGCGGCCCATCTTCGCGCCGTGCTGTCGCACATCCAGATGGAGGTGATCGCGCCCCAGGTCTCGGTGCCGAATGCCGGCGTGGCCTTCGACGAGGACGGCAATTTTCGCGAGGAGCGGCTTCGCAGCGGCATGGAGCGCCTGTGCCGCACGCTGATCGAGCGGGCTTTGATGCTGTCGCCGCGGGGGCCGCTATGACCCAGGCGGGATGGAACTTCGACGGAGCTTCGGATGCCGCATGACGATATCGTCCGCCGCCTGATCGTCGGGCTCGACGTGCCCGACCTGAGAACCGCCCAGGCGGTGGTGAGCGATCTCGACGGCACGGTTTCCTTCTACAAGATCGGCTACCAGCTTGCCTTCGCCGGCGGACTGGACTTTGCCCGCGAACTTGTCGAAGCGGGAAAGAGCGTCTTCCTCGACATGAAGTTGCTCGACATCGACAACACGGTCGCCAAGGGCGTCGAGAGCATCGCGAAGATGGGCGTGTCGATGCTGACGCTGCACGCCTATCCCAAGGCGATGAAAGCCGCCGCCGAGGCTGCCCGGGGCACGCCGCTCTGCCTGCTCGCGGTGACGGTGCTGACTTCCATGGACGAACAGGATCTGGTTGACGCGGGCTACGAATACGATCCGCATACGCTGGTGCTGCGCCGCGCCGAGCAGGCAAGGATCGCGGGCATGGGCGGCATCGTCTGCTCGGCCGGCGAGGCGGCCGCGGTGCGAAGGATCGTCGGGCCTGATCTGGCCGTGGTGACGCCCGGTATCCGGCCGGCCGGCGCCGAGCATGGCGACCAGAAACGGGTGATGACCCCCGCCGAGGCGATCCGCGCCGGGGCCAGCCATCTCGTTGTCGCCCGTCCTGTCGTCGCCGCGCCGGACCGCCGCGCCGCAGCCGAAGCGATCATCGCCGAGATGGCGCGGGCCTGAACGGCTGAACTCCGGGAGGAAAAAGATGCCCAAGGGATACTGGATCGCCCGCGTCGATGTGCGCGATGCCGAAGGATACAAGGACTACGTGGCCGCTGCGAAGCTCGCTTTCGACAAATATGGCGCGAGGATGCTGGCGCGCGGCGGCGCCCATGAGTTGGCGGAGGGCGCGGGCCGAGGCCGCAACGTGGTGATCGAGTTCGCGTCGCTCGAAATCGCGCATGATTGCTACCATTCGCCCGAATACCAGGCAGCCAAGGCGATCCGGCAGAAATACGCGGATGGCGAAATCGTCCTGGTCGAGGGGATTTGACCCGCCCGAATGGCGGTCCTTGACGTGGACATATTGGACCAAAGGATAAGGCCACTCCCCGGCGCCGCCTCTATTGCATCGCAACAAGAGATCGTTAACTTCGTTGTCTAACGATAGGTGGGCTGCGCGCCGTTCGCGCAGCGTTGGGATTACTGCATGTATTATCAGATGTATGAGATGAACCACGCCGCAATGCAGCCGTATCGGGCCTATGCGGATGCGGTTCGCCTGTTCTACTCCAATCCCGTCAACCCGTTGTCGCAGACGCCGTTCGGCCGTTCGGTGGCGGCGATGGCGGAACTGTTCGAGCGCACGACCCGCCGCTACGGAAAGCCGTCCTTCAACATCGACAAGACCGTCGTCGACTGGAAGCAGGTGGCGGTCGCCGAGAAGGTGGTCTGGTCCCGGCCCTTCTGCAATCTGATCCATTTCGTCCGCGACCTGCCGGCGCGCCGGCGCTCCGACCCCAAACTGCTGATCGTGGCGCCGATGTCCGGACACTACGCGACCCTGCTGCGTGGCACGGTCGACGCCATGCTGCCGCATGCCGACGTCTACATTACCGACTGGGCCGACGCCCGCATGGTGCCGGTGACGGCGGGCCGTTTCGACCTCGACGACTATATCGACTACGTCGTCGACATGTTGCACCTGCTCGGACCCGACACCCATGTCATGGCGGTGTGCCAGCCCTCCGTGCCGGTTCTTGCCGCCGCCGCGCTTATGGAGGCGAGGGGCGACCGCTTCGCGCCATCAACGATGACGCTGATGGGCGGACCGATCGATACGCGCCGCAATCCTACCGCCGTGAACCTGCTCGCCCAGGAAAAGAGCATCGACTGGTTCCGCGACAACGTCATCATGCCGGTGCCGTGGCCGGCGCCGGGCATGATGCGCGACGTCTATCCGGGCTTCCTGCAGCTTTCGGGCTTCATGAGCATGAACCTCGACCGCCACATCACGGCGCACAAGCAGTTCTTCATGCACTTGGTCAAGAACGACGGCGACAGCGCCGAAAAGCACCGCGACTTCTACGACGAATATCTGGCCGTCATGGACCTGACAGCCGAGTTCTATCTGCAGACCGTGGAGACCGTGTTCGTCCGCCACGCTCTGCCGAAGGGCGAAATGACGCATCGCGGCACGCCCGTCGATCCGGCCGCGATCCGCAATGTCGCCCTGCTCACCATCGAGGGCGAGAACGACGACATTTCCGGCCTCGGCCAGACCCAGGCCGCCCATGACCTTTGCGTCAATATTCCGAACGACATGCGCGCCCATTACATGCAGCCGGCTGTCGGCCACTACGGCGTATTCAACGGCTCGCGCTTCCGCGCCGAAATCCTGCCGCGAATCGTCGACTTCATGGCAAGCTACGGCAAGGAGAGCCGCGCGCCGGCCCGACCGAGGCTGGTTCGCGCCACCAAGGTCTGATTCTCCCGCACCTCTCGACTGAATGACCCGCCCGTTTCCGGGCCGGTCCTGCTTCCTGTTGCAGATTCGCCGCGGCCGACGCCTCGCGGTAACCATCACTACAAACTGTTACCTTAGGCGAATTGACTTGGCCGGCAAATCGACCTTAACGTTTCATTAACGACAAAGGGCGAGTGGGCTATGCAATCCTCACCGCGGGCGCGGCTGACCGCGATGCGCATCGGAATGCTTGTGGCTGCGGCGATCGGTACGCTGACCGCCGGACAGGCTGTCGCGTCCGGCCCCATGATCACCGGCGGGCTGACTTCGCAACCGATCGGCCACTACGAATTCTGCAAGGCAACTCCATCGGAATGCTCGATCCGCCTGCGCGACAGGGGGCCGGAGCGCATGTCGGGAGCACTGTGGAGCCTGCTTGTCGGCATCAACACGGAGGTCAACGCGGCGGTCAAGCCGTTGAACGACCTCGACATCTACGGCAAGGACGAGGTCTGGGCCTATCCGGACGGCGGCGTCGGCGACTGCGAGGACTATGTGCTCGAAAAGCGCCGCCAGTTGCAGGAACGCGGTGTTTCGCTGTCGAACCTGCTGATGACGGTGGTGCGCAAGCCCGATGGCGAGGGCCATGCGGTGCTGACGGTCCGCACCGACAAGGGGGATTTTGTCCTCGACAACCTCACCAATTCCGTCCGCGACTGGAACCAGACCGGCTATCGTTTCCTGAAGCGCCAGGCGTCGAACCATACCGGTCGCTGGGTGACGATCCGTGAAGGCTCCGCACCGCTCGTCGGCTCGGTTCAGTAGATTCCTTTATCACGCCGCCTGTGCCAGCCGCTCGCCAGCGATGCGGTATGAGATCGCTTCGGCCAGATGGATGCGCCGCACCTCCTCGCTCTCGTCGAGGTCGGCCAGCGTGCGCGCCACCTTGAGGACTCGGTGATAGGCTCGCGCCGAAAGCCCGAGCTTTTCGCTGGCATCGCGCAGCAGCGCCGCGCCGCCTGCGTCCGGCCGGGCGATCTCCTCGACAAGAGAGGTCGGGCAATGGGCGTTGGTGGCGATCGAAACGCCCATCTCGTCGAACCGCCTGCGCTGGATCGTCCGAGCGGTGGCAACGCGCCTTGAGACATCGGCGCTCGGCTCGCCTTTCCCCGGCCGGATCAGGTCGCTGGCGCTGACGGCCGGCACCTCGATGCGCAGGTCGATGCGATCGAGCAGCGGGCCTGATATCCGCGACTGGTATTCG
Source organism: Mesorhizobium sp. LHD-90 (assembly GCF_030929505.1). Lineage (GTDB taxonomy): Bacteria > Pseudomonadota > Alphaproteobacteria > Rhizobiales > Rhizobiaceae > Kumtagia. Next base: position 296,886 of record NZ_JAVFVV010000005.1, on the reverse strand, counting down.
GTGCGGCAGCGGTCGCCTCGCGCGCAGCGAAAGCCCGGCTCGCCGGCCATGCCGCAACGGCATGGGTTCATCGCGGCGATCAGCTGCATGCGCGCCGGATAGGTGACGCGGGTGTTGGCGCGGGCGATCACGCATTCGCCGCTTTCGATCGGTTGCCGCAGCGAATCCAGCACCACCGGCGAGAATTCCGGAAACTCGTCGAGGAAAAGAACGCCGTGATGCGCCAGCGACACCTCGCCTGGCCGCACACGCAGGCCGCCGCCGACCATGGCCGCCATCGACGCCGAGTGGTGCGGCGCGCGAAATGGCCGGCGGTTGGTGAGCTTTCCGCCAGCCAGTTCGCCGGCGATCGAGGCGACCATCGAGACCTCAAGCAGTTCCTTCGGTGAAAGCGGCGGCAGGATCGACGGCAGACGCTGCGCCAGCATGGATTTTCCGGATCCCGGCGGGCCGACCATCAGGAGATTGTGGCCCCCGGCGGCGGCAACCTCCAGCGCGCGCCGCGCCGTCTCCTGGCCCTTGATGTCGGCAAGGTCCGGCAAATTGTCGGCCGGCACATGCACCTTCGCCTCCGGCCGCGCCAGCACCTGCGTGCCGCGAAAATGATTGGCGATGGCGATCAGGCTGCGCGGCGCGAGAATGTCGATCTCGGACCCCGCCCATGCAGCTTCAGGACCGCAGGCGGACGGACAGATCAGGCCCTTGCCGTCGGCATTGGCGCCCATCGCCGCCGGCAGCGTTCCGGCGACCGGGGCGATCGTGCCGTCGAGCGACAATTCGCCAAGCACGACGTAATCCATCAGCGCGTCGCCCGGTACCGCGCCGAGCGCCGCCATCAGCCCGAGCGCGATCGGCAGGTCGTAATGGCTGCCTTCCTTCGGCAGATCGGCCGGCGCCAGATTGACCGTCACCTTCTTCGCCGGCATCGACAGGCCAGATGCATGCAGCGCCGCCTGCACCCGCTCGCGGCTTTCGGCCACCGCCTTGTCGGGCAGGCCGACAATATGGATGTTCGGTTTGCCCGGCGCGATCATCACCTGCACGTCGACGGGAACCGCCTCGATGCCCTGGAACGCAACTGTGCGAACCCGCGCGACCATGCCGCCCTCTCCGGATCGCGCGGTCCGTCTGCCCCTTGCCGCGCCAATCCAATGAAGCACAGATTTCTTGTGACCGCAAGAACATTACAGGAACATTCTCGCGATCCGACAGGAGCAACCGTCTACATGGTCAAATCAGCCGCGCTTCTCCTCCACCGCGTCCCAGAACAGCGCGGCAATGTCGGCGCCGCCGAATTTTCTGACCTCGCGCACGCCGGTCGGCGAGGTCACGTTGATTTCGGTCATGTAGTCGCCGATCACGTCGATGCCGACGAGGATAAAACCGCGTTCTCGCAGCGAGGGGCCGATGCGGGCGCAGATCTCGCGTTCCCGGTCGGTGAGTTCGGTTTTCTCCGCGCGGCCGCCGACATGCATGTTGGAGCGGCTGTCGTGCTCGGCCGGCACCCGGTTGATCGCGCCGGCCACCTCGCCGTCGATCAGGATGATGCGCTTGTCGCCCTTGCGCACGTCCTTCAGGTAGCGCTGCACGATGAACGGCTCGCGGAACATCTGGGAGAACATCTCCAGCAGCGAGGCAAGATTGCGGTCGGCCTCGTGCAGATGAAAGATGCCGGCGCCGCCATTGCCGTAGAGCGGCTTTATGATGATGTCGCCGTGCCGCTTGCGGAAAGCGGCCACTTCCTGCGGGTCCTTGGTGATCAGCGTCTCCGGCATCAGGTCGGGAAACTCGGTGACGAAGATCTTTTCCGGACTGTTCCTGACCCAGGCCGGGTCGTTGACCACCAGCGTCTTGGGATGGATGCGATCGAGGATGTGGGTGGTGGTGATGTAGTTCATGTCGAAGGGCGGATCCTGCCGAAGCAGCACGACGTCCATTTCCGACAGGTCGGTCCGCACAGGCTCGCCGAGCGAGAAATGATTGCCCTTCTCGTCGTGCACCGTCATCTCCTCGATGCGCGCGAACACCTTGCTGCCGGCGAGCGTCAGCCGGTCGGGCGTGTAGTGGAAAAGGGTGTGGCCGCGCCGCTGCGCTTCCAGCGACAGGGCGAAGGTAGTGTCGCCGGCGATGTTCACCGTCGACACGTGGTCCATCTGGACGGCGATCTTGAGCGGCATGTGGCCCTTCCGAGTGACGTTTGCCTGTTTCGATGCCGCATGTATCGCGTCCGTGCGATCCTGCCAATCGCGAAGGCATGTGCGGCGAACGGAGCCGCGGCGGTCCCGGGGACCTCCGCGGTGCAAGTTCCATGGCGGGACCCGTCACAGGGCGCGGCCGCATTTCAATCGTCGGCGAGCAGCTCCAGGTCGATCGAAGAGGCCATGGCGTCGTAGCCGGCGGCGTTGGGGTGCAGGTGATCGCCCTTGTCGAACTCGGCCTTGATATAGCCGGGTCTTGCCGGATCGACCACGACCTTGTCGAAATCGATGACGCCGTCGAATTCCTTGCTGTTGCGGATGAAGTCGTTGACGGCAAGCCTAACCTTCTCCTTGTCGGGGGTGTAGTAGCCCTCGAACGGCGAGCCGGCGAAAGAATCGCCGAACGGCGTCAGCGTCGCGCCGATGATGCGCATGTCGTCCGCGTGGGCTCGGGCGATGAGTTGCCGATAACCCGCAATGATGTCCTCCGCCGTGGGCTCGGGATCGTGCGGCGCCAGACCCGTGCCGGGCCAGCCGATGTCGTTGATCCCCATCATCAGCACGACGGTATCGGCGCGCGGCTGGTTGAGCACGTCACGGTCGAACCGGGCCAGCGCGTTCACGCCCATGCGGTCGCTCAGAACCTTGGCGCCGGAGATGCCCTGGTTGAGCACCGCGACGGGATCGCCGCCGGCCTGTGCCAGACGTTCGGCGAGCGTGTCCGGCCACCGGTCGTTGCCGTCGATCGTCGAGCCGTCGCCGTCAGTGATGGAATCGCCGAACAGGACGATGGCGCGGGCGTCGTCGGGGGCATCGACCATGATGCCGGTGAGGAAGGCGCGCTGCGTCTGTGTCGAGTCTGCCTTCAGCTCCTCGTCGGCTACCTTGTTGCCGGCCGCGACGTAGGCGGTCTGATGGCCGTCCCAGTGGATGGTCGTCGCCGGCGCGCTTTCGGGGAAGAACAGGCTTACCGACAGTTCCGAAAGCGGCGCCACCTTCAGGTCGACCGGGTCGCTGATGACGGGGGCGCCGGGCGGGATGGTGATCGACGGGCTGCCGCTGAAGGTCAGCGCCTTGCCCGATCCAGGCTGGATGGCCGCGCCGTCCTTGGTAACTCCGATATGCGCCGCCCCGATCTTGAGCGGGAGCTTGCCGTATTCGTTCGACACGACCACGCGAACCTTGCCGCCGCCAATGCTGGTTCGAGCAACCTGACGGATCGTGTGGTTCCACAGATTGGCCGGCATGCCGAGCGGCACGGCGAAGTCGGCTTCCCAGGCGGGCTGGGCGCTTGCGGTCCACGTGGCGATCCAGTCACCGTCATCGTCGGCCGCGGCCATGCCGAGCAAGGCCGCAAACGCAGCACCCGCCAGAACGGCGGTCATGAGCTTCTTCATGAGGTTTCCTCCCGGCGCTGAAAACGCGCCGATGCTGGGGTTAAGTCGCTTGTCCCCGCCCCCGGCCGGCGAGAATGCCAGCCGGTTGCATTCTGTCAATGGAGTTGCACGCGATTGCCGGCACGGTGCCGGACGCCGTATGCACAATCCCTGTGCGACTACCGATCGAAAACGATGCGCGAATAACCCAGGAAGGAAAACACCGTCGCCACCAGGGACGCCACCGCAAGGGCGGCCAGCGGCGGCAGCAATGGCAGGGCAAGCACCAAGGCGGAATAGACCGCGTAGTTGATGAGGCTCGTGGCGATGCCTACGCCGCCATAACGCGCGCCTTCTTCGACGACGCCGCGCGAACTGTGCCCGAAAGTGATGTTGCGGTTCAGCAACCAGGTGACGCACAGCGCGACGGCGATCGAAACCAGTCTCGCCGGCAGGGGATGCAGCGATGTCGCCGCCAGCAGCAGTGCGAGGACGCCCGCATCCGCCAGGAAACCGATGGCGCCGACAACCAGGAATCCGACGACGCGGGTCACGCCGCCCGCTTGCCTTTGGCGGCCGGCTTGCCGGTGGTTTCGATCCGGACGTGGTTGGCCGGCAGGAAACCCATGCCGAGATAGGCGATGCGCTTCTGTTCGGCGCGGCCGCGGGAAACGGAATCGAGGATGGTTCCTGTGACAGCCATCAGCATCGAAAGCAGCATCAGGCTCACCGACAATATCCAGGTCGGCATGCGCGGTACGAGGCCCGTGCGGGAATAGTCGATCAGCACCGGCGCCATGAAGACCAGACCCGCCGCCAGGAACATCAGCGACAGGGCGCCGAAGAAGCGGAAGGGCCGCGTCTCCTTCATCAACATCGTAAACATGAACAGGATCTTCGCGCCATCGCGGAAGGTCGAGAGCTTCGACGACGAGCCCTCCGGCCGCCGGCCGTAGTCCAGCGCGATCTCGCTGACCGGCAGCTTGAGCTGGGAGGCGTGCACCGACATCTCCGTCTCGATCTCGAAACCGCCGGAGACAGCCGGAAAACTCTTCACGAAGCGCCGGCTGAAGGCCCGGTAGCCGGAAAAGATGTCGGTGAAGTCGGGACCGAAAAGACGCTTGTAGAGATGGTTGAAAATCCGGTTGCCGAAGGCGTGGCCGGAACGGCCGGCGTCGGCTGTCACGCCGCGCCGCGTACCCACCACCATGTCGCAGCGCTCGGTGATCAGCGTGTTGATGAGCAGCGGTGCGTCCTCGGGTGCATAGGTGCCGTCGCCGTCCGCCATCAGGTAGATATCGGCGTCGACGTCGGCGAACATGCGCCGGACCACATTGCCCTTGCCCTGGCGCGGTTCGCGGATGACGACGGCGCCGGCCGAGCGCGCCTTCAGCGCGGTCAGGTCGCGGGAATTGTTGTCGTAGACATAGACGGTTGCGGCCGGCAGCGCCTCGCGGAAGCGCCGCACGACATCACCGATGGTCAGTTCTTCGTTGTAGCAGGGAATGAGGATCGCGATCGTCAGGTCGGGACGAGAGCTGGGAGGCATTGCGGAACTCCGGCAGGTGGAGTGTGCCGCGACCGGCCGCGTTCCTCCGCACCTTGGCGTTTTACTATTTATTGAAGCCGTTAAGGCTAGGTTTAAGCCGGCGGATTTGACCGGGGCCTTCGACATGCATGACGCAACCACGCTTGCCGTGCCGCGTGCGGCGCGTCTCGAAGGCTGGAAGGCCGATCTGGCGGCAAGCCTGCTTGCGGCGCTGGTGATGGTCGTCACGCAGGCGGCAGGCGGTTTTCCGACCCTGTTCGATTCCGGCGGCGACAACGACAGCGTGATGCGGCTGGTGCAGATCCGTGACTGGCTGGGAGGGCAGCCCTGGTTCGACCTGCACCAGTATCGCATGGGCCCGGAAGGCGGCTTCGTCATGCATTGGTCGCGCATCGTCGACGCGCCGGTGGCCGCGATCATGCTGGCGGTGGCGGCGCTGACCGGCAGCATGGCCACCGGCGAAATCGTGGCGGCGATCGTATGGCCGGTCTTGCTCAGCGTCGCGGCGCTGTTCCTGCTGGTGCGGGCGGCGCGGCTGCTGGCCGGCCCCGACACGGTGATCCCGGCGCTGGTGATCGGCGCCATCACGCTGAACAGCGGCGGCCTCTTCACCGCACGCTCCCTCGATCACCATAATCTCCAGCTCGTTTTCGCGCTCGCCACGGTGACGCTGCTTCTGGCGCCGGGTAGGCGCCGGGCCGCTGGCGCTGGCATTTGCGCCGCCATCATGCTGGCGATCGGCATGGAGACCGCGCCCTATGTCGCGGTGGCGGGCCTCTGCGCCGCCGCGACCCTGCTGGCACCCCGAGACGACGGCACCGCCGCGGGCTTCGGGATCGGCTTTGCCGGCGCGTCGGCCCTCGCGCTCGTGACGACCGTTCCGCCATCGGAATGGTGGATCGCGCAATGCGACGCCTATTCGGCTCGACTGGGGGTGATCGCCGTCCTGGGCGGTCTCGGCCTCACGGCGGTGGCAGCCTTCACCGGCTCCAGGGGTCTGCCGGCCCGGCTTGCCGGCCTTTTGGTGCTGGCGGTTGCCGTCAGCGCCGCCGCCGTCCTGCTTGCCCCGTCATGCTTCGGCGACCCCTATGCCGGTCTCGACCAGAGGTTGCGGGACTTCTGGCTGGATGCGGTGACCGAGGCGCAACCCTTGTGGCGCGTCTTCGAGCGCCAGCCGGAGAACGTCGCCCAAAATTATGTGACGCCGCTCATCGCAATCGGCCTGCTTGCCATGACGGTGTTCAAGGCCGGCGCGCGGCGCGCCGAACTCATGCTTCTCGGCTTCCTGCTTGCCGCCACGGCGGTCAGCGTCTGGCAGATACGCGGCACGAATTTCTCGCTGCCCTTCGCGATCATCGCGCTGGCGGCCATGGTGGCGGCGGCAAGGCGCGAGGCGCGGCAAGGCGACGGCAAGGCGGCGGTCAGGATGGTCCTTGCCTGGCTGGTCTCGCTGCCGCTGGTGTGGGCCGCTGGCTCGCACACGATCGCCGACCTGGTCGCGCCCAAACAGAACACCGTCGCGCGGGGCGCCGAGAAGGGCCGGCTGACCTGCACCGCAGACGCCACTTTTGCCAGGCTGGCGCAAGAGCCGGCAACGACGGTGCTGGCGATCTCCAATCTCGGTGCGCCGATGATCGCCACGACGCCGCATCGCGTTCTCGCCGGACCCTACCATCGCAACATCGCAGGCAACGTCGCGACCCTCGACGCCTTCATGGGAACAGCGGAGGAGGCGCATGCGGTGATGCGGCGCGAGAAAGTCGGCCTGCTTGCCTTCTGCCCGGGCAACGGGGAGACGAAGTCGTTCGTAAGATGGGCACCGCACGGCTTCATGGCCGAGCTGGTGGCAGGCAACGTTCCGTCCTGGCTCGAGCCGATAGCGGAGACGTCCGGCCAACCGCTTCTGCTCTACCGCGTCCATTGACGCCGCGTCCGGCACCCGCCCGAACGATCATGCGCCTTCGGGCGACGATACGTTTCATCAAGGTTTTGATGCGACGTTCAGTTCTTGATTTTAGCATGGCATAGGAATTTTGATGCAGCCGTCCTTCGCTCCCGGATCGGACCGCGGCGAAAGTGCTGACCTGGCATTCACCGATCCCCTGACTGGACTGGGCAACCATCGTCGCTTCTTCGACAAGATAGACCGGCTGATCAGCGATCGGGCGGACGATCCCGCGCCTTTTGCCGTCGGAATCCTCGATCTCGACGGGTTCAAGCCGATCAACGACCTTTTCGGCCGCAGATCGGGCGACGACATCCTCGTCCAGGTGGCGATGCGGCTGCGCGCGGCCATGGACGGCGGCGCGACCGTGGCGCGCATCGGCCCGGACGAATTCGCCTTTCTCTATCCAATGGTATTTTCCGAGGAAGCCGTCGCCGAGCGCGCCAGGATGCTGATCGAGATCCTGTCGGCGCCCTACGACGTCGGAGATCGCACGGCCCGGCTCTCCGCCTCCGTCGGTTGCTCGCTGTTCTATTCTGGCGACGAGACCACCGAGATCCTCGTCGACAAGGCTGAGACCGCGCTCTATCACGCCAAGCGTTCCGGCCGCGGCAAGGTGGTGGTCTACACCCGCGAGATGGAAGCCGCGGCAAGGCGGGCGACGCATATCGAGCAGGCGCTGCGCCGGGCGGTTTCTTCCGGAGAGGTCGAGCCGCATTTCCAGCCGATCATCGATCTGGCGACACGGCGCATCCGCGGTTTCGAGACGCTGGCCCGCTGGACCGACAGGGACCTGGGTTTCGTCTCGCCCTCCATCTTCATTCCGATTGCCGAGGAGCGCGGCTTCATCGGGCCGCTGTCGCAACTGGTTCTGCGCAAGGCGGCGGAAGCGGCAAGGAGCTGGCCGTCGGACCTCTTTCTCTCCTTCAACCTGTCGCCGTCGCAATTGGTCGACCAGAACACCGGCCTGCATATCCTCGCCATCCTCGACCGCACCGGTTTCGATCCGCGCCGCCTCGAGATCGAGATCACCGAGACCGGCCTGATGAACGATCCGGTGTCCGCGGCCAAGATCGTCGAGGATCTGCGCCGCTGCGGCATACGCGTCGCGCTGGACGACTTCGGCACCGGCCTTTCGTCGCTCGGCCGGCTGCGCGAGTTCCATTTCGACAAGCTCAAGATCGACCGCAGCTTCGTCTCGTCCATCCTCGACGATCGGCCGTCCGAACACATCATCCGCGCCATCCTGTCGATGTGCGAGGGCCTCGGCATGGAAGCGATCGCCGAGGGCATCGAAAAGGAAGGGCAGGCGGCGCGGCTGACCGAATTCGGTTGCAGCGGCGGCCAGGGCTATCTGTTCGGTCGCCCTGCCAATGCCGAGACCACGCTCGGCCTGCTGCGCGACACCCTTCGCGGCACGGCGCTCGCGGCCGCATCCTGAATTTCGGCCTCCGCGGCGCGCCGCAACGCGGTGCCTGCAGCAGATTTCTGTCGCGCTCGGCCAGCGCCCGGTCTATGGGAATGACCGCCAGCCATCCAGCCTGAAGAGCTTTTCATGTTGCATCCGGCCAAATATGCCGACCTCGAGGGGGCGGCCGTTCTCATCACGGGCGGCGGCTCCGGCATCGGCGCCGCCCTCACCGAGGGATTTGTCGCGCAAGGCGCGCGCGTCGCCTTCATCGACATCGCAGACGGCCCGAGCGAGACGCTGCGTGACCGGATAGCCTCGTCCCATGGCGCGACGCCGCTCTATATCCGCTGCGACCTGCGCGACATCGAAGCGCTGCGCGACGCCGTCCGGCAGGCGGAAGCGGCGCATGGCGCGGCGACGGTGCTTATCAACAACGCCGCTTTCGACGAGCGGCACGACATTGCCGACGTGTCGCTCGACTATTGGGACGACAACCAGGCGATCAATCTCAGGCCGCATTTCTTCACCGCCCAGGCGGTCGCGCCGGGCATGCGCGCGGCGGGGCGCGGCTCGATCATCAACTTCACCTCGACCTCGTTCTTGATCAACCACCCGGACATGCCGTCCTACACCGCCGCCAAGGCCGGCATCATCGGGCTGACCAAGGGGCTGGCCGGCAAGCTGGGGCCGTGGAACATCCGCGTCAACGCGATCGCTCCGGGCTGGGTCATCACCGAGCGCCAGCGCGACCTGTGGGTGACCGACGAAACCCTGGCCACGCATGTCGGACGCCAGTGCATCCGCGAGGTGATGAAGCCGCAGGACATGGTCGGCCCCTGCCTGTTCCTCGCCTCCGACGCCTCGCGCATGCTGACCGCGCAGACCATGATCGTCGATGGAGGTTTCTTGTGAGCAGCGCCGCGATCCCTGCGATCGCCGCGGCCGACTGGGGCACCACGCGCCTGCGCGTCTGGCTTCTCGACCGCACCGGAAACGTGCTCGCCGAGCGCCGTAGCGACGAGGGACTGCTCGCCGCCCAGCCGGACCGTTTTGCCGAGATTCTTGAGCGGCAGCTTGCCGACATGGGTGCGCCGCCGACATTGCCGACCATTCTTTGCGGCATGGTGGGCTCGCGCCAGGGCTGGGTCGAGGCGCCCTATACCACCGTGCCGGTTTCGCTCGCCGACATTTTCGGCGCGGCGGTCCGTGTCGCGGGAACGGCGCGCGACATCCGCATCGTGCCCGGCCTGGCGCAACGCGACCCTTCTGCGCCGGACGTCATGCGCGGCGAGGAGACGCAGCTTGCCGGCGCGGTGGCGACACTCGGCTCCGGCCGTCATCTCGTCTGCATGCCAGGCACCCATTCCAAATGGGTCGAACTGGCAGACGGCGCCGTCAAGGCCTTTCAGACCTTCATGACGGGAGAGCTTTTCTCCGTTTTGTCCACGCAGTCGATCCTAAGACATTCGATCGGGCGGGACGCAAAAGTCGCTGCAGGCAGCACCGCCTTCGAAACCTGGTGCGCGAACGCCCTGGCCGCGCCGGGGCCGGTCGAAACGTCGCTGTTCCGCATTCGCGCCGCGACGTTGCTGCAGGGCCTGCAGCCGGCGGATGCGGCGGCCGCCTTGTCGGGCATGCTGATCGGCGCCGAGATCTCCGCCGCCAAGGCTCGGTTCCTGACGCAAGGCGGGTCGGTCGTGCTGATCGCCTCGGGGAGCATGAGCGATCTGTATCAAACAGCGCTCGGGCTCGCGGGCTTCGACGTCATGGTTGCCGATGCCGACGACGCCGTCCGCGCCGGACTGACGGAGGCAGCACGGCATCTGGGCATGATGGGTTCGAAGGACGTTGCATGAGCATGCCGTTTCCCAAACTGCAAAGAAACCTCGTCGCCATCCTGCGAGGACTGAAGCCCGAGGAGGCAGTGGACGTCGCCTCCGCTATTTACGACGCTGGGATCGAGGCGATCGAGGTTCCGCTCAACTCGCCCGATCCGTTTCGTTCGATCGAGGCTGTTGCACGACAATTACCGGGCGCGTTGCTGGGCGCCGGCACGGTGCTGAAGGCCGGAGAGGTCGACCGGCTGCACGCTGCGGGCGGGCGGCTGCTGGTCAGCCCCAACATCGATGCCGACGTGATGCGCCAGGCAGCCAGACATGGCCTGGTGACGATGCCCGGCGTGTTCACGCCGACAGAGGCGTTCCAAGCCCTCAGCCTCGGCGCGTCGGCGCTGAAGTTTTTTCCGGCAAGCGTTCTGGGACCGGGCGGCATCGCCGCGATCCGCGCGGTGCTGCCGGCCGACGCCACGGTGGGCGTTGTCGGCGGCGTGTCGGAAGCCGACTTCGCCGCCTACGCCAAGGTCGGCGTGCGCACTTTCGGCCTCGGCTCCAGCCTCTATAAGCCGGGTTTGAGCGCCGCCGCCGTCGGCGAGCGAGCCGCAGCCGCCGTCGAGGCGTGGGACCAGGTCTTCGCCAACCAATAAATGTGGAACGGCCCCTTCGGACCAAGGGGATAAGGGCGGGCATAAAAAAGCCCGGCGCGAAGGCCGGGCTCGGTCAGGTGGAGAGAAGGATCGGATCAGGCGACGGCGCCGTTGATCCAGTGCGACAGCGCCGTCTTCGGCAGTGCGCCGACCTTCATGTCGGCCACTTCGCCGCCCTTGAAGATCATCAGCGTCGGAATGGAGCGCACGCCGAACTGGGCGGCTAGCTCCGGATTCTCGTCGATGTTGAGTTTTGCGATCTTCACCTTGCCGGCGAGTTCGGTCGAGATCTCCTCCAGCGAGGGGCCGATCATCTTGCACGGACCGCACCATTCGGCCCAGAAATCGACGACGACCGGCGCCTTGGCGTCCAGCACATCGGCCTGGAAATTGTTCTTGTCGACCTTGACGGTGGCCATCAAAACTATCCTTTCGGTTCAAGCTTGCACAAGATGTGGTGGCTCAGGCGCCGCCAGTCAAGCACCGGTTGTTTCACGCCTTGGTGAGTCGGACAAGGGCCTCGTCCATGGCTTGCGCCGGCAGAACGATGAGGCGCGGCGCCTCGGTGAACAGCAGCGCGGCAGAGACGGTCTTGTCCGGGTAGATCGGCCTGAGCAGCGCCCGGTAGAGCGCGAGCTGCGCCACGTAAGCCGGCGGCACCGCCGCGGGGTCGCGCGGGGCGGGGCGGTTGGTCTTGTAGTCGACGATCATCACCTCACGGTCGGTGACCGCCAGCCGGTCGATCTTGCCCGAGACGGCACGCCTTTGCCCGCGCACCTCAAGCTCGCCCATGACCGCCACCTCCGGCCGCGAGCCCGGCAAAAACAGCGGCCGGAAATTCTCGGCGTCGAGGATGGCGAGCACCGAGGCCAGCGCCGCATCCCGCTCAGATGCGGGCCAGTCGGCGGCGGCGCGGTCGAGATAACGGCGGGCGGCTCCTTCGCGGACCATCGCCTCCATGTCGGGCAGCACTTGCAGCAGCTTGTGCAGCACGTTTCCGCGCGCAATGGCGAAGCCGGGCTCTTCGTCCGCGTCGAGCACCGGCGAGCGGCCGGAAACCACCACCTCCTCTGCCTCGACCAGCAGCGACGAGGCGCCGGAGGGCGCCAGCGGGCGCGGCAGGGTCTTGTCCGGTGGCAACGGAACCAGCAGGGCGGACGGGAGGATCGCCGGGGGAGCCTCCTCCGCCTCGGTGGCCGCCTCCGGCGCGAAACCCTCGCCACCGTTCCGGCGGAACCGCAAGACCTTGCCGGCGACCGGGTGGTCCAGCTCGGCGCTTCCGGGTGCCCCGGCAAGCGCGCCGGCGACCAGCGAATGCCAGGATGTGGGCGGCGGCGGGCGGCGGCCGTGGAAACCGCAGACGACCAGCCGGTCTTCCGCCCTTGTCATGCCGACATACAACAGACGGCGGTATTCGTCGTCGGCGCGGCCGCCTATGCCGGCCTCTATGCCCCGGACGAAGGCGGCCGGCGTTTCGCCCGGCGCGCGCCAGAGATAGCCGGGCGTGCCGGCCAGATCGCCCTTGGGCGAGAACGGGATCAGCCGCGGCAGGTGCTGGGCGCTGAATGGCTGCGAGCCGCCGTCGACAAGAAACACCACCGGCGCTTCCAGCCCCTTGGCGGCGTGCACGGTCATGATGCGGACCTCGTCGCGGGTCTGGTCCATCTCGCGCTTGATCTCGGGCGCCGCCGACTGCAGCGTGGCGAGGAAGGTTTCCAGGCCGGGCAGGCCGGTCTTTTCCTGCGCCAGCGCGAAATTCAGAAACTCGTCGAGAATGTCGCCGGCCTCCTGGCCGAGCCGGGCGATCATTTTTGACCGCACCTCGTCGCGGCCGAGCACGCCGGAGTAAAACTCGAAGGGGCGGCGGAAGGCGGCCTCGCTGGCCCAACGCTCCAGGGTTTTGGCGATACCGGCAAGGGCCGAATCGGCCGAGGAGCGGCTTTGCAGCGATTCAGCGAGCGACACGCCCTCGGCGCGGCCGGCGGCGAGCGCAAACAGCGCCTCCTCCGAGAGGCCGAAGACCGGGCTCTTTAGCAGCGCGGCCAATGAGAGGTCGTCCTCCGGCTGCAGCACGAAGCGACCGAGCGCGATCATGTCCTTGACCGCTATATGGGCCGGCAGGCTCAACCGGTCGGCACCGGCGACGCGGATGTGGCGGTCCTTCAGGCTCTTGGCCAGCGCGTTGACAAAACTGCCGCGCTTGCGCACCAGCACCAGCACGTCGCCCGGGCCGAGCCGCTTGCCGCTGCCCTCGATCACCTCGCCGGACTTCAGCCAGCGGTCGACGGTTTTCGCGATGGTCTCGGCCAGCCGCACGGCGGGCGCGGTGGCGTGGTCGATGGGCGTCGTCCAGTCGTCCGGCTCCTCGACCGTGTCGGCGCCGAGCGACGGCCACAATTCGACATAACCCGGCGCCCCGGCGCGGATGGCGGCGTGCTCGACCGGATCGCCGGCGAAGGTCAGACCGCGCCGCGCCTGCTCGTTGGCGAAGACGCGGTCGACGGCGGCGAGCACGTCGTCGGTGGAGCGGAAGGAGAGGTTCAGTCTGACATGCTCGAAGCGGCCGGCCGCGCCGCGCACTCTTTCCGAAAAAGCGTGCCCGCTCTCGGCGAAAGCTTCGGGGGCGGCGCCCTGGAATGAGTAGATCGACTGCTTTTCGTCGCCAACGGCGAAGACGGTGCGTCGAACATGGTCGCGCGCGCCGGCGCCGGCGAAAAACTCCTCCGCCAGGCGGCGCACCACGCTCCACTGGTCGGGGCTGGTGTCCTGCGCCTCGTCGATCAGGATATGGTCGATGCCTTTGTCGAGCTTGTAGAGCACCCAGGGGCCGGCATCCTGGCGGGCGAGCAGGCGCACGGTGCGGGTGATCAGGTCGTTGAAGTCGAGGAAACCGCGGCCGGTCTTCAACTGCTCGTAACGGCCGATCAACCAGTCTGCGATGGTGAGCGCGGCCCGGGTGTTTTCGACCAGGCGCAGATGGGCGAGGCGGTCGAGGGCCGTGACGATGGCCTCGCACGCGGCCTCGTAGCGCTCTGGCAGGCGCGGCAGGCCGGAAAGCAGCGCCTTGTTGAACAGCCAAGAGAGGCTGTAGGGCTCGCCCTTGCCGCTCAAAAAACCCTCGGCGAGGATTTTCAGCCGCCGCTCCGGATCGGTCTCGGCCATGGCGGCGCGCGTGGCGGGCACGATGCGTTCCAGCGCGCGGCGGGCGTCCAAGGCTTCCGCCGTCTGGGCGAAGGCGTCGATATAGGCGGGCGGAAAACCGCGCAGCGGCCACACCGTCGCGGCGACGGAAGCCGCGGTCTCACCGGGCTCGAAGCCGAATTCGGCGAACAGGCCGGCATAGGGCGGGTCGTCGACGGCGACCGCGTCGATGAAACGCCGCAACCCGTCGCGGTCGCGCAGGATTTCAGTGAGCAGCGTGTCGAGCCCGGCCTCGCCGCCGCGCGCCAGCACGGCGGCAAAAGCCTCCTGCAGGTCGGGATGGTCGGCGCCCATCGCGCCGGTGAGTAGCTCGCGCCTGGCGGCGCCGAACAGTGCTTCCTCCATCAGCGGGTCGAGCATATCGAAATGCGCGGCGATGTTGGCCTCCAGCGGAAACTGGTGCAGCACCGATTCGCAGAAGGCGTGGATGGTCTGGATTTTTAAGCCGCCCGGCGTCTCCAGCGCCCGGGCGAACAGTCTGCGCGCGCGCGCCAGCTTCTCGCGGCCCGGCCTTTCGCCCTCCATCGTTTCGATCTTCTCAGCCAGGGCTTCGTCGCCAAGCATCGTCCATTCCGACAGCGTCGAGAACACGCGGTTCGACATGTTGGCGGCGGCGGCGCGCGTGTAGGTCAGGCAGAGGATGCGCGACGGGTCGGTGTCTTCGAGCAGCAGCCGGATGACACGCTGCGACAGCACATGCGTCTTGCCCGAGCCGGCATTGGCCGACACCCAGGCCGAATTGCGCGGGTCAGAGGCGGTGGCCTGCGACAGTCTCGTGGCTTCGGGGACGGGGTAGACGCGTTTCATTCGCCCGCCTCCGCCGCATCCTCGCCGCCGGCCGACCATTCGAG
This sequence comes from Mesorhizobium sp. LHD-90, assembly GCF_030929505.1. Lineage (GTDB taxonomy): Bacteria > Pseudomonadota > Alphaproteobacteria > Rhizobiales > Rhizobiaceae > Kumtagia. Next base: position 281,873 of record NZ_JAVFVV010000005.1, on the reverse strand, counting down.
CACACGGGCGAGATGATCGTAGTCGCCTTCCATGTCGCCCTCGCGGAACGGCAGCGCGCGCGACAGGTAGCCGGCCGAGGGCAGCGCATAGTGGTCGAGCAGGCGTTCCAGCCGCGCCCAGGAATCCTCGGCGAGATCGGCGGCGGAGCGGACGCTGCCGCGAATCTCCAGAACCGATTCCGGCACGACCTCGCCATTGGGCTTCAGCCTTATGTAGGCGAGGTCGGCGGGCTCGCGGCGGCCGATATCGGCGAAAGCCCCGCGCCTGAGCAGCGCCGCTTCAAGCGCAAGTTGGGGCGCGATCAGCCGGTGGGCCTGGATCTTCGAGGGCGACGAGCCGGTCTTGTAGTCGAGGATGTCCGCCATGTTTGCCGGCAAAAGATCGACGCGGTCGGCATAACCCGAGAGCGTGACGCCGGTGCGGCCGACCGGAGTGTGGGCGGCGCGCAGCTCCGGCAGGCGCGTCAGGACGGAATCGGCGCGGCCTGCCTCCCAGGCGACGACATTGGCCGCCAGCCGCTCGAAGCGCGGCCACCAGACGGCCGACACGTCGTCGGGAAGCTCGAACGCGGCGAAGCCGGCGCGGCCGGTCGTGAGCAGCGTGTCAAGCGCTTCGGGTGACGCGGGATCGACGCCGGACGCCGAAAAGCGATGCAGGATTTCGTGGAACAGCGTGCCGCGTTCGGCCGCTCCGGGATCGCGCACCAGCGGATCGACCGGGAATAGCTCGAGGATACGGCGCGCGTAGATCGCATAGGGATCACGGCGCAAGGTTTCGATCTCGGTGACTGAAAAGTGCTTCGGCCTCACCGCGACCGGCGGTTTCGGGTTCGGACGGGCGGCCAGCTCTTCCTCCGGGCGAAGATCCAGCGCGCGCGCCCAGGCAAGCAGTTGGCCGCCACGCGTCCGCATCTTCGCGGCCTCGCCCGGCCCGGCGAAGGTGAGGATGCGCTGCAGCCAGCGCGAGGCGACGGCCGGCGCGTCGCCCGAGCGCGCGGCACGCGTCAGCACCAGGTTTTCGATGCCCAGCGCCATCTGGAAATCATGCGCCGACTGGCCGATGCGGCGCTCCGGTGGCTCCAGCGCGATGCCCGCCTTCATCACACGCGACATGAAACGGTCGGACACCGCCTTGCGTGGCCACACGCCTTCGTTCAGTCCGCCCACCACCAGCGTATCGGGCGACAGCAGGCGCGCTTCCAGTGCGCCCCAGATCGAGACGCGGCTGTCCGAGCCAAAGGCCGGCTTGACCGTCTCCGGGCCGATCAGCGCGTCGAAAACATCCGGCCACTCGCGCGGCGGGAAAGCGAATTCCGCATCGGCGCCGACCAGGCCGCGCAGGAACTCCGCCAGTTTTTGCCCGGCATCGCCGGAATAGAACGCGTCCAGCCCGCCGTCAGCGCCGCGCACCAGATTTTCAACCACGACCACCGAGGTTTTCACAATGCGCGACAGCGGCGCTTCACCCTCGCCGGCCGCCTCCCGGCGGATGCCGGCCAGCGCCTCGCCGAGCGCGGCCAGCACGGCGCGCGCCTGCTCGAGATCGCCGGCGGAGAGGCGCGCGAACCAGAATGGCGCGCGCCTGTCGCCCGCAAGCTCCGCCAGCCGCTCCTCAAACAACATGGCCAGCGTGGCGATTTCCGGCCGGCCATAACCGCCGCGCAGGGCCACAAGCTCGATGACCTCGACGGCGCGCCGCACCTTTGCCCGGCCGAGGCCGAGCGACAGCAGTGGGTGCTTCAGCAGCGCCAGCACCGGCACGGGATCGCCGGGCTGGAAGACGGCGCGCAGCATCAGCGTCAGCAAGGCAGCCGGCGGTGTACCCGATAATGGCGTGCCGCCGGAATCGTCGGCGCGGATTCCGAAGCGCAGCAGCTCGGCCGAAACGCGCCGCGCCAAGTCGCGGTCGCCGGTGACCAGCGCCGCGGTCTTGCCGGGCGCCTCGACCGCCAGCCGCAGCGCGATGGCAATCGCCGCCGCTTCGTCGCGCTCGTTCGCAGCCTCGACCAGCGAGACGCCCCCCAAGGCAACGGCAACGTCCCCATCGGCAAAGACACCACGCCCTGACGCCCACAAATCCGTGGTGGCCGCCGGACGGAACGCCTCGCCGGCGATTTTGGCGCGTGCCGCGAGCGCCTCGGATGGGGCAGCCACATCCTCGATATCGGCGCGCAACACACCGATCCGTCCAAGCAGCTTTGCCAGGCCGAATTGCGGATGGCCGAGCACCGCCGGTTCCGGCGCCGGGGCGGTCACCACCTTCCAGGACGCCTCGTCCATGGCGCGGTCGAGGCCCGGCAACACCACTGCGCCGCGCGGCAGGCGGGCGATCGCCGCAAGCAGCGCGGCGGTGGCGGGAATGGAACCGGTGGAGCCGGCGGCGATGACGGGACCGGCGGGGGGATGCGCCTTCAGGCGCTCCGCCTCGGCGCGGATCAGTGCGTTGCGGTGCGCAGCCGGATCGGAGCGGCCGCGTAGGGCCAGAATGCCCGGCCAGTGCTCGGTGACGATGGCGAGGAAATCCAGCGTCACCTGCCACCAGGCCGCGAGGTCGCCGTCGACGAGGCCGGCCAGTTTCGACCAGGCGGCGCCTTCGGTCTCGACCTCGTCGATGAGCGCAGCGAGGTCGCGCGCCAGCCACAGCGAATCCGCCGCCGAGGCGGGCACGACCACCTCCTCGGCGAATTTCGCAGCGACATGGGCGGGCAGATTCTTCTTCCAGCGCTGCACCAGCGGAGCGAGCAGCAGCAGACGGTCGACGGAGGAGATCGGCGGCACCAGATCGAGCGCGGCGGGGTCGGCGTCGAGGAAGGAGGAAACATCCTCGTCGAATTCGCCGAGCGGACGCACCGTCGGCAGGATGACCGACCGGCCGCCGGTGCGCTCGACGAAGATGGTGCGCAGCTCGCGCGCGGCGCGGCGGGTCGGGACGTAGATGGTAACGTCGGCCAGCGCCAGCGGGTCGGCACCCGGCCGGAAATCCGGCACCAGATGGCCGTCGACCAGCGCCTCCGCCAGCGCCGGCAGGAACCGAACGCCGGGCGGAATGGAGAGGACGCGGGGAGCAGCGTAGGACATCGGTGGTTCAGGCTGGCGGGCAGGTCGCAACATGTCGGATTCGCGACTTGCAGCCTAACGTCAACTCGGCCCGCATCAAAGCGGCAACGGACCAGGCGCCAGGGTTATGCCCGCTCTCCACGCGCCCTCCTCACCGCCTCCTCCGCCGGCGCGATGGCATCGGGCGTGCCGACGGTGATCCAGCTCCCCTCCAGCGGCATGCCGAAGAAGCGGCCTACCGCGATGGCGTCGTCGAAATAACGGTTCAACGAGGTTTTTTCGATCCGTTTGCCGGCAAAGAGTTTTGGATGAGCGATGGCCGCGCCGGCATAGATGAAGCCGGACAAGGCACCGGCGGCACGCCTCAGCAGGCCATCGGAGTCGCGCAGGAAATCGATGCCACCGCTGTGGCCCGTCGCCGAAGCGAGATCGGAGAGCATGATCAGAATATCCATGCGTTCTTCGTCCCACGCCTCGGCCAGCCGCGTCAGGTTGGGCGCGCCGCGATCGATCCAGAACGTGTCGGCGTTGAGGATGAAGAACGGCTCCGGCCCGAGCGTCTCAAGCGCCTTCACAATGCCGCCGGCCGAATCCAGCAATCCGTCGCGCTCATCGGAAATGACGACTTTCGGCCTTTGCCGCGAGGCGACATGCGCGACGATCTGGTCCGGCAGGTAGTGGACGTTGACCACGGCCGTCTCGACGCCCGCCTCGGCAAGACTGTCCAGTCCCCAGTCGAGCAAGGTCTTTTCGGCAACCTTGACGAGGGGCTTCGGCATGGTGTCGGTGATCGGCCGCATGCGGACGCCAAGCCCGGCGGCCAGCACCATGGCTGTCTTGGGAGCCGTCATTTGTCCTCCGCGAGCAGGCCGTGCGCTGTATAGAGAGCGGCGACCGGCGCCAGCGCCGGATGCACCAGCGCCCGGCGCAGATACGCCCGAATGCGTGGCAAATGCCTTAGATAGGCCGGCTTGCCGTCACGGCGATCCAGCCGCACGAAAATGCCGAGGATTTTTGTGTTCCGTTGCGCCGCGGTGATCGCGTAGGCCTCGCAGAAACCGGCCTCGTCGAAGCCGCCCGCCGCGCGCCGCGCCGCGACATAGGCGGCGACCGTCGCGCGCTCGACGTCTTCCGGCACGGTGACGCGGGCGTCCATGGCCAGCGAGGCGACGTCGTAGGCCGACGGGCCGATCATGGCGTCCTGAAAGTCAAGAATGCCAAGACGGTCGAACCCTTTGCGCTTCGGCCGCCAGACGATGTTGGGCGAGTGGAAATCGCGCAGCACGATGCCGCGCTCGGCGCGGTCGAGGTGATCGAAGACCACATTCCAGGCGCCGGCGAAGTTTTCGCGCAGGGTAGCGTCGGCGGGCCTGCCCGTCTTCCACGGCACGTACCAGTCGATCAGCAGCTCGACCTCGATCGTCAGCGCGTCGCGGTCGAAGGGCGGCACGTCGTGAACGATGCCGGGCGCGACGTCGAGCCGGTCGGGCCAGGGCTTTCGATGCAGCATCGCCAGCAATTCCCCGGCGGCGGCGTAACGGCTGGCGACGGGCCGTCCTTCGGCGTCCAGAAAACGGCCGTCGCCGAGATGCTCCAGCAGCAGGAAACCTTTGTCGAGCTCGGAGGCCAGCACTTCGGGGGCGGCGATCCCTCGCTCGCGCAGCGCCTTGTCCATGGCGACGAAGGCCGCAACGGTCTGGGCGGTATGCGCGATCACCGCATAGGGTTTGCCGTCCTTCACCGGCGGACCGAGCACCAGACGCGGCGAGTTCATCAGCACGCGCGGCGGCTGATTGTCGGCGTAGACGGTCTCGTAGGCGCGCGCCGAGGCGTCGCCGGGAAACGGCACGCGGCGCGCCTCGCCATAGCCGGCGGCGCCGAGAAAATCGCGGATGGCGAGCGAATGGGCGAGGCGGTCGAAGGCCGGACCTGAACCGGACAGGACCGCACGGCGGCCATCGCCTTCGTGCCGCAACTCCACCCTGACGGTGGCGGCAGGCAGGCGGTTCTCGGCGCGCTCCGGCCATTCGACCAACGCAGCCCCCTCGGCCAATGCCTCATCGAAGCCGAGCTCATCCAGTTCCGCAGGCGAGCCGAGGCGGTAGAGGTCGAAATGGGCCACCGGCACGCGCCCCTCGTAGTTCTGCACGAGGGTGAAGGTCGGGCTCGGCACTTCGAGCTCGGGATCGCCGGCACTGGCGCGGATCAGCGCGCGCGCCAGCGTCGTCTTGCCGGCGCCGAGATCGCCGGCAAGCGCCAGCACGTCGCCGGGTTTCAGCGCGGCCGCCAGATCCTCGCCGAGCCGCGCGGTGGCGGCCTCGTCCGCGAGGAAGCGCTCGAGCGAAAGGTCCGTCATGAAACCTATTCAGCCGCGGCGCGGACGCCCGACGGGACGAACGGAAACAGGCAGATAACGGTGGTGCCCGCTCCCGCGCCGGTCTCGATGCGGACCGAGCCGCCATGCAGCTCGACAAAACTCTTGACGATCGACAGACCGAGCCCCGCGCCGCGCTTGCGTCCGCCGTTGATGCGCGGCTCGAAGCGTCGGAACACCGTGTCCAGCACTTCCGGCGCCATGCCGGGGCCGTCGTCATGCACGGAAAACTCGACACCAGCGTCGGTGCGGCGGCAGGCGAGCTTTATCGTGCTCGATTCCGGCGCGTAGTTCACAGCGTTGCTGAGCAGGTTGTAAAGGATCTGGCGGATGCGCGTCTCGTCGCCATGGATGGTGGCGGGGCCCTGCGCTGTGTCGATCTCCAGCCTGATCGAATGCTCCTCCAGCCGCTCGGCGACCAGATCGGCGGCGGCGGCCAGCGTGCGGTCGATGCGCACCTCGGAGATTTCCAGCTCCATGATGCCGGCGTCGACGGTGGCGAGGTCGAGGATGTCGTTGACGACGGTGAGCAGCACCGCGGATGATGAGCCGATGTGCTCGACATATTCGCGCTGGCGCGGCGTCAGCGGGCCGGTGGAGGGGAGCGACAACAGCTCGGTGAAGCCGATGATGTTGGTGAGCGGCGAGCGCAGCTCATAGGAGACGTGCTGGACGAAATCGTTTTTCAGCCGGTCGGCCCGCTGCAGCGCGTCGTTCTTGTCGAGCAGGGCTCGCTCGACATTCACGCTGTCGGTGACGTCTACGAAGGTCATCATCACCTGGCCGTTCGGCAGATGGATGATGGCATAGCGCAGCACGACGCCGCTCTTCAACTCGGCCTGGCCGTGGCGGTCTCGGCGCTCGTCGTCGAAGCCGGTGACGGCGGCGGAAAAATCGCGCCACGGATTGTCGACGGCGAGTGCGTCGCACCAGAGCTGAACGGCGGAGATGTGCATCTTCTGCGCGACAATGTCGGGCGGCAGCTTCCACAGCGCGGTGAAGGCGGGATTGGCCAGCCGGATGCGGCCATCGGGGCCGAACACGGCGACGCCCTCGGCGAGATTGTCGAGCGTCTCGCCCTGCACGCGCACCGCCGTGTTGTAGCGGCTTTCGAGATTCATGCGCTCTGTGAGGTTCTCGAATATCCAGGCGACGCCGCCGTTGCGCTGCGGATTGGCGACGACGCGGACGGTACGGCCGTCGGGCAGGTGCCACCAGTGCTCCTGCGACTCGACGGCGCGGTAGGCCTCGAGCAGCGTCTCCTTCCAGCGTCGCCACTCCGGCTGCTCGGCGATCTTGCCGTCGCTGCGCAGGCGGTCGAGCAGCAGCGCGTTGTCGGGGGCGCTTTCGAGGAAGTTGACGTCGAGGCCCCACAGCTTCTGGAACGCCTGGTTGAAGAAGCGCAGCTTCTCCTTGGTGTCGAATATCGCCACCGCCGTGGTCAACTGGTCGAGCGTGTCGGCGTGGCTGCGCACGGTGCGCTCGAACTCGTCGCGGATGGTCTGCACGCCGCTGATGTCGACGGCGAGCCCGGCCGAGCCTTCGCCCGCGGAAAAGTCGGTCACCGCGAAAACGCGGCGATCGCCGCCGACCACGGTGGAGGCCGTCTGGTCGAAGACGCGGCTCTTCTGGTGATGGGTGGCGATCGATTCGCGGGTGATCGTACCGAGGAACTCCTTGGCGTCGCGCACGGCATCGCCGCCGCTCGGACTCTCGACGGCGTCGGCATAGGCGCGGTTCACCCATTTCAGCCGACCGTCGCCGGCGCGCAGCCAGAACGGCATCTTCAGCGCGTCGATCAGGCCAAGCATGATGTCGTAGTCGGCGGCCAGGCGCTGGTTTTCCAGACGCAGCCGCGCCTGCACGCGCAGGTTCTCCGACAGGCTGGTGAAGCGCACGATGACATGCGAGGCGGTCTTGCGGCCCTGCACCTCCAGCGGCACGCCGGTGTTGGTCTCGACAGTCAGGTCGAACTGCACCGCCTTCTCGCGCAGCGCGATGATGGCGTGGTCAAGTGCGGCGGCGGACCGCGGCATCAGCCAGCGGCCGAAGGCCAGGAAAGCCGAGCGGTCGTCCGGGGCGCCGGTCTCGGCCGGCAACGCGCCGACCAGATCCGCCTTCTGACGGTCGCTGGCCCAGACGACGAGACGCTGGTCGCGCAGGTTGAGCAGGGCGTCGGAACGCTGCACGGCGGCGTTCAGATCGGCGACACGGGCCCGCAACTCGACATTTTCCGCGGCGGTGCGGGTGCGCTCGCGGATCATCACGATGGCCGAAATCATCGCTGCGCCGATGATGCCGGCGAAGACGGCGAGCTGGATGACCTCGACCGTGTTGACCGAAATCCCCATGCCCTGCGATTGCGCAAGCGCCGGCATCAGCGGCAGGCAGGCCGACATGGCGGTGGCGCCGAGCAGAACGGCAACCGCCCTGCCGGCACGCAAACGGCCGCTCCGCCGCATGGCGCCGTCAGTCCCCGAATCGCTCGACAGGCCCGTGCCGGCCTCGTACCCGGGACGCGGGTTTACCCCCTGCATTTCCTGTTCCTCTCCGCCGCCCGAATGCAAAGCCGCCGCGAACCCGCCTCTCGGTTCGACGGCCGAAACGGCCGTAAGCGTCGCGAATCATGTCCACCATACAAGCTCGGCGATTCGCCGTGAAGAAGATTGCGCGCCAAAAACAAAGCCGGACGGAAGTCAATCCGCCCGGCTCAATATATTGTGTATTGGTTAACGAAAGATCAGTATCTGTAGTGTTCGGGCTTGAACGGTCCCTGTGGCGTCACGCCGATATAGGCGGCCTGCTCGCCGCTGAGTTCCGTCAGCGTGGCGCCCAGCTTTTCGAGGTGCAACCGAGCGACCTTCTCGTCGAGGTGTTTGGGCAGCACATAGACCTTGTTCTCATACTGACCGGGCTTGGTCCACAATTCCATCTGCGCCAGCACCTGGTTGGTGAAGGAGGCCGACATGACGAAGCTCGGATGGCCGGTGGCGTTGCCGAGATTGAGCAGGCGGCCTTCCGACAGCAGGATCATGCGCTTGCCGTCCGGGAAGGAGATCATGTCGACCTGCGGCTTCACGTTGGTCCACTTCAGGTTGCGCAGCGACGCGACCTGGATCTCGTTGTCGAAGTGGCCGATGTTGCCGACGATCGCCATGTCCTTCAGCTTGCGCATGTGGTCGAGCGTCAGCACGTCCTTGTTGCCGGTCGCGGTGATCACGATGTCGGCGGTCGAGATCGCGTCGTCCATGGTGACGACCTCGTAGCCGTCCATCGCGGCCTGCAGCGCGCAGATCGGATCGGCCTCTGTGACCTTGACGCGGGCGCCGGCGCCCTTCAGCGAGGCGGCCGAGCCCTTGCCGACGTCGCCATAGCCGGCGACGATCGCCACCTTGCCGGCCATCATCACGTCGGTGCCGCGGCGGATGCCGTCGACCAGCGATTCCTTGCAGCCATATTTGTTGTCGAACTTCGACTTGGTGACCGAGTCGTTGACGTTGATCGCCGGGAAGGGCAGCAGGCCCTTCTTCTGCAACTGGTAGAGGCGGTTGACACCGGTGGTGGTTTCCTCCGTGACGCCGCGGATCGCCTCGCGCTGCTTGGTGAAGAAGCCCGGAGAGGCCTTCAGGCGCTTCTTGATCTGGGCGACGAAATATTCCTCCTCCTCGCTCTGCGGATTGGAGAGCACGTCCTCTCCCGCCTCGGCGCGGGCGCCGACCAGGATGTACATGGTGGCGTCGCCGCCGTCGTCGAGGATCATGTTGGTGAGGCCGCCATCGGCCCACTGGAAGATCTTGTCGGTGTAGTCCCAATAGTCTTCCAGCGACTCGCCCTTGACGGCGAAGACCGGGATGCCGGCGGCGGCGATTGCCGCGGCGGCGTGGTCCTGGGTCGAGAAGATGTTGCAGGAGGCCCAGCGGATGTCGGCGCCGAGCGCCTTCAGCGTCTCGATCAGCACGGCGGTCTGGATGGTCATGTGCAGCGAACCGGTGATGCGCGCGCCCTTGAGCGGCTTGGCTTCACCGAATTCCTCGCGCGCGGCCATCAGGCCAGGCATCTCGGTTTCCGCGATCTCGAGTTCCTTGCGGCCCCAGTCCGCGAGAGCAAGGTCGGCGACCTTGTAGTCCTTGTTGTCCGCCATAATCAGCGCTCCGGTCAGAAATGGCCCGGGCAGGGTGCCGAAATGGGCCTGATGGGGCGCCTGACTACCAGAAAGCCGACAGGGCGACAATGGGATATAAAGAAATCTTTATACGGATATGTGTCTAGGGCATGTCGACGCGCGGCGTCAGGCTTCCTCGCCAAACTTGTCGGCGACCAGCCTGGCAAGCGCCTCGACCGCCTCGGCCGCTTCGGGGCCGCTTGCCGTCACCTGGATGCAGCAGCCGGGGCTGGCGGCCAGCATCATCAGCCCCATGATCGAGGTGCCGCCGACCGTGACGCCGTCCTTTTCGACCTCGATGGTCGCATGAAACCCGGCGGCAAGCTGTACGAATTTGGCGGAAGCGCGGGCATGAAGGCCGCGCTGGTTGACGATAAGGAGTTCGCGGCTGATCGGTCCTCCGGCCACAGCCGCTCCGCTCGTCATTTGCCGCTCAACATCTGGCTGGCGACGTTTATGTATTTGCGTCCCGCGAGCTGGGCCAATTCCAGCGCCTTGCCCATGTCGTCGGCCTTGCGGGCGCTGGAGAGCTTTATCAGCATCGGCAGGTTCACGCCGGCGATCACCTCGATGCGCCCCGGCTCCATCACCGAGATCGCCAGGTTGGACGGCGTTCCGCCGAACATGTCGGTCAGGACGATGACGCCGGCGCCGGAATTCGTGCGCTCGACGGCGTCGACAATATCCTTCCGGCGCTGCTCCATGTCGTCGTCGGCGCCGATCGAAACCGTCTCGAAGCTTTCCTGCGCCCCGACGACGTGCTCGACGGCATTGCGGAATTCCTCCGCCAACCGACCGTGCGTCACCAGCACGAGTCCGATCATTCCGTCCTGACTCCCGTCATCGGCAGTTCACGCATGGTCTCTACAATTCCTGCCGCTCGCATATATCCGGGGCGGGAGCGCCATCTTCTCCAGCAAGGAACCGTTGACAAGCCCAAAAGTGCACTGCGGTATGCCATTTTGCCGCACTCCCTAGCGGCAACTGCGACGTTGAAAGCATGTCGCGCCTTATCTGCTCCATTCTGCCGGTGACGGTTTGGGCCAAGGTCGAGGACTTCGTCGCGGGCCGGGCTGGTGGCCCGGACAAGACGAAGTCCGATGGATTTGGCCCAAACCGGCCTGACACGATGGGGCAGATAAGGCGCGACATGCTTCAGCCAAAAGGAGGAAGCGACAGCCGCGCTAGAACGGCCGGCAGCGCTGCGGGAAGATTGTGCGCCGCAAGCAGGAGTTCCGGCAGCTCGCACCCCGCAATCTCGGCACGTCGCCCCTCGTCGTATCGCGGTGCGTCACCTGCTTCGACGAGCGTGACGACCAGATCGACCACCGCCGCGCCTTCATGGGCGATCGGCAGCGGCGTCAGTCCGCGCACCTCCACCAGCCCGGCGATGGTTCTTGGCGCGAGACACACCAGCCGGTCCCCACGGGCAGTAAGCAGCACCTGATCGTCGGCCAGCAACGCGGCGTTGCGGCCCGCGGCGCGGCCGGCGGCAAGCAGCGCCAGCGCCAGCGTCGTCTTGCCCGACCCCGAGGCGCCGCGGATGAGGATGCCCCGGTCACCGATGACGATCACGGTCGCGTGGAGGTTTGGAGGAGGTTTGCTCGTCGGGCCAGTCATGGCATCGACAGTATCGGGGTGCGTCCTTCGAGGCTCGCCCGCCGAAATGTTTTGTCATTCGGTCGCCGCCATGCGGGCTCGCACCTCAGGATGAGGATGGTTGTGCCTGTATCGCCAATCTCCAAAATCGCAGGCCCGTCCATTGAAGACGGCATGCGCGTCTTGTGTTGTCGCCGGCGGTCAGCGATGCCGGCACGCCCTTCCTCATCCTGAGGTGCGAGCCCGCACGGCGACGGAATCCTTGACGCCAGACCCTCATGGGCGAGCCTCGAAGGACGCAACCACTATCCTTCCGCCGGCAGCGACATGACAAAACGCGCGCCCCGAACCTCGCCGGGTTTTGTACCAGGAATGTTTTCCGCGGTCAGGCGGCCGCCATGCGCCTCGGCGATCTGGCGGCTGATCGACAGGCCGAGCCCGGAATTTTGCCCAAACGCCTCGCTGGACGGGCGGTCGGTGTAAAAGCGCTCGAAGATGCGGTCGATGGCGTCAGGGCGGATGCCGGGGCCGTTGTCCTCGACGGTGACAACCACGAACTTTCCGGCGCGCGACAGGCCGACGACGATATGGCCGCGCTCCTCCGGCACGAAGGAGCGGGCATTCTCGACCAGATTGGTGATGACTTGGCCGAGGCGCAGGTCGTGGCCGGTGACGAAATAGCCCTTGACGCCTTGAGGCAGCCGGGCCGGCTTGAACTCGATGGTCACCTTGCGCTTGTGGCGCGTCCCCTCCTGCGCCACCGAAACGAGCTCGGCGATCAGCTTCTTGAGATCGACGGTGCTGGCATCCTCGCGGGCGAGTTCGGCGTCGAGGCGCGAAGCGTCGGAAATGTCGGAGATCAGCCGGTCGAGCCGGCGCACGTCATGCTGGATGATCTCCATCAGCCGGCCGCGCGACGCCTCGTTCTTGGCGATCGGCAAGGTCTCGACGGCGCTGCGCAGCGAGGTCAGCGGGTTCTTCAACTCGTGCGCCACGTCGGCGGCGAAACTCTCGATCGCCTCGATGCGAGCGTAGAGCGCATTGGTCATGCCGCGCACCGCGACCGAAAGATTGCCGATCTCGTCCTGGCGGTCGGAGAAGTCCGGGATTTCCTCGCGGCTCTTGACGCCGCGCCGCACCCGAACCGCCGCTGCCGACAACCTTCGCAGGGGGTTGGCGATGGTGGAGGCGAGCAGCATGGAGAGGATCGCCATGACCAGCGCGGCGACGCCGAAGACGCGCAGGATCGCCTTGCGTTCGGCCGCGACGATCTTGTCGATGTCGCCGCCCTCCGTCGACAACATCAGCACCCCGAGCACGGCGCGGAAACGCTGGATCGGCACCGCCACCGAAACGATCTCCTCACCCTTCTCGCTGACGCGCACCACCGTGGACGGACTGCCGGTGAGGGCATTCATGACCTCGGGGAAAGCCGCGCCGTTGCCGCCCGGCTGCTCGCGATAGATCGGCAGCTCGGTGTTGCGGAACAGGTCGAAGACGAACTTCTCGATGCGGTCGAAGACGTCCGGCTCCTCGACGTCGACCGGAGGCAGATCGTAGCGGAGGATCTGGCCGCGCGAATAGAGGTGGCGCGAGTCGAGCAGCAGGTTGGCGTCGCGGTCGTATATGCGGGCGCGGGTACGCGTCGGCGAGATCAGCCGCTTCAACAGCGGCGCGACGCGCTCGGGATTGATCGGGAAGTCGAGATTGTCGAGCTGGTCGGTGCCCGGCCCGATGCTCTCGCCCGCCTGCATTTCCAGCAGCTTTTCCGGATCGATCGAGATGGAGTCGGTCTCGACCGTGGCCGACGAAGCGATGGCGCCGGCGATGATCTCGCCCTGCGTCATCAGGCTTTCGACGCGGGCGTCGATCAGCCCGTCGCGAAACGTGTTCAGGTAGAGGATGCCGGCGACGAGCACGGCCAGGCCGGCCAGGTTGAGGAACAGGATGCGGCGCGTCAGGCTGGAGAAGACGTGGTGGCCGAGAAACCGGCGCAGCGGCACGGTGACCACGCCCAGCGCACGGCCAAAAAAACCGCGCGGCCGCTTCACAGCGGCCGCCGGTTTTTCAAGCTGCAAGTCTATCGCCATCCTGCTCCGGTCCCGCCGGCTCAGGCCTCGCGGAAGCGGTAGCCCACGCCGTAGAGCGTCTCGATCATCTCGAAGTCGTCATCAACAGCCTTGAACTTCTTGCGAAGCCGCTTGATGTGGCTGTCGATGGTGCGATCATCGACATATACCTGCTCATCATAGGCTGAATCCATCAGCGCGTCACGGCTCTTGACGACGCCGGGGCGCTGGGCCAGCGAATGCAGGATCAGGAATTCGGTGACGGTAAGCGTCACCGGCTCGCCCTTCCAGGTGCAGGTGTGGCGCTCCTGGTCCATGACAAGCTGGCCGCGCTCCAGCGATTTCGCCTGCTGGCTCGGGGCCTTGGCGGCGGCGTCGCGGGCGCTGGCGCGGCGCAGCACGGCGCGCACGCGCTCGACGAGAAGCCGCTGCGAGAACGGTTTGCGGATGAAATCGTCGGCACCCATCTTGAGGCCGAACAGTTCGTCGATCTCGTCGTCCTTGGAGGTCAGGAAGATCACCGGCAGGTCGGTCTTCTGGCGCAAGCGGCGCAGCAATTCCATGCCGTCCATGCGCGGCATCTTGATATCGAGGATGGCGAGGTTCGGCGGCCGGGCCGCGAATCCCTCGAGCGCGGACGCTCCATCGGTGTAGGTCTCGACACGGTAGCCTTCGGACTCCAGTGCGATCGACACCGAGGTCAGGATGTTGCGGTCGTCGTCGACAAGCGCGATCGTTGCCATTTCAAGCGGCTCCCTCATGTGCGGGCGTCCCTTCCTGCATCAAGAAGAGGCTATTGGCGGACAAATTGAGTACAAAATGTGGCACGGCTTCTGTTCCTGTCACAGCAAACACGCTGGCACAACCCCCGGGCAAATGCCGCGATGTTCCAGCAACGCATTGGCCGCGCGACGGTTTCGCGCCGAAATTGCTTGCGCGGATGCTGCGGAAGTACCCGTCAGGTCTGCGATTCCCGCTTCCTGGAGGAACAAGACCAGCGACCGAAGCCGCAAGCCGGGCCGTGCGGCAATGACGAGCCAAGCAGGCGCCGAGGACATGGAGAACTCATGATTCCAGCAGCTTGGACCGGATTCAGCCTGGAAGGCCGAAACAGAGGTCTGGTCACGGAGCTTCCCGTGGCCGTTGTCGCTCCGTAGTCCCATTTGACGGTTTCTACCGCGACCTCAGAAAGCCGTTCCGAAAACAATCCCAACGACGGCGCAGCGACCGGAAGCCTGGCTCGAGGCGTCACGATGTCGTGAGCGCCAGCCGGAACGGGCCGGATTCGCCAGCAGGCGGTAAACCCCGCTCCGAGCCTCTCAGCAATGCTGGGAGATGACGGCGACGGCCGATATGCTAGAGAAACGCGCTCCACGCAGGGGAAAAAGCATGAGTGAATTCGACGGCAAGGTTGCGCTGATCACCGGAACGACCGGCATCGGGCTGGCGACGGCGAAGCGCTTGGCAAGCGCAGGCGCAAACATCGTCGCCTGCGGCATCGACCGCAAGGCGAACGCTGCCATGCAGGCGGATTTCGAGCGAGCCGGGTACGCCGCCCTGGTGCTGGAAACCGACGTGTCGGTTCCGCAGGCGGTCGAGGACGCAGTGGCGCAGGGTGTGCGCCGCTTCGGCGGGCTGGACATCATCGTCAATTCGGCGGCGGTGCATCCCTACGGCACAGTGCTCGACACCGCGTTCGACACCTGGAACCGGGCGATGGCGGTGAATGTCGGCTCGATCTATCTTACCGGGCGTTTCGGCATCCCGGAAATGGTCAAGCGGGGCGGCGGCGCGATCGTCAATGTCTCCTCCGTGCAGGGTTTCGCCTCGCAGCAGAACGTCGCCGCCTATGCGGCCACCAAGGGCGCGATCCACGCGCTGACCCGCGCCATGGCGCTCGACCACGCCCGCTCCGGCATCCGGGTGAACTCGGTCAGCCCCGGCTCGGTGCGCACGCCGATCCTCGAAAACGCCGTGCGGGTTTCGGATGGCAAGGACGCCGACATCGCCGCGGCGTTCAAGCGTTTCGGCGACGCGCATCCGATCGGACGGATCGGCGAGCCGGAGGAACTGGCCGAACTGATCGCCTTCCTGTGCTCGGACAGGGCCGGCTTCTGCACCGGCGCCGACTACAAGGCCGACGGCGGGCTGACCGCCGGCATCGGCGTGCGATAGGGCACCCCGGCTTGGGCCTCGGAGCATTTCCTGACGGGCCATGCCGTCAGCCGCGCTTGCGGAACGGTGGCTGCTCCAGCTAACACCGTCGCAGCCGCGGTCCTCTGGCCGCGCGGGCCTGAGGGGGCGCCGATGAACTACGCCAGAATGGTGATCGAAAAGGAAGCGCCGGAGGAATACGGCTACGAGCGCATCCGCTTCAATCTCTCCGAAAGCTCGATCGCCGACCGAAAACTTTCGGATTTCGGGTTTTCGCTTCCAGATTTGACGCTGTATTACGGCGAACATCGCGGAGAACCGGAGCTTCGAAAACTGATCGCCGCGCAGGATGCGGGCATTTCGGCAAGCGACGTGCTGGTGACGGCGGGAGCAGCCGGAGCGCTGTTCATCATCGCCACGACGCTGCTTTCTGCCGACGACCATCTCATCGTGGTGCGCCCCAACTACGCCACCAACATCGAGACGCCGAAGGCGATCGGCTGCGCGATCAGCTACATCGATCTTTCCTTCGACGACGGTTTTGCGGTGGACGTCGAGCGCATCGCCGCCGCCATCCGTCCCAACACAAAGCTGATCAGCGTCACCTGCCCGCACAATCCGACCGGCACGATGATGCGCGAGGCGGACCTCACGGCGCTGGTCGAACTGGCGGAACGTCATGGCTGCCGGCTGCTGGTCGACGAAACCTATCGCGACCTGAGCTATGGCCGCCGGCTTCAAGCTGCCGCCTCGCTGAGCCCAAGCGCGATCAGCGTCTCCTCGCTGTCGAAAGCCTTTGGCATTCCCGGCATCCGCATCGGCTGGCTGATGACGCGCGACGCCGACCTCTACGAGCGTTTTCTCGCCGCCAAGGAGCAGATCGGCATTTGCGGCAGCGTCATCGACGAGCGCATCGCCCGCGCCATGCTCGAGCAGCGCGGAGAATTCCTCGCCGCCGTAATGCCCGAGATGGCCCGGCGGCGCGACATCGTGCAGGACTGGATCGACGGCGAGCCGCTGGTCGGCTGGGTAAAACCCGAGGGCGGCGTGGTCGGTTTTCCCAGACTGAATGTCAGTCCGG
The DNA here is from genome assembly GCF_030929505.1 of Mesorhizobium sp. LHD-90. Taxonomy (GTDB): domain Bacteria; phylum Pseudomonadota; class Alphaproteobacteria; order Rhizobiales; family Rhizobiaceae; genus Kumtagia. The sequence goes on along the minus strand of NZ_JAVFVV010000005.1, from coordinate 265,377 downwards.
ATTTCGATCTCGACGCCTTCTATGTCCGGCTGCTCGAACGCCACGGCGCCTATGTCGGGCCGGGCCACTGGTTCGAGATGCCGAAGAGCTTTTTCCGCGTCGGCTTCGGCTGGCCGACGGAAGCAGAACTGCGGGGCGGGCTCGCTGCGATCTCCGCGGCCCTGCGCGACCAAGACTGACTTCAGGGGAAGACATGCCGATCGACATCGATGCCATTCGGGCGCAATTCCCTTCGCTGGCGGTGACCGACGACAATCGGGCGCGGATCTATTTCGACAATCCCGGCGGCACGCAGGTGCCGCAGATCGTCATCGACCGGATGACCGACTGCCTGATCCGCAACAACGCCAATCTCGGCGGATACTTCGCCACCTCGATCGGCGCCGGCGCGATCATGGACGGCGCGCGTTCAGCCATGGCCGACTTCCTCAACGCCGCTTCGCCCGACGAGATCGTGTTCGGCCAGAACATGACGACGCTGACTTTTTCCATGTCGCGGTCGCTCGGCCGCCGCTTCGGACCCGGCGACGAGATCGTGCTGACCCGCATGGACCATGACGGCAACGTCTCGCCCTGGCTGCTCCTGGCCCGCGACCTCGGGCTGACGGTGAAATGGCTCGACTTCAACCCCGAGACCTTCGAGTTCGACCTGCCGGATCTCGCAAAGCTGCTTGGGCCGAAGACGCGGCTCGTCGCCGTCAACCACGCCAGCAACGCCACCGGCACGATCAACGACGTGAAGGCGATCAGCCGCATGGCGAAGGAGGCCGGCGCGCTGGTCTATGTCGATTCGGTGCAATACGCACCGCATGGCAGCATCGACGTGCAGGACATCGGCTGCGATTTCCTTGTCTGCTCGGCCTACAAGTTCTTCGGGCCGCACCAGGGCATCTTGTGGGGCCGAGCCGACCTGCTCGAGGAACTGGAAGCCTACAAGGTGCGGCCGGCCGCCAGCGCCGGACCTGAAAAATTCGAGACCGGCACCCAGAGCCATGAAGGCATGGCGGGCGTCACTGCCGCGGTCGACTATTTCGCAGGCATCGGTGCGACCATGGCGAAGGAGCATCACACCCGGCATGCCGGCTTTTCCGGACGACGGCGCGACGTGCGGGCGGCGATGGATTTGCTTTTCGCCTATGAGACCAGCCTAGCGGAACGGCTCATCGACGGGCTCAAGACTCTCCCGGACGTCACCGTCCAGGGCATCACCGCGCCGGAGGCGATGGCCCGGCGCGTGCCGACGATATCGTTCATCACGCCACACCACGCGCCGCGCGAGCTTGCCGCCGCACTGGCCGGGCAGAACGTCTTCGCCTGGAGCGGCCACAACTACGCGGTCGAGGTCATCGACCGGCTGGGATTGGCGGAAAGAGGCGGCGTGCTGCGCCTCGGTCTCGCGCATTACAACACCGCCGCCGAGGTGGATTTCGTGCTCGATGCGCTGCGCCGCGTGCTGTGACGCCGGCACTCCCGACGCATCGGCCGAACTGCCGGAAATGCCTGCCCGCCGCTTGTGAAGCAACCGGAAAGCGGCGGCCGTTTTAAACGATTAAAGCGATTTCAAAATCTTTAAATCGATTAATGGTTTGATATATCTATATTTTTCTGGTTTCGAGAATTCAGCTCGAAAAGGTCGAGCGGCAGCATTCTCATATCCCGGCGCATTTCCGGGACGGCGCACACCCACCAGTTCGAGGGTAAAGATGGGCGAAATCGGCATGCGCAATCCCGCCTGCGGGATCGAGACTTTTGGCATCAGGACCTCCGGCACGGTCCATTACAATCTGCTGCGCCCCGCCCTCTACGAGGAGGCCATCCGCCGCGGCGAGGCGACTCTGACAGCCGATGGCGCGTTGGTGGCCTATACCGGCCAGCACACCGGGCGTTCGCCCAAGGACAAGTTCGTCGTCCGCGACGCGGCCACCGAGCCGCATGTCTGGTGGGACAACAACGCGCCGATGCAGCCGGCGCAGTTCGAGGCTCTACTCGCCGATTTCCTCGCGCATGCGGCCGACCGCGACCTGTTCGTGCAGGACCTGATCGGCGGCGCCGACGAGCGCCAAAACCTGCCGACGCGGGTGATCACCGAATATGCCTGGCATTCGCTGTTCATCCGCAACCTGCTGATCCGGCCCGAGCCCGAAGCGCTGGCGGATTTCCTGCCGAAGATGACGATCATCGACCTGCCATCCTTCCGCGCCGACCCGGCGCGCCACGGCACGCGCACCGAGACGGTGATCGCTGTCGACCTGACGCGCATGATCGTGCTGATCGGCGGCACCTCCTATGCCGGCGAGATGAAGAAGTCGGTGTTCACCGCGCTCAACTACCTGCTGCCGGCGCGCGGCGTGATGCCGATGCATTGCTCGGCCAATGAAGGCCCGGCGGGCGACACGGCGGTATTCTTCGGCCTCTCCGGCACCGGCAAGACGACGCTGTCGGCCGACGCCTCGCGCACGCTGATCGGCGACGACGAGCATGGCTGGGGGCCGGACGGCGTCTTCAACTTCGAGGGCGGCTGCTACGCCAAGACCATCCGCCTCTCCGCCGAGGCCGAGCCGGAAATTTTTGCCACGACACGACGTTTCGGCACGGTGCTGGAAAACGTCGTGCTGGACGAACGGCGCGTGCCGGACTTCGACGACGGCTCGCTGACGGAAAACACCCGTTGCGCCTATCCGCTGGATTTCATCCCGAACGCCAGCGCCACCGGCCGTGCCGGGCATCCCAAAAACATCGTCATGCTGACCGCCGACGCGTTCGGCGTGATGCCGCCGATCGCAAAACTGACCCCGGAACAGGCGATGTACCACTTCCTGTCCGGCTACACCGCCAAGGTCGCCGGCACCGAGAAGGGCGTGAAGGAGCCGGAGGCAACCTTCTCGACCTGCTTCGGCGCGCCGTTCATGCCGCGCCACCCGTCCGAATACGGCAATCTGCTGCGCGAACTCATCGCGCGCCACGGCGCGGATTGCTGGCTGGTCAATACGGGATGGACCGGTGGCGCCTTCGGCACCGGAAAACGCATGCCGATCAAGGCGACCCGCGCGCTGCTCGCCGCCGCGCTCGACGGCAGCCTGAACAAGGCCGCGTTCCGCACCGATCCGAATTTCGGTTTTGCCGTGCCGGTGGCCGTTCCAGGCGTCGATCCGCAGATTCTCGACCCGCGCTCGACCTGGGCCGACAAGGCCGCCTACGACCGGCAGGCCAAGCGCATCGTCGGCATGTTCATCGACAACTTCGAAAAGTTCGGGGCGCATGTCGACGCGCATGTGGCGGGCGCGGCGCCGCGTTTCAGCGAGGCGGCGGAGTAGAGCCGACATCACCCCCTTGAGGGGAGGGTCGGCGAGCAGACGGAGCGGAGCGTAGTTGGCGAGACGGGGTGGGGTCGCTTCAGAATGGAGCACTTCATCGGCAACCCCACCCCGCGCCGCCTCTTCCCTTTTTCGCGCAGGCGCGTCATGTCTGGCGCATGAACCCGGACGAGATCATCACCATCGCCGACGGCGTCGCCATCCACCCCGACGACCTGCAGGAGAGTTTCATCCGCTCCTCCGGTCCCGGCGGACAGAACGTCAACAAGGTGGCCACCGCCGTGCAGTTGCGCTTCGACGCGGCCAACGCGCGTGGCCTGCCCGAGCGCGTGCGTGTGCGTGCGATCGCGCTTGCCGGCCAGCGCGCCACCAAGGATGGCGTCATCGTCATCGAGGCGGACCGTTTTCGCACCCAGGAGCGCAACCGCGCAGATGCCCGCCAGCGGCTTGCCGCGCTGGTCGCCAAGGCGGCCGAACCGCCGCCGCCGCCGCGCAAGAAGACAAGACCGTCGAAGGGCGCCGTCGAGCGGCGGCTGAAGTCGAAAGCGGGTCGCTCGACTGTGAAAAAACTGCGCGGCAAGATCGGCGACGACTGAGCGGCGGGCAGGTTTGCGGGGGACCGGGTAATCTGTCCGCGGACGCTTCGCGGCTGCCGGCGCGCGGAAGGCTTTTCATCCTGTCCTTTCGGTGCAAAGGTTGGAGCGACACAACCGGCCATGGAGTGCCACCACGATGGGTATGTTCGACTTCGTGAAAAACGTCGGCAAGAAGCTGGGTTTCGGCGACGATGACGATGCAGCGGCGAAAGCCGAAGCGCTGAAGAAGGAACTCGATTCGCACAAGCTCGGCACCGAGAAGGTCGACGTCTCCGTGACGGGCGACAAGGTCGTGCTGAAGGGCGTGGTCAAGGACCAGTCGGTGTTCGAGAAGGCGGTGATCGCCGTCGGCAACACGCTTGGCGTATCCTCGGTCGAAGCCGAGGAGTTGAAGGTCGTTGCGCCCGAATCGGGATTGAAGCTCGAGAGCACCGACCTGACCGCCCTGGTGAAGGCCGCGACACCGGCCAAGGAGCCTGTCTTCTACACGGTCAAGAAGGGCGACAATCTCTGGAAGATCGCCGAGGCGCAGTACGGCAAGGGCAAGGGCGTCAAAAACACGGTTATCTTCGAAGCCAACAAGCCAATGCTCACGCATCCCGACAAGATCTATCCGGGCCAGGTGCTGCGCATTCCGGACATCGAAAAGGCCTGATTAGGCTCCGGTCCGGTTTCGGATCGCGAACGCCGCGGCACTTCTGATACCGTCTGACGGCCACGCCTCGAAGCGTGGCCGTTTCGTTGAAGAGAATCTCGATGCTCGTGCTGCCGAAGGGTGTCCGGCATTTGCCCGGCTTTCTAAACCATCAGTCGCAGATGGAACTTGTCGCGGCGATCCGCGAGGTCGTACGGGCAGCACCCCTCTATACGCCCACCATGCCGAAGAGCGGCAAGGAAATGAGCGTGCGCATGACCAATTGTGGATCGCTCGGCTGGGTCACCGACAAGGAATGCGGCTACCGCTACCAGGCGACGCATCCCGTGACGGGCAATCCCTGGCCGCCGATCCCAACGATGCTGCTTTCGCTGTGGAGGGATCTTTCGGCCTACCCGCACCCGCCGGAAGCCTGCCTGGTCAATTTCTATTCCGAAACCGCGAAGATGGGCCTGCACCAGGACCGCGACGAACGCGACCTTCGGGCGCCCGTCGTCTCGGTGTCGCTGGGCGACGCCTGCCTGTTCCGGGTCGGCCAGACCTCTCGCGACGGGCCTACCGTGTCGTTCCGGCTGGAAAGCGGCGATGTTGTCGTGCTTGGCGGCGAAGGACGGCTTTGCTTCCACGGCGTCGACCGCATCTATCCGGAAAGCTCGACCCTGCTGCCGAAGGGCGGGCGCATCAATCTGACGCTGCGCCGGGTGACGGCGCCGGAGTGACAACCCCGGCGCCGGCAACCCGAGTTGAGTTGCTCCAAAACCCGGTTTACCGGGCTTCCTGCTTCGGTCTCACAGTTTGCGCAGTGCGACTTCCTCGACGAAATGATCCTCGCCTTTGCGCAGGATCAGGTCGGCGCGCGGGCGGGTCGGCAGAATGTTCTCGCGCAGGTTCTTCAGATTGATGTTGTGCCACAGGCCCTCGCCGATGGCCCGCGCCGCGTCTTCCGAAAGCTGCGAATAGCGGTGGAAGAAGGAGTCCGGGTTGCGGAAGGCGGTCTCGCGCAGCCGCATGAAGCGCGCGATGTACCATTGGTGGATCAGATCCTCGTCGGCGTCGATGAAGATCGAAAAATCGAAGAAATCGGACAGGAAGGGCACGTATTTGCCGTCCTTCGGCAGATCGCGCGGCTGCAGCACGTTGAGCCCTTCGAAGATGAGAATGTCCGGCCGGTCGATGGTAACGAACTCGCCCGGCACCACGTCGTAGGTCAGGTGCGAATAGACCGGGGCGCGAACGTTGGCCTCGCCCGACTTGATCGCCGACAGGAAGCGCAAAAGCGCGCCGACGTCGTAGCTTTCCGGAAAACCCTTGCGCTCCATCAGCCCCTGGCGCCGAAGTACGTCGTTGGGGTGCAAAAAACCGTCGGTCGTGATCAGGTCGACCTTCGGGCTCGAAGGCCAGCGGCGCATCAGCTCCTTGAGCAGGCGCGCGGTCGTGGACTTGCCGACGGCGACCGAACCCGCCATGCCGATGATGAAGGGCGTCTTGCGGGCGTCCGCGGCGTTGAAGAATGCCTTGCGCTGGCGGAACAGCGCCTGGCTGGTCTCGACATGGGCGGAGAGCAGGCGCGACAGCGAAAGGTAGATGCGGCGGACCTCGTCGAGGTCGACCCGGTCCTGCAGCGAGCGCAGCCGCTCGACCTCCTCGGCGCCGAGCGTCAGCGGCGTGTCGGCGCGGAACTCGGCCCAGCGCTCGGCGGAAAAGAAACGATAAGGGGAATATTTCTCGGTCGGAGCGAATTGATCCATCTGTCCTCTCGCCGCCGACCTGTCAGCCGGCACGGGATGCCTTTTCGGCAAGGCCGGACTGGCCGGTCCTGCGCTCCAGTTCCGCCAGCACATCGGCCAGCGGCACGCCGGCGATCGTCAGCACGACCATAAGGTGATAGAGAAGATCGGCGCTTTCGGCGACAAGATCGGCCGGCTCGCCGCGCACCGCCGCGATCACCGTTTCCACCGCCTCCTCGCCCAGCTTCTTTGCCGCGCGGTCCATGCCGGCGGCGACCAGCTTTGCCGTCCAGGACGAGGAAGAATCCCCCGACGCGGCGCGCTCGGCGACGATCTTTTCCAGGTCGGAAAGCGAGAATGCGGTCATCGGCCGCCGTTTAAGCGTGTTGCAGTGCGAAGTCGAGTCGCATCGCGAGACCGGCCGCCGCCATATGCGCCTTTGCCTCCGCGATGGAATAGGTGCCGAAATGGAAGATGGAGGCGGCAAGCACCGCCGTCGCGTGGCCGTCGCGGACGCCTTCCACGAGATGGTCGAGCGTGCCGACGCCACCCGAGGCGATGACCGGTACGCGCACCGCATCGGCGACTGCTCTGGTCAGCGCGATGTCGTAGCCGGCCTTGGTGCCGTCGCGATCCATCGACGTGAGCAGGATCTCGCCCGCACCGAGGTCGACGACCTTTCTCGCGAACGCGACCGCGTCGATGCCGGTTTTTTCCCGCCCGCCATGGGTAAAAATCTCCCAGCGGTCGGCCTCGCCAGGGGACGACACCTTCTTGGCGTCGATGGCGACGACGATGCACTGGTTGCCGAACTTGTCGGCGGCCTCGGCGACGAAGTCCGGATTGTTCACCGCCGCTGTGTTGATCGACACTTTGTCGGCTCCGGCCAGCAGGAGTTTCCTAATGTCGGCCACCTGGCGCACGCCGCCGCCGACGGTGAGCGGCATGAAACATTGTTCCGCAGTGCGGGCGACAACGTCGAAGATCGTCTCGCGGTTGTCCGACGAGGCGGTGATGTCGAGGAAGCAGAGCTCGTCGGCGCCGGCGGCGTCATATGCGCGCGCCGCTTCCACCGGATCGCCGGCATCGATCAGGTCGACGAAATTGACGCCCTTGACGACGCGGCCGTCCTTGACGTCGAGGCAGGGAATGACGCGGGATTTGAGGGTCATGCGGGACGGCGCAGCTCGACGCCATCATAAAGATCGGCGAGGGGAAGTTTGACGTCGATCAAGTTCAGATGGAGAACCTGGTCTGCGCCCGCCACCTCCTCCGGCTTGGTCCACGCTCCCTGCTTGCGCGTTGATAGCCAGACTCTTGGCTCCTCATGCGACAAAATCAAATAGTAGAGAAGCGATTCGACATGCTGGTAGTCGGCCATCTTCTCCACGAAGTCGCGCCCGTACGATGATGGTGAAAGAACCTCCGCCAGCAAAAGCGGCTTCACTGCCGCGAGATCGGAGCCTTGCGAACCGGAAGACTTGTGATCGACAAAGACATCGGGATAGCGGATGCCGTCCGGCGTACGGACACCGAAATCCGCTGACCCTACGCTGAACGTCTTGCGATCAAGCTGCTGGCGAAGCGCATGAACCAGGTTGGTTGCGATCTCGACATGGTTACGCGTCACGTTGATCATCATCTCGACCACCCTCCCCCGCACGAATTCGCGCTTGCCCTCGCGCCCCTCGTTCCAGCGCAGGAACTCGTCCGGTGTAGTCGGATATTTAGACTGGATATTCATGCTCTCAATTGCCAACAACGCCGCGATACAGGGCGTCAAGGTCGACAAAGACAGGTTTGCCATCGATCCGCAGCGTAATGCGGCCGCCTTCTACAATTTCGGGTCCGGTCCATTGCCTCCGGTCATCACGGGACCAGAGCCAGGCGCGAACCTCGTCCTGCGACAGTGTGAGGTAGTGCTGCAAGGTGTCCAGGGCCAGATAGTCCCGCGCTTTCGGCCCGAAATCGTCCGCCATCGTCGATGGCGAAAGCACTTCGGCCAGGAGCAACGGCGAATTCGCGGCAAGCGCTTTCCCGTCCTTGGAAAACGCCTCCACCATAATGTCCGGAAACCGGACGCCCTCACCCGTGCGGACCCCGAACTCGGCCGCCCCCACGTCGTATTGGTCGACCCCAAGCTGGGACGCCAGTTGCACCATCAGGCGCGAAGCCAGTTGCCAATGGCGTCGCGTCACGTTGATCATCATCTCGACCACCCTCCCCCGCACGAATTCGCGCTTGCCTTCGCGCCCCTCATTCCAGCGCAGGAATTCGTCCGCCGTGGTTGGATGTCTCGACTGAATGTTCATCGGATCAATCTATCAAATCCGCTCCAGCGCCGCCAGAAAATCGATCAGCAGCTCGCCCACCAGCGGCGGCACCTCGGCCTTGGCGTCGAAGGCCGGATCGTAGGCGGTCAGCGTCAGGCCGGCGATGGGGATCGAGCGGGCGATGCCGCAGGCCATGCGGCGAACCTCCTGCGGGCCGGGACCGCCGGGCGCCGTGTATCGGTTCACCTGCAGGGTCTTGGGGTCGTGCACGTCGAGGTCGAGATGCAGATGGGTGCGGCCGACGCCTGCCGCCTTGAGTTTTGCGACCTTCTCGACCGCTTCGCCGCAGCCGGCGCGGATAATCGGCAGTCTGTCGAGCGCCACCTTCTCCTCGGGATCGAGGTCGCGGGCGTCGACCAGCATGCAGCGGGCCGGATCGAGCGGACGAAAGCCGGGAATGCTCGCCGCCATCGGCTTCCAGCAAAGCCCCAGCGCCACGGCCAGCGCCATGCCGTCGAGGAAGCCGTGGATCGAGGTTTCCGGCGTGTTGACGTCGCCGTGCTGATCGACCCAGACGACCGAGTCCGCCGCCTCGCCGGCCATGGCGCCCAGCGCCGTCAGGCAGTTGCCCGCCAGCACGATCGGGAAGCGCCCTTCTGCGACGCTGGCGTCGACCTTGCCGGCGACCGCCCGGCAGACGGCAAAACCCTGCGCGATCTCGCGGCGTGGCGGCGCGCCGATCTCGCCGATGTCGACGACGTCCACGTCGTGGCCGTTCAGCGCCAGCGCCTCAACGATGCCGCCGGCGATCAGCGCCTCCGGGCCCTGGCCGAAGCCGACATGGTAGTGGCCGCTGTCATAGGGCGCGGTGATGATCGAAAGTTTCATGTCTGCCTCTTTCAGGCGGCGCGCAGCAGCGCGAGCGCCTCTTTCGGGTCGATGCGGCCGTCATAAAGCGCGCGGCCGGAGATCGCGCCTTCCAGCTTTTTCGCATCCGCCATGGTCAGGCGGCGGATGTCGGCCAGCGAGGCCAGCCCGCCGGACGCGATGACGGGAATGGAAACCGCCTCGGCCAGCGCGATGGTGGCCTCCCAGTTGATACCGGCAAGCACGCCGTCGCGGTCGATGTCGGTGTAGATGATCGCCGCCACGCCGGCGCCCTCGAATTTTTTCGCCAGCTCGACGGCGCCGAGCGACGAGGCCTCGGCCCATCCCTCGACCGCCACCTTGCCGCCGCGGGCGTCGATGCCGACGGCGATCTTTCCGGGGAACAGCCGGCAGGCCTGCTTCACCAGTTCCGGATCGCGCACCGCGACCGTGCCGAGGATCACGCGCGCCAGCCCCTTTTCCAGCCAGGCCTCGACATGCGCCAAGGTGCGGATGCCGCCGCCGAGCTGCACCGGATTTTTTGTCGCGCCTAGAATCGCCTCCACGGCCACACCGTTGCGGCTCTCGCCGGCAAAGGCGCCGTCGAGGTCGACGACATGCAGCCATTCGAAACCCTGCTCCTCGAAGCTTTTGGCCTGCGCCGCCGGGTCGGTGTTGTAGACGGTGGCCTGGTCCATGTCGCCCAGCTTGAGGCGCACGCACTGCCCGCCCTTAAGGTCGATGGCCGGGAAAAGGATCATTTTGTCACGCGCCTTCGACGATGACGAAATGGCCGGTCGACGCCGCCAGCCGGTATTTCAGCGCCTCCTGGTATTCCGGCGAATTATAGCAGGCGAGCGCCGTCTCGTAGGAATCGAACTCGACGACCACATGCCGGTTGCCGGTCGGGGCTTCCGGATTGGAGTATTGCCCTGCCCGCACCGGGAATTTCGCGCCAAATTTAGCGAAAGGCGCCGCATTGGCCGCGATGTATTTCTTGTACGTCTCGGGATCGGTGACGTCGACCAGAGCGATCCAGTAACCCTTCTTGCTCATGGCCTCCACCTCAAAAAATTGGCGATCAGGGCCAGGCCAAGCGCCTGGCTTTTTTCCGGATGGAACTGCGTGCCGGCAAAATTGTCGCGGCCGACGGCGGCGGTCACCGGGCCGCCATAGTCGGTTAGCGCCAGAACCTCATCTTCATGCAGAGATTCAAGATGGTAGGAATGCACGAAATAGGCGTGCAGGCCGTCGTCGCCGGTGCGGATTCCGTCGAACAGCGGATGGGAATGTTTCACGTGAATCGTGTTCCAGCCGATCTGCGGGATTTTCAGCACCGGGTCGGCAGGCTCGATCTCTTTCACGTCGCCGGCGATCCAGCCGAAGCCGCGGGTCACCGTCTTCTCCAGTCCGCGCTCGGACATCAGTTGCATGCCGACGCAGATACCAAGAAAAGGCCGCGCCTTGCGGAGCGCGACCTCCTCGACCGCCTCCCACATGCCGTCGACGGCGCGCAGGCCGGCGGCGCAATCGGCATAGGCGCCGACGCCCGGCAGCACGATGCGATCCGCGCTGCGCACACGCTCCGCATCCGCCGTCAGGTCGATCTCGGCGGCGATGCCGGCTTCCCGCGCCGCGCGCTCAAAAGCCTTGGTGGCCGAGCGGAGGTTGCCCGAGCCGTAGTCGATGATGGCGACGCGCATCAGCTTCGTCCCGGATAGCTGAACAGCCCAAGCGCCGGACCGTCGGCGAAGCGCTGCGGCCTTGCGGCCCATGGGGCGTCGGCGGGTGGAAGGACGTCGCCTTGCTTTTCATCGCCGTCGAACACGGCCGCCGCATAGCGGATCTCGGCGTCGGCGATACTGTCGGCCTCCAGCACGCCCCACTCGCGCCAGCCGCGGCGGCGCAACGCCGCCAGCCGAAGTGCCGCGCCCTCCAGGCCGACATAGATCGACAGAAGCAGCGACAGAATCGAGCCGGCCGGGCCGAGACCGAGCACTTCGGTCAGCCCGGCAATGCCGAACATCGTGGCGAAGGCGAGGACCGCCTCGATTATGAGCCCGTGCCAGAGCAGCCAGAACGGCGGAAAGATGAACCCGAGCAGCGCAAATCCGTCGCGCACGATCCGCGCCTGCGCGGCCGCGTCGCCCGCAAGCGCGTCGGCCGGTTCCATCACGACGAAACGTGCCATGACCTACCCCTTCAGGCTGCCCTTGGTGGACGGCACCGCGTCCGGCTGGCGCGGGTCTCGCTCGAGGGCGGCGCGCAGCACGCGCGCCACCGCCTTGAAGCAGGTCTCGGCGATATGGTGGTTGTTGGCGCCGTAGAGGTTTGTGACGTGCAGCGTGATGCCGGCATTCTGCGCGAAGGCATGAAAAAACTCGCGCACCAGTTCGGTATCGAAGGTGCCGACCTTCGGCGCCGAGAACGGCACGTTCCAGACGAGATACGGCCGGCCCGACACATCGATAGCCGCGCGTGTAAGAGTCTCGTCCATGGCGAGGTCGATCGAGGCGTAGCGCATGATGCCCTTGCGTTCGCCCAGCGCCTTCGATAGCGCCTGGCCGAGCGCGATGCCGGTGTCCTCCACCGTGTGGTGGTCGTCGATATGCAGATCACCCTCGGCGCGCACCTTCATGTCGATCAGCGAATGGCGGCAGAGCTGGTCGAGCATGTGGTCGAAGAAGTCGACGCCGGTGGCGATCTCGCCCTTGCCCGTGCCATCGACATCGATCGACACTGCGATACGCGTCTCCTTGGTCGAGCGGCTGATTTCGGCGGTTCGGGTGGCCATGGAGAGTCCCGTGGTTGGCGAAAACGCGAGCCTTGTAACAGCATGGTCAGGGGGAATCAAAGCCGCCCATATTACAGGCCCTGAGCAGGGGGATAACTTATCGCGCTTCTTCAAAAAACAGCGATGCCTCAAGGCCTCCACTGGAAGCAAAAGTGAACGGTCTCCGCCACTTACCGCGATAGCCGATCTCCCCTGGATAAGTTTTTTTCCAGATTTTTCGACGGCTTTATCCCTCCTGCTTCAGGCTCCCGCATAATCCCTGCCATCGCTCTCGCGGGAAACCTGGTGCGCACCGGGTATCAGGGGAGAGCGACGGCGCCGGGGTGGCCGCGTAACGGTGCGCGGCTGGGCAAGAGCCTAAAGACCCGGGCCCCAGACCGCGACGACACGCTCCGGAACGAGTGAGCGGTATCAGCGGTCGGGCAAGAACGCCGGCGGGGCGCGAAAGTCGCGCCACGTTTCTAACTTTTGAGAGGCTCGGCCTCGCGCCCCGCTTCCCAACTTCAATCAATGGCCAGACTGCGAAAGCAGGGCGTGGCGACGGCGAAACACGCGCCGAACCCGAAAGGACCTTTCATGGATGACGATATCGAGAACGACGATGCAGACACCTGGCGCATTCACTGGACCTGGGATGTGCTGCCGCCCTCCACCCGCGAGGCGATGGCGGATGCGCTGCGCCTCGCCGCCACGGCGGGCGGCGCGCCGGCGCGCTGCCGCCGCAAGGATTGCAAGCAGGCGCACCGATGCAGCTTCAAGCTGGACAAGCACGGCGACGGCATCTGCCTTGGCGGCATCACGGACGAGATGGTCCGCGAGGCTGCGCTCATGCTGAAATACTCGGCCGACCTCTGGAGGAAGTACGGGCCGACCTGGAGAGAGATCCTCGATGCCGAGAAGAAGCTTCGCGACGCGAAGTTCTGAGGAATTCCGGGGACAGTTTACTTAATTCCGCAGAAAGGCGCGGCGCTTCGGGGTTGATGCGAGCGGAACTAGGTAAACTGTCCCCGGAATTACCGTTCCCCGGGGGCGCCGGCGGCAATTTGCATTCCATTCGCGACTGCATACATATGGCGCTTCATACCCTCGTATCGCGCGGATCGCCGCTGACCGGGACCGCGCGGAATCGGAGCAAGACATGTCGAACGAACTGACCATGCACGCCACCACGATCGTGACGGTGCGCAAGGGAGGAAAAGTCGTGATTGCCGGCGACGGCCAGGTCAGCCTCGGCCAGACGATCATGAAGGGTAACGCCAAGAAGGTCCGCCGCATCGGCAAGGGCAATGTCATCGCCGGCTTCGCCGGAGCGACCGCCGACGCCTTCACCCTGCTTGAGCGGCTGGAGGCGAAACTCGAACAATACCCGGACCAGCTCACCCGCGCCTGCGTCGAACTCGCCAAGGACTGGCGCACCGACCGCTATCTGCGCCGGCTTGAGGCGATGATGCTGGTCGCCGACAAAAGCGTCTCACTGGCGCTGACCGGCACCGGTGACGTGCTGGAACCCGAGCACGGCGTGATGGCCATCGGCTCCGGCGGCAACTATGCGCTGGCCGCAGCGCGCGCGCTGATGGACACCGACAAGGACGCCGAGGAGATCGCCCGCAAGGCGATGCAGATCGCCGGCGACATCTGCGTCTACACCAACCACAGCATCGTGGTCGAAACCATCGATGCCGCGTGAGCCAGGAATCCGCTATCGCTTCCGGCCGGTGACCGAAAAGGATTTACCCCTGCTCGGCCGCTGGCTGCGCGAGCCGCATGTGGCCGAATGGTGGGACGATCCTGACGAGGAGCTTGCGGCGATCCGCGAGCACATGGATTCGATCTCGGTCGAACCGCTGATCGTCGAGCTCGACGGAAAACCGATCGGCTATCTCCAGACCTACGACCCTCATCTCGAAGACGGCCATCCCTATGCCGACCAGCCTTTCGGCACGCTCGGTCTCGACCTGTCGATCGGCGAGCCGGAACTGGTCGGCGTCGGCCACGGCTCGGCGCTGCTGCGGCAGTTCGTCGACGAGCTGTTCGCCGAAGGCGCGCCGCGCGTCGTCATCGATCCGGATCCGTCAAACATCCGGGCGATCAGGGCTTATGAAAAGGCCGGGTTCTCGCCTGTCGGCGAAAGGACCTCGATCTACGGGCATGTTATGCTGATGGCGCGTGACAACGAGGAGATCGAGACGTGACCAGCATCGCCCCGTTGCCGGACTCCGAGACGGCGGTCACGCACAGGAAGGTATTTCTCGCCGGCCTGCTGCTGTCCGCCGCGCTGATCGCGGCTCAGGGCATCGCGCTCTACCTGATGGGCCAGCCGCTCATATGCAAATGCGGATATGTGAAACTCTGGCATGGCGTCGTGCAGAGCAGCGAGAACAGCCAGCATCTTGCCGACTGGTACACATTCTCGCACATCATCCACGGTTTCCTGTTCTACGGCCTGTTCTGGCTGGTCATGCCGCGCGTCAACGTCGGGCTGCGGCTCGTCGGCGCGGTGATCGTCGAAGCGGGCTGGGAGCTTCTCGAAAACACCGACCTGATCATCAACCGCTATCGGGAATCGACGATCTCGCTCGACTATTTCGGCGACAGCGTCATCAACTCGGTGTCCGACACGCTGTGGATGGTGCTGGGTTTTGCGATGGCCGCACGGCTTCCTATATGGATGACAGTGGCGCTGGCGATCACCTTCGAACTGGCCGTCGGCTACATCATCCGCGACAACCTTACCCTCAACATCATCATGCTGCTGTACCCGCTGGACGCGATCAAGCAGTGGCAAAGTGGATTGTAAGAAGTACCATGACCACCTTCTCTCCCCGCGAAATCGTCTCCGAACTCGACCGCTACATCATCGGCCAGAAGGACGCCAAGCGCGCCGTGGCGATCGCGCTGCGCAACCGCTGGCGCCGCCAGCAACTGGAAGGCCAGATGCGCGAGGAGGTGATGCCGAAGAACATCCTGATGATCGGCCCGACCGGCGTCGGCAAGACCGAGATTTCCCGCCGCCTGGCAAAGCTGGCCGGCGCACCCTTCATCAAGGTCGAGGCGACGAAATTCACCGAGGTCGGCTATGTCGGCCGCGACGTCGAGCAGATCGTCCGCGACCTGGTCGAGGCGGCGATCGGCCTGACGCGCGACAAGATGCGTGAGGACGTGAAGGCCCGCGCCCACATCAACGCCGAGGAACGTGTGCTGGAGGCGCTGGTCGGCAAGACGGCCTCCCCTGCCACCCGCGATAGTTTCCGCAAGAAGCTGCGCGACGGCGAGATGGACGACAAGGAGATCGAGATCGAAGTGGCCGACACCGGCAGCGGCGGCATGCCGAGCTTCGAGATCCCCGGCATGCCGGGCGCAAACATCGGCGTGATGAACATCAACGACATGCTGTCCAAGGCCATGGGCGGCAAGCGCACCAAGACGCGCAAGACCACGGTCAAGGAGTCCTACGACCTCTTGATCAACGACGAGTCCGACAAGCTGCTCGACCAGGACGAGGTGGTGCGGCGCGCGCTGGAATCGGCGGAGAATGACGGCATCGTCTTCATCGACGAGATCGACAAGGTGGCCGCGCGCCAGGACGGCATCTCGGGCGGACCTTCTCGCGAAGGCGTGCAGCGCGACCTGCTGCCGCTCGTCGAAGGCACGACCGTGGCGACGAAATACGGGCCGATCAAGACCGACCATATTCTCTTCATCGCTTCGGGCGCCTTCCACGTGTCGAAGCCGTCCGACCTGCTGCCGGAATTGCAGGGCCGCCTGCCGATCCGCGTCGAACTGCGTGCGCTGGAGAAGGAGGATTTCCGCCGCATCCTCACCGAGACGGAAGCTAGCCTGATCAAGCAGTACATCGCGCTGATGCAAACCGAGGGCGTCGAACTCGATTTCACCGAGGATGCCATCGACTCCCTCGCCGGCATCGCCGTCGATCTCAACGCCAGCGTCGAAAACATCGGCGCTCGCCGGCTCCAGACGGTGATGGAGCGGGTGCTGGACGAGATCTCCTTCACCGCCACCGACCAGGGCGGCACAAAAGTGACGATCGACGCCGCCTATGTGCAGAAGCACGTCGGCGACCTCTCGAGGAACACGGATCTGTCGCGGTTCATCCTTTGAGGAGCTGACGCCAAGGTGCAGCGAATCCGGCGCCGGGGCAGGCCGGCAAACGCAATCGGCAGAAAGCGCTCGACGGATACGGGCGCTTTCCCTACCTTGTCCCGTCAAAGACAGGGCTCGGGCGCGTGCAAAACCTCCTCAGACAGTTCATCCACCATCTGGCGGCCATGGCGGTCGCGATCGGCATCGGCCTGTCGGCGGCGTCCGCCCAGACCGTCGTGCCACCCGGCAACAGCATGGCCGAGCAGCCGCCGATCCCAGGCGCCTCGACCAAGCGCACCAAATCCAGCGGCACCACCTTCGAGCGCAAATACCGCAAGGTCTATGGCCTGCTGAAGAACGACGCCAAGCTGCGGACCAAGATCAAGCAGCAGGCGGCCGCCTACGGCATCGACCCGATGCACATCGTCGGCGCCATCGTCGGCGAGCACACCTATAATGTCGACGCCTACGACCGGCTCCAGACCTACTACGTCAAGGCGGTCTCCTATCTCTCCAGCAAGCTGCATTTCGCCTATGACGGCGAGGAGGTCACCGACTTCATCCAGCGGCCGCAGTTCCAGGTCTGCGCCGACAAGACCGGCAGCTACGCGCTGTGGACTTGCCGCGAGCGTGTCTGGAACAGCGAGTTTCGCGGCCAGGCCGTCAACGGCCAGTCCTTCCCCAACAACCGCTTCAGCGCAGTGTTCTTCCAGCCCTTCTATGCCGGCCAGACTTTCGGCATCGGTCAGTTGAACCCGCTGACGGCGCTACAGATGAGCGATCTTGTCAGCCGCGTCTCCGGCTTCCCGCCGCTCGACGCGTCCAACCCGAACCAAGTTTACGAGACGATCATGGACCCGGACCTGACGCTCGCCTATGTCGCGGCGACGCTGAAAATGTCGATCGACAGCTATCGCAAGATAGCCGGCTTCGACATTTCCCAGAACCCCGGCATCACCGCCACGCTTTATAATGTCGGTGATCCCGAGGGCCGCGCCTATGCGCTGCGGGCCGAGAACGAGGCCCGCGCTGCCAAAGGCGAGGAACCGCGCATGCCCGAGGTCAACTATTACGGCTGGCTGGTCAACGATAAGCTTCCGGAGCTGCGGGCGCTGTTCTAACCCTTGCGCCTGAGCGCTTCCTCGAGCGTCGCATCAAGCGAAGCGAGGTCGGCTCCGTCGAGCCGGCGGATGGTTCCGGCGAGCTTGTTTGCAAAGGCAGTCGCCTGCGGCGACAGCCCGGCCGTGTCGACGACGATACGTGGATGAGAATTCCAGGCGAGCTTTTCCAGCTCCTCGGCGTCGTCCCAGATGACGTTGAAATAGCCGATGATCTTCTGCACCATCGGCCAGCCCGGCGCGCCGCGGCGGCCATGCTCCAGCGCCGACAGATAGGCCGCGCTGACGCCGAGCGCGGCGGCCATGTCCTTCTGGCTGACGCCGCGTTCGGTCCGCAGCGCCCGCATCTTCGCCCCGAACGGCGTCATCGCCGAACCTTCCGGCGCAGCCGCACGTAGAGCGCGCCGCCGCCGCCGTGATGCCTCGCGGCCGGATCGTGACTGCTCACCATGAGCCGGAACGGGGCGGTGGCCAGCCAGCCCGGCACCGCCCGCCGAAGCACGCCGTCGCCTCCCGACGCTGAACCCTTTCCGGTGATCACCAGCACGTAGCGGATGCCGTTCGAATAAGCCCGACCAAGGAAGGAAAGAAGCAGGCCGTAGGCTTCCTCCTGCGTCATTCCGTGCAGGTCGACGCGGCCCTCGATTTGCAGCCGCCCGGCGGCCAGCTTGTCGTGGGTCTGGCGGTCGAGCGGATTTTGCGCCAGCGGGTTGCGGCGCGGCGCGGCGGTGGCCGCGATTGGCCTCGGCGGCTCGGTCGGCGTCACCTGGGCCAGCGCTTCCGCCATGGAAATCGGTGCAAGCTCCGGCGCGGTCACCGGCTTGCGGCCCCTCAGCGGCGTCGCGCTGCGCGCCACCAGGTTCCAGAGGACGCGGTCCTCCTCGGTCAAGGCCTTCTCGGCGCGACGGCTCACGGCTGGCGGCCCTCGAAGAGGCCACGCGGGAGCAGCGCGAAAAAATCCGCGTCGTTGCGGACCACGCCGGCGATCTCGCCCGCCGCGTTGCCCGAACCGGCAAACAGGTCGCCGCGCGCCGGCCCGACGATCGCCGATCCCGTATCCTGCGCGATCATCAGGCGCCGGAACGGTCTTTGGTCGAAGGCCGTCAACTGCGGCGCGTCTATGTAGAAAGGCGTGCCAAAAGTGTGCAGCAGCCGGTCGACCGCCACCGAGCGGCCCGGCGTCAACGGCACCTTCGCCGCCGCCACGGGCCCGAGCGCCGGATCGTCGACCTCGGCCTCGCGGAAGAAGATGTAGGAGCGGTTCTGCCAAAGGATTTCGTCGACCCGCTCGGGATGAGCGGCGAACCATGCGCGGATCGACTGCATGGTCACTTGGGCCAGCGGGATTTCCCCTAGATCGGCCAGGATGCGGCCCGGTCCGGAAAAACGCTGTCCGCTTTTGGCCGCATAGGTGACGCGTCTGGTGTTTCCGTCTGGCATCCTGAGGCGGGCCGCGCCTTGCACATGGATGAAGAAAGCGTCCACCTTGTTTTCCAGCCAGGCGAGTTCCAGCCCCCTGCCCTGCAGTGCGCCCCGCTCGATCTCGCCGCGGTCGAAATATTCGACGATGCCGCCCTCCGTCTCGCGGCCGAAGGCGAGATAGGGGTCGAAGCCGGCTGGCCGGTTCAAATAATCAACGTCGACCAGGTCAGCCGGCCGCAAAAGCAGTGGAACGGCAAAATCCGGCGTCCGCACGGGAGACGCCTCGACTTCCGGCTCATAGAAACCGGTGACCAGGCCTTTTTCCGCTCCGTCCGGCTCTACCAGGGCAGGGACAAAATGCCTCTCGAAGAAGGAGCGCGCCTCGACGCGGCCCAGCGCGCCGGTCGC
Source organism: Mesorhizobium sp. LHD-90 (assembly GCF_030929505.1). Lineage (GTDB taxonomy): Bacteria > Pseudomonadota > Alphaproteobacteria > Rhizobiales > Rhizobiaceae > Kumtagia. The sequence goes on along the minus strand of NZ_JAVFVV010000005.1, from coordinate 246,102 downwards.
CCGCGCCTCCTCATAGGCGGGTGCAAACGCGCCGAAATCGACGCCGAGACCGCCGGTGCGGTAGGGTTTGGTCAGAGCCTGAAACGCAGAGCGGCGAAAAGCCTCGAATGCCGGACGCTGGTCGTCCTCGGTCCAGCCGGGAAGATCGTCATAGCCGACACGCCGGAAAAGGTTGGAAAGCGGCGGCATGGCGGCGTGCCCGGCGAGAAATCATTCTTCCTCTTCGGTGGCGACCAGCTTCCAGTTGGGGTCCTTGGAACGAGTGTCGCGGGCGAAGGTCCAGACGTCCTTGACCTCGGCGACGGTCTCGGGATCGCCGTCGATCACCTCGCCGGCCTTGTTGCGCGTAGCGGAGATAAGCTCGCTGACGATACGCAGCGTGATGTGGGCCTCGCCGCCCTTCATCTCGGCCGAAACGATATCGGCCTTGTCGATGCCGACGAAGGAGGACTGGATCTTTTCCGCGCGGCTCTCGCGATCGGCGATCGCCGCGACGAAACCGTCGAAAACCTCGCGCGACAGCAGGTTCTTCAGCGTCTTGCGGTCGCCGTCGGCGTAAGCCATCACGATCATCTCGTAGGCCATCTTGGCGCCTTCGACAAAGGCCTTGGGCTCGAACGACGGATCGGCGTCGCGGATGGCGCGCATACCCTTGTTGAGCTCGCTCGGCGGCGGAGCGAAGGCGTCGATCGCCACATAGGTCTCATCCGGCTCGCCCGGCGCCCGCTTGCGCGGCAACGAAACGACGTTGTCGGTCTTGGCCGGATCGGCATCGCGGCTGCGCCCGGCAGTGTAGGGATCGAAGGGGGGCCGCTCGTTGCCCGTCCGCCGGCCGAGCACATTGCGCAGCTGGAAGAAGATCACGACCGCCGCGACCAGGAAAAAGATAGTCCCGAAGTCGAAGAATTCCATCTCTTCCGCCAAACCATCCTTGGACGCGGCCGCCGGCCCATCAAGGACGCGACGACGAGGGTTGCAAGCGACTGATATAGATCGCAGGGTGCGATCATTCAAATCAAACGCTTGCATACCTATGTATGAAGCGATGCGCCAGCAGCAATTGGCCGGCGCGACAAAGACAACTTCGGACCGCTCGTGTATCGCCTGATCCCGCTCCTCTTCCTGTTTGTGCTGCCTCTGGCTGAAATCGCCGGTTTTGTCGTCGTCGGACGCGAAATCGGCGCGCTGGCCACGATCGCCCTCGTACTGGCAAGCGGCATAGCGGGATCGATCCTGCTGCGCTGGCAGGGTTTTGGCACGCTCGCCCGCTTGCGCGCCGACCTCGAGGCGGGACGCGACCCGGGCCGGCAGATGGCACACGGCGTGATGATCGTGTTTGCCGGCATCCTCCTGATTATCCCAGGCTTCATCACCGACATCGTCGGCATCCTGCTGTTCATCCCGCCGGTGCGCGATCTCGCCTGGCACTTCCTGCGCAGCCGCGTCCGCGTCGTCAGCAATTTCGGTATGTTCCGCGGCGGCGCCGGCGGGCCGCATACGAAGCGCGGCCCGACCATCGACCTCGGCGAGGACGACTATACGACGACCCGCAATCCGGATTCCCCCTGGCGGCGCATCGACGACCAGTAAACTTGTGTTGACCTGCCCACCATGCTAGCGAAGCCGCGATTTTGGACGGGCCGCGAGCGCGGCTGCAACGAAAGGACTGCGGCCGATGGCCATCAACGAGAACACGCCGGCGGGGACGGCGACCAACGGAAACGCCCAGGCGGCAAAACCCTCTCTCAACGTGCTTGCCCAGTATGTGAAGGATCTGTCCTTTGAGAGCCCCGGCGCGCCCAATTCGCTGCGCGGCCGCGACAAGGCTCCAGGCATCAACATCAACGTCAACGTCGCCGCCAATCCGCTCTCGGACAAGGAATTCGACGTCAATCTGACGCTGAACGCAAAAGCCTCGGCTGAGAAGGACGTGCTGTTCAACGTCGAGCTGGTTTATGGCGGCGTCTTTCGTATCGACGGTTTTCCGCAGGAGCACATGCTGCCGGTCCTGTTCATTGAATGCCCGCGGCTTCTGTTCCCCTTCGCGCGCCAGATCATCGCCGAAGCGACCCGCAATGGCGGCTTCCCGCCGCTGATGCTCGATCCGATCGACTTCGCGCAGATGTTCCAGCAGAAGCTGGCCGAGGATCAGGCCGCTTCCAAGGTCCAGGTCAGCTAACCGCTTCCGCCGGCTCCCTGGGGCCGGCAAGCTCAAGCCACAGCGATTTTTCGCCGAGCTGCGCGACGAGGCGCTGATGCGCCTCTCGTTCGGCAGCGGTGATCCGCGGCGCCAGCGGGCGCGGTCTTTCGCGGACGATCGTCTCCACCGCGTCGATGGCGATCTCGATGCTGGAAACCTCCACCGTCTCCAGCACCAGCGCAGCCTGCTTGCCGCCGATCAGTTCGATGTAGACTTCCGCCAGCAGTTCGGAGTCGAGCAACGCGCCGTGCTTGGTGCGGCGGCTGTTGTCGATGCCGTATCGTCGGCAGAGCGCGTCCAGCGAGTTCGGCCCCATCGGGTGTTTTCGACGCGCCAACGCCAGCGTGTCGGTAACCCGTTCCGGACCGATCGGCGGCATGCCGAGCCGCGCGAACTCGGCGTTGATGAAACCCATGTCGAAGCCGGCATTGTGGGCGACCAGCCGCGCCCCGTCGACGAAGGCTTGGAACTTTTCGGCGATCTCGGGAAAGGTCGGCTTGCCGGCAAGATCTGCATCGCTGATGCCGTGCACCGCCAGTGCGTCCGGATGCACCGGCCGGCCTTGCGCGTTGATGTATTCATGAAAGGTGCGCCCGGTTGGAAACCGGTTGTCGAGCTCAATCCCGCCGATTTCGATCACGCGGTCCTCGCGCGGGTCGAGCCCGGTGGTTTCCGTATCGAAGATGATCTCGCGCATGCGAATCGCGCCTTTCGGGAAGACTGGTGTCAGAAAACTTTCGGCTGGGACGTCGCGGACCGCAAGTATGCTCGAGAATCAGCGCCCGCTATCCCCCGACAAGATCGGTGACGATCGCCGCCACCGCCGCGCGAGCGCTGTCCATGCCAAGACCGGTGTCGATCAGATAGTCGGCCCGCCGGCGCTTTTCGGCATCGGGCACCTGCTTGGCGAGAATCGCCGCGAACTTCGCCTCGGTCATTCCTGGACGGGCAAGCACGCGCTGCCTCTGGATTTCCGGTTCGGCTGTGACAACGACCACCTTGTCCACGCGGTTTCGGCCGCCGGTCTCGAACAGCAGGGGAATGTCGAGAACAGCCAGCGGCGCGCCGGCCAGCCTATGCCGCGCCAGAAACGCGTCGGCGTCGGCGCGCACCAGCGGATGGACGATCGATTCCAGCTGTTTCAGTGCTTCTGGCTTGCCCAGCACATGTTTTGACAGCTCTGCACGGTCGATCGCACCGTCTTTCAGCGTGCCTGGAAATGCTGCTTCTACAAGCGGCGCCGCCTTGCCCGCATAGAGCCGGTGCACCGCGTCGTCCGAATCATGCACCGGTACGCCGGCTTCCGCGAACATGCGCGCCGTCGTCGACTTGCCCATGCCGATCGATCCGGTGAGGCCAAGAACGATCATGCCGCCTTCGCCAAAAGATCGTTGACGATCAGGTCGCGCAGCGCCGGCGTTACCTCCGGCCGGACGCCGAACCATTTTTCAAAACCAGGCACCGCCTGATACAGCAACATGCCCAGGCCGTCGACTGTTGCAAGTCCCCGCCGTCGCGCCGCGGCGAGGAGCGGCGTCTCCAGCGGCACGTAGACGATATCGGTCACCAGCGCATGACCGGGAAGCCGGCCGACATCGACCGGAAATTCGGTCTCGCCATGCATGCCGAGCGCGGTCGTGTTCACAAGCAGCGAGGCGTCGCCCAGTATCGCGTCGGTATCTTCAAAACCGTGTGCGGAAAACACCGGACCGAACTCGCCGGCCAACGCCCTTGCACGCGCGACGGTGCGGTTGACGATGCGGATGTCGGAAAATCCGCGTTCCCGCAGCGCATAGAGCACCGCCCGGGCCGCGCCGCCGGCGCCAAGCACGACCACAGGGCCGGGAACGGCGCTCCAGCCGGGCGCACGGTCGTCGAGGTTGGCGGCAAAGCCGTAAGCATCCGTGTTCGATCCGTGGAGCAAGCCATGCTCGACCCACAGCGTGTTCACGGCACCTATGTCCTGGGCCGCCTGATCGCGGCGATCGACGGCCGCGAAGGCAGCCTCCTTGTGCGGAATGGTCACGTTGCCGCCGGCGAAACGACCCGCCCGGACTGACGCGGCGAACTCGGCGAAGCCGGCCGGATCAACGTCGATCGCCTCATAGTTGCCGGCGAGACCATAGTGCTTCAGCCAGTGGCCATGGATTTTCGGCGAGCGCGAATGGGCGATCGGATGGCCGCAGACAAAAGCCTTTCGCAACGCCTCAGCCATCGATCGCACCCAGATTGCGGAGCGCGGCCAACACGGGCAGCAGCGGCAGGCCAACAATCGAAAAATAGTCGCCCTCGATCTTTTCGAAGAGCTGGATGCCCTCGCCCTCGATCTGGTAGGCCCCGACGCTCTGCAGCGCCTTGTGACCGACGCGCGCCAGATGCCTGCCGATGAACGCCGGTTCCAGCTTGCGCATCGTCAGCCCGGCGATCGAAACCGTGCTCCAGAAGGTTTCGCCATCGCGCACCAGCACGGCGGCACTATTCAACTGATGCGTCTTGCCCGATAGGGCCAGAAGATGCCGGCGCGCCGCCTCCATGTCCTTCGGCTTGTGGAAGATCTCGTCGCCGAGCGAAAGCGTCTGGTCGCATCCGAGTACCAGCACGCCGGGATTACGCTCGCTGACGTCAACGGCTTTCGCGACCGCCAGAACCTCCGCGACCTCGCCGGGCGTGGCGCCGGTGTCCTTGAGCGGCGCTTCGGCGGCCCGCTCGTCGATCTCCGGGGCGACAGCGATGAAATCGAGACCGGCATTGGCCAGCATCGCCTTTCGGAACGGGCTCGCGGAAGCAAGAATAAGGCGTTCGGCCATGGGATCACACCTGTTGTCGGCAGATCGCCTAACGCGTCTTGCCGCGCAGGGCAACGATTGCCGCCGCCGTCTCCTCGATCGACCTGCGGCTGACGTCGATCATAGGCCAGTTGTGGCGCGTGCAGATCTGCCGGGCGTAGGACAATTCCTCTGAAATGACCGAGCGGTCGACATAGGACTGCGTGTCAAAGCCGCCTGCCGAGCCCAGCATGCGATTCTGGCGCACCTGCGATACCCGTTCGGCGCTGGCCACCAGCCCGACGATCAGCGGCCGCGTCGCCTGGACGAGACTGTCGGGGATCGGAACGCCGAGCACGATCGGGATGTTGGCGGTCTTGATGCCGCGGTTCGCCAGATAGATGCTAGTCGGCGTCTTCGAGGTCCGCGAGATCCCGACCAGGACCACGTCGGCCGAATCGGCGTCCTCCGGCAACTGGCCGTCGTCGTGCTCCATGGTGAAGTTCAGTGCGTCGATGCGGCGGAAATAGTCGGCGTCCAGCACATGCTGGGCGCCCACACGCCGGCCTGCCGGAGTACCGAGATAGGATTGGAACACCGCCAGCACCGGCTCCAGCACCGACACGCAGGGGAGGCCCATTTGCGCGCTGCGCGAGTCGATCAGCCCCGCCAGTTGCTGGTCGACGATCGTGTAGAGCACGATCCCAGGTTCCTCCTCGATGTCCTCGAACACCTTGGCGAGCTGCCTTTCGGTACGGATCAGCGGATAGATGTGCTCGATGGCGCGCGCGTCCTTGTATTGCGCGGAGGCCGCGCGGCCGGCCGCCAACAGCGTCTCGCCGGTGGCGTCCGAAATCAGGTGCAGGTGGAAAAAACTCTGCGGTTTGTTCACCGGATACGTCTCGCCCTGTGGCCTGCTGTGGACAACCTGGCGCTGTCGGCAGGCAGCCTCGGGGGCGACTGTATCAGAAGCGGATTTGTCCACAATTCGCGGCGCTGTCGAAACGGCAAAGCCGGCGTGAACAACTCTGGGGACAATTTTTCCGCCTCGCCGCCGCTCCACCGCTGGTCGCCATTTGTGGCCGGCTTAGTCCTTGAACGGCAATCCCTTTTTCGACTTGTCCCCGCTATTGCCATTGTTCAGCTCAGGACGATGCGATTGTATGTCCGCTTGTTTCCGGGGCCGGCATGGGAACAAAACGGAATCATCGATTCCAACAGAGTCTTAGAATCAAAAGATTCCTTTAAAAAGGATTTAGGATTTGGAGAGAGCCCTGTGAGCGCCGCACTCCAGGGGTCCGAAGAGAGCCACGAAGGCTCGGCAAACCAGAGAGCGCGGAGATCGGATCAAGTCCAATGAGCGAACACGCAACGAGTGGGCGCAAGGCGGCGATACGCGCGGTCGCCGGCCTTGTCGTTTTTGCGGCCGCCGCGCTGCTGCTGTTCGCAATCGATCCAGACGGTCTCTATCTATGGATCAAGGCGGCGCATGTGATCGCGGTCATCTCCTGGATGGCCGGAATGCTCTACCTGCCACGCCTTTTCGTCTATCACGCCGACGCCGAGCGCGGCTCCGTGCAATCCGAGACGTTCAAGATCATGGAGCGGCGGCTTTACCGATTGATCATCAATCCGGCGATGATCGCGACCTGGGTATTCGGGTTGTGGCTTGCCTGGAAAGGTTTTGGCTTCTCCGGTGGCTGGCTGCACGCCAAGATCGCCGCGGTGCTAGCGCTGTCGGCGGTGCACGGCTATTTCGGCGGCGCCGTGCGCAAATTCGCGGAGGACCGCAACGACAAACCAGCGCGTCACTGGCGCGTGATGAACGAGGTTCCGACGCTGCTAATGATCGCCATCGTCGTCCTTGTCGTCGTAAAACCGTTTTGAGACGGAACCGAAAACCCGCCTTGCTCTTTCGCCGGGTTGGCGATAAATAGCGAGTCCTTCCTTCCCGCCCACGCGTCAGCCGTTCTTTCTTTCGCAGTCGGTCGCGTCAGGCGCGCTCATCGCCTTTTTGCCGATAGCCTCCTCTTCCACCAAGGCCCCTCCATGCAGGAAATGAAACTACAAGACTTCAAGAACAAGAAGCCGATCGACCTGATCGCCTTCGCCGAATCCCTCGACGTCGAGAACGCCAGCGTCATGCGCAAGCAGGAGCTGATGTTCGCGATCCTGAAGAAGCTTGCGGCGCAGGACGTCGAGATCATCGGCGACGGCGTCGTCGAAGTGCTGCAGGACGGTTTCGGCTTCCTGCGTTCGGCCAACGCCAACTATCTGCCGGGCCCGGACGACATCTACATCTCGCCCTCGCAGATCCGCCGCTTCTCGCTGAAGACCGGCGATACTGTCGAGGGCCCGATCCGCAGCCCGAAGGAAGGCGAGCGCTATTTCGCGCTGCTCAAGGTCAACTCGATCAATTTCGACGACCCGGAAAAGATCCGCCACAAGATCCACTTCGACAATCTGACGCCGCTCTACCCGACGTCGCGCCTGAAGATGGAAATGGAGAACCCGACCACCAAGGACATCTCGCCGCGCGTCATCGACCTGGTGGCGCCGATCGGCAAGGGCCAGCGCGCGCTGATCGTCGCACAGCCGCGTACCGGCAAGACTGTGCTGCTCCAGAACATCGCCCACTCGATCACCAGCAACCATCCGGAATGCTACCTGATTGTCCTCTTGATCGACGAGCGGCCGGAAGAGGTCACCGACATGCAACGTTCGGTGAAAGGCGAGGTCGTGTCCTCGACCTTCGACGAGCCGGCCGTACGGCACGTCCAGGTGGCCGAGATGGTCATCGAGAAGGCCAAGCGCCTGGTCGAGCATGGCCGCGATGTCGTCATCCTGCTCGATTCGATCACCCGCCTCGGCCGTGCCTACAACACGGTCGTGCCGTCCTCCGGCAAGGTCCTGACAGGTGGTGTCGACGCCAACGCTCTGCAGCGCCCGAAACGCTTCTTTGGCGCGGCGCGCAACATCGAGGAAGGCGGCTCGCTGACCATCATCGCGACTGCCCTCATCGATACCGGCAGCCGCATGGACGAAGTGATCTTCGAAGAGTTCAAGGGAACCGGCAATTCGGAAATCGTGCTGGACCGCAAGGTCGCCGACAAGCGTATCTTCCCGGCCATGGACATCCTCAAGTCTGGTACGCGTAAGGAGGATCTGCTGGTGCCGCGCCAGGACCTGCAGAAGGTTTTTGTTCTTCGCCGCATCCTGGCGCCGATGGGCACCACCGACGCCATCGAGTTCCTCATCGACAAGCTCAAGCAGACCAAGAGCAACGCGGACTTCTTCGATTCGATGAACACCTGACCGTTCGCCTGGGTGGCTCCAACTTCTGTTTCACGGAAGATGGGGCCATTTCTGCTGCCGCCAGCTACAGACCGACGGATGATCGGTACAGAATCGATTCGCATCCGAAATGATTTCTGTCATCGTGGAAGTGAGCATTACCGGCTCATTCGATTCGCTCCCGAAATGATTTTCGGATGTGGCACCTAGCCTACCGCTTGGTAATGAACCCTTTTTGTCTCTTGACCGGAATGCTGAACTTCTCGCATTCCAGACAAATGCGTCTCGGTCGCGAAGCATCACCCGATACCATCGTCGCCTTGTCGAGCGGCCATTTGCCTTCGGGCGTCGCGGTGGTCCGCGTCAGCGGTCCGGGCGCACGTGCGGCGATCGCAAGCCTGTCCGGTTCGCTGCCCGTGCCGCGCATGGCGCGTTACGGTGCCTTGCGCTCACCTGACGGAGCATTGCTTGATCACGGCCTGACGCTCCTCTTCCCCGCACCTAACAGCTTCACGGGCGAGGACTGTGCCGAATTTCAGGTTCATGGTGGCCGCGCCGTCGTGGAGGCGGTCCTGGAAACCATAACTGGACTGCCCGGTTGCCGCCTGGCACAGCCAGGCGAGTTTTCCCGGCGGGCATTCCTGAACGGCAAGATGGATCTACTTGCCACTGAGGCCACCGCCGACATCGTGAATGCCGAAACTGAAGCGCAGCGACGCTTCGCTATGCTCAACAGCGGTGGCGGCCATGCGGCGCTGTACGCGCAATGGCGTGAAAGACTGATCCGCGCGCGCGCCTTCATCGAGGCCGAACTGGACTTTTCCGATGAGGGTGACGTGCCCGGTTCTGTTTCGGACGAGATCTGGCGGGACGTTGCGGCGTTGCGCCGGGAGATCGATGCGCATGCCGCCGGCTATGGCAAAGCCGAGATCGTCCGCGACGGATTTGACGTCGTGCTGATCGGGGCGCCCAACGCCGGCAAATCCAGTCTCCTCAATGCACTGGCGCATCGCGACGTGGCGATCGTCACGGCCGAGCCGGGCACCACCCGCGATCTGATCGAGGTGGCGTTGGATATCGGCGGGCTCAAGGTGCGTGTCACCGATACGGCGGGCATTCGCGGAAACGCCGGGACCGTCGAGATGATCGGCATCGAGCGGGCGTTGGCGCGCGCCCGGACGGCAGGGCTGGTTCTGCTCCTGGAGGATCTTACCGATCCCGTTGCAGTCGAGGAGGACTTGCAGGCGGTGGACGTGGTGCGGATCGGCACGAAGGCAGACCTTGCGCCACCTGGTGGGGGCGATGACCACGACCTCCGTATATCCTGCGTTTCCGGTCAGGGATTGCCTGACTTACTGGACATGATAGGCCGAAAGGCGCGAGCCGCTGCGCCGCTGATGGGCGAACTCGTTCCGTGGCGCATCCGGCACGTCGAGCTTCTTCACGAATGTTCGCGTCAGTTGGACGCCGCCCTCGCAGATCCCACCGCTAGCCTGGAGCTGCGCTCTGAAGAATTGCGGCTGGCGGCGACTGCCTTGGGGCGCATCAGCGGTGCGGTCGATGTAGAGGACTTGCTGGACGTCATCTTCTCGCAGTTCTGCATCGGCAAATAGCCGCTTGTGATTCACGTGAAACACGCGGCCTCGTCCTACCCGTAAAACATGTTGACAGAGCCGGCCCCTGGCATAATGCAAAGCGGCATGAAAACGATGCCTTCAGAATTCGATGTCGTCGTGGTCGGTGGCGGGCATGCCGGCTGCGAGGCTGCCGCTGCCTCTGCGCGGCTAGGCGCCAGCACCGCACTCATCACGCTGCGCGCCGATGCGATTGGCACCATGTCCTGCAATCCCGCGATCGGTGGCATTGGCAAGGGCCAACTGGTGCGTGAGATCGACGCCATGGACGGCCTCATGGGTTTGGCGGCGGATGCGGCCGGTATTCAGTTCCGCCTGCTCAACCGTCGCAAGGGGCCGGCTGTTCGTGGCCCGCGCACGCAGGCGGACCGCAGGCTCTACAAGCGGGCCGTCCAGGAGCTCGTCGCCGCGCAGCACAATTTGACGGTCATCGAAGGCGAGGTAGCCGAGCTGCTGATCGCTGGCGGCCGCGTCGAAGGCGTAAAGCTCGAGACCGGGGTGGAAATACGCTGCGGCGCCGTCGTCCTGACCACAGGAACCTTTCTTCGCGGACTCATCCATATCGGTGAGCGCCGTTTTCCCGCCGGCCGTATGAACGAGAAAGCCGCGGTCAGCCTGTCCGATTCGATGATGAGGGCAGGTTTTGCATTGGCCCGTCTCAAGACCGGTACACCGCCGCGGCTGGCTACCGAAACGATCGACTGGTCGGGGCTTGGCGTCCAGGCTCCGGATGAGCAACCCGTACCATTTTCGGTGTTGACCACAAAGATCAGCAACCCACAAATCGATTGCGGCATTACCCGCACCACTGCGGAGACGCATCGGATCATCCGCGAAAATCTGCATCGCTCGGCTATGTATGCCGGAGCGATCGAGGGGATAGGACCGCGTTACTGTCCTTCCATCGAGGACAAGATCGTAAAGTTCGGCGATCGGGATGGGCATCAGATCTTTCTGGAACCCGAAGGACTTGACGATCCGGTCGTCTATCCCAACGGCATCTCCACGTCCCTTCCGGAAGATGTGCAACTGGCAATCCTGAAGACGATTCCCGGGCTTGAGCAAGCCAAGATGCTGCAGCCAGGGTACGCCATCGAATATGACCACGTCGATCCGCGGGAACTGCGCACGACGCTGGAGACCCGCAAGGTTGCCGGCCTTTTTCTCGCCGGACAGATCAACGGCACGACCGGCTATGAAGAGGCGGCGGCACAAGGTCTGCTTGCGGGCATGAATGCGGCCCGCTGTGCGGCCGCCATGGAAGGTGTGACGATCGGGCGATCGGAAGCCTACATCGGCGTGCTTGTGGACGACCTGACGAGCCGTGGCGTCACTGAGCCGTATCGGATGTTTACCTCGCGCGCCGAGTTCCGGTTATCACTACGTTCCGACAATGCGGACGCTCGTTTGACGCCGAAGGCCATGATGCTGGGTCTGGCATCGGACGCACGCATTGCAGCATTTTCAGCGCTGTCGGCGGAGGTGGGCTCGGCGATTGACTTGGCCAAGTCGCTGTCGCTGACACCGAACGAGGCTGGCCGAGCGGGCCTTAACGTTAACATGGACGGCCACCGCCGTACCGCGTACGAACTCCTGTCCTACCCAGGTAACTCATTGAAAACAATTGCAAAAGTATGGCCGAAGCTTTCCATGTTGAGCGCGCGGGCGGGAGAAAGTTTGGAGATCGATGCCAACTATTCCGTCTATCTCGACCGGCAGTCAGCAGATATCCAGCAGATGAAACGTGAGGAAGGCAGGCTCATTCCGGATGAGATCGACTTTTCCGCGCTGCCGGGGCTTTCTAACGAACTTAAGCAGAAGATGTCCCGCCATCGTCCGCCATCGATAGCTGCGGCGGAGCGGATGGAAGGAATGACGCCCGCGGCAATGGCGATCATTGTGTCTCATGTCCGCGAACTGGAACGTACAGCGGAGCGGTCGGGATCGTGACGGCGTCGTTTGACGAACTTGTCAAGGTCGCCGGTCCTGTTTCACGTGAAACATATGCGATACTCCAGGAGTTCTTGGTCGAATTCCAACGCTGGAACAGGATCACGAATCTCGTTGCGCCATCCACGATCGACGAGAGTTGGAGTCGACATGTTCTCGACAGCGCTCAGCTAAAGGCGCTTGCCCCGGAAGCCAGGCAATGGGTCGATCTTGGTTCGGGTGGCGGGTTCCCCGGTCTGGTGATGGCTATTCTCCTGCGGGAAACGCAGGAGGCACGGGTCCATCTGGTCGAGAGCAATCGAAAGAAAGCGTCCTTTCTTCAGGCAATGGTTGGCCGATTCTCCCTTCAAGCAGTCGTTCATCCACGGCGAATCGAGGAGATATCGGGAAAGCTTGCGGGAATCGAGGCGATCAGTTCCCGCGCTTTGACCTCCCTGGCTCAGTTACTCACGTTGTCCGAGCCGCTTTTCGCTGCAGGAGCGCGGGCCTATTTTCACAAAGGCCGGGACTATCGGCGTGAGATCGAAGAAAGTGCTCACGCGTGGACCTACGACCTGCTAGAACACCCAAGCGCGGTCGACTCGCAAGGTGTGATCCTCGAGATCAGCAATCTGAGGCGAAAGGCCCGCTAAGACAGGTCAGAAGCGGTCAGGATCATGTCCGGCACACCTCGGATCATCACTATCGCCAACCAGAAGGGTGGAGTCGGCAAGACCACCACCGCCATCAATCTGGCCACGGCGCTGGCCGCTATCGGCGAAAGCGTCTTGCTGGTCGATCTCGACCCGCAGGGCAACGCCAGCACCGGACTCGGCATCGACAAGCGGGATCGATCCACCTCATCTTATGACGTCATGACGGGCGCGCTCTCCTTGGAGGATGCCGCGGTCCCTACCGTGGTTCCCGGCCTCTCAATCGTTCCCTCGACTCTCGACCTTCTCGGTGTCGAGATGGAGATCGCCGGAACGCCGGATCGCGCGGTTCGGTTGCGCAACGCCGTGCGCGCCTCGGCTGCAAAAGTCGATCTCTACAGCTATATATTGATCGATTGCCCGCCTTCCCTCAATCTGTTGACGTTAAACTCGATGGCGGCAGCGGATTCGGTGCTTGTTCCCCTGCAATGCGAGTTTTTTGCGCTTGAGGGTCTTAGCCAGTTGCTGGAGACCGTGGGCGAGGTTCAGCAGACGATCAATCCCGAGCTTACCATTCAAGGCATCGTCATGACCATGTATGACGGGCGCAACAACCTTGCCAACCAGGTGGTGGACGACGTCCGCACGCATCTCGGCGACAAGGTCTACAACACCATCATTCCGCGCAACGTGCGAGTTTCGGAAGCGCCGTCCTATGGCAAGCCGGCCATTCTCTACGACCTGAAATGCTCGGGCAGCCAAGCCTATCTGCAGCTCGCGTCGGAAGTGATCCGGCAGGAACGCAAGTTGCGGGCGGCCTGACGCTATCCTTTGTCCATCAGTCAAGTGTTTAGGCAGGATATGAACGAAGATCTATCGAAACGGCGACTCGGTCGCGGATTGGCGGCGCTGATCGGCGAAATCGACAAGCCCGCCGCCACGCGTCAGACGCCGGTGCAGAGCGACAGCAAGGCGCCGATCGAATTTATCCAGCCCAATCCGCGCAACCCACGGCGGGCCTTCGGTGATGCCGACCTCACCGATCTTGCCCAGTCGATCAAGGAACACGGCATCGTCCAACCGGTCGTGGTGCGGCCAATTTCCGGACAGTCGGGGCGCTATGAGATCATCGCCGGCGAGCGCCGCTGGCGAGCCGCGCAGCGCGCCGGCCTGACCGAAGTACCGGTCATTGTGCGCGACGTGAACGACCGTACCGCGCTCGAACTCGCCATCATCGAAAACGTCCAGCGCACCGATCTCAATCCGATCGAGGAGGCGATGGGCTATCAGCAGCTCATCGACGACCACAGCTATACGCAGGCCGATCTCGGCCAGGTTATCGGAAAGAGCCGCTCCCATGTTGCGAACACGTTGCGGCTGCTAAAGCTGCCCGACGACATACGTGGCCTGCTGATCGACGGCGCGCTTTCCGCCGGCCACGCAAGGACGCTGGTGACAGCCGCCGATCCGGCGGCGCTCGCCCGCCGCATCGTCGAAGAGGGTCTTTCGGTCCGCCAAGCCGAGGTGCTGGCGCAGCAGCCGGCTCCGCCTGAGCCGGAGGCATCACCGAAACCGGCGGCACAAAAGGAAGCCGACACGGTCGCGCTGGAGAAACTGCTTTCGGACGTCACCGGGCTGAAGGTGGCGATCAACCACAAGCAGCGCGGCGGCGAGATGCGGATCGGCTACAAGACACTCGAGCAGCTCGACGAGTTGTGCCGCCGGCTAAAAGCCTGAATTGCATCTACTGAGCCGGCTAATTTTTCGACCAACAGCGGCATTTTATGCAAAGGCGCGGTCCGTTGGTTATCGCACGCCGTTTGCGCGGGCTGCGGAAACCGCGATTTCGGTAAGCGCCTTGTGCGCGGACGCCACCGCCAAATCCGGCCTTTGGCGTGTCTGCAGCACCGTCTCCTGAAGCCGTTCGAGAATGCGGGCCAGCGAGCGGCTGGTCCAGCGTGCCAGAGCCTGCTCGATCAGCTTGCGGCGGCTGAAGAACACTGGCGGCCGTGCCGACGCCACGGCCGACGCGGCATTGCCTCCGTCGCGCTCCATGGCGGCGCGAATCAGTTGCAGCGCCTGCACCTGCCGCTGCAGCGCCGACAGCACCGCATAGGCCTGGCTCGCGCCGAGCGCCTGGCGGGCGAAGGCGGCGTCGAAGGCCGCAAGATTGCCCTCAAGTACCGCGTCCACCGCCTCGTCCACCGAAATCGCCGACACGTCGCCCGTCAGCGCTCGCACGTCGTCGACCGTGATCCGTTCTCGGCCAAGCGTGTAGAGCGCGAGCTTTGCCACCTCGGCGCGCGTGGCCATGCGGTCGCCGCCGAGGTTGCGGCGCAGCAGCGCACGCGCCTCCGGCTCGATCGAAGCGCCCGCCTTGCGCAGCTCGTCATCGATCACCGCCTCCACTGAACGCTGGTCGTCGTTGTAGCAGGGCAGCGCCATGGCGGCCTTGCCGGCCTCCACCGCGGCCCGCAGCCCGACACCCTTCTTCAGGTCGCCTGCCTCGATCAGCACGGTCGTGTCACCGGGCGGCGCGGCGCACAACGCCTTGACGTCGTCGGCCAGCGTCTTCTGCCCGCCGGCATTGCGCACCCAGAGCAGCCGCTTGCCGGCGAACATCGGCAGCGTGTTGGCCTCGTCGAGCAGCCGCCCCGGTTCCTTGTCGAGGTCGGAGGCGTCGAGCTTCACCACGGAAAACGGATCGTCGAGCGGCACGCCAGCCTTTTCGGCAAAACGCCGCGCCCGCTCGCTCACCAGCCCGCGGTCCGGCCCATAAATCAGCACGACCGGCGTGTTCGGCTGCGGCCGTGCCAGCCAGCCGTCGACCTCATGCGCTTTGACCTGTGCCATGGCGGCGGGATAACACGGCGCGCCGCAAGAGGTAACGCAAAATCGGTGACGCGGCTCGCCAGCCGATCCTCGGCCGTCGCCGCCTCGCCATCTGGTCCCCTGGCGGTTGCCGCCGAGCCGTCCGATCAAAGCTTGAGCTGCATGTCGCGATGCGGAATGCCGGCGTCCAGATATTCGTCGCCATAGGCCTCGAAGCCGAGTTTCCGGTAGAAGTCCAGTGCGTGAGTCTGCGCGCCCAGGCGCGCGAACGCCGCCAGCCGGTTGTTGCGTGCATGCTCGACGATGAATTCGATGATCGCCGCGCCGGCGCCCCTGCCCCGAAAATCCTTCGACACGCAGACCCGCTGGATTTTTACCGCGTCGCCGACGACCCGGAAGCGCGCCGCACCCACCGGTCTATCGCCCGATGTGGCGAGCACATGCGTGCAGACGCCGTCCAGCCCGTCGATCTCGTCCGCCTCGGAAACGCCCTGCTCCTCGACGAACACCTCCCGGCGCAGTTTTGTGCAAGCCGCCTTGTCCGGCCCGTTCTCGGCGATGCTGATGTCCATGGCTTCCTCCACAGTTCCGATACCGCGCCTCATCCAGGCTTCAACCGTCCCGGTCCTCCAGCCTTATATGGCAGCAGCCATCGCCGTGTCCCGGCGTCCAGGTGATGTTGGAAAAGCGCACGCCCGTCGCCTCGAACAGGCCGCGGTCGAAGGCGCCGGCGATGCGGCAGAGCCGCGAAAGCTCGTCGTCGCCCAGCCCGGCCTCGACCCAGGCATCCTTCAGCGGGCAGCGTTTTACCTGGAAGGCGATCGAATGGTGGTCGCGCTCGACATCGGTCGGATACATGCGTCCGCCATCCGGGCTCACCGCCAGGAACGCCTCGCCGATTGCCCGCGCATCGTTCGGACCGAAACCGGCAAAGGCGGCGGCAGCCACCTCGCGGCCGCGCCGCTCGACTACCGAAACCATGATCGCCTCGGCCTCCGTCGGCCCGAGCCGCGCCTCCAGCTCCTCGAAGAACAGCCGGTAGAGATCGGCCCGGTTGCGGAAGGCCGCGTCCAGTTCCCGGCTCAAGGTTTCCGCGCGTGCTCCGCCGTCGGTCATGGTAAAAACTCCGGCCCGTTGCGCCGCGGCAGCTTCATGGCCGCCGCCACCAGTGCCTTTCCCATGGCGGATGCCGGCGCGGCGATCAGCCTCTTGGCCTCACCCGTCTCGACGATACGCCCCTGGTCGATGACGGCGACTCGATGCGCGGTGTCCCGCACCAGCGCCAGATCGTGCGAAATGAACAGATAGGCAATGTTTTGCTCCCGCTGCAGACAGGCCAGCAGCGCCATGATCTCTGCGCGCACCGAAACGTCCAGCGCCGACACCGCTTCGTCGAGCACGACCAGTTCGGGCCCGGTGGCGATAGCCCTAGCGATCGCCACCCGCTGCCGCTGCCCGCCGGAGATTTCATGGATGCGCCGCCCGCGCAGCGTATCGGCCAGTCCGACGCGCTCCAGCAGCGCGCCGATCCTTTGCGGCCGCTCGCCGCGTCCGGCGATCCGGTGGATGCGAAGCGGGTCGTACAGCACGCGTTCCACCGTGGCGCGTGGGTTGAAGGCGGCGAGCGGGTCCTGGAACACCATCTGGAACCGCGACCGAATCGCCCGGAGCCTTGAGCCCGTCAAGGCAAGCAGATTCTCGCCTGCGAACCGCAGCGCGCCGGCGTCCGGCTCGATCAGCCGCATCAGCACGCGTGCGAGGGTCGACTTGCCGCTGCCGGAGGGGCCTACCAGCGCCAGCGTCTCGCCGGCCGCGATCTCCAGGTCGACGCCGGCCAGCGCTGCGAAACGGTTTTCGCCGCGCCGAAAGGTTTTTTGCAGGCCGGTGGCGGAAAGCAGGGGGCTCTTCATAGTGCGCCTTCATCAGCCGTCTCGTCCAGCGTCAGGCACGCCGCCAGCAGTTTTTGCGTATACGCCGCCCGTGGCCGCGCCACGATCTCGGCACTCTCGCCCGCCTCCACCACTGCGCCGTCCTTCAGCACGACGATGCGGTCGGCAATCGCCACGGCCAGCGCGATGTCGTGGCTGACGATCAGCAGCGCCATGCCGGATTCGCGCACCAGCCGGCCGATCAGCGACACGATTTCGGCCTGCACGATGGTGTCGAGCGCGCTTGTCGGCTCGTCGGCGACCAGCACGGCAGGCCCGGCGGCAATCGCGGCGGCAATGCCGACCCGCTGCCGCTGGCCGCCGGAAAGCTGGTGCGGATAGGCATGCAACAGCGTCCCTTGAAGCCGCACCCGCTCGAACAGTTCTGCCGCCAGATCCATCGCCCGCCGGCGCGAAAATCCGAGATTGACCTCGGCCACCTCCGCCACCTGCCGGCCGACGGAGATCACAGGGTCCAGCGTGCCGCCCGGATCCTGGAACACGAAGCCGATATCTTTTCCGTTGCGCGGCGCGTGCGCCAGTCCGGGCCATCGGATGTCGCCTTCGAGTAGGGTGTCGCGCGGCAGCAGGCCGGCAATCGCCAGCGCCAGCGTACTCTTTCCCGAGCCGCTCTCGCCGATCACGGCGACGCGCTCGCTGGCGCTGAGCGACAGGTCGATGCCACGCAACGCCTCCGCTTCCGACCTGCCGGAGCGGTAGCGCACCCGCAGCCCGGAAATCTCCAGCAGCGTGCTCACGCAAAACTCCGGCGCGCGGCGGAGGCTTCGACCACGCCCTCGCCGGCGAGGTAGACGCCGAGCACGGTGAGCACCAGTGCGATGCCGGGAATGATCGACAGGAAGGGCGCCGAGCGCAGCACAGTGCGCCCTTCGGCGATCATGCCACCCCAGGTCACCCGGTTGGGGTCGCCCAGCCCGAGGAAGGACAGCGACGCCTCGATCAGTACCGCACCGGCGACGATAACCGAGCTCAGCGCCAGCACCGGCGGCAGCGCGTTGGGCAGCACCTCGCGCAGCGCGATCTCCACCGGATGCATGCCGACGACACGCGCGCCGGCGACGAAATCGCGCTCGCGCAGCGACAGGATTTCCGCGCGGGCAATGCGTGCGGGGCCAGTCCACGCGCCCAGCGCGATTGCCGCCACCACGGTTGTCAGCGACGGGCCCGCCACGCTGACAAAGGCCAGCGCGAGCAGGAAGGCCGGTACGGTCTGGAAGGCGTCGGTGACACGCATCAGCGCCTCGTCGGCGAGGCCGCCAGCAAAACCCGCCGCCGTTCCGATCAGGCTGCCGGCGACGATAGCCGCCGCCGCGGCCGCGAGCCCTACCGCCAGCGAGGTGCGTGCGCCGTGGAACAGGCCGGCGAGCACGTCGCGTCCCAAGCGATCGGTGCCGAAGACATGCTGCCAGGTTTCGAAAGGCGGGGTCAGCGGCGGACCGGCGATCGCCAAGGGATCGGCGGGAAACAGCAGCGGCGCAAGCAGCGCCATCGCGGCCATGCCGGCAAGGAGTGCGAAGCCGGCCACGGCCTCCGGCGAGCGCAGGAGCCGCGACAAGGTTTTCATGCGGACGCCTCGCTGGCGCCGACGCGCGGGTCGAGCAGCGCATAGAGGCAGTCGACGACGAGATTGATCAGGATGACCATCACGGCGCTGGTGAGGATGATGCCGAGCAGCAGCGGCGTGTCGCGGGCACTCACCGCTTCCTGCGCCAGCCGGCCGAGGCCGGGCACAGAAAACAGGCTTTCGATGACGACGCTTCCCCCCAGCATGGCGGCCGATTGCAGGCCGAGCATGGTGACCAGCGGCAGCAGGGCGTTGCGCGCGACATGCCGCACCGCGCTGCGCCGACGCGGCACGCCGCGGGCGCGCGCTGCGAGCACAAAATCCATGCGCCAGGCTTCGGCCATGCCGGCGCGCATGACCCTGAGATAAAGCGCCAGGTAGATGAAGCCGAGGCTGGCAACTGGCAGCACCAGATGACGGGCGACGTCCAGCCCGCGCTCAACACCCTGCTTGCCGGAAGCGATCGTCTCGATGCCGCTCACCGGCAGCCAGCGCAACTGCACGGCAAAGATCACCGTCAGCACCAGGCCGAGCCAGAAGCCGGGCACGGCGTAGAGCGCCAGCGAGCCGATGGAGAGAAAGCGGTCGCGAAAATTACCCGGTCGTGAGCCGGCAAAGAGTCCGAGCAGGGAGCCGACGGAGAACGACAGCGCGGTGGCACTGCCCATCAGCAGTAGCGTGTTGGGCAGCCGCTCCAGCACCACGTCGAGCACTGGCCGCGAGAAGGTCACGGACTGGCCGAGATCGAGATGGGCGAGCGACCAGAGATAGAACCCGAGACGCGCCGCCGCCGACCGGTCGAGCCCCCAGGCCTGCCTCAGTTCGTCGATCATCTGGGCATCGCCGCCGATGCCGGCGACATAGGCGTCCACCGCGTCGCCGGGTGCTGCTTCCAGCAGGAAGAACCCGCCGACGCTAACGATCGCCAGCACTGGGATTGCGCCGACGAGGCGCCGCAGGATGAGGGTGCGGATGCGGATCATGAGGGCATGCCTGAATTCCGGATTCGAATTCCGGCGATGCTTGATGCCCTACGTTGCCCCCCTCTGTCCTGCCGGACA
This sequence comes from Mesorhizobium sp. LHD-90, assembly GCF_030929505.1. GTDB lineage: Bacteria > Pseudomonadota > Alphaproteobacteria > Rhizobiales > Rhizobiaceae > Kumtagia. The sequence goes on along the minus strand of NZ_JAVFVV010000005.1, from coordinate 226,221 downwards.
TCTCCCCCACGAGGGGGGAGATTGGCAGCTTCGGCGAAACCGCTTTCCCTGCGATGCTGGCGATTAGCGAAAGTGAAGATGACAGCCAATCTCCCCCCTTGTGGGGGAGATGTCCGGCAGAACAGAAGGGGGCAACGTAGAGCTCTCACCTCACGAACTGAACATCCGCGTCGATGTTGTGCAAGCCATTCCAGTGTCTCAGCTATCCACCCAAATATCCGCCCAGTTCGACACAACCCAGCGCGGATTATTGGCGATGTTCTTCACCGAGCTGCGCGCCACCGAGATGAATCCCCATTCGGCGACGTTGATCAGCGGCAAATCCTCCGCCACCTTTTTCTGGAACTCCCAATAGAGCTCGGTGCGCGCCGCCGGGTCGAGCGTTTCGGCGGCCTTTGCGATCAGCGCGTCTAGCGCCTCGTTCTTGTAGCCGCCCTGGTTGGAAAACGGCACGCCGTCCGGAATGCCGCTCTGCACCAGGATGGTGGTGGAGATGGCCGGGTCGCCGCGGAACACCGGCGGCGCTATCGCCAGGTCGAAATCATGGTCGGTGTAGACCGCCTTCTGGTGCGCGGCCGCGTCATTGTTGACCAGTTGCGCGTCGATGCCGACCGCGGCAAGTGCCTGCCGCAGGTAGTCGCCGAACTGCCGCGTCTCGTTGAAATAGGGAGCCGGCAAAAGTTTGAGCGAAAACCGGTTGCCGTCGGCGCCGCGCTTGTAGCCGGCCTCGTCGAGCAGGGCGTTGGCCTTGGCGACATCGAAGGCATATTGCGGGACGTCAGCCGTATAGAACTGCTTGTCGTTGACCGGCACCGGGCCGGTCGACGCCGCCGCGTAGCCGAGGAAAATCGTGTCGACCACGAACTTTCTGTCGATGGCGTGGGCGATCGCCTGCCGCACCTTCAGGTCGGCCAGTTCCTTGCGGCGGTGGTTGATCTCCACGACCAACTGATAGGTCAACGCCTCGTAGCCGCGCGTCACCACCTCGATGCCCGGCACTTTTGCGATGCGCGCAAGGTCGGTCAGCGGCACCGCCGAGAAGGCGGCGAGATGGATCTCTTCCGCCTCCAGCGCGCCGGCGGCCGCGGCGCGGTCGGGCAGCACCCGATAGACGATCTCGTCGAGATGGGGCAGATCCTTGCCCCAGTAGGAGGAATTCTTCTCCAGCCGGTAATATTCGCCGGCCTTGTGCTCGGCGAACTTGAACGGGCCGGTACCGACCGGGGCATTGTTAGCCGGATTCTTGTCGATCTCGCCGGTCTCGTAAATATGCTTCGGCAGCACGCTGGTCAGCGGCGGCAGCGCGTTGCGGATCAACTGGAACGGCGTCGGCTTCGAGAAGCGGAAGACGGCGGTATGGTCGTCCGGTGTGTCGACCGCCTCCAGATCCTTGAACACCACGCGGCCGAGATTTTGCAGCGGCTTCCACACCTGCAGCGCCGAGAAGGCGACGTCGGCGGAAGTGAACGGCTTGCCGTCATGCCACATCACCCCTTCGCGCAGCTTGAAGGTGATGGTCAGGCCGTCGTCGGACCCCTCCCAACTGGTCGCCAACCTTGGCTCCAGCCCGTCCTTGCCGTCGAAGAAGGCTTCGGCCAGCGGCTCCACCACCTTGCTGGAGACGAAGAACACGCCGTTGGAGGCGACCATCGCCGGGTTGAGATTGCGCGGTTCTGAATCCGCCGCGACGATCAGCCGGCCACCCTTCGCGGGTGTCTGCGCCCACAGCCTGGCGGGCAGGGCGGTCGATGCCATCAGGGCCGCCGAACCGGAAAGGACCGAACGTCTGGAAAGCGTCAAAATCGACATCGGTGATCCCTGCTGCTCGGCGGCCGATCGCCGCCTCCTCATTAGCGAGCATAGGGCCATCAGTCACAAGGGGCGAGGAAGGAAATGTCACTGGCACAAGCGCGGAAAGAAAATCGGGGGTCGCGCAAACGTCAGACGACGAAAAATCGTGGTCCGTCCGGCATTTTTGGGCCGTCCGTGAAGCGCAAACCGCTCTTTTTGCGCCGCCGTCCACGCAAACCATTGATCCTCAACAAAATTACGGACTTCACGCGCGTAGGATCCGTTCGCCGGCCGCATCGCGCAGGGCCGGGTCACCGAACGCGACGAAGGATGGATTGGCGAAATCGTCGCCGCCGGAAACGTTGTGATTTCCGTAGCTTAGCGGGATTCCGCCGATGGTCGTGGTGATACCGCCCGCTGCCCGCAATATGGCGTCGCCCGCCGCCGTGTCCCATTCCATGGTGCGGCCGAAGCGCGGATAGATGTCGGCTTCGCCGCAGGCGATCTGGCAGAATTTCAGGGACGAGCCGCGCGAGGTAAATTCTTCCACCTCGAAGCGCTTAAGCCATTGAAAAGTCTCGTCGGTGCAGTTCGACCGGCTGCCCGTGGCGGCGATCCGCGCTGGCGCGGGCCGGGTCCGGATCGGCTTCAGTTCCTCCGCCACGCCGTGGTTTACCTGGGCCCGCCACGCCATCCCTCCGGCGGCGACAAAAACCTGTCCCAACGCCGGCGCGAAGATCATGCCCGCCGCCGGAAAACCCTTTTCGATCAAGGCGATATTGACCGTGAACTCGCCGTTGCGGTTGATGAATTCGCGTGTTCCATCGAGCGGGTCGACCAGGAAAAACCGGTCCTCGATCGCGGGCATGCGGCCGGCCGACATTTCTTCCTCTGCGACCACCGGCATGTCGCCCGCTTCCGCCGCAAGAGCTTGAAGAATAACGGCTTCCGCCCGATGGTCGGCCTCCGTCACCGGCGAGCCGTCGCCCTTGTGCCGGTGCCCGAAGGTCACATCCGCATAGACCGCCATGATCTCCCGTCCGGCGGCGAGGCCGATTTCGATCAGGGTCTTTGGCGTTACGGGCACTGGCTTGCTTTACATGAAAATTGTTCAGGCCCGCCTAGCGTACCGATGCGGCAAAATCCAGACCGATCAAGGCATTAGACGAAATTCTCCGGCCGTGAAGATGTATAGACAAGCAGCCGTTTTATATGTTCCGCTGGCGGAGCAGGCAAAAATCCATCCGCTTTTCCGGGTATCGGCATGACCAATCTTTTCGACCTCAGCGGCCGCAAGGCCTTTGTGACCGGCGCCAGCCGCGGCATCGGCCAAGCCATCGCCGAGGCGCTGGCGGCGGCTGGCGCCGATGTCGCGATTTCGGCGCGAAGCCTGGATTCGCTAACGGAAACAAAGGGTAAGATCGAGGCACTTGGCCGCCGATGCGTGGTCCAGGCTCAGGATGTCAGCGACGTTTCTGCCTCCGCCGCGGCGATCGCCGAGGCAGCGAAAGCGCTTGGCGGGCTCGACATCCTGGTCAACAATGCCGGCTACGAAGAAGTCCGCCCGTCGCTCGAGGTCGATGAAGCCTTGTGGGACCGGATTGTCGAAACCAACCTGAAAGGCGCCTTCTTTGCCGCCCAGGCGGCCGCGAAAATCATGGCGGCCGGTGGCAATGGCGGCGCGATCGTCAACCTCTGCTCGCTGACCTCCTATGTCGGCATCCCGACCGCGGTAGCCTACGGCTCCTCGAAAACCGGGCTTTTGGGCATGACCCGGGCGCTCGCCACCGAATGGGCGCCGCTCGGCATCCGCGTCAACGCCATCGCTCCCGGCTATTTCCATACCGCGATGACCGACGTTTTTTACCGGGATGCGGGCTGGCAGCAGGCGATGCTCGAAAAGATCCCGCAAAAGCGCTTCGGGACCATGCAAGACATCGGCGGAACGGTGGTTTTCCTGGCGAGCGATGCGTCGTCCTACGTGACCGGACACTGCATTCCGATCGACGGCGGCTATCTGGCATCCATCTGATCGCCGCGGATCTATTGATCCAGCGTTCGAAGCGGAAAACCCTTGTTTCCCCGGCGGATTCCAGCTTGTATGGGGTTGTATATACGAGTTAACGGCTGCCCGCGCGGCAGATCCTCAAGGGGGTGGGTATGCAGCAGGCGATCCGGGCGACGGCGGCAGACAAAGCCGCGGAACCGGTCGCAGTCGCGGTGCGGAATGTCGGCATGGATTTCGACGGAGTCCATGCGGTGAAGGACGCGTCCTTCGATCTGCCGAAGGGCAAGTTTTTGACCATCCTCGGCCCATCCGGCTCCGGCAAGACAACGCTGCTGCGGATGATCGCCGGCTTCCAGACGCCGACCTCCGGCGAGATCTTCATCAATGGCGAGGCGGTCAGCGCTGTGCCGCCGCATCGGCGCTCGATCGGCATGGTGTTCCAGCGCCTAGCGCTGTTCCCGCACATGACAGCCGCCGAGAACGTCGCATTTCCCTTAAAAATGCGGCGGCGCGACGCCCGCACGATCCCCGAAAAGGTCGAGCGTTATCTCGAACTGGTAAAACTCGGCGGTTATGGCGGCCGGCGCATCCACGAACTCTCCGGCGGCCAGCAGCAGCGGGTGGCAATCGCCCGGGCGCTGGTGTTCGAGCCGGATCTTTTGCTGCTCGACGAACCGCTGGCCGCGCTCGACCGCAAGCTGCGCGAGGAAATGCAGCTCGAATTCCGCCGCATCCAGCGCGAACTCGGCGTCACGACCATCAACGTGACCCATGATCAGCGCGAGGCGCTCGTCGTGTCCGACGAGATCATCGTCATGGACAAGGGCGAAATCCAGCAGATCGCCCGCCCGGCCAAGACCTATCGCCAGCCGCACAACGCCTTTGTCGCCAATTTCATCGGGGTGACGAATTTCCTCACCGGATCGGTAAAGACCATGGCCAACGGCAAGGTGTCCTTTGTCCACGGTGAGATGGAGATCGATGGTACGGCCGGTGATGTCCAGGCTTCGCCAGAAGTCGGCGAGACGGTGTCGGGAGCAATCCGCGCCGAGCAGATCCGCATCGCCGGCGATTCGGCGCGCCTGAGCGAACTGGGCACTGTCCTGACAGGCACCGTCGCAGACGCGATCTTCGAAGGCGAGCGCGTCGTCTACGAGGTTTTGGTGCCTTCGCTTGGCGATGCCGTGATCAGGGTGTTCGACCACGATCCCGAAGGCCATTCCCAGCACGACATCGGTTCGCAGGTGTTTCTCGGCTGGAATGCCCGCGACGTGCTGGTGTTCCGTCAATAGTCAACCAGAGGAGAACGACAATGAAAGAACTGTCCATGCCTTATATCAACCGCCGCCTGCTCCTGCAGGGCGCGGTAGCGCTCGGAGGCGCTTCGGCGCTCGGCCTGCGCGGCGCCTTTGCACAGGAGCCGGCAAAGCCGGCGGAGATCATCGTGCGCGCCTGGGGCGGAAGCTGGGTCGACAGCCTGAAGGCAGGCGTGTCCGACCCGTTCACCAAGGCGACCGGCGTTGCGGTGCGCCACGACCTCACCGAGGACAACGAGATCCAGCCGAAAGTCTGGGCGGCCGTGGCGCAGAAGCGTGTGCCGCCGATCCACATCAACTGGGACACGACCACCAACGCGACGAAATCGGCGCTGCGCGGCGTGACGGAAGACCTTTCCGACCTGCCGAACCTGAAGAACGTCACCGACCTGGCAAAGCCGGTCGGGCTTGACGGTTTTCCGATCGTCAACACCTATGGTTATGTCTACGTGCTCGCCTATCGCCCGGCCGCTTTCCCGGATGGCGCGCCGAAATCGTGGAAGGACCTGCTCGATCCGAAATACAAGGGCCGGGTTGCCTTCTACAATGACGGCATCGGTTTCCACTTCCCGGCGCAGGTGGCCGGCGGGGGCAAGCTCGAGGACATTCCGGCCAACATGCAGCCGGCCTGGGATTTCATCGCCAAGATGAAGGAGCAGAAGCCGCTGCTTGGCGAGGATCCGGACTTCACCACCTGGTTCCAGAACGGCGAAATCGACGCCGCCTGCACCATCTCCACCAATGCCCGCGAAGCCAGGAAGAACGGCATCGACATCAAGTGGGTGGTGCCGGAGGAAGGCTGCAAGTTCGACACCGACGGCTTGTGGATCCCGAAGGGCCTGCCGGAGAACGAGCTCTACTGGGCAAAGCAATACATCAATTTCGCGCTGACCAAGGAGGCGCAGCAGGTCTGGCTCGACGGTCTCGGCCTGCCGGGCGTCGTGCCCGGCCTGACGCCGCCGGCCGATCTCATCGGCGACCCGTCCTATCCGACCACGGAAGAGGATTTCAAACACCTCATCCGCATCTCGTCCAAGGTGCAGGTGGAGAACGAGAGCGAGTGGTTCGGAAAGTTCAAGGCGATCATGCAGGGGTAATGTCAACTTGACCCTCCCCCTTGAGAGGAGGGTCGGCGAGCTAACGGGACGAAGTGGAGTTGAGCGGTTGGGGTCGCTTCAGGTTGGAGCACTTCGTCGGCGACCCCACCCCGCTTCAAAAACCTCGCGTTCCGCTCGGTTTTCTCCGCGACCCTCCCCTCAAGGGGGAGGGTTGGCCGGCCGCTCCGCCGGCACGTCCATGAACTAGGTATGCAACGGTGACATCACGCACAGCCTATCCCCTGACCTGGCGCATCATGGATGTGCTGGAAGGCGTTGCGGCGGCAATCTGGCCGCGCTCGATGGCGCGCGCCACGCCCTATCTGATGCTGGCGCCTGCGATCCTGCTGGTCGGCCTGCTCGTGCTCGGGCTGTTGCAGATGGCCGATTCCAGCCTGCGAACGCTCGACACCAACACCTTCCTGCTTTCGGAAAATTATTCGCTGGCGAACTACCGGCGCGCCGTTACCGAGCCGTTATTCGCGGTCGTCGCCTGGCGCAGCCTGTTGGCCGCCGTGATTGTGACTGCGGTCACGCTGATCTTTGCCTTTCCATACGCCTATCTGATGGTGCGGACGCGCTCGTCGGCGCTGCGCAAAATCCTGCTCATCGCGCTGTTCCTGCCTTTCTTCATCGGCCAGGTTGTGCGTGCCTATGGCTGGCTGATCATTCTGGGCAACCAGGGCATGGTGAACGAGGCGCTCGGCCTGGTCGGCATTCCGCCGATGCGGCTGATCTACAACTATCCCGCCGTGCTGTTCGGCCTGGTGCAGTACATGCTGCCCTTCGCGGTGCTGATGCTGGCGCCGGCGTTGACGGCGATCCCCGAGGAACTGGAAGCGGCCGCCGGCTCGCTCGGCGCCAATTGGGTGCGCAGCTTCCGCCATGTCGTGCTGCCGCTCTGCCGGCCGGGTTTTATTGGCGCCGGCGTCGTGGTGATGACGCTGTCGCTCACCGATTTCGCCGTGCCGGCCATCCTCGGCGGTGGCTCGCAGGACTTCATCGCCAATGCCATCTACGACCAGTTCTTCCGCACCTCCGACCAGGGGTTGGGAGCGACGCTGGCGCTGATGCTGGTGGCGCTGGGGTCGATCGTCGTCGGCCTCGTCTTCTCGCTGTTCGGCGCTGGCACGCTCGCCGTGTCGAGGAAGCGCAAATGAGGGAGCCGCTGTCCAAAAAACTGGTGTTGTGGGCGTTCGTGCTGGTGGCGATCGTCACACTGTCGGCGCCGACGATCGTGGTGCTCGGCGCCTCCTTCACCGCCGGCAATATCATCACTTTCCCGCCCGACGGGTTGTCGCTGAAATGGTATGCGGCGATCTCGCAGGCGAGCGACCTGCGCAACGCTTTCCTACGCACGCTATGGGTGGCGGCCGTCTGCACCGTGGTGGCCATTCCGGCGGGCACGCTGGCCGGCATTGCGCTCGCCAAGTATGCGGTGCGCTTCGAGCGGACGATCCAGACCTATCTGCTCCTGCCCTTCACCATCCCGCTGATCGGCTCCGGCATCGGCCTGATGCTTATCTTCGGTCAGGCTGGCATTCTCGGCCAGCTCTGGCCGGTCGGCGTCGCCGTCTGCGTCATCAATCTGCCCTTCATGATCTGGGCGGTGACGGCAAGTGCCGCCGGCCTCGATCCCGACCTAGAACTCGCGGCGGCGAATTGCGGCGCGCCGCCGCTGCAGGTGTTCTTTTTCGTCACGCTGCCGGCGGTGATGCCCGGCGTCATCACCGGTTCGCTGCTGATGTTCATCTTGGCGCTGAACGAGTTTTTGGTCAGCCTGTTGCTCACCGATGCCCGCATCGTGACCCTGCCGGTGCAGATCTACAATTCGATCCGCTCCATCATCACGCCCGACCTCGCCGCCATCTCGGTGGTGTTCATCGCCTGCTCCGGGCTCGCCATCGTCCTGCTTGACCGGCTGGTCGGGCTCGAGATTTTCCTCAAGTCGAAATGACCAGAAGCCGGCCGCAGGGCCGGGAAGGAACTGCCATGCCGAACGTCTCTTTTCATGAACTCGCCAAGCTCGGCCCCGACCAGCGCGAGGCGCTGCTCAAGCGTTCGGAGACCGATCTCTCCGGCTTCATCGAGAAGGTGAAGCCGATCATCGAGGCGGTGCGCGCGGAAGGCGACGCGGCACTGCTGCGCTTTGCCCGCGATCTCGACAAGGCCGACGTGAAACCCGGGGCGCTGAAGGTCACGGAAGCCGAGTTCGACCGCGCCTTCACGCTGGTCGAGGAGGAGGTTCAGGAGGCGATCCGCTTCGGCATCGACAACATCCGGCATTTCCACGAGGAGCAGAAACCCGAGGCGATGTGGCTGAAGGAGATGCGGCCTGGCGCCTATGCCGGCGACCGCTTTTCGCCCATCCGCTCCGTCGCGCTCTACGTGCCGCGCGGCAAGGGCGCCTTCCCGTCGGTGACGATGATGACCGCGGTTCCGGCCGTGGTGGCCGGCGTGCCCGAGCTTGCCATCGTCACGCCCCCGGCGCCGGACGGCTCGGTCGACGCGGCGACGCTCGTCGCGGCGCGCCTCGCCGGTGTCGAGACCGTCTACAAGGTGGGCGGGGCGCAGGCGGTCGCAGCGGTCGCCTATGGCACCGAGACGGTGAAGAAGGCCCTCAAGATCGTCGGTCCCGGCAGCCCGTGGGTAGTGGCGGCCAAGCGGCTGCTCGCCGGGACCATCGATCCCGGCCTGCCTGCCGGACCGTCCGAGGCGGTCATCTTCGCCGACGACAGCGTGCATGGCGGGTTGGCGGCGCTGGATCTTCTGATCGAGGCCGAGCATGGGCCGGATTCGTCGGCCTATCTCGTCACCCACAGCCGCCGGGTCGCCGAGGAGGCGGTGGCCGCGCTGCCGGAGCATTGGGAACGCATGACCGAGCAGCGCGTCGCCTTCTCCACCGCTGTGCTGAACGGTGCCTATGGCGGCATCGTGCTGACGCCGTCGGTCGAGGAAAGCTACCGTTTCGTCAATGACTATGCGCCGGAACATCTGGAGATACTCTCCACCGATCCTTTCACCCATCTTGGCCACATCACCGAGGCGGCGGAGATCCTGATGGGTCCGCATACGCCGGTGTCGATCGGCAATTTCGGCCTGGGGCCGAACGCCGTTTTGCCGACCAGCCGCTGGGCGCGTACCTGCGGGCCGTTGTCGGTGACCGATTTCGTCAAGCGCTCGTCGATCGGCTACGTCACGGCTGCCGCCTATCCGCAATTCGCAAAAGCGGCGCATACGCTGGCGCGCTACGAGGGCTTTTCCTCGCACGAGCACGCCGTGTCCTCGGTCCGCGAAAAATATCTCCCCAAGGGTGCGTGAGCAATGAAGGCGGCGAGGCTTTACGCGGCCGGCGATCTGCGCGTCGAGGACGTTGCGTCTCCGGCTGAGCCGGAACCCGGCTGGGTGCGCCTGAAGGTCGTCACGGCAGGCATCTGCGGCTCGGACCTGCACAATTTCCGCACCGGTCAGTGGATCTCGCGCAGCCCGAGCACGGCCGGCCACGAACTCGCCGGCGTGGTCACGGTTGTCGGCGAGGGCGTGGCGGAATTTTCACCGGGCGATCATGTCGTCGCCGATTCGCGCTTCTGGTGCGGTGCCTGCGCGAACTGCCGTGCGGGGCGCAAAAATGTCTGCGAGACGCTGGGTTTCGTCGGCGAGGTCTGTGACGGCGGTTTCGCCGAGGAGGCGGCCCTGCCAGCACGGCTGCTCGTCCGCCACGACCCCGCGCTCGATCCGCGAGTGGCGGCGATGGCTGAGCCTGTCGCGGTGGCGCTGCATGCCATTCGCCGGCTAAGCATGCCGAAAGACGAACCTGCACTGATCGCCGGCTGCGGCCCGATCGGCGGGTTTGCCGCGCTGCTTCTGTCGCACCTGCATGACGGACCGGTGCTGGTCGTGGACCGCAACGAGGCGCGGGCGAAACGCGTCGCCGACGTGACCGGGGCGAGCGCCGTCGGCTTGGACAAGGCGTCGGTCGCGGCCGTTCTTGGCGACCGCCCGCCGCGCCATGCGCTGGATGCGACCGGCAGCGTGCCGGCGATTCTTGCGCTCATCGACCTGCTCGCGGGCGGCGGCACGCTCGGGCTAGTCGGCATCGCCCACGGCCGTCTTGACCTCGACCCCAACCTGCTGGTCGAGCGCGAGATTTCGCTGGCCGGCTGCCATGCCTATGCCGATGAACTCCCCGAAGCCGTCGGTCTGCTGCCGACGCTCCAGCCGCAGCTTCTGCGGCTGATCGATGAGGAGATCGGCATCGACGACATCCCCGCCGCCTACCGGCGGCTGCTCGCGGGCCAAAGCACCGGACTGAAGACGATCGTCCGCATGGTCGGTGAAGGGTTTTCGCCATGACCGACCGCGACGAGTCTGACACGCACGAGCCGGCGGTCGGCCTACCGGATACAGCGAGCCCGCTTTACGAAAAGGTCAAGGATTTTGTCCTTGCCAATATCGGCAGCGGCAGATGGGCGAAGGACCGGCGCCTGCCGTCGGAAAACGAGCTGGTGAGCGCGCTCGGCGTGTCGCGCATGACGGTGCATCGGGCGCTGCGCGAGCTGACCTCGGAAGGCCATCTGCTGCGCATCCAGGGGGTCGGCACTTTCGTCGCGCCGCCGAAACCGCAGTCGACGCTGATCGAGATTGCTAACATCGCCAGCGAGATCCGCGCGCGGGGCAGCCGCCACCGCGCCGAAATGATGCTGCTCGAGCTGATCGCCGAGCCCGAGCCGGAACTGATCGCCGCCTTCGAATTCGACCGGCGGCGGCCGGTCGCGCATTCGATCGTCGTGCATTTCGAGAACGACGTGCCGGTGCAACTGGAGGAGCGTTTCGTCAATGCGGCGCTGGCGCCGGACTATCACCGGCAGGATTTTTCCGAGATCACCACCTATGACTACCTGCAGCGGGCGACGCCGCTGACCGAGGTCGAGCATGTGATCTCCGCCGTGCCGGCCGACGCCTTCAGCGCCCGCCACCTGGCGATCAGGCCGGGCGAGCCTTGCCTGCTGCTCCACCGGCGCACCTGGTCGGGGCCGGTGATCGCCACCGTCAACACCTTCACCTACGGAAGCTATTCGCTCGGCAGCCGTTACGCACCCGCCGCGACGGGATGAACGACAGGGGCTACTACTCGACGCCCTCCTCGATCTTTTCCATGTCGTCGTCGGAGAGGCCGAAATGGTGGCCGATCTCGTGGATCAGCACGTGGTTGACGATCGAGCCCAGCGTCTCCTCGTTCTCGGCCCAGTAGTCGAGGATGGCGCGGCGATAGAGGGTGACGCGGTTCGGCCCCTCGCCGGTCGCCGGGTTCCAGCGTTCGGCGATGCCGCGCCCCTCGAACAGGCCGAGCAGGTCGAAGGGCGTCTCCAGCGACAAATCGTCCATGATCTCGTCGGTCGGGAACTCGGCGATCTGGATGACCACCTCGCCGGTCAGCTTGCGGAAATCCTCCGGCAGGTGGGCATAGGCCTCCAGCGCCATCAGCTCGAATTCCTCGATCGACGGCGAAAGCTGGTCGTGCCAGGCGCGGGTCTGATAGATGCGGGCCATTCCTCATCCTTTTTCCCGGCGCATATAGCCTTTTGGACCGCTGGTTTCGAGGGCCTTGCGTGGACAAGCGGGAAATGTACACGCCAGAGGAATAAATTCTTGACCGGATGCGCTTGACTCTTCGGGTGGGCTCTGGAATCTATATGAACATAACAGGAACATTCTCCGATCGGATGACCGTCATGGCGTCTATGGCCGTGGCGCGGGATGTCGTGCGCGACCTGCGTCATAAAATCGCGAAGATAGAAGGCCGGCTGGCCGAGCGTTTCGATGAAACGCAAGAGGTGACCGGTATCGCGCCGCGCCGCGTCTCCGGCCCGGCCGTGCTGCGCACGGGCGTGGAGCGCCTCGACGCCGCACTGAGCGGCGGCCTCCCATCGGCCGGACTGATCGAGGTGCACGCCGGCGCGGTGCGCGAAGCCGGCGCGGCGGCGGGTTTCGTGCTGGCGCTGCTTCGCCTGCTGCCAGCGCCGGAGGCCGCCGCGCCGCTGCTGTGGATCGGCACGTCGGAAATCTTTCGCGAGGCGGGTAGGCCTTATGCGCCGGGGCTTGCGGCGCGTTTCGGCCTTCAACCAGAAAATCTGCTGATCGCCGAGGCGGACAAGCTACTCGATGCCCTGTGGATCGCCGAGGAAGCGGCGCGCCTCGACGCCTTCCTTGCCGTCCTGCTCGAAATTCGCGGCTCTTCGCCCGCCCTCGACCTGACGGCGACCCGCCGCCTGCATCGGCGCGCGCTGCTGGCGGGGCGCCCACTCTTCCTCGTCCGCGCGGCTAGCGAACCGGAACCGACAGCCGCGCCGGTCCGCCTGCTGGTGGCGCCGGCGCCGGCCGCGACGCGCTTAACCCTGGCGGGACCGCTCGCCGGCTCGATCGGTCCGCCGGCCTTTCAGATCACCGTCAGCAAGAGCCGTACCGCCATCCCCGCCGCATTCACACTGGAGTGGAACAATGATGCATTCCAGGAAAGACGCGACCAGCCCGCAAAGGATACTGGCGTTGTGGTTTCCCTATTTGCCGACGGACAGGCTGCGCCGCCAGCGCTTCGGGAGATCGTGGCGTTCCCGGAGCGTCAAGGCGACGCCGCTGGTGCTGAGCCGGCGCGACAGCAACACCCAGCGCGTCGCCGCGCTCGACGCGTTGGCTAGGGCATTGAAGCTCAAACCCGGCATGGGCGTCGGCGAGGCGTGTGCCATGCACCCCAACATCGAGGTGGTCGAGGCCGAGCCGGAGGCCGATCGGCGCCTGCTGGAAGGGCTCTCCGACTGGTGCGACCGCTACACGCCGCTGGTGGCGCTCGACGGAACGGACGGGCTTTTCCTCGACATCACCGGCTGTGCGCATCTGTTCGGCGGTGAGCGCGGCATGATGGACGACCTGCTCTCCCGTTTCTTCCATCAGGGTTTTGAAATCCGCGCCGGCCTCGCCTCGACGCCTGGTGCTGCCTGGGCGGCGGCGCGCTTCGGCGGAGATCTGATCGTCGCTCCGGGCGAAGAGGAGGAATTGCTGGCGCCGCTGCCGCTTGCGGCGCTGCGGTTGCCATCCGAAATCCGCGGCGGTCTTGAAAGCGTCGGGCTCCGGACCTCGGGCGCGATCATGTCCGCGCCCCGCGCCCCGCTTGTGCGTCGGTTCGGCAAGGAGGTCGTGCTGCGGCTCGACCAGGCGCTGGGCCGCGTGCAGGAGGCGATCTCGCCCCGCCTGCCCGTGCCGCCGCTTTCGACGGAACGGCCGCTTTCCGAGCCGATTGTCAGGCTGGACGATATCGAGGCGCTTGTCGCCTTGCTGTCACGCCAGCTGAAGATCGACCTGGAACGGCGTGGGGAAGGGGCCGAAAGACTCCAACTCAGTCTTTTTCGGGTCGATGGCGCGGTGAGCCGGATCACCGTCGGGGCCTCACGGCCGGTGCGTGAGCCGAAACTCATACAGAAACTCTTTCATGAAAGGCTAACTGCGCTCGAAATGGCGATCGACGCGGGTTACGGCTTCGATCTGGTGCGGCTCAGCGTGCTGGTTGTGGCGAGTCTTGACGCGGCGCAGCCTGATTTCGATGGCGGCTTATCGGATCCAGCCGCCGATATCGCCCTGTTTGCCGACCGTGTGCGGGCGCGTCTTGGGGATGGGGCTGTCCGGCAGCCATATCTGGTGGAAAGCCATATTCCTGAACGGGCGGTGGTTTCTGAGCCTTGCACAAGGTTCTCCAAGGGCTCCAAGCCAGTTGAAAAGATAGTTCCTGCGTCCCGGCAGCGTGTCGCGAAGGATCGCCCGATTCGTCTTTTCAGTCCTCCCGAATGGGTGGAGGTTACTTTCGAGGCAGCAGTGGGACAGCCATCCATGCGTTTTGAATGGCGTCGTGCCTCCTATCGCGTCGTCCGCTCGGAAGGACCGGAGCGGATCGCTCCGGAATGGTGGCGTGACCAAACGGATGCCGCCGCGCGCGACTATTTCAGGGTCGAGGACGAAGAAGGCCGCCGTTATTGGATTTATAGACAGAATTCAGAGGATATGCCCGACACATCTCCACGCTGGTTCATGCAGGGCGTCTTTCCATGAACGCGATCGCCTCGCCGGCCTACGCTGAGTTCGCGGTTCAGTCGAACTTCTCTTTCTTGCATGGTGCCTCGAAGCCAGAAGAACTGGTTGTCACGGCCGAACGGCTTGGACTCGCGGCGATCGGCCTTGCCGACCGCAATACGGTGGCCGGTGTTGTACGGGCATGGCAGCAATCGAAAGCTGGCAGGATCGCCTATCATCCCGGCAGCCGACTCGTCTTTTCCGACGGTACGCCTGATATCCTCGCCTATCCACGAAACAGAAGGGGATGGGGACATCTTTGCCGTCTGCTGACGGAAGCCAATCTGCGGCCGGAAAGCGAGAAAGGCGCTTCGGTCCTCTATCGGGGCGACATCCTGGAGTGGGGGCAGGATTTGTCGCTGGCGGTCCTTCCAGATGACGAAAACGATCCCGAAGTCGCACTTTCGTTCCTCAAACTACTGCGTGACCGCTTCGAAGGAGCCATCTGGCTTGGCGCTTCACCGGCCTATTGTGGGGACGACGAATTCAGGCTGGCTCAAGCGGGAGCCATGGCTGCGGCCGCAGCTATCCCGTTGATGGCGGTGAACAATGTCCTCTATCACAAGGCGAACCGCCGGCCCTTGCAGGATGTCCTCACCGCGATCCGGCTCAACGTGCCGGTTTCCGAGGCCGGACTTGAACTGCAGGCGAATGCCGAACGACATCTGAAGTTGCCTTTCGAGATGGCGCGGCTTTTCCGCCGATATCCGCAAGCATTGACGGAGACGCTGCGATTTGGCGAAACGCTCGAATTTTCCCTCAAGGATCTTGAGTACAACTATCCCGACGAAGCAACCGCATCCGGCCTTGCACCGCAAGCCGAGCTCGAAAGGTTGACCTGGGAGGGAGCGAATGACCGTTATCCAAAAGGTGTCCCCGAACACGTCAAGGATTTCATCCGCCATGAACTGAATATCGTGGAAAAGCTGAATTATGCGCGTTATTTTCTGACCGTATACGACATCGTCAAATTTGCACGTTCCGTGAATATCCTCTGTCAAGGGCGTGGCTCCGCGGCCAACTCCGTCATTTGCTACTGTATCGGTATTACGGATGTCGGACCCGACATCATCGACTGTCTTTTCGAGCGTTTCATTTCGGAAAAGCGCGGTGAGCCGCCTGATATCGACGTCGATTTTGAGCATGATCGTCGCGACGAGGTCATTGCTTATATCTACGAAAAATACAGTTCCAAACGGACCGCTCTCGCTGCTTCCGTCGTCACCTATCGTGGACGATCCGCGCTGCGTGAGGTTGCCAAGGCAATGGGTCTGTCGGATGACGTGCGCGGCGCGCTATCGGGATCGATCTGGGGCTGGTCTTCCGCGACGCTAGGCGGACGGGAAGCGAAGGCGGGTGGTCTCGATCAGGCCGATCCGGTGACGCGCCACGTTATCGCCCGGGCCAACGAGATTTTGGGTTTTCCCCGTCACCTCTCTCAGCATGTCGGCGGTTTCGTTATCACGCGCGATCGTCTTGATGAGATCGTGCCGATCATGAAGACGGCGATGCCCGAACGGAAGATGGTCGAGTGGGATAAGGATGATCTCGACGCCGTAAAAATCCTGAAGGTGGATATCCTCGCGCTTGGAATGCTGTCCTGTCTGCGCCGGGCCTTTTCTCTGCTTGAAAGCCAATACCAAGTCAGCGACGATCATGGCCGCCCGCTTCGGCTCGCTACGCTGCCAGCGGAAGATTCGCACGTCTACGACATGATCTGCCGGGCCGACACGCTCGGCGTCTTCCAGATCGAATCGCGCGCGCAGATGTCGATGCTGCCCAGACTGAGGCCGCGCGAATTTTATGATCTGGTCATCGAGGTTGCGATCGTCCGACCCGGCCCGATCCAGGGCGACATGGTCCATCCCTATCTGCGGCGCAGACAAGGCAAGGAGAAGCCGGAGTATCCGAAGCCGGAATTGCGCAAGATTCTGGAAAAGACGCTGGGTGTACCCCTGTTCCAGGAACAGGCGATGAAAATTGCCATCGAGGCGGGAGGGTTCGAGCCTGACGAGGCCGATCAGTTGCGTCGCGCCATGGCGACGTTCAAGCGCACGGGAACCATCGGGAACTATCGCGACAGGATGATCGAAGGCATGGTGTCTCGCGGATATGAACGCGACTTTGCCGAACGCTGCTTCAAGCAGATCGAAGGTTTTGGCGAATACGGCTTTCCGGAAAGCCACGCGGCCTCTTTCGCGCTCTTGGTCTACGCTTCATCCTGGTTCAAGACCTTTTATCCGGATGTCTTTTGTGCCGCGATCCTCAACTCCCAACCGATGGGTTTTTATGCGCCGGCACAGCTCGTTCGGGATGCGCGCGAGCATGGGGTCGAAATATGCCCGGTGGACGTGAACTTTTCCGCTTGGGACTGCCTGCTTGAAGATGCGGTTTTCGATCGGTCAAAAGTCATTGAGCGCCATGAAGAGATGCGGGGGGTGATCCGAAGCCGTTGCGCCGTTCGTCTCGGCTTCCGGCAGATCAGGGGGCTGGCGGAGGAGGATATGGACCTTCTCGTCAAAAGGCGCGGTGATGGGTACGAGTCCGTGCGGGATCTCTGGCTGCGTTCCGGCCTGCCGGCGACCGTGATCGAGCGCCTTGCAGCCGCAGATGCGTTCCGTTCGCTCGGCATCGACCGGCGCGAGGCCTTGTGGGCGGTGCGTGCCTTGGATGCTGGCAGCGCGGCGGAGCGGTTGCCGCTTTTCGAGCGTCCGGTTCTGCCTCTTCGCGAGACCGAACCGCCGACGGCGCTGCCGGTCATGCCTCTTGGCGAGCATGTCATTCACGATTACAGAACTTTGTCGCTTTCCCTGAAGGCGCATCCGGTGTCGTTTCTGCGCGATCGGCTGGACGCGGAACATGTCCTGCACAATGCTGCGCTCAAGCACATCGCATCAGGAACGCATGTCTGCGTCGCTGGTCTCGTTCTGGTGCGACAGCGTCCCGGATCCGCAAAAGGCGTCATCTTCATGACCGTCGAGGATGAGACGGGCATAGCCAACATCATCGTCTGGAGGAAAATTTTTCAACGGTTCCGGCCCATCGTGCTCGGCGCCCGCTTCGTAAGAGTGAAGGGCAGGCTGCAATCCGAATCAGACGTGATTCACGTCGTTGCCGACAGCTTGGAAGATTTAACTCCGTGGCTGGGCACCCTTTCCGAAGAGGCGGCTCAATTTAAAGAAACGGCAAGAATGGATGATGTCGTGCGCCGGATCGGAGAAGGCAAGGTGAGTTCCCATCCGCGTGGGACCCGTCTGATAGGTCCGCAGGACCAAGCCTATGAAGATATGGAAATCCTTTCCCGCAAGGCGGGCTCCGTGATGCCCAAGGGGCGCAATTTTCAATAAAGCGCGCCGGGTGCCGGAGGTCACGACGTATCGGTTCAGACGCAGAAGGTTTTATGTGGAAGCCGTTCCGGGCCTGTCCTGAGGCACACCCTCGCCGGTCAGCGGCCGCGCTTCCGAAGGCAGCATGACCGGAATACCGTCGCGAATCGGGTAAGCCAGCTTCGCCACCCGTGAGACGAGTTCGCAGTTATCCCGGTCGAAGGTCAGCGGACCCTTGGTCAGCGGACAGACCAGCAGCTCAAGGAGTTTGACATCGACCGTCTTGCGGTCGGCTTCGTCACGCATGGGCGCGCACCGGAGTTCTCATTGCAGGCTGGAGCCGAACTCGTCGTTGTCGCGCGCCAGCGTCATCTCGGTGATGGCGATCAGCGTGTCGGCGCGAGTCTTCAGGTCCGGTGCCTCCAGCAGCGCCTGTTTCTCGGCCGCCCCGTATGGCGCCATCATCGACAGGGCGTTGACCAGCATCGTGTTGTCGGCGCGGCTGACGCTTTCCCAGTCCGCCTCCAGGTCGTTCGCCTGAAGATAGGCGCGAAACGCCTTCAGCAAGGCCGGTCGGTTGACCTCGCCAGCCCCGCGATCCTCCTCGAGATCGCCTACGAATGGCGCGATCCGGCACTGCCGGAAGGGCGTCCTGACCGTCAGCTCCTGCAGGATACGATAGCGGCAAATGCCTTGCAGCGAGATCAGATAGCGGCCGTCGCCTGTCTCAGACAGCGAGATGATGCGCCCCATGCAGCCCACTTCACACAGTTCCGGCTCGTCGTCGTGCCGTTTCGAGCCGTCGAGAGCCGGCTGCATCATGCCGACGACACGGTCGCCGCGCATCGCGTCGTCGACCAGTTGCAGGTAGCGCGGTTCGAAGATGTTGAGCGGCATCCGTCCGCCCGGCAGCAGCAGCGCCTCGGGCAGAGGAAAAACCGGAATGATCGAGGGAAGATCCGAGGCAAGCCGGTAATGGGCGTTTCCCGCCTGCATCCATTCCTCCGTTGCGGGTGCTGCTCCGGTATCTGGAGCAGCGGCCCCATTGTGCAAGCCCGACCGTCCTCCCGGTCAGGAAAACAGGATCGACGAGAGCTTGCGGCGGGTGGCCAGCGTCACCTCGTCCATCATACCCCAAGCCTCGAACAACTGGAGCAGTTGCGCGCGGGCGCCGTCATCCTTCCACGTGCGATCGGCCTTGACGATCGCCAAGAGATTGTCGGCGGCCTCTGTACGCTGGCCGAGCGCATTCTGGATCATGGCGAGGTCGAAACGCGCCTGATGGTCCTTCGGATCGGCGGCCAGGCGGCGCTCAAGCTCGGCCTGGTCGCCCAATTCGGCGACCTTGTCGGCAAGCGCGATCCTGGCCCGCACGGCGGCGATGGCCGGCGCGTCCTTCTTGTCCTCCGGCACGCTCGCCAGCAGTTCATCGGCGGCGGCGCGGTCGCCGGCCTCCAGCAGCACGTCGGCCAGCCCGCCGATGGCATCGGCATTGTCGGGCTGCTCGGCGAGCACAGCGTCGAACAGGCCGGCCGCTGCCTGCAGGTCGCCGGCCTCGCGCGCCTGTTTGGCGGCCGCAAGCGCCTCGGCGAGTTGCGGACCCGCACCCTTGCCGGCGACGCGGTCGATGAACTCGCGGATCTGGCTTTCCGGAACGGCGCCCATGAAACCGTCGACCGGCTGTCCGTTCTTGAAGGCTATGACCGCCGGGATCGACTGGATGCCAAGTTGCCCGGCAATCGAGGGATGGTCGTCGATATTCATCTTGACCAGCTTGACCTTGCCGCCGGAGGCCCGGACCACCTTCTCCAGCGCTGGCGCCAACTGTTTGCAGGGGCCGCACCATGGCGCCCAGAAATCGACGAGCACCGGCTGTTTTCGCGATTCCTGGATGACGTCGGCAGCAAAACCTGCCGTGGTGGTATCCTTGTAGGCAGGCGCCGCATCGGATGCCGCCGCGCCGTTGCCGCCTTGCGACGCACCGAACTCGACGCTGGTCGCATACGAACCTGTCGAGCCCGCGTAGGGATTGTCCTGTTTGCTCATGTCCAGCCCTTCATCCGCCGCTAAGTCACCGATCCGGCAGCAACGCGAAGCGGCTTCCCTCGATGCTCTCTTTGTCGCCGCTTGGCCCGCGCCGCCTTTGCGTCCGTTCCATGCCCGGTCCGCCCAGCATGTGGCTATCCTTCCGTCACTTTCAAGATGGCTGGCTCGTGTCCGGTGGCGCGGACGAAGCGCAGCAGGTCGGCACTGGCGATCGAGGTCGTCGCCTCGTTGGTCAGCGGGTGACCGTTGACGGTCGTGTTCCGCATCAGGCTTTCGTCGAGGACCAGCCGGACCTTGTGCTGTGTGTCGTTGATCAGTCCGAACACCGTTACCGCGCCCGGCGCGACGCCGAGGAGTTCCATCAGCGCTTCGGGCTTGCCGAAGGAGACGCGGCCGGCCGCGCCGATCAGATGATGGATCTGTTTCAGATCGACCGTAGCCTCCTCGTCGACCGTCACCAGGAAAAAATTGTCCTTCTTGTCCTTGAGGAACAGGTTCTTGGTGTGCCCACCGGCGATCTCGCCGCGCAGCGCCTGCGAATCCGCGACCGTGTACAGCGGCGGATGCTTTTTCGTGGCGACCGAGATCCCCAGCGAATCCAGGAAGGCAAAAAGCTCGTCAGGGGTCTTGGGCATTGGCGGCTGTCGTTTCCGGAATGTGCTGCGTCTTATGGCCAAAGCGAGGCGGGGACACAAGGCTGCAGCGATGCCCGACCGGACCAGATATTGCTCCAGCCCGGATTGCAGCAACGGGCGCACGTCGACGAGCGGCCGGCCGCGTAAAATGCGAACCTTTCGCCTTCGCGTTTTTTCCCGTTGCAATCGCGCGCCTCTTCGGCCATATAGGCGCGGCTTGCGGCGCCTGCGCCGCGCGAGCGGGTGTAGCTCAGGGGTAGAGCACAACCTTGCCAAGGTTGGGGTCGAGGGTTCGAATCCCTTCGCCCGCTCCAAATTTCCAGGAAATATCAAAGGCTTGGCACGGCGACCTTCGGGTCGCCGCCTTTGCTTTTTGTGGTAGATGCCACCGAAATGCCACGAACTCGACCGGCGCCACTCTTTGCGTGGCCCGATAGGTGACCTGATAGAGAGCTTCTGCGGGTCGTGCATCGCGGCCGCGGAGCATGGTGAATTGGCGACATCCCGCCAGCCGAAACCGAGGCACGCTGCTGCGCGATGCTGGAGGAGCCCGCTATGGCATCGGGCGGGAAAGCCTTTTGCAGGCTCGCTTCTTCCGGCCGCAGGGCGGTCGAATTCGTCGCGGGTCAGATTTCCGGTTTCGCGGCCTCGAACATTGAAGTCGTCTCTCCGAGATGATACGTTCCAAAGTGAGAAAAAAATCGACTATCAGCCGGAGCGGGATAGCCGGCTCCCGCCACGGAACATAGCCCGCCCCATACCCTGTCGGATCAAGGCTACGGGAACCAGCATCACTGCTGCCTTCGTTTCGTGGCGCAGGCTCTATAGACGGCTCCGGCGAAAGCCGGCGTGGTGAGGCATCCGCACCTTTTCTGAATTCTGCACCCAAGGAGATTGGTAATCGTGTCGTACCCCGAGCATGTCTTGCTGCATATCAACGGGCAATGGAAGCCCGCCGCTTCCGGCAAGACGATGGCAATTGTCAACCCGGCGACCGAATCCGTTCTGGGCCGGCTCGCGCAAGCCGAAACCGCTGATCTCGACGAGGCGCTGGCGGCGGCCGAGCAGGGCTTCGCCGTCTGGAGCAAGACGTCGCCCTTCGAGCGCTACAAATTGATGCGCAAGGCGGCCGAACTCGTTCGCGAGCGCGCCGACGCCATCGCCCGCGCGATGACGGCCGAGCAGGGCAAGCCGCTTGCGGAAGCAAAGATGGAAACGCTGGCCGCCGCCGACCTGATCGACTGGTTCGCGGAGGAAGGCCGCCGCACCTATGGCCGCACGATTCCCGCCCGTCTCGGGGGCGTCAGCCAGATCGCGGTGAAGGAGCCGGTCGGTCCGGTCGCGGCCTTCACGCCCTGGAACTTCCCGCTCAACCAGGTTGTCCGCAAGCTGTCGGCGGCTCTCGCCACCGGCTGTTCCATCATCATCAAGGGCCCTGAGGAAACGCCGGCGTCTCCCGCTGAACTCGTCCGGGCCTTTGCCGACGCCGGGATCCCGGCCGGCGTCGTCAATCTTGTCTACGGCGTGCCCGCCGAGATTTCGGCCTATCTGATCCCGCATCCCGTCATCAAGAAGATCTCGTTCACAGGCTCCACCGCAGTGGGCAAGCAACTCGCGGCTCTCGCCGGCCAGCACATGAAGCGGGCGACCATGGAACTCGGCGGCCATGCCCCGGTGATCGTGCTCAAGGATGCCGATGTCCAGCGCGCCGCCAAAATGATGGTCAGTTCGAAGTTCCGCAACGCCGGCCAGGTCTGCGTTGCGCCGACGCGTTTCCTCGTCGACGAGAACGTCTATGGCGACTTCGTCGACAGTTTTGCGGCGTTGACCAAGGCGGTCAAGGTCGGCGACGGCCTCGCCGAAGGCACGATGATGGGGCCGCTGATCAGCGAGCGTCGCGTCGAAGCCGTGGGCGCGCTGGTGCAGGAGGCCGTGCAATCCGGCGCCGAACTCGTCACCGGGGGAAAGCGGATCGGCAATTCCGGATATTTTTATGAACCGACCGTTCTGTCCAACGTTCCGAAAGCCGCGCGCATCATGAACGAGGAGCCGTTTGGTCCGGTGGCGCTGATGGTGCCGGTCAGCGGTTTGGACGAAGCCCTGGAAGAGGCCAACAGGCTGAACTATGGCCTGGCCGCCTACGGCTTCACCCGGTCGGCCGAAAGCGCCGCGAGGATGTCGAACGGCGTCCGTTCGGGCATGGTGTCGATCAATCATCTGGGCCTGGCGCTGCCGGAAGTCCCGTTCGGCGGCATCAACGATTCGGGCTACGGTACGGAGGGCGGTGCGGACGCCCTGGAGCCCTACCTCAACACCAAGTTCGTCACACACCTGCAGGTCGAATAGGCATTCGGCGAAGCTGGTCGGGCGGGAGCCGGCAGCGTCGGCCTCCCGCATGCGCCGGGCAGGCCGGCGGACGGGGAGGGGATCACATGAGCGTCAGATTTGCCGTCATCGCCGACGACTTCACCGGAGGGCTGTTCGTTGCAAGCCAGCTCGAGCGGCGCGGCATACCTGTCGTGTATGTCTCGGATGCGGACGTTCTGCCCGACATCGGCGACCAGGAGGTCGTGGTCGTGGCGACCAGGCTGCGCTTCCTGGCGAGCTCGGACGCGGTGGCGAAGCTGGGCGCTCTGACGACCGCGCTCGATGCCATCGGGACGCGCCGGATCTTCTACAAATATTGCTCCACCTTCGACTCGACGGACGCGGGTAATATCGGCCCCTGCGCCGATTTCCTGATGCAGCGATATGGCTTGGATCGGCTGGTGTTCAGCCCTGGCTATCCGGATTTCCGCACCTACGTGCATGAAGGCTACATGTTCTACAAGGACCGCCTGATCTCCGAGTCGATCAAGCGCTTCGATCCGATCACGCCGATGAACGATCCCGACATGGCGCGGGTGCTGCAACGGCAGACGAGGCAAACCGTCGGCCTCCTGCCGCATCGGGTGCTGCATGGCGGAGTGGAAGCGGCGCGCGGCTATGTCCGCGAGCAGCAGGACAAGGGCGTCCGCTACTTTCTGATGGATTGCGTCGACAATGACGACGTGGCCTGCGGCGCCGCGATCTTCCGTCACGACCGTGTCGCCACCGGCGCGGATGCCCTGGCCGTCGAACTGGCGATGCAGTGGCGGGAGGCGGAGTCGAGCTTCGTGCCCCATGCCCGCACCGAAGCGATTCGCGGCGCCGGCGGCGAGGCCGTGCTGGTCGGCAGTTGCAGCGAGATCACGATCAATCAGCGCAATCACTTCGCCCAGGCGAATCCGATGCTGGACGTGGATATCCGCGAAGCCGACGAGGTCCGGCTGGCCGCCCAGGCGCTCGATTGGGCCAACCTGCACCTTGCCGGTGGCAAGGCGGTGGGGCTGTCCGTGGCGGGCGACCTCGAACAGGTTGCGCAGGCGCAGGCGCTGTTCGGCGTGATGGGCGCGGCCCGCAAGGCCGAGGCGATACTCGCCGCCGTCGCCAAGGGGCTGGCGGAGCGCGGCGTGCGCAAGTTCGTGGTCTCAGGCGGCGAGACCTCCGGCGCGGTCGTGGAAGCGCTCGGCATCCAGCGCATGCAGGTGCTGCCGTTCGACGAGCTCGGCGCGGGGTCCTGCATCTCGCTGGACGACAGGCGCATATCGCTCTTCCTGAAGCCCGGGAAGATCGGCGCGGCGGACGTGTTTTCGGCGGCGCTGGCAAAAATGAGGACGCCGTAGCCGTCCGGTATGCTCAGCGTATTCCCGACGGGTTCTCGGATTTGATCTTGCGCGCGCGTTCGCGCAGCACCGTGAGCAGACCGGCGCCGGCAATGACGACAATGCCCAGTATCGCGAGCAGGTCGGGATACTCGTCGAACAGGAGGATGCCGAACAGCATCGCCCAGCCCAGTTGCGAGTAGGCGACCGGAGCGATCTGATTGGCATTGCCGTTGCGCGCCGCGGTGACGAAGGCAAGCTGGCCGAGGCCCACGCACAGACCCGACAGGGCCATGAAGAGGAGGTCGCGAGGGGAAGGGGGGTTGAAACCCCAGATCGCGGTCCCGATCGCGTTGAGCAGGATGAGATAGGCGAACAGCGTCCCCAGGATGCTCGTTTTCTTGGCGGTGGATCCGAGCTTGCGCATGATGATGATCGACGTGCCGGTCGCAAATCCCGCGATCGCGGCGCCGACATGCCCCGGATGCAATTCCTGGAAACCCGGCTTGACCGCCAGCAACACGCCACAGAAACCGAGAATGACCGCCAGCCATCGCCACGGTCCGACATATTCGTGCAGAACCAGCACCGACATGATGGTGACGAAGAACGGCGCGAGGAAAAGCAGCGAATAGGCATCGACGAGGGGAATGGTGGTGAAGGCGTAGATGGCGCAGACGCTCGTCGTCACCCCGCATACGGCCCGGAAATGAACCAGCCACGGCCGCTTCATCTTCCAGAAGTCGAGCCAGCGCTCGTTTTCGTGGCGGCTTGCCAGCACCACCAGCGCCGCGAAAAGATTCTCGAACAGGCCTATCTCGAAGACGTTCAGCGGACCTTCAATTGCTTTCGTGAAGGCATCCGACATCGAAAAGCAGGCATAGGCCGTGAAGGCGCAAGCGTAGACATTTGTAAGGAGGGACGGCCGGGTTTGCATGCGTGCTGCCTGCGATCGGATAGCCGCCTTTGATGCGGCCGCTCCGGAGCATGAGGGGTAGGGATGGGCAGCACCCGAGGGTCCCTCCCGTGGCGCCCCCGGATCGAAATCGGACCCGGGAAGCGCTTTGCGGCATGTCCCGGGGCCCGCGCACCGGTCCGGAAAACGCGGCGCAGCCTTGGCCGGGTGGCTAGATGCTCTTCTCCCGGATAGCCCTTTCGGTGTCCCGCAGCGCCTTTTCCAGCTTGCCGCCGATCTCCTCGATGTGCTTTTCGTCGATGATGAGGGGCGGGCAGAAACCGATGGTGTCGCGCATGGCGCGAACCACCAGACCGTGCTCATAGGCTCTGGCGGCAAGCTGCGCGCCGATCTGCCGCGCCGGCGCGAAAGGCGCGCCGGTGGACGGATCCTCGACCAGCTCGACGCCGTACATCAACCCGACCCCGCGGACGTTGCCGACGATGGGCGAGCCGTCCGTCGCCTGCTTCAGCCGCTTGCCGAGGAGCGGCCCCATCTTGCGCACGCGACCGACGATGTCCTCCTCCTCGTAGATGGCGACGGTTTCCGAGGCCACCGCCGCGCCCACCGGGTGCGCCGCATTGGTAAAGCCATGGCCGAAGGCTGTGCCGCCTTCATTGTAGCGCTCGACCGCCTCGACGATTTTCGGCGAGACGACCACCGCAGCGAGCGGGAAGTAGGACGAGGTGATGCCTTTGGCGAGCGACATCATGTCCGGGACCATGCCGACCGTCTCGCGGCCGAACCAGTTGCCCGTACGGCCGAAACCGCACACGACCTCGTCGTCGAGGCAAAGGATGTCGTACTTCGCCAGCACCTTCTGGATGGCGGGGAAATAGCCCTGCGGCGGCGGCAGGATGCCGCCGGCAGCCATCACCGGTTCCGCGATGAAGGCGGCGATGCTGTCGGGCCCCTCACGAACGATCATGTTCTCCAGTTCGTTCGCCAACCGGGCCACGAAATCGGCTTCGCTCTCGCCCTTCTGGCGGACACGATAGTTGTTCGGATGCAGCGTATGGAGGAAGCCCGGCAGCGGCAGACCGAACTCCCGGTGCATCATCTCGAGCCCGCACATCGAACTGGCCACGATGGTCGATCCGTGGAAGGAGCGGTCGCGCGCGATGATCTTGCGTTTTGTCGGCTTGCCGCGCCCGGCATGATAGAGCCAGGCGAGCTTCACCATCGTCTCATTGGCTTCCGAACCTGAGGTGACGAAGAACGTCTTGCCGTCCTTCATGCCCGTCAATTCGACAAGTTTCTTGCTAAGCGCCGCGGCCTGCGGGTTCGTTCGCCCATAGAAGCTGTGATAGTAGCCCAATTGTTCGTACTGGGCCGCGGCGGCCCGTCCGAGCCGCGCGTTGTTGAATCCCAGTGACGCGCACCACAGCCCGGCCATCGCGTCGATGTAGCGCTTGCCGCTTTCGTCGATGACGTGGGGGCCGTCGCCCTTGACGACGACGTAGGCGCCATCGCGGGCCAGCGTCTGCGGATTGGTCTGGGAATGCAGGTGGTACGCGAGATCCGTCGCGTTGGTATCGGTCATATTGGACGGCATGGTGAAACCCATCGGCTGGTCGGAAAAGCGATCGCCAAACTCTATTGATAGAAAAATCGATTTTCAACGACAATCTTCGTTGTCCGAACCGTCCGGGTCCGCCAGCACGTCGATAGCCGACAGCGACTGCCGGTCGGCGATCTTCGGCTCGAGATGTCCCGGCAGATAGATGCGCAGATAGGCTATGGAGGCTTCCGTCGAGGCGGCGACCAATTCGGGCGTGATGTAGCCGAAGCGGCCATAGGAGAACGCCCATATGCCGTCCTGCTGGGCCAGCGCCACGGCGATCTTCGTCTGAAAGTCGCGTATGTAAGGGAGATGGAAATAGGCCTGCAGCAGCCTGACACGCGACCGGGCGACGGCCTCGTTGCCGGCCCAGTCCGTGGCGCGGACATCGACGCTCACACCTGCCCCCAGGAACAGGCGGAGCGCCGCCGGGTGCGCATTCAGGAATGCGGCGCCGTTCCGCTGCTTGGTGGCGACCACCTCCTGCCATGAGGTCGGCGGCGGGTCCATCGGCTCAATTGCGAGGCGGTAGAAGTGCTCGTTGAAACGCCTGGCAAGCGCGACGAACGCGGCGTTCCTGTTGGGGAAGAAATGGTAGACCGAAGCAAGCGGAATGCCCGCATGGTCGGCGATCTGCGCGAGGCTGACATCCTCGTTGCTCTTTTCGGCGAGCAGGTGCTCGGTCGCGTCCAGAAGGTCATGGACGCGCCTGATGCCCCGGTTCCTCATTTGCCGCCCGCCCTGCATCCGGGCCTGCCTCCATGCTTGCCGCTGGCACGGTACGGTGAGGAGGCAGTTCTTTGCAAATGATAATTTGTTCGACTTTTTCGGGTTAGGGGTACCGAATCTTCAGCCCGGTCAGGGCCCGGTTTGCCCGCCTTGGGCTGCGGCATGACTGCTTGCGGCGACCGATCCTGTCGGTTCGGGCTTCAGGCCGCCGCCGCTGCTTCCCTGATCATGTTGCGCGCGATCAGGATCTGCTGGATCTGCGTGGTTCCTTCGTAGATGCGGAACAGACGCACGTCGCGATAGGCGCGTTCTATCCCGTATTCCTCCATATATCCTGCACCGCCGTGGATTTGGACCGCACGATCCGCCACGCGTCCGACCATTTCGCTGGCGAACATCTTGCAGCAGGCCGCTTCGGTGGAGACATTCTCCTCGCGGTCCTTCGCCCGCGCGGTCTCCAGCACCATGCAACGCGCGGCATAGGATTCGGCCCGGCTATCCGCCAGCATCGCCTGTATCAGTTGGAACTCCGCGATGGGCTGGCCGAATTGCCTGCGCTGCATGGCGTAGGCCAGGCTGTCGGCGATCAGCCGTTCCGCCACGCCCACGCAGAAGGCGGAAATGTGAAGCCGGCCCCGATCCAGGACCTTCATCGCCGTCTTAAAGCCTTGACCTTCCTTGTCACCGAGAACCGCGGACGCCGGCACGCGGCAGTTCTCAAAGATCACGTCGCAGGTGTGCGAACCGGCCTGTCCCATCTTCTTGTCGATCTTGCCGAGCGACAGGCCCGGCAGGCCGGCCTCCACCAGGAATGCGGTCACGCTCCCCTTTGGCTTGCCCTCGGTCTCGGTGCGGGCAAACACGGTGAACAGACCGGCGTAGGGTGCGTTGGTGATGAAGCGCTTGGTGCCGTTCAGCACATAGCCGTCCCCGTCGCGGCGGGCGGTGGTGCGGATGGAGCTGGCGTCCGAGCCGGCTTCGGGTTCGGTCAGCGCAAACGAACTGATGATCTCGCCGGTCGCCAGGCGCGGCAGATAGGCGGCCTTCTGCGCTTCCGTTCCGTCCATGACAAGGCCCTGCGAGCCGATGCCGTTGTTGGTGCCAATCACGGAGCGGAAAGCCGGGGAGGTCAGCCCAAGTTCGAAGGCCACACGGACCTCCTCCTCCATGTTGAGGCCGAGCCCGCCGAATTCCACGGGGATCGAGAGGCCGAACAGTCCCAGATCCCGCATCTCCCGCCGGATTTCGTCGGGGATCCGGTCGTTGCGCGCGACGTCGCCTTCCATGGGGACAAGCCGTTCCTTCACGAAGCGGCGGACGGTGCGAAGAAGCTGGTCGAAAGTATCTGCGTCGAGTGCCATGGGCCTGTGCCTGCTGCAACGGTCTTTGTGGCTGCCATGCCGGTCCGCAACGTGGCTGTGGACGGCGATGGAGATCTTCATGCCGCCAACACGGCGGCGGCCTCACCTCTCGGCATAGCCGAGGGCCAACATCTCGTTGAGGATGGAAAGGGTCAGCTCCGGCTGCTCCACATAGGGCAGGTGGCCGCATCGCTGGAGTGCGTGCAGACCGACATGGCCGGGCAGGGCGCGGGCATGGGCGAAGGGGATGATCCGATCCTCTGTCCCGAAAACGACGCGGACCGGTATCCGCAGCCGCTCCAGGTCGGAGCGGATCGAGAAGGTCTGCGTGCCGTCGCAGAAATAATGCCCGGCGAACTGGTTCAGCGTCCGTGAAAGCTCTTCGTTCCCGCGCTGCTCTTCCACAGCACGGACGAAGGCCTGCGAAACGACGCTCGGGTCGCAGACGAGTTCGTGCAGCCAGGGCAGCAGGCTCGATGCCTGCCTTGCGGCGACGAACCCCTTGAGGAACTCCGAACGGATCTCGGGACCAAGGCCGGCAGGCGCCAACAGAAGCAGCGATCGCACCGGCACGAAGCCGCGGACGGCCAGTCTCGCGGCGACCGCGGCGCCGAAGGAGTGTGCAACGACCGTGGTCGAATCCACGCCTTCCAGCGCCAATTGCGCTTCGACCATTTCGCAGATGGCGTCCAGGTCGCCGGGCACAACCAGCGGAGATCGCCCATGGCCGGGAAGGTCGAGGCCAAGCAGGCGACCCCTCGGGCGGCCGGCGGCCAGCAGGCTGCGCCAGGCATTGTGGTCGGAGGCGAAGCCGTGAAGGGCGGTGACCGTCCGCGTGCCTTCCCGCTGCAGCCAAACTGCGTGCAGATGCGCGGTGCCGGTTCTGGCGGCAGGCGCCTTCAGTGCCTGGAGCGGCAGGTCGAGGAGATCACGCTTCTGGATGCGCCCGCGCGGTCCGGAACCACGAATGGAGGAGAGGTCGATCTCGCGTTGCGCCGCGATGCGGCGCGCCAGCGGTGTCGCGATCACGCGGGTGGGCGACTCGGCAGGGCCGACGGCCGCCACAACCCGCGCCGCGGCGGCGGGCCGGGAGGGCACAGCTTTCGCCTCAAGCGGCCTGGCGTTGTCGACGGGCGCCTCGCCGGGCTGGAGGATCTGGCCGACGACCTCGCCCACCTGGACCTCGTGGCCGGCCTCGCGTCGATGCACGACGATGCCCGATGCCGTGGCTTCCACTTCCACCGCGGCCTTGTCGTTGTCGATCTCGAACAGCGGCTCACCCTGTTTGACCGGCGCGCCGTCGTCCTTGAGCCATCGGCCTATGGTGCCCAGGTCTGTTTCCAGACTGACTTTCGGAAAGATGACCGCAATAGGCATTGGACAACTACCCTGCGCCGGCGATCCCTTACGGGGCTGCCTGCGTGATCTGATGTTG
This sequence comes from Mesorhizobium sp. LHD-90, assembly GCF_030929505.1. GTDB lineage: Bacteria > Pseudomonadota > Alphaproteobacteria > Rhizobiales > Rhizobiaceae > Kumtagia. Next base: position 196,160 of record NZ_JAVFVV010000005.1, on the reverse strand, counting down.
AGTGGACGGCGGGATGGCGCCGGTCAGGCGACCCTGCAGCTCCATGAGGAGGCTTTTCAGCTTGGGTGCAAAACTGGACAGGCATTGGTCGACAGGCGCGAGATCCTTGATGCCGCCGCAGGTGAACGCCACCAGTTGTGAACCGTCGGTCGGCATGAACGGCACGCCAACGGCATTGATGTAGCTGTACCAGTCGCCAAACGAGGTGACGAAGCCGTGGCGGGCATAGCTTTCCAAGCCGCGCTCGATCGCGCGCAGGATCTCGTCGCTGGTGGTGGGGTTCGCGTCCACCAGCCTGCGGATGACCATGTCGCGCGCCGTCTCGGTCATGGCGGCGAGATAGGCAAGGCCCATCGAGGTCTGCCAGATGGGCAGCCGCGAACCCACGTTCAGCCGCAGCGTGACCGGCGTTTCGGGTCGTTGGTTTGCGACATAGACCATCTCGAGGCCGTCCCGCATGCCCATGGCCACCGCAACGCCGGTCTCGACGGCCAGGGCCTGCATCAGCGGCTTGGCCATATAGACCACGGCGCTGGTGCTCAGCCCGGAATAGCCGAGCGAGACGGTAGCCGGACCGATGCTGTAGCGCCCCAGCGCCGGATCGTAATTGAGATAGCCGAGGCCGAGCAGCGTATATGTCAGGCGCGACACCGTGGCTTTGGGCAGGCCGGTGCGCTCGATCAGTTCCTGATTGCCGAGAGACGCGTCGGTTGGCGTGAAGGCGCGCAGGATCTGCAGCCCGCGCAGCAGGGCTTGCGAGTGCTTGCCCCCATCCTGGTCAGACGACACGTCGACCGGGCTATTGCGCTTACGCATGTTCCTCCTCCCGGACACGGGGTTGCCGACACTCAAGGCGTTCGAGCCTTGCTCAAACTTTGGTCCGTCGCGTCGAATCTCGACGCCGCGCCAATTTGGAACTTAATTTCATTTCTATTGACGCGGGTTGCCGGCCTTGTCAATAATGTGCAGAGGCATTGCCCCGGCACAGGGGCGACAACCGACGAGACAGCGATGCTGAACTATGTCATCCGCCGCAGCATCGCGATGCCCTTCATCCTGCTGGGCATCGTCACCATGGCGTTTCTGCTGACAACGGTCACCAAGGGCGATCCCCTCACGGCCATCGTCAGCGAGCGGCAGATGAACAATCCGGAGATCGTGGCCGCTGCGAAGGAGCGCTGGGGGTTAGACCGCAGTCTGCCGGAGCGATACCTGATCTACGTCGGAAACCTGCTGAAGGGCGACATGGGGACGTCGTTCGTCACGCGCCGCCCGGTCTCGACCGACCTGATGGCGCGCCTGCCGGCAACGTTCGAGCTGGTCATTTCCGCCATGGTCGTCGGAAGCGTCGTCGGCATCGCGTTCGGGCTTCTCGCCGCCTATTATCGGGATTCGGCCATCGACCAGGGCGCACGCCTCTTCTCGCTGTTCGGCTCATCGGTGCCGATCTTCTGGCTGGGTCTGGCGCTGCTTTACCTGCTCTCGGTGCAATACCAGATCCTGCCGGGACCGGGACGCATCGATCCGCGCATGGCGCCGCCGCCGGTCGTGACGGGCTTCATGACGATCGACTCTCTCCTGGCTGGCAACATGGTGGCATTCCGGGACACGCTGGCGCATCTGATCCTGCCTGCGGCCGTTCTCGGCTGGACAGTGGCGGGGACCATCTCCCGCCTGGTCCGTGCCTACATGCTGGAAGTCATGGAGCGCGAATTCATACTTACTGCGCGCGCAAAAGGCGCGGGTGAGCTGCGCGTCGTTCTGCGCCATGCGTTCCGCAACATCCTCGTGCCGGTGCTGACCGTCATCAGCTACTCCTTTGCCTACCTCATCACCGGTGCGGTTCTTACGGAGACAGTTTTCGCCTGGCCCGGCGTCGGCAGCTATGCCGTCACCGCGGCACGGTCGCTGGATTTTCCGGCGATCATCGGCGTGACCATCGTCGGCGGCGTCATGTTCCTGGTCACCAACCTGCTCACCGACATCGCCTATGTGATGGCGAATCCGCGCGTGCGGCTGAGCTGAGGGAGCCGCAATGGCCATCGCTCAAAGAGTCTCTGCGCGGTTCAGCCTGCCTTCATGGGCCACGCCAAGCTTCATCATTGGCGGCATCGTGCTGCTTTTCTGGCTGGTCGCGACACTGTTTCCGTCTCTGATCGCATCCTACGATCCGCTTAGTCTCGCCGGGCGGCGTCTGCAGCCGCCCAGTTCTGACTTTCTGCTGGGCACCGATGCACTGGGCCGCGATGTCCTGTCGAGGACGATCTACGGCGCGCAGCATTCCCTGCCGATCGCTTTCATGGTGGTGGTCAGCGCGGTGTTGATCGGTTCGGCGGCGGGCGCCATCGCCGGCTATAGAGGTGGCCTGATCGGCGCTGCGATCATGCGGCTGGTCGACATCACGCTTTCCTTCCCGCCGATCCTGCTGGCGATGGCTGTCGCGGCTTCGCTCGGTCCCGGCTTGGGCAACGCGGCGATCGCCATGGTGGTGGTCTGGTGGCCGGTCTATGCGCGGCTGATGCGCGCGCAGGTCCTCGAGGTGCGCGAACGCGAACATGTCGAGGCCGCCGTCGCCGCCGGCGCTAGCAACTTCCGCATCCTCACCAAGCATATTCTCCCGCTCTGCTGGACCCCGGTGCTGATCAGCGCGACGATGGATCTGGGGCAGGTCATCCTGCTTGCCGCCTCGCTGAGCTTCATCGGCCTGGGCGCTACGCCGCCCACCCCCGAATGGGGCGCGATGATCTCCGACGGCGCCACGCATTTTTATAGCTGGTGGATCGCGTTAGGGCCTGGCCTGGCCATCCTGACGGCGGTTCTGGGGTTCAATTTCATCGGCGACGGCCTGCGCGACTACTTTGATCCGAGGTCCTCGAAATGATCGCCGACGTCACCAGCGAGGCCGAAACGATCGGCGAGCCGCTGCTTCGCATTCGCGATCTCCGGGTTGGTTTCCCGGCGGCCGGGGGTAGCGTTCTGGAAGCGGTACGCGGCCTCGATCTCGACCTTTCGCGCGGCGAGGTTCTCGGTATCGTCGGCGAATCCGGTTCGGGCAAGTCGCTGGCCATGCTGGCGTCGCTCGGCCTGCAGGCGCGCAGCGCGGTGGTCAGCGGATCGGTCGTCTTCAAGCAGAAGGAACTGGTCGGCTGTCCGCGCAAGGAGATGCGGCGGCTGCGCGGCTCGCAGATCGGCATGATCTTCCAGGACCCGCTGTCGTCGCTGAATCCGGTCATGACCGTTGGCGACCAGATTCGCGAGGCGCTGTTCCTGCACAATCGCGGGCTGAGCACCGCCAAGGCCACCGAGCGGGCGATCGAGCTGCTGAAGCTCGTCGCCATCCCGCAAGCGGATCGGCGGCTCAAGCAGTATCCGCATGAATTCTCCGGCGGTATGCGCCAGCGGGTGATGATCGCGATGGCGATCGCCAACAATCCGGAACTGCTCGTCGCCGACGAGCCGACCACGGCACTCGATGTCACCGTGCAGGCGCAGATCATGCGCATGCTGCGCGAACTCAAGGAAAAGCTCGGCCTCGCCCTCGTCCTGATCACGCACGACCTTGGCGTCGTCGCCGGCCACGCGGATCGTGTGGCTGTCATCTATGCCGGGCGGGTGATCGAGGAGGCGACAGTGGGCGAGCTCTTCGCCAATCCACGGCACCCCTATACACGCGGCCTCATCGCCTCGATTCCCGATCTGAGGGGCTCGCAGGGCAAGCTCTACTCGATCCCCGGGTCGGCTCCTGCGTTGGGGCAGTTGCCGCCCGGCTGCGCGTTCCATCCGCGGTGCGGCTACGCCAAGGACATCTGTCGCCTGGTGGAGCCGCAGGACGTAAGGGTCGGTGCGCATCGCTCCGCCTGCCATTTCGCCGCCGAACTGCCGGCATGGACCGGCGTCGCCCGGACCGAAGCGCTGGAACCAACCCACAATGGCTGAAACGATGGATAGCCGGTCCGACGCGCCGCGCGAGAACGTAGCCCTTTCGGTCAGAGGCCTGCGGAAAGTGTTCCCCGTGATGGGGGGCGCCGTCATTCGCCGGCAAGTCGGGCAGCTCAAGGCCGTCGACGACGTGTCGTTCGATCTCATGCGGGGCGAGACGCTCGGCCTTGTCGGCGAGTCGGGCTGCGGCAAGTCGACCTTGGGCCGTTGCCTGCTGCGGCTGGTCGAGCCGACCGCGGGCAGCGTGGAGGTCAACGGCGTGAACGTGGCCGCGCTCGGCGCGGCCGAGATGCGCCAGATGCGCCGCCACCTGCAACTGGTGTTCCAGGACCCTTATGGCTCGCTGCATCCGCGCATGCGCATCAAGGACAGCATCGCCGAGTCTTTGCGCATAACCGAGATGACGCGCGCGCAGCGCCGTGAGCGGGTGCTGGAGATGCTTGAGCTCGTCAGCCTGCCTGCCGCATATGGCGAGCGCTACCCGCACCAGCTCTCGGGCGGGCAGCGGCAGCGCGTCGTCATCGCCCGCGCATTGGCGCTGAAGCCGGAGGTCGTCGTGCTCGACGAGCCCGTTTCGGCGCTCGACGTTTCCGTGCAGGCAGGGGTGCTCAACCTGCTGCGGGAAATCCAGGAGAAGATGCAGACCGCCTATGTCTTCGTTGCCCACGATTTGTCGGTCGTGCGGCACATATCGCATCAGGTCGCGGTGATGTATCTCGGGCGCTTCGTCGAAGTCGCGCCGGCCGGTCAGCTCTACGCCAGGCCGCTCCACCCCTATACCCAGGCGCTGATGTCGGCGGTTCCCGTCGCCGACCCGGATCTGGAGCGCAATCGCAAGCAGATCCTGCTGCAGGGCGACGTGCCCAGCCCCATCGACCCGCCCTCGGGATGCCCGTTCCGCACGCGTTGTTTCAAGGTGCAGGAGAAATGTGCCGAGATAAAGCCGCCGCTCGTCGAGATCGAGCCGGGGCACCATGCCGCCTGCCATTTTCCGGGACCGGTAGACAGCGCGCTCGCCCGCTAGCCGTAGCCCGGTACCCATTCATACAAGGATTTGAAGACCGATGTCGAATACCGCTGAGGGAGGCAATGCCGGCGCACCGGCGTCCGCCGGGCTGCCGCTTGCCGGGATCAAGGTGCTCGACCTCTCGCGCGTGCTGGCCGGGCCTTGGGCCACCATGAGCCTGGCGGATCTGGGCGCAGAGGTCTGGAAAATCGAAAATGTCGATGGCGGCGACGATACCCGCGCCTGGTCTGTCCCAAGCTACAAGGGCGTCAGCACCTATTACCTCTGCGCCAATCGCGGCAAGTCGAGCATCGCAGTGAACCTCAAGGACCCGAGGGGGCTGGAAATCATCCATCGCCTGGCGGCGAAGGCCGACATCGTCGTCGAGAATTTCCGTCCCGGCACCGTGAAACGCCTGAAGATCGATTACGAGACGCTGAAAACCCTCAATCCCCGGATCATCTACTGCTCGATCTCGGGTTACGGCCAGACCGGCCCGGAATGGGACCGGCCGGGTTATGACTTTGTCGTCCAGGCCGAGAGCGGGCTGATGTCGATCACGGGCCCGGTAGACGGGGAGCCGCAGCGCATCGGCGTCGCCATGACCGACATCATCGCCGGCATGGTGTCGGTGCAGTCCCTGCTGGCGGCCCTCTACCAGCGGCAACAGACCGGCCAGGGACAGTATGTCGACATCTCGCTGCTTGAATGCGCGTTGAACACGCTGATCAATGTGGGGAGCGGCTATCTGAACGCCGGCGTCATTCCGCGACGCTATGGCAACGCCCATCCGACCGTCGTCCCCTATCAGATCTGCGAATGCTCGGACGGCAGTTTTGCGCTGGCGGTGGGCAATGACAAGCAGTTCGCGATCCTGTGCGAAAAGATCCTGGACCTTCCCGATCTGCCAAAAAATCCTCTCTATGCGACGTCGGCAGCCCGTGCGGTCAACCGCGACGTACTGCTTGCCATTCTGGGCAAGGTGTTCAGCGGAAAGACGCGCGGCCACTGGATGCAGGCGTGCCTGCGCCACGGCGTTCCGGCCGGCGAGGTCAAGTCGGTGCCGGAAGCGTTTGAAAGTCCGACAGTCAAGGAGCGGGGCGTCGTGCAGACGCTCCAAAGCGATCACCTCGGACCGGTTTCGCTCGTGCGCCCGGCTCAAGGTCTCAGCGCGCAGCGCGATGTCCGCTACAAGGCGCCGCCCATGCTCGGCGAGGACACAACCGCGGTGCTCGGCGAGGTGCTGGGATACGGCTCCGACGAGGTTGAACAGCTCGTTCGAGGCGGCGTCGTCCAGCAGTATCCGCCCTCCCAGCAAGGGGACCCCCCACTGGACGACATAACATAAGCAAATGTTATTCGACCCAAATCATTTTGTGCGTATACGGCGAGAGCTTCCAGCGCGTAGATTGCCAGCCATCCGACAAAAATGGAGGCTTTCGCGAGGAGCGATACTGTCAGCGCCGTTTTCGTCATGAAGGCGCATGGCATAACGAATTCGTTCGCAGCGGCCGTCCGGGCAGGACCCGGCGCGCCTTGGCCTCAGACGCCGCAAGTTTGGGTTGAGGAGCTGGGCGAATGAGCCGTCAACTGCATTTCGTGGGCTATTGCACCATCGGGCCATCCTGGCACAACAACGGGAGCTGGCGCCATGACGAAAGCGACGGCGCCGATTTCCTGAACCCGGCCCGCTATGAGAACATTGCGCGGATACTGGAAGACGGCAAGTTCGACGGCCTGTTCTTTGTCGACGTCCAGACCCTCTACGACACGTTCGGCGGCGTGATCGATCCATGCGTGAAGTATGGCGGCCACATGTGCATGCTGGACCCCATGCAGATGCTGACCGCGATGGCGCGGGTGACCAGCCACATAGGCCTGTCGGCGACCATGTCGACGTCGTTGTACCATCCGTTCCACATCGCCAGGGCATTTGCCTCGCTCGATCACATCAGCGGCGGACGTGCCGCGTGGAACGTCGTGACCTCGGCCACGGACCGCGAGGCGCAGAACTACGGCATGGAGCGTCTGCTCGACAAGTCGCAGCGCTACGACCATGCCGACGAAGTCGTCGAGGCCTGCCAGGCCCTCTGGAATAGCTGGGAGGAGGGCGCGCTCGTCCTGGATCGCAAGGCGGGCATTTTTGGCGATCCGTCCAAAGTCCACTATGCGAACTACAAGGGTGAGTTCGTGAAGACGCGGGGCCCGCTGATGACACCGCGCTCGCCGCAGGGCAGCCCGGTGCTCATGCAGGCGGGCTCTTCCGAGCGCGGCCGGCAGTTTGCCGCGCGCTGGGCAGAGATCGTCTTCACGCTGCAGCACAACAAGGCCGACATGAAGGTGTTCTACCGCGATGTGAAGGACCGGGTTGCCAATGCCGGACGCAACCCCGCGCATTGCGCGATCCTGCCGGCGACCGACATCGTCATCGGCGAGACGGAGTCGATCGCCCGCGAACGGGCCGACTACATCAACGCGCTGGCCAATGCCGAGCTCGGCCTGTCCGAAATGTCCAATCACATCGGCATCGACCTGTCCGGTTTCGACCCGGACCAGCGGCTGAGCGAGATGGAGATCACGCAGGGCGCGCGTGGTGTCTTTGACATCATCCTGAGTGGCGGCAAGGGCAAGACGCTGCGCGACGCCGGCTACCAGTATGCGACGACGCAGATGTCGCCGCAGCTCGTCGGCACGCCGATGATGATCGCCGATCATATCCACGAATTGTTCGAGGCCGAAGCCTGCGACGGCTTTGTCGTATGTCCCTCGATCACGCCGGGATCGTTCTACCAGTTCGTCAAGTCGGTGGTGCCGGAGCTGCAGCGCCGGGGCATCTACCGCAAGGAATACGCCGGCGGAACGTTCCGGGAAAATTTGCGCTCATGAGGTCGGCCGGGGCCGCCGGAGACGATGACGCCGGCCGGCGATGCAGCCGGCATTTGGAATGGAGATCGAGATGCAAGAACCCTCAACAGCGGGACCGGGCCCGAACCACAACGGTTTTGCGCCGTCGTCGGAGACGGTTGCGATGCTTGCGGAGCGGGCGCGCTTCATCCGCCTGGAGACGGTTCGGCTGATCGAGATCGCGAAGACCGGGCACTACACGTCGGTGTTCTCGGCGGCAGAGATATTCGCCGCCCTCTACTACGACGTGATGAAGTTGCGTCGCGGCGAGCCCGCCTGGCCGTCGCGCGACCGCTTCACCATCGGCAAGGGTCATGCCGCCGTCGGCCTGTTCCCGATCTATGCCGATCTCGGCTTCTTCCCGAAGGATTGGCTCGACGATTATACGCGCCTCGGCAGCCCGCTCGGCGATCATCCCGACATGCGCAAGGTGCCGGGCGTCGACTTCTCTTCCGGCTCGATCGGCCATGCCCTTTCCAACGGTCTGGGTATGGTGCTCGCCCAGCGCTGGACCGGCGAGGACTACCGAGTGTTCTGCATGATGGGCGACGGCGAGATGCAGGAGGGACAGGTGTGGGAGGCGGCCATCTGCGCGGCCCAGCACAAGGCCCGCAACCTGATCGCCATCGTCGACCGAAACGGCTACCAGCTCGACGGCAAGGTCGACGATGTCATGGCGATCGAGCCGCTGGACGAGAAATGGCGCGCCTTCGGCTGGGAGGTGCATGTGGTCGACGGCCACGACGTCGCCGCGACGACCGAGCTGCTGCGCCGGGTGCGGGCCGACGACGAGCGGCAGAAGCCCTGCATGATCATCGCCAGGACGGTCAAGGGCAGGGGGGTCTCATACATGGAGACCGAGCCCGGCTGGCATCTCGGCTATCTCGATCCGTCCGACGCCGAACGAGCGATCGCTGAAATCAACGCGCTGGAGAGCTGAAATGAACGGTCCGCTTTCCCCCAATTCTTGGCAGTATCGCGGCCTGAATGCCGTCAATCCCGGCCTCGACCATCTGTCGAACGGCCTCATCGACCTGGTCAAGGCCGGCCACAACGTGGTCGCCGGATCCGCCGACCTGCAATATTCCAACGGCTTGAACCGCTTCGCCGCGGCCTACCCGGACCGCTACATCGCCTTCGGCATCTCCGAGCAGAACATGGTCAGCACCGCGGCCGGCATTGCCACCTGTGGCGTTGTCCCCTTCGTGGCGACCTTCGCCTCCTTCCTGGGGCTGCTCGCCTGCGAGCAGATCAGGATGGACGTCGCCTATGGCGCCCAGCCGGTGCGCCTCATAGGGCACCATACCGGTATCTCTCTGGGTTTCTACGGCACCTCGCACCACGCCACCGAGGACATCGCCACGATGCGCTCGATCGCCGATCTCGCGGTCGTCTCTCCTGCCGACGGATTGCAGCTTGAGGCAATCATCAGGGCGTCCGCGGGCTTTGACCGGCCGATCTATTTCCGCATCGGCCGCGGCCGCGATCCGGTGGTCTATGCCGAGCGGCCGTCCTTCGCCTTCGGCAAGGCGCACGAGCACATGGCGGGCGAGGAACTGACGATCATCGCCTGCGGCATGGCCGTTCACGGAGCGCTGGAGGCGGCACGGGCAATGAATGCGACAGGGCGGTCCGTCGGCGTCATCGACATGGCATCGATCAAACCGATCGACCGCGAGGCGATCCTGACGGCGGGCGCACGCACGAAGAAGATGATGACGGTAGAGGAGCATAATGTGCTCGGCGGCCTGGGAGCGGCCGTGGCCGAGGTGCTGACAGAGGAGGGGCTGGGCGTGAAGCTGAAGCGCCACGGCATCCAGGACGAGTACGCCCTCATCGCCCCGCCGACGCATCTCTACGCGCACTACAAGCTCGATGCAGCCGGCATCCAGAACGTCGCCGAAGGGTTCCTGGCGGCGTAAGCCGCCGCAATAGTGGTATCGCGCTGACCGTCGGCCCCGGCTTTCAGCCGGGCGTGACGGTATGGAACGCCCGCCTGAAGTGTACGAGCGGCTCGCCGCCGAAGTGTTCGATATGACGGACGTTGCCGATGATGATCTCGTGATCGCCGGCGGGGACGAGGCTGTCCACGTCGCAGTCGATGCACGAAACCGCCCCCTCCAGCATCGGCAATCCGGTTCTGCTAAACTGGTATTTCACCGAAGCGAACTTGTCGGACGCCTTGCTGGCGAACAGCATGCAGGTGTCGCGCTGTCCTTCGCCGAGGAAGTTGATGCAGAAGCGTCGCGCCGCCTTCAGCACGGGAAGGGTGTTCGATCCCTTGTCGACCGAGATCAGGTACTGCATCGGATTGAGCGAAAGGGCGATGACGGCATTCATGGTCAAACCATGCAAGCTGCCGTCCTCGGCGACGGTGGTGATGATTGCGACGCCGGACGGCCAGTGGCTGGAGACGGTCTTGAAAAGATCGGGTCCGGCTGCCAAGGGGAAATCGGGTTCGATGCGAGCGGCGGAAACATGCATGGCAGAATCCTGGAGATGGCACTTCGATACCGCCAGCTAGCCGCATGTCGAGGGCGGCGTAAACGCGCAAAATCCTTTCACAGCCATAAGCATTCCTTGTGCGACACGCGTTGCGGCTGGATGAAAGCGCAGGTTCGACGGTGCGTCGGCCCATTCCGGCCGGATTGCTGCCGGATACCGGCGACTCGCGGGGCGCCTGGGCTGGAGATCAGCTCTCGGAGGCCAATCGGCTGCTTGCCGAAGGATACCTCCTGGCATTAAGAATCATTATGGCGTCGCTTCGCAAGAGTATCCCTTCTCTCCCCTCTCTCATTGCTTTCGAGGCGGCGGCGCGCCTACAGAGCTTTACCCGCGCGGCAGAAGAGCTGCGCCTGACGCAGGCGGCGATCAGCCGCCAGATAAGAGAGCTGGAGATTTTTCTCCAGGTGCCGCTTTTCGAGCGCGGATACCGTTCGATCGAACTCACGCCCGCGGGACTGTTGCTCAATTCCTCCCTTCCGGCGCATCTCAATGCCATCGCCTCCCTTTCGGACAGGGTTCGGGAATTCAGTAACCCGCAGGCCGTGGTCGTCGGCATGACGCACGCCTTCGGGACGTACTGGCTCGCGCCGCGCCTCGCCGAGTTCAGCACGGCAAACCCGGATGTCGATCTGCGCCTGGCGGTCAATGACGAGCTCGTCGATATCACGAAGCAGCGCATCGATATGACCATCCGCTATGGAGACGGAGCCTGGCCCGCCGTTTCCTCCCGGTTTCTGATGGGCAGCGAGGTCATGCCGGTATGCCATCCGGCATATTGGCAGGGCCGCGAGCGTCCTTCCCACCCATCCCAACTGCTCGGCGAGAAGCTGATCGGCCTCGAGGGGCCGCCGGTCTTCGGCAACCGCTGGAGCGAGTGGTTCGCCTTTTTCGGTGTCGACGCCGAGGAGGGAAAGTTCCAGATCACCGTCAACAACTTCTCGGTTCTGGTTCAGGCGCTGCTCAGCGGCCATGGCATTGCGCTCGGAGGCAATCCGCTGCTGGATGACATCTTTGCAAGCGGCATGCTCGTCCCGGCAATCGAGGTTGCGCCCTTCAGGGTGCGCGGCGGCTACTACATCGTCGAGCCGCTGGGGCAGACGCGCAAGCGCAACGCCGAACGTTTCAGCGAGTGGCTCTACGAGCGGGTCCGTCGCGACGCTGCCCTCAACGGCAATGAGCGGCTGCTTGTGGAGGCACCGCGGAAAGATCCGTGAATGGAGGGTTTTCGGTTGCACGGACCGCCTCACGCGGGCCATGCAGGCCGGATCGCCGGCTTGACCTTTAGAGGGGACTCGATTTGTTTCGATTGCGGCTGCCATTGCGAGATGATCATGAGCGATGACATGGATGAGGCACCGGGCAACGAGCGGCCGTCAAAGCGCATCGTCGCCAGACAGCCGCAGCGGAGGCCCGGACAGGTGCGCTTCCGCAAGCTGCTGGAGGCGCTGGATCAGCTCCTTGAAACCAATCAGGTGCAGGACATAGGCCTCTACCAGATCGCCGCCCAGGCGAAGGTGCCCAATGCGTCCGTCTACCACTTCTTCCCGAGTGCGGAGGCGGCGCTTCTGGCGCTTGCGGACGTGCACCACAAGGCCCTTCTGGATCTCTCTAGCCTGCCCTTGCCCCAGCCTCCGACACGCTGGCAGGATCTTTTCCGTCAGAAGATGACGGCCGCCGCGCATTACCACAACGCCCACCCCGCCGCGTTGCGGCTCTTTCTCGGCGCCAACATCAGCGTCGAGATCAAGAGCGCCGACGTATCACAATACCACCGTCTCGTGGATGCCCGGTCGCGCATGCTGAACCACTATTTCAGCATGCCCGTCATTCCGGACTGGGAGCGCCGTCTCGCCACCTATTTCGCCGTAGTCGACGGCGTCTTCTCGATCTCCTACATCGAACACGGCTTCATCCGCGACGACTACATCGCGGACGCGCACCTGGCGGGTATCGCTTACCTTCGCTGCTATCTCCCGGAAATCATAGCCGCGCGCGATTTGGCCGGTTGAGCGGGCCATCAGCGGCGCAGACCGAAGCGTCGCTTGTCTGCCAGGGTCATGACTTGCCCGCCGGCATGCAAAAAAGGGCGCCCGGCCGGATCGGCGGGGCGCCCTTGTCGTTAGGGGTCGCTTCGGTCGACGCTCAGTTCTGCAGGTTCTCGCGGAAGGTGGCGTATTTGTATTCCTTGCGGAAGATCCCGCGGCGCTGAAGCTCCGGAACGACCGTCTTGACAAACTGCACATAGGTGCCGGGGCTCATCGACGGGCAGATCATGAAGCCATCGCAGCATTCGGCTTCGAAGTAATCCTGAAGGTAGTCGGCAATCATGGTAGGCGTGCCGACGAGCTGCGGCGTCATCTGGCTGGTCGCCCAGGCTTTGCCGGCTTGGCCGAGGGTCAGGCCGTCCTTCTCCACGCCTTGCAGCATCACGTCCAGGATGCCGCGACATCCCTGCGTCAGCTCAAGTTCCGCGAGCGGCTTGTCGAGCGGTTCGTTGGACATGTCGACACCCAGCGCGTTGGAAATTTCGGCAAGGCCAAGCGTCGGGCTGGCATAGGAATTGATCGCCTCGGCGCGCTCCTTGGCGATGGACTCGGTGTCGCCCAGGACGACGTCGACGGCGGGGACGATGGCGCATTCGTTCGGCCGGCGTCCGCTTGCCACGACACGGTCCTTGATGTCGCGATAGAAGGCCTGCATGTGCTCCTTGGAGTTCTGCAGGGTGAAGATAACTTCCGCCCAACGCCCAGCGAACTCACGTCCGCGCGGCGACGATCCGGCCTGCATGATGACGGGACTGCCTTGGGGCGAACGTGGCGTGGTCAGCGGGCCACTGGTGCGGACATATTTCCCTTCGTAATTGACATAATGGACCTTGTCGGCATCAGCGAAGATGTTGTTCTCGCGGTCCCCGACCACAGCATCCGGCTCCCAACTGTGCCAGAGTTTCGTGCAGGCCTCCACCACCTCGTCCGCCATGTCGTAGCGCAGGTTCTTCTCCAACAGCGCGTCCATGCCGAAGTTCTTGGCTTCGCGATCCATGGCGGAGGTGACGACATTCCAACCGGCGCGGCCCTTGGTGATATGGTCAAGCGAGGCAAAGCTGCGGGCGATGTGGAAGGGGTGGTAAAGGCTCGTCGACATGGTTGCCGCCAGGCCGATGTTCGATGTGACGCGCGCCATCGTGGCCAGGAGCTGCATCGGATCCATCATGCATTGCTGGCCGCCTTCCTTCAGATTGGTGCGGTAGCCGCCCGCATAGGAATCGAACAGCATCAGGAAATCGACGAAGAACAGGCCGTCGAACTTGCCGTGTTCGAGAACGCGCGCGATCTCCTCGTAGCGGGCCGGGTCCAGCATATCGAGACCATCGCTCTCCGGGTGGCGCCAGATGCCGTAATGGTGCCAGGTAGGGCCGGCGAGCACATACCCGACCAGATGCATTTGCCGTTTTGACATGGGGAAGGGTCCTGTTGAGGAGAAGGAACACGCTCGTTGGCGATAGGATTACAAATAAACTTATCCGTTATCAACCGGCTTTTGCGTGTCGCCAGCGCATGATGCGCCCGCTTTCCCGAACGCCCAGATGCGTGCCGGATTCACTGGGTGGAAGCAGGCAGTAGAGGTCGACGATTTCGTTGGATTGATCGCTAGGGAACGCTTGATTTAATCGATATTTGTCATACTAGTGCGTTAGCATTTTGAGAGGACGCGGATGGACGTTCGACGCGTTACCGGGCAAACCAAGATCATGTTGCTCATGGCGGATCCCGTCGGGCACGTGGTCGGCACGGAGAACATCACCGCCTACATGCGGGCCCGTGGCCATGATTTCCTGTGCGTGCCTGCCCATGTCGGCGCGGACGATCTGCCGGCGATGATCGACGCGCTGCGCAAGCTGAAGAACTGCGTCGGTTCCGGAATAACCATTCCTCACAAGATTCCCGTCGGCGCTCTGCTCGACCGTTTGACGCCACGGGCGCGCATGATCGGCAGTGTCAACTATATCCGGCGCGATCCGGACGGGACGCTGACGGGTGAGAATGTGGACGGCAGCGGCTTCGTGCACGGCGCCGGGGAAGCGGGTGTCGATCTCGCCGGCCTTCGCGTGCTCATGATTGGCGCCGGCGGCGCCGGCCGCAGCCTGGCCTTCGCCCTTGCCGAAGCCGGCGTTGGCGAACTCGTCATCGCCAACCGCGACGCCGACAAGGCGCGCAGCCTCGCCGCGGCGGTCGCGGCGGCCCACCCCGCTGCATCGTTGCGCGTAGGGGAGGCCGACGCCACCGGTTTCGACATGGTTTTAAATGCCACGTCGCTCGGAATGCGCGGCAAGGATGGCGGCGATCCGGTCGATCTGGAAACGCTTTCGACCGGAATGATCGTTGCCGACGTCGTTATGGTGCCGGAAAAGACCAGGCTGCTCGAGGCCGCGGAAAGGAAGGGATGCCGCCTGCTCTACGGCCGTCAGATGATGGATGGCCAACTGGCGCTGCTGCGCGAGTTTCTTGGGCTTTGATGGCGTAGCATAGCACGGTGGCGGCCAAGGCGCTTGTTGTCTAGAGAAGTGGGGACGAGGCGGGCGATGCGCCTGACGTTCGAGGGCCTGTCGCAGGGCCGGCGCTGTGCAATCCTGTCCGGCGAGTTTGGGAGCTGACGAGAGTGGCTGTGGAACGACAACGCCCATTGCTGTTCGGCGCGATTGCCGATGACCTGACGGGCGGCGCAGAACTGGCGGCGATGATGGTCGCACGCGGCATGCCGTGTGGCTTTTCCACGAGCGTCGAGAGCGATATCGATCCCCGTTCGCTCGCCCATGTCATTGCGCTGAAGGTGCGGGTGGCGCCGGCGGCGGAGGCAGTGGAGCAGGTGCTGGCTGCCGCCGGGAAACTCATGCAGGCCGGCTGCGAACTGATCTTCTTCAAATATTGCGCTACCTTCGATTCCACACCGGACGGCAACATCGGCCCTTGTGCCGAGGCGCTGGCCGACCTGCTCGGCGCGCGCTTCGTGTTGTTTTGTCCGGCTCTCTGCGAGACGGAGCGGACGGTCTTCCAGGGCCATATGTTCGGGGGGGCGCAAATTCTTGCCGAATCGCCGAAGCGCTTCGATCCGCTCACACCCATGACGGATTCGAACCTGGTCCGTGTTCTGGCCGCGCAGAGCAAGCGCGCCGTCGGCCTTGTCCCGCATCCGGTGGTCGACTGTGGCGCGCAGGCGATCCGCGAGCGGTGCGACACGCTCGCGGCCGAGGGTATCCACTTCGCCATAACCGACACGATCTACGAACGCGATCTGGCCGCGATAGCCGAGGCGGCGTCGGATATGCCGCTGCTGACCGGGAATGCGTCAGTCGCAGCCCATCTCCCGACGGCCTGGCGGCGTGCCGGCCGTCTTGCCGAGGCGGCGGTGGCCGAACTACCGGGCGTGGACGGGCCGGCGGCGGTGCTCGCCGGCAGCGTCGCGCCACGCACGGCGGACCAACTGGCACATTTCGGCCGCCACAATGAAATCGTGACGATCGATCTGTCGGATGTGCTGGCGGGCGGCGATGTGCTCGGCCCGACGCTTGCCGCAGCCAGGCGGGCAATCGATCAGGACAGGCCGATTGCAATCGCCACCATGGCTCCACAGGACGAGGTCGAGCGTCTGCAGCAGCGGCACGGACGCCGCGTCGTGGCGCGGGCCGCCGAAGACTTCCTCACCGCGGCGGCGCAGCAGTTGATCTTCGACTGCGGCGTCCGGCGCCTGATCATCGCGGGCGGCGAGACGGCTGGAGCCATCGTCCCGAAGTTGCCGATCTCACGGTTCATGCTGGGCCCGTATCAGGGACTTGGCACGGGCCGCATGGTCGCGGAAATGCCGTTCCGAGTGGCGATGATGCTCAAATCCGGAAAACTCGGCGGACTGGATATCTTTTCCACAGTGCTTGAAGAGATGCGTCGGCCTGTCAGCAGGCCGCCTTATCTCGATCAGTGGCCACCTCGGGCGGGAGTACTATGACCCTTCACCAACAGATGCGGCAGTCGCTGGTCGACGCCACAAGACATATCGCCGCCAAGGGGCTCAACAGCGGCACGTCGGGCAATATCAGCGTCAGGCTGGAAAGCGGCATGCTGATAACGCCGACGGGAATTGCGCCGGGCCTGCTCGATGCGTCGATGATGGTGGAGGTCGGGCCGGATGGCGGCTGGAGCGGAACCACACGCCCTTCGAGCGAGTGGAACATGCATATGGCCATTTACGAGGCCTTTCCGCAGGCCAAGGCTGTGGTTCATGCGCACCCGGACCACTGCGTGGCCCTGTCGTGCCTGCGCGAGGCGCTGCCGCCCTTTCACTACATGATCGCCTCTTTCGGCGGCGACGACGTTCCGTGCTCCGACTATGCGCCGTTTGGCACCGCCAAGCTGGCGGAGGCCGCGGTGCGTGCGCTTGCGTCGCGCAACACCTGCCTGCTGGCCAACCACGGCATGATTTCCCATGGGCCCGATCTCGCCACCGCCGTGGCGCGGACCGAGAAGCTGGAGACGTTGGCGAGACAGTACCTGCTCGCCAGGAGCGTCGGCCGTCCGGTGATGCTGAGTGACGACGAGCTCGGCGTGGTCAAAAGCCGTTACAAGACCTACGGCCAGCAGGATCTGAAATAACGCCGTTCGGCGGAGCGGATCGCGCCGCTTGAGAGCGGCGCTCCGACTTGTCCTTCCGCTCTGCCTCGCAACAGTGCGAGCCGGCGCTGCCGACCGCACCTGGCCCGGCGGCCGCAAAACTATTCCTTCAGCAGAGACATGTCGTCGGCCGACCAGCCGATGTCCACCGTGCTTCCAGCCTCGTAGAACTCCATGTCGGCTTGAGGCAGGACGCGGATCTTGAGCGACAGGCCCGTGCCGTCCAGCTCGACGCGATAGCGGATGCTGCCGGGCGTATAAAGGCTCTCGCGCACGGTGCCTGCAAACGCATTGTCCAGTGCCTTCGCTTTCGGACCGACCGTGACGCGTTCCGGCCGGATACACGCAAAGCTGCCTGGGCCGGCTTCCGCGTCGGTGCGGATGCGGATCGGGGTGCCGCCCTCCAGCACCGCCTGCCGCGCCTCGCCGGCCCGGCCTGCCGAAACCGACTTGAGCGGGAAGATCGACGCCTCGCCGAGGAACTCGGCCACGAAACGGCTGTTCGGATGTTCGTAGAGAGCGCGCGGGCTGCCGATCTGCGTCATCGCGCCGTCACGCATGATGGCGATGCGGTCAGCAAGGAACGCTGCCTCCTGCTGGTCGTGGGTTACGTAGATGACCGTCACCCCCATCTCCTGCTGGAAGCGCTTGATCTCTTCCTGCATTTCGTCGCGCAAATTCTTGTCGAGGGCGCCGAGCGGCTCGTCCATCAGCAGGATGGAAGGCTTGTAGATCGAGGCGCGGGCGAGTGCGACGCGCTGCTGCTGGCCACCGGACAGTTCGGAGGGCAGGCGTGCGGCGAAGGCCTCGAGACGCACCATGCCGAGGCTTTCTGCGACGCGCCGGGCGATCTCATCCTTCGGCACGCCCCGAATTTTCAAGGGATAGGCGACGTTCTGGGCGACGGTCAGGTGGGGAAACAGCGCATAGTTCTGGAAGACCATGCCGATGTTGCGCCGATAGATTGGTTCGGGGACGACATCCCGCCCGTCTATGACGATCTGACCTGCGGTCGGGTCGATGTAGCCGGCAATCATGCCGAGCAGTGTCGACTTGCCCGATCCGCTCGGTCCGATGATGGCGAAGAAGTCGCCGGATTCGATCTCGACGCTCGTCGGCACGACCGCGTCGAGGCCATTGTAGCGTTTGCTCAGCGCCCGGATGGACACCGCCGCGCCGCCTACGGACGAGTTCTGAGCCGATGTGTCGGATCGACGTGGCATCTGCAACATCCTATTTATCCTTGCCGAGGCGTGGCAACAGTATCGCCGCGACGATGAGCAGGCTCGTCACCGCGAGGACGACGCTGGCCGCGGCAGCAATTTCTGGCGTCACTTGGAAGTTGAGTTGTTCCCAAAGCAGCAGCGGCAATGTCCGCGTCGTGGGGCTGCTCAGGAAAAGCGCAAGCACCAGTTCGTCGAGCGAGGCGGCGAACGCGAAGATGAAGCCGGCGACGACGGCGGCCCTGATCATCGGGAAAGTGATCAGCCGGAACGTCTGGAAGGCGTTTGCGCCCAGCGACATCGAGGCGATCTCCATCCGGCTGGAATATGAACTCAGCGCGCCGCAGACTGTGATGAACGGGAAGGGCAGGCCGACCACGGCGTGCGCCAGGATGACGGCGCCCAGCGTGCCCTGGAGACCCAGCCACACGCTGATCGGGAAAAGCCCGATGGCCAGCACGATCTGCGGCAACACTGCGGGGGCGACCGACAGAACGCTGACCACCGCGGCGCCCGGCACTGCCGCGCGAATGACGGCGAGCGCCGTGCATACGCCGGCTATCGTCGCCAGCGTCGCGGACGCCGCACCGATTGCGAGGCTGTTCCAGATCGCCGACTGGTAGTCGGTATTGCCGAGAAACTGCTCATACCAGCGGATCGAGAAATCGGACGGCGGGAACGACAGGTACGACTTGCTCTGGAAAGACACCAGCACGACGGTCAGGATCGGCACGAGGAAACCGATCAGCACGGCTCCGACGAGGCAGGTGAGGAACCGGCTCCAGGTGGACCAGAGGGTCTTTTCCAAAGTCTTCATGCGAGCGCTCCCGCCCGGGCGCTTCCTCTTCGCCGCGACATCACCTGGCTGAGGCGCAGCAGCGCGAAGACGACGATGGTGAGCAGGAGCACCACGATCGCCAGCGCGGAGGCGAGCGGCCAATTGAGCAGCCGGTTGGCCTGTTCGCTGATCAGGATCGAGACGACCGTGCGGTTGCCGCCCAGCAGGGAAGGCGTCACGAAGAAGCCCAGCGACGTGACGAAGACGATGGTCGCGCCGACGGCGATGCTGGGCATCGACAGCGGCAGAGTGACGGCCAGGAACTGGCGCCATGGATTGGCGCCGAGGACCGCCGCGGCCCTGGGCAGGTTTACGTCGATCGCGCGCAGGCCATTGAGGATCGGCACAACCATGAACGGAACCATGATGTAGGTCATCGCGATCATCAGGCCGACGCCGTTGTCGATGAAGCGGATGGGCTCGTCGATCAGGCCGGAGCCGACCATCGCCGAATTCACGGGTCCGTTCCGGCCGAGCAGGATCATCCATGCGAATGAGCGGATGACGGTGCTCGCCCAGAACGGCAGGAAGATAAGGAAAATGCCGATCGTCGCCCAGCGGCCTTTCAGCCGCGCCAGGACATAGGCTATGGGATAGCCGATCAGCAGGGAGAAGAACGTGACCATCAGGGCGACGTAGAAGGTATTGTAGAGAACGGTCCGGATGCCCGGATCGGTCACGACCTTCACATATTCGCCGAATGCGCCCTGCTTGCCGCTGAAGCTTTCCGCGCCGATCACGAACAGCGGCGCCAGGAAGAAAGGCGTCAGCAGCAGCGCCGTGGGAGCGAAGAGCAGGAACTTGCGCAATTTCATGGACAGTATGCCGTTTCCTTCCACGAGCACCGGAGTGCTCCGTCGCTCCAATCCATAACGGTCCACAGGGTCTCGGGCTTGAGCATATCAGGTGCGATGCGCATGCCACCAAAATGGGAGGGCGGCGCGTTGAATTCGCGCGCCGTCCTCCCAAGGCTTGGACCTTACTGGGAAACAACCCAGGTGTTGAAGCGCTCGTAGACTTCCGCGCCCTTCTCCAGCCAGTAGTCGCCGTTGATGGCAACGGCGGTCTTGCTGTTCTCGGGCGCGCTCGGCATGCGGGCGCGCTCCTCCGCCGTCAGCAGATCGAAGGCCTTGGTCGCGGTCGGGCCGTAGGGGATCCGCCGCGAGAACTCGGCCTGGACCTCGGGGTCCATGCAGTGCGCGACGAACTGCATGGCTGCGTCGCGGTTGCGGCCGCCCTTCGGCAGGCTCCAGATGCCGGGCATGTGCAGTGCGTGTTCGAACGTGTAGTCGATCGGGCCGCCCTGCTGCTTGATCGGGTCGACCCGGCCGTTCCAGCACATGCCATAATCGGCTTCGTTGCTGGCCAGAAGCTGGGCGCTCTGGGCGCCTGAACTCCACCAGGTGATCGAGGAGCGGATGCCGTCGAGCATGGCGAAGGCGCGGTCGAGATCCAGCGGATAGAGCTTGTCGGCCGGCTGACCGGCGCCGAGGGCGGCCACTTCCATGGTCTGCGCCGCGTTCTTCCAAAGGGTGCGCCGGCCTTTCACCGACGGGTCGAAAAACTCCTGCCAGGTCTTCGGGTGGCCGTTCTTCTCGGCTGCTTCCGTGTTCCAGCTCAGCACGGAGCCGGCAATGTAGCAGGCCGTCCAGTATTTGCTCGCCGAACCCTCGATCAGGCCGTCCTTGGGCACGACGCTGTAGTCGATCTCTTCCAGCAGGCCTTCGACGGCCAGCGGCGCGGCCTCGGCCGCATCGGTGTCGGCCACGTCGATGTCGACGGCGCCGGCTTCAACCATCGCCTTCAGTCGGGCGCCTTCGATGTAGGGCGCGCTGATGATCTTGATGCCGGTCTTCTTCTCGAACGTGTCGAAGCAGGCAGCCTTGAAGGCGTCTCCCAGCGCGCCGCCGCCATTGGCGACGGAAAGCGACGTCGTTTGTGCGCGGCCGATCGCCGGCATGCCGAGGAGCGATACAGCCGCCGAACCTGCGCCGAGTTTCAGAACGCTGCGTCGACTCAAGCCATTTCTTACGTTTTTCATGGATTCCCCTTCTGGATTGCAATCCGCGCCGCCGGACAGGCGGCGCGCACTCACCTGGTTGAACCGTGACGGTCGGCCCGGCCGGGTATCGTTCGCGACCCGTCCCGGCCTCCTTCCGTCTCTGTCGCAAGGCATTGCGCTCGCTGTGACCTGTTCCCGGTCGTCGCGTGCGCGATACCCTCCTTTGTGTAGCCGAAAAGACGGGCTCAATCCATCCTGAATCTCGTTGATAGCAGATATTTTTACTGCTATCAGTCGCACCCGATAGCGAGAGGATCTACCCATGCCTTGGTCAAACCGTAAGAACTCAGAACTTCTCGAGCGGGCCCGCCGCGTCATTCCCGGGGGCATGTATGGTCATGAATCGACTGCACTTTTGCCGAGCGACTTCCCGCAGTTCTTCAGTCGCGCCAGCGGCGCGCGCATCTGGGATGTCGATGGTAATGAATATATCGACTATATGAGTGCCTATGGACCGAACCTGTTCGGCTACGGAAATGCCGACGTGGAGGCCGCCGCCCGTCGCCAGGCCGAGCTTGGCGACACGCTCACCGGACCCTCGTCCGTCATGGTCGATCTGGCCGAGGCGATGGTGTCGATGATCAGCCACGCCGACTGGGTGATGTTCTGCAAGAATGGCAGCGACGCCACGTCGATGGCCATGACGACGGCGCGCGCCTATTCGAAGCGCCGCAAGATTCTGGTGGCCAGCGGCGCGTATCACGGCTCGCAGCCCTGGTGCACACCGAACCGCACCGGCATCGTCGATGAAGATCGCAGTCACGTCATCACCTACCGGTATGACGATATCGAAAGCCTGGAGGCTGCGGTCCGTGCGGCGGATGGCGATCTCGCGGGAATTTTCGCGACGCCGTTCAAGCATGAGGTGTTCGCCGACCAGCTCCTTCCTTCCGAGGCGTTCGCCAAGGCCGTGCGCAGGATCTGCGACGCGGCTGATGTGCCGCTAATCGTCGACGATGTGCGCGCCGGCTTCCGGCTGGCCCGGGATAGTTCGTGGTCGACGCTGGGCGTCAAGCCGGACATCAGTTGCTGGGGCAAGGCGATCGCCAACGGCCATCCGATCTCGGCCATGGTGGGCGCGCAGCGTTTCAACGCGGCGGCGCGTTCGATCTTCTGCACCGGTTCCTTCTGGTTCTCTGCCGTTCCCATGGCGGCTGCCGTCGAGACGCTGCGGCTGATCCGCGAAACGGATTATCTGGAGCAGACCGTCGCGCTCGGAACCAGGCTGCGCGAAGGGCTTGACGAGCTGGCCGCCGCACACGGCTTCTCGCTCCGGCAGACCGGGCCTGCCCAGATGCCCCAAATCCTCTTCCACGACGATCCGGACATGCGTCTCGGCTACGCCTGGAGCGCGAACGCGTTGAAGCACGGCGTCTATTTCCACCCCTACCACAACATGTTCATGAACGCCGCCATGACGGTCGCCGACGTCGATCTGACGTTGAAGGCGAGCGAGCGCGCCTTCTCCGAACTGAAAGCGCATCGCACGCGCATTCCCGCCAACGAAAATCCGCTCGTGCTGGCGCGCCTCAAACGCGCGCAGTAGCGCAGGCGGCAAGGGCGGGAGCCGTCGGGGCCGTGCTGCGAGTCACCGGAAATTCCGACCGAGCCCAGCATTGACGTGCCGGCGCCGCCGGCGCGACCATTCTTTATCCTGTCGCGGCTGCGGAGCATCGCCGTTTTGCATCCGCATCCGCCTCGAGAAGGCGCCGAGGGTTCAATGGACAATCGCACGATCTTTACCGAAGCGCGCACGCACAACAAATGGACGGACCGGCCCGTCAGCGAAGACACGCTGAAGCGCCTGTACGATCTCGCCAAAATGGGCCCGACGTCGGCGAACTGCTCACCGGGACGGTTTGTCTTCGTGCGCACTCCGGAGGGCAAGGAAAAATTGCGGCCGGCGCTGAGTCGCGGCAATTCGGACAAGACGATGGCTGCGCCCGTGACGGTCATCGTTGCCTATGACGAGGCGTTCTACGATCGCATGCCGCAATTGTTTCCGCACACCGATGCGCGGCCGTGGTTCACGTCCAGCCCGCAAATGGCCTACGAGACAGCCTTCCGCAACAGCAGCCTGCAAGGCGGCTATCTCATCATTGCCGCGCGCATGCTCGGGCTCGACACGGGTCCGATGTCCGGTTTCAATCCCAAGGTTCTGGATGAAGCGTTCTTTTCCGGAACGAAATGGAAGAGCAACTTCCTGGTCAATCTGGGTTATGGCGATCCGGCAGGCCTGTTCCCGCGGCTGCCGCGACTGGAATTCGACGAAGCGTGCACCCTCGCTTGAGTCCTGACCCGAACTCCCGTCGGGGCGAATTGCTTCAAGGCGGAGAGGCGCAAGCCGTCCACCTGGGATTCTGCTTCGCAGTCTAGGAACGTCGTCCGACGCCGCTCTCGATGATCGGCGGTTGCGTGCTTGGCCGGGGTCGCCCGAAGCGGCGGCCCCGGGGGCATCGCATGCGTCAATAATTGATGGCGAAGCTCAGCATCGGATCGTAGTGGGCTTCCCAGTACGCCTTCCAGATCGCCCTGCTCAGCGGGCCGACTTCGCCGTTGCCGATCGGCACGCCGTCCAGCTTGGTGATGGGCATGACGCCGCCTGCCGTGGTAACGAAGAGCAGTTCGTCGCAGTCATAGGCGGCGCTGACGGGGACGTCCTCGACATGGCATTCGATGCCTTGCGCCTTGGCGACCTCGATCACGGTCTTGCGGGTGACGCCTTCGAGCACGCCGCGCTTGGGCGTGCGCAACACGCCGTTCTTGATGATGCAGACGTTGAAGCCCGATCCTTCGGTCAGGTTGCCGTCGCCGTCGGTCAGGATCGGATAGTTCGCGCCCCGGTCGCGCGCCTCGAAAATACCTCGCACGAAGTCGCCCCATTGCAGGTTCTTCACGGTCGGGTCAATGGCGCCGGGAGGGACGCGGCGGACGTCCCGGGCGATGATCGCCGAGCCGCCGGTCTTCTGCATTTCCTCGCCCATCACCCACAGGAAGGGCTGCACGATGAGGTAGAGATTGTTCTCGATTTCCTCAGGGCTGTACTGGCGGATGAATTTGAGGCCGCGGGTGACGATCATGCAGACATAGGCGTCGCGGATGCCGCTTTTCGCCGCCATCTCGACGAGTTTCTGGCGAATGCCATGACGGTCCAGCGGACTGCGCAGCCGAAGCAGCTTCAGGCTTCGCTCGAACCGGTCGAGATGGTCGTCGAGGCGGAAGAAGCGGCCGTCCCAGATGGAAGGGACGTCATATGTCAGGTCGGAATGCAGGAAACCCTGGTCGAGGATCGGGATCTTCGCTTCATGCAGCGGGTAAAGATCGCCGTCGATATAGGCGACCCCCTGCGCCAGGGGATTGGTGCTCGCTTCCAGCTCGCCAACACGTCTGCGGTAGTCGTTGAATATGAAATCGGTGTAGGGCACTCGGCTCTCCCTGGCTAATAGCCGATTTTTATCGGTTTCCGCACCGTGAATTCAAGTGCCTGATTTGTCAAGGATAATCGGGGATTTTTGCCAACAAGATATGGGGTGGTGGCATTGCATATTTTCGCTTTTGCCGCCGGTCATCCCCTGCCGCCGCCGCATTGCTCGCCGCGACGGGCCAAGCCGGTCACAAGGGCCCAAATCGGTCATGGCCGCATGGAAACGAGGCCCCTTGCGGGGCCTCGGATCATCTTCATTTTCGATCGACGTCAGTCGTCGATCGAGATCTCGTACAGCGGCACGTTGGAGCTCGGCGAGTTGCGAACGCCGCGAACCTTGCTGCCATAGGCAAGGATGGTGTTCGGGCTCATCATCGGGATCAGGACGTTCTGCGCCCGGATCTTCTCGCCGATGTCGTAGTAGATCTTCTCAGCCTGTTCGGGGCTCGACTTCAGTGCGTCGGCCAGCAGCGCGGGCACCTCCGGAAGCAGGAAGGATGGGTCGCGCTCGGCGCCGCCACGCTTCGCCCAGGGCGAATCCGGGGCCAGACCGAAATAGCTCACATATTGCGAGGTGCCGTAATAGTCGGGGGCGAAGAACACGAAGGAGATCGGAATGTGATCCTTCGTCGCCAGCTCGCGCCAGTTGGGGAACTCGACCGGCTTGAGGTCGAGCGTGATGTTCACCTTGGCCAGATCCTGCTGGATCTTCTGCATCGCCAGGTTGATGTCGACGCCGTAGACGTTGAGGTTCGGATAGGTAGCGTCAAGCGTGAAACCGTCGCCCCGTCCGGCCTTGGCCAGGATCTCCTTTGCCTTTTCCGGATTGTATTCCGGAATGGGGTGATTGGCGCCACCGGGGAAAGCCAGCGGGAACGGCACCGAGATCAACTGGCCGTTGCCCTCGCCCAGCGTGAACTCGATGAGCTCCTGGCGATTGACGGCGATCGAAATGGCCTCGCGGATGTCGTTGGTCATCGGGAACGGATTGGCGACGGCGCCAGGGCTGATCGTCAGGTAGACGAAGTTGTTCGACGGCGCGGACTCGACCTTCACGTTCTCACCGGTGAGCGTCTTGGCGGTTTCCGGGTCGATGTTCAGCGCCACGTCGGCCTGCCCGCTCTGCAGCAGTTGGGCCTGCGCGACGGCGTCGCCAACCTGGCGGATGACGACTTCGTCGACCTTTGCCGGCTCGCGCCAGTAGTTCTCATTGCGCTTCAGCCTGAGCTCCGCGCCGGGCTGGTAGGAATCGAGCACGAATGCGCCGCCGCCGGCCGAGTGCGCCATGAACCACGGTTCGGCCTGATCGGACTGCGCCGCACTCTCGTCGGCGATCGCCTTGGCCTCAGCCTGGGCGACATCGCTGTTGACGATGCCGAAATAGCTGGCGGCAAGAAGGTTGAACAGTTCGGAATTCGGCTGGGTGGTCTTCACGACCACCGTGCCGGCGTCCGGGGCTTCCACGGAGGCGATCGTTTCGGTCAGGCCGGAGGGGCTGCCCTTGATGTTCTTCAGGCGCTCCCAGGACCATTTGACGTCCTTGGCTTCGACCTTCGAACCGTCGGCGAAGGTCGCCTTCGGGTTCAGCTTGAAGGTGAAGCTGGTCTGGTCCGCGTTGGCTTCCCAGCTTTCGGCAACCAGCGGCACCAGCTTGTTGTTGGCGTCGAGCGTCAGCAGCGCGTCGTAGACCGCGGCGTTGAAGATCATGCAGGTGTCGCACCAGCTACGGGCCATATCCAGCGAGTTGACGTCCATGTCGCGGGCGATCACCAGCGTCTTGGCATCGGCTGGAATCGCGGTGGCGCCCAGACCCATCAGCATTGTCGCGGCCGCGAGACCCTTCAGTCCCGAAAGACGGCCAAAATTCCCCATTTTCATTGTCATGCTCCTTCCCAGTTCGATCTGTTCATGCGTTCTCGGTAATCAACTCCATCGCCTCCCGCAGCTTTTCCGCGGAACCGAGGGCGGCCTTGTTGAGTACGGCCGACACGACGGGCGCCGAGAGACTGCCGGTGACGTGAAGTATTTCGTGGTCGAGGTCATCGAATGCACGCGCCTGGATTTCCGCGATCCAGTGGCGGCCGAGCGCGAAGCCGCTGGCGACCTGCTCGGCGATGATGACCCGGTTTGTCTTTGCGATCGATGCCAGGATGAGCGGCCAGTCGGTGGAGAGCTGGCCGATGCTGCGCATATCGATGACTTCTGCGTCGATGCCGGAATCGTTCGCGACCTTCGTGGCGATGGGAACCATGGCCGAGGTGGCGAGCACCGTGCAGGCCGCGCCGGGGCGGGCGACCTTGGCCTTGCCAATGCGGAGGCAGAAGTCGCGCTCGTCGCGCGGAACCAGGCTCTCGCGCTGGTAGAACTCGACATGTTCGATGATGGCGACCGGATCGTTGGACTTCAACGCCGTGTTCAGCAGGCCGACATAGTCGAAGGCCGTGGTCGGCGAAACGACGTGCCAGCCGGGGAACATCCTGAACAGCGCGGCCGGATCGCCCGAATGCTGCGACCCGTAGCCGGTGTGGGGCGACACGCGCACGCGCATGATCACCGGTACGGGGAAGCCGTCGCCGAACATGTGGCGCACCTTGGCGATGCCGTTGCCGATCTGGTCGGCCGCCACAAGGCAGAAGTCGCCGAACATGATTTCGACGACCGGCCGCAATCCGCGCAGGGCCGCACCCAGCGCCACGCCGGTGAAGCCGTTCTCGGCGATGGGCATGGCGAGCACGCGGCCGGGGAACTGCTCCAGCGCCGAGCGTGTAAAACCGCTGACGCCGCCGCGCAGCCGGTGAACGTCCTCGCCAAGCACGACGATGGTCGGATCGGCCGCCATGGCGGCAGCGAGCGCCTCGCCCGCCGCGGTGACGAAGCGCGTCTTGACCAACTGGTCCGGCGCATAGTCCTCCAACTCGCGGTACTTCAAACCGTCCGTTTCGGAAGGGTCGGCCAGGATGCCGTCGTCGACGGTCTCAACAGAGGGCCACAGGCGCTCCGGAATGCGCAACTGGTTGCTTCCGGGAACAGGTTCGGTCAGGCGATCGGCGGCGGCCTGCACTGCGGCCGTGATGCGCTCGTCGATCAGCACGACGCCGGCATTGTCGAGGATGCCGAGGCTGGCAAGGCGAGCCTCGGCCAGGCGCAGCGGATCGCGATCGATCCATTCCTGCTCTTCCTCGCGGCTGCGGTAGCCGAACTCGCTGCCCGGCTTGCTGCCGCTCTGGTGGAAGTAGCGGTAGCACTGGGCTTCGATGATGACCGGGCCGCGACCCTCGCGGATGATGCCGATGGCATCGGATACGGCCCGATACACAGCCACCACGTCCATGCCGTCGCACTCGATGCCGGTGAAGCCTAGCATCGGGCCGCGCGAGGCGATGCGCGGTTCGGCGGTGACGTCGCCGATATGGGTGGAGACGGCGTAGAGATTGTTCTCCACGAAGAAGATCACCGGCAGCTTGTAGGCAGCCGCAATGTTCATGGATTCGTAGGCCGCTCCCTGCAGCGACGCCCCGTCGCCGAAGAAGCTGACGGAAATGCCGTCGCGCCCAAGCACCTGGTCGGCCAGCGCGTAACCGGCCGCGTGAGGGATGTTGCCGCCGACGATGGCGCTCGTTCCGGCCACGCCGGACTCTGCGTCCCGCATATGCATGGAGCCGCCGCGGCCCTCACAATAGCCGGGCGTCAATCCCATGATCTCCGCCATGAGCCGGTACACGGCGTCGTTCATCGGCGGCGTGTAGGCCCGCGAGCGTATGTCGAAATCCGGTTCGGTCTGCGCGTTGACGAGTTTGCTCAGCACCTGGTGGTGGGCGCGGTGCGTCCCGTTGATCTGGTCGATGGGGCGCAGCAGCGAGGTGACGCCGACCGCGGCGGCCTCCTGGCCTATACTGGCGTGGGCGGGGCCATGGACCAGGCCCGCCTTCTCCAGGTCAAGGATCTTTTCCTCGAAGCGGCGGATCAGCTTCATCTGGCCATAGAGCTGAACCAGGGTCTGCTCCGGCAGCGCCGCCCAGTCGGACTCGTCCGTCTCGATCCTGTACCAGGGCGCGGAGGGGGTCAGGTCATGCTTGCGGGCCAAAAGCCGTTCTCCACTTCACTTCATGCCGCGAGCGGAAGCCCGAGTTCGGCCCGTCGTCTCAGCCACAAGCTGGCCCGATAGCGCGGGTCGCGGGTGCGGTCGTAGATGGTGTCGAGGATGCGCAGGACGCGGGCCGGGCCGAGCCTGTCGCCCCACTCCAGCGGACCATGCGGGTACCCGAGTCCCAGCCGCACCGCAGCGTCCACATCCGCTACGGACGCAATCCGCTGCTCCACGATCTCGCAGCCGATGTTGACGATCATGGCGACGACGCGCTGGCAAATCGCGCCGCAACTGTCGTTGATCAGGGTTGCCTTGCGTCCGGCGCCCGCCGCCACTGCCAGGGCAGCGCCGGCGGCTCGCGGCGACGTGGCGGGCGAGGCCACCAGGACGACATGTCCGTCCAGTCCGAAAAGCGGGTCGAAGCCGACGCAGGCGGAAGGCGGCAGTCCCCGGCGGATCACGGCGCCCGTGAGATCCTCGCCCTCGAGGCCGACCAGTACCAATCCCCCGACCTCGTGCGCCGCGGCCGGATCGGACGAAACGTCATGGCCCGCGGCTTCCAGCAGCTTGCGCATCGCCTGGTGGTCGCTGTCGCCGAGGACGGCGATACTGCTCGGTATTTCGCTCGTAGGGGACGCCTCTTCCGGGGCGACGATCTGGCGCGAGCCCTCGTAGGCGTAGAAGCCCCGCTGCGTCTTTCGCCCCAGCAGCCCGGCCGCGACACGCTGCGTGGCAATAACCGACGGACGGTAGCGGGGGTCCTGATAATACTGGTTGTAGATGCTTTCCATCACCGGATGGCTGACGTCGAGGCCGGTGAGGTCCATCAGTTCGAAGGGACCCATCCTGAACCCGGCGGCATCGCGCAGGATCGCGTCGATCCGTGCGATCGACGCGACGCCTTCGCGCAACAGGGCGAGCGCCTCGGTGCCGAAAGCCCGTCCGGCATGGTTGACGATGAAGCCGGGCGTGTCGCTGGCGCGCACGGCGCGATGGCCGAAACGTTTCGCGAGATCGACGAGGGCGCTTTCAACCTCGGGCAGGGTGTGCGCGCCACGGATGACTTCCACGATCTTCATCGCAGGGACGGGATTGAAGAAGTGATATCCGGCGACCCGGTCCGGATGTTCGGCGGCGGCGGCAATGCTCGTCACCGACAGGGACGAGGTGTTGGTCGCGATGATCGCCCGCCGACCGACGATGCCTTCCAGTGCGCGTATCAGTTCGCGTTTGGGATCGATGCGCTCGACAATGGCCTCGATCACGAGGTCCACCGGCGCCAGGCCTTCGAGCGCTTCGATCGGGGTGATGCGCGAGATGAGCGCCTCCGCCGCCTCCGGGCCGATCTTGCCGGCGGCCGCCCTTGCCCGCTGGCGCACGGCGATCTGATCCAGCGAAGCCGCCGCCTTGCCCGGCGCCCCATCCATCAACAGCACTTGGAGCCCGGCCGCCGCCAGCACCTCGGCAATGCCGGATCCCATCACGCCGGCGCCTACGATACCGGCCGTCGCGATCCGCAGGCCCTCCGAAATCGCCGCCTCCGTCATGTCAGCGGCCCGTGAAGGAAGGCTTGCGCTTTTCAAGGAAGGCGGCGATGCCCTCGCGCTTGTCGGCCGTATCGAACAGAAGCTGGAACGCCTTGCGTTCAAGCCGCAGCGCCGTCTCTAGAGGCGCATCCTCGCCGCTCACGACGGCTTCCTTGATTTGCTCGACCGCCAGGGGCGGCATCCGCGCGATCTTCGTTGCGATCTTCAGCGCATGCTGCAGGGCTTCGCCTTCCGGGGTGAGAAGGCTGACAAGACCGGCCTGCTCGGCCTGTTCGGCAGACAGCAGGTCGCCGGTCAGCAGCAGCATCATCGTCTTGTATTTGCCGATGGCCCTCAGCAGGCGCTGCGTGCCGCCGGCGCCTGGCATCAGGCCCAGCTTGACCTCCGGCTGTCCGAACGTCGCCGTCCGCGCCGCCACAATGATGTCGGCGTGCATGGCCAGCTCGCATCCCCCGCCGAGCGCATAGCCTTCGACCGCCGCGATGACCGGCTTCGGACATCTGGCGATGGCCTCCCAATAGCGGTGTGTGCGTTGCGTGAGGACGTCGGCGGAACCGAGTTTCTCGAAAGCCTTGATGTCTGCTCCAGCGACGAAATCGCCGTTGCGACCGGTGATGACGATGACGTGGATGCCGGAATCGTTGGCAAAGCTCTCGACCGCCGCGGCCAGTTTTTCGCGAACCTCGAGGTTCAGTGCATTGCGCACTTCAGGACGGTCGATCTCGACCAGCCCCACTTTCTCGACCGGCTGACTTTGTACGACGACCCCACCCTGAACGCTCATCCCAACTCCACAACCTCCCCCGGCCTACCGGTGGTGGAATTTAATTTCAGATATTGTACGGACTATAGTGGGTGGGCATTTTGCCTGCAAGAAGAAATCGGCGGGCACGGGGACTGCCCGCAAACCCGACCTGAAACCGTCGATCGATGCCGACGGCCGTACGGCTGCGGGCAGCACACGAAGAGACTTGCCATTTGCTTCGGGGCCTTTATGCCGCCAGAAGATGCCAGGCCGCGCGCGCGGCGCCGAAGGGCACCCGCAGAGGTAGAAGTCGGGTCCTGGAAGGAGCGACTGCGAAATGCCCCGTAGCACACGAAAAGCGCCGGCGAACGTGGTGCCTGCCGCCCATTTGCCGGTTCGGCGTCGCGGCAGGGTGCGTTTTGACGCATTGCTGGCGGCCACGGCGGAATTGCTAGGCAAGCAGCCCATGCGCGACGTCAGCATCTACGACATCGCCAGAAAAGCCGACGTGCCGGCGGCCTCGGCCTATCATTTCTTTCCGACCGCACAGTCGGCCTTCATTGAACTGGCCAGGCAATATGTCGCTCGCCTGCGTGAGCATGTCGACCGGCCGCTCGCCGGCGGCGGGACCGTACAGCTCCACGGCTGGCCGGATCTGCTGAGGATCCGGTTCGACCGGGCGGCGGCGTTCTACAATTCCGACCCGGTGGCCCGTCGGCTGTTCCTGTCGGGGGAGGTGACGAGCGAAATCCGCAAGATCGACATCGAGAATTCGAGGCTCGCCGCGCAACGGGTCTACGACTGGCTGGATCGTTATGTCGTGATGCCTCCCCTTTCCGACCGGGACATGCGGTTCATCGTCCTGATCGCCATCTATGACGGCATATGGATGACGTCATGTGCCCAGCACGACCGGCTGACTGCGGCGTTTTGCGACGAGGCCAACAAGGCGGCCGAAGCCTATTGCCGCACGTTCCTGCCTGCCGATTTGCCGTGCCGTGCACCGGA
The DNA here is from genome assembly GCF_030929505.1 of Mesorhizobium sp. LHD-90. Lineage (GTDB taxonomy): Bacteria > Pseudomonadota > Alphaproteobacteria > Rhizobiales > Rhizobiaceae > Kumtagia. The sequence goes on along the minus strand of NZ_JAVFVV010000005.1, from coordinate 164,210 downwards.
GACGGCGGCCGGCGATTCCTGACCGTGTGCGGCCGGGTCGTCATGGACAAAGGAAACCTGGCGATCGCCTCGATTGGAGCCTCGGGAAGCGGGCATGCTGGGCGGCTTCGGACAGGCTTCGCCATCCGCGGCTGCACTATGCCGTAGCTTCCCGTCCCACCGGCCACGCGCCCAACTCGTTTCGGCGCCAGGCCGCCGGCGCGATGCCGATCGCACGCTTGAATTCGCGGCCGAAATGATAGACGTCGCAGAAGCCGCACAGTTCTGCGATCTCGGCCAGCGGCGCATCGTTCTCCAGCAGCAGGGATTGCGCCCGCATCAGCCGTTCGCGGATCAGCCATTGCCGCGGGCTTGTGCGCAGGTGCTTGCGGAACAGCCGCCGCATCTGCGAATGGCCGAGGCCGCTCACGTCCGAAAGATCGGCCGCGCTCCAAGGCAGCCCGAGATCGGCGCTCATGGCCGCGAGCGCGGCGGCGACCGGCCCGGGGAAATCGCGCGCCGCCGTTCCCGCATGCGCATGGTCGATCATCGTCAAGAACTCGGCCACCAGATGGTTGAGTCGCAGGTCGAGCCCCGGGTCGCGCCGCCGCAGCGCCGAGAAAAGTCTTTCGAACCACGGCACCGCATGGCCGCCATCGGCGAAGGCGACATGCGGAAAACCGTCGCCGAACAGTTTTTCGCGCAGCGCTGCCGGGTCGGGCCCGTCGAAGCGGAACCACAGCACCGTCCACGGCGCGGCCGGATCGGCCTCGTGAGCATGTGGCGCCTCGTTGGCGATCCATACGAGGTCGCCCGCCGCTACCGGCGCGCGCTGGCCGAGCGTCTCCACAAATCCCTTGCCGGAGAGGCAGTACAGAATGTCCTGGCCTTGGTGTGCAGCGCGGGCGACGCGGTAGTCGGGTGCCGCCGCCACCTTGCCGGCACGCAGGACGGTGAGCGCCGAGCGGGTCCACCCGGCCTCCGGAACATAGTGCAGGCTTTCGCGGAATTGGGTTCTTTCGGACATGCGCGTTTTATACAAAAGCTGCGTTCTGTTTGTCCATTTCCCATCCTGGCGAGCGGGCGTAATCTAACCGTCGAGAGTTTGAGGAAATTCTCCGCATCGGCGGGAAAGCAAGGATTTCGAGCTTTTCGCGGCTGGTTCTGCGCCTACGGGCGAAAAAATTCGTGCATGCCAGGGAGTAGTCCGATGCTTGCGATGACCAGGGAAGAGACCGAGCTCTACGCTCGCGACGGATACATCATCCGCAAGAATCTTCTGACGACCGAGGAGGTCGATCTCTTCCGCGATCGCGCCCGTGCCCAGCTCGAAGCCGAGAACAAGTCCGGCGCGGTCATGCAGAAAGGCGACAAGGAGGGCAAGACGACCCTTCTGAAGATGTGGAACACGGCGGAAGACGACCAATACGGATATCTGGCCCGCGACGAGCGCCTCGTCGACCTCGCCGAGGACGCGGTCGGCAAGCCGATCTATCTCTACAGCCACAAGATGACGATGAAGCAGCCCAACGAGGGCGGCGCCTGGGAATGGCACCAGGATTTCGGCTACTGGTACAATTACGGCTGCCTCGCACCTGAAATGATGAGCATCTATCTCGCGCTCGACAAGGCGACGAAGGAGAATGGCTGCCTGCAGGTGCTGAAAGGCACGCACAAGCTCGGCCGTCTCAACCACATCCGCGAGGATGGCCAGACCAATGTCGAGCAGGAACATCTGGAAGCCGCGCTAAAGCGCTACGAACACATCTATGTCGAGATGGAACCCGGCGATGCGCTGGTGTTCGACGGCAATCTTCTGCATCGCTCGGACGCCAACCGCTCCGATACCTACCGCTGGGGCTATATCAGCTCCTACAACGCGGTCGAGAACGCACCGTTCAAGCGGGTGCGCGACTACGGAAACTATGAAGCCTTGCAGAAGGTGCCGGCCGGCACGTTCCGCATGCTGCCGGAAAAGGCCGCCTGAGCGGCGGAAGAACGCGCAAGGTCCGGACTGGAGCTCGCCCGGACTTTTCGACCTGAGTGAGTAAGGCACGGCGGCGCGCCAAAAGCGTCTGCCGGACCCAACGGGAGGATATCTTATGGCCGATGCGGTCAGGACCGGCGCGCGCGCGCCTGCCATGGACCGATTTTCGCTGTCGAGGCTTTTGCGCGCACGCGAGACAGGCGTGTTTTTCGCGCTGCTGGTGCTCTGCATTTTCCTCTCGATCGCCACCGACGGTTTCCTCACCTCGCTCAACCTGCTGAATGTCGGCCGCCAGGTGTCGCTGCTCGGCATCATGGCCGTCGGCATGACCTTCGTGCTGATCTCCGGCGAGGTCGACCTCTCCGTCGGTTCGACCTATGCGTTTTCAGGGCTGGCCACCGGCATGCTGATCATCGCCGGCTGGGGACTCATGCCGGCAATCTGCGTGGGCCTGCTCACCGGCGTGGCGATCGGCCTGATCAACGGCGTGCTTTCCACCTACGGCCGCCTGCCGTCGCTGATCGCCACGCTCGGCATGCTGTCGATCGTGCGCGGCGCCGCACTCATCCTCACCAACGGCCAGCCGGTGACGGTCAACATCCGCAACGGCGCCGACGCCGGCGTGCTCGAGACCTTCAGCTATATGGGCCAGGGTTACCTGTTCGGCATCGTGCCGATGCAGCTTGTTTTCTTCATCATCATCGCGGCGCTGGCCTGGATCGTGCTGTCCTACACCAATTTCGGTTTTCGCGTGTTCGCCGTCGGCGGCAGCGCCAAGGCGGCGCGCGTCTCCGGCATTTCGGTCAACACCGTAAAGATCTGGGCCTTCGTGCTGATGGGCGTGCTCGCCGCCTTCGCGGGCATTTTGAGCCTCGCCTTCCTGCCGAGCGGCCAGGCTGGCCGCACCGGCCTTGGCCTGGAGCTCGACGTCATCGCGGCGACCATCGTCGGCGGCGCGTCGCTGTCGGGCGGCGAAGGCACCATCCTCGGAACCATTCTCGGCGTGCTGATCATCGGCGTCATGCGCAACGGCCTCGTGCTGATGGGCGTCTCGCCCTTCGTGCAGGAGCTGATGATCGGCCTCGTCATCATCATCGCGGTCGGCATCGACAAATGGACGATGCGCAAGCGCGGCTGAGTTCGAAGAAACGAGTCAAATTCAAAGGGAGGACTATCCATGAAAGCAAGACAGATCATCCTGGCGGCGGCACTCAGCCTGCTGCCGCTCCAATTCGCCCATGCCGACTCCAAGCCGGCGGACTTTCCGCTGGCCGAGCGCATCAAGGCTAAGGTCGCAGCCGGCCAGCCGCTCGATCTCTACGTCTCCTACCACGACGTCTCCAACGAGTTCGCGCCGTTCATGAAGGCGGGCGTCGCCAAGGCGGCGGAAGCCGACAAGGTCAACGCCAACTTCATCGGCCCGGTCGGCGCCGACGCCGACGGCCAGATCAGCGAAATCGAGACGCTGATGGGCAAGATGGACGGCCTCGCCATCTCCTCGGTCTCAACAGACGCGCTGGCCCCGCTGATCGACCGTGTGCTCGCCGCCGGCATTCCTGTCGTGACCTTCAACACCGACAATCCCGACTCGAAGCGCCTCGCCTTCGCCGGCCAGGATCTGGTCCAGTCGGGCCGCGAGGCCGGCAAGCTGATGGCCACGACGCTGGGCGGCAAGGGCAAGGTGATGATCACCACCATCGACGCCGCCGCGCAGTGGTCGCTCGACCGCGAGAAGGGCGCGCGCGAGGCGCTGGCCGCCGAATCCGGCATCGAGGTCGTGCAGACGCTGAACACCGGCACCGATCCGCAGGAGATCTACTCGGCGATCGAGAACGCCATGCTGGCAAACCCGACCGTCACCGGCATCCTGTCGCTGGAATGCTGCTCGACGCCCGCCGCCGGCACCTGGGTCGAGCGCAACAACGCCGCCGACAAGGTCAAGGTCGTCGGCTTCGACCTGCTCGACCAGACGGTGGGCCTCGTCGAAAGCGGCAATATCCAGGCGACCATCGACCAGGCGCCCGAGAAGCAGGGTTTTGCCGCCGTCGACCTGCTGGCGAAGTTCATCAAGGGCGAGACGATCGACAATCTCGACACCGGCGTCGGCATCTACACCAAGGAGAACATTGGCGAGGTGGCGAAGAAGTAGCGCTGCATTTCCCTCCCCCTTGAGGGGAGGGTGGCCGCGAAGCGGCCGGGTGGGGTCCGCGCGGCAGTGCGCCAACCTTCAACGACCCCACCCCGTCTTGCGATCTCCGCTTCGCTCCGACCTCTCGCCGACCCTCCCCTCAAGGGGGAGGGTAAGCCAACCCCCAACGACAGCACCGAATGACCCATCCATCCTCCCAAGATGCGATCGTCCGGATTGCCGGGGTAACCATGCGGTTCCCCGGCGTTCTGGCGCTCGACCGCATCTCGATCGATTTCCGGCCAGGCGAGGTCCATGCCGTCATCGGCGAGAACGGCGCGGGCAAGTCGACGCTGATGAACATTCTGGCCGGCGACCTGCAGCCGGATGGCGGCGAGATCTTTGTCGACGGCAAGGCAACCGTGATTTCGTCCCCGCTGGTGAGCCGCGCCGCCGGCATCACCGTCGTCTACCAGGAACTGGCGCTCTGCCCGACACTCTCCATCGCCGACAACATCATGATGTCCGACATGGCGGTGCGCTCCGTAACGTCGCTTGTCCCGCGCGAAAACATGCGGCGCGAGGCGCGCGCCGCGCTCGCCCGCCTCGGCATGGGCTCGCTCGACCCCGACACGAAAGTCGGCCGGCTGTCGGTCGCCGAGATGCAACTCGTCGAGATCGCCCGCGCCATCCGCCAGAACGCCCGGCTGCTGGTGCTGGACGAGCCGAATTCGGCGCTGTCCAAGCGCGAGAGCGACCGCCTGTTCGAGGTCGTCCGCCAGCTTCGCACCGAAGGCGTCGCCGTCATCTACGTCTCGCACCACCTCAGCGAGGTGATCGACCTCGCCGACCGCATTACCGTGATGCGCGACGGCCGCACCATCGAGACCATCGACAACGAGGATGTTTCGGAGGACCGCCTGATCCGCGCCATGGTCGGCCGCGACCTCGGCGCCACCGTGCAATGGTCGTTGCAGGCGGAAGGCCGGTCCGTTGACAATGACGTCGTGCTTTCGGTCGAAAACCTGACCGCTCCCGGCCTCGACGACATCTCCTTTCACGTCCGCGCCGGCGAAATCCTCGGCATCGGCGGCCTGCCGGATTCCGGCAAGGACGGGCTCGGCGAGGCGCTGTTCGGGCTGGTCGACCGCAAGGGCCGCGTTGCCATAGACGGCGTCGACCTGCGCCCTGCCGATGCGCTGGCCTCGATCCGCGGCGGCATGTCCTTCGTGCCGGCCGACCGGCGCGGCGCCGGCGGCCTGCTTTCGATGAGCGTCGCCGACAATGTCGTCTCGGCCTCGCTGCCGCGCTTCTCCATGTCCGGCTTCCTGCGCCGTGGCGCGATCCGCCGCGAAGCGCGCGCCCAGGTGGCGCGGCTCGACGCGCGCATCTCGCATCTCGGCCAGAAGCTGGCGACCCTGTCGGGCGGCAATCAGCAAAAGATCATCCTCGGCCGCAGCCTGGTCACCAATCCGCGCGTGCTGGTCCTGCACGAGCCCACGCGCGGCATCGATGTCGGCGCCAAGGCGGAGATCTATTCGATCCTGCGCGGTATTGCCGGCGAGGGCGTCGCCGTGGTCATGATCTCGTCCGAGATACCGGAGCTGATCCTGAACGCCGAGCGCGTGCTGGTCATGCGCGGCGGCCGCATTTCCGGTGAGCTGACTGGCGCCGGTATCAACGAGCAGGGTATTTTGGCACGGGCGATGGCGTCATGAGAAATCCGGGGACAGTTTACTCAATTCCGGTCAGCTCCTTTGCCGCGCCTGTGGGTGTGGCGGAATTAAGTAAACTGTCCCCGGATTTCTCTGTCGTGCCGCAATCCTTCGTTTTGGCCATGAGCAAACTATGACCAGACCCAACATCACCATCGTCGGCAGCTTCGCCGTCGGCCTGACCATGCGTGCGCCAAAGCTGCCGATCTTCGGCGAAACCATGCTCGGCACGGATTTCGACATGGGGCCGGGCGGCAAGGGCTCGAACCAGTCAGTCGGCACGGCGCGGCTGGGCGCTTCCTCCGGCCTCGTCGCCTATATCGGCAGCGACAAGCTCGCCGGCATCGCCACCGATCTCTATGCCGCCGAGGGCGTCGACACGGAGTTCGTCTTGACGCGTACCGAGCGCGCCACCGGCGTCGGTTTCATCATCCTCAACGACAAGGGCGAGAATTTCATCATCCTCGACATGGGGGCGAACGAGCTGCTCGACGCCGGTGCGGTCGATGCCGCCGAACGCCGGATCGCCGGCAGCGACGTGGTGATGACCGTGCTGGAAGTGCCGACCGCGGCGGCGTCGCGCGCCATGGAACTCGGCCGCAAGCACGGCGCGAAAACCATCCTCAACCCGGCGCCGGCGCGCGCCCTGCCGGACACGATCTTCGCTTCCGTCGATTATCTAACGCCCAACGAGAGCGAGCTACGCATCCTACTCGGCCTGCCTGCCGACGATCCGCGCTCGTCGCGCGAACTGGCCGGTGAGCTGCGCCGGCGCGGCGTGAAAAATGTCGTCGTCACGCTCGGCCGCGCCGGTGCGCTGATCCTCACCGAAGAGCTCGACATCATGGTGCCGGCCGTTCCGGTCGAGGTGGTCGACACCACCGGCGCCGGCGACGCCTTCAATTCCGGTTTCGCCGTGGCGCTTGCCGAAGGCCGCGGCATCGTCGATGCCGTGCGCTTCGGCGTCGTCTGCGGCGGCATCGCCTGCACCAAACTCGGCGTCATTCCCGGCCTGCCGGACCGCGCCAGCGCCGACGCGATGTATGCCCGTGCGCTCGAAACCACATGGAAGGAAAAACCGTGAACCGCAACAGACTGCTCAACGCCGAGCTTTCCCACGCCATCGCCTCGATGGGCCACGGCGACCTGATGATCATCTGCGACGCCGGCTTTCCGATCCCGTCGAGTGCCTGGCGCATCGATCTCGCCATCACTCCCGACGTGCCGGATCTGGAGACGGTGCTCACCCCGATCGCCGAGAATCTGATCGCCGAAAAAGTGTCCTATGCCGACACGCTGCCGGCCCACAATGCGCCGCTGCTTGAGAAGGTGAAGCGCCTGTTCGCCGACGCCGAGCACGCGCCGATCAAGCACGAGACGATCCTTGGCGAGATGGCGGCCAAAGCCAAGGTGATCGTGCGCACCGGCGCCTTCGACCCCTGGGGCAACATACTGCTCTATTCCGGCGTCGACGTGCCGAAGTGGTTTTCCAAGCCCGGCATCGTGGCGCCCGACTATTATGCGAAGAAGATGAAATAAGCCCGGCAAAACATGCCCCGCATTTTCGATTTTGGCGGCCGTGAGGTCGAGCGCGGCATTACCGTCGCCGGTTTGCGCGCCCTGAAGGGCAGCGGCCGCCATGCAGCGCAGGTGACGGCGGAGACCGCAGATGAAGCGGCGGCTGCCGAAGCCGCCGGCGTCGAGATGGTGGTGTGTCGCGCCGTCAACGTGGCGAAGGTGCGCGAAGGCTCGAAAAAAGTCTTCGTTACCGCCGCACTCGGCTTTGCCGATGCGATCACGGCCGAAGAGGTTTTGCGCACCGCCTTCTCGGCCATCGTCGCGGGCGCCGACGCGGTCATCACCGGGCGCGGCTGGGACACGGTGAAGATGCTTTCGGCCGAGCAGATTCCGGTCATGGGCCATCTCGGATTCGTGCCGCGCAAATCGACCTGGGTCGGCGGCGTGCGCGCCGTCGGCAAGACGGCCGATGAGGCGCTCGACCTGTTCGACCGTTTCCGGCGGCTTGAGGATGCCGGTGCCTTCGCCGTGGAATGCGAGGTCATCCCCGCCGCCGTGATGGCGGAGATCAATCGCCGCACCGGCCTCGTCACCGTGTCGCTCGGCTCCGGCCCGGACGCCGACGTGATTTTTCTTTTCACTTCCGACATATGCGGAGAGGTAAAACGCCTGCCGCGCCATGCCCGCGCCTGGGGCGACCTCGCTTCGCTTCACCAGAAGGTGCGCGACGAACGGGTGAAGGCGCTTTCTGGTTTCCGCGCCGATGTCGCCTCTGGCGGCTACCCCGGCGAGGCGGAGAACGCGCGGATCCCGGAGAACGAACTGGCTCGCTTTCAGGAAGCATCGAACGGCCGGCAGGAATAAGGCACGCCGCTGCGACGTGAGGTCCCCGAATTTCCCACCCGACGAAGCGCTCCGGCGACCCCGAAAGGCGCAACACGGTGACCCAAAACGGGGATGGAAAATGCGCCGCCTGGAAGAAATTTTTCTGCCGGAGCCGTCTTGCCTTCGCCAACCCGTTGAAATCGCTCGCAGGCACTTCTTAGACGCAACCGCCTTCGACAAAAAAATCGTGCCCGCCGTCCCCCTCCCCAAAACCACGCGCATACTTGCTGCCAGTTTCTCCTGCGGGAACGCCGATCATGACGGTGGTCTGTGGGGAGGAACCGGCGCCTCCGGTGCGGGAAGACGTAGCCCGCGCCCGGGGAGGCTTTGTCCGAAGGTCCTCCCTCCGCAACTACGTGCGGTGTGCGCTGGACGACGCGCTTAAGCACGGCCAGCCGAGGCGAAAGCCGGAGCCGGAGCTGTCGCGAAGCAGGACGGGACAGAGCCCAAAGTCGCCGGCGGGGCGCGGACGTCGCGCCACGTATTATAAATTAGGAGGCACGGCCTCGCGCCCCGCTTCCCGACTACTCCCGAAAGGGAGCGTTCTCTCAACAATGGCCAGACGCGAAAGCGGGCGTGGCGATGAGGACGGCTGTCCGTGTTGGCTGTTGTTTCCATCCTTTGGCGGGTGCAAATATCATCGCCTCCCCGTTTTTCACCTGCCCTCCAGGAGTTCCTCATGCCCCACCCCGCTCTTGTCCCCGGCGCCGTCGCCGTAATTACCGGCGGGGCTTCCGGCATCGGGCTCGCCGCTGCGAAAAAATTCGCCTCGATGGGCCTGAAAGTCTGCATCGCCGACATCGGCGCCAAGCGGCTGGCGGATGCCCGCGCGCAGGTGATCCTGGCTGCTGCCGGCAAGGACGACGTGATGGCTGTCGAGACCGACGTCAGCCGCGTCGACGACATCGTGGCGCTGGAGCGCAGCGTCGCCGAAACTTTTGGCGGTGTCGACGTGCTGATGAACAATGCCGGTGTCCAGCCCGGCAGCGCGCTGTTCGGACCCATCGAGAACTGGGAACGGGTCCTTGCCGTCAATCTGTGGGGTGTCATCCACGGCAGCCGCGTCTTCGCGCCGGGCATGATCGCCCGCGGAAAGCCGGGGCTCATCATCAACACCGGCTCGAAGCAGGGCATCACCACGCCGCCCGGCGACCCGGCCTACAACGTCTCCAAGGCCGGCGTGAAAACCTTTACCGAGGCGTTGCAGCACGAATTGCGCAACACCAAGGACTGCCAGGTCGGCGCGCATCTGCTCATCCCCGGCTTCGTCTTCACTCCACTGGCCGCCGGCGGACGAACCGAAAAGCCGTCAGGCGCCTGGACGCCGGAGCAGACGGTGGATTTCATGCTGCAAAGCCTGGAGCGTGGCGACTTCTACATCCTGTGCCCCGACAACGACGTGCCGCGCGCGCTTGACGAGAAGCGAATCCGCTGGGCGGCCGGCGACATCGTCGAGAACCGCCCGCCGCTGTCGCGCTGGCACCCGGACTATTCCGACGCCTTCGCGGCCTTCCTGCGCGATGGGAAGTGAGCGGCAAAGGGTGACGCGAGCCGCCTAAAACTCGCTGAGCTTGATGCCCGGCTCGTAATCTCTGCCCTCGACGTCCTTCACCACGGCCTGGCCGCAGCGCATGGTCTTGGTCTCGGCGTCGAAGGAATAGGTTGGCGACCCGAACAAGTGCCAGCCCTTGTTCATCGCCGCCGTTACCTTGTGGCAGAAGCTGGAATCGTCCGGTCCGGTCAGGAAACGGTAGAGCTTCATCATTGCCTCCAGCTAGCTGTCCAGTGAGATCAATTACGATCCAGCCTGGCGAATTCAAGGCCGCATGGCGCGCCCGAGCAGCCGCTCGGCCTGCATCAGATGCAGGCGCTCAACCATGCGGCCTTCGAGGGAAATGACGCCCTTGCCGGCATTTTCGGGCCGCGCGAACGCTTCGACGATCGCTCGCGCCTCGGCCACGGCCGCTTCCGATGGCGAAAATGCCTTGTTGGCCGGCTCGATCTGCGCCGGATGGATCAACGTCTTGCCGTCGAATCCCATCGCCGCGCCATCGGTGCATTCGCGCCCGAAGTCATGGAGGTCGCGGAATTCGTTCATCACGCCGTCCAGCGCCACCAGCCCGCCGGCGCGTGCCGCCAGCACGATCTGCATCAGCCAGGGCAGCAGGTAGCGCCGGTCCGGCGTCATCAGCATGCCGGTGTCTTTCGCCAGATCGTTGGTGCCGGCCACCAGCCCGGCCAACCGCGAGGCCGGGTCGCGGCCGAGCTCGGCGATGGCGCCGAGGTTGAGCACAGCTTTTGGCGTCTCGACCATTGCCCACAGTTTCACCGTCTCCGGCGCGGTCTCGTCGTCGAGCGCGTCGCCGGCCTCGAGAATGTCGCGCGGTGTGTCGATCTTCGGCAGCAGGATGCCGTCCGGCTCGAGTTTTCGCGCCAGCGCCAGATCCTCGGCGCCCCATTCGCTCGACAGCGCATTGATGCGTATGATCGTCGCCGCAGGTTTGGCGGCGCGCGCGGCGAACCAGTCCTTCAGATGCTTCCGTGCTTCCGACTTCTGCTCCGGCGCCACTGCATCTTCGAGATCAACAATCACCGCATCGCAGGCGAGCGTGGCGGCCTTCGCCAGCGCCCTTTCGTTGGTCGCGGGCATGTAGAGGACGGAGCGGAAGGGCCGGTCGGCGGGCGAGGACATGTGGCCTTCTTGCCCTGCCGGGCTGGCCCTTGCAAGAGCTTGCCTTGCGGCGCCCTTGCTGCTTGTTAGGGCCTTTGGAAACGGGACAAGCGGAACAGCATGGCGCGATACGATATCGTCATCGTTGGCGGAGCAATCGTCGGAAGCTCGATCGCCTACTATTTGCGCGAGGAAGGTTTTTCCGGCTCGATCGCGCTGGTCGAGCGCGATCCGCAATTCACGCATTCCGCCACGACGCTGTCCGCAGCCTCGATCCGCCAGCAATTTTCCATCCCCGAAAACATCCGCCTGTCGCAATTCACGCTCGGCCTGTTCCGCCGGCTGAAGGAAGAGTTCGGCGCCGATGCCGACATAACCTTCCATGAAAACGGTTATCTCATCCTCGCCAGCGAGGATGGGTTTCCGGTGCTCAAGGCCAACCACGAGGCGCAGGCGGCCGAGGGCGCCGATATCCTGCTGGAGGACGCCGAGGCCCTGGCGCGCCGTTTCTCCTGGCTGTCGCCGGAAGGTATTGTCGCCGGCGCGTGGGGACGCAGCGGCGAAGGCTGGTTCGACGCGCATGCGCTGCTGATGCTGTTCCGCAAGGCGCTGCGGACAAAGCATATCGATTTCATCACCGCCGCCGTCGCCGGCATCGACCGCGACGGCGCCAAGGTTACCGGCGTGATGCTCGACAATGGCGAGCGGCTGGAAGCCGGCATCGTCGTCAACGCCGCCGGCCCGAACGCCGGCAAGGTGGCGGCGTTGGCGGGATTGGCCCTGCCGGTCGAGCCGCGCAAGCGCAGCGTCTTCGTGTTCGAGGCGCGCGAAAAGTTCGACGACATGCCGCTGCTGGTCGACCCGTCCGGCATCTATGTGCGGCCGGAAGGATCGGTCTACATCACCGGCGGCGCCGAGCCTTACGAGACGGACGCTACCGCCGATCCCGGTGATTTCGATCCGGACTGGCCGCTGTTCGAGGAGACGATCTGGCCGGTGCTTGCCACCCGCATCCCCGCCTTCGAGGCGATCAAGGCGACACGCGCCTGGGCCGGCCACTACGACTACAATACGCTCGACCAGAACGCCGTCGTCGGCCCGCATCCTCAGGTGAGAAATTTCCTCTTCGCCAACGGCTTCTCCGGCCACGGCCTGCAGCAGGCGCCGGCGGTCGGCAAGGCTTTGGCGGAACTCGTTGTGCATGGCGGCTACCGCACGATCGATGCGTCGGCGTTCGGCTACGAGCGTATCCGCGACAACCGGCCGTTCCGCGAATTGAACGTCATCTGAGATAGGTCTCGCGCGAACGCAGGTTTACGGCAGACGCGGTCCAAGGCGTCAGGCCGGCACAACATCATGACAATTGCCAACCGATTGACAGCATCTCGATAAGACCGCAGAGTGAAACCGGTTTCACTCGCGCATACGGGGACACGTGCGGTTCGACCTGACTATCCTTGCGCCGCATATCGGCTTTCTGGCCGAGGGTGCGCTGCTGACGGTTCAGGCCTGTATCCTGTCGCTGATCGGCTCGGTCATCCTCGGCATGCTGGTCGCCATCGCCCGCACCTCGGCGGCGGGTTGGGTGCGGCGGCTGGCCTTCGTTTATGTCGACCTCTTCCGCAACATCCCGTTCATCGTGCAGCTTTTCTTCTTCTATTACGGGCTGCCGGAGATCGGCATCTATATCGACGCCTTCACCACCGGCGTCATCGCGCTGTCGATCGCCGGCGGCGCCTACGCCTCCGACGTGATCCGTTCCGGCATCCTCGCCATCGACAACGGCATCCTCGAAGCCGCCGAAGTCAGCGGCCTGTCGAAACGTAAGACCTTCACACGCATCGTGCTGCCGATCGCGCTTCGCACATCGGTGAGGCCGCTCGGCTCGGTGCTGATCAACATGATCCTGACCTCGTCGATCCTGTCGACCATCACGCTCAACGAACTGACCGGCTCGGCCAAGATCGTCGCTTCCGACACGTTCCGGCCGTTCGAGATCTATGTCGTGCTGCTCGTGGTCTATGCGGCGCTCACCTGGCTTGTCTCGCTCGGCATCGGCCTGCTGCACCGGCGCTTGAACCGCGACATGCTGGAGCCTGTCGGCTGATGCGGTTCACCGATTTCACCAGCTACGACCTCGTCCTGCTGGCGCAGGGCCTCGCGACCACCATCGGCCTTTTCCTGGCCACTTCCCTGATCGGGCTGGCCATCGGCGCGCTCTGGGCGGTGATCCGTTTCTACCGCGTGCCGGTGCTGACGCAGCTCGTCGCCTTCCTCGCAGAGATTCTCAAGAACTCGCCGGTGCTGGTGCAACTGTTCCTGGTCTTCTTCGGCTTTCCAGCTTTCTTCAAGGTCAACGTCACGCCGGTCGAGGCGGCGGTCATCACGCTGTCGGCCAACACCGCCGCCTTCGTCTATGTCATCGGAGTCTCCGCCATCGAATCCATCGCCCGCGAGCAGGTCGAGGCGGCCCGCGTCTTCGGGCTGACACGCTGGCAGGTGCTGCGCCATGTGATCGCGCCGCAGGCCGCGGCGTTTTCCGTCGGGCCGCTGGTGGCGCTGCTGGTCAACCAGCTTCAGGTCACGTCTCTGATATCGGTCATCGGTGTCGTCGACCTCACCAAGATCGGCAACATCCTCAATCTGCGCACCCTGAAACCCTTCATCGTCTGGTCGGTCGTGGGCCTGCTCTACTATCTGGCGGCGAAGCTGGTGGCGACGCTCGGCGCGCGCTTCGAGGACCGCCTGCGGGCGCACAGCGCCTTTAGAGGTCTCTGACATGCTGAAGGTCGAAAACGTCAAAAAGTCCTTCGGCGCGGCGACGGTGCTGAACGGCGTCAATCTCACCGTCCGGCCCGGCGAAGTCGTTTCTATCCTCGGCTCGTCGGGGTCCGGCAAGTCGACCTTGATCCGTTGCATCAACGGTCTCGAAAAGCTCGACGCCGGCCTGATCACCGTCGACGAGTTCGACGTGAGCAAGCCGAAGGAACTGGCGGAGGCGCGAAAACGCTCGGGCACTGTGTTCCAGCTTTTCAATCTCTACCCGCACATGACGGCTCTCAAAAACATCACGCTGGCGCCGGTAGAGGTTCTCAAGCGGCCGCGCGACGAGGCGGAGGCGGAAGGCCGCGCGCTGCTCGCCTCGGTGGGTCTCGGCGACCGCGCCGACGCCTATCCGGCGCAATTGTCGGGCGGCCAGCGCCAGCGCGTCGGCATTTGCCGGGCGCTTGCCATGAAGCCGCGCTACCTGCTGCTCGACGAGGTGACCAGCGCGCTCGATCCCGAAATGACCGCCGAGGTGCTGACCATCCTGGCGAAGCTCGCGGCCGAAGGCACGACCATGGTCTTCGTCACCCACGAAGTCGAGTTCGCCCGGCAGATATCAAATCGCGTCGTCTTCCTCGAAAAGGGGACGCTGCTGGTCGACCTGCCGACTAAGGATTTTTTCGATCCAGCGGGCGGTCTCGCGCAGCCGCGCGTCGCGCAGTTCCTGTCAAAAATGCGGAAAGATTAGAGCAATGTCCGAGCAGATTGGACCATTCTGTTTCTCGTTTGGCGAGGCGATCCACAAGGAGGATGGCGCGGGTCGTGCTGGTGGCACGGCCAAGCCCATCCGACGACGTGGGCGCCCGCCAAACGGAAACCCGGAGGGCCGGGCTGGTTTGGGCCAAATCCTTCGGCCTTTGTCTCGACCGCACCTCCAGTGCGGCCATTCGACAAAGACCTCGACCTTGGCCCAAACCATCGCCGGCAGAATGGTTCAATCTACTTGGACATTGCTCTAAATGCTGTTGCTTGCAAATGCCGAGGCCTGGCCTGGCTTTCCGCTTGCCGTCGACATGCTGAAGGCAGGCGCCGACAGCCTCGACGCCATGGTGGCCGGCATCGGCCGCGTCGAGGCGGAACCGAAGGTGCGCAGCGTCGGTTATGGCGGCTGGCCGAACATGCTGGGCGTCATGGAATGCGACGGCGCGGTGATGGACGGCAACACGCGCGCCGTCGGTACCGTCGGCGCGGTGCCCGACACGCTGCACGTCACGGCGCTGGCGCATGAGGTGATGAAGCGCCTGCCGCATGTGATGCTGACCGGAGACGGCGCGCGCCGCTTCGCCACGGAGATCGGTTTCCCGCTGGACGACATGCTGCTGGAAGACAGCAAACGCGTCTGGTGGGAACGGCTGGAGAAAGAACTGTCGGCCGGCGAACTGGAAAAATTCCCGGACATCGCGCTGGCGCCGCTGAGCAAGGCGATCACCGATCCAGAGCGGGTGCGCGACACCACCGTCTTCCTCAGCGCCGATCCGGACCGCGGCATCCATGCCGCGACCTCGACCTCGGGCTGGGCGTGGAAATATCCCGGCAGGCTGGGCGACAGCCCGATCCCCGGCGCCGGATTCTACGCCGACAGCCGCTACGGGGCGGCCGCCTGCACTCATACCGGCGAGATGACCATGCGCTGCGCCACCGCGCGCTCGATCGTGCTCGCCATGAAGCTCGGCCGGCCCCTGGGCGATGCCATAAAGCTCGCGGTCGACGAGCTTGCCGAACTGACCGAGGGTTTTTTGGGAGGCGTGGTGATCCACGCCGTCGATGCCCATGGCAACCACAAGGTCGTGGATTTCCAGTGCCAGGGCGAGATCCGCTACTGGCTCTGGGAGGAGTCGATGTCCGGGCCGGAACTTCGGGCAGCGAGCAACGCGTGACAACAAATTTTCCAGAGAGGATAGACGTATGAGACGCCTTCTTACCGCCATCGCCGCGCTGGCCTTCGTCGCCGGCTCGGCCCTTCCGGCACTCGCCGGCATGCTGGATGACATCCGCTCGCGCGGCACTGTGCGCATCGGCGTGTCGCTCGGCGGCGAGCCGATCGGTTTCCGCGACCCGCAGAACAATCCGGTCGGCTACGACGTCGACGTCGCCACGATGCTGGCCGAGAAGCTCGGCGTGCCGGTCGAGTTCACCGACGTCTCCGGCGACGCCCGCATCTCCATGTTGGTCTCCGGCCAACTCGACATCGTCGTCGCCAACACCTCGGCGACGCTGGAGCGGGCCAAGAGCGTCAACTTCACCATCCCCTACAACCGCGCCGGCCTGCGCGTCATCGTCCAGGCCGATTCCGGCATCAAGACCCTTGCCGACCTTGCCGGCAAGAAGATCGTGGTAGGCCGCGGCACCACCGGCGAGACCTTCATCAAGAAGGCGGTGCCGGAGGCTGAACTCGTCTATGTCGACCAGTTCGCGCCGGACGGCGTGCTGCAGCTCCAGCAGAAGCGTGTCGACGCGGCGATCGAAGATTCCTCGCTGCTCGACTATCTGGCCACAAAAAACCCGTCGCTGGTGACCATCGAGGGTCTCTACTCCAACGACCCGATCAGCATCGCCGTTGCCAAGGGCGATCCGGAGTTCGTGCGCTGGCTGGACATGTTCGTCTCCGACTACATCCAGTCGGGCGCCTACGAGGCCAATTACAAGAAGTGGTGGGGCGAGACGGCCAATCCGCCGGCCCTGAACCCGCTCTGGTGATTTTTTTCGCCCTTCGTAGCTCGGCCGTACGGCCGGGCTACATATTCCATCACAGGATTCGCTCATGACCGCTCATCCGCTCCGCGCCATCGAGATCTGCGTGGAAAACACCGACGGCCTGGTCGCCGCCCAGAATGCCGGCGCCGACCGTGTCGAGCTTTGCGCCTCGCTGCTCGAGGGCGGGCTGACGCCCAGCATCGGTGTGGTGCGCGAGGCGCAGCGCCTCGCCAAAATCCCGTTCTTCGTCATGGTCCGCCCGCGCGGCGGCGATTTTCTTTATTCCGACATCGAGTTCCGCTCGATGCTCGAGGATGTGAAGGCGTTTCGCGACATGGGCGTGCAAGGCGTCGTCGCCGGCTGCCTTAACCCCGACGGCACCATCGACGAGAAGCGCATGACGGCGCTGGTCGAGGCGGCCCGGCCGATGAAGGTCACCTGCCATCGCGCCTTCGACATGACCCGCGACCACGAAGAGGCGATCGAGGCGCTGGTGCGCGCCGGCGTCGACCGCGTGCTTACCTCCGGCCGTCACGACACCGCAATCGAAGGGCTCGACGTGCTGGCCGAGACGGTCAAGGTGGCGGCGGGGCGTATCGTCGTCATGGGCTGCGGCGGCCTCGACGAGCGCAACATCGCCCATGTCATCGATGCCACCGGCGTCGAGGAAGTGCATTTCGCCGCACTCCGGGACGAACCCAGCGCCATGCGCTTCCGCAACCCGACCATCGGCATGGGCGGCACCGATCTCGAGCGCGAATACACGAACACCGTCACGTCGGAAGAAGGCGTGCGCGCCACGATAGCCGCCGCGCGCTCCCGCTGAGCCGGCGCATGGGCAATGACGACACACGCTCGTTGACCATCGCCGATGTCGCGGCCCGCGCTGGCGTGTCGCGCGCCGTCGCCTCGCGTGCGCTGTCGCCGCAGCCGCGGCCCGTGTCGGCGGACAAGCGCGAGCGTGTGCTGAAGGCCGCGGCAGAGCTCGGCTTCAAGCCAAATGTCCTGGCCCAGAGCCTGACCTCGAAATCGGTCAATCTGGTCGCCGTGGTGGTCAACCACATCCACGACCTGTCCGACCTCGACCTGTTCGACCTGCTGATCGACCGCATCCAGGCCGCGGGCAAGCAGGTGATCCTGCTGCGCGTCGGCTCGGTCGACCGCGTCGGGGAATTCCTGCGGCGCGGCATCGCCTATCATGTCGACGCGGCCGTCGTGTTTTCCGATTTCGCCGACGCGGCGACCATGCGCGAGATGTTTCGCTCCGACCATGTGGTGATGCTCAACGGCCGCCATGACCGGCTGTCGCCCGCCGTCATCCCCGACGAGGCCGCCGGCATCGAGCAGGCCGTCGCCGACGCGGCCGCCAAGGGCGTGCGCACGGCGGCACTGCTCACCGGCCGGCCGTCGTCGGAGGTCGAGCGCATTCGCATCGCCGCTTATCGCGCGAGTTTTACTCGCCACGACATTTCCGTGCTGCGCGAGGCGCAGGGCGACTATTCCTACGAGAGCGGCCACGCCGCCGCCGAGGTTCTGGTCGGCAAAAATCCGCCGCAGGCGCTGTTCTGCACCTCGGACGCCATGGCCATGGGGGTGCTCGATGCGCGCCGGGCCGACTTTCCCGGCAATCGGCCGGAACGTTTTCGGCTCTACGGTTTTGACAATTTGTCGCTGACCGGCTTCGACGCCTATCCGATCGCCTCGATCGGCTACGACAAGACACGCTACGTCGAGGAGATCGTCAACATGTTGACGCGGCCGCAGGCCTTTTCGCAGCCGCATGAGCCTGTGTGGATACCGACGGCCTTTTATCCACGCGCCACGGCGTGATCGCGCGGTCGCGACAGGCTTTGAATCGCCGGGCGCTTGCTGTAAAGCGGTCGCAGCGAAAATTGCTGGCGCTGACGGAAGATCATCATGGACAAGTTCACCACGCTCACCGGCGTTGCCGCCCCGTTGCCGATCGTCAATGTCGACACCGACATGATCATCCCGAAGGACTATCTCAAGACGATCAAGCGGACCGGGCTCGGCAAGGGCCTGTTCGCCGAGATGCGCTTCAACGAGGACGGCACCGAGAACCCGGATTTCGTGCTCAACAAGCCGGCCTACCGCACGGCGCAGATTCTTGTCGCCGGCGACAATTTCGGCTGCGGCTCCTCGCGCGAACATGCGCCGTGGGCGCTGCTCGACTTCGGCATACGCTGCGTGATCTCCACCTCCTTCGCCGACATCTTCTACAACAACTGCTTCAAGAACGGCATTCTGCCGGTCACGGTCAGCCCGGAAGATCTGGAGAAACTGCTGGACGACGCCTCTCGCGGCGCCAACGCCACGCTCACCGTCGATCTCGAGGCCAAGGAAATCCGCGGCCCGGACGGCGGCACGGTGAAGTTCGACCTCGACGACTTCAAGCGCCACTGCCTGCTCAACGGCCTGGACGACATCGGCCTGACGCTGGAAAAAGCGCCGTCGATCGCCGCCTACGAGAAGAGCGCCGCAGCCTCCCGGCCCTGGGCCTGACGCGGCCGCGCCGATGCGCTTCGCAACCGGCCTGCTGGCGCTGGCGCTGCTCGGCGCGTCCTCCGTACTGGCGCTTGCGCAGGACTTCGAACCCGTCTCGGTGCCGTTCGAGGGCGGCACGATCACCATCACCGAGAATGACGAGCTGGAAAAGATCGTTGCTTTCGACGGCAAGGAACTGGCGCGCAACTACGTCGCTTTCTTCGATCGCACCGTCGATCTCGGCGACACCAAGGTAGCGCTGCTTTCGGTCGGCGACGGCGGCAACCAGTGCGGTGCGGCGACCCTGATCGTCTGGAAGCCGAAGGACGCGGACATCCGGAGCCAGATGGTCGGCGAGGATTGCGGTTCGCCGCCCGCCGCCGTCACCGAAAGCAGCATCTATTTCGTACCTTACCTGGTGCCCGGCGCATCGGCGCCGGTCGAGACATGGTCGCCCGAGACGGGTCTGAAGGTGTCCGGACTGCTGCAGTTCTCGCCGCAGCCCGGCACCACATGGGACGAGATCGACGCCTCGAAATTCGACAACCTCGTCGAGGCCTTCGGCAACGAGGCGCTTTATGCCGACGCCAAGAAACTGCTCGGCGATGACCTGACCGGCTTCGCGACCGGCCTTCTGACCGGCGGCGGCACGGAACAACTGCCCGGCGGTCTGTTCTACGCCAGCGGCTGCGTGCCGCATGCCTGTGGGCTCCAGGATTCCTTCATGGCCGTCGATAAAAAAGGCCGAAAACTCTATTTCGCCCAGCAGGCCGACAGCGGCGAACCCAGGACATGGCCGGCGCTGGCCGAATGGCCGGGCGAGGTCGCCAAGGCCATGCAAGGCGCCATCGGCGGACAGCAGTAGGTTCCATGCGAAAACTCATCTCCACCGGTTCGCCCTTCGAGAAGACAGCGGGCTATTCGCGTGCAGTCGTGCAGGGCGACTGGTGTTTCGTCGCCGGCACCACCGGCTACGACTACACCACCATGACCATGCCCGACAGCGTCGAGGAGCAGGCGCGCAATTGCCTCGCCACCATCGGCAAGGCGCTGGAAGAGGGCGGCTTCGCCTTCGCCGACGTGGTGCGCGCGCATTATTACATCACCGATGCCGACTATGTTGACCGCGTCTTCCCGATCCTCGGCGAGACATTCGGCGACATCCGCCCAGCCGCGACGATGATCGTCTGCGCCCTGAACAAGCCGGAAATGAAGATCGAAATCGAGGTCACCGCGCTGCGGCGCGACGCCCCTTGAACGTGTGGCCGGCCCGCGGGCCGTGACCGCGTGGCGGGATGGGCGGGACCGGCCGGACGGAACCCCAAAGCCCATTCCCCGTTTGGCCTGGGCAGCGCGCTTTCTCGACTTACGCTGCGTAAAGCAATTATCTTTTGCGATGCACACAAAGCGCTTGCCGTCGCACCCGATCGGTGATTCGTTTGAAGGGCAAGTCGATTCGAGGAAGGGAGGCTTTTCATGCCGCGTCTTTTCACCGCCCTCGAAATTCCGCGTGATGCCGCTCTTTCGCTGTCCCTGCTGCGGGGCGGCCTGCCGGGAGCCCGCTGGATCGACGTGGAAAACTACCACATCACGCTGCGCTTCTTCGGTGACATCGAGGGCCATGTCGCCGACGAGATCGCCAATGCGCTCGACCGGGTGCGGCGTCCCTCCTTCCAGCTTCGCCTCGAGGGTGTCGGCGCCTTCGGTGGCAAGAAGCCGCATTCGATCTGGGCCGGCGTCGCCGCGACTCCCGACCTGACCGCTTTGCAGGCCGAGATCGAGCGCATCTGCCAGCGCCTCGGCGTTCCCGCCGATCCGCGCAAGTTCACCCCGCATGTCACGCTGGCGCGGCTGCGCAACACCAGCCCCATCGACGTGGCGCACTATCTCTCGGCGCGCGGCAATTTTGCCGCCATGCCGTTCAAGGTCGGGCGCTTCGTGCTGATGTCGTCGCGCGAATCGGTCGGCGGCGGACCCTATGTGGTCGAGGAAGCCTGGCCGCTGGCGGGGGCCGACACCCGGCAAAACCTGTCGGCCGATTTCGCCGACGCCTACCGCACCATGCGGTAGGCGGGTACGAAACCGCCCGATCCGTAATGTCCAAGATACCGATCAGCAGGAAAAAACTCGACGGAGCGGCGATCCGCGCCGAGCTTGCGAAACTGGATGGATGGAGCCTGGCTGAGGATGGCGCCTCGATCCGGCGCAGCTTCGTGTTCGCCGACTTCAGCGAGGCTTTTGCCTTCATGACTCGCACGGCGCTCGCCGCCGAACAGCTCGACCATCACCCGGACTGGTCGAACGTCTACAAGACCGTCGAGGTCACGCTGAATACCCATGACGCGGGTGGCCTGACCGCGCTCGATTTCGAGCTGGCGACGCGTATGAACGGCTTCGCGGCGGGCGCATAAAAGCGAAGCTCATAATGCTTTCGGAGAACGAAATAGGCTGTTCCGGCAAGGTCGGAGGCGCAAAAACAAGGCCGGAATGAAGCCCATTGCGCGTCTCGCGCGTTGCTGCCCGAATAAAGCATTGATAAACAATAATATTCCGGACTTCACGGGCGATTTTTCGAACCTCAAATCGATTTAAATCACCAAATTCCTGTGACGTGCGCTCACAGCTCGATTAAGCGGACTGGGGAATGTTTTGTTTTCAGATGCCATCTGGCATGCCGCCAACCTTGGCCATGGAAAGCCTGCCGGCAACCTCTTGCAGCGGGTCGGTGGACTCACCACTTTGTTACCGAAGGGAGCGAATTGGATAGCCATGTCGACCGAATCTCTGAAAACCTCTCAGGAAGAAAGCGTGCGTGAAAAATTCTGGCGCACCGCCAGAAAGGCGGCGGCGCAGGTTCCGTTCATGGACGAGGTCGTCGCCGGCTATTATTGCGCGATGGACAGGAACACGCCGCTGCGCGCCAAGGGCATCCTGCTGGCCGCGCTGGCCTATTTCGTCCTGCCGACGGACAGCATTCCCGACGTTTTCCTGGGCATCGGCTTCACCGACGACATCGCGGTGCTGACCGCCGCGCTCGCCGCCGTGCGCGCCCATATGAAGCCGGCGCACCGGCTTGCTGCGCGCGAGGCGCTCGACGACTTGTCTTGAGCGTGCGCGAGCCGGCCTTTCAATCGGTGTCGGCTGCGCCGTCCGCTTCCAGAATTTTCCTTAGCCGGCCAAAAGCCAGCCGGATCCGCGACTTCACGGTGCCCAGCGGCAGGCCGGTGCGCTCGGCGATCTGACTGTGGGTCAGTCCGACGAAGAAGGCATATTGTACGAGTTCCAACTGCTCGCCCGACAGTGCCGCCATGGCCGCCCGCACGCTTTCGTCGCGCTGCCTGGCTTCGATGCCTCGGTCGGCGGGCTCCGGATCGTCCGGAACCAGGATCGGATCGGACGGATCAAGAAGATGTGAGCGGTCGCGGCGCAGAAGATCGATGCGGCGGTTGCGGGCGATGCGGAACAGCCAGGTGCCGAGCGAGGATTTTGCCGGATCGAACAGATGCGCCTTGTGCCAGAGCACCGACATGACCTCCTGGACGAGGTCCTCGGCCGCGCCGGCATCCATGCCCAGCCGCTGCAGGTAACCATTGAGGCGCGGGGCGAAATGATCGAACAGCCGTGTAAAAGCATCGCGGTCGCGCTCACGCGCCACGCGGCTGGCCAGTTGGGAGAAATCGTCCTCCTGCGTGCTGGTCATGATCTGATCATGCCCGCAAAGCCGTATCTCCCGTCCGCTTTTGCGGCCGCGCCATAGCCATGCGCCGCTGCCCGTCGCTCGCCCTCCCATTGCATGTCGGCAAAAAAAGTCAAACTGCTGCCGCTTTTTTTGTCTTGAAGTCGCACCAAGGGACAAGGCTCCGATGGCTCACAGAAGGCCATGGGGCAGGTTGGCGGTGATGCAACATGGCGGGTGCCCTTTTTCGCGGACGTTCACCATTTCGTAACCCTGACTAATTCAAAATTAAACGAACGGGCGGGGCAAAACCCGGCCTGCTTCGGCAATTCCAGCGAAACGTGAGACGGTGAAGAAAAACATGCGCGGATTGTTAGCGGCGGTTGCGGGCCTGATCCTTGTTGCGGGCGCGGCGCCGGCGCTCGCCCAGTCGGCCACCAAGATCGGCCAGCACAATGCCTGGGGCACCTACAGCTACCAGGCCGGCAACGGCAAGGTCTGCTACGTGCTGACCGTCCCGACGGACAAGCAGCCGCCTTCGCTCGATCATGGCGACATCTTCTTCTTCGTCAGCCAGCGGCCCGGCCAGCAGGTCAGCTACGAACCGCAATTCATCGCCTCCTACAATTTCCAGGAGAACTCCAAGGTGCAGGTGACGGTCGGCGGAAAGACCTTCTCCATGTTCACCAAGGGCAAGTCGGCCTGGGTGGAGAACGCCTCCGAGGAGCCGCTGCTGATCGCCGCGATGAAGGGCGGGTCGGACATGAAGGTCGCCGCCAAGTCCGGACGCGGCAATCCGACCAACTACACCTTCTCGCTGAAGGGCATTTCGGCGGCGCTGACGTCTATCTCCAGTTGCAAGTAGCTCTGATCTTGCGTCCTTCGAGGCTCGCCCCGCCAGCATTTTCGCTGTGATTTTCAATGTCTTGCGGGCTCGCACCTCAGGATGAGGACGGGCGTGCCCGCAATGCGGTCGCCAGCGTAAGTCTTGACGCCATGCCAGACATTTCCATGCCGCCAGAACCAACGCTGAAGGTTGGAGGTTCGGGCACGACCGTCCTCATCCTGAGGTGCGAGCCGCACGCCGCCGAAAATCAAAGCAAATACGTCGGCAGGGCGAGCCTCGAAGGACGCACTGATCAGGCCACATCCGAACTCAAGAAAGCTTCGATTCGCTCCTCCGCCACGCCCGCTTCCCGGCCTATGCGTCGCGCCAGGTCGGCGGCGGCGGGCCGGGGCGAAACGCCTTCGGGCCGGTCGAGCCAGTAGGACACCGGATTGAGCACGCGCCGCGTGTCGACGGGCACGATGCGGCCCGCAGCCAACTGGTCGACAGTGAGCGGCGGCCGCGCCAGCGCGACGCCGAGGCCGCAGGCGGCGGCGTCCAGCACCAGATTGTAGTCCTCGAAGCGCCGGTCTTCCGGGCGGGGCCGGTAGTCGATGCCGAGGACCCCGAACCAGGCTCGCCAGGCGGAAGCGTCGGAATCGTTGATCAGCGGATGCGCGAGCAGCCGCTCCGGCTCGCCATCGCCAATGGCTTGTGCCAGCGCGGGTGCTGCGACCGGAAAACAGTGCTCCTCGAAAAGCTGCACCGAGACACGGCCGGGGATGCGGCCGCGGCCGCAACGGATCGAAAGATCATGTCCTTCCTCGACCAGATCCGCCTGGCGGTTGTCGACGTCGAGCACGATGCGCAGTCTCGGCGGCCCGGCTTCCAGTTTCTGCAGCCTCGGCATCAGCCACAATCCGCTGATCGACGGGATGGTGGTCAGCCGCACGACGGCCGCGCCCCGCGGCTCGACCCATCGGTCGGTGTTGTCGGCGATCAGAGCGAAGGCCTCGCTGGTGCGCAGGAACAGCCGCTGTCCCTCGATGGTCAGCGCCACGCCGCGCGCGCCGCGGTCGAAGACTTTCAGGCCCAGCCAATGTTCCAGCTTGGCGATCTGCCGGCTGACGGCGCCGTGCGTCAGGTTCAGCTTCTCCGCCGCCGCGCTGAAGCTGCCGGTTTTTGCCGCGACCTCGAAGGCGCGGAGCGTGTCCAGAGGAGGCATGGAGCGGTCCGTGATGTGATCCGTAGTCGACATTGGGGTCAGGAATCCATCAAGCTGTGAGCGTAGGTCACAGCAGGTCATCGAATCTCTCGTTTGTCAATTCGATCCCGAAACTGCATTTGAGCCGGTATCGAATTCCGGGAGACCAGATCATGACCGCCGCCGCCCTTTCGCCCGCCACCCCGCAACGCCTCGATCTTGCGACAATTGCCGCGGTCGGCATCACCGTGGTCGGCTGGGCCTCGGCGTTTCCGGCCATCCGCGCCGGCCTGACCGCCTTCGGGCCTATAGAACTCGGCGCGATCCGCTTCGGCATCGCCGCTCTGCCGGCGCTGGTTTTCCTTTTGATTACAAGGCCGTCGCTGCCCTCGCTCGGCGAGGTATGGCGCTTCGCCACCGGCGGCGTGGTGTTCGTCGCGCTCTACACCGTGCTGCTCAACATGGGCGAGCAGACCGTATCGGCGGGAGCCGCAAGCTTCATCATCAATGTCAGCCCGATCCTGACGGCCATTTTCGCTACGCTGCTGCTCGGCGAGCGGTTCCGGGCGCTGGCCTGGGTCGGGACCTTCGTGTCGTTCTTCGGCGTCGGCCTGATCGCGCTGGGCGAGGGGGACGGCCTGTCGCTCGACACCGGCGCGCTGCTAATCTTCGGCGGCGCCGTCTGCACGACGGTGAACACCATTGTCCAGAAGCCATTGTTTTCGCGTCATAAACCGCTGACCGTAGCGGCCTGGAACATGGTGATCGGCGGGCTGATGCTGTCGCCGGCCCTGCCTTCCGCCCTGTCGCAGGCAGTCACGGCAAATTCCGAGGCGCTGCTGTCGGCGATCTATCTCGGCATCATCCCGAGCTTCGTCGCTTATGGCGCCTGGGCGGTCGCGCTGTCGCGCCTGCCGGCCTCGCGCGCCTCCAACTATCTCTATTGCGTGCCGCCGGTAGCGACCTTCATCGGTTTCGTCTGGCTGGCCGAGGCGCCCGGCATGCTGGGCATCGTCGGTGGGCTGCTGGCGCTGGGCGGCGTGGTGATCGTCAACCTGCGTCGCTGATCGCGCCGCCGTCGGGAATGGTGAGTTTCGGGGCGGGCCGTGACGCGGGCCGCCCGCCGTGCTATGGGCGCAGCGGATCGCTTTGAATTTTCGGCGGCATCCCCATATAGGCTTGCCATGACGCTTACCCTCGACCTCACCACGCCCGACCGGCGCGACGCCTTGCGCGCAAGACCTTCGCTCGCCGAAAAGCCGTCGCTGATAGGGCTGACCCGCGCCGAGATGGCGGAGACGCTCATCGCCTCCGGCATCGTGCCGGAGCGGCAGGCGAAGATGCGCGTGCAGCAGCTCTGGCATTGGCTCTACGTGCGCGGCGTGTCGGATTTTTCCGACATGTTCAACATCTCGAAGGATCTGCGAGCCGCGCTGGCCAAGCATTTTTCCATCGGACGGCCTGAGATCGTTGAGGAGCAAATATCGAGCGACGGCACGCGAAAGTGGCTGTTCCGCTTTCCCCCGCGCGGCGCCGGGCGGCCGGTGGAGATCGAAACCGTTTATATCCCCGAGGAAGGCCGCGGCACGCTGTGCATTTCCAGCCAGGTCGGCTGCACGCTGACCTGCTCGTTCTGCCACACCGGCACGCAAAAGCTGGTGCGCAACCTGACCTCGGAAGAAATCCTCGCGCAATTGCTGACGGCCCGCGACCGGCTCGGCGATTTTCCCGATCGCGATACGCCGGACGGCGCCATCGTGCCGGCGGAAGGGCGAAAGATCTCAAACATCGTCATGATGGGCATGGGCGAGCCGCTCTACAATTTCGAGGCGGTGAAGAAGGCGCTGCTGATCGCCTCGGACGGCGACGGCCTGTCGCTGTCGAAGCGCCGCATCACGCTGTCGACCTCCGGCGTGGTGCCGGAGATTTATCGCACCGGCGCGGAGATCGGCGTGATGCTGGCGATCTCGCTGCATGCCACCAATGACGATCTGCGCGACATGCTGGTGCCGATCAACAAAAAATACCCGCTGAAGGAGCTGATCGCCGCCTGCAAGGCCTATCCCGGCCTGTCGAACGCCCGCCGCATCACCTTCGAATACGTCATGCTGAAGGACGTCAACGATTCGATCGAAGACGCCAAGGCGTTGATCAAGCTGCTGCGCGGCATTCCGGCAAAAATCAATCTGATCCCGTTCAACCCGTGGCCGGGGACGAACTACCAGTGCTCTGACTGGGAGACGATCGAAAAATTCGCCGACTACATCAACAATGCCGGCTACGCCTCGCCGATCCGCACCCCGCGCGGTCGCGACATCCTCGCCGCCTGCGGCCAGCTCAAGTCGGAATCGGAGCGGATGAAGAAGACCGAGCGGCTGGCGCTGGAGGCGATGATGATCGCCGGGCATGGTGAAGCTTGAGCGACGCCACGCCTGCCCCTGAAAGACCAAGTTATTGGCCAGGACGGATTTTGAGAATCGGCTTGGGATATCTCCTCGCCTGCTTCACGGCTATCATCGCCTTTGCGATATTCAACTCTGTTTTGTCCTATCTGGATTATCTTCCCGGCCCATTTCCCGATGATGGGCTATCTGGCAGCATCTCCAGAGTGCTAAACTTCATATTTCTTGCACTCAGTATTTTTCCAATTTCAATCGCTGTGGCAGCTGCGATGGCCGCGCCGACACTGGTGCCAGCTATAATTATTTCAGAAATATTCCGAATTCGGAATGTTTGGTTTTACCTTGGAATGGGGCTTTTATATCCCATCGTGGCCTTTCGCCGTGACCTCTGGATAATGTGGACAGGCTTTGAGCATGCGAGCGTCTCATTTTTTCTAATTCCCACCATGATCCACGCCGGCCTCGTGGCGATCGCCGGAACGTTAGCCTATTGGCTGGTCGCCGGCCGCTACGCTGGTAGGCGAGCGGGCACCCCATTCGCTACTTCGCCTGGGCCGTCAGGATCTTCAGCGCAAACGCCGAAAACACCCCTGCAAACAGATAATCGACAATCCGCGTGACGCGCGGGCTTTTGCGCAGCAGCCCGGCAAAACGGTCGGCGGCGATCACCATCGGCGCGGTGATCGGGATCGACAGCACGATGAACATCATGCCGAGGAAGAACAGTTTTCCCGGCGCATAAGGGTCGGACGCCGAGACGAATTGCGGCAGGAAGGTCATGAAGAACAGGATGATCTTCGGGTTCATCAGGTTGATGCCAAGGCCCGTTGCCCAGTTCTTGAACAGCGAGCGCGGCGGGCGGGGTGTCGCGTCCGGCGAGAAGGCGGAGCCATGGCGGATCGCCTGCCAGGCCAGCCAGACCAGATAGCCCGCGCCGAAAATCTTCAGCGCGAAAAATGCCTGCGGCGATGCGACGATCAGCGCCGACAGGCCAAGCGCCACCAGCGCGGTGTGGATGACGATGCCGGTCAAGGCGCCGGCCATGCAGGCGAAGCCCGCCGCGCGACCCTCGGAAAGCGCCCGGCCGACGAACAACGTCATGTCCGGCCCCGGCGTGATCGCGATGATGAAGGTTGCGATCGCGAACTGGACGATAATGGAAGGGTCGGGGATGAAGGTCATGGCCGGACTCGCTTGTGGCTGCTCTCATTAACGCCCGTTCCGTGGAGCGGCAATCCCGACTGGCGACAGAGTCTTCGCCAAGCTTGTCGCATTTCCGCACTATCAGTCGGAAGTTGTAGCGCAAGCGCCTTGAATCGTATCCGCCATGGCCTATTCTGCTGACGCCAGAGTGACAAAGATCACGGCAATGGGAGGAATTCGCATGACTACAACCAAGGGTTTGTCGCGTCGGAAATTCCTGAGAACCTCGACGGTCGGCGGCGTCGCCGCGGCCGCGGGCACCTTGGCCGCGCCGGCGGTGCTGGCGCAGGCGCCGGTGGTGCTCAAGATGCAGTCGTCATGGCCCGCCTCGGACGTGTTCCAGGAGATGGCGCAGCAATATGTCGACCGCGTCCAGACAATGTCGGGCGGCCGGCTCAAGATCGATCTCCTGCCGGCGGGCGCCGTCGTCGGCGCCTTCCAGGTGCAGGACGCCTGCCATGATGGCGTCATCGACGCCGCCCATACCGTGCCGGTCTACTGGTACGGCAAGAACAAGGCGGCCTCGCTGTTCGGTACCGGACCGGTGTTTGGTGGCGACGCCAACCAGATGATCGCCTGGCTCTATTACGGCGGCGGCCAGGAGTTCTATCGCGAGCTCACCCAGGACGTTCTCGGTCTCAACGTCGTCGGCTTCCTGTCCTTCGGCATGCCGGCCCAGCCGCTCGGCTGGTTCAAGAGCGAGATCACCGATGCGGCGCAGCTCCAGGGCCTGAAATACCGCACGGTGGGCCTTGCGGCGGATCTGTTCCAGTCGATGGGCGCTTCGGTCGCCCAGCTTCCCGGCGGCGAGATCGTTCCCGCCATGGAGCGCGGTGTCATCGACGGCTTCGAGTTCAACAATCCGACGTCGGACATGCGCTTCGGCGCGCAGGACGTGGCGAAGAACTACATGCTCGCCTCCTATCACCAGGCCAGCGAGTCGTTCGAATACATCTTCAACCGCGACAAGTTCGACAGCCTCGATCCCGACTTGCAGGCGATCCTGAAGCACGGCGTCGAGGCGGCGCATCTCGCCAACTATGCGCTGGCCATGAACCAGTATTCGGCCGACCTGCAGAAGCTGGCGACGGAGAGCGGCGTCAACGTCAAGCGCACGCCAGACACGGTCCTCAAGGCGCAGCTCGATGCCTGGGACAAGATCCTGCCGCCGCTGATGGAGGACCCGTTCTTCAAGAAGGTGGTCGACAGCCAGAAGGCCTGGTGCGAGCGCGTCGTCTTCTACTCGCTGCAGAACGCTCCCGACTACAAGCTCGCCTACCAGCATTATTTCCCGGGCAAGCTCTGACCGTCTTCGGCTGACGGGCCGGCCGTTCGTTCGGCCGGCCCTGCCGGCTCCTGTCAACCCGATCGGACGGTGGGCGTGTGGAAAGCTACATAGGGTTTGCGGACAGGCTGTCCGCCTGGTTCGGAAAGGTGTTCGCCTGGAGCATCCTGATCATGACGATCGGGGTGACCTACGAGGTGATCGTGCGCTACCTGTTCCGCGCGCCGACGCCCTGGGCCTTCGATCTATCCTACATGATGTATGGCACGCTGTTCATGATGGCGGGCGCCTACACGCTGTCGCGCGACGGCCATGTGCGCGGCGATTTCCTCTACCGCCTGTGGCGGCCGAGAACGCAGGCGCGGGTCGAACTGGTGCTTTATATCCTCTTCTTCTTTCCGGGCGTGATCGCGCTGGTCGTCACCGGATGGCGCTACGCCGCGCGCTCCTGGCGCTATCTCGAAGTCAGCACGATGAGCCCGGCCAATATCCCGATCTACCAGTTCAAGTCGGTGATCGCCGCCGCCGGCATCCTGCTTTTCCTGCAAGGCGTGGCGCAGGTGTTCCGCGCCATCATCTGCCTGCGCACCGGGGCCTGGCCGCCGCACGCCGCCGACGTCGAGGAGACGGAGAAACTGCTGATGGAAACCAAATCGCTTGCCGCGCTCGAACACGGCTCCGAAGCGGTCGACATCCCGTCCGGGTACGGAGCCGAAGACAGGAAGGACGGAAAACGGCCATGAGCGATCCCTTCGTCGCGGTGCTCATGCTGCTGATCCTGATCCTCGCAATCTTCCTGGGATTCCCCGTCGCCTTCACGCTGGCCGCGCTGGGCGTCGCCTTCGGCTACTACGCCTATTTCGATGCCGGCCGCATGTGGGCGCCCTACAACCGCGCCGTCGAATCCGGCGCGGACGGCTGGACGCTCGCCGAGACCTGGGCTTCCGGCTTCTTCAACAACCGCATCTTCGATCTGTTCGTGAACCAGACCTACGGCGTCATGTCGAACGACGTGCTGACCGCGATCCCGCTGTTCCTGTTCATGGGTTACATCGTCGAGCGCGCCAACATCGTCGACCGGCTGTTCTCGACGCTGTTCATCGCTACCCGCAACGTGCCGGGCTCGATGGCGGTGGCGGCGCTGATCACCTGCACGCTGTTCGCCACCGCCACCGGCATCGTCGGCGCGGTGGTCACGCTGATGGGCCTGCTCGCCTTCCCGGCCATGCTGAAGGCGCGCTACGACGTGCGCTACGCCTCCGGCGTCATCTGCGCCGGTGGCACGCTCGGCATCCTCATCCCGCCGTCGATCATGCTGATCGTCTATGCGGCGACGTCGGGCGTCTCGGTGGTGCGCATGTATGCCGCCGCGCTGCTGCCGGGCCTGCTGCTCGCCGGCCTCTATCTGGTCTATGTGGTGGGGCGTGCCATGCTGCAGCCGCAACTCGCCCCGAAGCCGACGCGCGAGCAGGTCGGCGATCACTCGGCGCTCGAAATCGCCTGGATGATGATTACCTCCTTCGTGCCGCTGGCCGTGCTGATCCTTGCCGTGCTCGGCGCCATCCTGTTCGGCATCGCGACGCCATCGGAGGCGGCGGCGGTGGGTGCGGCCGGCGGATTGATCCTCGCGGCCGCCTATCGCGCGCTCACCTGGCAGCGGCTAAAGGAATCGGTCTATCTCACGGCGCGCACCTCGGCGATGGTGTGCTGGCTGTTCGTCGGCTCGGCGACCTTCGCCTCGGTCTTCGCCTATCTCGGCGGGCAGCAGCTCATCAGCGATTTCGTCACCGGGCTCGACATATCGCCGCTGGCCTTCCTGCTGGTCGCCCAGCTCATCATCTTCATCCTCGGCTGGCCGCTGGAGTGGACGGAGATCATCGTCATCTTCATTCCGATCTTCCTGCCACTCCTGGCGCATTTCGACATCGATCCGCTGTTCTTCGGGGTGCTGGTGGCGGTCAATCTGCAGACAGCCTTCCTGTCTCCGCCGATGGCGATGTCCGCCTACTACCTCAAGGGCATCGCTCCGCCGCACGTGCAGCTTCCCGACATTTTCCGCGGCATGATGCCCTATATGGCGATCGTCATCCTGTGCATGGTGATCATCTATGTGTTCCCGCAGATCGTCTATGCGCTGCCCGACATGATCTATGGCAAGTGAGGTTGGATGGTGGTGAGCCGAGTCTGGACAGGGAGATTGCCGCGATGATGCTGGACCGCCTGTTCGCGCTGCTCGCGCTTGTCGCCCTCGTCGCGTTTCTCTGGATCGTCGCTGCGCGGGTCGGACGCGCCGATCTCGCCATCGCCATCGCGATCGGCATCGCCTTCGTCTGCTACGACCTCTGGTTGCAACTGTTCAGGCGTCGCCGGTAGCGCGTGTGGCGCGCGATCGGACTCAGGGCGTGACGGTTCCGGTGTTCGCGGGTTCGTCAGCGGCGACCAGCGGGTCGCGCAGTTCGTAGCGCTCGCCGTTCCATTTCCATTGGATCGGCTCCGCGCCGCCGGCAGCCTCCAGCGTCACCAGGTTCGGCCAGCCGCCGCTCGACGCGCTCGCATCGATGTAAAGGGCCATGCCCTCGCTGTTGTAGGCCTCGCGCCATTCCTCGGCGGGCGTCGCCCGGATGTAGCCGAACAGCGTGCAGCCGGTGCGGCCATAATACCAGGAGGAGCCGCAGAGCGTGGCGAACAACATCTCGCGGCCCTGACCGCGGTCGAGATGCGCGGCGGCTAATTTCGGCGTGGCGGTGGTGGCTTGCCGGAACAGCTTTGTTTCCTCGGCAAGCAGTGGCCGCGCCCGTTCCACCGCGGGGTCGGTTTCGGAAAGGCTGGCCTGCTCATAGGCCGACATGTCGACCTGGCTGCAGCGCGGCGCGATCGCCTCGATGACCGTCCTCGAATTCTTGAGCGGGAACGTGGCCGCCGGTCCATCCGTCCTGGCGCCCGCGGCGACGACCAGCAGGCCGCCGGCCTTCATGGCGTCGATCATCTCATAACTGGCCGGCAAGCTCAGGACATCCGGTCCGGTCTCGGCGAGGACGAGGAAGGATTCGCCGTCGACCGATACCTTCGCCTGCTGAGAGGAGAGCGCCTCGACCGAACGGTCGAGCCGCAGCCGCAGCGACCAGCGCTGTTCGGCGCAGACCAGCGAGCCGCCGGTGATGGCGGCCGCCTTCCCAGGAACCGGCAGGATGGCCACCGCGCCGCTGCCGGCTTCCTCCCAGCGGTCGCCCGCCATCGCGGCGGGCGCGCCGGCAAGGACCGCGAGGCAGACCATGCCGAAGGCCGGCAACGCGCCGCGTCGCCGCAAGGGGCGATCCGCTCGGGTGAGGTTTCCGGTTGTCATGGACACTTTGCAACTGTTCGGAGAGAATCGTTAAAAGTCTATTGAGGCGCAGATTGTGGCCTAAACCGGCCAGCGCGCCGCGGATCGTTTCACGAGCCGTTCCCACCCTTGCCCGGCAAGTCATTCCTGCTAATAGTGCCGCCGAAACCGGCGGCCGGGCCGAACTCGCAAATCCGAGGACATCATGTCGAAGTGGAAAGACGTCAAGAAGGTCGTGCTCGCCTATTCGGGTGGCCTCGACACCTCGATCATCCTGAAATGGCTGCAGACCGAGCTCGGCGCCGAAGTGGTGACCTTCACCGCCGATCTCGGCCAGGGCGGCGAGCTTGAGCCGGCCCGCAAGAAGGCCGAGATGATGGGGATCAAGGACATCCGCATCGTCGACGTGCGCGAGGAATTCGTTTCCGACTTCGTCTTTCCGATGTTCCGCGCCAACGCCCAGTATGAGGGCCTCTATCTCCTCGGCACCTCGATCGCCCGCCCGCTGATCTCGAAACACCTCGTCGACATCGCCGCCGAGACCGGCGCCGACGCCATCGCCCACGGCGCCACCGGCAAGGGCAACGATCAGGTGCGCTTCGAGCTGTCGGCCTATGCCCTCAACCCCGACATC
This sequence comes from Mesorhizobium sp. LHD-90, assembly GCF_030929505.1. Taxonomy (GTDB): domain Bacteria; phylum Pseudomonadota; class Alphaproteobacteria; order Rhizobiales; family Rhizobiaceae; genus Kumtagia. The sequence goes on along the minus strand of NZ_JAVFVV010000005.1, from coordinate 130,750 downwards.
AAGGTGATCGCGCCCTGGCGCGACTGGTCGTTCAAGTCGCGCACCGACCTGCTCGACTTTGCCGAAAAACACCAGATCCAGGTCGCCAAGGACAAAAGGGGCGAGGCGCCGTTCTCGGTGGACGCCAACCTGCTGCACTCCTCGTCGGAGGGCAAGGTGCTGGAGGACCCGTGGGTCGAGCCGCCTGAATATGTCCACCAGCGCAGCGTCTCACCGATGGACGCGCCCGACCGGGTGACCGAAATCGTGGTGACCTTCAAGAACGGCGATCCCGTCGCGCTGAACGGCCAGGCGATGTCGCCCGCCACATTGCTGTCGGCGCTCAACGATCTCGGCCGCGACAACGGCATCGGCCGGCTCGACCTCGTGGAAAACCGCTTTGTCGGCATGAAGAGCCGCGGCGTCTACGAGACGCCCGGCGGCACGATCCTGCTCCAAGCGCACCGCGCGATCGAATCGATCACGCTCGACCGGGGCGCGGCGCATCTCAAGGACGAGATCATGCCGCGCTATGCCGAGCTGATCTACAACGGCTTCTGGTTCGCGCCGGAACGCGAGATGCTGCAGGCGCTCATCGACAAGAGCCAGGACAAGGTTGAGGGCGAGGTGCGGCTGAAGCTCTACAAGGGTAATGTCATCGTCACCGGCCGCCGTTCATCGCAGTCGCTCTATTCGGATGCGCTGGTGACGTTCGAGGACGACCGCGGGGCCTATGACCAGAAGGACGCCGAAGGGTTCATCCGGCTCAACGGCCTGCGGCTGCGTACGTTGGCGGCGCGGAACCGGAAAGTCTGAGCGCATCCCTCCCCCTTGAGGGGAGGGTGGCCCGAAGGGCCGGGTGGGGTCGCTGCGGCCAGACGCCAACATTGCTGCGCGTCGGAGCGCGGCCGCACGGACCCCACCTGCCTCGCTTCGCTCGGCACCCTCCCCTCAAGGGGGAGGGAAATCTCAGTTCCCGTCGATGGCGTCGGCCATGATGATGATGGCCTGCTGGTAGACGGAGGCCGAGTTCCATCCCGCGATCGCGCCGCGATTGGCGCTTGCCGGCCCGCCGCCATAACCGTGGGCGCGCAGGAAGTTCGCCGTCGAGGCCAGCGCCGTCGCCTTGTCGCGCAGGTTCCGGTTGCCGACGCCATACTTCAACGCGTTGCCGGGCAGAAATTGCGTATGCCCCATCTCGCCATGCGCGGCGCCGACAGAACTCGAGCTCAACACACCGGCATCAACCAACTTGAGCGCAGCAATCGCGTGCGGCGTGAAGAAGGCCGGACGGCGACAGTCGTAGGCCAACGTCACGATCGCCGAGACCGTGTTCTGGTTGCCCATGGCGGCGCCAAAACCGGTCTCCATGCCCCAGATAGCCAGCAACGGCCCCGCCGGCACGCCATAGCGCTGCTCGATCGAGGCGAAAAGCGCGGCGTTCTGCTTCTTGAGCTTCCGGCCCTTGGCGATGATCGTCGCGCCGCCGCGCCGCTTCATGAACGCATCGACCGAGCCGCTGAACGCCTTCCTGACGGCGCGGTCGACCGAGATCGTCTTGGTGGCGTAGGACGTTTTCGCCAGCGCCGCCATGCCCCTCTGGCCAACGCCGTTTGCTGCCGCCTCCTGCGCGAAATCCGCCTTCCATGCCTCGAAGCCGCTGGCGTTTTTGCCGCACGAAGCGGCTTGCGCGGCGACGGCCGAAAAGCCGATCGCAGCAAGAGCCACGGTCGCTAAAGTCAGTCTCTTGGCAAACAATGCCATCCTCGTCTCCTGATTGCCTGGAACACGTTGTTGGGACATTGCCAGCGAATCGCCGCCCTGTCACCGCAGGTTGTAGCCGTATCGACGGCGCCGCTGGTCAGTTTCAGGCAATTTCCCTACGATCAAGTATATAATGTGGCAAGGGGTGGAATAAGCCATGGAAGATGTGGACGTGGTGATCGTCGGCGCCGGTTCATCGGGGCTTGCCGCCGCAAAAATTCTTCGCGCCGCCGGTTTGACCTTCAGGGTGTTCGAGGCGATGGGCCGCATCGGCGGCCGCGCCTTCACCTCGACCGAACATTTCGGCATTCCCTTCGACATCGGTTGCGCCTGGCTGCACGCGGCGGACCGCAACCCCTATTTTCCCGAGGCCGAGGCGGGAGGCTGGACGCTGCATCATCACGACATGAATGTCGACCACCTCTATTTCGGCAAGCACAAGGCTTCGGAATCCGACGAGGCCGACATGAAGCTCGCCGACCAGCAGCTCGCTACGTTGATGGAACTGTGGGCCGGCACGGACGACCGCGTGTCGTCGCTGCTCGCTTCCGGCCATGCGCCGCGCGCCGCGGCCACCTTTGCCGGCCCGATGGATTTCGGCAAGGACTTCGACGAGATCTCGATCGAGGATTTTAGGGCGGCCGCCGATCTCGATCCGAATTATTACAGTTTTGAAGGTTTCGGCGCGCTGGTGGCGCGGTTCGGCGCCGACGTGCCGGTCGAGCTGGCCACGCCGGTGCGCAAGATCCTGTGGGACGTGCCGGGGATCGCCTGCGTCACCGACCGCGGCACGATCCGCGCAAAGGCGGTCATCGTCACCGCATCGCCGGCGGCGCTCGCCTTCGAGGAGATCGAGTTCCGGCCGGAACTGCCCGCCGCCCACACCCAGGCCTTCTTCGACCTGCCGATGGGCATGCTGACAAAACTTCCCATCGAGATCAGGGGCACCCGCCTGGGGCTGTCGCCGTTCGACGATCTGCTGATCGAGCGCCGCGCCCGCAACGACATCTATTTCCTGTGCTTTCCGTTCGACACCGAGCTGATGGTCGGCTTCGTCGGCGGGGACTTCGCCTGGGAGATTTCGGCGGCCGGCGAGGCGGCCGGTGTCGATTTCGTCACCGACCGCCTGTGCGACATTTTCGGCAGCGACCTGCGCAAACACGTTGGCCGCGCCGCCATGACAAACTGGGGCGGCGAACGTTTCGTGCGCGGCGCCTATGCCGCGGCCCGCCCTGGAAAATCAGCGGCGCGGGCGACGCTGATGCAGCCGGTGGCGGAGCGGATCTTCTTCGCCGGTGAGCATCTGGCAGGGCCGTTGATCCAGACCTGCGGCGGCGCGCGGCTTTCCGGCGAGGCGGTGGCGCGGCAGGTCGTGGCGCAGCTCGCAGGGGCCTCCGGAACCATCCCCGGCGCCTCGCGTTGAACGGCGCTCCCGTTCCGCTCCGAAGCGAGCCCGCCATGAAGCTTTTCACTTGCCCGCATTGCGGCCAGCGGCTCTATTTCGAGAACGCGCAATGCCTCGCCTGCGGCACCTCGGTTCTCTACAATCCCGACCGCGCGGCCTTCGAGATCGCCGGCAGCGACCATGCGTTCCAGTGCGTCAACGCCACCGAATGCGATTGCAACTGGATCGGCCAGGCCGACCAGCCATTCTGCCGTGCCTGTGCGCTCAACAAGATCATCCCGGACCTGTCGATCGACGGTAACCGGCGACGCTGGACGCGGGTCGAGGCGGCCAAGAAGCGGGCGATCTACACGCTGCTCGCCTTCGGTCTGCCGGTCGGCCCCAAGATCAATCCCGAGGACGAAGACGGCCTCGCTTTCGATTTGCTGGCCGACCCGATCGGCGTAGGGCCGGGTGGCGAGCGCATCCTCACCGGCCACGACAGCGGCTTGATCACGCTGAACGTCGCCGAGGCGGACTCGCCGGAGCGGGAGAAGATGCGGGTAGAGATGCGCGAGAACTACCGCACGCTGCTCGGTCATTTCCGCCACGAGCTTGGCCATTATTACTGGGATCGCCTGGTGCGCGACGATCCGATCTGGCTGAACGCGTTTCGTGGCGTGTTCGGCCAAGAGGAGGCCGACTACGAGCAGGCGCTGCAGGCACACTACGCAAATGGTGCGCCGCCGGACTGGCAGGTGAACCACATCTCCGCCTATGCCGCGAGCCATCCCTGGGAAGATTGGGCTGAGACCTGGGCTCACTATCTCCACATCACCGACACGCTGGAGATGGTGCAGTCGCTCAATTTGCGGCTGGGCCAGCTCGAAACGGTCGACCGGCACGATCTCGGCAGCGCCGACACGGGCGGCGGCGCGGCGGCCGGCGGTGACGAGCAGGGCACCAAAAGTTTCGACACGATTCTCGAGCGCTGGCTGGTGCTGTCGGAAGCCTCGAACTCGATCAATCGATGCATGGGCCTGCCCGACCTCTATCCGTTCGTTATTTCACCCGCAGCCGCCGGCAAGCTGCGATTCGTGCATGAACTTCTGGCCGGCCGCCACTGACTGGAGGCGCTGGCGCCGCCGGTCGCGGCGTGAGCTCCGAAACAAATCGTCATTGACGCAGGCCAGCGATCCGGAACCTGCAAATCGTCTTCATCGTTGCCATGTCGAGGGACGCTCAATGATGGAGTAATGTCATGAACAAGCTAACGATGCTTGCCGCGGCCGGCACCGTTCTGGCCCTCGGCGGAACCGCCTTTGCCCAGACGATGGCGCAGGCCACCACCGAACTCAACGTGCGTGCAGGTCCCGGATCGCAATATCCGGTCGTCGGCGTGCTGGCCGCCGGGCAGGACGTCACGATCAAGGGGTGCCTTGCCAACGGCAGATGGTGCTCGATCGACGAAGGCTGGGTCTTTGCCGATTATCTCAGCGGCGATTTCGGCGGCGGGAAGGTGGTGCTGAGCCAGCGCCCGGCCAATTCCGCGGTGGCGGTGATCGAAGCGCCCGACACCGGCTCCGCCGGAGCGGTGGTTGGCGGAACGACCGGCGCCGTGGGCGGCGCAATCGTGGGCGGGCCCGTCGGCGCGCTGATCGGCGGCGTCGCCGGCACTGCGATCGGCGGCGCTGTCGGCGAAGTCGCCGAACCTCCGGCCCAGGTGCGGACCTATGTGACCCGCAACCGGCTGGAGCCCGTCCATCTCGAGGGCGAGGTGGTGGTCGGCGCGAAACTACCGGACACCGTGCAGATCCGTGAGATCCCCGACTACGATTACCGCTACGTGAACATCAACGGCCAGGAAGTCCTGGTCGAGCCGGGATCGCGCCAGATCGTCTATGTCATGCGCTGAATGACGGCGCCTGATAGCAAAGCGCCGGACGATCTGGGTCCGGCGTTTTGTTTAACTGGCATCAAATGAAGTCCAGGCAAAAATATTCAAACCTGGCGACTAATGTCATTTCTTGGGTCTTTTCTTGCCCATATTGTCCAAGAATCTGTCTTCTGGATAATTTGTCGGGAGGGGTCCCATGCTTGTCAGCCAGTTCGTTTCCGGCGTATCCGCCGAATTCTCGCTTGTGCGCAGCGGCAATCAGCTTACAGCCACGTTCTATTACGGGTTGATTGGCTTGGAGGATGAGGGAGGCATCTTTCTCTGGGACGGCGAGATCGGAGCGGCGATCGGTGCCTTCGGCGACTATCTCAATCAAACGTCGGATCGCCCGATGGATCTGCAGTTCGTGGCGACGCTGACCCCCGGCGCCAATACGGCGGCGAGTTATTTCGTCAACGACAATATCGGCGGTGCGGCGTTCGACCACGCGTTCAACATTGTCATCTTCGATACGACAGCGAACTTTATTGGCACGTCAGGTGTGGACCTGGTATTCGGCTCCGCCAGCGCAGACGTGTTCCGTACTAGTGGCGTCGGCGACATGTTCGAGGGTGGCTCGGGCAATGACTTCTATCGCATCTACCACGCCAACACGAAGGTGTTCGAAACGGCTGGCGGCGGAACCGACGACCGTATCGCTTCCTATGTCTCCTACGTGCTGGCGCCGGGCGTGGCAGTTGAGCAACTTACAACCAATTCTGCGAGCGAAACCTACAGGATCAATCTCACTGGCAATGCTTTGGCGCAAACGATCACCGGCAATGCTGGTAACAATGTGCTGCGCGATGGTGGTGGAGCCGGGGACGTTCTTATCGGACTCGGTGGAAATGACATCTTTCAAGTCTATAGTGCTGCGACGACTATACACGAAGGCCTAAACGGCGGTTTCGCCGACCGAGTGATGACTGCAGTGAGCTATACGCTGGCTGCGGGGGCAGAGATCGAGATACTAACGACCAATGGGTCGAGCGGAAAATCTAAGATCGATCTCACTGGAAATGAGTTTTCCCAGAGGATTTATGGCAATACCGGTGACAACGTCTTAACTGGCGGAGGCGGAAGCGATACTCTGAATGGCGGTGGTGGAAAGGACACGCTGAAGGGAGGCGCGGGCGACGACACACTCTTCGTCTTCAGTTCATCTGACGTGTTCGAGGAGCTGGGTGGTGGTGGACAGGATCGTCTCGTTGCTGCCGTGAGTTGGGTCCTTGACGTCGATGACGAGATTGAGACTCTGTCCACAGAGGACTTGGCGGGCAAGGCCCCTATTGACCTTACTGGCAACGGCATTGCTCAAACCCTGATCGGGAATGCCTGGGTTAACCGATTGGATGGGGCCGGCGATCGCGACATTCTGATTGGCGGCGGCGGCGGTGACATTCTGATAGGCGGAACCGGCTTAGACTATGCCTCATATGAGTTTTCAAAGGCTGGCCTCACCGTCAATCTCGCTAATCCGAATTTGAACACCGGCGAGGCGGCCGGCGATAGCTATTCCGGGATTGAGGGAATTGTTGGCTCCAGATTCGCCGACACTCTTTCAGCGAATGCCGGTTCGAATGTTCTCGACGGACACGGCGGCGCGGACAAAATCAGTGGACTGGCAGGTGCGGATTCCTTCGTGTTCTCAGCGTGGCTGGGTACCGACAATATTGATACGATCACCGACTTCACCGCGATAGACGACACGATCCGTCTGGAAAATGCGATCTTTACGACGCTGACGGCGACCGGTGCGCTGGCGGTATCCGCCTTTCGCGCCAATATGACCGGCCTCGCCGGCGACGCCAACGACCGCATCATTTACGAGACCGACACCGGAAAACTTTTCTACGATGCGGATGGTAATGGCGCGCGTGCAGCCATCCAGTTTGCCACGCTAGCTGCAACGCCGGTGGGACCGCCGACCATCACGGCAGCCGACTTTGTGGTGATCTAACGGCTACCGAGGATCCAAACTCCGGACGCATCCAATCCGCATGGTTAAAGCGCCTTTAACTCTCCCCGCCTAGTCTCACGGTCGATTCTGCCGGCAGCGCGTCGCACGCGCGCCGGCCGCAATGAAACGACCACGAGGATTTTGCATGCGTTCTGGGGCTGCCGCGCCGCTCGCGCTTTCCGACACCGACACCGGCATAGGCGCGTTCCTGCGCAGGCAGCTCGGCCGGCTCGTCGGGCTCGGCATTTTCGCCGGCGTCGCCTTCGCGCTCGCCAGCCTGGGCACCTGGAACGTCGCCGATCCCAGCCTCAGCCACGCCACAGACAATCCTGTCACCAACGCCATGGGTTTCGCCGGCGCGGCGTTTTCCGACCTCGCCATCCAGTTCTACGGCCTGTCGGCGGTTGCCGCCCTCGCGCCGGCGGTGGTCTGGGGCATCCTGTTCGCTATGGCGCAGGGCGTCGACCGGAAGCTCAAGCGCGCGCTTGCCTGGCTGGGTGCGTCGCTGCTCTTCGCCGGCGTCGCCGGCTGCGTCACGCCGCCCGACACCTGGCCTCTCCCCTCCGGCCTGGGCGGTGTCTTCGGCGACATCGTGCTGAAGATCCCGGCGCTCATCATCGGCCACTATCCGACCGGCCTCGTCGCCATGGGCATCGCCGGCGGCCTCGCTTTGCCGGCGCTGGGGCTTGCCGCCTTTGGCTCCGGCCTGCTGTTCCGCCGCGCCGCGCCGGTCGAGGTCGAGCGCCGCGGCCGCGAGACGCCGCAACTCGACGAGGCGAATTTCGAGGAGGAAGAGGACGAGAGCGAAGGCATTCTGGCGTTGGGCGCCATCACCCATTGGTGGCTCTCGGCACGCGCCTTCGTGCGCCGCCGCCTGGCAAGCCGGCGGGCCGCGCACGACGAATACGATATCGCTCCCGCGCCATCGCGCGGCTGGCGCGAGGCGGCCGAACGCGTCGAATTCGCCGAGCGTGCCGAGGCACGCGTAAGTTCGGCCGGCCGCGCTCGCGTCGAGCCGGAATTCTTCGCTGCCATGGTGGCCGACAGCCGCGTTCCGCAGATGCTGCCGGCAGCCGATGACGAAGATGACGACGAAGCGTACGCCGAGGCAGAGGAGGATGTGCAGCCCGTCCGGTCGACTCCGCGCGCCCAGCCGACCCATGTGCAGTCCTACCGTTCGAACCCGTCCGGTGCGCCGGTGGCGCCGACCATGCCGAGCCGTGTCGAGGCACCAGCGCCACGTCCGGCGCCCGGCGCCCGCGTTCAGCGCGAGGCGCAGACCTCGATGATCGGCGCCGACAATTTCGAGATGCCGTCGCTGTTCTTCCTGTCCGAGCCGAAGAGCGTGGCGCGCGACGCAAGCCTGTCTAAGGACGCGCTTGAGCAGAACGCCCGCATGCTGGAAGGCGTGCTGGAGGATTTCGGCGTCAAGGGCGAGATCATCCATGTCCGCCCCGGCCCGGTCGTCACGCTGTACGAACTGGAGCCCGCGCCCGGTATCAAATCCTCGCGCGTCATCGGCCTTGCCGACGACATCGCCCGCTCGATGAGTGCCATCGCCTGCCGTGTCGCCGTGGTGCCCGGCCGCAACGCCATCGGCATCGAACTGCCCAATCCGAAGCGCGAGACGGTCTATCTGCGCGAGCTTCTGGCCAGCAAGGATTTCGAGACCAGCAAGGCGAAACTGGCGCTGGCGTTGGGCAAGACCATCAACGGCGAGGCCGTGATCACCGACATCGCCAAGATGCCGCACGTGCTGGTGGCCGGCACCACCGGCTCGGGCAAGTCGGTCGCCATCAACACCATGGTGCTGTCGCTGCTCTACCGGCTGAGGCCGGAACACTGCCGGCTGATCATGATCGATCCGAAGATGGTGGAACTGTCCGTCTATCAGGGCATCCCGCATCTGCTGACGCCGGTCGTGACTGATCCGAAGAAGGCGGTAGTGGCGCTGAAGTGGACGGTACGGGAGATGGAGGACCGCTATCGCAAGATGGCCAAGGTGGGCGTGCGCAACATCGACGGTTTCAACGCCCGGGTCGCCCAGTCTATGGAAAAGGGCGAAAAGATCTCGCGTACCGTGCAGACCGGCTTCGACCGTGAGACCGGCGAGGCGATCTACGAGACCGAGGAACTCGATCTCGCGCCGCTGCCCTTCATTGTCGTCATCATCGACGAGGTGGCCGACCTGATGATGGTCGCGGGCAAGGACATCGAGGGCGCGGTGCAGCGTCTCGGCCAGATGGCGCGCGCCGCCGGCATCCATGTCATCATGGCTACCCAGCGCCCGTCGGTCGACGTCATCACCGGCACGATCAAGGCCAACTTCCCCACCCGCATCTCGTTCCAGGTGACGTCGAAGATCGACAGCCGCACCATTTTGGGCGAACAGGGCGCCGAGCAACTGCTCGGCATGGGCGACATGCTCTACATGGCCGGCGGCGGCCGCATCCAGCGCGTCCACGGTCCCTTCGTCTCCGACGACGAGGTCGAAAAGGTCGTCAACCATCTCAAGCTGCAGGGCGTCCCGGAATATCTCGACGCCATCACCGAGGATGACGAAGAGGACGGCGACGATGACGCTCCGCGCGGCGGCGCGGGCGGCGGCGGGAATTTTGAGGATTCGGACGACCCTTACGACCAGGCGGTGGCGGTGGTGCTGCGCGACGGCAAGGCTTCGACCAGCTATATCCAGCGCCGTCTCGGTGTCGGCTACAACAAGGCCGCCTCGATCATCGAAAAGATGGAAAAGGAAGGCATCGTCGGCCCCGCCAACCATGCTGGAAAACGCGAGATTCTGGTGCCGACCGAAGAGGACAAGATGTGACGGTTTCGCGCCGGACCGCAGGTCCCGCGAATGTGAGGGGGCCGGCCCTTGCCTCCGTCAAACTAAAGCCCAACTACATTCATAGCTGGATGCAGACGCAAATCGGATTTGGGTGAAAAGGATGACGAACATGCCCGCTGACATCGGCCTTGGCGCGCGCACGCGCCGCAGCGTGATCGGCATGGCGCTCGGCATCGCGGGCGCAGTCGCGCTGGCTGCGCTCCCGGTGTTCACGCCGCCGGCGGCCGCCCAGGCGACGGCGACGGCTCAGAAGATCGCCGACCATTTCGCCTCCATCCGCTCGATGACCGGCGAATTCGTGCAGTTCGACGCGCGCGGCCGGCAGACCGGCGGGAAATTCTACATCCAGCGGCCGGGAAAAGTCCGGTTCAACTATGACGGCAATGCCGGATTCCGGGTGATCTCCGACGGCGATTCGGTGGTGCTCGAAAATCCCAGGATGAAGACGATGGATCTCTATCCCTTGTCGAAGACGCCGCTGAAACTGTTGCTCAACGACCGTATCGACCTTTCTGGCAATAAGGTGCGCAGCGTCAAGGAGGAGCCGGACCAGACGGTGATCCAACTGGTAGACAAGTCGTCCTTCGGCAATTCCAGGATCACCATGAAGTTCGACCCCTCCAATTACGAACTCAAGGAGTGGACGATCACCGACGCCCAAGGCAAGGACACCACGGTGATGATCTTCAACGTGCGCCAGGACGTGAAGATCGACCAAAGCCTGTTCACCATCGACTACAAGAAGAACATCGAGATCAACCGCAAGAAGTCGAACCGGTAGTTCGCGGACCGGCGGGCATAGCCTGGCCGGGAACCCGAAACCCACACGCGCATTGTCTTTCCATTCGGCCAGTCAATCCGGAGGACGGCAATGACGCTGACGACCATTCTGATCATCATCCTGATCCTGATCCTCATCGGCGCCGTGCCGGCATGGCCGCATTCGCGGGCTTGGGGCTATGGCCCGTCCGGCATCGTTGGCGTCATTCTTGTCGTGCTGCTGATCCTGCTGCTGATGGGCCGAATCTGAGCCGATTGACCAGCCACTTGGCTTCACAATAGGGGCAGCGGGTTGGTGCAGCCGCCCGCAAACCTTGTTTCGCTTGCCCGAACGTTCTTGTCCTGCCACCTTCGCGGGAAAGAGGGACAGCACGACAGATGAACGATCTCAACAAGGCGGCGGCGGCACTCGATTCCGTCTACACAGCGGGATCGCCCGAGGCTCTGGCGGAGGCCTATGCCGCGTGGGCCGCGACCTATGACGGCGAGACGGCGGCGCTAGGCTACTTGCTGCCCTTCCTGATCGTTGCCTGGATCACGCGGTACGTGCCGGTCGCCGAGGGACCGCTGCTCGACGCAGGCTGCGGCACCGGCCTGTCGGGACCGCAACTCGTGGCGCTGGGCTATGGCGACCTTGCCGGGCTCGACCTGTCGGAGGATATGTTGAAGATCGCCGGCTCGCGCGGCAGCTACAACGATCTCCGGCAGGCGGCATTGGGCGGGCCGCTGCCCTGGCCAGATGGCCATTTCCGCGCCTTTTTCTCGACGGGGGTGTTCACCATGGGCCACGCGCCGGCATCCAGCCTGCGTGAACTCGCCCGGATCACGCGAAAGGGTGGCCACGCGATCTTCACTGTACGCGACAAGGTTTTTGAAAGCGGCGGTTTTCGGGCTGTTTTCGATGACCTCGAGCGGCAGGGTAAATGGCGACCGGTCGAGGAAAGCCCGTGGTTCCGCTGCTACGCCATTGCCGAGCCGGATGCGGTGGTGAAGGCGTTCGTGTTTGAGATCACCTGACGCGGAACTCTTTGCCGGCTGGCGGCCTGCAGGGAACCTCCGTCGCGACGCCGCGTTAGCTGCGAGCTTTTGAGGGATTCATGGATCAGCTCGCCGCCGAATTTGGCCATCCGACCTATACGTCCTTTCCCGTGATCGCCGCGCGGCTGCTGCTGGCGGCAATCTTCGGCGCGGCGATCGGCTTCGAGCGTGAATGGCGCAACCGGCCGGCGGGCCTGCGCACCCACATCCTGGTCTGCGTGGCCGCCGCCACCTTTGCGATCCTGACGATCGAGATCATCCATGCGCCGATGTTCACCACAGATGCTTTGAAAGACGCGGTGAAGGTCGACCCGATCCGCGTCGTCGAGGCGGTGACGGCCGGCGTCGCCTTCCTCGCCGCCGGGGTGGTCATCTTCACGCGCGGGCAGGTGCATGGGCTGACGACGGGCGCCGGCATGTGGCTCGCCGGCGCCATCGGCGTGGCGTGCGGGCTCGGGCTCTGGCAGATCGCGCTGTTCTCGACCCTGCTGGCGCTGGCCGTGCTGGTGCTTCTCTATACGTTCGAGAGCAGCATGGATATGAACCAGGGGGACGATTTCGAGCTGCCGGAGGAGGAGCGCAAGTCCGCCAAGCGGGCGATCAGTCCGAAGGAGGACGATCCGTCGAAGGTGAAGCCCGCCGAGGGCTGAGGGACCGGACCAAGCCGCAGGTGTCCCCTGCCGCGCGCGGCTGCGTCACAATTGCCGCCGGGTCAAAAGCTTGATATGAGCGGCGCGATGGAAGAGCTTTTCGGAGATCCGAGCTACAAGGGCTTCGTGCTGCAGGACAAGAAACGCCTGCCCGCGCGGTTCTACGCCCGTATCTCGGGCGCGCTGCTTTCCCGACTTCGCTGAAGCCGACGGGCTTCCGGCTGTCGCCGGACTTTTCCACTTCCTCATTCCTATCGACGGATAAAGACCATGAGCGCACCGCGCACCCTCTACGACAAGATTTTCGACGACCACGTCGTCGACCGCCAGGACGACGGCACCTGCCTGCTCTATATCGACCGCCACCTCGTGCATGAGGTCACCAGCCCGCAGGCCTTTGAGGGCCTGCGCATGGCCGGCCGCAAGGTGCGGCACCCGGAAAAAACGCTGGCCGTCGTCGACCACAACGTGCCGACCTCGCCGGACCGCAAGAACGGCATCAAGAACGAGGAAAGCCGCATCCAGGTCGAGGCGCTGGCCAAGAATGCCGCCGACTTCGGCGTTGAGTATTATTCCGAGAACGACGTCCGTCAGGGCATCGTGCATATCGTCGGCCCCGAGCAGGGGTTTACGCAGCCGGGCATGACGATCGTCTGCGGCGACAGCCACACCTCAACGCATGGTGCTTTCGGCGCGCTGGCGCACGGCATCGGCACGTCTGAGGTCGAACATGTGCTCGCCACCCAGACGCTGATCCAGAAGAAGGCCAAGAACATGCTGGTGCGCGTCGACGGGCAACTGCCGCCCGGCGTCACCGCCAAGGACATCATCCTCGCCATCATCGGCGAGATCGGCACGGCAGGCGGCACCGGCTACGTCATCGAATATGCCGGCGAGGCAATCCGCGCGCTGTCGATGGAAGGCCGCATGACCATCTGTAACATGAGCATTGAGGGCGGGGCACGCGCCGGCCTCATCGCGCCGGACGAGACGACCTTCGCCTATGTCAAGGACAAGCCCCGCTCGCCCAAGGGCGAGGCGTTGGAGGCCGCGCTCGCCTACTGGAAGACGCTGAAGTCAGACGAAGGCGCGCATTTCGACAAGGTCATCGTGCTCGACGCGGCAAAGCTGCCGCCGATCGTCACCTGGGGTTCCTCGCCTGAGGACGTCGTGTCGATCAATGGCATCGTGCCGGACCCCGAGGCGATCGAGGACGAGAACAAGCGCAACTCGAAGAAGCGCGCGCTCGACTATATGGGCCTGGAGCCGGGCACCAAGATCACCGATATCAAGCTCGACCGCGTCTTCATCGGTTCCTGCACCAACGGCCGCATCGAGGACCTGCGCGCCGTGGCCAAGGTGGTCGACGGCAAACGCGTCGCCGCCACGGTCGACGCCATGATCGTGCCGGGCTCGGGCCTGGTGAAGGAGCAGGCGGAAGCCGAGGGCCTCGACAGGATCTTCAAGGAGGCCGGCTTCGACTGGCGCGAGCCGGGCTGCTCCATGTGCCTTGCCATGAACGACGATCGGCTGAAGCCGCACGAGCGCTGCGCATCCACCTCGAACCGCAATTTCGAGGGCCGCCAGGGTTTTAAGGGCCGCACCCATCTGGTGTCGCCTGCCATGGCGGCGGCGGCCGCGATCGCCGGGCACTTCGTCGATATCCGCGACTGGAACTGACGCCCCAACGCGGCGCGCCGCCACCCGCCGCCAGTGACTCGGCCTGCAATCACCGGTAGATGCAGGCCGAGACTTAACCTCTTCTTTGGCACTTTTTGCCTAACATCTTTCCCTAGGGAAACCATTCGGGGTGGCGTTGGACCAAGGGCTCTTCATCGCTCTGCTCAACCCGTCGCTGTCGGCAGTCTTGTCGGCGGCGTTTTTTGTGCTGTGGACGGTGCGGCGCCAGGCCGGCTACGTGCTACAGCTTTGCCTCTGCTACTGTCTGGTCGCCATCGGCTTCGTGCTGCAGGGGTTCCAACTCGGCCTGGGATTCGAACTCTCGAAGCTGGTGTCCAACCTGCTCTTCTTCACTGCCGTGTTCCTGTTCGTCTCGGCGGTCGTGTCGCGGCAGAAACTGCCGGTGCCGCGGGCCGCGCTGCTGGTCTGCGCGGCTGCCGGCATGTCGGCGTTCACCTGGTTCCTGTTCGTGGTGCCGGACTTCGGCGCGCGCGTCTTTGCCGTCAACTACGCGCTGGGGGCGATGTGCGCGGTCGGCGTGTTCCGGCTGCGGCAGTCGACCAGCGTCGCGCCGGCCGACAGGCTGCTGACGTGGCTCGCCGGGCTTAGGGCGCTCGACTTCTTCATCCGGCCGGCGGTGGTGGCGTTGCTCGACGGCGGGGGGGCTGGCGATGCTTCTTTCGTAGGCTCGTCCTATTGGCTGACGACGAGCCTTTCGGTTGTCGTCTGGTCGTTGATGATCGCGCTTACGCTGCTCACCGCTGTCGGGTTCGATATCATCCAGGAGTTCCGCACCGAATCGCATACCGACGCGCTGTCGGGCCTGCTCAACCGCCGCGGGTTTCACGACCGGACGCGAGCCTTCTTCGATCTCCCGGCAGGCAGCAAGGTTCCGGTCGGCCTGGTTCTGGCCGACCTCGACCACTTCAAGGCAGTCAACGACCGCCACGGCCACGCCGCCGGCGACGCGGTTATCACCGCCTTCGCCCGCCTGCTCCGTCAAACCGGGTCGGACAAGGCGATCATCGGTCGAACCGGCGGCGAGGAGTTCGCGGTGTTCATGCCGCACTGCGATCTTGGCGCGGCCCGGCTCTTCGCTGAAGGCGTGCGGGCGGCTTTGGGGTCTGGTGCGCTGGAAGGCACGGTGCCAGGCCTCGGACCGGTCACCTGCAGTTTTGGCGTTGCGGCACGGTCCGGCGGCGAAAGCCTTGACGCGCTGTTCAAGCGCGCCGACGATGCGCTGATGCAGGCCAAGCGGGCCGGCCGCGACCGCGTCCGGGTCACCTATGTCAGGTCCGAGACGGATCTGGAAGCAGACGCGGCCGGGATGCTGCGCGGCGCCTGAACGGAACCGGCGGGCTGCTTACCCGATTGAACTCGGCAGACGGGTGACCCAGGGTTAACGGCTTCTTCGGAAGCCTGTGTTTTGTCTTTCGTCAACCCGCATGATGCGGCGGAGAGACTGAATGAGCGGAGCGGGATTTATCCTCGCGATCAATTTTGTCGTGGCCGGCCTGCTCGCCGCCGCCTTTCTCACGGTCGCCCTCTATGACGCCAAGCTTACCGCGGCGCGCTGGTTCGCGCTCGGCTACGGGCTCGGCATGGCCTATTTCGGCGTCGAGTTCACCATCTACATGCTGGGCAGCAACACGCCGGCCGTGGTGTTCTCCTTCGCCATGGTGCTGGCCGGCATGGCGCTGTTCAACGTCGGGCTTGCCGAGAAATACTCGGTCCGCAACCCGCGCACGGCGATCGCCGTCACCTTCATCCTGTCGGTGGTCGTCTGCACGCTGATCCAGGACATGCCACGCACCTCGTTCTGGCGCATGCTGGCCTATCAGGCGCCCTACTTCGCCATGCAGATGATAGGCGTATGGATTGTCGGCCTGTCGCGCGCCCGCGGGCGGCTGGACACGGTACTGCTCGTGCTTCTGTCGGCAAGCTCTCTGCAGTTCCTGTCGAAGCCGTTCCTGATGGTTTTCGCCGGCGGCACGGGAGCGACGCCGCAGGACTACCTCACGACGAATTACGCGCTGTTTTCGCAGACGCTGGCCACCATCTTCGCCATCGGCATCGCGCTGCTGATGCTGGTGATCATGGTGCGCGACATTCTGGCCGTCGTGACCTCCAAGTCCGAGACCGATACCTTGTCCGGCCTCTACAACCGCGGCGGCTTCGAGCGGCTGGCGGCCTCGGCGCTGGAAGACACCGCGCGCCAGGGAACGCCGGCCGCGCTCGTCATGGCCGATCTCGACCACTTCAAGACCGTCAACGACACGTTCGGTCATGCCAGCGGTGACCGCGTCATCCAGGCATTTGCCACCGTCCTGAAGGATGCTGCCGGCACCCGCCCGATCGCGGCCCGGCTCGGCGGCGAGGAGTTCGCCATCGTCCTGCCGGGCGCAAATCTGGTCGCCGCGCGGCTTTTTGCCGAGGGCGTGCGCAGCGCTTTCTCCACCCTGCCGGTCGGCGGGCTGCCGTCCGACATGCGCTTCACCGCGAGTTTCGGTGTTGCGGAACTGCTACCGCCGGAAAACCTGTCGGGACTGATGCGGCGGGCCGACGAGGCGCTTTACGTCGCCAAGAAGGATGGGCGCGACTGCGTACGGGTTGCGCGGCCGGCGGCGGTGATGCCCAGCGCGCTGGTGGGCCGGGCGGGGTGAATCGGGCTTGGAACCAGCCATGACGAACAACAATCACGGTGGGCAGCGCAGGTTCTGTTGAGGGGAAGCAGACATCAGCATGGCATCTCTTCCAGCCGGCGACCGATCGTCGATGCCCATGCGCACCTCTACGACAGCCGTGCGATCCGTTACGGCATCTTTGAAGATCGGAATCCGACCTTCGAGGCACTGGTCGGCGACTACGACGCGCTGCCGCGCGTCTATGGCATCGACGATTATCTGCGAAGCACCCGGTCGCGCGCCGTTTCAGGTCTCGTCTGGCATGAATTCATCGCCGAGGATACGCTCGGAGAGATTGCATGGGCGCGGCGGCTTGCGGCGTCCACCTCGTTGCCGATGGCGCTTGTAGGCGTGGTGGACTTTGCCGATCCGGGATTGCCGCGCCAGCTCGAAGCCTATCGTAACGTGCCGGGCCTCTCTGCCGTGCGCCAGCATCTCGGCTGGGACGAGAAGGTTCCGCTTCGCCGGATGGCCGCGCGGCCGGACTTCATGAGTGACCCGGACTGGCTCAAGGGGCTAGGCTCGCTGCAAGGGCGCGACCTGCACTGCGGACTCGAGGTTTTTGCGCCGCAACTGCCGGAACTGCTTGGCGTGGTTCGCGCTCACCCCCAGATCGGCTTCACCATAGCTGTGATGGGTTGGCCGACCGATCGCGGTGCCGAGGGCTTTTCGCGTTGGCGCACGGACATGCTGGCGCTTGGCCGCTGCGGCAATACCTGTGCCAGCATCTCCGCCGTCGAGTGCATTTTCGGTCTCGACTGGAGCGAGACTGAAGTCGACCCCTGGATCCTCACTGTCATCGAAGCCTTCGGCCCGCAGCGGTGCATGTTCGGCAGCCATCTTCCCATCGACGGCCTGTCCTATGGATTCGACCGGCTCTACGATGCCTACGAGCATATCGTCTCCAGCTTCTCCGACGACGAAAAGGACGCGATGTTCCGGGGGACTGCCGCGGCCTGGTTCCGGATACCACAGCAAAAGCCCGACACTATCGTGGGCGCTGTTGCATAGGCGGTGTGCGATCAGCGGCTATCATCGACGCGAGAGATGTTGCCATGGCTCGAATGACGGACAAGGTTGCGCTGGTGTTGGGTGGTGCAAAGGGTATCGGCCTTGCCATCGCGGAACGGCTTGCAGCCGAGGGTGCGGCGGTGTTTCTTACGGGACGGCAGCGCAGAGAGGTCGAAACGGCAGCCAGGAATATCGGACACGGGGCGCGTGGCATCGTCGCCGATGCCGGTATGCCGCAGGATGTGTCCAGGGCCATCGCGACGGTTCGGGATGAGCATGGCCGCATCGATGCGCTGGTTGTGAACGCGGGTATATCGGAACCGGCGCTGCTCGCCGACGAAACGCCGGAGCATTTCGAACGTCATTTCCTGGTCAATGTCCGCAGCTCGGTCCTCGCCCTGCAGGAGGCGGTCGGCATCATGGGAGACGGCAGCTCCGTCGTGCTCGTCGGCTCAGCCGCGGATACGGCTGGCGTGTCCTCCTACGGCACCTATTCCGCAAGCAAGGCCGCCTTGCGCTCCTATGCGCGCACCTGGACCGCTGAACTTGGGCCGCGCGGAATTCGCGTCAATGTCGTGAGCCCGGGTCCAACCGACACCGCGATGTTCGACGCGGTGTCGGACGAAGTGCGCTCGGCGCTTGTCGGCCACATCCCGCTCGGACGCATGGCTCGGCCCGAGGAAGTGGCCGCCGCGGTGCTGTTTCTGCTCAGCGACGAGGCGAGTTTCATCGCCGGTGCCGAGCTCTGCGTCGACGGTGGCATGCGGCAGGTTTGACGCTTGGATCGCTCGACCGCCATGCGCACATTCCATGCCGCCGATGCGCGAATGGATGGGCGCAGTGGCAGCTTGGTTGCCGTCCGGACGTCCGGCGTTCAAGGCGGATTTGGGAACGCTGGCGCATAGCGTGCGTCAGTAAAAATAGGCGGATCGTGACCCTATTTTTTCTTCGCGGTTTTCCCGCTGACCAGCCGGTAGGCCGACAGTTCCTCGCGCGAAAAGTAATAGAGGGCGCGCGGCGGCGTATCGAGCGCGTGCAGCCATAGTGCCGGATCGACGTCGAGGGACGCCAAATGCCGCGAAATCCGTGCGGTGGTGGACTGCGCGTCGGCCATGATCTGTTCGGGCGCGGACTCGATCGTGGCGGCGGCGTAGAACTGGTGCACGCCGATCGCCGCCTTGTCGCCGGCCGCGCGGTGTTTTCCGCCGGCCATCAGCAGCGGGCAGGAGGAGGCGCAAAGCGCGCCGTCGGCGACCTCGGTGTCGAGGCCGCGTTCGCGGATCAGGCGGGCCATCGCCATCGCGTCGTCCAGCGCGCCGCCGGGCGAATTCAGCGACACGGTCTTTACATATTCGCCACGCTCGTTCATTTCGGCGGCGAAACGTTCGGCGGTTCCCGGCTGGATGCTGCCTGTTGCCTTCAATCGGCCGCCGGGCTCGAGCGCAAAACTCATCGGCTTGCCGAGCAGGCTTTCTTCGGTCGTCAGGAAGGGACGCGGATCGGTCGAGGGAGCGTCGGGCACGCCGACCTTAACGGCGGGCGGCAGCACCGGCTCCATATCCGCGGGTGCTGCGATCTCGGCAAAAGCCCAGCCATTGGTTTCGGCGAGATCGCGCAGGTCGATCGCCAGAACGCTGACCGCGCCTATCAGCAGGCCGCGAAACCCCCAGCGAAGCACCTCGCCGTCGTCGAAGCGCGAGAGGTAGCGGACCAGCAGGTTGGGTCGCGTTTCCCGCTCCGTCGGCGCGTCGACCGACCGAATATCACCCGGCAGGCTCATGGCTCGAACCGCTTGCGGTCGGAGAGCGAAAGCGGCGTCACGTTTTCGGCGGTGCCTTGCCTGGCCGGCGGCTCCGGACGTTCCGGCTCAACCGGCGGCGATGCTTCCGACATGACGGGCGCACTGGCCGGCATGTCGTCCGCTGCATTGCTTTCCGCAGTCCTTTGCTCCCGCAGCCGTACCTGCAAAAGTTCGTTGTATTTCAGCGACCGCAGCATGTCGCCCGCCGTGATGCGATCGGCCTCTTCCAGATCGTCCTCGCCGCGCCGCATCACGCCATGCACCACCGCCATGATGCCGACCAGCACGGCGGGCAGGAGATCGATGGAGATCGCGCCGGCCCAGCTCGGAATGAAATCGCCGGCATAACGCAGCACGGCTTCCGCCGAGGTCAGCGGCACGTAGCGGCGCTCCGGCACTTTCGGCTGGTTGAGAATCTCGGCGGCCGCGTCGGACAGCGCCCTGGACTGCGCCGCGACCGAGGCGCGGATCGTCGCCATCACCTGGTCCTGGCGGCCGGCAAGGTCCGGGGTCGTGCCGTCGGCGACCGGAGCGATGAAGCCGACAGTCAGGTCGGCGGCGGCGCGGCTGACCGAGGCGGCGATCGACGTCTGCTCCAGCGATGAGATCACGCCCGACAGCGCCACCGATTCCGCTGCGAACTGGTCGGAGCGCTGCTCGATCGGCCCCGGCGCCGAGACCAGCCCGCGCATCGTCGAAAGATGTTTCTGGCCCTGCTCGAATGCCTGCTGGATCGGCTCGCGCGACGACTGGATGGTGGTCTCCAGTTCCTTCATCTGCGCTGCCATCTGGCTGAGCAGTTGCACCACGCTGCCGGAGCCGGAGGTGCCGGTCAGCGCGCCCGAGGCCTGCTCGTCGGCGGCAAGTCGCGAAAACCGCTCGCCGGCGCGCTGGATGTCGGGCAGCAGCGACAGCGCGCCCAGCGCGTTGCCATGCGCCTGGTCGAGGTCGGCGGTATATTCCTCGATGGTGATGGCGAGATGTTGCTCCACCGCCGCCGAACCGGCCAAGGCGGCGGCGTTCAGCCAGGACGACATGGCGATGATCATCGCCGAGCCGACCGCCATGATGCCGACCAGCGCCAGCCGCGAGCCGCCGTCGCGCATCTCCGGCAGGAAACGGATCAGGTAGGTCCAGAAGCCGTACATGGCGACGGACACCGACGCCGAGTAGATGACGGCCGCGAAGAACACGACCGTGGCGGAGCCGTCGAGCAGACTGCGCACGCCGAGATAGGTGTAGACGCCGCTCGCCAGCGCCAGCGTGGCGAGCACGAAACGCGTCATGGTTTCGAGGCCGGCAATATGGTCCTTCAGCCGGCGAGACTGGGCCGCATGGCTCATTTAAGGTTAACCGTTCCTCAACGCCCCGGTCGCCAAGCTTGGCCGGACAAAGGTGACCGAAAAAGGGCCGGGGCAGTTTCGCGGCCCGGAAGCGCCCTGGCGACCGATTGCAGATGGATCAGGACGTGGCGAAAACGGTGTTCACAGCCCGTCCGCCGCCAATTCCCGATGATCCCTCAGCGGCAGGGTCCCCCTTGCAGTGGAATTTCGCCCTGGTCGAAGCCATACATGTAGCTGCGGCCCTTCACCAATACCGGCGGCCGATAACAGCCTTCCGAGATGATCTCTCTGGCCGGGTCGGCATAGATGACCTCGCCGCCATCCGGCTGGCCCGCGCCGACAAATTTCGACAGGCGCTCGGCCTGGGCACCCTCGCCGACGATGATACGCTTGAAGCCGGCGGCGCTCTCGATGACGAGATTGCCGAAACTGTCGGCGTAGACCAGGTCTTGATCCCAGGCGGCGGCCGGCGCGGCCGTCGCGATCGCAAGGGCCGCGCTCATCGCGGCGCCTGCGAGAATTTCGAGTGCGAGACGCATCATGCTCTCCTTGGCTCGAGGCAAAGCCTCCTCGAATCGCAAGGTTAATACTTTCTTAACCAAAGTTAAGGGCACGGCATCTCGCCGCGCCGCCTATCGGGGATTATGGTTAACGACGGGAGGGCCATGAGCCATTTCCTTGCTGCGACTCCACTGCTGACCTCGGCCCGCTGCCGGGGTCGGCCGTCGATTTTCTCCGCCCGCCCTTTTGGGCTCACAGATGCAAAGGCGGGCCGTCCGGGCCTCGCAAATCGAGCGAAGCGCGTTGGACGAAAACCCTCTTCCGCCAATCCGTATCGCCCCGTAGTCGCCATGCGCGGCGCCGAAAAAAGAGGGTTCGTGAAGCGAATTACGCGGCTGCGGTCCTGCTACTCGAACAATTCTTTGAAACTGCTCGATCTTCCGGACTTCACACATGCGTGGCGAAGTGTCGCCCGCGGACGGCTTTCATCCCGGCTCCCCCACAGGAGGCCGTACAAGCCGCGTTCGGCCGGGCGCCCGAAGTCATTGAGATCGCGCCTGTTTCCAGCCCGCGGTGGATATCGGACCTGCCCCGCTCCCGCCCCATTGATCGCCGATCCTGTCCGAACTTATGCTTGGCGCCGATGAAGGAGGGTAGCGTTGCGTCGAATTGTTGGGATTGCCCTCCTGTCCATGCCCTTCGTGTGCCTTGCCGCCTGTGTCGGCGAAGGCGATGCCGCTTCCACCCATGCGGCGGCGCACCTGGAAAACCGGCCAGGCCTCGCGACATTCCGCTGTGAGGACGGTTCGATCACTGTCGACAACCGGTCGAGCGAGGTCGTGCTGACCGACATGAGCGGCGAGACCGTCACCCTGCCGGCCGCCCCCGCCGAACAACGCTCGCGCTACGGGCTGCCCGGATACGCGCTTGTTCTGGAAGGCAACAATGCGCTCTACGTCAAGGGCGGCAAGCCGATGGACTGCTCGCGATAGGTAGCCCGCCACGATTTTTTGTCCGATTTATACAGCGGCGGCGCAATCGGCGATTTTGCCTCCCTCGGCTGGTTTTCAGAGCCCTGGCGCGAGCGCCAATATGTTGAACCGATTGAAGTGCAGCGCACCCACACATTGCTCATTCTTCGTGACTAAATCCGCGCGCCGCAACGGTTTTTTGGCCTTTGACGCGGTGCGAAAAGCGCATTAAGTAGCCATCGTCCAGTCGCTTTCGGATACGGTCCATGTCGTTCCGGCGACGGGATGGGCGACGACGACAAGGGGCAGCCATGAGCCAATCACCAGCCACCCGCCAATCCCCGCGCGCCCGGCCGCTTTCGCCGCATCTCACCATTTACCGCCCAACCATCACGATGACGATGTCGATCGTCCATCGCATCACCGGCGGCGCCCTCTATTTCGGGACGCTGCTGGTCGTCTGGTGGCTGGTCGCGGCCTCGATCTCCGAAAGCTACTTCGATTTCGTCAACGGCATCTTCGGCTCCTGGCTCGGGCGCCTCGTGCTGTTCGGCTACACTTGGGCGCTGATGCACCACATGCTGGGCGGCATCCGCCACTTCGTCTGGGATACCGGGACAGGATTGGAAAAACACACGGCGTCGAAGATCGCCTGGGCAACGCTCGCCGGCTCGGTGGTGCTGACGCTGGCGATCTGGGTCGTCGGCTATCTGGCGCGGGGAGCCTGACCATGAGCAGCGGCAAGAACGACATGCGCACACCTCTCGGCAGGGTGCGCGGGCTGGGCTCGGCCCGCGAAGGCACCGAGCATTTCTGGCGGCAGCGGCTTACCGCCATCGCCAACGTTCCGCTGACCCTGTTCTTCGTCGGCCTTCTGATTTCGCTGAACGGGGCGGGGTTTGCGGAGACACGTGCCGTGCTTTCCAACCCGCTTGTGGCGCTGGTGCTGCTGCTGTTCGTGATATCCGGCCTCTACCACATGCGCATCGGCATGCAGGTGATCATCGAGGACTACGTGCATGGCGAGGGTATGAAGCTTGCCCTGCTGGTACTCAACACCTTCTTCACGGCCGCGGTCGGCGTCGCGGCCGGCTTTGCGCTTCTCAAAATGGCATTCGGGGGCTGATCCAGTGGCAAACGCACCGTCCGCGGCCGCCGGCAAAGGCTACAGGTTCGTCGATCACAAGTTCGACGTGGTGGTGGTGGGCGCCGGCGGCGCCGGCTTGCGCGCCACGCTCGGCATGGCCGAGCAGGGCCTGCGCACGGCCTGCATCACAAAGGTCTTCCCGACGCGCTCGCACACCGTTGCCGCGCAGGGCGGCATTGCCGCCTCGCTGGCCAATATGGGGCCGGACAATTGGCAATGGCACATGTACGACACCGTCAAGGGGTCGGACTGGCTGGGCGACGTTGATGCCATGGAATACATGGTCCAGCAGGCGCCGGCCGCCGTCTACGAGCTCGAGCACTATGGCGTTCCCTTCTCGCGCACCGAGGAGGGAAAGATCTACCAGCGCCCGTTCGGCGGCCACATGACCCAGTTCGGCGAGGGCCCGCCGGTGCAGCGCACCTGCGCCGCCGCCGACCGCACCGGCCATGCCATCCTGCATACGCTCTACGGCCAGTCGCTGCGCCACAGCGCCCAGTTCTTCGTCGAATATTTCGCGCTCGACCTGATCATGTCGGAAGACGGCAGCCGCTGCACCGGCGTGGTCGCCTGGAACCTCGACGACGGCACCATCCATCGCTTCTCGGCAAAGATGGTTGTGCTGGCGACCGGCGGCTATGGGCGGGCCTATTTCTCGGCGACCTCGGCGCATACCTGCACCGGCGACGGCGGCGGCATGGTGGCGCGCGCCGGGCTGCCGTTGCAGGACATGGAGTTCGTGCAGTTCCATCCGACCGGCATCTACGGCGCAGGATGCCTGATCACTGAGGGCGCGCGCGGCGAGGGCGGTTATCTCGTCAATTCCGAGGGCGAGCGTTTTATGGAGCGCTACGCGCCCTCGGCCAAGGATCTTGCGTCCCGCGACGTGGTCTCGCGTTGCATGACGATGGAAATCCGCGATGGGCGCGGCGTCGGCAAGAACAAGGACCACATCTTCCTGCATCTCGACCACCTCGATCCGGCGGTGCTGCACGAACGGCTGCCGGGCATCTCGGAATCGGCCAAGATTTTCGCCGGCGTCGACGTCACCCGCGAGCCGATTCCGGTGCTGCCAACCGTTCACTACAATATGGGCGGCATCCCGACGAATTATTGGGGCGAGGTGCTAAACCCGACACCGGAAAAACCTGATGCCGTGTTTCCCGGCCTGATGGCGGTCGGCGAAGCGGGCTGCGCCTCGGTCCACGGCGCCAACCGGCTTGGCTCCAACTCGCTGATCGACCTCGTCGTGTTCGGCCGCGCCGCGGCGATCCGCGCCGGCCAGGTCATCGACCGCAAGTCGGCGATCCCGTCCATCAACGAAGCCTCCGTCGACAAGATCATGGAGCGCTTCGACCGGCTGCGGAATGCCAACGGCTCGACCCCGACCGCGGTGCTGCGGGAGAAGATGCAGCGCGCCATGCAGGAGGACGCCGCCGTGTTCCGCACGCAGGAATCGCTGGCCAAGGGTTGCGAACGGATTTCGGCGATCTGGAGCGAACTGCCGGACATAAAAGTGTCCGACCGCTCGATGATCTGGAATTCCGACCTCGTCGAGACGCTGGAACTGGAGAACCTGATGGCCAATGCCATCACCACGGTCTACGGCGCGGAGGCGCGCAAGGAGAGCCGCGGAGCGCATGCCCGCGAGGATTTTTCCGCCCGCGACGACGTGAACTGGCGCAAGCATACGCTGTCTTGGCTCGATCCGTCCGGAAAAGTGACGCTCGGCTACCGTCCGGTGCACACGGAAACCATGCTGCCGGTAGAGCAGGGCGGCATCGACCCCAAGAAGATCGCGCCCAAGGCGCGGGTGTATTAGGCGATGGGTAAATTGCGAGAGTGGCGATGAAAGGGCTTTCGCCATGAATGTGATGATGGGTCACAACCGCCCGAGGAGCGGAAGAATGTACGCGATCACCTTTGATCTCGATACACAGACGCTTGAAGCGAGCTATGGAAGCGGCTCTTGGCGCAACGCCTATACGGATATCCGCAACGCACTTCGGAAACATGGCTTCGATTGGCAACAAGGTAGCGTCTACTTCGGCGACGAGAGCGTAAATGCGATCACCTGCGTTCTGGCCGCTCAGGATCTGACCCGGAAGTTTCCGTGGTTTCGTGCGTCCGTGCGAGACATGAGAATGCTGCGGATCGAGGAGAACAACGATCTCGGTCCGGCGATCGAACTTGCCGCGCAAGGATAGCCAGACATGGTCGAACTCACCCTCCCCAAAAATTCGAAGATCAATGCCGGCAAGACCTGGCCGAAGCCTGAAGGCGCGACCAGCCTGCGCGAGTACAAGATCTACCGCTGGTCGCCGGACGACGACGAGAATCCGCGCGTCGACACCTATTTCGTCGATCTCGACGATTGCGGGCCGATGGTGCTCGACGCGCTGCTCTGGATCAAGAACAAGGTCGATCCGACGCTGACGCTGCGCCGCTCCTGCCGCGAAGGCATCTGCGGCTCCTGCGCCATGAACATCGACGGCGCCAACACGCTGGCCTGCACCAAGGGCATGGACGACATTTCCGGCGCGGTGAAAGTCTATCCGCTGCCGCATATGCCGGTGGTCAAGGACCTCGTGCCGGACCTAACAGTGCCCTACGCCCAGCTCACCTCGATCGAACCGTGGCTGAAGACCGCCTCGCCGGAGCCGGCCAAGGAATGGCTGCAGAGCCACGAGGACCGACAAAAGCTCGATGGGCTCTACGAGTGCATCCTGTGCTTCTGCTGCTCGACCTCCTGCCCGAGCTACTGGTGGAACGGCGAGCGCTATCTCGGTCCGGCCGTGCTCTTGCAGGCCTATCGCTGGCTGATCGATTCGCGCGACGAGGCCAAGGGCGAGCGGCTCGACAATCTGGAGGACCCGTTCCGGCTCTATCGCTGCCACACCATCATGAACTGCACGCAGACCTGTCCAAAGGGTCTCAATCCGGCCAAGGCGATCGCCGAGATCAAGAAGATGATGGTGGAGAGGCGGGTCTGAGGCTGCGCCGCCGCGTGCCCCTTGCCGCGCCGGCGCTCATTTGCGAGAAGCGACGGCATGAGCAGCGACCTTCCCATCCTTAACGCTCTCGAAGTCCGCGTGTTGGGCTGCCTGATGGAAAAGCAGCTTCTGACGCCGGACGTCTATCCGATGACGCTCAACGCGTTGCAGTCGGCGACCAACCAGAAAACCTCGCGCGAGCCGGTGATGGCGTTGGAGCCTGTCGACATCAACCGCACGCTCAAGTCGCTCGAGGAGAAGGGCCTGGCGCGGCGGATGATGGCGTCGCGCGTTGACCGCTACGAGCAGACGGCGTCGCGGAAATTCAGCCTAACCACGCCACAGAGCGCGCTGGTCGCCATGCTCCTGCTGCGCGGTCCGCAGACGCTGAACGAATTGCAGACCCGCACCGACCGCATGGCCAACTTCAGCTCTGCCGACGCCGTGCGTACCGAACTCGACATGCTGATCGGCCGCCGTCCGCCGCTGGTGAAGGAGATCGGACGCGCGCCCGGCCAGCGCGAGGACCGTTTTGCGCATCTTTTGGCCGGTGATGTCGATGTGTCATCGATCCCCACGCCGGCGGCCCGCGGCGCCGCTCCCGCCGGCTCCGCGCTGAGCGAACTGGAAGACCGCGTTCGCCAGCTGGAGGAAGAGATCGCCGCGCTGAAGGCCAGGCTAGAGGCCGTGGGCGCCTAGGCCAGTTTTGCGTCGAGCGACACGTTGATTGCGCCCAGCGCGCGCGACACCGGGCATTCGGCCTTGGCCTTGTCGGCCAGTTCCTTGAACTTTTCCGCGCTGATGCCCGGCACCGAGCCGGTCAGCGTGATGGCGCTGCCGGTTCCCGGCACCAGCGTCACCACCGCCTTGGCGTCGAGCTTTTCGGCCGGCGTGCCGTTCTCGGCAAGGAAATGCGAAAGCTGCATGGCGAAGCAGCCGGCATGGGCGGCCGCCAGCAGTTCCTCCGGATTGGTGCCCGACTTGCCGCTCTCGTCCTCGAAGCGGCCCTTGAACGAATAGGGCAATGCCTTCAGCGCTCCGCTCTGGGCGTCGAGCGTGCCCGAACCTTCTTTCAGTGTGCCTTTCCAGACGGCGGTGGCGTGACGGTCCATGATGGTCTCCTTGGGTTGCGCTTGCGAGCCGTTGCGGCTTCGGCGGAAACTATAGCGCGCGTCCGTGACGGCGCCAGCGCCGCGCTGCTGAAAAGCACGCCGGGCACGGAACTCGGCCGTGAAAAAAATCCGCGTGCGAAAATGTCGGCTTGCCGAACCGGCATCCGTCCTGCGTGCGACCGCGCCGATGCGGCTGAACGGAGGCCTATCATGAGCTTGCTTTTCGATGCCTTTCCGAAAGAGTCGTCCCATGCCGGTCTGGCCGAAGACCGGCTTCGTCCAAGGCCCGCCGGGATGTTCCGGCTGGCGATGGCGATTTGCCTGATCACTGCTGTCGTCGGCGCGCTCGAGTTCGGGGCGCAGCAAACAGGCGATGAAGCCGCGAGGCTTGCCGCCTATGATGCCCGGCAACAGGGAGACGTGCGATGAAATACATGTGCCTGGTCTATGGCCAGGAGAAGGACCTGCATGCGCTGACGCCGCAGGGCCGGGAAAAGCTCGACGCATCCTCGCTCGCCTACGACCGTTCCTTGCAGGTCAGCGGCCGGTTCATCGCCGCCGAAGCGTTGCAGTCGGTCAGGACCGCCAAAAGCGTGCGCCGGCGCAAGGGCAGGACGCTGGTCACCGACGGTCCGTTCGCCGAAACCAAGGAGCAACTGCTCGGTTTCATCCTGATCGAGGCGAAAGATCTCGATGAGGCGTTGGAAATCGCCGCCGACATCCCGGTGGCCGAAATGGGTACGGTCGAGGTCAGGGCAATCTACGACATTCCGGAGCCGTGAGGCTGGGAAAATCGGGGAAAAACCGGCAGTCGGGGTCAAACGGTCCCGATTTCCTCGCACCGAGTCTATTGGCAGACATCGACCCATTCGCCGGCGACCAGCGCAACCATGCGCTCCGGTGCAAGCCTGACCGCGGCGTTGGTGGCGCCCGCCGCCGGAACGACCTCGCCGAAACTTTTCAGCGAGGCGTCGCAATAAACCGGCAGCGGCGCCGGCAGGCCGAAGGGGCAGACGCCGCCGACCGGATGGCTGGTGACTGCCACGACTTCCTCGGCGCCCAGCATGCGCGGCTTGCCGCCGAACCGGTCCTTGAATTTGCGGTTGTCCAGCCGCGCTAGCCCGCCGGCGACGACCAGCATCACCTGGTCTCCGACGCGCAGGCAGATGGTCTTGGCGATCTGCGCCGGCTCGACGCCATGCGCGTCGGCTGCAAGTTGCACCGTGGCGGAACTGGCGTCCGTGACGATGACGTCGATGTCGGGGGCTTTTTCGGCGAAGAAGGCGCGGACGGATTCGAGCGACATGCGAGCACGACTACAGATCACCGACCCGGCTGACAATCTGCCCGCGCCGGCCGCTGCTATGGTCCAGACGAAATGTCGGCAGGAACGTGGTGCGTGCGTCCTTGATCCGTCTCAGGGGTAGCCGCCAGAAGGGAGTGAAAGATGCAGTACATCTGCCTGATCTATCATGACGAAAGAATCTTCCAGCGCATGTCGGCGTCCGAGATCGAGACGATGCAGCGCGAGGCGCGAGCCTATGACGAGCGATTGGGAAGTGAGGGCAAGATCGCCATGGCGCGGCCGCTCAAACGCCCGCACAGCGCGAAGACCGTTCGCGTGCGGGCGAAAAAACGTCACATCGTCGATGGGCCGTTCGCCGAAACCAAGGAGCAACTGATCGGTTTCGTCCTGATCGAGGCCGAAAGCATGGACGAGGCCGTCGAACTGGCCAGCATGAGCCCGATGGCCAAAACCGGCTTCATCGAGGTGCGCGGCATCTCATTTCATGGCGATCCCGACCTGGAACAGCCGACGGGTTGACGATCCAACCCCTTTTCCGCGCGGCAGCCTCAGCGTACCGCCGAGCTGGCACTAGAATTTCCGGTCGTCCAGCCGCGCCAGTTCGATACCAGGCGCTTCGGCCGTCAGTTGCACCGCGCCGTATCTTTTCTGTGACGATAACTGCGATGGCCGGAGCTTCTTCGGTGAAGAAGGCGTGAACGGATTCGAGCCTCACGGCGGCGGACAAGCAGCCGCGCCATCAGGCAATCATAAGTTGCAGCGACCCGATCTTGCCTGCCGATGCCCTGGATGGGTCGACGCGGAGCCGACTGGCTTGCAGACTATCCCAAGTTGAAATAGTCTCCGGACTTGGGTGTGCCTGCTGAAATCGGCGGGGTTGTTTCAAGGGGGCTTGGGATGCCAAACACTCCGACGCTTTGGGGCGGCGCTGTCCAGGCGAATACCACCGATACAATCAACGATCCATTCGCGGGGCTGCTGTCGGGCCAGGGCAACGCGCAAGTCGCCGCCATCGGAGGCGGGCGCTTCGTCGTCATCTGGGAGGACGACACCAACACGTTCGGCTTCGGGCTCGGCCCCAAGGACATCGTCGGCCAGGTCTTCGACGCGACCGGTGCGAAGGTCGGCAGCGAGTTCGTCGTCAACGTGGTCTATGCCGACTACGACCAGAGCCAGCCGGATATCGTCGCGTTGCCAGGAGGCGGCTTTGCGGTGGCAATGAAGAGCCTTGGCGATCCGCTTCTCGAAGATGGAGAAAACATCATCGTCGAGATCTTCGATGCCGATGGCGTCAAGGTGTCTGATGACGATTTCCGACAGTTCCCCGGCGGCCCCGATTTCGTCGACGACACGAGGCCTTCGCTCACCGCCGTGTCCGGCGGCTATGCCGTCGTCTACCAGCAGTCGGACGGCGTCGACGAGGACATCGTCGGCCACATCGTCTCGGGCGGCGTGATCGGAACCGCCTTCACCGTCGAAGGCACGGCCGGAACCGGACGCGATCCGGAGACGACCACGCTGGAGAATGGCAATTTCGTGGTGGTCTACGAGGTCGAGGCCGCTGGCGGGGCGACCCAGGTCCGCGCGCAGATACGCACGCCGACCGCAACCCTCGTCACCGACTTCCTGATCGATTCCGACAGCGCGGACGATTTCGGCCCGGTAAAGGTGGCCGCGCTCACCGGCGGCCGCTTCGCCGTTGCCTTCCAGAAGGAGAACGTGGATGGCAACCGGCCCGGCATCCTGGTCAAGACCTACGAAGCCGATGGAAGCCTGGTTGCCGATACCGACAGCATGACCTTCGCCACTACGGTCGACGGCGTGACGGAGCCTGCGATCGTGGGGACGCCGGACGGCGGCTTCGTCGTCGTCTGGCACGAGAACGAAACAGGGGCGATCCGCGGGCAGCGGTTCTACGATGACGACGAGGCCTTCGCCAGAGGCCGGGAATTCATCGTGGCCGACATCGCTGGCACCTTGTCGTCGCCGCAGATCACAGTGCTCGGCGACGGCCGCCTGCTCATCTCGTTCGTCAGGGACGAGGGTGGTGGGGACTCGGACGTCTTCACCACCATCTGGGACCCGCGCGACAGCCCGATCACCGGAACCGTCGGCGACGACGCCCTTACTGCGCGTGTCGAGGGGGCGACGATCCACGGGCTCGGCGGCAACGATACGTTGTATGGCGGGGCTGGAAACGACGTGCTGCATGGTGGCCGCGGCATCGATCGGATGGAAGGAGATGCCGGCAACGATATCTACTACGTCTACGAGGCGGGGGATGTAGTTGTCGAACTGCCAGGGCACGGATCGAATGACTGGGTCGCAACCGGAACGGACTACCGTCTCGCGGCCGGCGCCGAGATCGAGAAGTTCACCACCACCAACGTCGGCGGACTGACGGCCATCGACCTGACGGGCAACGCCTTCTCCCAGGTAATCCATGGCAATGCCGGAAGGAATTGGATCGACGGCGGCGGCGGCGGTGACCGGATGATCGGTCACGGGGGTAACGACGTCTATATCGTCAATTCGGACGCCGACATCATCGTCGAGGCAGTCAACGAGGGCGCCTTGGATATCGTCGCTGTCCGGACGAGCTACGTCCTGACTACGGGCGCCGAGATTGAAAGCTTGCGCACCACGAATTTTGGAGGGCTGTCGCCGATCAACCTGACAGGGAATGAGTTCGGGCAGACCGTCTACGGCAACGCCGGCAACAACGTCATCAACGGTGGCAGCGGCAACGACACGCTTTTCGGGCTCGGCGGGGCCGACACTTTCGTCTACGACACGCCGCTCGGGCCGAACAATGTGGACACGCTTGCCGATTTTGTCAGCGGAGAGGACTTCATCCATCTCGATAATGCGGTGTTTGCAGGTATGGCACCGGGCGCGCTTTCGGCAGCCGCCTTTTTCGGGGGCACGGCTGCGACGACGGCCGGTCACCGCGTTATCTATGATTCGGCCAACGGACGATTGCTGTTCGATGCGGACGGCAACGGCGCGGCACTTGCGGTCGAATTCGCCGCCGTGTCGCCGGGCCTTCCCGTCGCCTTCAGCGATTTCTTCGTCGTCTGACGCGGCCTCCGGTCAGATCCCCTCGCCGCGCAAAAGCCTCGGCGTGCCGCCGGTCAGGCCCGACGCCTGGCGGATGAAATAGTCCTTCAGGCGCGGCATGCGGTCGACCAGGCCGAGGCCGATATCGCGCACCGCGCGCAGCGGAGCGAAATCGTTGGAGAACAGGCGGTTCAGCACGTCGGTGGTGATGCCCATCTGCACCGTGTCGAAGCGACGCCACTGCTGATAGCGCTCCAGAACGTCGAACGCGCCGATATCCTGCCCGAGCCGGTCGGCCTCGACTACCGTTTCGGCCAGTGCCGCGGCATCCTTGAAGCCGAGGTTGAGCCCCTGGCCGGCGATCGGATGGATGCCGTGGGCGGCGTCGCCGGCCAGCGCGAAGCGTGGTTTCACGAAGTCGCGCGCAAGCGTCAGGCCCAGCGGCCAGGCGCGAGGCTTGCCCTCGACGCGGATCTCGCCGAGCTTCAGGCCGAAACGCAACTCCAGCTCGGTCTCGAACACCAGTTCGTCGGAGGCGACCAGCCGCTCGGCGGCGTCGGTTCGCTCGGTCCAGACGATGGAGGAACGGTTGCCGCCATCGTCACCCGCCGGCAGCGGCAGGATGGCGAAGGGGCCCGCCGGCAGAAAATGCTCCTCCGCCCGGCCGCCATGCGGCCGCTCGTGGCCGACTGTGCAGACGATGCCGGACTGGCCATAATCCCAGTGCAAGGTCTTGATGCCGGCCATATCGCGCAGCCTCGACTTCACGCCGTCGGCCGCGACGAGCAGGCGGGTGCGGATTGTCACGCCGTCGGCGAGGTGCACCAGCGCCATGCCGGAGCCGGTCTCGAACCCCTCGACGGCGACGCCCTCGATGATGTCGATGCCGAGTTCGGCGGCGCGGCGGCGCAGGCTGCCATTCAGCACCTTGTTGGAGACCATGTGAGCGAAGGGCTCCCCGGTCCCAACGTCGCCGCCGAAGGTCAGGAACACCGGCCGTACCGGATCGCCGGTGCGCGAATCGGTGACGATCATGTCGGTGATCGGCTGCGCCCTGGGCTCGATCTCGTCCCAGCAGCCGAGTTGCCCGAGCATGCGGCAGGCGGCTGCCGCGATCGCCGAGGCGCGCCCGTCGCGCTCCCAGGCGCCGGCCGGCGCGGCGTCGACGACGGCCACGGCCAGGTTCGGTCGCGCCTGGCGGATGGATACGGCCACGGCAAGGCCGACATAACCCGCGCCTGCCACGAGCACGTCGAGCGCCGGGATTTTCGTGTTCGCGTCCTGTGGCTTGATCATCACATGCCTCGCATTCGCTGACTGGCGCCGGAGGGTCGGCGATCCCCACACTATATGGTTATGGCCGCGCGGTCACCGTTGCCGTGTTACCCGGACGTCAGAGCGGCCGCTGCATGCGGTGCCTGACATGGGTCTTGGCGCGGATGGCCGCCGGCGGAAAACTCCGCTCCAGCCGGAATCCTTCGCGCTCCCAGAAGGCGCGGCCGCGCACATTCTCATCCAGCACCGCAACCAGCATACGTCCGGCATTTTCGGTGCGCGCCATCGCCGCCAGATGCTCGACAAGCGCTTGTCCCAACCCTTTTCCCCGATGGGCGGGGTCGATCAACAGCAGTCCGATATAGGCGTCGCCGGCCTCGGGATAACCGAACGCCATGTCGGCGATGGCGACAAGCCCGTCGCGGTCGAGGAAGACCCCCAGCTTTCCCGAGGCGGCAAGATCTGAGCCCGGCGGACAGGCGGCGAAAAAATCCTCGACCATCCTGTCGTCCGGCGCGCCGCCGCTCTCCATCGACACATAATCGGCGGCACGGTCATAGAATTCGCGGACGGCCGGGGCGTCTTCACGGGAAGACAACGGGCGAATCCGGACCGACTCGAATGCGGGAGGCATGAAAAGCCCTTTGATGACCATAGGCACCGCCCTTGACGGGACTGCCATGTTGCCCCAGACGCAAGTCGCACAAAAGCAAGGAAGACCCAATGTCCGCCGCCATGCGGGAGCTGCTCTCCATTCTCGACCTGGAGAAGCTCGAACACAACCTCTATCGCGGTCGCAGCCCGAAGGAGAGCTGGCAGCGCGTGTTCGGCGGGCAGACGATCGCCCAGGCTCTGGTAGCCGCGCAACGCACCGTCGAGGCGGACCGCCATGTGCATTCGCTGCACGGTTACTTCATCCGGCCGGGCGACACCGCTGCGCCTGTCATCTACGAAGTCGAGCGCACCCGCGACGGCGGTTCCTTCACCACGCGGCGCGTTGCGGCGATTCAGCACGGCAAGACGATCTTTTCGCTCGAAGCCTCGTTCCAGGCCGACGAGGACGGGCTGGACCACCAGATGCCGATGCCGGACGTGCCGGAACCCGAAACGCTGATGGCGCCCGCCGACCTGCTGCGTGAATATGGCGACGCCGTTCCGGAAGGGGTGCGCCGCTACTGGGCCCGCGAAAGGCCGCTGGACATCCGGCCGGTCATCCTCGAGCACTATACCAGCCGCGAAAAACTGCCGCCGGCGCAGCATATCTGGATCCGCACCACCGGCCCCGTGCCTGCCGACCGGGCATTGCGCTGCGCCATACTGGCCTATCTCTCCGACATGACGCTGCTCGACACTTCGACTTTCGCGCATGGGCGCGCCGTATTCGACCGCGACCTGCAGGCGGCGAGCCTCGATCATGCCATGTGGTTCCACCGGCAGGACCCGCTCGACGGTTGGCTGCTCTATGCGCAGGACAGCCCCTCGGCCAGCGGGGCGCGCGGCTTCACCCGCGGCGCGCTCTATTCCCGCGGCGGCGTGCTGATCGCGTCCGTTGCACAGGAAGGACTCATCCGCCTGCGGAAGTCGCCTGCCCAATAGGCAAAATTTAGTTTTTGCCTATTTTTTAGGCGATGGCTTTGCCGCATGCACGATGCCAGCGGGCCGCGAAGCGCGCAATTCCGTTCGATTCCAAAAGGTTAAGGCGTGCCCCACGCAGTTGGCACGCAGTTTGAATTGCCCTTTGCACTCACCGGCTGCCTCGCGGCAACCGCCGAGGCACGAAACGCGGGGGAACCCGCAGAGCAAAGGGTGAAACCTTATGAAAATCGTGATGGCTATCATCAAGCCGTTCAAGCTCGACGAGGTGCGCGAAGCGCTCACCGCCGTCGGGATTCAGGGCCTGACCGTCACCGAAGTCAAAGGCTACGGGCGTCAAAAGGGTCATACGGAAATCTACCGCGGCGCGGAATACGCGGTGAGCTTCCTGCCGAAGATCAAGATCGAGGTCGCCGTCGGCACCGACATGGCCGACAAGGCCGTGGAAGCCATCACCTCGGCGGCCAAGACCGGACAGATCGGCGACGGCAAGGTCTTCGTCTTTTCGATCGACCAGGCGGTGCGCATCCGCACCGGCGAGACCGACACCGACGCGCTCTAAGGCACGCCACAAGGCATCATGGAGATATCAATGACCTTACTGAACCGAATTGCGCCGGTGGCGCGCACAAGCCTTGCGACCGCGGCGGCGCTCTGCGCGCTGGGTACGCTGGCCGCTTTTGCCCAGGAGGCCACCCCGGCCGCCACCGAGGCCGCCGCCGCGGCGCCCGCGGCTGTCACGGAAAAGGGCGACGTGGCGTGGATGCTGGTTTCGAGCCTACTCGTGCTGTTCATGCTGCTGCCCGGTCTCGGCCTGTTCTACGGCGGCCTGGTGCGCGCCAAGAACATGCTTTCGGTGCTGATGCAGTGCACCACGATCTGCGCGGTGGTCATCATCGTGTGGGTGCTGTGGGGCTATTCGTTCGCTTTTGGTGGCGGCACCAGCCCCTATTGGGGCGGTCTTGGCAAGCTGTTCCTGGCCGGCGTCAACCTTGAGTCGACCGCGGCGACCTTCACCGACGGCGTGGTGCTGCCGG
Source organism: Mesorhizobium sp. LHD-90 (assembly GCF_030929505.1). Taxonomy (GTDB): domain Bacteria; phylum Pseudomonadota; class Alphaproteobacteria; order Rhizobiales; family Rhizobiaceae; genus Kumtagia. The sequence continues at coordinate 94,897 of NZ_JAVFVV010000005.1, read as the reverse complement.
AATACGTCTTTATCGTCTTCCAGATGACCTTCGCCTGCCTCACGCCGGCGCTGATCGTCGGCGCCTTCGCCGAACGCATCAAATTCTCGGCGGTGGTGCTGTTCACCATCCTGTGGGTCACCTTCGTCTACTTCCCGATCGCGCATATGGTGTGGGACGCCAACGGCCTGATCTTCAGCTGGGGTGCGCTCGACTTCGCCGGCGGCACCGTCGTCCACATCAATGCCGGCATCGCAGCCCTGGTCGGTTCGCTGATCGTCGGCAAGCGGGCGGGCTACGGCAAGGACAACATGGCGCCCCACTCGATGACGCTCACCATGGTCGGCGCCGCCATCCTGTGGGTGGGCTGGTTCGGCTTCAACGCCGGCTCCAATCTCGAAGCCAATGCCGGCGCGGCACTCGCCATGATCAACACCTTCACCGCCACCGCCGGCGCGATCCTGGCCTGGGTCGTCATCGAACGTCTGGCCCGCGGAAAGGCCTCCATGCTGGGCGCGGTTTCGGGCATGATCGCCGGCCTCGTCGCGGTGACGCCGGCCGCCGGTATCGTCGGGCCGGTCGGGGCCATCGTGCTGGGCGCCTTCGCCAGCGCGGTCTGCTACTATTTCGTGGCGGTCGTGAAGATCAAGGCGGGCTACGACGACTCGCTCGACGTGTTCGGCATCCATGGCATCGGCGGTATCATCGGCGCCATCGGAACCGGCATCTTCGCCTCGTCGTCGCTGGGCGGCATCGGCTATGCAGACGGCGTCAGCATGGGCGGCCAGGTGTGGACGCAGATCCTGGCCGTGCTGGTGACGATCGTGTGGTGCGGCGTCGTCTCGGCGATCCTCTACAAGATCGTCGACGCAGTCGTGGGTCTGCGCCCGGCCGTCGAGGCGGAGCGTCAGGGCCTCGATCTCACCTCGCACGGCGAAGTGGCCTACCACTCGTGACGCATTGCGGCGCGGAACGGTCCGCGCCGCCGGCTTCCATCCCGTCGGGCGACCAAAAGTCTCCCGAACCTGAACCCGGCTCCGGCCGGGTTCTTTTTTCCCGCCGGACACTCCGCGAACGGGCAGCTTCCCTGAGCGGAAGCCGGCGTCAGTTCGGGCCGGCGATTACCGTGTAGTTGTGCGCGCCCTTGAAACCCGACGGCGAGCGAATGCCGTTCGCCAGGTTGCTCATGTCGAATTCGAGTTCGCCCAGGAAGGCAACGTCGGTCGGGTCATACATGCCGCCCTCGTATTTCAGGATCGAGCCGGTCGGCCACGGGTCGATACAGAGGAACCGCGTCGCCGAGTAGCCGATGACAGTGAGGAAATGCGACCGCCAGTCGCCCTGGATCACCTTCTTGAAGCCGTCCGCGTGGATCATCCACAGGCGGACCGGAATGTTGTCATCGACAAGCCCCTTGATGCGGGCGACCCGCTTGCGCATCGCCTTCTCGTCGAAGCGCAGGTCGGCCATCTTGTCGCTGGTCGGCGGCAGGTAGTAGGTGTAGTACGGCGTGTAGGCCTCTTTCGCGAACAGCTTCTTGCCGTAGCCGGCGGCCACGTCGCCGCAATTGAATTTGCCCTTCTCGGTGTTCTGCGAAAGCATATGGGCATTCGTCGAAGGGCCGTTGATGATGCGGCTGTAATCCCATATCTGCTTGCCGTTGCCCTTGATGGCGAGATCGGACAGCATGTCGACGTCATACCCGGTATGCTTCTTGGGCTCGCCCATCACCCTCAGCCTCAGATCCTCGCTGTAAGTCTGCATGCGCTTGGAATCCTTCACATAGGCGGAGACATTGGCGGTTGCGCCTTTCTTCCGGCCGAGTGCGGTGAAGATGGTGGAGGCCGCGGCCGCCTTGTCGGGCAGCACATTGACTTCGACGTCCGTGGTTGAGGCGTTGAGCGCCACGTCGAGTTGGTTGTTCTTGCCGTCGCCGCCCCATTGCCGCAGCTTGACGGTACGATTGAGCGGGAGGTCGAAGGACGAGATGTCCTGGTCGATCTCGAAAAGTTTGAAATTGGCCATGATGCCTCCTGAGAGAAAGCGCCCCGGAGTCACTGGAATCGGCGCTGGAAGCACCAAGCGCGCCGCTCGTCGCCAGCGCGTCTTTTCTGCGATTCGACGCTGTGGCGCAGCATTTGTCAATTGCCATGACGTTGGGGCGCGCCGACTTGGCCCAACCCTTTCCGCCAGGCAGTCGAACAGCGCTCCTTGACTTGAACTTGAATCGATTTAATACCCGCGGCTTCTCGTTTCGCAGTCGCAAGGGCCGCCATGGACGCCTCCAACATGATCCGCACGGGTCAGCGCCATCGATGGGCTGTCGCCGGGCTGTTCCTGATGAACGGCTTCGTGTCGGGGAGCTGGGCGCCGCAGATTCCGGTCTTCCTGACCCGGCTCGGCATCAGCGAATTCACGCTCGGCCTGCTCATCCTGTTGTTCGGCGTCGGCGCCGTCACCGCCATGCCGTGGTCCGGCTACCTGATGTCGCGCCATGGATCGAGCAAGGTGGTGCGCGGCTTCGCCACCGTCACCGCCTTCGGCCTGCTCGGCGTGGCGCTGGCGCCCAACGTTCCGCTGGCGGCGGTCGCCATGTTCCTGTTTGGCGGGCTGATCGGCGGCATGGACGTTGCCATGAACGCCAACGCGGTTGTGGTCGAGCGCTACATGTCGCGCGCCATCATGTCGTCGTCGCACGCCTTCTGGAGCCTTGGCGGCTTCTTCGGCGGCGGCGCCGGCGGCCTGATCATCCAGAACTACGGTCACCTCTCCCACGCCATCGGCGTAACGCTGATCGCGCTTCTGGTGCTGGCGATTTGCTATCGCCACGTCATCGCCGACAAGGCGCCGGCGACCCACGAGCACCACAAATTCTCGCTGCCGAGATCGCCGACCGTCTATCTCGTTGGTCTCATGGCACTTTTTTCAATGATCCCGGAAGGCGCGGTGCTGGACTGGGCGGCGCTGTACCTGCAGCAGGAGCGCGGCACCGATCTCGCCACCGCAGGCTTCGCCTTCGGCCTATTCGCCGGCGCCATGGCGCTGATGCGTTTCCTCGGCGACGGCGTGCGCAACCGTTTCGGCGCGGTCAAAACGCTGCGCGTCTCCAGCCTGATCGCGGCGGCCGGCATGCTGATCGCAGGTCTGTCGACGCAGCCCTGGCTGGTCATCGCGGCTTTCGCGCTGTCCGGCATCGGCATCGCCAATGTCGTGCCGATCATTTTTTCCGCCGGCGGCAACCAGCCCGGCATGGCGTCCACGACCGGCATGAGCGTGGTGACGACGATGGGTTATTCGGGCATCCTGCTGGCGCCCTCGGCCATCGGCTTCGCCGCGGAGCGCACCGGCTTTTCGATCATCTTCGTGGCGCTGTCGGCGCTTCTGGTGATCGTCTGCCTGATGGGCAATCTGGTGCGCACCGCCGATTTCGACCATAACAAGGTGGGGGAATAAAAGTCTTTCAGGTCAGCGTCTTAGCCTGAAGCCGTGCGGGTGCGGCCGCCGTGCCCGCGAGCTGCGTGAAGTCCGTAATATCAAGTGATTTCAACGTGTTATGAGATCAGAATGGTCGCATGTCGTCGAATCGCTTGACGAAGACCGTCAAAATCCCTGGCGCTCCGCGATTTTTCAGCCCTTTCGCATCGCGGCCGACCCGATTTGCATTCACGCAAGGCCCTATCGCTGTTGCGTGCGGCGCATCCTCTGCTCCAGCGCCCTGAGCAGCAGCGACAGGCTGACGGTCAGCAGCAGGTAGATGTAGGCGACGATCGAATAGGTCTCGAAGAAGCGGAACGAGCCGGCCGAGTAGATCTTTCCCATCTGTGTGATGTCAGCGACGCCGAGCACCGAGACGAACGACGAGTCCTTGACCATGGTGACAAAGTCGTTGCCGAGCGGCGGCAGGATTGTACGCATGGCCTGCGGAAAGACGATCAGGCGGAAACGCTGGAATGGCCGCAGCCCTAGCGATTTCGCCGCCTCGATCTGGCCGGCATCGACGGACTGGATGCCGGCGCGAAAAACCTCCGCGATGAAGGCGCCGTAGCCCAGCGTCAGCGCGATGATCGCGCGCCATAGCAGCGAGACGTCGCGCACCAGCAGTTCCCCGACCAGGCCCGCATCACGCAGCGGCGTCATGATCGTGTTCCACAGCGCGACGAAGGCCGGAACGCCGGCGAAGGCGATCCAGAACAGCAGCACGAGGAACGGAATGCCGCGGCAGATCTCGACGTAAAAACGTGCGATCTGCCGCAGCCAGATGGAACCAGACAGAGCCATCAAGGCAAGACACAGGCCAAGCAGCGACGCCAGCGTGAAGCCGACGATGGTCACATAGATGGTGATCCAGGTTCCCTGGACCACGGTCATGAATATCTGCGAGTAGAGGTCGCTCGCCGCAATGGAGATCGCCGCGGCGACCGCGATCAGGACAAGCGCGACCAGCCAGTAGGGGAAATCCGGTTTGCCTGTCTGGCGTGGTCTTATCCGGTCGGCCGCGATGCCGCCTGCTGGCATTTCATCCAAGATCGGTCACTCAAGCAGGCGGCGTAAAAACGTTACGGCTTGTAGTCCACGAACCATTTCTGGGTGATCTTGTCGAAGGTGCCGTCGGCCTTCAGCGCGGCGATGCCGGCGTTGATCGGTGCGACGAGATCGGATCCCTTCGGGAAGATGAAGCCGAATTCCTCGGCCTGCAGCGGCGCGCCGATCAGCTTCAGCTTGCCGCCGGAGTTGTCGGAGAGCGCCTTGCCGGCGGCGCTGTCGGTAAGCACCAGGTCGACGTCGCCGGCCTGCAACGCGGCGACCGTCGAGGCAAAAGTATCCATCAGCTTGATGCGCGGGTTCTGCTCGTTGCCGTCCAGCACATTGTAGACGGCGACGTAGAAGGGCGAGGTGCCGGCCTGTGCGCCGACCAGCAGCTTTTCGTCGGCGGCAAAACCCTTGGCGTCGGTGAAGCGGCTCTCGTCGCCGCGCACCAGCATGAATATCTCGGAGAGCATGTAGGGGTCGGAGAAGTCGACCTTTTCCTTGCGGTCGTCCTTGATGGTGATGCCGGTCATGCCCAGGTCGTACTGCTTGTCCGACACCGCCTGGATCATCGCATCCCACGACGTGTTCTGGTACTCGACCGTGAAATTCAGCTTCTTCGACAGCGCCTCCATCGCATCATATTCCCAACCAACCGGCTTGCCGGTCTTGGGATCGACGAATTGCAGCGGGAAATAGGCGTTTTCGGTCACCACCACGATCTTCTTGCCGCCGAGGTCGGGCACGGCTTGGGCGAAGGCGGCGAGCGGAAACAAGAGGACTGCCGCAAGCGCGGCCAAGACTAACTTCAGACGGGACATGACGCACTCCTGGGCAGCCGCCGCACGTGAGCGTGACCGGCGTTTTGCGCGACTTTAGCGGGCCGTGCATACGATTCAAGCCAGCCCCGCTCCCGGCAACCTGATCGCCTTGGGATTTTTTGTCGTGACTGCGCGGAAGCCGGAAATGTTATCGCGCCGCACGGCCTGCCAGCGGGTCGATCGCACGCGCACCCGCCCTTCGGACTAGGGTCTGTTGATATTCAGGATTCCATGTTTGGCTTGGTCATGATTCAAGCTTTGGATGGAACGATTCGTATTGACGAACGCCCAGTGGGCAAAGATGGAACCGCATTGTCTGGGTAAGCCGACGGACCCCGGGCGAAGTGGGGATGACAATCGGCTGTTCGTCGAGGCGGTGCTTTGGGTAGTGCGGACCGGAAGCCCGTGGCGTGACCTTCCGGCTTTCTTCGGCAAGTGGAACAGCGTCTTCACGCGATATCGCAACTGGGTCAAAGCCGAGGTTTTCATTTGGCTTTTCGAGGCTTGCTCGGACGGGCCGGACATGGAATACGCCATGGTCGACGCCACCATCGTCAAGGTCCACCGCCACGGCCAGGGCGCAAAAGGGGGACTCAAAGCCAGGCCATAGGCCGCTCCAAGGGCGGCATGATCACCAAAATCCTGGCGTTGACCGACGCGCTGGGCAATCTCGTGCGCTTCATCCTGCTGCCGGGCCAGCGCTTCGATACGGTCGGCGTCGAGCCGCTCATCGACGACCTCTGCTTCGGCGCCCTGATCGCCGACAAGGCGTTCGACAGCAACAGCATCATCGCCGATCTCAACGAGCGTGGCGCCAAGATCGTCATCTCCCAGCATCCGCGCCGGACAAAGCCGCTTCCGATCGATGCCGAGATCTACAAATGGCGTCATCTCATCGAGAATTTCTTCTGCAAACTCAAAGAGTTCAAACGCATCGCCATGCGCGCCGACAAAACCGACCAGAGCTTCAATGCCATCATCCATCTCGCCGCTGCCGTCATAAACTCCAGATGAATATCAACAGACCCTAGGCATAAAATGAGATCGCACACCTTCATGCTGCACCTCATTTTTCGCCAGCCGATACGGCTCCGCTCGCGACATCGGCTCAGCGGAGGCGCCCGCCGCCGATCGGCGTCGATGTCGCAGGGGCGCGAACGCCGCTTTTCGGGATGCATAGGCGAGAATTGGGTCCTATATGAGCCATGCAGAAGTCGATGATCCTCCGTCTCGTCGTTTCCTGGGCCGCGGTTGTGGCGTTCCAGCTTTTCGGCGCGCAACTCCTGGGTCAACTCGGGCCGGTCGTGCCGTCGCTGCTGGTGTTCGCCTCGCTGCTGGGCGTTATCGTCTGGTCGGCCTTCGGCGTCGTCCACGAGGCCGAGGAACTGGCGCATCGTCTTGGCGAGCCGTTCGGCACGCTCATCCTCACACTTGCGATCGTGATCATCGAGGTCGCCCTGATCTCCGCGGTCATGCTGGGGGCCAAGGGCGCCCCGACGCTCGGCCGCGACACGATGTTCGCGGTGCTCATGATCGTTCTGAACGGCGTGGTCGGGGTCGGGCTTCTGATCGGGGGGTTCCGGCATTTTTCGCAACGTTACAACCTCAAGGGCGCATCCTCCTATCTTGCGATCATCATTCCGCTGACGGTCATTCCGCTAATCCTGCCGAACTTCACCACTTCCACGAACGAGGGTACCCTGAGCACCGCGCAGGCAGCGATGTTCTCGCTGTTCACGATCGGCCTCTATGGCGCGTTCCTGGTATTGCAGATCGGCCGGCACAGCGGTTTCTTCCAGGAGCCGGTAGACGAGAAGGACGAGCAGGATGCCGACAGGACGGAGGCCGGGCACCATCCCCCGGCAGGCGGCTCCAACATGGTCCATGTCGTGCTGCTTCTCGCCAACATCCTGCCGATCGTGATCCTGGCCAAGAGCCTGGCGACTGTCCTGGATTACGGCATCGCGCGGCTGGGCGCGCCGGCGGCGCTGGGCGGCGTCCTGATCGCCATGGTGGTGTTCACGCCGGAATGCATCGCGGCGCTGAGGGCCATCACCGCCAACCAGATGCAGCGCGCCATCAACCTGTGCCTCGGCGCCGCCACCTCGACACTCGGACTGACCGTGCCGGCGGTCCTCGGGATCGGCCTGCTGACGGGCCAGCCGGTGATCCTAGGGCTCTCGGCCGCCAACATGGTCGTCCTGGCGATGACGCTGCTGCTTTCGACGCTGACGTTCACCGGGACGCGCACGACCATGCTGGAAGGCGCGGTGCACCTGTCGGTGTTCTTCGTGTTCCTGGTGCTGATCTTCAGCCCGTGACGGCTTTTTTGGCCGGCCGGCTTCCCGGCGGTCGTGGCGCCGGATCAGCGCCGCACTTCCAGCACCGTGCGACGCGACAGGTGCGGCAGAAGCCGCGCCATGACCTGCGCGGTCACCGCTACGCAGCCTTGCGTCGGCGAAAAACCCGGCCGGGCGAGATGGAAAAAGATGGCGCTGCCACGGCCGCGCCGTCGCGGTGAAATATTCCAGTCGAGCACAATGCAATAATCGTAAAGTGGATCGGTGCGCCGCATGGTTTCGTGGCTGGCCGCATAAGGCATCTTGACCGGGCGGTTGTAGTTGCGGTCGTCCGGCACTTCGCACCAGCCGAGGTCGGCGCGAATCGCCTCCATCGTCAAGGGCGTGCCGCCGATGCGGACATGGTCGTTGCGGAAATAGCCGCCGAGCAGGCGCATCGCCCCCAGCGGCGTCGCGCCGTCGCCCTCGCGCTTGTTGGCGGAAATGCCGCCGCGCCCCAGTGCGCAGGGAAAGACGGTTTGGCCGGCCTGCAAGAACCCTTGCGTCGGCACGCCGGGCCGGGCGCGCACCACCAGCCGGATCAGCCCTGCCCCTCTCGTCCCAAATGACTGCTTGCGCTCACGTTTTTTGGAGTATGATCGCATGCGCCGACAAATCACCGTGATCAGGCTGGTTGTCGGCGCAGGTTCCGCATAAACGGGCGGCGGTCAACCCGAATTATGGTTGCAGGACAACGGATTGGACCATGACATCACGCACCATCCTGATCGTCGACGATGATGACGACCTTCGCGGCACGCTCGTCGAGCAATTGTCGCTCTACGAAGAATTCGACGTGCTGCAGGAAGCGACGGCCGGCAAGGGGATCGCCGTGGCGCGCGGCGGCATGGTCGACCTGCTTATCATGGACGTAGGCCTGCCCGACATGGATGGCCGCGAGGCGGTAAAACTGCTGCGCAAGGGCGGCTACAAGGCGCCGATCATCATGCTGACCGGCCACGACACCGATTCCGACACGATCCTCGGGCTGGAAGCCGGCGCCAACGACTATGTGACGAAACCCTTCCGCTTCGCCGTGCTGCTCGCGCGCATCCGCGCACAGCTTCGCCAGCACGAGCAGAGCGAGGACGCAACCTTCTCCGTTGGCCCCTACACCTTCAAGCCCAGCCAGAAGCTGCTGCTCGACCAGAAGGGCGCAAAAGTGCGGCTAACGGAAAAGGAGGCCTCGATCATCAAATATCTTTACCGGGCCGGCGAAAAGGTCGTCACCCGCGACGTGCTGCTTGAGGAAGTATGGGGCTACAATTCGGGCGTGACCACGCACACGCTGGAGACCCACGTCTACCGCTTGCGCCAGAAGATCGAGCGCGATCCTTCCAATGCTGAAATTCTTGTGACAGAAAGCGGCGGTTACAAGCTGGTTCCCTGACCGGTGGAGGCGGTGGGGGCTGCCTCGGGGAGTGTGAGCCGGCCAGCGAATCGGGGACCGGATGGCGCTGGATGACGATATTCGCATCCTGTCCGGCGTGAGGCTGTTTGAGGGCTTCACCGCCGAGCAATTGCGCCTGCTCGCCTTCGGCGCCGAGCAGGTCACTTTGCCCAATGGCAGAAGGCTGTTTCGCGAGGACGACGAGGCCGACGCCGCCTATGTCGTCGTCCGGGGGTCGATCAGTCTGTTCCGCGAGGACGATGACGAACGCCGGCCGGTGGCGATCGCGGGAACGGGCGCGATGATCGGCGAGCTGGCGCTGATCGCCGATACCCGACGGCTGACCAGCGCCGAAGCCCGCGCCGACACCGAACTGCTGCGGCTGAGCCGGCGCACGTTCCGGCGCATCCTGGAAGAATATCCGGATACGGCGGCGGTGCTGTTGCGGCGCATCCAGGCGGACTTTTTGGCGCTGATCGAGCAGATCGAGGGGCTTGCGCCGAGGTTTGGAGAGTAGGTTCGCCCTCCGGTGGCTCACTCCAGATCGAAGCGCGCGATCACCGGCACGTGGTCGGACGGACGGTCCCAGCCGCGCGCGGCGCGCAAGATCTCGTATCCCTTGAAGGCGGGCAAAAGGTTCGGCGACGACCAGACGTGGTCGAGCCGCCGGCCGCGGTTCGACGCTTCCCAGTCTTGCGCCCGATAGCTCCACCAGGTGTAGAGTTTTTGTTCATAAGGCACGTTGTGGCGCATCAGGTCGACCCAGTCGCCGGCCTTGCGCATCGCCTCGAAATTCTCGGTCTCGACCGGCGTGTGGCTGACGACGTTGAGCAACTGCTTGTGCGACCAGACGTCATGCTCCAGCGGCGCGATGTTGAGATCGCCGACCAGGATCGAGCCGGCGGCGTCGCCGGCCTCGGCGCGCACCGCGTTCATCTCGGCAACGAAGTCGAGCTTGTGCTTGAACTTCCAGTTGATGACCGGATCGGGCTCGTCGCCGCCGGCCGGGACGTAGAAATTGTGCAACAGCAGCGATTTTCCGCCTGCCGGGAAACGCACGGAAATATGCCGGCAATCCTGCATGTCGCAGAAGCGGCGGCGGTCGACGATTTCGATCGGCCGGCGCGCCACGGTGGCGACGCCGTGGTAGCCCTTCTGGCCGCTGATCGCCAAATGCTCGTAGCCAAGTTTCCGGAACGCGGCGGAGGGAAACTGGTCGTCCGGGCATTTTGTCTCCTGCAGGCAGAGCACGTCGGGCTGGTGTTCGATCAGGAAGCGCTCGACGATCGGCATGCGCAGGCGGACGGAATTGATGTTCCAGGTGGCGATCTTGAGCGGCATGCAAAAATCCGGAGGAAAGGCGCGGCAAACTGGCAGCCAGACGTCCGGATGGCAAGTCCGCGCGATCACCGTCTGGTGGGAAAGGGAAAGCGACGATCCAGGCAACCGGTGAAGAAGTCGATCCCGGGAACCTACAAAGTAGGTGGGCGCCGTGTGTCCGAACCCACGGGTCCGGCCAGGGACAGCTCCCTTCGAGATCGATAAGGCCCCGGGGAAATGTCTCTCCTGCCGCGAAGCCCAGACCGTCGGAAGCGAATATAAGCCGGCACGTCGCCGCCTGCCAGTGCCATCTTGGGCAAAGCGCTGCTTGCGCGTCCGTGTATCCGTACTTATGCACCGTTTGGAACGATCGGCCGGAAGGAACGTGCATGCGCTTCGAAGGAACGGCGGCCTATGTCGCCGACAAGGACCTGATGGTGGCCGTCAACGCGGCGATCGCGCTGGAGCGGCCGCTGCTGGTCAAGGGCGAGCCGGGCACCGGCAAGACCGAACTGGCGCGGCAGGTGGCGGCCGCCCTCGGCCTCGACCTGATCGAGTGGAACGTGAAATCCACCACCAAGGCGCAGCAGGGCCTTTACGAATACGACGCCGTCAGCCGGCTGCGCGACAGCCAGCTCGGCGATACCCGCTTCAACGACATCCACAACTACATCAAGCGCGGAAAGCTGTGGGATGCGTTTTCGGCCGACCGCAAGGTCGTGCTGCTGATCGACGAGATCGACAAGGCCGACATCGAGTTCCCCAACGACCTGTTGCAGGAACTCGACCGCATGGAGTTCTTCGTCTACGAGACCGGCGAGACGATCTCGGCGCGCCAGCGGCCGATCGTCATCATCACCTCCAACAACGAGAAGGAACTGCCGGACGCGTTCCTGCGCCGCTGCTTCTTCCATTACATCCGTTTCCCCGACGCCGAGACGCTGCAAAGAATCGTCGACGTGCATTATCCCGGCATCAAGCAAGCCTTGGTGCGGGCAGCGCTCACGCAGTTCTACGAGATCCGCGACGTGCCGGGGCTGAAGAAAAAACCCTCGACCTCCGAGGCGCTGGACTGGATCAGGCTGTTGGTGGCCGACGACGTGGCGCCGGAGGATCTGCGCGCCGACCCCAAGAACATGCTGCCGAAACTGCACGGCGCGCTGCTGAAGAATGAGCAGGACGTGCATCTGTTCGAAAAGCTGGCATTCATGGCAAGGCGGCAATAGGCGCCGTGCTGATGCGTTGAGGTCGTATCCGGCAAAGCGGCGTAAACTGCTCCAGGGGTAAACGAGGTGGCCGTTCCCAGGGCCGTGCACCAAGTTTTCCGCCTTGCGCGCGTGACCGCGTGCCGCTAGCAAGACGGCGGTTTTTCCAAGCAATTCAGGGACGACGACATGGCCTCAAAAAAACTGCTCCTGCTCCCCGGCGACGGCATCGGCCCCGAGGCGATGGCGGAAGTGGAGAAGCTGATCGCCGTCATGAACGCGGATCTCGGCGCCGGTTTCGAGACCGAGCGCGGCTTGGTCGGCGGATGCGCCTACGACGCCCATGGCAAGGCGATCTCGGAAGAGGACATGGGCAAGGCGCTGGCCGCCGACGCGGTTCTGTTCGGCGCGGTCGGCGGGCCGAAATGGGATGCCGTGCCTTACGAAGTGCGCCCCGAGGCCGGGCTGCTGCGCCTGCGCAAGGATCTGGCGCTGTTCGCCAATCTGCGCCCCGCCATATGTTATCCGGCGCTGGCCGAATCCTCTTCGCTGAAGAAGGACGTCGTCGAGGGTCTCGACATCCTGATCGTGCGCGAACTGACCGGCGGCGTCTATTTCGGCGAGCCGAAGGAGATCGTCGACCTCGGCAACGGACAGAAGCGCGGCATCGACACGCAGGTCTACGACACGTTCGAGATCGAGCGCATTTCCGGCGTCGCCTTCGAGCTGGCGCGGACGCGGAAAAACCACGTGACCTCGATGGAAAAGCGCAACGTCATGAAGTCGGGCGTGCTGTGGAACGAGGTCGTCACGCAGACGCACAAGGCGAAATATTCGGACGTGAAACTCGACCACATGCTGGCCGACGCCGGCGGCATGCAGCTTGTGCGCTGGCCGAAACAGTTCGACGTGATCGTCACCGACAATCTGTTCGGCGACATGCTGTCCGACATCGCCGCCATGCTGACCGGCTCGATCGGCATGTTGCCCTCGGCCTCGCTCGGCGCGCCGGATGCAAAAACCGGGAGCCGCAAGGCGCTCTACGAGCCCGTCCACGGCTCGGCGCCCGACATCGCAGGCAAGGGCGCCGCCAACCCGATCGCCATGATCGCCTCCTTCGCCATGTGCCTGCGCTATTCCTTCGGCATGGTCGCCGAGGCAGACCGGCTGGAAGCCGCCATCTCGGCGGTGCTCGACAGCGGGCTGCGTACCCGCGACATTCTGTCCGACGGCATGACCGAGGTCGGAACGACCGCCATGGGCGACGCCATCGTCGAAAAATTCCGGGCGCTGTCGGCCTGATCGGAGCCTAGCAGCCGGAAAATTCGGGGAGCCTGTCGGAGCCGGAGCGTTTCCTTCGTCCTTTGGCTGAGGTGATCGCAAGGGAAAGAAATGTCCTAGGTCGACGGGCGCCGAGGGCCGAACTTTGAGCGCGGCATGGAGGACCGATGACGGAATTCTCGAAAACCATCCCGATCCTCCGGTCCTTCGACGAGGCCAAGGCCAAGGAATTCTATGTCGGCTTCCTCGGCTTCACCGTCGACTGGGAGCATCGCTTCGCACCGGACCTGCCGCTCTACATGCAGGTGTCGCGCGCCGGCCTGTCGCTGCACGTCAGCGAGCATTATGGCGACGCAACTCCGGGTTCCGCCGTCTTCGTCGAGACCATCGGGCTGCGCGCCTTCCATGCCGAGCTGATCGGCAAGAAATACCGCAATTTGCGGCCCGGTATCGAGGATGCGCCGTGGAATGCCTGGCTGATGACGGTGATCGATCCGTTCGGCAATTCGATCCGTTTCAGCGAAAGAAAGCCGGAGTGAACGAAACGACGCGGCGGAACCTCGGCGAAGCCATTTTCGTTGCGATTCCGCTCGGCAGCGGCTATAGGACGGGTGATTTCCCAAAATTGGTGGTTCTGACCACCGCCCGCGCTAGGGACGCGGGCGAACGAGAGGATATTCTGTAATGGCAAACACCCTGCTGATGCCCAAGGCGACCGCCGTCTGGCTGGTCGACAACACCGCGCTCTCCTTCGACCAGATCGCCCAGTTTTGCTCGCTGCACCCGCTTGAAGTGAAGGCGATCGCCGACGGCGAGTCCGCGCAAGGCATCAAGGGCATGGACCCGATCATGACCGGGCAACTGTCGCGCGACGAGATCGCCCGCGCCGAAAAGGACCCGAACTACCGCCTGCGCCTGTCAGACCCGAAAGTGCGCGTGCCGGAATCGAAACGCCGCACACCTCGCTACACGCCGCTGTCGAAGCGCCAGGACCGCCCGAACGCCATCTTGTGGCTGGTGCGCAACCATCCGGAGCTCAAGGATGCGCAGATTTCGCGCCTGGTCGGCACCACCAAGTCGACCATCGAGCAGATCCGCGAGCGCAAGCACTGGAACGCCGCCAACCTGCAGCCGATGGACCCCGTCACGCTCGGCCTGTGCTCGCAGATCGATCTCGACATCGAGGTGCAGCGCGCCTCGGCCGGCAAGCCGGCGCCTGCGCCGGCCGGCGACACGCTGCTACCAGCATCGATGACCGAGCGCCTTACGCCGGCGGTCGACAAACCGAAGAGCGAGGACGATGAGCTCGACGCCGATGCGGTGTTCGCAAAATTGTCGGCGCTGAAGAAGAAAGACGACGACGAGGAATAGGTCGTAACCGGCTGAAACGGGCGGGCGCTTCGTTCGTCCGTTTCAGGTCATTTGTACCGATCTACTCACACAAGCACGTCGCCCTCATTCGACGATCAAGGCTGGCGGGTCAGCCTGGCGCAAACCGCTGCCGCCTTCGGCCTGGATTCGGCGTAGCAAAAATCGAGCGTCTTCGTATCGACCAGGTCGAAGGAATAAGTGCCCTCCTCGTCAGCGGCCACAATCAGCCTGCCACCTGGCGTGAACGCGCCCCATAGCGGCTCCGTCTGGTCGCCACTGGGGTTCGCGCGGACCAGATGACCGGTAAAGGTTCGCCCCTTCTGCTCGGTGATCACCAAGGTGGCCAGGCCTTCCTTCCACCCTTCCTCTTGCCTGATGCGTTCCCGCGGGCCGGTCCATTTGCCGACAAGCGAGATTTCATCCGCGGCGTTTGCCGGCAGAGCGAAAAGCAGTGTTGCGGCTATCGGCAAGAAAAACTTGGACGTCATGTCGGCCCCCCAATGATAAAGGCGCAGACTATGCGGTGGCCGTCCTACTGAAATCTTTATTTCGACCTCAAAATTGTCACGACGGCCGATCCATCTTGGGTAGCCGGCAGCCCGACCGGCGCCAGAGGTCAGCCGAGACCGACAAGGGATCCGGTGCGCTGTCCAGCCCGACCCACCGTCGGGACGCTGTTCAGGACTCGCGCGCCTGCCGGTTCGATGCCATGTCGTCGCCGCTGCGTTCCATGGTTCGGTAGAAGTCGGCGAGCGTCTTGCCCTTTTCAGGCTTGAACTTGCGCTCGGCGCAGATGACGCTGGCGATGCGGTCGATGCGGAAGGCGCGGAAATCGCCGCGCATCTCGCACCAGGCGACCAGCGTCCACACCTTTCCCCAGAACCACAGGCCGAGCGGCCGCACGTCGCGCATCGAGCTTCGGCCGCCCTCGTCCCTATAGTCGAGGGTGAGCACCGCGCGGTTCTCCACCGCGCGCTCGATCAAGTCGATGGCCTGGCGGTCGGCGTCGCTGACCACCCACATGGGCGTGTGGATCTCGGTGCGGGCGATGCGGTCCTTCTCGCTGTCGGGCAGCACCGCGCCGATCTTGACCAGTGCCTCCTCGGCCGCCCGCGCCATCGCCGCGCCGCCGAAGGCGCGCACCATGCGGGCGCCGGCGACCAGCGCCACGATCTCGTCACGCGTGAACATGAGCGGTGGAAGGTCGAAGCCTTCCCGCATGATGTAGCCGACGCCTGCCTCGCCGTCGATCGGCACGCCGGTCGACTGCAAATCGGCGATGTCGCGATAGATGGTGCGCTCCGAAACCTCGAGCCATTGGCCGAGTTTCTGCGCCGTCACCAGACGGCCGCCGCGAAAATGCTGAACGATCTGGAAGAGCCGGTCCGCGCGCCGCATCGATCAATCTCCCAGTCCTTCCCGCCGCCGCTGCTTTGCGACGAACTCCGCGCCGAATGACAGTTTTTTGGTCGTCGGCGTGCTGGCATCGAGCACCCGCCAGAAGGGGGTTATGTCTTCCAGCGGCACGCCCCGTTCCAGCGCTTCGTTGGCTGCTTCCGCGACGGTACGCAGATGATATCCCGTATAGACAGGACAGGATACCTCCGCGCCGTGCTCGATCGCCATGGCGGTGCGCAGCGCGCGCACGTCGATCCTGGCGCCAGGCGGGATCGAGCGGATGAACTGATCGACCTGCCGCGCAGTCGGCACCAGCATCGTCTGTCCCTCGACAACGTCGCCAACGGTGCGCGGCGTTGGCTTTATCACCGCTTCGCCGGCATCGAGCCTGTCAGTCCATGTCTTCATCAGGCGGCCACCGCCGGGACGAACAGACCAAAACTGTTGCCGTCCGGATCGAGGCAATAGGCGAAACGGCCGGACGGAATGTCGATCACGGGAGAGACCACCTGTCCGCCATTGTCGGCGACTCGCTTCAGCCCGTCCTCGATGGGTGCCGCGACCGCTAGATGAACCGTCGGCCCGGTGCCGGCGGGAGCCGGCTTGCCGGGATAGAGATGACCCGACGCCATGCGATCCTGCGCGGCGAACATCGCGATGGGATTCGGTCCGGTTTCCTCGTGGGTCAGTTCATTCTGCAGCACCGCACCATAGAACCGCTGGGCGGCGTCCATGTCGGCGACCGGAATCTTAAACCAGATCGATGCTTTGGGCGGCGTATAGCTGGCCATTGCGGCTCTCCTCGAACTGCTGACACTACTCTTGTCACGACGCTCCTGACAGCATTCTGTCAGGAGGCCAGTCATGATGCGGACAGATGCTCGCGGGCATAGAGCGCCTTCATGTCGGCAAGCTCTGCACCGCGCTCAGGATAAAGGGTCGACAGGAAGGCATGAGCGAAGGTGCCGGGAGCCGATCCCGGGGCGGATATGATCCTGCCATCCGCCAAGGCATGCTGCACGTCGGCGTATCTTTCGCGTCCCGCATAGTCCGGCAGGTGGGTCAGGATCCAGTCGCGGCCATTGCTGGTGTGTTTCGCCTGCGCAAACAGTCCGGCGCGCGCCAGTGGCAGCGTGCCGCCGCAGATGCCGCCGACCACACCGCCGCGCCTGGCAACGGCCGAAAGCAGCGGCGACATGTCCGGCGCCTCGGGCGACGGCCACAGATCGGAGCCGATCACAGCAACCGCGTCGAGATCGGCATTTTCATCCGCAGCGATGCCGCGTTCCGGTGTCAGCAGGAAGCCGGCCATCGAACGCACGGCGTTGCAGTCCGGCGACAGCGCAACGGCCCTCGCGCCGAACCATTCGACGGCGGAAGCGGACAGCAGGCCGAACTCCCAATCGGCAAAACCCTCGACGAAAACAAAACCGATCGTTTTGGGGTCCGGCATCGATCTGCTCCTTCGCTACACAGGCGGCACACTATGCGCCGCCATACGGATATTGCTTCGGAATCAAGTCCTTATTGGAAGGACGTCTGCTTTCCGAACCGGTCCGGCCAGCCGATGTCCTTGCGGATGCTGGCCGGCAGCGAATTGAGGTACCGCTCGGTACGGGCCTGGTTGCGCAGGGTCTGCATCTTGCCCGTATACTGGCGGATCGAGCGGACGACGTTCAGCGGGTTCATGACGGCTTCTCCTCATCTTAGCGAAGCCATTGTCGCACACCCCTCCTGACAGCACTCTGTCAGGTGTCCGACACGGGTTCAGCCCTTGGGAACAGGCACGGTGTAATTCAGCGCCAGCCGGCCGCCATCGGCATAAAGCGTCTGGCCGGTGACGTAGCTGGCCTCGTCCGAGGCGAGAAAGGCGGCGATTGCCGCGATCTCGTCGGGGTCGCCGATGCGGCCGAGTGGCGTGCGCGATAGAAGGCGGTCGCGTGCGTCCGCGTCGCTGTTGGCCGCCGACAGCATTTCGGTGGCGATCGAGCCCGGCCCGATGGCGTTGACGCGGATTCCGTGCGGCGCGAGCGCCAACGCCATGACGCGGGTCAACTGGTTCACACCCCCTTTGGAGACGGAATAGGCGACCAGGTCCGGGATGGCGACGACCGCGTTGACCGACGACATGTTGACGATCGAGCCCGGACTGCCGCCCCGCTGCACCTTCTCGACCATGTAGCGCGCGACCGCCTGTCCGGTCAGGAATGCGCCTTTCAGGTTGACGTGCAGAACGCGGTCGAAATCCTCCTCACTGAGGTCCAGGAAGGATTGGCTGTGGACGATCCCGGCATTGCTGACCAGCACGTCGATGTCGCCGAAATCCTCGAGCGTCGCCGCGACGAGATTATGGACGTCCAGCCGCCGTCCGACATCGGTCTTGACGAAGCGGACGGAGCCGAAGCCGGAAAGGTCGCGTTCCGCCTTGCCGCCGCGTTCGTTGTCGATGTCGGCGATCGCCACCTTGCAGCCTTCCTGCAGGAAACGCCGGGCGATGGCGAAACCTATGCCGCCGGCCGCCCCGGTCACGATCGCCACCTTGCCCTGAAGCTTCATCGTGTGCTCTCCTGAAGGTTGAAGGTGGTGAAGCCACGGCGCAACGTCAACAGCCGGCCTCCCATTCCCGTGGGTTGCACTGGTGCCGCCGCGGGGACACACTATCTACATCCGCAGACGGCCGTTCCACGAAAGACGTTCGCCATGCCAGGTTTCGCCACCAGGATCACAGCCTCCGCCCTGATTGTGCTCGCGGCAGTTGCCGGCGCACCGGCGCGAGGCCATGCCTTGGAGATACGCCAGCAACAGCGCATGCAGAACGACCTGATGCAGAAGCGGCTCGGCCTGCCCCTGCCATCGATCGAGCGCCGCCAGCGGCAACTGGACTATCAGGCGGATCAGCGCCGGTATCGCGAGCAGGACCGCATGCGGATGCAGCGATACAGGCCCAAACCGGTCGTCCCACGCATGCGGCCGTCCTGCCAGAACCAGATCCACGGCAACGAATATCTGCGCCGCGACTGTTCCTAAAGCATGCTGGAGCGGTTTCGCGAGTCGACGGTTTTTCGGGCCTTGCGCCATCGTTGGAACGAGCTGCGCGAACACCGCGCGTCCGGCCGCGTTCAACTCGCGGTCCTAGCGGTTTCGGGCAAAAGAATGTCAGGATCGTGCATCGCCTGGACTCGCTCGGCCGCTATGTTGCGTCGCAGCAGGGCTTGATCGCCGCCTGCCGAGTCCATAAATCGATCTAGCGTACGAGACTGGCCTGGCGTTGCGAGAGAGGGTTCCCCATGCACAGCACAGCCGACAAACCTTCTTCTCGTCCATCCATGCTGAGTATCGCGCCGCGCCTCCCGATCGCCGGATTCCTGGCGGCGGCGCTGTTCACGGCGACCGCAGCGCTGGCCCAGCAGGCGCCACCCCCGCCGGTCACCGTGGCAAAGCCAGTGGTTCGCGACATCGTCGAGGACGACGAGTTCGTCGGCCGCTTCGAGGCCGTTGACGAGGTTGCTGTCCGCTCGCGCGTCGCCGGTTACCTGCAGGAAGTCCATTTCCGCGACGGCGCTTTGGTCAACAAGGACGACCTGCTGTTCACCATCGACCAGCGCCCGTACCAGGCTGCCTACGATGCAGCCAAGTCGCAGGTGGACGTGACCACCAGCGCGCTGGAATTCGCCAAGATGCAACTCGAACGGGCCGAACAACTCGCCAAGACGGGCAACTTGTCCGCTTCCGCGCTCGACGACCGCCGCCGCGAGTTCCTGGCCGGCCAAGCCCAGCACAACGGTGCGCAGGCCTCGCTGCGAACCGCCAGCCTCAACCTCGAATTCACCGAGATCAAGGCGCCGCTCGCCGGCCGCATCGGCCGCCGGCTGGTGTCGGTGGGCAATCTGGTGCAGCCTGATTCGACGCTGCTGACGACGATCGTGGCCGTCGACCCGATCGATTTTTACTTCGACATCGATGAGCGCTCATATTTCGCCTATGCGCGTGATGCGCGCACCCGAGGCGACGTGATGCAGGAAGGCGGCGGCGGGCTCGACGTGGTGGTCCGCGTCGCCGACCGCAACGAGGCGGCATTCAACGGCAGGCTCGACTTCGCCGAGAACCGGCTGGATCAGCAGACCGGCACGATGCGCGTGCGCGCCCGCTTCGACAACAAGGACGGCGTGCTGCAGCCCGGCATGTTCGGCCGCGTCAACGTTCCCGGCTCGCTGCCGCATCCCGGCATCCTTCTGCCGGACGAGGCGATCGGCGCCGACCAGAACCGCCGCATCGTCTATGTGGTCGACGATGCCGGCCTGGTCTCGACCAAGCCTGTGCGCACCGGCCCGCGCATCGACGGCTACCGGGTGATCCGCGAGGGGCTGACCGGCGACGAGACCATCGTCGTCAACGGCCTGATGCGGGTGCGCCCCGGCGTCACCGTCAAGCCGGAGATGACCACCCTGCCGCCGAAGGCGACCGAAGGCCAGACGCAATGAGCTTTGCCCACTTCTTCGTCAACCGCCCGATCTTCGCGGCGGTGCTGTCGATCGTGCTGCTGATCGTCGGCGGCATAGCCTACACGCAGCTACCGGTCGCGCAGTATCCCGAGATCGCGCCGCCGACCATCGTGGTGCGCGCCTCCTATCCGGGGGCCGACGCCGAGACCATCGCCGCCACCGTGGCGACGCCGATCGAGCAGGAAGTCAACGGCGTGGAGCACATGCTCTACATGTCGTCCTATTCCTCCAACGACGGCTCGATGGCGCTCACCATCACCTTCAAGCTCGGCACCGACCTCGACCAGGCGCAGGTGCTGGTGCAGAACCGGGTGTCGATCGCCGAGGCGCGGCTTCCCGAGGAGGTGCGCCGGCTCGGCATCACCACGGCGAAGAGCTCGCCCGACCTGATGATGGTCGTGCACATGCTGTCGCCCGACGATACCTACGACCAGCTCTACGTCTCCAACTATGCCCGCACCCGGGTGCGCGACGTACTGCTGCGGCTCGACGGCGTCGGCGACGTGCAGATCTTCGGCGAGCGCGAATATTCGCTGCGCATCTGGCTCGACCCGCAAAAGCTGTCGGGCTACGGCATGACCGCCGGCGACGTTGTCGAAGCGCTGCGCCAGCAGAACGTGCAGGTCTCCGGCGGCTCGATCGGCGCGCCGCCGATCGACGACGGCTCGGCCTTCCAGTACACGGTGACGACGCAGGGCCGTTTCGACGACGCCCGCGATTTCCGCTATGTCATCGTCAAGTCCACCGAGGACGGCCGGCTGATCACGCTGCAGGATGTTGCGCGCATCGAGCTCGGCGCCAAGGACTACGTCACCAACTCCTATCTCAACGGCAAGGCGGCCGTGGCGCTCGGCATCTTCCAGCGGCCCGGTACCAACGCGCTGGCCTCGGCCGAAGAGATCCAGACGACGATCAAGCAGCTTTCGGCGGATTTCCCGAAGGGGCTCGCCTACGACATCATCTACAACCCGACCGAGTTCATCGCCGAATCGATCAACGAGGTCTACAAGACCATCATCGAGGCGATCCTGCTGGTCGTCATCGTCATCATCGTCTTCCTGCAAAGCTGGCGCATGGCGATCGTGCCGATCGTGGCGATCCCGGTATCGCTGATCGGCACGCTGGCGGTGCTGCTGGCCTTCGGCTTCTCGCTCAACATGCTGACGCTGTTCGGTCTGGTGCTGGCCGTCGGCATCGTCGTCGACGACGCCATCGTGGTGGTCGAGAACGTCGAGCGCAACATCGCCATGGGGCTCGGTCCGCGCGCCGCCGCGCACCGCACAATGGACGAGGTGGGCACGGCGGTCATAGCCATCTCGCTGGTGCTGATCGCGGTGTTCGTGCCGACCGCCTTCATTCCCGGCATCTCCGGCCAGTTCTACCAGCAATTCGCGATCACCATCGCGGTGTCCACCGCGATCTCGGCCTTCAACTCGCTGACGCTGTCGCCGGCGCTGGCGGGCGTTCTGTTCAAGCCGCACGGCACGCAGCATTCGAACTTCTTCCTCGCCCGCTTCGGCCGCACGCTCGCCAACGGCTTCAACAGCGGTTTCGACAGAATGGCGCACGGCTATTCCAGGCTGGTGCATTTCCTCGTCGGCTCGACAACGATGCTGCTGGTCATGCTGGCGATCTTCGCCGGGCTGATCTATGCCACCTACCACATGCTCCAGACCGTGCCGCGCGGCTTCATCCCGCAGATGGACCAGGGTTACGCGATCGTGGTCATCCAGTTGCCGGAAGGCGCCTCGCTGGGCCGCACCGACGCGGTGGTGCAGAAGGCGTCCGAGATCATCCGCAACACGCCGGGGGTCGCCAACGCGGTCGCCTTCGCCGGCTTCTCAGGCGCGACCTTCACCAACGCCAGCAATGCCGGCGTGGTCTTCGCGCCGTTCAAGAGTTTTGAGGAACGGCTCGAGCACGGCCAGTCGGCCGGCCAGATCATCGGCCAGTTGTTCGGCAGCCTGCAGAGCATCCAGGAAGCCTTCATCATCGCCGTGCCGCCGCCCTCGGTGCGCGGCATCGGCAGTTCCGGCGGCTTCAAGATGATGCTGCAGGAGCGCAACAGCGCCGACATGCGGCCGATCCTGGGACTTGCCTACCAGATCATGGGTGTCGCCAACCAGACTCCCGGCCTGACCGGCGTGTACACCACCTTCTCCACCTCGAGCCCGCAATTCTTCCTGGAGATCGACCGCGACAAGGCGCGCATGCTCAACGTGCCGATCCCCAACATCTTCGAGACCCTGTCGATCAATCTCGGCACGTCCTACGTCAACGACTTCAACGCTTTCGGCCGCGTCTACCAGGTGCGGGCGCAGGCCGACCAGGCGTTCCGCGTCGAACGCGACGACATATTGAGGCTGAAGGTGCGCTCGGCGACGGGCGCGCTGGTGCCGCTCGGCACGCTGGTCGAAATCCGCGACGTCACCGGGCCCTCGCTGGTGCAGCGCTACAACATGTATGTGTCGGTGCCGCTGCAAGGCAACGCCGCGCCCGGCGTGTCGACCGGCACGGCGCTCGACCTGATGGAGAAGGTGGCGGCCGAGAACCTGCCGCAGGGGACCTCCTACGAATGGACCGAACTGGCGTTGCAGGAGCGGCAGACCGGCAACACGGCGATCTTCATCTTCGGCCTGTCGGTACTGTTCGTGTTCCTGGCGCTCGCCGCGCAGTATGAAAGCTGGGTCATGCCGTTTGCGATCGTGCTGATCGTGCCGCTCGGCGTGCTGGCGGCACTGCTCGGCGTCGCCTTCCGCGGGCTAGACAACAACATCCTCGTGCAGATCGGCCTGATCGTGCTGGTCGGCCTGGCGGCCAAGAACGCCATCCTGATCGTCGAGTTCGCGCGACAAGGTCAGGAACGCGGCGCGACAGCGGTGGAGGCGGCCGTCGAGGCGGCCAGGCTACGGCTGCGGCCGATCCTGATGACCGCCTTCGCCTTCATCCTCGGCGTGGTGCCGCTGATGATCGCCACTGGCCCCGGCGCCGAGATGCGCCAGTCGCTCGGCACCGCGGTGTTTTCCGGCATGCTCGGCGTCACCATCGTCGGCCTGTTCCTGACGCCGGTGTTTTATGTGACGCTGCGGCGGCTGGTGCCTTACCGCCCGGCGGCCGATACCGAGACGCCGGTGCTCACGCCGGGCGAGTGAGTGAAAGAGCGCCCGCGCGTCTGAGCAGATTGCGAGGCAACCGCCTCCCGGGGCCGCAGGCAGGCCTGAGCAGCGCAAAAAAACCGAAGGGCCGCGTCGCCGAGCGGCCCTTTTTGTCTTTCGACGCCGAATTGCGGCGTCAGATGACGCTGAAATCCGCGTTGGTCAAAGCGAGACCGGCCGTCAATGTGGCGAAATGGATACCGGCGGTCGCGCCGGTCCCGTCGGCATCGTACAACAGCCTGCCGGTATCGGTCTCGTAGATGATGCGGTCGCTGGAGTCGCCGGCCGCGCCCGTCGTGTTCGCCCGGAAGGCGGCGACCGCAAGAGTCCCCGTGGCAGTCAGCGCGGTGAAGATCGCGTTCTCCAGTTGGATCGTATCGTCGGCGACCGAAAAGTCGGTGACGGTGTCGACATTGGTGCTGGCGCTGAGCGCGGCGTTGAAGCGGAAGGCGTCCTTGCCGGCAGCGCCGGTCAGCGTGTCCTTGCCGGAACCGCCGATCAGCGTATCGTCGCCAGTGCCGCCATTCAGCGTGTCGTTGCCAGAACTGCCACTCAGCGTGTCGTTGCCCGAAGAGCCGGCAAGCGAATTGTTGGCGGTATTGCCGGTGATGATGTTGCTCAGGCTGTTGCCCGAGCCGTTGATGGCGCTGCTGCCAATGAGCGTCAGCCGTTCCACAGCGCCGAACACCTTTGTCGTGTCGGCAAGATTGAAGGTGATCGCCGACTTCACCGTGTCGGTCCCATCGGCAAAATCGGAGCCCGGATTCTCGTCCACCGTGTCGCCGGCATTGTCGACGACATAGGTATCGTTGCCCCAGCCGCCACGCATATCGTCGGCGCCGGCCCTGCCGTCCAGCACGTCGTCGCCGCCAAGGCCGCGAAGGCGATTGGCAGCGCTGCTGCCGATCAACGTGTCGTCGGCTTCGGTGCCGCGGACCCTCTCGATGCTGACGAGGGTGTCCTGCCTGCCGAAACCGTCGATCGCCAGGCCCGTGGTCAGGTTCACGGTCACGCCGTCGAGGCCGCCCCTGCGGTCGTCGCGGTCGTAGCGCACCTCGTCGAAACCACCCTTGCCGTCGATCTTGTCGCGGCCGCCCATTCCCATGAAATGCTCGTCGAGCGAAGAGCCATTGAGCGTGTCGGCAAACTGCGTTCCCCGGAAAGACTCGACATTCTTGAACGTCTCGCTGTTGCCCCAGGGATCGATCACCGTCCCGACCGTCGCATTGAGCACGACGCCACGCAGCGCCGTGGGATCGAAATAGGCCTCCTGGAAGCTCAACGTATCAAAGCCTGCGCCGCCGTCGTAGGTGTCCTTGCCGGGGCCTCCTTCCAGGAAGTCGTCACCGCTACCGCCCTTCAGTATGTCGTTGCCGGCGTGGCCATATACATCATCACTGCCCGTCGATCCGTTGACCGTGTCGTTGCCGTTCATCAGCCAACGATTGAAGCCCCAGGGGTCGAACCCGTCTTCGTACTGATAGACTTCGGAGGAATCATAAACATCGACCAGCGGCAGGTTGAGACCCGTGACGGTCTGCTGAACCGTCGTGCCGTCCGCACGGAACAACTGCACGCCCGTCAGCGTGCCCGCCGTCGGCCAGCCGTTGGCATCAAGGGCGAAGCCCGTGCCGTTCAGCCTGAGAACGAGGCCATTCTGCAACTGGAAGACGATCCTCGTCGCGGTCGGCGTGCCGACCAGCGCTGCATTGTGGAGATCGAGAAGTTCTCCAAGAGATGGGTTGTAATCCACGAATTCGGGAAGATACGTTCCTCCCGGGAACGCCATTGTCACGGTTGCCATTTGATTTCCCCCTGGTTGCCGGTTGCAAAATCAACCATCCGGCCGTCCAGACAGCCGCTGCCGTATGACAAATTTCCGGCGGCAATCCGCGCTGGACAGACACGCTGTCGGCAGGGGGCCAGGCAAGCCTCCCGCCAGTTCCCCAATCGCCATTTGGGCGAAGGTTACGGGCTTTTTGTCGATTTTTCAAGCATCTGTGCGAATCCTGGAAACATTAGTGCAGGATCAAAACGATTTTACCTCCGGGACGGCGCAGTAAATGTTGCCGGCGCCTACCTGGAGTGGAAATCTATTCTCGCTAAACTACCCTGAAACAACGGCAGCGGGCGATGATCGGTACAATTGCTTGCCGGCCGCCGGCATCATTCCCAAAAGGGGAATGCTACGCTGTATGGCCCCTGCGCGCCGCCTAAAGGCCGATCCCCCGCGCCGCCAGCGCCGCGGCGATCTCGTCCAGAATCGCCGGATCGTCGATGGTCGCCGGCATCGCCCAGGGCTCTCGGTCGGCGATCTTCTGCATGGTGGCGCGCAGGATTTTTCCCGAACGCGTCTTCGGCAGGCGCTTGATCACCACCACCGTCTTCAGCGCCGCCACCGCGCCGATGCGATCGCGCACCAACGCCACGATCTCGCTTTCGATCTCCGCCGCATCGCGGTTCGTGCCGGCATTCAGCACCACGAAGCCGCAGGGCACCTGGCCCTTCATCGCGTCGGCAATGCCGATCACCGCACACTCGGCGACGTTCGGATGTTCGGCAAGCACTTCCTCCATGCCGCCGGTCGACAGGCGGTGGCCGGCGACATTGATGATGTCGTCGGTACGCGCCATGATGAACAGATAGCCGTCGGCGTCGACCAGGCCTGCGTCGGCGGTCTTGTAGTAGCCGGGGAACTCGGCGAGATAGGCTTCGCGGAACCGCTGGTCGGCGTTCCACAGCGTCGGCAGGCAGCCGGGCGGCAGCGGCAGTGTCAGCACCACATTGCCGAGTCTCCCTGCCGGCACCGGATGGCCCGCATCGTCCAGCACTCGCACGTCGAAACCCGGCATTGGCACGCCCGGCGAGCCGTGCTTCACCGGCAACATGCCGAGGCCGACCGGGTTCTGGGTGATCGGGTGGCCGGTCTCGGTCTGCCACCAATGGTCGATCACCGGCACCCCCAGCATCCGCTCCGCCCATTCGAGCGTGGGAGGGTCGGCGCGCTCGCCGGCCAGGAACAGCGTCCGGAATTTCGTTAGATCGTACTTCGGGACAAATGAACCCAGCGGGTCCTGCCCCTTGATGGCACGGAAGGCGGTCGGCGCGGTGAACAGCGCGGCCACACCGTGCTGAGAGATGACCCGCCAGAACGTGCCGGCATCCGGCGTGCCCACCGGCTTGCCCTCGAACAGCACCGTCGTGCAGCCATGCAGCAGCGGCGCATAGACGATGTAGGAATGGCCGACCACCCAGCCGACGTCGGACGCAGCCCAGAACACCTCGCCCGGCCTGACGCCGAACTCGTTTTCCATAGACCATTTCAGCGCGACCATGTGGCCGCCATTGTCGCGGACCACGCCTTTCGGCTGCCCGGTCGTGCCCGACGTGTAGAGCACATAGAGCGGATCCGTCGCCGCGACGGGCACGCAATCGATATTGGCGCCCGCCGCGCGTTCCCGCGCCACCTGGTCGGCGAAATCGAGATCGCGGCCTTCGACGAGGTCGCAGCGCTGCTGCTCCCGCTGCAGGATCAGGCAGCGGCCGACCTTGTGCCGAGCCATGCCGATGGCGCCGTCGAGCAGCGGCTTGTAGGCGACGGTGCGCCCCGGCTCCAGGCCGCAGGAAGCCGAGATGATCAGTTTCGGCGTCGCGTCGTCGATGCGGGTGGCGAGTTCGCGCGCGGCAAAGCCGCCGAAGACGACCGAGTGGATGGCGCCCAGCCGCGCGCAGGCGAGCATGGAAAACACCGCTTCCGGCACCATCGGCATGTAGATGATGACGCGGTCGCCTTTTTGGACGCCCTGATTCCTGAGCACCGAAGCCAGCGCCACCACCTCCCGCTTCATCTCGGCATAGGTGAATTTCTGGACCGTGCCGGTGATTGCGCTGTCGTAGATCAGCGCAAGCTGATCGGCGCGGCCGCGCTCGACGTGGCGGTCGAGGGTGTTGAAGCAGGTGTTGCACTCGGCCCCCGCGAACCAGCGGCCATAGACGCCGGCTTCGGCGTCGAACACCTTTTCCCAGGGTTTCGACCAGTCGATCTCGCGCGCCGCCTCGGCCCAGAATCTTTCCGGGTCGGCCTGCCACGCGGCATAGACTTCATGGTAGCGCGATGCCATCGGCGCTCCTCCCGCTCCGATTTTTCGCGAGTTTAGCTGCCCGCGCGGTGCAGCGTCCACCTGACTATCGGCTTATAGCTTGTTGCGCCGCCAGCCATCACCGATTGCTCTTTGACAGGGACATCGTCTCCTGCTCAAAAACATCCCATGTCGAAAGCCCTGTCGCTCGTCATCCTCGCCATGATGGTCATCCAGATCATCAAGCCGCTCGGCCTGCCGGGGCTCAGGCAGCGCCGCGACTTCTGGAAGCTGGCGGTCGCCGCGCTGGCCGCGATATCACTGACGGTGATCCTCAGCCACGCAACGGTGTGAGAGCTGTTCCCTTCTCCCCATTCACGGGGAGAAGGTGGCCCGAAGGGCCGGATGAGGGGCGGCGCCACGCAACCCGATGTTCGTGCCGCCCTTATCAGGCTGCCGGCATCTTCTCCCGGTAACGGCGAGAAGGGAGCCTTCACCCCTTCTTCAGCACCTCGACGCCGGGCAGGTCCTTGCCTTCCATCCATTCGAGGAAGGCGCCTCCGGCGGTCGACACATAGCTGAAATCGTCGGCGACGCCGGCATGGTTGAGCGCGGCCACCGTGTCGCCGCCGCCGGCGACCGATACCAGTCGTCCGGCCTTGGTCTCGGCGGCCGCCGCCCTGGCGGCCGCGACAGTCGCCTTGTCGAAAGGCGCGATCTCGAAGGCCCCCAGCGGGCCATTCCAGACCAGCGTGTTGGCGCGGCCGATCCATTCGACGATCTTTTCGACCGTCTTCGGGCCGACGTCGAGGATCATGCCGTCCGCCGGGATGTTTTCGACGGGCAAGACCTCGTGGGCCGCTCCGGCCTTGAATTCCTTCGCCACCACCCCGTCCGACGGCAGGATGATGGCGCAGCCGGCGGTGGCGGCGTCGATCATGATCTGCTTGGCGGTGTCGGCGAGATCGTGCTCGCACAGCGACTTGCCGACATTGGTGCCGCGCGCCGCGAGAAACGTGTTGGCCATGCCGCCGCCGATCACCAGCGCGTCGACCTTCTTCACCAGATTGGTGAGCAGGTCGATCTTGGTGGAAACCTTGGCGCCGCCGACGATGGCAACGACAGGGCGCTTCGGGTTGCCGAGGCCGGCGTGCAGCGCGTCGAGTTCCGCCTGCATGGTGCGGCCGGCATGAGCGGGCAGGTGGCGTGCCAGCCCCTCGGTCGAGGAATGGGCGCGATGGGCCGCGGAAAACGCGTCGTTGACGAAGATGTCGCCGTTCCTGGCCAGCGCCTCGGTAAAGGCCTTGTCGTTCTTCTCCTCGCCCTTGTGGAAGCGGGTGTTTTCCAGAAGCAGGATGTCGCCGTCCTGCATCGCCGACACGGCGTCGGCGGCTTCATCGCCGATGCAGTTCGAGGCGAAGCCGACCTTTCGGCCGATCACTTTACCGGTGGCCCCGGCGATCGGCTCGAGCGAAAATTCCGGCGTCGGCCCGTCCTTCGGCCGGCCGAAATGCGCCAGCAGGACCACTCTCGCGCCCTTGTCGGAGAGTTCGGTGATGGTCGGCGCGACACGCTCGATGCGGGTGGCGTCGGTCACCTTGCCGTCGGCAACCGGCACGTTCAAATCGACGCGCACCAGCACGCGTTTGCCCTTCACGTCGCCGATGTCGTCGAGGGTCTTGAAGGCGGTCATCTGCGTCTCCGTGGTTGGGTCGCGCGGACATTATCGCGCCGCGCCGCCGATGCAAGCTGGCCTTTCAGCCGACCGTCGTGTCTTCCGGCGCGGGCGCCGGCTGGGCAGGCGTGGCCGATTTGTCGAAGCGGCGGCGAAGATAGGCCTTGATCCGGTCGCGGATTTCCGCCGCGCCGAAAAAGGCCGGGATCGCCGGCGGTGGCGTCGGCTCCAGCGCCACGCCGACGCTCGATATGCGGCCCTTCTCGTCGACGTCGCGCACGATCAGTTCGATCGGCCCGAGGCTGACGCGATCAGCATATTCGGCATGGCCGCCGAGCTTTGTCACCATCAGCGCGCCGATGGTCAGGCCGCGCTCGGCCTCGGCAACCTGCGCCTCGTAGGCCGCCTCCAGGTCGGTCGCCGGCCGGGCGGGGTCGACGGCGAAGGCGCCGAAAAAATCCTCGTCCTCGGGATCGACCTCGGTACGGCTGGCGAACAGCCGGTCGAGCAGGCGCGGATAGCGATCGGGCACGAAGATATAGACATGGTCGCCGGCGACCAGCCGGCCGGCATCCTGGAACTTGATCGAGCGCCCCTCGCGCACCACCAGCGACGGCCGCGCCCAGCGCGGGATGCGCTGGCCGCGCAGCACCGGGCTGCCGGCCACCACCGTATAGGCGAGCAGTTCGTGATGCGCCGAGCCCGGCAGCTCAAGCTCCACCTTCTGCAGCGGTCCCAGCCGCGCCGGCACGATCAGCCCGAGGAAGCGCGCGAGCGGCCCGACCGTCCAGCCCTGCACCACCAGCGACACCAGCACGACGATGAAAGCGGTGTTGAAGATCAGCCGTCCATGCTCCAGACCGCCGAGAATGGGCGTGATCGCCAGCAGGATCGACACCGCCCCGCGCAGGCCGACCCAGGAGATGAAGGCCGTCTCCTGCCGCGGCATGCTGAACGGGATAAGGCAAAGCCAGACCGCCAGCGGCCGTGCCACGACGATGAGCACCAGCCCGAGCAGGACCGCCACGGGCAGGATCGGCAGGAACTCCGACGGAGTGGCGAACAGGCCGAGCACCAGGAACATGATGATCTGCGCCAGCCAGGACATGCCGTCCTGGAAACGCTTGAGCACGGAGACGGCGCGGATGTCGGAATTGCCGGCGATCAGCCCGGCGAGGTAGACGGCGAGGAAACCCGAGCCGCCGACGGCGCCGGCGGCGGCGAACACCATCAGCGACAGCGTCAGCACGAAGATCGGAAGCAGGCCGCTGTCGAGATGCAGGCGGTCGACCAGTCTTACGATGCCATAGCCGCCGGCGAGCCCGATCGCCGCGCCGAACAGCATGTGGGTGACGAAGCCCAGCACCAGGTCCATGGCGATGACCTCGGCATGCGGCTGCGCGCCCAGCGCGATGATCTCGACCAGCGTGATCGTGAGGAAGATGGCGATCGGGTCGTTGGTGCCGGATTCGATCTCCAGCGTGGCGCGCACCCGCTCGCGCAGGTTGACGTTGCCGGCGCGCAGCAGGAAGAACACCGCCGCCGCGTCGGTCGAGGCAACCGCGGAGCCGAGCAGGAAGGATTCCATCCAGGAGAGTTCGGTCAGATAGAAGGCGGCGACGCCGAACAGCGCGGTCGTCAGCACCACACCGGCCGTCGCCAGCGTCAGCGCAGGCGCGGCAGCCTGGCGAAAGATCTTCAGCGGCGTTCCGAAGCCGGAATCGAACAGGATGACGGCAAGCGCCAGCGAGCCGGCGAAATAGGCCAGTTGCGCGTTGTCGAACTTGATGCCGAGCCCGTCCTCACCGGTGGCCAAGCCGATCGCCAGGAAAAGCAGCAGCAGCGGCGCGCCGAAACGGAAGGCGATCAGGCTCGAAAACGCCGCTGCGACCACCAGGGCGCCGCTGACCAGCGTGACGAGATAGATTGCCTGATCCATGCCGATGCCGTTCCCACGCTCCTGTCTTCGTGGATCGATGCAGAGTGCGGCGAAGACAAGGCGTTAGCCCGCATTTCTCACACTCGATGCGGCCTGCGCCGGTTCAAGAAGCCGGCAGGGCAGGAGCGGCGCGACGAGCGATGTGGTTCATCGGGCAAGCGCCGCGACGCACCACACTGTTGGCTTCTTCAACCGGCCCTCCGGGTTGCCTTTCGGCGGGCGCCTGCGACGTCGGGGGCTCGACCGTATTCCCGATACGACCGTTCGCCGCCCGACGCCGCATCCGCCTCGCCGAAAGAGCAACGCAGGCCACATGGAGTGTGAGAAATGCGGGCTGGGCAATGGATTTGCGACAAAGATTCCGCTGAAACGAAAAACGCCCGGCCGAGGCCGGGCGTCGCGATTTCATAAGCCCGTTTCGAGGCTTAGCCGATGGTCTTGGCGAAGGCCGCCGTGACGTCGGCCATGCGGTTGGAGAAGCCCCATTCGTTGTCGTACCAGCCGAGGATGTTGACGAAGTTGCCATCCATCACCTTGGTCTGGTCGAGCAGGATGGTCGCCGAATGCGGGTCGTGATTGAGGTCCGACGATACCAGCGGATGGTTGGTGTAGGTCATCACGCCCTTCAGCTTGCCGTTGGAGGCGGCGATCAGCGCGTCGTTGACCTCCTGCACGGTGGTGTTGCGCTTCGCGACGAACTTCAGATCGACCAGCGAGACGTTCGGGGTCGGCACGCGGATCGAGATGCCGTCCAGCTTGCCCTTGAGCTCCGGCAGCACGAGACCGATCGCCTTTGCAGCACCCGTCGAGGTGGGGATCTGCGACAGCGCCGCGGCGCGGCCGCGGTAGAGATCCTTGTGCATGGTGTCCAGCGTCGGCTGGTCGCCGGTGTAGGAATGGATGGTCGTCATCATTCCCTTCTCGATGCCGACCAGCTCGTTCATCACCAGCGCCATAGGCGCCAGGCAGTTGGTGGTGCACGAGCCGTTCGAGATCACCACGTGATCCTTGCTCAGTTTGTCGTGGTTGATGCCGTAGACAACGGTCAGGTCGGCGCCGTCGGCCGGGGCCGAGACGATGACGCGCTTGGCGCCTGCCGCCAGATGCGCCGAGGCCTTGTCCCTGGAGGTGAAGATGCCGGTGCATTCCAGCGCGATGTCGACACCGAGCTCCTTCCATGGAAGCTGCGACGGATCCTTGATCGCGGTCACCTTGAACTTTTCGGAACCGATGCGGATCGTATCGCCGTCGACCGTCACCTCGCGCGGGAAGCGGCCATGCACGCTGTCGTAGCGCAGCAGATGCGCATTGGTCTCGACCGGGCCGAGATCGTTGACGGCGACGACGTCGATGTCCTTGCGGCCGGATTCAAAGATGGCGCGCACGATGTTGCGGCCGATGCGGCCGAATCCATTGATGGCAACTCTGATGGTCATGAAATTCCTCCTGTCGCGGTGAAGGCGCGGCTACGCTCGGGAATGGTGCCGCCCGCTTCATAAACTCGGGCGTTCAAAGAATCCATATGTCGGAAGGGTGAATTTAAATCGATTAGCAGCTGGTACAGCGCTTTATTCCGCCTGCCCGGGATGCGACATCGCGGCGCATGATGGACGCGCCGCGAGTCGATGGTCAGGACCGGAAGTCGCTACTTCTTGTGCAGGCGCTTCTCGACGGCGTCGACGGTCGCCCCGGCGGTGATGCCGAAATGCGGATAGAGCTGCTCGATCGAACCGGACGCGCCGAAGCCGTGCATGCCGATGAAAAGGCCGTCGAGCCCGATGAAGCGGTCCCAGCCGAGGCGGATGCCGGCCTCGATCGCCACCTTGACCTTGGCCTTGCCGATCAGCGCGGCCTTGTAGTCGTCGGACTGCTCCTCGAACAGTTCGAAGCAGGGTACGGAGACAACCCGCGTCGGATGGCCGTGCTGCTGCAGCAGCGTACGGGCGGCTACCGCGATCTCGACCTCGGAGCCGCTGGCGAAGATCGTTACCACGGCTTCGCCGTCGGCGGTCGCCAGTTCATAGGCGCCGAGCCGGCACGGGTTCTCCTCGGAGAACTCGGTGCGCAGCGCCGGCAGGTTCTGGCGGGTCAGCGCCAGCGTTGACGGCGTCTTGGTGCTTTCCAGCGCGATCTGCCAGCATTCGGCAGCTTCGGTGGCGTCGGCCGGCCGCATGACCAGATGGTTGGGGATCGCCCTGAGCGCCGCCAGGTGCTCGACCGGCTGGTGGGTCGGCCCGTCCTCGCCCAGCCCGATGGAATCGTGGGTCATCACGAAGACGGTGCGGATGCCCATCAGCGATGCGAGCCGCATCGACGGCCGCGCATAGTCGGAAAAGCACATGAACGTGCCGCCATAGGGGATTACGCCGCCATGCAGCGTCAGGCCGTTCATAGCCGCCGCCATGCCGTGCTCGCGGATGCCGTAATGCACGTAGCGGTTGCCGTAGTTGCCGGCCGAGATCGCGTTGGTCTGGCTGGTCTTGGTGTTGTTGGAACCGGTCAGGTCGGCCGAGCCGCCGATCGTCTCCGGCACGACGCCGTTGATGACCTCAAGCGCCATCTCGCTCGACTTGCGGGTCGCGACCTTCGGCTTGTCGGCGGCGAGCTTCTTCTTGTAGGCGGCGATGGCCTCGTCCAGGCCGGCCGGCAGGTCGCCGCGCAAGCGCCGCTCGAATTCGGCGCGGGTCTCGGCGCCGCTGTCGGCGAGCCGCTTCTCCCAGTCCTTGCGTCCCTTGGCCGAGTTGAGGCCGGCCAGCCGCCAGGCGTCGAGAATGTCGGAGGGAACCTCGAACGGCGCGGACTCCCAGCCGAGCGCCTTGCGCGTGGCGGCGATCTCGTCCTTGCCGAGCGGCGAGCCATGCGCGGCCTTGGTGCCGGCCTTGGTCGGCGCGCCGAAACCGATGGTGGTCTTGCAGGCGATCATTGTCGGACGGTCGGACTTCTTCGCCTGCTCGATGCAGTTGGCGATTGCCTCGGGATCGTGGCCGTCACAGGCCAGCGTGTTCCAGCCGCTGGCGGCGAAGCGTGTGCCCTGGTCGGTGGAGTCGGCCAGCGACACCGCGCCGTCGATCGAGATGTTGTTGTGGTCCCAGAAGACGATCAGCTTGTTGAGCTTCAGATGGCCGGCCAGCGCCAGCGCCTCCTGGCTGATGCCTTCCATCAGGCAGCCGTCGCCGGCGATCACATAGGTGTAGTGGTCGACCAGCGCGTCGCCGAACCGGGCATTGAGGATGCGCTCCGCCAGCGCCATACCGACGCTGTTGCCAAATCCCTGGCCGAGCGGGCCGGTGGTGGTCTCGATGCCGGCGGCGTGGCCATATTCCGGATGGCCGGCGGTCTTCGAGCCGAGCTGACGGAAGTTCCTGATCTCGTCGATGGTGATGTCCTCGTAGCCCGTGAGGTAGAGCAGCGAGTAGAGCAGCATCGAGCCGTGGCCGGCCGACAGCACGAAGCGGTCGCGGTCCGCCCAATGTGGGTTCTTCGGGTCGTATTTCAGATAGCGCGTGAACAGCACGGTGGCGATGTCGGCGCAGCCCATCGGCAGGCCGGGGTGGCCGGAATTCGCCTTCTCCACGGCATCCATGGACAGGAAGCGGATCGCATTGGCCATGCGGTCGTGCTTTTCGCGGCTCGTCATGCTGGATCTCCGAGGATTTTGGCGGGCTGCCCCAAGGCACGGGGACACATAACAGGTGCCATGCCGCTGTCAACGCGGGCCTGCGGGCCGGACCAAAGCTGCGGGATCGGGCGATCGTGCTCGGCCGCTGCCTGCCCGGCCGCTCCGCCAGCGGGGACGCATTCGGGATTGCTGCGCCGGTTAACGGGGGATAGGCGCGCCGGCTTGTTGACTGACTGTTGACACGGTGCCTAATCTTTCACGGGTAAATTGTTATTATCCGTCATTGATTCGGGGATTGGCGGGGTTTCGAAAGGTGCCATGACCGGGGAAACGACGCTGCGGGAAGTCATCGTCCGCCTTGGCAAGGCGATGGACACGCTCGAACAGTCGGCTGCTTCGCGGCTGGAGCACGAGCAGGACTATTCCGAGGCGGAAGCGGAAGTGCAGCGCATGAATGCCGACCGCAGCCGGCTGGCGCAGGAACTCGACCTCTCCGAAGCGCGCGCCGAGCGGCTCGAAGAAGCCAACAAGGAAGTGTCCCGGCGTCTGGTAACCGCGATGGAGACGATCCGCGCGGTCCTCGATAGGTAGGTTGTGGCGATGGCCCAGGTGACTGTCACGATCGATGGCAAGACCTACCGGATGGCCTGCGACGAAGGTCAGGAAGAGCACCTTCTCGACCTTGCCCAGCGCTTCGACCGCTATGTCTCGCATCTGAAGGACACGTTCGGCGAGATCGGCGACCAGCGGCTTACCGTCATGTCCGGCATCATGGTCATGGACGAGCTGACCGAGCTGCAGAAGCGCGTCAAGGGCATGGAGAGCGAGATCATGACGCTCCGCAAGACGCGCGACGACGCGCTGATGAAAGCCGACAAGAACGACGCGGCGCTCACCGGCGCACTGGCCGGGCTCGCCCAGCGCATGGAAGGCCTCGCCGAAAGACTGGCGGTCCGCAAGGAGTGAAGGCGACGGCGCTGTGCGGGCGCCGGATTCGCCCTCGACGCCCTTCCTACATTCTGCAACACTTCCCCTGCTGGGTGCGCCGAACGCCGTGCCCGCATGAGCGAGGTGGCATATGCGGCGATTTTTTCGGCTGATGGCAACCTTTGTGGCGCTGGCGGGATCGCTGGCTCCGCCGCCGGTAGCGGCCGACGAAATTCCCGTGCCGGCCCAGGCTCAATGGGCCGACGCCAAGAAGACGGTGAAACTCGGCAACGGGCTGACGCTTGCCTACGTCGAGGCCGGCAACACGGATGGCGTGCCGACCCTGCTGCTGCACGGCTACACCGACAACAGCCGCAGTTGGTCGCTGATCGCGCCGTTCCTCAAGAACCGTCGCCTCCTCGCCGTCGACCTGCGCGGCCACGGCAAATCCGAAGCGCCGCCCTGCTGCTACGCCTATACCGACCTTGCCAATGATGCCGCGCTGTTCCTTGAGGCGATGGGCATCGCCAAGGCGGACGTGATCGGCCATTCGCTGGGCTCGCTCGCCGGCCAGCTCCTCGCCGCCCAGCATCCCGACAAGGTCGGCAAGCTGGTTCTGGTCTCCTCCACCACCGCGATCGGCAGCGGGCCGGGCTCGTGGCTGTGGGACAACGTCACCCAGCTCAAGGCGCCGATCGACCCCAACAGCCAGTTCATGAAGGACTGGTACGCCAACCCCAATCCGGTCGACGAGGATTTCATCACCCGCGAACGCACTGAAAGCGCGGCGACGCCGATCCAGGTCTGGAATGGCGTGCTGTGGGGGGCGGCAACCGGGGATCTCGCCCCTATCACCTCGCAGGTCAAGGCGCCGGTGCTGGTGCTGTGGGGCGAGAAGGACGGGCTGTTCGACCTGCCGCATCAGGAGAAACTGGAAAAGGCTTATCCGGACGCCCGTTTCGAGGTGTTCGCCGGCGCCGGCCACAACATGTTCTGGGAGTTCCCAAAGGACGCGGCGACGATCATCAAGGATTTTCTGGATCAGAAGGACGGTCCCTGACCTTCGCGCCGGGGGGCGGCTACCGGCTGGCGATCAGCGCGCCGGTGCCGATCATCGCGCCGCCCGCAACGCGGTTCATCCAGCGCAGCCGTGCGCCGGTCCGGAACCAGGCGGAAGACCTGCCGGCCAGCACGGAATAGGTGCTCATGGTCAGCACGTTGACGCTGAAGACCACCGACATGATCACCAGCGCGTCGACAACGGTCAGTGTCCTGAGGTCGAGGATGAGCGGCATGAGGCTGGCGTGGAACAGGATCGCCTTCGGATTGGAAAGCGCCAGCATCAGCCCAAGCAGGAACGGACGCCCGGCGCCGCCCGCCGGCTGCGGGACATTCGTCTCGATCGTGCCGGCGGAACGCCACATCGTGAAGCCCAGCCAGACCAGATAGGCTGCGCCAAGATATTTGGCGGCGAGGAAGACGATTGCGAAAGCTTGCGCCAGTGCGATCAGGCCGCACATGGCGATGGTGACGAGCGTCATGTCGCCCAGCGCCACGCCGAGCCCGACCAGGATGCCGCGCCGCGTGCCGCGCGAGATGCCGGTGGCGATCACCGCCAGCATCGACGGCCCCGGCGTCACGGCGGCGACGAAATGCGCGGCGCAATAGGCAAGAAACACGGTCAGCGTCATGGCGGTCCCTCCTTGTCGGATGGCAAAACTATGCCAGCCGTGCCGCATCGTCAGCGGCGTCATTGTGACGGGGACAAGAAAGCGGACGGTTCGCTGCCGGCTACCGGCCACACAAACAAACAAACGGCGGGCTTTCGGCCCGCCGTCGTTCGATGTTTGCGCGGAACCCGCAATCAGGAAGCTGCGGCTTCCTCGGCCGGAGCGGCGGTGGCGGCGGCGATCGCCGCGGCGGCCTCGTCCTGCGCCTTCTTGATGGCGTCGAGGCGAGCCTGCGCCTTCTTGCCGGGCAGCGCCTTGGTCGGGTTGGAGCGCGCCTCGCGCTTGGACAGGCCGGCCTCGTCGAGGAAGCGGGCGACGCGGTCGGTCGGCAGCGCGCCATTGCCCAGCCAATGCTTGACGCGGTCGGCGTCGAGCTTCACGCGCTCGCCGTCCTTCGGCAGCAGCGGGTTCCAGGCGCCGATCGCCTCGATGAAGCGGCCGTCGCGCGGGCTGCGCACG
Organism: Mesorhizobium sp. LHD-90; assembly: GCF_030929505.1. Lineage (GTDB taxonomy): Bacteria > Pseudomonadota > Alphaproteobacteria > Rhizobiales > Rhizobiaceae > Kumtagia. Next base: position 57,181 of record NZ_JAVFVV010000005.1, on the reverse strand, counting down.
TCGGCGACGACGATGTGGTAGTAAGGACGCTTCTTGGAGCCCGCGCGGGCCAGTCGGATCTTCAGTGCCATTTTCTACTCCTAAGCTCTGGTTCGGTGGCTGAGGTCAGCCGTTGGTGGAGGCGCCCTCAGCGCCGGGTGCAGTCGCGCCGTTGCTGGCGGCGATCTGTTCGTGGTGGCGGATCACTTCCTTGATGACGAAATTCAGGAATTTCTCCGCGAAATCGGGGTCGAGCTGGGCGTCCTGCGCCAGTTGCCGGAGCCGCGCGATCTGCCGCGTCTCGCGCGCCGGATCGGCGGGCGGCAGGCCGTGCGTCGCCTTCAGCACGCCGACCGCCTGCGTGCAGCGAAACCTCTCGGCCAGCATGTAGATGAGTGCGGCGTCGATATTGTCGATCGAGGCGCGGTAAGATTTCAGCGCCGCATGCGCATCGGTCACGCGCTTGTAGCCCGCGGCTACCGGATCGTAGGCGTCCTGCTCCTTCATCTCCCCCTCACTTCTTCTTGCCCAGGCCGGGAAACCTGCTCGGACTGCCGACGTGAAAGAACCGCACGCAACAGATACAAAAGTAACCACCCGCCAAATGCGGGCAATGCGATATTGCCAATCGAGTTGAGCTCTGGAACCGGTTTGGGTGCCCCCAATTCCGCTGAGCCCACAAACGCATTCGGATCAAACCACAAACCAACCGTAAGACCCCACGGCGTAAATGGGACCACGGTCCCAATCAGACCGATCACCAGCAACAAACGTGAAATCCAGTTCAACACCCTTTCCGTCATTTCTTGCCGCCCTTGCCCAGTCCGGGCAGCCCGCCCGGACCGCCCAATCCCGGCAGCTTCAGGCCGCCCGGCAGGCCGGGAAGCCCGCCGCCGCCAAGGCCCGGAAAGGTCGGCGGCAGGCCCTTCGGCAATCCGCCGCCAAGGCCGGAGGCCTCCGCCTGCTTCTGCAAGGCTTCCAGTTGCTTGGGGTCCATCTTCGACAGGTCGGGCATTCCGCCCATGCCGCCCAGCCCCATCTTGGAAGCCAGCCCGCCCATCATGCCGCGCATCAGGCCGCCGCCCTTGCCCTTGCCGCCCATGGCCTTCATCATGTCGGCCATCTGCCGGTGCATCTTCAAGAGCTTGTTGATGTCCGAAGCATCGGTGCCCGAGCCGGCGGCGATGCGCTTCTTGCGGCTGTGCTTCAACATGTCCGGATTGGCGCGCTCAGCCCTGGTCATCGACGAGATGATGGCGAGCTGGCGCCCGAACATCTTGTCGTCCAGCCCGGCGGCCGCCATCTGGTCCTTCACCTTGCCCATGCCGGGCATCATGCCCATGATGCCGCCCATTCCGCCCAGCTTCTGCATCTGGCCGAGCTGGTCGGCGAGGTCGTTCAGGTCGAACTTCCCCGACTGCATCTTTTTCGCCATCGCCGCGGCCTTTTCCGCGTCGATGTTTTCGGCGGCCTTCTCGACCAGGCTGACGATGTCGCCCATGCCGAGGATGCGGTCGGCGATGCGGCGCGGATGGAATTCCTCCAGCCCGTCCATCTTCTCGCCGGTACCGATCAGCTTGATCGGCTTGCCGGTGACGGCGCGCATCGAAAGCGCCGCGCCGCCGCGGCCGTCGCCGTCCATGCGGGTGAGCACGAGGCCGGTGATGCCGACGCGCTCGTCGAAGCTTCTGGCGAGGTTCACGGCGTCCTGGCCGGTCAACGAGTCGGCGACCAGCAGGATCTCGTGCGGGTTGGAGACGGCCTTGATCTCGGCCATCTCGGCCATCAGCGGCTCGTCGATATGGGTGCGGCCGGCGGTGTCGAGAATGACCACGTCGTGGCCGCCGAGCCTTGCCGCCTGCACCGAGCGTTTGGCGATGTCGACCGGCGACTGGCCGGCAACGATCGGCAGCGTAGCAACCTTGGTCTGCTCGCCGAGCTGGCGCAACTGCTCCTGCGCAGCCGGCCTGCGCGTGTCGAGCGAGGCCATCAAGACCTTCTTGCCCTGGCGCTCGGTCATGCGCTTGGCGATCTTGGCGGTGGTCGTGGTCTTGCCCGAGCCCTGCAGGCCGACCATCATGATGACGACCGGCGCCGGCGCGTTGAGGTCGATCGTCTTGCCCTCGGCGCCGAGCATGTCGACCAGCTCGTCATGGACGATCTTGACGACCATTTGGCCGGGCTTGATCGACTTCAACACCTCGGCGCCGACGGCCTTGCCGCGCACCTTGTCGACGAATGAGCGGACGACCTCGAGCGCCACGTCGGCCTCGATGAGGGCGCGCCGCACCTCGCGGAGTGCCGCGGAAACATCCGCCTCCGACAGCGCGCCGCGGCCCGTAAGACCGTTGAGAATGGAACCAAGCCGTTCCTGTAGGCTCTCGAACATCCGTCTTCCTTTTCCCGTGCGCCACAATGGTGCCCGAGAGGTAGTGTCTTCGCGGCGAAGTCCCAACCGGGAAAATCGTCATTCCGAAGCGCCAAACCCAAAAGCACCCGGGGGCGCATCGCGCTGCCGGGTGTTGGCCTCCGGGGTCGGCTCTGCCTAGCAGGCGCCCCGGGCGGCGGCTCGGAAAAAGATCCTCGTCGCTGAATTGCTGCGGCTTCAACAGGAAACCGATCGGAAAGTCAAGCTTAGCGGAAATTTGTCCGGGGCGGGCAAGCAAAATATGGGGGCAACGGGGCGGCCCGCTGCGCGACCGCCTGTGCCATTCCCCAAGCCGGGCATTGGCAAGTGGAACCTCAGATCAATCGGAAGTTGTCCGACCACAAGATTTCATTATCGTAAGTCAACAGCCTCTAAGCTTGGTGCAAGTCTTGTGATTATTGGATCAAAGTCGTAGTATATTACTCCTATTGGAAGGTCAGGGGAGGTGGCGATGCTGCTGCGGACATTGATCCTTGCCATGCTCGTCGCGGGACCTGCGTGGGCGGGCTGCCCGCTCGACAAAAGCCAATCCGTGCCCAAGATCATCGGCCTGCCATATCCGGCCGCTCGTGCCTGGTTGATAACCGCGGGCTTTCAACCGCTCCTCGATTGGAACCGGATGCAGCGCGACTATTCTCTGGCGGACGAAGAGTGGATTGCGGAAAGGGGCTATTTCGAGGTTCAGGCATGTTCGAATGCGGGTGAGGGATCGTGCCGGGCACACTTCGTCGACAACTACCGCAATCTGTTCAGGATCGTCAGCGATCCCTACGGGGCCGGCTCCGAGGTCACGGACGCCTTCTTCGTCTGCGGTGCAGATGCTGCGAACGTATTCGCGTTCGGGAGCAGCCGGTAGCTATGGCCCAGATGCAGGCCGGCCTGGTAGTCCATCGAATCCCGCCGGTCGAACGCTTGCCTCGCGTTGCTCGACGAACAGGCCGAGGCACGGCCGGCTTGTTCGGTGCCGACGGCGCGCCTACAGCCTCAGTAGCCAGGCCTCGACCTTGCCCTTGCCTTTGACTTCGATCGCGCCGCGCGACTCGAAGACGAAGTGGTCCTTGAGCCTCTCATAGACCGGGCGCGTCACCTGGACGGAGTCCGGGACCCCGCCCGATTCCATACGGCTCGCGATGTTCACCGTGTCGCCCCACAGGTCGTAGATGTACTTGCTCTTGCCGATCACGCCGGCCACCACCGGCCCGCTGTTGACCCCGACCCTGAGCTTCATCGAGACATTGTTCTCCATGGCGTGCTCGCGGGTGATGTGGACCATGCGGATCGCCATGTGCACCATGCGCTCGGCATGGTTGGCCACCGGCTCCGGCAGCCCGCACACCGCCATATAGGCGTCGCCCACCGTCTTGATCTTCTCGATGCCGAGTTCGCTGGCGGCGGCGTCGAAGCGGGTGAACAGCCCGTTGAGCAGGTTCACCACATCCTGCGGCGGCATGTCGGAAGACAATTGGGTGAAGCCGACCAGGTCGGCGAAGGCCACCGTGACCTCCGCGAACCCGTCGGCGATCCGCTGCTCGCCGCCGCGCAGCCGGTTGGCGATCGGCGCCGGCAGCACGTTCAGGAGCAGTTGCTCGTTCTCGCGGTTCTTGTTCTCGATGACGGTGTTCTTGTCGCGCAGTTCCCCGACCATGCCGTTGAAGGCAGAGCAAAGCTGGCCGATCTCGTCCTTCGTGCGTACCGGAACGCTGGCCGCATAGTCGCCGGCGGCGAACCGTTTGACGCCGGCGGTGAGTTCGCGCAGCGGCCCGAGCAACGCGCGTGCCAGCCACGCGGCGGTGGCGGCCACGATCAGCAGCGCCAGCCCGCCGACCAACAGCAGATCGCGGCGCAGCCGTTCGATCGGCGCAAACGCCTCGGCGCTGTCCACCTTGGCGACGAGCGCCCATTTGACATCCTCGATCGCAAGCGGGCCCCATGAAGCGAGTGTCGGGACACCACGGTAGCCGATGATCTCGCCGGTGCCCTCGACGCCGGCAAGCGCGGCTCGCGTAGCCTGGGTGTCGATACGCTGGTGCAGCACCGGCGTCCCGTAACGATGGATGGCGTCGATCTCCTCTTCGGAGGCGCCGACTGCCTTGAGGTCGGCGAAATAGCCGTTGCGGTTTTCGTAGAAATCGCGTGGGGCCGAGCGCACAAGATGGTCGGACCCGACGAGATAGGCCTCACCCGTGGCGCCGAAGCCTTCCTGCCGCCAGCGGCGGCCGCTGGTTACCACCTTGTCGATCTCCTCGTTCGACAATTGCGCGATCAGCACGCCGATGACAGCGCCCTGGTCGATGATCGGTGCGCCCATGAAGGCGATCGGCGCGCCGCCGGACGGGGCATAGGGAGAAAAATCCTCCAGGCATATGGCCGAGCGGTCGGCGGTCTCCGCGCAACTCGCGACCGCCGCGGCGACGTTGGTTCGGCGGTAAGGACCGAACTGCAGGGAGGTGGCAAGATCGGTCTCCTTCTGGACTGTGTAGATCAGGCGGCCCGATTTCGGATCGGCGATCATGAAATCGAAAAAGCCGACCGTCGTGGCCGCGGCGCGCATCAGCGGATGATAGACGGCATGCAGTTTGGTGTACTCGCTGCCGTCGCCTGCATCGTCGAGAAGTTTTCGCCGCTCCGCCGGGTTCGGGTTTTTCACGATGTAATGATACTGCAGATAATAGGGTGCGCCGCCGACCGGCAGATAGTCGGACAGGGCCGGCTCCCTGCCCAGCACGGCTGTCATCTGCGGGATGAAATTTTCGGCATACCAGTTGCCGACCTTCTGGCGCAGTGCGGGCGGCGCGCCGGCGCGGTCGAGCTGGTCGACCGCGATCTTGAACTCCCGCGTCGCCTCGACCACCATCTTGGAGGTGGCAAGCAGGCGCAGCTCCGCCTGGATCGTGCGGAAGTATGTTTCAACCTGGTGTGCCTTGGCCTGACGGGCGGCCGTTAGCTGGTCGAACACCGCTTTTTCGAGCGCATCCTTGGCGCGGAAATAGCCCAGCACCCCGGTCACCATCACCGCGGTCGCGCCCAGCAACAGCAGGGTCGTGAATAGTTTTGCCGCCAGACCCCAGCGCGCGGCGCCGCTCACCGCCGGGGAAGACATGATTTTGACCTGACGGCTACCCGGCCGCCGATAGCAATCCGCAATCTGACCCCCGGAGACCGTTTGAAATCCTGACCGGCCGACGGATGCTAGCGTATCCGCCGCGCGATGGGCAGCGCAATCTTGGGCCGGCAGAGGTTGTTTGGCCGAAGATCCCCGATCGCGGATACCCGATCTCGTCCATGGCGGCGCGCTGCCAAGGTCGAACGCCCGATGGCGACGGAGAAATCCCGGCAACGGCGCGGTCCATCTGGAGCCCGCCCTCCAATGTTTCGAGAAGGGCTCCTACTCCAATCCCGCCAACTTCAATCCGTGGGCAAGAAGCTCACGCGACTTGCTGTCTCGCCACTGTCCGACAAACGGCGCTGTCTTGAAAAAGGGACTAAGGCGCTTCACCTCCTTGGCGGCACGTTCGGCATCGTCTGTGCGTCCAAGTTCCGCATAGGCTGCTGCCAAGCCTAAATAGACGATGTAGCGTTCCGGGTTGCCTCCCGTCAGCGGCTCGAGGATTGCCACAGCGTCGTGGTGGCGGCCAGCAAGATAGTAGGCGAAGCCCAGGACATGGAGGCTGTCCCAGTGGAGCGTAGGGTCGAAGATCTTGGCCCTTTCCATCGCGGCGATCGCCCCTTCGGCATCGCCGGACCACATGAGCATCGCGCCCAGTGAGGCGTAGCCATATGCATCGCTCGGATTGATCTCGATGGCCCGTCTGGTCTCGGCGATTGCGCGTTCATACTCTCCGCGCGCGAGAAAAGTGAACGCCAGCGTCTGATGTGCTTCCGCCAGTTCTGGCGACAGGCCGAGGGCTTCGCGGACGTGCGCCTCGGCCCTTCCCAGCGCTTCGCCGCGAAATTCGGTCCAGCCTTGCGTCGCTTCGATCTGATAGGTCTGCCCAAGCGCTTCCAGGGCGGCGCCGTAGTGTGGATCGAGTGCGACAGCCTTCTCGAACATGGCGCGGGCTTCCATCAGCGCGGACCGTTCCGAGTCCGCAAGACGGGCCCGGCCGCGGAGGAAGTAATCGTAGGCGTCGAGGTGTTCGGTCTCCTTGGCGAACGCCCGGTCCCGCTCGAGGCTTGAGAGCTTGATCGCGAGCGAGCCGGTGATCTCGCGGGTGATGTCGTCCTGCAGCGCGAAGATGTCGGTGAGTTTTCGCTCGAACTGCCGCGACCACAGATGCAGGTTCTTGTCGGTGTCGGTCAGGTCCACGGAAATTCTTATTCGGTCTTCGCTGCGGCGCACGCTGCCGACCACGACATAACGTGCGCCGAGTTTCTCCTTCAGCTCGGCGGAATTGGCGTCGCTGCCCTTGAACTTGGCGGTGGCGTTGTTGGCGAGAACATGAAGATTGGAGAAACGCCCCAGCGCCGCCACGATGTCCTGGGTGACCCCGTCGCTGAAATACTCCTGGTCCGGTTCGCCGCTCAGATTGGCGAATGGCAAGACCGCAATGGTCGGTGGGCCCGATGCCTGCCGAACCCAACCGATCGACTCCCAGGGCCGCAGGTAAAGCGCGCCGCCTGCCAGCAGCACGAAGATCCCGAGAATTGCCGCGACGGTCGCCAACGAGCGGCGATTGCGCAGGAAAGGCTTCTTTCCCGGCCTTGCGGGCTTCGCCGCCTCGCCCGGCTGGACGACATGGAAGGCCCTGACCGGGCGGAGAATGTTCTTCAGCTTCTGGACGCCGAGATCGGTAAAGGCGCATTGGAGCTTGTCTCTCACCTGTTCCTTGACGCTGCGCGAGATACAGATGCCGCCGGGCTCGGCAAGGGTTTGAAGCCGCTCGGCGACGTTGACGCCGTCGCCGAACAGGTTGCTCTGCTCGATGATCACATCGCCCAGATTGATGCCGATGCGGAACAGCATCCGCTCCCCGTCCGCAGCCGCCCCGTTGAGGGAGGCGACCGCCGACTGGATATCGATCGCCGCCCTCAGGGCATCGACCGCGCTTGCAAACTCGGCCACCACGCTGTCGCCGGCTTCGCCGAAAACCCTGCCCATGTGGTTGGCGACGCTCTCCGCGATGACGACGCGCCTCGCATGGAAAACCCGCAAGGCGCGTTCCTCGTCGTCGCTCATCAGGAGCGAGAAACCGACAGCGTCGGCAATCAATATGGCCGCGAGCTTTCTTTGCGAATGGTGCTCTTCCATGCCGTCGTGCGCGCCGTCGACTGGCCGGGACGCCCTCTGATGAAACGACAAGGACATCATAGTCCCGGGGCAGGAATTGGAGTAGACTTGCTCACCGAATTCGTCCGCTCAACTCCGGCCCCTGGAATGGGCCTGGAGCGATACGCTCGGTTCCGGACGATGATTCTTGGCAATGGCGGATCGGGAGGCCGATATGTTCATTTCCAAACGAAATTTCTTCTTTCTGGCAGCCATGACATACCTTTCGCTTGGCTTGGACTGGCAAGCGCACGGCGGCAATCGGCAGGCCGGCGATGTAAGCACTGACCGCGAAAACGTGGCCATCGGGGGCTACGATACGGTTGCGTATTTCACGGATGGAAAACCCACCCAAGGCAGTTCCGACCATGAGTTCGTTTGGAACGGCGCGCGCTGGTGGTTTGCCAGCGGCGCGCATCGCGACATGTTCGCCAGCCAGCCCGAGTCCTATGCTCCTCGCTTCGGCGGATATTGCGTGATGGCCATGATTGACGGCGCGAGGTTCCGACCTGATCCGGAAGCCTGGGCAATCGTCGACGGCCGGCTCTATCTCAGCGGCGACCGAGAGGGCATCATTGCATTTCAGCAAGATACGTCCGGAAATATCCGGCAGGCCGACGAGCGCTGGGAGGCGCTTCACAAATAGACTGCCTTGCCGCATTTCGGCTGAGGTGTGGACGGCGCTGCGGTTATGGCTGGCGTTTCAAGGACAGGCCCTGTTTCAATCCCCCATCCCAAACACTTCTACCGGCTCCTCGACCCCCTTCACCTCGTATCTCCCGCAGGAGCGGAAGGTGCGCCGAGAAAATCCGTCCACAAACGCCGCGCTGACCAGGATCGGCTCGTCGGCGGTGCGCGTAAGACCCTCGATGCGGAAAGCCAGGTTGACGGCGTCGCCGAGCGCGGTGTTGATGCCCTTGCCCATCGAGCCGACTGCCACATCCCCGAGATGCAAGCCCAAGCGGCAATCGAGCGCAATGCCGTGCCTTCCCCTGAGCAAAGCGCGCATCGGGGAGGACGGCACCGCCTCCGCCGCGCGCAGCGCCTCGGCGGCCCGGATCGCGCTGTCGCGGATGTCGGGCTCGGTGCCGTGCCAGTAGGCGAAGACACAGTCGCCGATGAACTTGTCGATCGAGGCGCCATGGCGTTTCAGGATGGCTTCGCAGTCGGCATACCATTCACGCAGCAGGCCGGCGACCTCTTGCGCCGACAGAAGCGTGCAGATCGCCGTAAACCCCTTCAGATCGCCGACGAGAATGGTCATCGGCGCGCTGCGGATCGGCTGGGGCGGCAGGCGCGAGATCTGCGTCCGTTCGTCGAGCACTTCCGTGCGCGCCGTCGCGGAGCCCTCGTCCTCGAATACCAGCACCACCTTGCCGAATTGCAGCCGGTCGCCGCCGCGCAGCACCCTCGGCGCGCCGAGCGCCGAGCCGTTGACGAAGGTGCCGTTGGCGCTGCCGAGATCGACCACCCAGAAATTGGCGTCCTGATAGCGCACGCTGGCATGCTGGCGCGACACGCTGGCGTCCGCCAGGCGGATGGTTGCGCTATCGCCGCGGCCGATCAGCGACACGTCGCCGAGCGGAAAGATTTCTCCGCTGATCGCGTTGCGCATCGACGCCCGCATCGGCCTGCTGTCACCCCCAGTACATGCCGCCGGCCATCTTTGAGCGCGGCGGACGAGGGCACACTACTATGGCTGCAACGCTTATCCAATGCGCAAGCTGACGACTTTCTTGCTCACCGTGGCCGAAGGTCTTTCAGCCAAAGTAAGTCCACGCGACGAAGGCCGCCAGCACGAAGAAGGCGAACAGGTCGGTAACCATCGCAACCGTCTCGTTGCGGCTGCGCGCCGGCTGCATCGCGTGGCGAACGCCGGCGACGCCGTAGAAAATGCCGGCGGCGATCGCCACCGGCAGGACAAAGCTTGGTGCAAGCAGCGATAGCACGCCGACCGTGCCGATCGAAAAGTTCGCCACGCCGAGTTCGCGCACCACCGGCAACGCCTCGGCGCTCTTCATCTCGAAAATTTCATGGGCGGTGAATTCCGGCTGGAAATACTGGCGGATGCCGGCGAGCATCAGCCGGACGCCCGCGCTCCAGAAGACGAACCATTTTCCGACCAGCGGCATGATCGCCGCGCCGGCGGGCAAGGAAAGATAGTCCGCCACAATCGATCCAGCCGGCAGCACGAGCATCAAGGCAAGAACGCTGACGAGATACATCTTTTTGCGCCCCCAGGCGGTCTGCCGAACCGGCAGGCCGGCCTTGTCATTGCAAAGGCTTGAGGCTCCCGAAAACCGTCGGCAGCAGTTCTGAAACGGTCGGATGGATCGGCACGGAGCGCACCAGCGTGTCCACCTTGGCCTTCGCGTACATCAGGTCCAGAATGCCATGCACCACCTCGTCGCCGCTGGCGCCGAGAATGGACGCGCCAAGAATCTGGCGGCTGTCGGCGTCGACCAGCACCTTCATGAAACCCTCGGTCTCGCCGCGCTCGACGGCGCGGCCGACGCGCGTCATCGGCAGCCGGCCGATCAGGCAGTTCTTTCCGGACTTGCGCGCCTCCGCCTCGGTCATGCCGACACGCCCCAGCGGCGGATCGATGTAGAGCGCATAGCAGGGGAAGCGGTCGCTCAGGCGGCGGCTGTCGCCATCAAGCAGATTTGCCGCGACGATCTCAAAATCGTTGTAGGCGGTGTGGGTAAAGGCGCCGCGTCCGTTGCAGTCGCCCATCGCCCAGACGTTTTCGGCCGTGGTCCTGAGCTGATCGTCGACCTTGATGTAGCCCCGCTCGTCGCTCTCTATGCCAGCCTTTTCCAGGCCGAGGTCGTCGGTGTTGGGCCGCCGTCCCATCGCCAGAAACACGTGGCTGCCCAAAATTTCCGGATCGCCCTGGGTGCAGTCGACTCCCACGGCGATGTCGCCGCCGTGCCTGCGGAAACTGATGCATTCGGCGTTCAGCCGGAAGGCGATGCCTTCCTTGGCCAGGATGTCGTGGATCGTCCTGGACACGTCCTCGTCCTCGCGGCCGGTCAGCCGAGGTCCCTTCTCGACGACAGTCACCTCGCTGCCGAAGCGGCGGAACATCTGCGCGAATTCCAGCCCGATATAGCTGCCGCCGATCACCACCAGATGGCGCGGCAGCGTGTCGAGCTCCATCATCGAACTGTTGGTGAGGTAGGGGATGTCGTGGACGCCCGGCAGGTCGGGCACCGAGGCGCGGCCGCCGACGTTGAGGAAAATCTTCTCCGCCGACAGCACCTCGCCGTTGACCTCGATCTCGCGCGGCGCCCGGAATCTTGCGTGCCCGTCGATGAAGTTGACGTTTTTGGTGCCGTCCAGCCAGGTGCGAAGGCCGTTGCGGGAATCCAGCGTCACCTTGTCCTTGCGCGCCTTCACCCGGTCCATGTCGACGCCGATGTCGCCCAGCACCACGCCGTAGTCGCCGCCGCGCCGCGCCATCTGCGCCGCATAGGCGCTCGCCACCATCGTCTTGGTCGGCTTGCAGCCGGTATTGACGCAGGTGCCGCCCAAAAATTTGCGCTCGATCATGGCGACGCGGTTGCCCGCATTGGCCAGCCGCACGGCGAGCGACGGGCCTGCCTGTCCGCCGCCGATGACGATCGCGTCGAAAATTCTGGTCATGGGAGGACCGAGACCGCCACCAGCCCGAGCACGATGGCGACCGCGTCCTCTATCAGGGCGGCCGGACGGTCCTGGCCGAAGGCGGCGGCGAGGCGGCCGCGCGCCTCCGCGCCGCCATAGGTGCCGATGACGGCGCCGACGATGCCGGCGATCAGCCCGCCGACCATCGAACCGCCCGCCGTGCCGATCACCGCGCCGCAGAAGGCGCCGCTGACGAGGCGCGCCGCGAATTGCTGCGGCACCTTTCGGCTCGGCGTCGACGGAAGCTGGTCGGTGACGAACTCGACCAGCGCCAGTATGCTGAAGATCCAGGGCGTGAAGCGCCAACCCATGAAGGCCGCCCAGCTTTCCGACACCGGCAGCCAGCCGAGGAGGGCGCCCCAGCTCACGGCGGCCGGCGCCGTCATGGCGCGCAGGCCTGCCACGAAGCCGATGAGCAGCGCGGCGAGGTATATCGACATCATTCGGGCCCCTGGATTTCGCGGCAGTACAGCATTCCGCCCGCCCGCCCGCAACCATGGCGGTCATGACACGATGCAATATTCCTGCATCGGTGGAGGGGATTTGACGGATGTTGCCGGCGCTTGCCGACCGCTCAGCTCAGCGAGTCGATCTTGCGCTGCATGGCGGCGATCTGCTCCTTCAATTCCTGCAGGTCGTCGGCCTTTTCCGAAGCTTCCTTCTTCGCCGGCTCGGGCGCGGCCGCCCCGGTCGGCGCACCGCCCGGGAACGGCGTGAACATGCGCATGGCGTTCTGGAACAGCTCCATGTTGCGGCGCGTCTGTTCCTCCAGCGCCTTCATCGGCGCCATCTTCATGAGGTCGACCGGCGTCTTGCCGAACGCCGATTTCATCTGTTCGCGGAACCGCTCCTGCTCCTTGGCGAAGGCCGACATCGACTGTTCGAGGAAACTCGGCACGATCATCTGCATCTGGTCGCCGTAGAAGGAGATCAGTTGCCGCAGGAATGGGATGGGCAGCATGTTCTGCCCGTCCTTGTTCTCCAGCTCGAAGATGATCTGCGTCAGCACCGGATGGGTGATGTCCTCGCCGGTCTTGGCGTCCTGCACGGTGAAATCCTCGCCGCGCTTCACCATTCCGGCGAGATCCTCCAGCGTCACATAGGTGCTGGTGCCCGTATTGTAGAGACGGCGGTTGGCGTATTTCTTGATGACGACGGGGTCGTCCTTCGCGGCCATCAACGATCCTCCCGGGACACCGCGCCGGGTAAGCGGCCGGTAACGATTGCGCGTCGCATGAGGATACGCGCAAAACCGTCACAATTCCAAGCGCTTTGTGCGGTGCGGGATTCTCTTGATGGCGATGCGGCAGGAAAAATGCTGCGCAGCATGAATTGGCTTGCGCGCGGCGCAGGCCAGCCGCCGATTTTTCCGGTTTGACTCGTCTTCGGCGGGAGGCCACATAGGTTGAAGAAGCAGCGCGGCCGCCGCCGCCGTCCAGGTCTGGAGAGCAAAACATGTCCGATGCCATCGTCGTCGCCAGTGCGGCCCGCACCCCGGTCGGTTCCTTCAACGGCGCCTTCGCCGCAGTTCCTGCGCATGATCTGGGCAGCGTGGTGGTCAAGGAAGTGCTGTCGCGCGCCGGCGTGGAAGCCGGCGAAGTCGACGAGGTGATCCTCGGCCAGGTGCTGACGGCGGGCCAGGGCCAGAACCCGGCGCGCCAGGCGGCGATCAAGGCCGGCGTGCCGAAGGAGGCCACCGCCTGGGGCTTGAACCAGGTCTGCGGCTCAGGCCTGCGGGCGATCGCGCTCGGCATGCAGCAGATCGCGTCAGGCGACGCAAAGATCATCGTCGCCGGCGGCCAGGAATCGATGTCGCTGTCCACCCACTGCCAGCATCTGCGCGCCGGCACCAAGATGGGCGACCTGAAGCTGATCGACACCATGATCAAGGACGGGTTGTGGGACGCCTTCAACGGCTACCACATGGGCAACACCGCGGAGAACGTCGCGAAGCAGTTCCAGATCACCCGTGACGCGCAGGACCAGTTCGCTCTCGCTTCGCAGAACAAGGCCGAGGCCGCGCAGAAGGCCGGAAAATTCAAGGACGAGATCGTCGCTGTCACCGTCCCCGGCCGCAAGGGCGACACCATCGTCGACGCCGACGAATATATCCGCCACGGCGCCACGCTGGACGCCATGCAGAAGCTGCGGCCGGCCTTCGACAAGGACGGCACGGTGACCGCCGCCAACGCCTCGGGCCTGAATGATGGCGCGGCCGCCGCGCTGCTGATGACGGAAGCCGAAGCCGCCCGCCGCGGCATCACCCCGCTGGTGCGCATCGTCTCCTGGGCGACCGCCGGCGTCGACCCGGCCGTCATGGGCACCGGCCCGATCCCGGCCTCGCAGAAGGCGCTGGAAAAAGCCGGCTGGACGGTTGGCGATCTCGACCTGGTCGAAGCCAACGAGGCGTTCGCCGCGCAGGCCTGCGCAGTCAACAAGGGCATGGGCTGGAACCCCGACATCGTCAACGTCAATGGCGGGGCCATCGCCATCGGCCATCCGATCGGCGCGTCCGGTGCCCGCGTCTTCAACACTCTGGTCTTCGAGATGCGCCGCCGCGGCGCCAAAAAGGGTCTGGCCACGCTGTGCATCGGTGGCGGTATGGGCGTGGCGATGTGCGTCGAGGCGATGAACTGAATAAAGCGAATAGCGAATAGGGAGTAGCGAATAGGGGGAGGAGCCAAGGCGCGCGGATCAAAATCCCTATTCGCTATTGGCTATTCGCTATTCGCTCCTCCGACCAGAGGGAGGAGAAAAATCATGGCTCGAACAGCACTCGTCACCGGTGGTTCTCGCGGCATTGGAGCGTCAATCTCCGTCGCGCTGAAAAATGCCGGCTACAAGGTCGCCGCCAATTATGCGGGCAATGACGAAGCGGCACAAAAATTCACTGCCGAGACTGGCATAAAAACCTACAAATGGTCGGTCGCCGACTACGACGCCTGCGTGGCCGGTATCAGCCAGGTCGAGGCCGATCTCGGTCCGATCGAGGTGCTGGTCAACAATGCCGGCATCACCCGCGACGCCATGTTCCACAAGATGACGCCGCAGCAGTGGAGCGAGGTGATCGGCACCAACCTCAACGGCGCCTTCAACATGACGCATCCGCTGTGGAGCGGCATGCGCGACCGAAAGTTCGGGCGCGTCATCACCATTTCCTCGATCAACGGCCAGAAGGGCCAGATGGGCCAGGCGAATTATTCCGCCGCCAAGGCGGGTGACATCGGCTTCACCAAGGCGCTTGCTCAAGAAGGCGCCCGCGCCGGCATCACCGTCAACGTCATCGCGCCGGGCTATATCGGCACCGACATGGTGATGGCCGTGCCGGAAAAGGTGCGGGAATCGATCGTGGCGCAAATCCCTGTCGGCCGCCTCGGCGAGCCTGACGAGATCGCCCGCTGCGTCGTCTTCCTCGCCTCAGACGAGGCCGGCTTCATCACCGGTTCGACGCTGACGGCCAATGGCGGGCAGTACATTACGTGATGCGGCGCCGTATCCCTCCCCCTTGAGGGGAGGGATACGCGAAGCGGCCGGGTGGGGTCGCTGCGGCCGTGCTCCAACACCTTTTTGCGTAAAGGCGGTTGAGATTACCCCACCCGCCTCGCTTTGCTCGGCACCCTCCCCTCAAGGGGGAGGGGAACGCTGCGCCTCACTTCTTCCCGAACAGCGCCGAATGCACGATGCCGGCCAGCGCGCCTCCGATCAGCGGGGCGACCCAGAACAGCCAGAGCTGCGCCAGCGCCGGGCCTTCGGCGAACAGCGCCACGCCGGTCGAGCGGGCCGGGTTGACCGAGGTGTTGGTCACCGGGATCGAGATAAGGTGGATCAGCGTCAGGCACAGGCCGATGGCGATCGGCGCGAAGCCGGCGGGAACGTCGCCGGAGGTGACCCGCAGGATGACGAACAGGAAGATGAAGGTCAGCACAATTTCCGTGATCAGGCCAGACAGCATCGAGAATTTGCCGGGCGACGCGTCGCCATAGCCGTTGGAGGCGAAGCCGCCGACGCCCGCGAAGTCCGCCTTGCCGCTGACAATCGCGTAGAGAACGATCGCCGCCACGATCGCGCCCACCACCTGCGCGACGATATAGGGGACGACGTCCTTCGCCTCGAACCGGCCGCCGATGAACAGCCCGACGGTCACCG
Organism: Mesorhizobium sp. LHD-90; assembly: GCF_030929505.1. Lineage (GTDB taxonomy): Bacteria > Pseudomonadota > Alphaproteobacteria > Rhizobiales > Rhizobiaceae > Kumtagia. The sequence continues at coordinate 41,693 of NZ_JAVFVV010000005.1, read as the reverse complement.
CCGGGTTGAAATGCCCGCCGGAGATGCCGCCCACGGCATAGGCCATGGTGAGCACCGTCAGGCCGAACGCCAGGGCAACGCCCAGGAACCCGATCCCCAGTTCCGGGAATCCCGCGGCGAGCACGGCGCTGCCGCAACCGCCCAATACAAGCCAGAACGTACCGATAAATTCAGCGATCAATCGCTTTGACATGGCAAAAATTTCCCTCCTTGACCACGCGTCAACTCTATCTCCGATTGCAAGGGAAAAACAGCGCCTGACTGGTGTGCCAGGTCAAATTGTGGCGGTTGTGCGGCCGGCGCTGCTGGATTCGAAAAGAGATTCCGGATCAGTGACATAGGAGAAAAATGCGCCGGGCGGGCGTTTGGAACAAACCCTGAATCGTCGGGAGTCAGCGATTCGTCGCCGATTCGTTCCAGACTCGTTCCGCGAATCAGTCGGTTGTCACGATCAGACCAAGGTGGCTGCCCCGCTCATCCCAGAAGCGAAAGGTGCCTCAGCCCGCCGTTTCGTCGTTCAAGAACTGGATATGGTAGAGCGATGACGGGTTGACGATGTTGGCCTGTGCGTCGAAATCCGGGAAAGCAGCCACCAGCTCGACCAGCTTCTTTTCGCGAAACCTGTCGATGATGGCGAGCAGGTTGACGTTGTATCCAAGGCGCCATGACCACCATGCTGCATTGTGCAACTGGTTGCGACCGGTGAGGAAGCCGCGAGCCATCCGGAACTTGACCCATCCGAAGAACCACGCATCGTCCTTCAATCGCTTCCGCAGCAGCTTCGGATCACTTTGCCAGGCGACCGGTTCGATATGCACAAGGGTGATTGGCCTTCGCCTGGCCGCCAACTGACTGTAGAGTTCGTCGCTGATGAGGTCGACCTGCTCGACCGAATGCCTGGTAAACACGAGCACGTGGCCCTTGCCTTCCGGGAGGAATGACAGATCGGGTTTGCGATAGTCGAAGTGATAAGCTCCGTATCGAATATGTGCATCGTGAGCGGCGAGGGCCAGGGCCGCTGATCGGCCCGATTTGGTGAACTCCGCGCCGTGATAGTGAATCGTCTCCGAGCGCGTTCGGCCCAGGCCGACATAGAGCTGGAACAGATTGCTCGACCAGCCGCTTCCGAGTTCGACGATGTCGGACGTGTCGTCCCGCACGCACTTCAGAAGGTAACGAATGGCGCCGATGTTGCCTGGCGCGTATCGCCCGCCGACCACATTCGGGAAATAGAAATGCCTGTTCGGATCGGCGGCAAGGCGGCCCAGGACACGTCTGCGCAGGGCTCCCACATCGGGATGCGTTTCGTAGAACCTGCTCCGGTTGCTGCGCCCGATCTCCAATTGGCGCAACTCGGAAAGCAGGGACGATATATGGTCGGCGGGGCGCTCCGCGCGCAGTCGCTCTACCCTGTCCGCTACTTTTTGCCAGTCGGTGCCTTCGTCCTCCCGCCGGTGTTTCTTTCTCGGCAGGGACCGGTAAGCTTCCTCGACCGCGGAGATTGCCGCCAGGCGGCCATTTGCCGTCGATGCGCGACGTCCCAGTAGGGATGAAAGATTCGATCTCAATTCCGGACCCCATCGAACCGGTATTTTCGGTTCGCTGATATCACGTCTCTCATGTCGCGGTCCGGTGGAAAGCGCCTCGCGTGGGTTGGAAGAGTGGTGGCCGATTTCCCTTGACTGCGGCTGACAGCCACCCATATCGTTCGCGTGTGCCGCGTTCCACGGCCGTGGGTGTAGCTGCCATAGCACGACCGTAGAGAATGGGCATCCTTGCGGCGACTCTCGCCGAAGGATGTGTCCGGGCGCCGCAACCCTGACGAAGGGCCGATTTCCGATCCGATGAATGTCCACCAGTTCAAGACCGACCCGCTGATCCTCTCCGGGCGCGATGTGACCGCCGTTCTGGGGCCGACCAACACCGGCAAGACCCATCTCGCCATCGAGCGCATGGTGGCACATGAAAGTGGCGTCATCGGCCTGCCGCTCCGGCTATTGGCGCGCGAGGTCTATGCCCGCGTCTGCGAAAAGGTCGGCGCCGCGAAGGTCGCGCTCATCACCGGCGAGGAGAAAATCGTGCCGGTCGGCGCGCGCTATTCGGTCTGCACGGTGGAAGCCATGCCGCGCGAGACCGACGCCGCCTTCGTCGCCATCGACGAGATCCAGCTCGCCGGCGACCTTGAGCGCGGCCATATCTTCACCGACCGCATCCTGCATCTGCGCGGCCGGCAGGAAACGCTGCTGCTCGGCGCTGCCACCATGCGCGGCATTCTGGAGAGACTGCTGCGCGGCATTTCGGTGGTCACCCGTCCCCGCCTGTCGCATCTGGCCTATGCCGGCTCGAAGAAGCTGACGCGGCTGCCGCGCCGATCGGCGGTGGTCGCCTTCTCCGCCGACGAGGTCTACGCCATCGCCGAATTGATTCGCCGCCAGCGCGGCGGCGCGGCGGTGGTGCTCGGCGCGCTCAGCCCTCGCACCCGCAACGCGCAGATGGCGCTCTACCAGTCCGGCGACGTCGACTACCTCGTCGCCACCGACGCCATCGGCATGGGGCTCAATCTCGACGTCGACCATGTCGCCTTCGCTCAGAACCGGAAATTCGACGGTTTCCAGTACAGGGCGCTGACGGCGGCCGAGCTCGGCCAGATCGCCGGCCGTGCCGGCCGGCACCTGCGCGACGGCACTTTTGGCGTGACCGGCCAGGTGGACCCGTTCGACGAGGATCTGGTCGAGAAGATCGAGAGCCACGACTTCGAGCCGGTGAAGGTGCTGCAATGGCGCACCGCGCGTTTCGATTTTTCCAGCGTCGACGCGCTGCGGCATTCGATCGAGACCGTGGCTCCGGTCGAGGGGCTGACGCGCGCCTTGCCGGCGGTCGACGCGCGAGCGCTGGAGCAGCTTGCCCGCGATCCGGACATCCGCCAGCTCGCTGTCGGACGCGACCGCGTCTCGCTGCTGTGGGACGTCTGCTCGCTTCCCGACTATCGCCGCATCGCGCCGGCCCAGCATTCGGAGCTGGTCGCCTCGCTCTACATGGACCTCGCGCGGCGCGGCCATGTCGACGAGAATTATCTGGCCGAACAGGTGCGTCGCGCCGATTCCACCGAGGGCGACATCGACACGCTGTCCAACCGCATCGCCCAGATCCGAACCTGGACCTACGTGTCGAACCGGGCTGGCTGGCTGGCCGATCCGCTGCACTGGCAAGAAAAAACGCGCGAGATCGAGGACAGATTGTCGGATGCGCTGCATGAGCGGTTGACGAAACGCTTCGTTGATCGCAGGACTTCCGTCCTCATGCGACGCCTGAGAGAAAATACGATGCTTGAAGCCGAAATCGACTCGTCCGGAACCGTGATGGTGGAAGGCCATCACGTCGGCGATCTGCAAGGGTTCCGTTTTACCGCCGACCAGGCGGCGGCGGGCGAGGACGGCAAGGCGATCAAGGCAGCCGCGCAGAAGGCGCTTGCCGCCGAGTTCGAGGCGCGCGCCGAAAAATTCTCGCTGTCGGGCAATCACGACATCGCGCTCGCCTCCGACGGCATCCTGCGCTGGATAGGCTCGCCGATCGGAACGCTTGCCGCCACCGAAGACCCGCTGAAGCCGCGCGTCATCGTGCTCGCCGACGAACAGCTCACCGGCCCCGCCCGCGACAAGGTGGCGGCGCGCGCCGAGCGCTTCGTCAACTTCCAGATCGAGACGGTGCTGAAGCCGCTCTTCGACTTGAAGCAGGCCGAGCAACTGACCGGCATCGCGCGCGGCATCGCCTTCCGGCTGGTCGAGCAGTTCGGCCTGATCAGCCGCCGCGAGATCGCCGAGGAAGTGAAGTCGCTCGACCAGGAGAACCGCGCCGCGCTGCGCCGGCTGGGCGTGCGTTTCGGCGCCTACCACATTTTCATCCCGGCGCTGGTCAAGCCGGCGCCTGCCAGCATCATAACCCTGCTTTGGGCACTGAAGAACGACGGCAAGGACAAGCCCGGTTTCGGCGACATCGTCCACATGCTGGCGGCCGGCCGTACCTCGGTGCTGGTCAACGCTGCCTTCGACAAGGCGTTTTACGGCCTCGCCGGCTTCCGCATGCTGGGGCGCCGCGCCGTGCGCGTCGACATCCTCGAGCGCCTCGCCGATCTCATCCGTCCGGCGCTCTCGTGGAAGCCCGGCTCCACCGGCCTTCGCCCCGACGGCGCCTATGACGGCAGCGCGTTCCTGGTCACGCCGGCGATGATGTCCATTTTGGGCGCCACCGGCGAGGACATCGAGGAAATCCTCAAGGGTCTCGGCTACCGCTCCGAGGCGAAACCGGCGGCGGACGTCAAGGCCCGCCTCGAAGTGCTCGACCTTGCTGCGCGGGAGGCCGCCGCGAAGGCTGCCGCCGAGCGCGCCGCCGCCGCCGAGCGGGCAGCCGCCGAAAAGGCGGCAAGAGAGGCCACGGCCGGGACGGATGCCGGCATCGCCGCCGAGTCGGAAGCCAGCACGGCGGCGGTCGCGCCTTCCGTGGGCGACGAGACCGCCATGGTCGAGACCTTGGCTTCGGTCGAGACCGGCGATGCGACCGGGTCCGCTATCGCGGCTGAAGCGGACGCATCCGAACGGCTTTCGGCCGCTGCTGACGACGCTGCTCCCGACGCCGCCCTCGGGACGGTGGAGGCCGAAGCTGGCGACGAGATTGCCCGTGAGGCGGCCATCGATGAAACCGCCGAAACGCTGTCTGTCGATGCGACCGTGGATGAGGTGCCTGCCGATCAGACCGCAATCCAGTCGGCGGACGGAGAGGTCATAGGCGAGATCGAGGCCGGGCCTGCGCAGGCAGTCGAAGATGCAACGCCGGAGCCTCGCTCGGAAGGCGCGATCGCCGAAAACGCAACACTTGAGCCGGAAAAAACGGCCTCGAGCGAAGCGATTCAGCCGGAAGGACCTTCAACTTCCGAAGAAGTGGTTGAAAAACCTCTATCTTCCGGACTTCACGCATCTTCCGACGCTGCGTCCGACGCCCCTGCCGAAGCTGCCGCCGAAACGCCCGCGGAAGAACCTAAGCCATTGCTTTTGTGGCGTCCTGCGCGTTTCGAGCACCGTCCGCGCCATCGTCACGGCGACCGCAACCGCCCGCAGCATGACGGCCGGCAGCGCGACGGTCAGCAGCGGCCCCCGCGCCGCGACGGCCAGCAGAGCGAAGGCCAGCGCGCCGATGGTCAGCGTGACGCGCGCGGCCCGCGCCAGGGCCGGCCTGACGGCGCGCCGGGGCAGGGCAGGGACCGGCCGCAGGGCGATCAACGCTTTGGAAACAAACCGAAATTCGACCGCGAGCGGTTCAAGGGCAAGCCCGACGGCAACCGTCCGCAGGCCGAGCGCGGAGAGCGTCCGGAGCGCGGTGAGCGCCCCGACAACCGACGCAAGGACGGCGGGAAGGCGGTCTTCCAGTCGAAGCCCCGGGAAGAAAAACCCGCCCGTTTCGACCCGGATTCGCCTTTCGCAAAACTCGCCGCCCTGCGCGATCAACTGAAAAAGTAGATGGCCGAAGCCCGGCAACGCGTTGATAAATGGCTATTTTTCACGCGCGCCGTCAAATCCAGGTCGCTCGCAGCCAAGCTGGCGCAGGCCGGCCGCGTGCGCATCAACGGCGAAAAGTCCGACAAGGCCTCCGATCTTGTCCAGCCCGGCGATACGCTGACGATCACTCTCGATCTCCGCATCCTGGTCTACCGGGTGCTTCTGCCCGGCAACCGGCGCGGCCCGGCGGAGGAGGCCCGCACCCTCTACGAAGACCTCTCGCCGCCTCCTGCCAGCGAGAAACCGCTGCCGGATGCCCTTCCGGCCGTGCGCGACCTCGGCAGTGGCCGCCCCACCAAGAAGGAGCGGCGGCAGACCGACCGTTTGCGCGATCATTCGTGACAACCGCCGAAGTGCGCACGGGCGGCGGAAACGTCATTGCAGCCTGCGGCTTACCGGTGCAAAGGCAACCCTTGCCAGCCCGCGACAAAGCAATTACGTCACCCTTGACCGATAAGCGGCGATCCGCCGGAGCCTCGTTATGACCTACGTCGTCACCGACAACTGCATCAAGTGCAAGTACACCGATTGCGTCGAGGTCTGTCCGGTCGACTGCTTCTACGAAGGCGAGAACATGCTCGTCATCCACCCCGACGAATGCATCGATTGCGGCGTTTGCGAGCCGGAATGCCCGGCCGACGCCATCAAGCCCGACACCGAGCCGGGGTTGGACAAATGGCTGCAGATCAATACGGAATACGCTTCCAAATGGCCGAACATCACGGTCAAGAAGGACGAATTGCCAGACGCCAAGGCGTTCGACGGGCAGGAGAACAAGTTCGAGCAGTATTTTTCGGCCGAGCCGGGCGAAGGCGACTGACGCCACCACCCGCGTCGGGCATTTTAAGAAACTGCGCGAAGGCCGGATAAGGGCCTTGCGCTGCGGCGCGTCTTCGCGGGTGCAGTAAATTCTTGATTCTTGCCCGTTTTTATGCTATCCGAAAAAAACATGCCGCAGACACGTCGTCGTTCAATGGCGAAGAGCCTCTATCACTGAAAGGTGGAAATTCCGCTCCGGACCAAGGCAACTTGGGCCTGGGTTAAGCCGTTTCGGCTTTAACCCAGCGCGTGCTTTTCCGGAAACGTTTTGCTGTCTGAGGGCAATTCTCGTTCGGCGGAAGGCCGATCCAATTGCCGGCCGGCACGCGGTGCCGGCGGCGCAACAGGAGTGCAGGGCGTAATGGCAACGACACAGGTGCAGAAGAAGTCCCCGGTCCGTCACGGTTTCAAAAGCGGGGAGTTCATCGTCTACCCGGCTCACGGCGTTGGCCAGATCGTTTCGATCGACGAGCAGGAAGTGGCAGGCCACAAGCTCGAGCTCTTCGTCATCGATTTCGCCAAGGACAAGATGCGTCTCAAGGTGCCGGTCGCCAAGGCCACCGCCATCGGCATGCGCAAGCTGTCGGAGACCGACTATGTCGACCGCGCGCTGAAAGTGCTGCAGGGCCGCGCGCGCATCAAGCGCACAATGTGGTCGCGCCGCGCTCAGGAATACGACCAGAAGATCAATTCCGGCGATCTCATCTCGATCTCCGAGGTGGTGCGCGACCTCTACCGCGCCGAGAACCAGCCCGAGCAGTCCTATTCCGAGCGCCAGCTCTACGAGGCGGCGCTGGACCGCATGGCCCGCGAGATCGCCGCGGTGAACCGTGTCTCCGAGACCGAGGCGGTCCGCATGATCGAGGCCAACCTCGCCAAGGGGCCGAAGCGTGGCGCCAAGGCCGATAATGAGGAAGCCGAGCAGGAAGAGGCGGCGTAATCCGCTTCGTTTCGCTAAACCCTTGAAAAACCCGGCTTCGCGCCGGGTTTTTTGTTGGCTGTGCCTGCCCGCACCGTCCGTGTGGCAATTGCCATGGTGGAAGGGTGTAACGAATGCCTATATTTGCGCGAAAAGAGGACGCCCCCAAGTTTTTGGAGAAATGATATGGACGGCAACACCTATCCCGTCACCCGGACCGACGCCGAATGGCGCGCGAAACTGACCCCAGAGCAGTACTACATCATGCGCCAGCACGGCACCGAGCGGCCGGGCAGTTGCGCCCTGCTCCACGAGAAGCGCGCCGGCGCCTTCAAATGCGCGGGCTGCGACCAGCCGCTGTTCGAATCCAAGCTGAAGTTCGAGAGCGGCACCGGCTGGCCAAGCTTCAACGATCCCGTTCCCGGCTCGGTCGAAACCACGGTCGACCGCAGCCATGGCATGGTGCGCACCGAGTGCCATTGCTCGCGCTGCGGCAGCCATCTCGGCCATGTGTTCGAGGACGGTCCGCCGCCGACCTATCTGCGCTACTGCATCAACGGCGTTGCCCTGAACTTCGAGCCGGCGGCCTGAAGCTGTTCGCACGCGGGCGACCAACCTGCCCGCACCCGTGGGGCGTGACTTCGATCTCCGGCCTTCAACGGGATATCCGCCATGACAGCCTTTATCTGTGTCACCTGTGGAACTCAGTTCACCGAAGGCGCTGACCCGCCGGCCCGCTGCCCGATCTGCGAGGACGAGCGGCAATGGGTGCGCTGGGACGGGCAGGCCTGGACTACGCCGGCCGAACTCGCCGCCTCGCACCGACTGGAGATGCGCGACGACGCCGGCGTGCTCGGCTGCGGTATTTCGCCGTGTTTCGCCATAGGCCAGCGCGCCCTGCTGGCCGAGACGCCGCACGGCAACGTGCTTTGGGACTGCACGAGCATGGTGAGCGACGAAGCCGTCGCCGAAATCGATAGGCGCGGCGGGCTTTCGGCCATCGCCATTTCGCACCCGCATTTCTACGCGGCGATGGTCGATTGGAGCCGGGCCTTCGGCGGCGTGCCGATCCACATTCACGAAGCCGAGCGCCAATGGGTGATGCGGCCCGATCCGGCCGTGCGGTTCTGGAACGGCGAGAGGCTGGCGCTCAACGCGTCGCTTACATTGGTGCGTTGTGGCGGCCATTTCGAGGGAGGGCAGGTGCTTCACTGGAAGCGACCGGGCGGCAACGCACTGCTTGCGGGAGACATCGTGCAGGTGACGCCGACACGGCGGTGGGTCTCCTTCATGTACAGTTATCCCAATCACATTCCGCTCAATGCACGCAAAGTCCGCGGCATTGAGGCGGCGTTGGCGGGTCTCGACTTCGACGACATCTACGGCGGCTGGTGGGACAACAACGTCATCGGCGACGGCCGGCGGGTGTTCGAACGATCGGTCGCACGCTATCTCGCGGCGATCACCGACTGAGATTCAGACGGCTCAGGTTGAGAATGGCCGCTCAGATCAGGATCGCCACGATCAACCAGGCGATCACCGCCATCTGATAGAAGAGAGCCGTGGCGCCGCTGCGCTGGCGTTCGGCGGTGCGCCATACCGAAAAGGCCAGGAAAAGATTGTAGGGGAGTGGCGCCAGATAGACCGTGACGGCGACGGCGGCCGGCGCCTTGGCCACGAACAGCGCCAGCGAGGCGATGGTCGTGACGATGTTGATCGCCGTCCCGGTGAGCAGCGCATCGCGCCAGAACAGGCGCTCCAGTGCAATCTCGCCGTTCCATCGCGCCGCGAAGAACCGCCCGAGACCGCCTTTCGCCGCCCTGCCGGTTTCTTCGCCTGTGGCCATCTCCGCGCTCCCCGCGACGGTCAGTGGTCCAGGTTCAAATCACGGCCGGCCGTGCGGATGGTGACGGAGAAGCCGGCCAGCACGTCGATCAGCGCAATCATCATCAGTGTGAAGAAGACCGGATGCGCGGCGTTACGCACCAGCAGGAACTCAACGAGGAAGGCGACGAAGACGAAGGTGGACAGCAGGTGGTCGATGATCGAGGCATTGGAGGAGCGCGTCGACTTCATCATCTCGATGAACAACAGCACCAGCGCGACGACGATGAGAAGATCGCCGGCCGTCATGGTCCAGACGCCGCCAGACATCATCGTCAGCGAGAAGATCCCGGTCGAGAACGGGTCCGTCGCGGTTCCGCCGAACAGGCCGGCGAGGCCGAGATTGTAGAGCAGGAAAGGGATGATCAGCAGCGGAACCATGCCCAGCATGTCGGCTCTCCTGTCGCTCGAGGCGCAATCGTCTTTCCAGCCGGGGCGGATCGCGTCAAGCCCGATGGGGAGCGGCACGCCCAGCCAAACGCAAAAAGACCGGCGCGAGGCCGGTCCTTCAACCAGTCGGCAAATGCCGGTGCGAGGCTCAGCTTTCCTTCGGCTCGAGCACCTGGCGGCCGCGATACATGCCGGTCTTCAGATCGACATGGTGAGGGCGGCGCATCTCGCCGGAATTCTTGTCCTCGACATAGGTCGGGGCCTTCAGCGCGTCGGCGGCGCGACGCATGCCACGCTTCGAAGGCGAGGTCTTTCTTTTTGGCACAGCCATTGTTGTGTTCCTTCGGTCAATGGACCCGGCTGCTCTGGCAGAAGGAGCCGCGCATTCCGGGCCGGTATGAGAAATTCGGCGTGCCTATACACGCGCGAAGCGGCTTTGGCCAGCGTTGCCGCCATTTTTTTTAGCCGTTCCGGCGGAAAACCGCCTTCGCGGACCGGGCTTGCGCGAAATCCCGGGCGGCGTCAACCAAGGCACTGCACATAGGCGCCGGAGCGTGCCGCCAGACGCTGGACACGATTGGCGAGCCGCCGCATGCCGGGCCCCGGCTTTGCCGGGTTGCGCAGGATCGGATTGGGCAGGGTGACGGCGAGAAGGGCGGCCTGGCGAGCGGTGAGTTTTTTTGCCGGAACGCCGAAATGATGCTGCGCGGCGGCCTCGATCCCGTAGATGCCTGGCCCCCATTCGGCAATGTTGAGGTAGATCTCCATGATGCGCCGTTTCGACATGACCAGATCGACATAGGCTGCGTAGGGCAGTTCGATGGCCTTTCGCGCGGTTCCGAACGGCCGGGACCACAGATAGAGGTTCTTGACCGTCTGCATGGTGACGGTCGAGGCGCCGCGCGACGGGCCTCGCGGGTCGAGAATGACTTTCCTGAGTTCTCCCAGATCGATGCCGTAGTGGCTGCAGAACTGGCCATCCTCCGACATGATGACCGAATGGACGAGAACCGGCGAAACATCGTCGATCGAAACCCATTGGCGGTCGTAACCCTTGAGCGTGACGAGGTCTGCCAGCATCAGGGTCGAGATCGGGCGGACGAAAGGCGGCAGGTAGAGGATCGTCAGCACCAGCGGGATCACGGCCAGCACGACAGCGATCTTGATCAGGCGCCACAGCCAGAAGCGTACGCCGGGCCGGCTTGTCCGGCCGCTACCCTTCGCCGCCACCTCCAGCACCTCGGTTTCCGGTTGAACGGTGTCGCCCAAGCCACTCGCCTTCGCGTTCTCCGTCAACCCGAATAAAGGCGGCGGACCGAGAGCGCAACGGCTGGCGGGCGGCAAGCGCCGGCTTGACCGCGGCAACTTATCGCCTAAACGGGTCGGCATGACGATTTCCGCCCATGAGGACTTCGAAAAGGCCCTGCTTCGACGCGCCCGCGCCGTCGAGGAGCTGTTGCGCAGACTGCTCTCCGACCACGATGCCGAGGGCGAGATCGCCCGTCCGCCGGCGCTGATGGCGGCGATGCGGCACGGCGTGCTCAACGGCGGCAAGCGGCTACGCCCGTTCCTGCTGCTGGAGAGCGCGGCGCTGTTCGGCCATGAAAGCGCGGACGCGCTGCACGTCGCCGCCGCGCTTGAATGTGTGCACTGCTATTCGCTGATCCATGACGACCTGCCGGCGATGGACGACGACGATCTGCGCCGCGGCCAGCCCACGGTGCATCGGGCCTTCGACGAGGCGACCGCCATCCTCGCCGGCGACAGCCTGCTCACCTTCGCCTTCGAGATCATTTCCGACCGCGCGGCCGGCCTGCCAGCGGCACAGCGGCTGGCGCTGGTGAGCGGGTTGGCGCGCGCCGCCGGACATGGCGGCATGGCGGGCGGCCAGGCGCTGGATCTGCAAGCGGAGAAGGCGGCCCCGGACGAAGCCGGGATCATCAGGTTGCAGGCGATGAAGACCGGGGCACTGATCCGCCATGCCTGCGAGGCGGGCGCCATCGTCGCCGGCGCCGCATCCTCGGATCGTGAGCGACTGGCGGAATTCGGCTCGGCGATCGGGCTGGCCTTCCAGTTGGCGGACGATCTCCTCGATGTAACCGCAACCACCGAGACGATGGGCAAGGCGACCGGCAAGGACGCCGCCGCGGGCAAGGCTACGCTGGTCGCGCTTCACGGAACCGAATGGGCGCGGGAGCAACTCGCGGGCCTCGTCGAGGAGGCGCATACGCTGCTGAAACCTTACGGCGAACGCGCGACGATCCTGAAATCGGCCGCGAGTTTCATCGCCGACCGCCAGCGCTGAATGCTGGTCACCCAACCACCCAATCGAACGGCACCGGCTGCGTGGTGGGCACCATGCCAGGTTGGAGACCGCCGGTGCCGCTCGCGCCTCTGACCGGCGGCATGTCGAATTGCGACATGGTGGCGACAAGCCGCCGGTGACCGGAAGCCGGAACGGGGACCCAGAGAAGGAGTTTTCGGTCGCTCTGGTCCCAGTCCCAATCGCCCTTGTCGGTTCCCGTCCGCCCCAGCAGGGCGAGTTGACCCCACCAGTCTCCTCTCGGCGACAGGCTGAGAAGTGTCGGATCCCAGGCAATGTCGATGGGAATCCGGCTGTTTACCCAGCTCGGCGTGATGTGGATCGTGGCACCCTGCAACATGGCGACCACCCCATACGGGCCGCAACGGGCGACCGACCGGTACGACCGGCACGAGCGACTGCTCCGGCCGTGAACATCACGGATATCCGGATGGCACGCTGAATTCGGCACGGCCCGCCTCAAGGATGCTCCCGCTCCAACGTGCGCGCAAGATGGCTCCTCGCGGCAACGTAAACAGACCGGATCGGAGACTGCAGAACGCGCCATCGGCGATGGGATCGAGCTCCCACTGGAACGGTTTTTTAAGGGGAATAAAGCGTAATCCGGCTCGGCAAAATTTTAGCCGTTTTCCGGGGGCGGGGCGTGCCGAACTATTCGACTTTCATCCGATCGGTACGCGTGCGTTATCTGTCCGGCCTGGTGCTGTTCGCGCTGAGCACGGCCGCGATCATGTTCATGTTGAACAGCCTCAACGACTTCCGCCGCAGCGTCGATCGCATCGGCCTCGATCTTTCGACGCTGGCGCGCGATCTCAACGGCGCCGCGAACTTCGCAGAAAATGCGACCGGCACGTGGAACAACGAAACCCGCGGCAAGCTCAGCACAGCAGCGGCCGACCATGCCTCGCGTCTTGCGGCGCAGATCGACATGATCTCCGGCCAGCTTGCCAACGTGCGGGCGAGCCTTTCCACAACGACACAGAGCGAGATCGAATCCGCATCGGTGAACGGCGATCTGTTCTGGTCGTCGCGCGACATATTGCGCAATCTCGGCTTGCTGGCCGGCGCCACGCAGAAGGACGAATGGAGTTCCCGCGAGATCCGCAACCAGAACTCCCTGTTCGCGCAGCCGCTGCTGATGCGGGCACGCGCCGCGCTCGACGCCGAACGTGTCGCCGCCGCCGAGCGCGCGGACCGGTTGCTGGCCTATTCCAGCGTGCTGATGCTGGCGGTGCTGGCCTTCGTTGCCTTCTGGATATTCCGGCCGATGGAGAACGCCATTCGCCGGGCCTTTTCCGAAACGAAGCGCTCGCTTGACCTCGCCGAAGCGGCGGACCGTGCGAAATCGGAGTTCCTGGCCAATATGAGCCACGAGATCCGCACGCCCATGAACGGCGTGCTGGGCATGGCAGAACTGCTCGCCAAGACCGATCTGACGCCCCGCCAGCGGACTTTCACAGACGTCATCGTCAAGTCCGGCAACGCGCTGATCACCATCATCAACGACATCCTGGATTTTTCAAAGATCAATGCCGGCCAGCTTACGCTCGATCCGACGCCCTTCCGGCTGGCAGAGGCGGTCGAGGATGTGGCGACGCTGATCTCGTCGCGCGTGGCGGAAAAAAATCTCGAACTGATCGTGCGGGTCGACCCTCGCCTGCCGACACACGTGATCGGCGACGCCGGCCGTTTCCGTCAGATCGTCACCAACCTGCTCGGAAATGCCGTGAAATTCACCGAGCGGGGCCATGTGCTGGTCGACGTGACCGGCGAGGTTGCCGACGAGAAGCTGACGCTTAAGCTGCGGGTCGAGGATACCGGTATCGGCATCCCGGCCGAGAAACTGCAGACCGTGTTCGAGAAATTCGCGCAGGTGGACGGCTCGTCGACACGCCGACATGAGGGAACCGGGCTCGGACTGGCCATCGCCGCCAGCCTGGTCGACCTGATGGGCGGACGCATCGGCGTCGAAAGCGAAGTCGGTCGCGGTTCGGTATTCTGGTTTTCGGTGCCGTTGCCGATCCACCAGGTCGACTCGATCGCCGATCCGGTGCCGGTCGACATCACTGGCGCGCGTGTACTGGTCATAGACGACAATCCGGTCAATCGCGACATCCTGCTGGAGCAGCTACGCAGTTGGGGTTTTGACTGCGCAGCCGCCGAGAGCGGGGCGATCGGGCTGGCCTTTCTCGACCGCGCCATCAAGCTCGGCGCCTCGGTGGACTGTGTCATCCTCGACTATCAGATGCCTGGTATGAGCGGCAGCGACGTCGCGCGGGCAGTGAGTGCCGATTCCCGCCTTTCGACCATACCGGTCGTGCTGCTCACCTCCGTCGACCAGATCGACTATGCGCGCATGATCGTCGACTACGGCATCGCAGCCCACCTCACCAAGCCGGCGCGCTCGGCGCAACTGCTCGGCACGCTGGTGGCGGTGATCCAGAAGGCGCGGACCCAGGCGGGCCGGGTGCATTATGTCCGGGAGGCCGCGCTGCCGCAGCAACAACGCGATGCGCCGGCCTTCACTGTCTTGCGCACCGCCAACCCGGCCGCCTTGCGCGAGACCACCGCCGCGCCGGCCAATGCGCCGGTCGACATATTGGTGGCCGAGGATAATGAGGTGAATCAGCTTGTCTTCGGCCAGATACTGAACGGTCTCGGCCTGTCCCACCGGATCGCCGGCAACGGCCGCACGGCCGTCGAGATGTATCGCACGTTGAGCCCGAAGCTGGTCCTCATGGACGTCTCGATGCCGGAGATGAACGGCTACCAGGCCGCCCGCGCCATCCGCGACCTGGAGGGCGGTTCGGGCAAGCATACGCCGATTGTCGGGGTCACGGCACATGCGCTGAAAGGCGATCGCGAAAAGTGCCTGGAGTCCGGCATGGACGACTATCTGCCCAAACCGGTCTCTCCCGATCGACTCAGTGCCAAGATCGGAACATGGCTGGGCGAGTCCGTGCTGGCGAAGACGGCCTGAGCTGAAGCGCGCAGATAGACCAGCGACCGCCTCGTCTTCGTCGGTTTAGCAGAGGACGCCTTCCGGCGTTCTAGACGGTCGGCATCGGATGCGATCCGAGCCATGCCCTCCGCGACCATCGAATGGCCGCTTCGCGCCCGATTCTTCAAGGCGGTCCGAAGCACCGGGACCCACGTGAGCACCGCCAGTCCATTCCCTGATCGCGAAGGCCGGAACCGGTCTTCCTGGCATTTCCGAATGAAATCGGACCGGACCATGATCACCACTGCCGCGGTGGGGATTCGTGATGGATGGTTTCGCGGTTTGAGAAAAGTGCCGCGCTCACCAAAATCCGCTTGTCGGATAACAAGGTACTCATTATACCAGTTCATAATGCGGGCCACTTTCCCGTTTGTATGCTGGGAGCGAGACATGACCAGAGTCGCCTTGTTCGGGGCCGGCGGAAAAATGGGCTATCGGCTAGCCTCAAATTTTCGCGGTTCCGCCTACGAGGTTCGCCATGTCGAGGTGAGCGAGGCCGGGCGCGAGCGCCTGAAGGCGGGGCTTGGGCTCGACGCCGTCTCCGTCAGCGAGGCGCTGGATGGCGCGGACGTGGTGGTACTGGCCGTACCTGACACGCATATCGGCAAGGTTGCGGCCGGCATCGAGAAGTCGCTGACGCCGGGCACCATGGTCGTCGTGCTCGACGCCGCGGCTCCCGCGGCAGGTCACCTGCCGGATCGTCCGGACCTTACCTATTTCATCACCCACCCCTGCCATCCGCCGCTCTTCAACGACGAGACGGAGATGGAGGCCAAGAAGGACTATTTCGGCGGCGTAAAGGCCAAGCAGCATATTGTCAGCGCGCTGATGCAGGGACCCGAGAGCGATTTCGCCAAGGGCGAGGCGATCGCAAAGACCATCTGGGCGCCGGTGATGCGCTCGCACCGCGTCACGGTGGATCAGCTGGCCATGCTGGAGCCGGCGTTGGCCGAGACCATGTGTGCTTCGCTGCTGGAAGTGATGCGCGAAGGGGTCGATGAGGTCGTGCGCCGCGGGGTCGACCGGCAGGCCGCGCTCGACTTCCTGCTCGGCCATATCAACGTGCTCGCCTCCGTCATCTTCGGCGAGCGCGAAGGCGCCTTCTCGGACGCCTGCAACAAGGCGATCGAGTTCGGCAAACCCGTTCTCATGAGGGACGACTGGAAGCGAATTTTCGAGCCGGACGAGATCGCCGCCAGCATCCGCCGCATCACCTGACAATCGAACGGCCACATATTGACTATTTCAACTGGGAGGACTGTCCATGAAATTCACCCGCAGAATGACTCTTGCCGCAATGGCCGGCCTGTTGGCCATCGGCACCGCGATGCCCGCCTACGCGGCCGACATCATCGCCATCATCACCCCGTCACACGACAACCCGTTCTTCAAGGCCGAGGCCGATGGCGCCGCCGCCAAGGCCAAAGAGCTCGGCTACGAGACGCTGGTCCTGGTGCATGACGACGACGCCAACAAGCAGTCCGAATTGGTCGACAGCGCGATCGGCCGCGGCGCCAAGGCGATCATCCTCGACAATGCCGGCGCCGACGCCACCGTCGCCGCCGTGCAGAAGGCCAAGGACGCCGGCATCCCGTCATTCCTGATCGACCGCGAGATTAACGCCTCCGGCGTCGCCGCCGCGCAGATCGTGTCGAACAACTATCAGGGCGCCCAGCTCGGCGCCGAGGAGTTCGTCAAGCTGATGGGCGAGAAGGGCAATTATGTCGAACTGGTCGGCAAGGAGTCCGACACCAATGCAGGCATTCGCTCGAAGGGTTATCACGACGTCATCGACGAATATCCGGACCTGAAGATGGTGGCGCAGCAGTCGGCCAATTGGAGCCAGACGGAAGCCTTCTCCAAGATGGAGTCGATCCTTCAGGCCAATCCCGACATCAAGGGCGTCATCTCCGGCAACGACACCATGGCGATGGGCGCCTGGGCCGCACTTGAAGCGGCCGGCCGCAAGGACGTGATCGTCGTCGGGTTCGACGGCTCCAACGACGTGCGCGACTCGATCAAGGCGGGCGGCATCAAGGCCACCGTGCTGCAGCCGGCCTATGCGCAGGCGCAGATGGCCGTCGAGCAGGCCGACGCCTGGATCAAGACCGGCAAGGGCCCCGCCGAAGAGAAGCAGTTGATGGACTGCGTGCTGATCACGGCGGAAAACGCGCCTAAGCTGGAGACGTTCGCTCTCTCGAACTAGGTCGGCGGACCAGAGCCGGCGCCCGGCGCGCCCAGGCAGGCCATAATCCGGAGCGAGGGGCGCGTGCGTTGCCCGTCCCTCGCGTACAATTGCACTAGAAGACCGAGGCGATGTCCAAGCGATTCAGCAGGCCGATCCTTGCGGCGCTCGTGCTTTCCCTGGCCGGCTGCAAGATATTGCCGACGCCGACGGAAGAGGACGCCGCCGCGGCCAAGGCCGGTGCCTTCAATCCCGGCAAGATGGTCGAGGATATCTGGGCGTCGAAGGTGATCCCCTATCTGCAACAGAAGGCGGGTCCGTTCGCCGAAGTGGACGCGCTCGCGAAAAGCGACGCCAAGGCCGCCGGCGAGAAATACGGCAACCCGAAGAAACAGGCGAACTCGCCGTGGACCTATGCCGTGCGCGTCGAGGGCAAGATCGTCGCCTCCAACACGACGTCGCGGGCGGGCTCCATCGACGTCGACGTGAATGGCGACGGCAAGGCGGATATGCGAGCCCAGATCGGTCCGGCCATGCGCGGAACGGCATTGCGGGATGTGCTCGACTTCGTGAACTTCAATGAGTTCGTCAACCAGATCGACTATGCGGAATTCGGCAAGGCGTTCAACACCTTTGCCGACAGGACCGTGTTGTCGAAATTGCCGCGCGAGGCTTTGGATGGAAACGCCGTCAAGCTTCTTGGCGCCTATGTGCCGGCAAGCGGAACCGCCCTGCCGCTGATGGTCCCGGCCGAAGCAGAAATCGGTCCCGCTCGATGAGCAATATTTCGAGTGACGTCATTCTCAGGCTGGAGGATGTTTCAAAGGTCTATGCGGGCACCGTCGCGGTGAAGCATGCGACCTTCGACGTGCGGCGCGGCGCGGTCAACGTGCTTGTCGGCGAGAACGGCGCGGGCAAATCGACCATGATGAAGATGTGCGCCGGCGTCGAGAAGCCGACCAGCGGGCGCATCCTGCTCGACGGTGAGGAAGTCGCCTTCAGCTCGTCTGGCGATGCCGTCGCCAAGGGCATCGGCATGGTGTTCCAGGAACTCAACCTGTTCGGCAACATGTCGGTCGCCGAGAACATCTTCGCGACGCGGGAGATTACCCGGTTCGGCAAGATCGATCATGCCGAACAGCAGCGCCGGGCCGGCGCCTTCCTCGATCGCCTTCAGGCAGGCATCCGGCCGGACATGATGGTCGAAGACCTGATGATCGGCCAGCAGCAACTGGTCGAGATCGCCAAGGCGGTGTCGTTGGACGCCAGGGTGCTGATCATGGACGAGCCCACCTCGGCGCTTTCCGCGGCCGAAGTCGAAATCCTGTTCAAGGTGATCGCCGATCTGAAGGCCCAGGGAGTAGCCATCGTCTACATCTCGCACCGCCTGGAGGAACTCATCCGCATCGGTGACTACATCACCGTGCTGCGAGACGGCCGCATCACTGGCCAGGAGGAGGTGAGAAACGTCGACACGCAATGGATAGTGCGCCAGATGATCGGCTCGGACGCGAAGGATTTCGCCAAGCCGGACGGTCATGAACCGGGCGCGGAGGTCTTTCGGGCCGAGGAGATCTGCCTGCCGCGCGCGACCGGAGGGCTCGCCGTCGACCATGTCTCGCTGACGCTGCGCGCCGGCGAGATTCTTGGCATCTACGGGCTCATGGGCGCGGGGCGCAGCGAACTATTCGATTGCATCATGGGCCGGCATGGCCACGCCACCGGCAAGATCTATCTCGACGGCAAGCAAGTGCACGAGCGTGACACCACGGGGCGCATCCGGCGCGGCCTGGCGCTGATCCCGGAAGACCGCCAGCGCGAGGGCCTTGTGACCATCCTGTCGGTGGCGAGCAATCTCACCATGTCCAGCCTGAAGAAGTTCGCGCGGCTCTTCCACATCGACGGCAAGGCCGAACGCGACGCGGTACTGGGCATGGTGCGCGAGCTTTCGATCAAGGTCGCCAATCCCGACAACGAAGTATCGTCGCTGTCCGGAGGCAACCAGCAGAAGGTGGTGATCGGCAAGGCTCTGCTCACCGGGCCGAAGGTGCTGCTGATGGACGAACCGAGCCGTGGCATCGATGTCGGCGCCAAGGCGGACGTGTTCCGCACGATGCGAAAACTGTCGCGCGAGGGGCTTGGCATCCTGTTTGCCACCTCCGACCTCGACGAGGTGATGGCGTTGTCGGATCGCATCGCGGTGATGAGCAACGGAAAGCTGACCGGCATGTTCGAGCGCGCGGAGGCGACGGAGGCGGCGATCGTGTCCGCATCGGCGATGGGCCATGGGCCGGCCGGGAAAGCAGGGAGGGAAGCCCATGTCTGACGCAGCAGCTCGCGCGGGGGCCGGTGCGCCTGGCAGCGGCTCGATCCTGCTGACGCTGATGAAGGCGCGCACCTTCATCGCACTGATCGCCGTGATCGTGTTCTTCTCGCTCGCCGTTCCGAGTTTTCTGTCAACGGCGAACCTGATCCTGATGTCGAAGCACGTGGCGCTGAACGCCTTCCTCGCCATGGGCATGACCTTCGTCATCATCACCGGCGGCATCGACCTGTCGGTCGGCTCGATCGTCGGGCTTTGCGCGATGGTCGCAGGCTATCTCGTGCTGAACGGCATCGATTTGCAGATCGGCTACACCGTCTATTTCAACGTGCCCGAGATCATCCTGATCACGCTGCTCGTCGGCATCCTCATCGGCGCGATCAACGGGCTGCTGATAACCAAACTCAACGTAGCGCCTTTCATCGCCACGCTCGGCACGCTCTATGTCGCCCGCGGCGCGGCGCTGCTGTCCTCGGACGGCCGTACCTTCCCGAACCTCGTCGGCAATCCCGACCTCGGCAATACGGGCTACGGCTATCTCGGCGCGGGCCGCATCCTTGGCCTGCCGGTGTCGGTGTGGCTGCTGATCGTCGTGGCGCTGGGCGCTGCCTATCTCGCCAAATACACGCCGCTCGGCCGCCACATCTTCGCGGTCGGCGGCAACGAGCGCGCGGCGCGCATCTCCGGCGTGCGCGTCAATATGGTAAAAATGTTCGTCTACATGTTCTCCGGCTTCTGCGCGGGCATCGTCGGGCTGATCATCTCGTCCGAGCTGATGGCCTCGCATCCGGCGACCGGCGAGACTTTCGAGCTCAATGCCATCGCCGCCGCCGTGCTTGGCGGCACGTCGATGTCGGGCGGACGCGGCGCCATCGGCGGCACCATCGTCGGCGCCTTCGTCATCGGCATCCTGTCGGATGGCCTGGTGATGATGGGCGTCTCCTCGTTCTGGCAGATGGTAATCAAGGGCCTTGTGATCATCGTGGCCGTCGTCGTCGACCAGGCGCAACGCAAGCTGCAGCAGCGCGTGACGCTGATGCAGATGGCCAAGGCGGGCTGACGCCGTGGCGGACCTGCGGGGAGGCCTGATCGGCTGCGGGTTTTTCGCGGTCAACCAGATGCACGGCTGGCGCGACGCGAAAGGCGCGAAAATCGTCGCGATCTGCGACCGCGATCCGGAACGGCTCAAAATAGTCGGCGACCAGTTCGGCATCGAGCGGCGCTACGCCGATGCGGCGGAGATGATGGCGAAGGAGGCACTCGACTTCGTCGACATCGCCACGACGGTCGGCAGCCATCGCGCGCTCGTCGAACTTGCATCCTCCCACCGACTGCCGACCATCTGTCAAAAGCCGTTCGCGCCTTCGCTGGAAGATGCGAAAGCCATGGTCGCCGCCTGCGGGAATGCGGGTGTGCCGCTGATGGTGCACGAGAATTTCCGCTGGCAATCGCCAATCCAGACAGTGAAGGCGATCCTGGACTCGGGCGAGATCGGAACCCCCTTCTTCGGCCGCATCTCGTTTCGCTCGGCCTATGACGTGTTTTCCGGCCAGCCCTATCTTGCCGAGGGCGAGCGTTTCATCATCGAGGATCTCGGTATTCACATCCTCGACATTGCCCGCTTCCTGTTCGGCGATGCCACCACGCTGACGGCACGGACGAAACGTGTGAATCCGAGGATCAGGGGCGAAGACGTCGCGACGATCCTGCTCGACCATTTGGGCGGCGTGACCTCCGTCGTCGACTGCAGCTATGCGACAAGGCTCCCGGTGGAGCCTTTTCCCGAGACGTTCGTCGAGATCGACGGCAGCGACGGCACGTTGCGGCTGGGGCAGGGTTATCGGCTGACTGTCACGGGCAAGGAGGGGACGCACGAGCAGGATGTCGCGCCGCCGGTATTGCCTTGGGCGTCGCGGCCCTGGCACAATATCCAGGAGAGCGTCGCCGCCATTCAGCAGCATTGGGTCGACTGCCTGAAGGCAGGCCGTGAAACCTCCACCTCCGGCGCCGACAATCTGAAGACTTTCGCGCTGGTCGAAGCCGCCTATGCTAGCGCCAGACATCGCCAACCCGTGGAACTCGCGGATCTGCTTCGATGACCGACACCTTCATCCTGACAGGCACTCACCAGGTCGAAGAAACCCCGGTCCGTCTGTCCGCCGGTCTGCTGACGGCCGATTTCACCGGCGGCAATTTGCGCTCCATCCGCTATGACAGCATCGAGGTTTTGCGCGCGATCGCCTTCATAGTGCGCGACCAGGACTGGGGCACCTATGCACCCGTAGTGTCGAACCTACGCGTCGAACACGAAGGCGGCACCTTTGCCGTTTCCTATGATGCGCGATGCGTCGCGCCGAACGGCTCGGTGCTCGGTTTCCGGGCGTCGATCACGGCATCGGCCAAAAGCCTTGTCTTCGACGTGACGGCACTGCCCGACGGCGACTTCGAGACGAACCGGTGCGGGTTCTGCATCCTGCATCCCATCGTCGGCCTTGCCGGTGAGCCCGTGACTATAGAGCACATCGACGGCGGCACGGTCGAGACGAAGCTTCCCTATCTGATCGACCCCTGGCAGCCGTTCAAGTCGATGCGGGCGATCACCCACCAGGTGATGCCCGGCCTTCGTGCTGAATGCCGGATGGAGGGCGACAGTTTCGAGATGGAGGACCAGCGCAACTGGTCCGACGCCTCGTACAAGACCTATGTACGGCCGCTCGAACTGCCTTGGCCCTATGTCATGCCCGACGGCCGGGAGAACCGGCAGACGATCACGCTGCGATTCCTGGGCGCGCCGGATGCAGCGGTGAAGCGCAAGGCGAACGACGCCCCGATCCCGCTGGCGCTTGGAAGCGAAGGCCCCAGACTGCCGGAGGTAGGCATTGTCGTCTATCCGTCCGATGTCGCGGAAACCAGCCGCAACATCGATCGGCTGAAGCGGCTCGGACCCCAATCGCTTTTGCTGCATTTCGATCCGATCGCCGGTCATGGCATCGACGATATGCGCGCCTTCGCGTCGCTGGTTGACGCCTATCCGGTGCCCGCCACGCTTGAGATCGTCCTGCCTTGCCGACATGCGCCCGCCGTCGAGCTTGTAGACATCTCGGCCATGGTCGCGGCTGCCGGTCTCAAGCTCGCGGCGGTCGTGGTGTCGCCCGCGGTGGACCGGCAATCGACGCCGCCCGGCAGCAAATGGCCGGACTGTCCTCCCCTGGAGGAGGTCTACGCGGCGGCGCGCAAGGCTTTTCCCGGCGTGCGGCTCGGCGGCGGGATGCTGAGTTACTTCACCGAACTCAACCGCAAGCGCGTGCCCGCCGGGCGGCTCGATTTCATTACTCATTGCACCAATCCGATCGTCCATACGGCCGACGATCTGTCGGTGATGGAATCGCTGGAGGCGCTACCCTTCATCACCGCCTCGACACGCGCCATCTATGGCGACAAACCCTACCGCATCGGCCCTTCGACGATCGCGATGCGGCAGAACCCTTATGGCAGCCGGACCAAGGACAATCCTGACAATATCCGCATCGCCATGGCGGATCGCGACCCCCGGCATAGCGGCTTGTTCGGGGCCGCCTGGGCGGTGGGTTACATGGCGCGCGTGGCCGCCGCGGGGTTGGAGCAGCTTGTGCTGAGTTCGCTCACCGGGCCGTTCGGGCTCGTCGCCGGCGCTGGCGAATCGGTGACCGGTCAGGGTTTGCGGCCGCTCGCCCATATTGTCGGGGCGCTGGCGGCTCGGGCTGGCCTGACGTCAATCGCCGTGGCGACGGACGAACGCCGGCTTGCGGCGGTCGCGGTGAAATCGGCCTCCGGCGGAACCGTCGTGCTCATGGCTAACCTCACGCCACTGGCGCAGGTGGTGGACGTCTCGAGCGTCGCCGGGGCCGGCCAATCCGTCGAAATTCTCGATGCAGAGTCCGTTGCGGCGAGCACAGGCTGGCGCACGGAAAAGGTGGCAGGTGGCACGCTGCCGCTGGCGCCTTACGCGGTCGCCCGAACAGACTGACACCGCGAGCTTTGTCCGAACGTTCCTTAACTCGCGCTTACCACATAGAGGGCGCGGGAACGCTCCAGATGATCGACCATCTCGCGTTCGGCGCCGGCCCTGTCATGCGCGGCGATCCGCTCGATGATCTTCTCGTGCTCGGCCAGGGTGTACTTCTCCTTGCCGGTCCAGATGAGCATGTCGGTATGGTATTCCTTCAGCCAGCCGAGCATCGCTTCGCTGACAGCGGAATAGATCGGATTGCCGGACACCCTGGCGATGCTGATGTGGAAATCCATGTCGGCCTGGATGAAGCCGTCCGCATCGCCCAGTAGAGCGCGTTGCCGGGCAAGGATGGTGCGCAGGGTCTCTACGTCGGCGTCGGTGGCCTTTTCGGCGGCCTCGCGGACCATGCCGCGTTCGAAGAAGATACGCGCCGTCTTCAGATGCTCGAGCGAGTCCTTCGACGAGGAGAGCATGATCTTCGCGGCCCCGTCCACCTGGCGGAGGATCGATTGAGCCGTCAATTGCAGGACCCTGGCACGCTCGCCGTGGGAGATCGCCACCAGGCCCATATTCGCCAGCGCCTGCATCGCCTCGCGGATGGCCGGGCGGCCTACCCCGAACCGCTCCATGAGTTCCCTCTCGGACGGCATCTCGTCGCCGGGCCGGAGGTCTCCGCTGGTAATCAGGCGCTTCAGGCGGACAAAGACTTCGTGGGACAGCTTTCGCCTGACGATCGGTTCAGAATGCTCCATCGGCATCATCCTCGCGCACGATGCGCCTGAGTACCAGTTGTCCATTCCTGATTAACAGGATTCGTTGAAGTCGCCGATTCCCCTTGCGTTACAGGCATGCTCATTATACCAGTTCGGCAGAGAGGGGAAGGACCCGCCGGCGAGAGATGATCGTCCTCACCTACAGAATCGAGACTCCGGGCAGCACCGAAGCCCTCGCGACCAAGATCGCTAGCGATCAGTCGACCGGCACGTTCGTCGACCTGCCCGGCGAGACCCCTGAACTGAAGGCGCGGGTCGCCGCCCGGGTACTGTCCATACGGCCCCTTGAACCATTCGACAGGCCCTCGCTGCCGGGCGCCGAAGGCTTTCGCTTCAATCGCGCCGAAGCCGATATCGGTTTTCCAGTCGACGCGGTTGGCACCGATTTGTCGGCGCTGATGACCATCGCGATCGGAGGCACCTTTTCGATCAAGGAACTGACCGGTATTCGCGTCGTCGACATGAAGCTGCCGGAAGCCTTTCGCGGCGTCCATCCCGGCCCCCAATTCGGTATCGAGGGGAGCCGGGCGCTGACCGGCGTCGACGGGCGCCCAATCATCGGCAGCATCGTCAAGCCGGCGCTTGGCCTGAGACCGCACGAGACCGCCGAAATGGTGGCGGAACTGATCGATGCCGGCGTCGACTTCATCAAGGATGACGAGAAGCTGATGAGCCCGTCCTATTCGCCCTTTGCCCAGCGGGTGAAGGCGATCATGCCGCTGATCCTGGATCGCGAGCAGAAGACCGGCAAGAAAGTCATGTACGCGTTCGGCATATCGCACGCCGATCCCGACGAGATGATGCGCAACCACGACATCGTATTGAAGGCAGGTGGCAATGCCGCCGTCGTCAACATCGCCTCGATCGGCATGGGCGGCATGTCGTTTCTGCGCAAGCGTTCCAGCCTGGTCATCCATGCGCACCGCAACGGCTGGGATATCCTGACCCGCCATCCCGGACTGGGCATGGATTTCAAAGTCTGGCAGCAGTTCTGGCGGCTGCTCGGCGTCGACCAATTCCAGATCAACGGCATAGGCGCCAAATACTGGGAGCCCGATGATTCGTTTGTCGCTTCGTTCGAAGCCGTGACGACGTCGATCTTCGAGCCGCGCGACCGGTCCCTCCCGGTTGTATGCTCCGGCCAGTGGGGCGGGCAAGCGCCCGAAACCTACAGGCGCACGGGTCAGACCCAGGATCTGATGTATCTGTGCGGCGGCGGTATCGTCAGCCATCCTGGCGGACCCGCCGCCGGCGTCCGAGCGGTGCAGCAGGCGTGGCAGGCGACCGTCAAGGGCATCGATCTCCAGACCTATGCCCGCACCCATCCCGAACTCCAGCAGTCGCTGCTGAAATTCGGCGCCAACCCGAACGCTGCATGACCGGCAGGTCCCACAAGAGGGCATGACATGACGATCGCCATCGCGACAGGCAGTGCCGGAAAGCCGCTTGGTTCCAAGCAACCCTCGGCCGGCAATGTGGAGGCCATCGACCGCCGCGCCGCCGGCAAGGCCTGACCGCGCATGCGACCACCGCTGATCAGCTATTACGGCGACGACCTCACCGGCTCGACCGATGTGATGGAAGCCCTGTCGCTGGGCGGCGTGCCGACAGTGCTGTTCCTGCGCGTTCCCAATGCGCCGTTGCTGGCGCGGTTTGCCGACCGCAGGGCGATAGGCCTTGCCGGAACAAGCCGCAGCGAGACGCCGGAGTGGATGGAAGAGAACCTCGCGCCGGCATTCAAATGGCTGCGATCGCTCGGGGCCGCCGTCTGCCACTACAAGGTCTGCTCGACCTTCGATTCCGGCCCGGGCGTCGGCAGCATCGGACGCGCCGTGGAGATCGGCCGGCGTGTTTTTGCACAACGAACGGTTCCTCTGGTCGTCGGAGCGCCGCAGCTCAAGCGCTACACCGCCTTCGGAAATCTGTTCGCCGCCTATCGCGGTACGGTCTACAGGATAGACCGGCATCCGGTGATGAGCCGGCATCCGGTCACGCCAATGTATGAGGCTGACCTTCTGGCGCATCTTTCGCATCAAACGAGTCTGCGTTCGGCCCTGATCGATCTGGCCGCGCTGCGGGCGCCGGACGTGTCCGCCAGGGTCGATGCCGCGGCCGGCGAGGCCGAGATGGTTCTGCTGGACGTCGCCGATACCGAGACGCAGGAACTGGCCGGCCGTGAATTGTGGCGTCGCGCCCGCGAACACGGCGCGTTTGTCATGGGATCGTCGGGCGTCGAATATGCGCTGCTTCCTGAGTGGGAGAAAGAAGGTCTCGCCGCCGGCCCGACCGAATTTCCCCCGCTGGCCAGCGTCGACCAACTTGCCGTGGTTTCTGGAAGCGTCTCGCCCACGACCGAGGCCCAGATCAGATTTGCGCGCAACGCCGGTTTCGAGACGGTTGCCGTGGACCCGATCCACCTCAGTGGCGACGATGCACTCGGCACAATCGAAAACGCTGTCCGCGCCGGCATGGACGCGCTTGGCGCCGGGCGCAGCGTCGTGCTGCATACCGCGCTGGGGCCCGATGGCGACCGGGGCGCCGAGATCGACCAGGATGTGGGCGCGCGGCATCGGCTCGGCTGCGGACTGGGCGACATACTGAAACGGCTGGTCGTGGGCGCCAATCTGCGGCGTGCGGTGATTGCCGGCGGCGACACGTCGAGCCACGCGCTGCGCCAACTTGGGGTCGACGCACTCACCGTTCGCATGCCGCTGCCGCAGACGCCCGGTTCGCCGCTCTGCGTCGCGCATGCCGAGTCGTCGCGGATCGACGGGCTGGAGATCGCCTTGAAGGGCGGCCAGATCGGGCTGGACGACTATTTTCTCAAGATCAGGGACGGGGATCGCCACGCCCCCACCTGAGCATCGTCGAGAAGACATCTCCGCGATCATCGGTTGCGCATCACGATGCAGGAGCCGCCGGCCGAGCGCAAAGTGGCGCAAATCTTGTTCGCCATGGCCCGATCATCGGCGCCGATGCGCACGGCATAGATGCCGCGCCGGCCGCGCGGCGTGCGCACGCGGCTGACCACCGGATCGGGATTTTTCAGGATCTTGCCGAAACGGCCAGCGACACGCTGCCATTGCCTGATCGCGGCGGCGCGGCGGAAATTGCCGGCGACCTGGACGCCCCAGGGTTTTGTCGCAATCGTCGCCATGGCGACGGTCTGGGCATAGATTTTCCGCATGTCGCGGCAGGCTTGGTGGAACGGCCGCTTCGCATCGAGCGGGCGTATGGTGCCGAGATAGGCGCGCTCGGAAAAATTGTCGGCAGGCTCCCCCATGATGTCGAGCACGTATTCGTCGGTCTCCAGCGGCAGAAAACCGCCGGATGCCAGCCAGCGCGTCACCCGCGTCTCGCCGGCATTGTAGGCGGCCGCGGCGAGGCCGAGATTGCCGAAGCCGGTTTTCAACTCCGCGAGGTATTTTGCCGAGGCGGGAAGCGCCTGGGTGACGTCGAAGGAGTCTTTCAGTCCGCGCATCTTCGCGGTCCCCGGCATGAACTGCGCGATGCCTTCCGCGCCGGCGGGGCTGACGGCGTCGGGATCGAAGCGGCTCTCCTTCCAGATCAGCCGTGCGAAGAAATCGCGCGGCAGGCGGTTGGCGCGGGCATGGATGTCGATCAGGTCGCAGATGCGCGCCGTCGTCATGATGCGGGATTTCGGCGGGTCGGCGAGTGCCGTCTCGCTGCTCAGGAAGAGGCCCAACAACAGCGCGAGCGGCGAATGCCGCCAGCGCCTCATAAGGAATGACCGTAGAAGCGACAGCCCGTCATGGACCGCCCGCCTCGGCACATCTCACTCCGCCGCTTCTCTGCCGGACTGGCCGAAGCGCGCCTCGATATAGTCGGCGACCATCTTTTCGAATTCGCTGGCGATGTCGGGGCCGCGCAAGGTCGCCGCCTTGCGGCCGTCGATGAAGACCGGGGCCGACGGCGTCTCTCCGGTGCCGGGCAGCGAGATGCCGATGTCGGCGTGTTTGGATTCGCCGGGGCCGTTGACGATGCAGCCCATCACGGCGACCTTCAGTTCCTCCACGCCCGGATACTTGTCGCGCCACACCGGCATGTTCTTGCGCAAATCCGCCTGGATGTTCTGCGCGAGTTCCTGGAACACCGTCGAGGTGGTGCGGCCGCAGCCGGGGCAGGCGGCGACAACCGGCACGAACTGGCGGAAACCCATGGTCTGCAGCAGCTCCTGCGCGACCTGCACCTCGCGGGTGCGGTCGCCGTTGGGTTCGGGCGTCAGCGAGATGCGGATGGTGTCGCCGATGCCCTGCTGCAAAAGAATGCCCATCGCGGCCGACGAAGCGACGATGCCTTTCGACCCCATGCCGGCCTCGGTCAGGCCGAGATGCAGGGCATGGTCGGATCGGCCGGCAAGCTCGGTATAGACGGCGACCAGATCCTGCACGCGGCTGACCTTTGCCGACAGGATGATTTTTTCACGCGGGAGGCCGATTTCCTCGGCGGCCTCGGCGGACAGCAGCGCCGAGCGCACGATGGCCTCGCGAGTCACTTCGTCGGCGGTCAGCGGCGCACCTTGTCTCTGGTTCTCGTCCATCAGGGCGGTCAGCAGCTCCTGGTCGAGCGAACCCCAGTTGACACCGATGCGCACCGGCTTGTCGTAGCGGATCGCCATCTCGACGATGGCAGCGAACTGCTTGTCCTTCTTGTCCTTGAAGCCGACATTGCCGGGATTGATGCGGTACTTCGCCAGCGCCTCGGCGCAGGCGGGGTGGTCGGCCAGCAGCCTGTGGCCGATATAATGGAAATCGCCGACCAGCGGCACGTTGATGCCAAGGCGGTCGAGCCGCTCGCGGATGCCGGGGACGGCCGCGGCGCTCTCGTCGCGGTCGACGGTGATGCGCACGATCTCCGACCCGGCCTTGGCGAGTGCCGCGACCTGCGCCACCGTGCCGTCGACATCGGCCGTGTCGGTGTTGGTCATCGACTGCACGACCACCGGCGCGTCGCCGCCCACCATGACGCCGCCGACATTCACGCCGACGGAATGCCTCCGCGGCAAGGGAGAGGATTGGTATCCGGTCATGGCCGGCTGGCCTCGTCGTCGGTGAAATCCGCCCATGAGGTGGAGGATGCTGCAATGCTTGTCAATGGTGACCATGCCGCTCGACGCGGACGTGCATTCGACGCGTCCAAGGTCCGATCGCAAATGCCGCCGCACAAGTCCTTGACCGCTTTCGATCTCCGATCGCTTGGGTGCCGGACTGCACGCAGCCTTCCTGGTCGCCACGCTGCGGAAATCCGCCCTGGCCATTGAGTGGAAAATCTCCCTTTCGGGAGGTGGGAAGCGGGGCGCAGGGCCGAGCCTCTCAAAGTTAAAAAACGTGGCGCGAACCTTGCGCCCCGCCGGCGTTCTTGCCCGACCGCTGATACCGCTCACTCGTTCCGGAGCGTGTCGTCGCGGTCTGGGGCCCGGGTCTCAAGGCTCTTGCCAAGCCGCGCACCGTTACGCGGCCACCCCGGCGCCGTCGCTCTCCCCTGATACCCGGTGCGCACCAGGTTTCCCGCGAGAGCGATGGCGAGGATTATGGGGCAGCACGAGCTGGCGGGGATGAAACCGGCAAAAAAATTGTCCGGTCGAATTGTCATGCAATGCGGTGAGGCAACCTAAGTGATGGAAACGGTTGACGTTTCCGACTGCGCGGAGTTGTTGGAAAACATAATTTCTTGCAGAAGGGATGAAAATCGTCCCCGTAGGACGGAACTGTGGTACGGCGCGCGCCATCGCGGTCGGCGGCAATGCTCTGCCGTCCGGAACTGGGGCGCGGTTTGCGTCCGCGCGAAAAGGTAGTAAGATTTGCTACCTTTCGCGAGAGCAAAATCATGCCGAACGTTGAAAAGATGAGCGTCGCGCTCACGACCCAGCAAGTGTCCGCGTTGAAGGCAGCCGTCGACTCCGGCGAATACGCCACCACAAGCGAGGCGGTGCGCGAGGCCGTCAGGGATTGGCAAGCCAAACGCGACCTGCGGCTGGAAGACGTTCGCCGCCTGCCGGAAATGTGGGACGAGGGTAAGGCGAGCGGCACGGCCAAGTCTCTCGATTTCGATACGCTTCGCCAGGAGGCGCGGAAACGGCTCGCGGACAAGCGGTAGTGTCCGTGGATGTCGTCTGGTCGCCGCGGACTCTCACGAGGCAGGGCACCGCTTCATCGACGGTTTGGACGTCCTTCGACCTTGCCGGTTGTGTTAAGAAAATACGCATCTACAAAGCGGTTTTTGCCGAAACAGGATATTTGCATCGGCTTTGGTTCCTTCGCTTCCGAGGCATGGATTCCCGACACTCTCCGCTTCGCTTCGCTCGCTCACGAGGTCGGGAATGACGACAGTTATGGTCTGCCTCGGCTAATCTCCAACGTTCATGACTAGCTGAAGCGGCCGGTGATTGTCGTCATTCCCGACCTCGTGAGCGAGCGAAGCGAAGCGGAGAGTGTCGGGAATCCATGCCTCGGAAGCGAAGGAACCAAAGCCGGTGCAGAACGGCTCTCGGCGAACAAAAGATCATGCCAAGATCAGCCGGTCCAAGGGCGGAATAACATTCGACAAGCCGGTATCGGCGCTGAGCAGATCGACGCTAGAATCCGTGAATGGCATCCCTATCCTATATCCACCGGCGGCTTGATCTGCAGGCCGGGCTCTGTCCAGTCGGTGGGGCGCACGACCATGCGATGCACCTTCGGCGGCTCCGCGCCGCTGTGCAGCGCGCGGATGCGGTCGTCGACGCCGGCGTCGGCCTGGGTGCGGCGCTGGTTGTGGCGCAGATAGTCGTGCCAGGTCGGAACGTGGTAGGATTCGATCCACTGATCGGGTTTTTGGGTGTCGCGCAGCAATTCCCATTGCCGCGCGCCGTCGCGGCGGCGGATACGTTCGCGCTCGTGCATGGCCTCCAGGAAGGCGCGCGTATCCTGCTCGCGGATGACGTATTCGATCAGGATCGCCACAGGGCCGCTGCGGCCGCGCAGGTCGAGCGCGACGTTCGGTGTCTGCCAGCGGTTCAGCGGGTCGAGATTGTCGGAGGTCTTTTCCGGCAGCGCCAGCTTCAGGCCGATCGCCGCGCCGACCAGCATCAATGCGGCGGCTGCGAGCAGGGCGACATCGGTGCCCCGTTCCTCCGCCACCAGTCCCCAGACCCAGGCGCCCAGCGCCATGCCCCCAAAAGTCGCGGTCTGGTAAAGCGAAAGCGCCCGGCCGAGCACCCAGCGCGGTGTCGACAACTGCACCGTGACGTTGAACATCGACAACGCAAACACCCAGCTCGCGCCGCCGATGGCGACGCCGATGCCGGTGATCCAGGCGGTCGGGCTGAGCGCGATGATGGTGGCGCAGGCGGCGAAGGCGATGAAGGCGGCGCGGGCTATCGCCTCGTTCGACCAGTTTTCGCGCATGCGGCCGCCGAGGAACGCGCCGCCGATGGCGCCGATACCGTAGCAGCCGAGCAGCAGGCCGTAGAGCAGCGGCCCGCCGCCCGGCAGGTCGCGCGCCACCAGCGGCAGCATCGCCAGCGCCACGATGGCGCTGAAGCCAAAGACGAAACCGCGCAGCATCACTTTTTCGATGTGCGGAGACATGGCGACGTAGCGCAGCCCGGCCGTCATCGCCGGGCCGATCGTCTCCGGCGGCAGGCTGTTGGGAACGACGTCGCGCTTCCAGCGGGCGATGACGAAGATCAGCGGCAGATAGCTCAGCACGTTGACGGCGAAGGCGGCGGCCGCCCCGGCTGTTGCGACGATGATGCCGCCGATCGCCGGCCCGACGCTGCGGGTCAGGTTGAAGTTGACGCTGTTCAGAATGACCGCGGAGGAGAGCAGCGAACGCGGCACCATGTCGCCGACCGAGGCCTGCCAGGACGGGTTGTTGAGCGCGGTGCCGCAGCCGATCAGGAAGGTGAAGACCAGCAGAAGCCACGGATTGAGCATGTCCAGATAGGCGAAGACCGCGAGCAGGATCGACACCGCCAACATCAGAAGCTGGGCGGCCAGCATGACCCTGCGCCGGTCGAAATTGTCGGCGATGGCGCCGGCGGCCAGCGAGAAGATCATGATCGGCAGCGTGGTCGACGCCTGCACCAGCGCCACCATGTCGTCGGAGGTGGAGATGGAGGTCATCAGCCAGGCGGCGCCGACGGACTGGATCAGGCCGCCGAGATTGGACGCAAGGCTGGCGAACCATATCGCCCGGAAGACGGGATGCCCCATGGGAGCCAGGGGCGATATGCGGTCGGTCACCGGCGCCTTCCTCCTTCGCGGCCGCCCTGCTTTACCGTGACTTCATATCGTCACAAGGCGCCGGCGAGAACCGTCGAGAAGCCGATTTTGTCGCGCTGGGCCAATGCCTTGGCCGGCGACCGGACAGATCGGATGCGAATTGGCTTGACGGGATCGGCCTCGAAAGCCGGCGCTGCCCTGGAGGGCGACGCCGGCGGGCTTGTCGACAAGGCTATTCGGCTGCCTTGCGAAACGGCTCGGGAGCTTCGACCGACTTTGCCGCTGCCGCCGCATTTCGCTCCTTGGTGGTGGTGATAGGCTTCAGGCTGCGCAAGAACGCATAGACCTTGCTGTTCTTGCTGCGGGTGAACACCATCAGCATGGACGGTGTCACGATCAGCGTCAGCACGGTGGCGAAGGACAGGCCGAAGACGATTGCCGACGACAGCGCGATCCACCATTGCGTCGACGGCGCGTTGATCGTCGTCTCCTGGTGGAAGATTTCCAGCCCGAGGCCGAAAGCTATCGGCAGCACGCCGAGAATGGCCGAAGCCGCCGTGAGAACGACGGGGCGCGCGCGTTCGCGGCAGGTCTGGAGAACCGCTTCTTCCTTCTCCCAGCCTTCCTCGCGCAGCCGGTCGTAGGTGTCGATGAGCACGATGTTGTTGTTGACCACGACGCCGGCGAGCGCGATGAAGCCGATGCCGGACATGACGATGACAAAAGTCTGGCCGGTCAAGAGCATGCCGAGCAGGGCTCCGACGATCGCCATCACCACGCAGGTCAGCACCAGCACGACACTGGTGAACTTGTTGAACTGCGCGAGCAGCACGATGAAGATCAAGAACATCGCCGCGCCGAAGGCATTAATGAGGAACGCGCCGGCCTCGGCGCTGTCCTCGTTGGAGCCGGCCAGTTTCCAGTCGATGCCAGGTTGAGCCATGTCGCCGACCACCTTGCTGACGGCGGCCTGCACTTCCGCTACCTGGAAACCCGTGGCCACATTGGCCTGGATGGTGATGGTGCGCTTGCCATCGATGCGGTTGAGCACGCCGACGGTGGGTTCGGGCTTGCGGGTGACGAAGTTGGAGATCGGCACGGAGCCTTGCGCCGTCTCGATGCGCAGGTCGTCGAGCGCCGACAATGTGCGGCGGTCCTCGGGCAGGCGCAGCCTTATATCGACGGCGTCGTCGGCGCCCGGCGGCCGGTAGTCGGTCAGCTTCAGGCCGGTGGTGACAAGCTGTACCACCGTGCCGACCGCCACCGGCGAGACGCCGTACTGCGCCGCCTTGGCGCGGTCGATCTCAAGCGCCCAGTCGACGCCGGGCGGCGGCAGGCCGTCGGACAGGTCGATGACGCCGGGCACATTCGCGACCGCTGCGGCGACCTGTTTGGCGTAGTCGTTCAAGCCGGTCGGGTCGGTCGCCGAGAGCTGCACCTGGATCGCCTTGCCGGTCGGCGGACCGGCGTCCGGCACGCGCACCTCGACATCGACGCCGGGAATGCCGGCCATGGCGACGCGCAGTTCGTCGAGGATATGGTGCGCCGACTTGCGCTCGCGCCAGTCGATGAACTCGTAGTTGATGACGCCGACCACGTCCTCGGGAATGTCCTCGCCGCCGCGGGTCTTGCCGACCTTGGTGAGCACCGACTTGATGCCCGGCCAGCCGAGCATGCGCTCCTCGGCGACGCGGGTCGCCGCGTCCATCTCCTCGAGCGAGAGGTTGCCGCGCGCATGCACGTAGAGCAGGCCGTAGTCGGGCTCCACCTGCGGGAAGAACTCGACGCCGTTGCCGTATTTGACATAGGCGAACATGCCGCCGCCGAGCAGCAGGACGGTCAGGACGAGCGCGGTGATCGGCCAGCGCACGGCGGTCCTGACCACCGCCATGTAGGCGCCGTCGCGGTTTTCGTGTTCGCCATGCAGCGGCGCCTTGCCGATGATGGCGCCGATCGCCGGCGCGAAGAGCAGCGCATAGGCCATCGACGCGGCCAGCGTGACGATCAGCGTGATCGGCAGGTATTTCATGAAGTCGCCGACGATGCCCGGCCAAAACAGCAGCGGCGAGAAGGCGGCGATGCGGGTCAGCGTCGCGGCGATCACCGGACCGGCCATGCGCTTGGCCGCCTCCTCGAAGGCCTGCGCCTTCGGCATGCCCTCCGACATGCGGCGCTCGGCATATTCAGTGACGATGATGGCGTCGTCGACGAGCATGCCGACCGCCAGGATCAGGCTGAACAGCACGATCATGTTGATCGTGTAGCCCATCAGCGCGAGCAGCAGGATGCCCATGAGGAACGATGACGGGATGGCAAGCCCGATCAGCATCGAGGCGCGGCCGGAGAGCGCGTAGAGGATGACAATGAAGACCAGGATGACCGCGATCAGCACATGGTTCTGCAGGTCGTTGAGCAACTGGTTGACGAAGATCGACTTGTCCTGGGTGTAGGTCACCTTGAGGTCGGGCAGCGTCTGCTTGCTCTGGGCGGCGAATTCCTCGGCGACCTTCTTCGAGCCCTCGATGGTCTCGACCACATTGGCGCCGATGCGCTTCTTCACCGCGATGGTGATGGCGCTCTTGCCGTCGATGCGGGCGATGGTCTCGGCATCCTCGAAGGTGGAGCGCACGGTGGCGAGGTCGCGCACCCGCACCACGGCGTCCTGGCCGGCGACGACCGGTAGGTTGGCGACATCCTCCGGCGTCTCGATCAGCGCCGGCACCTTGACGGCGTATTTGCCCTCCGAGCCCTCGATCGCGCCGGCGGCGACGAGGCTGTTGGAGGCGCCCATGCCCTGGATCAACTGGTCGAGCTGCAACCCGTAGGAGGAGAGGCGCACCGGGTCGATGATGGCTTCGACGA
Organism: Mesorhizobium sp. LHD-90; assembly: GCF_030929505.1. Lineage (GTDB taxonomy): Bacteria > Pseudomonadota > Alphaproteobacteria > Rhizobiales > Rhizobiaceae > Kumtagia. The sequence continues at coordinate 6,449 of NZ_JAVFVV010000005.1, read as the reverse complement.
GCTCGTCGCGCGAACCCTGGATTTCGCCTTCCAGAACGCCCGGCACTTCCTCGATGCGGTCGCGCAAGGTTTTTGCCGCCGCGGTCAGCAAGCGTTCGGGGATGTCGCCGGACAGCGTGACGAACACCACGGGGAATTCGGAGAGGTTGACCTCGTTGACGGTCGGCTCCTCGACGCCCGCCGGCAGGTCGCGCTTGGCGTCCTGCACCTTGTTGCGGGTGTCGATGAGGGCGTCGCCGAGGTCGACCGAAGGATCGAACTCGACGATGACGTTGGCGCCGCCCTGGAAGGCGTTGGATTTCATCTCCTTGAGCCCCTTGAGGCTCTTCAGTTGCGACTCAACCGGCCGCAGCAGCAGGCGCTCGGCGTCCTCCGGCGAGATGCCCTGGTAGACCAGGCTGACATACATGATCGGGATGGCGACGTCCGGCTCGGCCTCCTTCGGCACCGCCCGATAGGCCAAGGCGCCGGCGATCACCAGGAAGATGAGAACCGATAGAGTCAGGCGCGCGTTGCGTATGGCAAGGCCGACGATGTCCATAGCTTCTCGTCTTTCGCCTCGTTGACGTTAATTGGTGCCGGCGGCGTCGCCGACCAGCTTCTTGATCGTCGCTTCGTCGGCCGGAACGGCCTTGACCTGGACGCCCTCGGCGACGAGGTCCTGGCCGGCGACGATGACCCGGGCCTCGGCGGGAATGCCGCCGAGAACCAGCCCCTTGGGCGTGTCGTCGACGATGTCGATCGGGAAGAACACTACCTTGTCTTGCGCATCGACGGCGCGGATGCCGATGTCGCCGGCGTCGGAGAGCGTCACAACCGAGCGCGGCAGCACCACCGCGTCCGTCGGCTCTGCGCGCAATACGATCTCGGCGGTCATGCCGGCGGGCAGGCTCTTGTCCTCGTTGGGGATCGCCACCTCGATGCGGAAGGTGCGGGTGGCGGACGTGGCATCGCGGCTGATGTAGCGCAGCGTGCCCTCGACGCTCGTTCCATCGACCAGCCGAATGTCCGCCTTGCCGCCGAGCCGTATGTATTTCAGGTCGCGCTCGCTGACCTCGCCGATGGCGAGCAGCGGGTCGAGATTGATCAGCGTCGCCACCTCCGAGCCCGCCAGAATGGCGCTGCCGCGCTGCACGGGCAGGCGGTCGATGACGCCGTTGAAGGGGGCGTAGATCTCATGCTGGGCAAGCTCCGCCTTGGCGCTTTCCAACTGCGCCTGGGCCGTGGCGAGCGCGGCGCGCGCCTGGTCGACCTGGAGCTTCGGCGCACTGCCGCCCTTCGCCAGTTTCTCGGAGGCGTCGAATTCCGCCTGGCGCTGCGTGACAGTGCTTTCGGCCATGCGGATCTGGGCCTCCTTGTCCGAAGCTTCCAGCCGCAGGATCAGGTCGCCGCGCTCGACGCGCTGGCCCTGCTTGATCGGCAGGCGCTCGATGACACCCATGACGCGGGTGGCGAGCGTGACGCGCTTTTCGGCGTCGGTCCTGCCGGAAATGCGGATGGCGCGCGCATGCTGGACGCGAGGCGGGGCAAGCACAGCGACAGTGCGCAGCGGCGCGGCCGGCTTGTCGGCTTGCTCAGCGGCTTTCGCCGCCTCGGCGTCCTGTGCCGCGCTGCCGACCGACGAGAACTTGCCTGTACCCATCCATGCCGCGAATCCGACGAGCACAATGACAGCGGCAAGCTTGTGGAACCTGAACTTAGCCATGATCGCTTCCGTTTGCCGAACGAACCGGACCTTTGCAGCACCGCATATGGGTACGCACAGCCGCACTTGCACGCCCGGTCGACAAGCCACCGGGAAGCCGCCGGACACGTACAACATCTGGTTCTCACCCAAAAGTGAGAATTTTTTATCAACCGATCAAAACAAACCGGCGGAATTGAGCCTTGCGGCCTCGAGGTGCCGAGAAAGCCTGCTTTCGCGGCAAGGTTGCATAATGGCAGCAGGCGTCAGCAATATTGTCGCATAGCTCAGAGCCCGTCTCGAAACACGTGAGGGCGGGCTGCAAATGCGATTTTCTGCGCTTCCGGTGCTCACGTACCTGCACGTACGCTGCGCTCGTCGCTTCGCGACCCCGAAATCCGCATTTGCAGCCCGCCCTCACGTGTTTCGAGACAGGCTCTCAGGCGAACGTCACCTCCTTGCCGAGCGGCAGGGAACGGAGGCGCTTTCCGGTGAGCGCGAACACCGCGTTGGCCAGCGCCGGGGCGGCCGGCGGCGTGCCGATTTCGCCGACGCCGCCCATCTTGTGAAAATTCTCCAGGATCGCGACTTCAAATACGGGGCACTGGCCGATGCGCATGGCGTCGAAATCATGGAAATTCGATTGCTCGACCGCGCCGTCGGCAAAGGTGATCTCCTGGCCCATCGCCGCCGACAGGCCGTAGATCGCGCCGGATATCAGTTGCGCCTCGATGATGCCGGGATCGAGTGCGGTGCCGACATCGGCGGCAATCCAGACTTTTTCGATGCGGATGCCGGCAGGCATTTGGGCGACCTGCACGACCTCGCCGACCCAACTGCCGAAAGACAGGGTGAAGGCGATACCCTTCGCTTTGCCGGCCGGCAGGCGCTCACCCCACTTGGCCATCGCCGCAACCTTCTCGACGACTTTCACGGCGGCGGGATAGCCGGCCATCAGCCGCTTGCGCAGCGCGACCGGATCGGTTTTGCCGGCGACCGCGATCTCGTCCAGAAAACCTTCATGGAAAAAGCCGTTGATCGAACTGCCGACAGAGCGCCAGGAGCCGACCGGCACCGTGACAGGGGCGGCAATGCCGGTCACCCGATAATCCGGGATCGTGTAGGGCTGGTTGTAGGCGCCGTCGACGATGGTCCTGTCCGGCCCGAGCGGCGACATGGACGGGAACAGCCGCCGCAAGGTGCTGGCCATGACCGAGGGCGAGGAGATCTTCATGTCGAGTGCGACGGGCGCGCCGTCGTCGCCGAGCCGCGCCTGGAATCGTCCCGCCGCGGCCGGCCGGTAAGCGTCGTGGCGCATGTCCTGCTCGCGCGTCCACACGACCTTGACCGGACGGCCACCAGTCTCCCTCGCCATCAGCGCGGCGCAGAGCGAAAAGTCGACCTCGACGCGCCGGCCGAAACCGCCACCGAGCGATGGCGTGTGCACATTGACCTTGTGCTGGTCGATGCCGAGCGCCGTGGCGCAGAGACTGCGGGTGATGGTCGGCGCCTGGTTGCCGGCCCACAGGTCGAGCACGCCGTCGCTGAACCGCGCCGTGGCGTTCATCGGCTCCATGGCGGCATGGGCGAGATAGGGCACGAAATAGTCCGCCTCGACGATTCTTTCGCGCGGCGCGTCGGCGAAGGCGATATCGACATCGCCGTCGTCGCGCATCGCCGAGCCGTCCGGCGAGGCAAGGCCGTCGGTCAGCACCTTGGCAATCCCTGCGCTGTCCGGCGGATATTCGGGCGCGTCCCACTCGGCCTCGATGGCCTCGGCGGCCCTGAAAGCCGCCCAGGTGTTTTCGGCGATGACGCCAAAACCGTGCCCGTAGTTCGTGGCGAGCGGCACGATCCTTATCACGCCGGGCATCTTCTCGGCCTTGGATAGATCGGCCTTGATTGGCGCCGCCCAGAAACGCGGACTGAGTATTACCGTGCCGAACAACATGTCCGGTAGCATGACGTCCATGCCGAAGACCGGTGCGCCCGTGACCTTGGCCAGCATGTCGACACGCTTCTGCGGCTTGCCGAGCAGTGTCCATGCCGACTTTTCCTTGAGCGGCGGATCGGCGGGCGGCGAAAGCTTCGCCGCGTCCAGAGCCACCTCGCCATAGGTCAGCGAGCGGCCCGATGCCTCGTGCACGACGCTGCCGGCGGCTGTCTTCAGCTCGCCGGCCGGCACCTTCAGTCGCGCGGCGGCCGCCTCGACCAGCATCAGTCGGGCGGCGGCGCCCGCCTGCCGCAATTTTATGAAACCGTCGCGGGTCGAGGCGGAACCGCCGGTGCCTTGCAGGCCGAAGACCTTGGCGACGCCGCCCATGACGGAGCGCATGACCTCGGCGGTCACGCTCTCGTCGTAGAAGGCAAAAGGCCCGCCCTCCTCGATCATCGCCGAATTGTAGTAGGCCCAGGAGGCGGGACCGTGCTCGACCTTCAGGCCTTCCAGCGGCACGTCGAGTTCCTCCGCCACCAGCGCGGCGAGCGTCGTCGAGATGCCCTGACCCATCTCGGCGCGCGGCGCGATCACGGTGATCGTGTTGTCGCCGGCGATCTTGACGTAGGGGTTGAAGGTGGCCTCGCCCTCGGCAAGGTCGCCTTCCAGCGGATTTTCATAGGGGGTGCTGACATACCAGTAGCCGAAGACCGCCCCGCCGGCGACGGCGGCGGCGCCGAACAGGAAGGCGCGGCGGGTGATTTTTCCGAGGCTGGCCATGGTCAGATCCCCGCCGTCTTGAGTGCTGCCGCCTTCTTGATGGCGGTACGGATCTTCGGATAGGTGCCGCAGCGGCAGAGGTTGCCGCTCATCGCCGCGTCTATGTCCTCGTCGGTCGGGTCGGCGACCTGGTCGAGCAGGGCGACGGCGCTCATGATCTGGCCGGCCTGGCAGTAGCCGCATTGCGCCACCTGCTCCTCCAGCCAGGCCTGCTGCACCGGATGCAGCTTGCCTTCCCGCGCCAAGCCCTCGATGGTCAGCACCTCGCCGTCGACCTGCCCGAGCGGCAGCGAGCAGGAGCGCACCGGCGACCCGCCGACATGCACCGTGCAGGCGCCGCACATGGCGATTCCGCAGCCGAATTTCGGGCCGGTCTTGCCGGCGATGTCGCGCAGCGCCCACAGCAGCGGCATTTCCGGATCGGCGTTGATTTCCGTGGGTTTTCCATCGACGATCAGGCGCATGGATTGGCAATCCTTCTGCCAGCGGGTAGGAAGGCGGACTTGACTTGTTGTAACAATCTGACAAAATCCGTCAAAATGTCAAGTAGCCTTCGCCAAGCCGAAAATCCGACCCCGCCCGATGCAACGGCGGAGGACGGCAAGCGTTCCCGCATACTGCGGGCGGCGATGAAGGTTTTCCTCGCCTACGGCTATTCGCGCGTCACCATGGACGACATCGCCAAGGCGGCCGAGATGTCGCGCCCTGCGCTCTACCTGCTGTTTCGCAACAAGGCGGACATCTACCGCGCCATTGCCGCCAGCCTGGTCGACGAATCCTTCGGCAAGGCGCGCGCCGCGCTGGCCACGGAGGGAACGTTTTCGGAGCGGATGAACGCGGCGATCGATTCCTGCATGATCTCGATCTTTTCCGAGATAGCGGCCTCGCCGCACGGCGCCGACATCCTTGACGCCAAGAGCAAACTTGCCGCCGATCTCCTGCTCTCGTGGAAGCGCGACCTCGGCGGCATCATGCGCGACGCCATCACGGTTGAGGCGCAGCGTAGCGGCGTCGACCTCGCCGCCGGCGAGCTTTCGCCAGAAATGCTGGCGCAGTTCCTGCTCGACGGCATCGAGGGCATGAAATCGCGCCTGACCGACCCCGCCCAGCAGCGCAAGGCGGTGCGCGGACTGGTCAAGATCGTCGAACGGACCTTGCAGCCGGTCGGTTGAGAGAACGGCAAGATGGCAGGGTTGCCTGTTCCAACGGGCGAAAAAATCATGCCGCCGTCCAACCGCCGTCGACCGAAACATGCGTCCCGTTGATCTGCGCGGCCTCGGGCGAGCACAGGAACGCGGCGGTGGCGGCGATCTGTTCGACGGTGACGAATTCCTTGGTCGGCTGCTTGTCGAGCATGACCTCGCGGATGACAGTCTCGCGGTCCATGTTGTGCGCCTTCATCTGGTCGGGGATCTGCGCCTCGACCAGCGGGGTCAGCACATAGCCGGGGCAGATGGCGTTGCAGGTGATGCCATCGCGGGCGACTTCCAGCGCGATCGTCTTGGTCAGGCCCATGATGCCGTGCTTGGCCGAGACATACGCCGACTTGAACGGCGAGGCGACGAGGCCGTGGGCGGAGGCGATGTTGACGATGCGGCCGCCGCCTGCCTTCTTCATGATCGGAATGGCTGCCGCGGAGGTATGGAAGGCCGACGACAGGTTGATGGCGATGATCTGGTCCCATTTGGCGATCGGGAACTCCTCGACCGGCGCGACATGCTGGACGCCGGCATTGTTGACCAGCATGTCGACCGTGCCGAAGACCTCGGCGGCTTTGGCGACCAGCGCCCGGCATTGGTTGGGTTTCGCCATGTCGGCCTGCACATAGATCGCCTTGACGCCGAACTCTTTCTCGATTCCGGTCGCGAAGGCGTGGTCCTCAGCCGTGTCGCTGAAGGAGTTAAGCACGACGTTGCAACCGTCGGCACACTACACGACAGTGATTAGGCGAGAGGCCGAGAATCAGTTGGAATGAAGGATTCGTCTCGCCAAAGAAGGATCCTTCGATGTCGCTGTCTCCCGACGCTCTCGCCTTGACGTTATCGCGGC
>NZ_JAVFVV010000004.1 GCF_030929505.1 Mesorhizobium sp. LHD-90 | reverse complement strand
CGAGGGGCTATTGGGTCACCACGAGTGGCAACGTAACGGACGAGATGTGGATGGAATATATCAAGAACCAGACGCCACCCGAGCCCGATGACGACTTCAACGTGACGTGAGTGAATGCCACGTCCGCCGCCGGCGGACCGATCCGGCTTTAAGCCGTAACCCGAAGCCACCGCCTTTTTGGCGGTGGAGCATTCACAGAGACGAGCGCAAGCGAACCGCTGATGAAGTGTCGAAAAGTACAAGATGATGTCGAAACCAGGGGGAATTCGTTAACCTGGGACGAGTCTGGGGGGTGGCCTGATTGCTGCCCAGGCGGCATCCGGCATGAAGGCGGCGTGACTCTTTATCGGGCTTCTTTGTGGAACGCGGGAACCTGTCGCCTCGATGTTAAGAGAGAAGCCCAAATAGGCGGTCCCTATGAGGGTGAGAATACCAATGCGGGGCACAGGGGCGGAGCAACCCGTAGTAGTGTTGAAGGTCCTGTAATGGGGCTGGAGCGAAGGGGTTGCGTTGTTCAGTTCTGGAGCGAGGACAACCAGCGGACGGGAGGATCCTCGTGGATAGAGCAAAGCCGTATACAATTCCGAAAAGGGAGGTATGGGAAGCTTACAAGAGGGTCAGAGCCAACCAGGGGGCGGCTGGCGTAGACGGTCAGACGATTGCGGACTTCGAGGCTGATCATCCGAACAGCCTCTACAAGCTCTGGAATCGACTGACGTCGGGCAGCTACTTTCCTCCGCCGGTGCGGCGGGTCGAAATACCGAAGAGCGACGGCAAGACACGACCGCTGGGAACCCCCACGGTGGCGGATCGCATCGCGCAGATGGTGGTCAAACACCATCTGGAACCGATGGTGGAGCCCAAACTCCATCCGGATCCCTATGGATACCGGCCCGGTAAATCGACGCTCGATGCGATCGGCGTGGCGCGGCAGCGATGCTGGCTTTACGACTGGTAAGCATCGAACCGGAACTGCTGATGCGGGCGGTGCGCAAGCACACGGATTGCCCGTGGGTGCTTTTATACATCGACAGATGGCTAAAAGCGCCGGTGCAGATGCCGGACGGAAGTCTCGTCGGGCGAGAACGAGGCACGCCGCAGGGCGGGTGATTAGCCCCCTCTTGGCAAATCTCTTTCTCTATGCGTTCGACATGTGGATGCGATGGAACTTCCCGGACATTCCGTTCGAACGCTATCCGTGCATTACCCCAAGGTTTCTTCCACTCCCTCAGAGCGATGGTGATGCCGTCGCCCAATGCTTCACCGAGAACGCCTTTCCAACGGTGCGGGGTAGCGTCATCACCCGCTCGATTCTGACTGACTACGACGAGGCCCACGCTGTCCACAACGCCAAGCTGAGCAATCAGCGATATTGTCTTGCAAACTCGCTGATGCCGCGCAGCAGCGGGTCCTGGTCACCGACCCAGAACCAGTGGTCGTCGCCGGCGACCTCCACGAACCGCGCTCCGGATATCTTCGCAGCAAGGAAACGACCCGCCTCCGAGCGGACCGCGCGGTCGCCCGAGCGATGCAGCACCAGCGTTGGGACCGAGACACTTGCAAGCAGATGGCGGACGTCGGTGTCGCGCAGCGCTTCGAGCACGCCCGTCACAGCGCCTGGGCTGGAGGCCGCCCTCAGCAACCCGGCCCACCAGGCTTCCGCCTGGCGGTCTCCGACGAGGCTCGAGGCAAAGGTCTCGATCTCGGCCGGTCCACCCCAGTTGGCGATCAGGCGTCGCTTCCAGAGTTCGTATTGCTCGGCGGTCAAGGCGAAGGGGTAGTCGGGCGCACGGCTGCCTTTGGCCAGGGAGCCCCAGAGAACGAGTCCGGCCAGGCGATCGGGATGGTCGACCGCAAAGCGGATGCAGCCGGGTCCGCCCTCTGAATACCCGACGAGCAGAGCGCGGCGGCTCCCGGCCGCGTCCATCACCGCCAATATGTCCTTTGCGGTCGCGTCGACGGTTGGACGCGCTCCGACGCGGTCGGAAAGGCCGACCCCGCGCCGGTCGAACAGGATCAGGCGACCGATACGCGAAACCGCCGCGATCCACGAACGGCATCGGCTGTCTTCCCAGATCCGCTCCACATGCGAAACGAAGCCCGGAACGAGCACGATATCCGGCGGACCCTTGCCAACGGTCTGGTACGCGAGGTGGATACCTTCCACTTCGACATAGCGCGTTCGCGGCGTTTCAGTGGCCTTGCTTGGCTCTTGCAACAAGGCAACGGTAGCAGGGTCAAGGGGAACGCCAAGCTCATCTCGCAAGTGCCGGGCGCATGCTTCGAGCTGGCGCTCGGCTGCCGCCTTGTCGCCGGCCGCCAGGTTTGCGCGGATCAGATGGCGGTGTGCGCTTTCGCTTAACGGATCCAGTCCTACCAGACGCGTCGCATGCACAACCGCAGTGCGAGCCTCTCCGGCTACGATCCGAGTTTCGATCAGACGCTCCAACGCCTGTGTCAGGCGGCTACGCAAGGCCTCGCGCCTGAAGAACGCCCATTCCTCGAATTCCTGACAATCCGGTAGGGAGAAACCCGCAAGAAAATCGTTCGTGTAAGTGTTGGTCGCCGTTTCAAGAGGGCCGCGGTCGCAGGCGTACTCGAAAGCCTTGGAGTCAATCTCGACGGAAAGCGCCGGGTGCAGGCTGAGGGAGGTTCCGCTCGCGGCGACGACCTCGCTGCGAAACGCGACTCGGATCTTGTAAAGGGTACGCCTGAGACGCGCCCGAGCAGTCTCTTCGTCGGCTTCGGGCCATAGCAGCGTGGCCGCAGTCGCGCGCGCGACCGGTCCACCGGCCTCGGCAAGAAAGATGAGGAGCGCGGCTGCCGTGCGCAGGGCAAGCTCCACCCGCCGCCCGTTCATGCGGAACTCCGGAAAGCCCAAAAGCCGAAACGTCAATCGCTCCATCGATCCGCACACGACAAATGCAGGCAGGGGACGTTGAGGGGACGCCGGCCGCCTATTGGTTCAACTCCGGGCCGATCACGCCTGCAGAGTTCTCTGGAGCGAGAAATGTCACTGGTCAATACTTCCACCTCTCACTGCCTTTCCGAGGCAGTTGCCGAGGACGGCGTCTCGATAGCCTATGAAGACCTCGGCTACGGCGAGCCGCTTGTGCTGCTACATGGCCTAACCGAAAGCCATGAGTCCTGGCATGAGGCCGGTTATGTCGAGCAATTACTGCAGCGCGAACGGCGGCTGATCCTCGTCGATTGCCGCGGCCATGGCCGGAGCGGGAAGCCGCACGATCCGGCCGCCTATTCGGGCCGCAGGCGGGCGGCGGATATCGTTGCCGTCCTCGACCATGCCGGCATTCGCCGCGCCGCGCTCGTGGGACATTCGATGGGCGGCGTCATCGCGCTGGCCACCGCCTCGTACCACCCGGACCGCGTCACTGCACTGATCGTCAACGGCGCGCATCCCTTCGCGGAAGACCTGACCCCCTTGCGAGCCACACTCGAGGATAACTTCGAGGCGTGGCTCGCTTTCCTGAAGCAATTGGCCCCTGACCTTTCGCCGGACAACTGCCGACGCATCCGCGGTAACGATCTCGCCGCCGTTCAGGCAAGCCTTGCCAGGGATAGACCTGATTTCTCGGCAGCCTTTGCGGGACTTGGCATACCAGTGCTGGCGATCAGCGGCACGCTCGATCCCCGATGCGATGCCGCCCGAAAGTTCGCAGAACTGGCCGGAGGCGAATTCCTGCCGCTTGTGGGCAAGAACCATGTGACGGCTTTTCTCGATGTCGAGACGATCGGGCCGGTTGTCGACGCATTCCTCGGCTGTGTCAGCACCGGCAATACAGGGCGAGGAGGCTGAGCCGTGGCAGAAGCGTCATCGCAGTTTTTTACGGCGTCGCCGCATACCTTCCAGCCGATGATGCAAGCATGGACGTCGCCGGGCTCGGCGCTCGTGCTGAACATCGCCCCGGACCGGTCGTCGGCTCTCGCCGAAATGCAGCGGGTCAATCTTCCCGAGGGCCATCAAGGCGCATCGTGACGCCGACGGGTGAGGCCAGAGGCAGTTCGCGGCGGAGACGTGGGCCGCCTCGGCGAACGGCGGAAAAGACAGGCAATCGAGCGGCGATGCGGCCGCGCGAACGGTTGAAACAAAAGGAGAAATCCAATGGCGGAAATTACCGGCACCAATGGCGACGACGTCCTGAACGGCACCGGTGACCCCGAAGTGATCTGTGGCTTGGCCGGAAACGACAGGCTGTTCGGTAGAGGTGGCAGCGATTTTCTCGACGGTGGCCCGGGCGCGGACCTGCTTGACGGCGGTGACACCGGCCCCCACGGCAACATCGCTATATATCGTTCCGCCAGAACCGGCGTCCACGCCACCCTTCGCAATCCGTCGGAGAACACCGGCGACGCCGCCGGTGACACATACATAAATATTCAAGGCCTGGAGGGTTCCGACTTCGCCGACATCTTGCATGGCAATTCGCATGATAACGACCTTTTCGGCGGCGGCGGAGGCGACGACATCCTTGACGGTGGCGGCGGCGGCGACAGGCTCTTTGGCGGAACCAGGTTCGACAGCGCCAGCTATAAGTTTGCGCTCACGGGCATCGTTGCCAGTCTTGCCGACCCGTCGCACAACACCGGCGAGGCCGACGGCGACGCATATTTCAGCATCGAGGCCCTGCTCGGCTCCAACTTCAACGACAGGCTGACAGGCGATGACGATGAGAACTTTCTTGCCGGCAATGGCGGCGACGACCAGTTGCGCGGCGGCGCCGGCAACGACAGGCTCGACGGCGGCGTCGGCAGCAACTTGCTCGAAGGCGGCATCGGCGTGGACACCGTTGATTATTCCACCGCGTCGTCGGCCATCTTTGTCTTGCTGGAGCAAGCCTTCGGCGGCGGCGGCGGTCGCTCGGACGTCTATACCGGCATCGAAAACATCATCGGCTCCGCCTTCGACGATGAGCTGCTGGGCGACAGCTTTGACAACGACATCCGCGGCGGTCTTGGCAATGACAGGCTGGAGGGCGGCTTTGGCGCGGACCTGCTCGATGGCGGCTCTGGTGCGGACGACCTCGACGGCGGCGATGGCAGCGATCAGATCGACGGCGACTCCGGCGTCGACCACCTCGACGGCGGCGACGGCAGCGATCAGATGGACGGCGGTGATGGCGCTGACACAATGATTGGCGGCACAGGAGACGACTTTTACCGCGTTGACGATATCCATGATCGCATTTTTGAGGTCGCTGGCGAAGGCACCGACACCGTCGCCAGCAGCGTCACCTATGTGCTCACCGCCGGCGCCGCGGTTGAGATGCTGCGCACCACCCTCCCCGGCCGCACGGGTTTTATCAATCTCACCGGCAACGCCTTCGACCAGACCATCGTCGGCAACTTCGGGATCAATGTCCTGAGGGGCGGCGGCGGCAAGGATACGCTGCATGGTCTGGGCGGCGACGACACCTATTTCGTGGACAGCGCCGATGATGTGGTCGTCGAGGTCGCCCTCGAAGGCGAGGCCGACCTCGTGGCGACCAGCGCCGACTACGTTCTGGGCGCCGGGGTAGATGTCGAGATACTGAGAACGACGGCGAACGGCGGCACGTCGGCGATCGACCTTACCGGCAATGCGCTGCAACAGACCATCATCGGCAATGCCGGCGCCAACATTCTGCATGACGGCGGCGTCGGGGCAGCCGATACGATGACGGGTCTTGACGGCAACGACACCTACCGCGTGTTCAATTCGGAGGATGTCATCGTCGAGGTTGCCGGCGCGGCGGCGGGGTCGGCCGACAGAGTCGTGGCCGCGGTCGACTACAGGCTCGGCGCCGGCGTCCATGTCGAGATCATGACCACCAATGGCTCGGCCGGTACCTCGGCAATCGACCTCACCGGCAACGAGTTCGGCCAGCGGATCATCGGCAATTCCGGCGACAACCGGCTGGAGGGCAGGGGCGGGCTCGACGTGCTGAGCGGATTGGGCGGCAAGGACACCTTTGTCTTCGCCACGGCTCTCGGTGCCGGCAACATCGACATCGTCACCGACTTCAACGTCGCAGACGACCGCTTCCTCTTGTCGGACGCGGTCTTCACCGAACTGGCCACCGGCACCCTCTCGGCCGCCGCCTTCCGGGCAAACACGACGGGACTGGCCGGCGATGCCAACGACCGGATCATCTACGAGAAGGACACAGGACGCCTGTTCTACGATCCCGACGGTACGGGAGGGGCCGCTGGAATCCACTTCGCCACGATCACGGCGGGCCTTGCCCTCACCAATGCCGATTTCTCGGTGGCGTGAATTCTTGGCGCCGCAGTCTCCAGACGGAGGCTGCGCCTGCAACGTTGCCTGCTTTCCACGGGAAAAGACAGGGAATCAAGCGGCGATACGGCTGCGTGAACGGTTGAAACAAAAGGAGAAATCCAATGGCGGTTATTCAAGGCAACAATGGCGACGACGTCCTGAAGGGCACCGGTGGCGACGACTTTATCCGTGGCTTCGGCGGAAACGACAGCCTGTTCGGCGGAGATGGCGGCGACACTCTCGACGGCGGCCCTGGCGCGGACCTGCTTGACGGCGGCGGCGACGGTGGCCTCTTCAACGTCGACGACACCGCTACATATCGTTCCGCCAGAGCCGGCGTCCACGCCACCCTTCGCAATCCGTCGGAGAACACCGGCGACGCCGCCGGCGACACATATATAAATATCCAGGAGCTGGAGGGCTCCAACTTCGACGACGTCTTGCATGGCAATTCGCGAGATAACGGCCTTTTCGGCGGCAACGGCGACGACATCCTTGACGGTGGCGGTAGCGGCGACAGGCTCTTCGGCGGAACCGGCATCGACAGCGCCAGCTATATGTTTGCGCTAACGGGCATCGTTGCCAGCCTTGCCAATCCGTCGGAGAATACCGGCGAGGCCAACGACGATATATACGACAGCATCGAAAACCTGCTCGGTTCCACCTTCAACGACAGGCTGTTTGGCAATGGCGTTGACAACTTTCTTGCGGGCAATGGCGGCGACGACATCATTGACGGTGGCGCCGGCGACGACAGGCTCGACGGCGGCGACGGCAACAACATGCTCGCGGGCGGCGTCGGCCTGGACACGGTTGATTATTCCACCGCGTCGTCGGGTGTCTTTGTCTTGCTGGAGCAAGCCTTCGGCTTCGGCGGCGGTCGCTCTGACCTCTTAAGCTTCATCGAAAACATCATCGGTTCCGCCTTCGATGATGAGCTGATCGGCGACGGCTTTGACAACGACATCCGCGGAGGTCTTGGCAATGACACGCTGGGCGGCGGCTTTGGCAATGACATGCTGGAGGGCGGCGTTGACGCGGACCTGCTCGACGGTGGCGCCGGCAGCGATCAGATCGACGGCGGTGATGGCGCTGACATATTGGTTGGCGGCACAGGTGACGACTTTTACCACATCGACGATATCGGTGATCGCATTTTTGAGGTCGCTGGCGAAGGCGCCGACACCATCGCCAGCAGCGTCACCTATGTACTCACCGCCGGCGCCGCGGTCGAGATGCTGCGCACCACCCTTCCCGGCGGCGGGGGTTTTCTCAGTCTCACCGGCAACGCCTTCGACCAGACCATCGTCGGCAACTTCGGGATCAACGTCCTGAGGGGTGGTGGCGGCAAGGACACGCTGCATGGTCTGGGCGGCGACGACACCTATTTCGTGGACAGCGCCGATGATGCGGTCGTCGAAAGCAGCGGCCATGGCACGGCCGACCTCGTCGCGACCACCGTCAGCTACGTGCTAGGCGAGACGACCGAGGTCGAGACGTTGAGAACGACGGCGAATGGCGGCACGTCGGCAATCGACCTTACCGGCAATGCGCTGCGGCAGACCATTATCGGCAATGCCGGCAACAACATTCTGCATGACGGCGGCGTCGGGGCAGCCGATACGATGACGGGTCTTGACGGCAACGACACCTACCGCGTGTTCAATTCGGAGGATGTCATCGTCGAGGTTGCCGGCGCGGCGGCGGGGTCGGCCGACAGAGTCGTGGCCGCGGTCGACTACAGGCTCGGCGCCGGTGTTCATGTCGAGATCATGACCACCAACGGCTCGGCCGGTACCTCGGCAATCGACCTCACCGGCAACGAGTTCGCGCAGGAGATCACCGGCAATTCCGGCGACAACCGGCTGGAGGGCAAGGGCGGGCTCGACGTGCTGAGCGGATTGGGCGGCAAGGACACCTTTGTCTTCGCCACGGCTCTCGGTGCCGGCAACATCGACATCGTCACCGACTTCAACGTCGCAGACGACCGCTTCCTCTTGTCGGACGCGGTCTTCACCGAACTGGCCACCGGCACCCTCTCGGCCGCCGCCTTCCGGGCAAACACGACGGGACTGGCCGGCGATGCCAACGACCGGATCATCTATGAGACCGACACGGGACGCCTGTTCTATGATCCCGACGGTACGGGAGCGGCCGCCGGCATCCACTTCGCCACGATCACGGCGGGCCTGGCGCTCACCAATGCGGATTTCTCAGTGGCGTAGTAAAAAACGACAAAGCCCCGCCGGCTGGAGCCGACGGAGCGCTGTGGTCTCACGGGTCAGCTTGCGGCTTCAGGCGCCGAACCACGAGTTCCAGGAGGAGGTCGGCATCCACACGGCGAAAACGCCAATGAGGAAAGCCGAGGCGTGCGCTGGCCGGTTCTGTCGCAAAACCATTGCGGTGTAGAATGGCGTTCTCAAGTGCCCATGAATCGACATCCAAAATACCGACTTGGGACTAGCAGGCTGATGAAAAAGTCCCGAGGATACCCGTTTTGATTCGTGTTCGTGCACGGTTCGATTCTGATACGTTCCGTGAACAAAACAGTTTTTCAACAGCCTGCTAGGCGCTGTACAGACAGCGACAATGGGGGAGCCAAGAGTGGCAATCACCATCGGGATAGCCTCAGGCAAACTGGTCTCGCTCTCGCGGGCCTCGTTCTACCGCGAGCCCGCCGGTGAAACGGCCGAGAACCTCACGCTGATGCGCGTCATCGACGCGGCCTTCATGGAGATGCCGTGGTATGGCTCCGTCAGATGGCACGTCATCTGCGGCGTTAGGGCTGGTGCGTCGGCCGTAAGCGGGTGCGTCGGCTGATGCGCAAGATCGGCCTGTCGCCGATCTACCAGGCGCCAAAGACTAGCGAACCGCATCCGCAGCACCGCATCTATCCCTACCTGCTGCGGCATCTGACGATCGAGCGGCCGAACCAGGTCTGGTGTGCGGATGTGACCTACATCCCGATGGCGCGGCTTCCTTTACCTCGTCGCCATCATGGACTGGTTCAGTCGCAAGGTGCCGGCTTGGCGGCTGTCGAACACGATGGATGCCGACTTCTGCGTTGCCGCTCTCGAGGCGGCGACCGCCCGCCATTGCAGGCCCGACATCTTCAACACCGACCAAGGCTCGCAGTTCACCAGCTTCGCATTCACGACGACGCTGAAGGATGCCGGCATCCGCATCTCCATGGACGGGCGCGGCCGCTGGATGGACAACGTCTTCATCGAGCGGCTGTGGCGCAGCCTGAAATACGAGTGCGTCTTCCTCAACGCCTTCGAGACTCGCAGCGAGGCGCGCAGCGGCATCGGTTCCTGGATCGACTATTATAACCGTCGACGGCCGCACTCAACCTTCGGCGGCAGGACACCCGATGAGGTCTATGCTACGGCAGAAATTACGGAGCAACTGGCGGCGTAGAAACAACCCCGATCCACCTTAGCCAGGCCGCCAAACTGTCTCGCCAGGCGGGTCCACCTCACTACGACGAGAGCAGCAAGTTCTAGACTAAGATTAGGCAATCAGCACCAGCGAACCGGTCGTCACCCGCGCCTCGAGGTCGCGATGCGCATCGGCGGCACGCTCCAGCGGATAGCGCGCCGGCGGGGCGAGCGACACGATTCCGGCGCGCAACGCTGCGAAGAAGCGTGTCACATGTGGCGCCAACCGCTCAGGCGTGTCGGTGTAGTGCCCATAATTGGGCCGCGACACGGTGACCGATTTCGACGCGAACCGTCCGATATCCCAGTCGCCGACCGGGCCTGACGCCTGGCCGAAGCTGACCAGATGGCCGCGCACGGCGAGCGCCGCCAGCGAGCCGGCAAACGTATCCTTTCCGACCGCGTCGTACACAACATCCACGCCCCGCCCGCCGGTGATGCGCATGACCGCTTCCGAAAAATCTTCGCGCGAATAGACGATGACATGGTGCGCCCCCAGTCGCTCGGCGATCCGCGCCTTGGCGTCGCCGGAGACGGTGGCGATCACCGTCGCACCGAGGTTCCTCGCCCACTGCACCAGAAGCTGCCCGATCCCACCCGCCGCGGCATGCACGAGCACGACGTAACCCGGTCGAACCGCGAACACGTCATGGAGCAAAAAGCTGGCAGTGATGCCCTTGAGCAGGCCTGCCGCCGCAAGATCGTCGGGAACGTCGTCGGAGAGTTTTACCAGCATCTCCGCCGGCCGGTTGGTGCGTTCCGAATAGGCGCCGAGCGGCGGCCCGGCATAGACGACCCGGTCGCCGACGGCGAGGTCTTCCACACCCGGCCCCAGCGCCTCGATGACGCCTGCGGCCTCCATGCCCGGCACGCCCGGCGGCTTCAGAAGATCGAAAAAGCCGGTGCGGCAATAGACGTCGATGAAGTTGACGCCGATCGCCGCGTGGCGAACCCGCGCCTCGCCGGGTCCCGGCGGCGGGAGCGGCACCTCGCGCAACTGCAACACCTCCGGCCCGCCATGGCGTTCGACGACGATGGCGCGAGTGCGGTCGTGGGTCGCTCCTTGCGGCTTCATACCCCCACCCCTAACCCCTCCCCACAAGGGGGAGGGGGATTCGGCGACGGTAGCGCCAAAGCGAACGACGTCTCCGGTTCGAGCGATGGAAGCGCCGGACGCGTCTCCCTCCCCCTTGTGGGGAGGGGTTAGGGGTGGGGGTATGAAGGCCGGACCAGTTTCAAGACTTGGCTCTCGAACCGGGCTCCCGCCGGTATGCCCGACAGACAATGGCAAAGCAGGCCGCGCCAGTCTTCTCTTTATCGCCTCGAACCCGGCCCGATAAATTCCGTCCGTGACCAGCGCAACCAATTCGTCGCGCCGCTCCGCCGGCGGATGAAACTCCGATGTCCATTCCCAGAACGTCCGGTCCCCGTCCGTCACAGGCTTCAGCGCAATGGTTGCGACATAACCCATCAGCGGCATCGGCGCTTCCAGCAGGCAATAGGTGAGCCGCCGGTCGCGGTCCGACAGCGACAGAAGCTGCTCGCGCAACTCGCCGCCATCCTTCAGCCGGAACCGCCTTACCGCACCCACCGCGTCGACAGGCTCGCCACCCTCAATAGCGCTGGAAGCGATCGCCGGATGCCAGCGGTCATGGCCGTTGAAATCGCGCAATATGCGCCAGACGTCACCGACCGGCGCGTCGACGATGGTGCTCTGCCGGACTTTCACCATGCGCGGAGGTCAGCGTCCGAACCGCTGTTTCAGCGCGGAAAAAGCCGTCTGGAACACCCCCTGCCCGATCTGCTGGACGAGTGCCGCCTCGCGTTCCGGCGGGCAATCGAACTCCGCCTGCCACGAGGCGAAGGTGGCGTTGCCGTCGGTCACCGGGGTTAGCGCCAGCGTGGCGATATAGTCCGACACGCCCATCGGGCTTTCGAGGATCGTGTAGGTACAGGACAAATCGTAGTCCGACAGCGCCAGCAGCTTTTCGCGGATGCGCCCGCCGTCCTTCAGCGTAAAATTCCGGATGCAGCCGATCTGGTCGGCCTTGGCGCCCTGCTCGATGCGGCTTTCGGCGACGAACGGCGTCCATGACGGCAGGCCGTTGAAGTCGCGCACGATCCGCCAGACTTCTGCGGCGGGGGCGGCGATGACGGTGGAGATGTAGACTTTGGGCATCAGGGGCGCCGCCCTCCACCCTCCCCCTTGAGGGGAGGGTCGCGGAGCAATGCGCTCGGAACGAGCGCGATTGTGACGCGGGGTGGGGTCGGTGATGACATGCTCTTGCGTAAAGCAACGTTGGAGTTTGGCCACGGCGACCCCACCCAGCCGCTTCGCGGCCACCCTCCCCTCAAGGGGGAGGGAAAGCGGCACTCAATGATCCCGGTCGTCATCGTCGTCCTTCGCCACCTTCGGCTTGCCGTTGCCCTTCTTGTCGCGCGTCAGGCTGGAAATGTCCTTGGCGTCGCGCAGCACGTCGGTCATGCGCCCCAGAGAGCCACCCTCGATGCCGATCTCCTTCATGAGGTTGTCGATCATCGGCGCCTGCACGCGGTAGCGAAGTGCCGAATCGATCACCTCGTCGGTGACGTTGCGGCCCGCTCCCCCGCCCGCGCCGCCGGTGACCCCGTCCACGTGCAGGATCTTGATGCCCTCGATCTTCTCCATCGGCTTGACGCTCTCGCGGATGATGCCTTCGAGCTTGTCGATGATCTTTCCGCGCGTGCGGCTGGCGCGCGCCGGCTCGGACAGCATGTTCTCCGCCTCGTTGAGCTGCCGGTGGCCGGCCGCGTCGACCTCGTAGCGCTGCGCAGCCGCAAGCGCGGCGATCTTCTCGGCCTCGGCGGTGGCTTGCGCCGCGATCTTCTGCGCCTCGGCAAGGCTTTTGGCCGCCCGCATCTCGGCCTCCGCGGCGGCGGTGATGCGCAGCGCCTCGCGCTCCGCCTCGCGGCTGGCGCCGATTAGGTCGGTGAGCTTGCGGCGCTCGGCGATCTCGCGCTCGCGTGCCGTCAGCGCCTGCTCCTCCGCCTGGATCGCCTTGGCGCGCACCGCCTCGGACGCGGCGATCGCCGACGAGCGCTCCTGCGTCTTCTTGGCGATGTCGATCGCCTTCTGGATCTCGGCGATCTCGACATTCTGGTCGCGGGCGATCGCAAGCTGCCTGAGTTCGCGCTGGCTGATCAGCTTCGCTTCCTCGATGCCGCGTTCGGTCTGGATGCGGGCGCGCTCCACCTCTTCCGCCGAGGCGATCTCGGCCTCCTCGAATGCCTGCCGCTTGGCGATCTGCAGCGCCTCCAGATGCCGCTCGCGCGCGATCCGCACCTCGTCCAGCGCCCGGTCCTGGGCGATGCGCTCGGCTTCGGTCGACTGGGCGGCGACGATCTCGGCGCGGCGCTTCTCGGCTTCCGCCTTCGTCACCTCCAGCGCCTTGGCGGCAAGCGCGATCTGCCGCTCCAGTTCGACGATCTCCAGTGCCTTCCTGCGCTCGATCTCCAGTGCACTCTGCGCCTGCTCGCGTTCGATGCGCGCCGTCTCCAGCGAAAGCTCCAGCGCGATCTGCTCGCGTTCGGTCAGCTCGCGGGTCTTCAGTTCGGCCTCGTCGAGCGACCTGCGCCGCGCGATCTCGCGCCGCTGCGTATCCTCCTCCGAGCGGATGCGCTCCTCGGTGATGGCGCGCTCCTGCGCCAGCCGCGATTTCTCGACCGCCTCGCGCGCCGCCAGTTGCGCCTGCTCGGCCTCCTGGTCGCGCACCGCCCGCTCGCGGGCAAGCTCCGAGCGTTGCGCGGCGCGGCGGATCTCGACCTCGCGCTCCTGCTCCAGCCGCGCATATTCGCTCTCGCGGTCGATCTCCAGCACCTTGCGCTGCGTGTCGAGGTTCTGGTTGCGGATGTCGACCAGCGTACGCTGCTCGATCTCGTTGCGCATCCGCCGCCTGGTCTCGATGGACTCCGTGAGTTGCGTCAGGCCCTCGGCGTCGAAGGCATTCGACGGATCGAAGAATTCCAGGCTGGTCTGGTCGAGGTCGACGATCGCCACGCTTTCCAGCTCGAGCCCGTTGGCGGTGAGCGATTCGGCGGCGAGAGCCCGCACCTTCTGCGCATAGTCGCCACGCTGCTCGTGCATCTCCTCAAGCGTCATCTGCGCCGCAACGGTACGCATCGCGCCGGCGAATTTACCCTCCAGCAGCTCGCGCAGCCCGTCCTCCTGCAAGGTGCGGCGCCCCAGCGTCTGCGCTGCCGCCGCCACAAGCTCGCGGCTGGCCCCGACCCGCACGAAGAACTCGGCGATGAGGTCGACGCGCATCCGGTTTTTGGTGATCAGCGCCGTGCCGTCCTCGCGCAGTACCTCGATGCGCAGCACGTTCATGTTGACCGGCGTGATCTCGTGCAGGACGGGGATGACGAAGGCGCCGCCATTGACCACCACCTTCTCGCCGAGGAAACCGGTGCGCACGAACGCCGTCTCCTTGGTCGAGCGCCGATAGAGCCACCGCAGGATGTAGACGGCGATCACCACGACGATGGCGAGAATGATCAGCCACAAGAGAAAAGTGCCGAACGTCTGCGCGGCCATTAGATTGTCCTCCGGGTTCCATGGCGGCCTGCCTCGCGGCGGCCAGCGGACATTTTAGTTTTATTGGAAACAGGTGTCTTGCTTGAAGCGCTGCCGCTGGCGTCGCACTCCGTCCAGCACCCCTCATCCGCCTTCGCTTCGCTCAGGCACCTTCTCCCACAAAGGGAGAAGGCGGAGCGCTGCACTTGCGCCTCTGCAAATCGCCAGCATGGGCGATTGGCGGTGAGGTCGGCGCGAAACTCCCCCTTCTCCCCTTGTGGGAGAAGGTGCCTGAGCGAAGCGAAGGCGGATGAGGGGTGCTGGACGGAGTGCGACGACGAAGGTCGAGGAATCACCTGTGATTGACGAGACGTGCTCCGAAGGACCGCATGCAATATCATTACGCCCTCCTCTGCATCTTCGGCGTGATGCTCTCGAACGCCGCCACCGTCGCATCCACGAAGGCCGCATCGTTGATATTGGCCTTCACCCGGAGCACCTGCCGCGTCGGCGACACGCGCACCGTCCGCTCGATCGCCGAAAACAGCGCCGCGTCCGCTTCCGGATCGTGGAACGGTTGTCCCGGCGCATCGAGCATCGACACCCCACCCTCCGGCAGCAGGAATCGCACCGGCCCGTTCATCCGGTTTAGTCTTTCCCCGATCCACTCGCCGAACTGGCGGTTCTCGTCGCGTGTCGTGCGCATCAGCGTCACGTTGGGATTGTGGATCACGAATTTCCGGCTGCGGAATTTTTCCGGCACGGTGTCGCGCGAACCGAAATTCACCATGTCCAGCGCGCCGACCGAGCCGACATAGGGCAGGCCGGTGCGGATCGCGGCACCCAGCCGGTCTTCGCTCGCCGGGAACACGCCGCCGACGATCATGTCGGCCACTTCCGTGGTCGTCAGGTCGATGAAACCCGAAAGCAGGCGGGAATCGCCAAGGTTCTCCATCGCCCGGCCGCCGATGCCGGTGGCGTGGAAGACGAGGCAGTCGTAATCCGCCTCCAGTCGCCGCGTCACCGCCTGCACCGCCGGCGTGGTCACGCCGAACATGGTGATACCGACCGCCGGCCGCGCCAGCTTGCGCCTGGCTTCCCATTGTTCGCCCGACGGCAGCTGCGCCACCATGCCGGCCATGGCGTGCGCGGCGTTGGACAGCACCGCCTCGGTGATCGAGTTCAGCCCCTGAACGTCGGCGACCGAGTGGAACATCATGATGTCGGCCCCGCCGACATACTTGCCGACATCGCCGGCCGCCACCGTCGAGACCATGATTTTCGGCACGCCGACCGGCAGCACGCGCATGCCCGCCGTCGCCAGCGTCGTGCCGCCGGAGCCGCCGGCCGAGATGATGCCGCCGATCTTCGGCTCCTGCGCGATCCAGCGGGCGAATGCCTCGGCCATCGCCGCGACCGAACCGCCACGGTCGCCCGACATCACCGCCGAAGACCCGCCCCGATGCATCGCAGCCACCTGGCCCGCCGGCACGTCGGCGCTCGCCGGTTTTCCCGAGGTCGAGAGATCGACGGTCCTGACCGGTATCTTCAGCGCCTTCAGCCGGTCGGCGATGAAGCGCAGCTCGCGGCCCTTGGTGTCGAACGTGCCGGCCACCAGAACGGTCCGGCCGATCCGCTCGGCAAAGGGAATGGCGAAGACTTTTGCAAGATCGTCGGTAGCTTGCGTCTTTTCCATCGCCGCCTGGCGCATCGCCGTCACCGGCACGTTCCAGCGGTTCGGCAGGTCCGTCACCGGCCGGTAGACACCACCAGCGCCCTGGGCCTGCGCCGCCACTTCGCCGCCGGTCCGCTCGATCCGGTAGACTTCGGCAAGTTGCGAGGCTGCCTGCGCAGCGGCAGCCGGCGTCACCGGCTCCTCTTCCGAATGCCGCCCGACACCCAAGAGCCGCTGCTGCAATTCGCGGTCGCCGGCCAGCGCCTTGGCGTCCATCACCCGGTTGACGCGGCCATTGACCATGATCGCTACGCGGTCGGAGACCGCTGTCGCCACGCCGATGTTCTGCTCGATGACGAGGATCGCCATCTCGCCTTCCCTGCCCAGCTCAACCAGCATTTTCTCGACCTGGTCGACGATGACCGGCGCAAGCCCCTCGGTCGGCTCGTCCATCACCAGCAGCTTCGGGTCCGACAGCAGCGCGCGCGAGATCGCCAGCATCTGCTGCTCGCCGCCCGAAAGCTGCGAGCCGCCATTGTTCTTGCGTTCCGCCAGCCGCGGAAAGGTCTGGTAGACGCGTTCGGCCGTCCACGCCGCGTCGCGCCGGTTGCCGGAGGCCAGCCGCAGATGTTCATCCACGGTCAGGCTCGGCCAGACGCGCCGCCCTTGCGGCACATAG
This sequence comes from Mesorhizobium sp. LHD-90, assembly GCF_030929505.1. GTDB lineage: Bacteria > Pseudomonadota > Alphaproteobacteria > Rhizobiales > Rhizobiaceae > Kumtagia. The sequence continues at coordinate 366,067 of NZ_JAVFVV010000004.1, read as the reverse complement.
CCGACGCCCAGCCGATGGATCTCATGTGGCTCGAGCGACGACACCTCGCGACCGTTGACCCGGATCGAGCCGGAACGCGCCCGCTTCAGCCCCGTGATCGTGTTGCACAGCGTGGTCTTGCCCATGCCGTTGCGGCCGACCACCGAGAGCACGCCGCTCTCCAGCGTCAGCGACACGCCCTGCAAGGCGTGGCTCTCGCCGTAATAGACCTGCAGATCGTCGATCTTCAGCGCCGCCTTGCCAGCGGGGGCGGAGCGCTCAGCCATGGTGGCGGCCTCCGAGATAGATCTCCTGCACCTGCGGATCGGCCTCGATCTCGCGCGGCGTGCCTTCCTTGAACAGGCGGCCATTGTGCATCATCGACACATATTCGGAGACGCGCAGCGCCACGTCGAGATCGTGCTCGATGATGATGTAGCCGATATGCTTCGGCAGCGCGTTGAGGATGGCGACGAGGTCGCGCCGCTCGGTCGGCGACAGGCCCGCTGCCGGCTCGTCGAAAAGGATGAAGCGCGGCGCGCCGGCCAGCGCCAGCGCGATCTCGAGCTGCCGCTGCTGCCCATGCGACAGCGTCGCCACCAGCGTATCCCTGTCGCCCTCCAGATGCACCGCGTTGAGGATTGATTCAGCCTGCGCCATGTTGACATCAGTGGAGGCCGGCCTGAGCAGCGAGAAGCGCCGGCGCGACACGCCCCGGCAGGCGAGGAAGATCGAATCCAGCACCGACAAGCCATTGAACAGCTGCGATATCTGGTAGGTGCGGCGCAGGCCCCGGCGGATGCGCTCGTGCGGCGGCAGGTCGGTGATATCCTCGCCGAAGAATTTTATGCGCCCCGCCGTCGGCAGAAAGTCGCCGGTGATGGCGTTGAACAGCGTCGTCTTGCCGGCGCCGTTGGAGCCCAGCACGGCGCGCCGCTCGCCGGCCGCGATGCGCATCGATATGCCGGTCAGCGCCACCAGCGCGCCGAAATGACGCGCGACGCCGTCGAGCTCCAGCGCGTGAGCGCCGGTCCCCTGTAGACGCGAGACGATGGATTCAGGCATGGGCGTCTTCCACCCATGGATCGTGGCGCCCTACGTTGCCCCCCTCTGTCCTGCCGGACATCTCCCCCACAAGGGGGGAGATTGGCTGTCGCGCCTGCTTTCGCCAATCACCAACGTTGCAGGAAAGGCGACGTGGGCGAAGCTGCCGATCTCCCCCCTTGTGGGGGAGATGTCCGGCAGGACAGAGGGGGGCAACGTAGAGCGCCACGATCATCTTCTAGATCACTCGGTCACTCGCAGCTCGGATTGTCGCGGCTCACCGCGCCCAGCGCCTTGAACTCGGCCTCGTCGATGCCGAGCGTCTGGTTCACCTGCGGCACGACCTTGATCAGCTTGTTGAGCAGGTTCCCGTCGGGCCCTTCCACGACCTCCGTCAGATAGATGTCGGCAACCGCGTTGCGGTTCTTGTCGAGCGACACCTTTCCGGTCGGCGTGTCGAAGGACAGTTTTGACAGCGCCGCGCGCAAATTCGCGCCGCCGTCGGAGACGTCGCCCTTGACCTCGTTGAGGCCAAGGATCGCCGCCTTCATGTTGATGTAATAGGCATGCGCGAACAGCGACGGCGACGGGAAGGCGTTGGGCTGCTTCTTGTAGGCCTCGGTGAACGCAAGCCAGGCCGGCGCGTCATTGGTGTCCGCCGTCGGGCCGGCCGCCGGCGTACCGATCAGCACGTCGCGGGTCTTGCCCTGCGAGGTCAGCACCGTCTGGTCGACCGTGATCGAGCCGCCGATCAGCGGCGCGGAACCGCCCGACTGCTGGTACTGCGACAGGAAGTTGACGGCATCGGCGCCGCCCAGTGCCACGTAGATGGCATCGACGTCGTCCGGCAGCGCCGCGATCACCGAGGAATAGTCCTTGTTGCCGATCGGCACCCAGGACTTTGACGGCACCTTGCCACCAGCCTTGCAGAATTCGGCCATGAAGCCGAACACCTGCGTGTAGGGGAAGGAATAGTCCTCCGCCACCACCGCCACGTTCTTGTAGCCCTTGTCGTTGAAGGCATAGGTGCCGAGCCCGGCCATCCACTGCGCACCGTCGGTACCGAAGCGGAAGAAGTTCTCTGCCGGGTCGCGGAAGGTGGTGTCCTGCGCCGCCGAGGCGCCGTTGAGGAAGGTCACGCCGGGCTGGGTCTTGGCATAGTCCTTGACCGCGATGCCCTCGTCGCCGGAGAGCGGCCCGACCAGCACCTTCACGCCGTCCTGCTCGACCAGTTTTCGCGCCGCGCGCACCGCGCTGTCGGGCGAAGCGTCGGACGAGCCCTTGACGATCTCGATCTTCTTGCCGCCGGCCGTGCCGCCAAGTTCCTCGATCGCCGTCAAGGCGCCGCGCTCGCCGTCCTCGCCGAGAACCGTGAACGGCCCCTCGAAAGTGGCCAGCAGGCCGATCTTGATCGTGTCGTCCTGGGCCAGCGCCAGCGACGGGGCGGTCAGCCCCGTGGCCAGCGCAAGGGCGAGAAGGCTACGTCTGTGAAGTCTCATCATTTTCCTCCCATGTTGAACCCGAAAACCCCTGTCCGGTGCCTATGGCCCCGGGCGCAGGGAATCCTGGGCGAGGTGCGGCTTCAGCCGCTCCCACAGCCCGAGAATGCCGTCCGGCGATACGAAGACGATCACAAGGAAAACCAGCCCGATCAGCGTATTGAAGCGCTCGGCGCCGACGATATCGATGGCGAAGGTCTGCATCAGCACCACCACGACAGCGCCGAGGAACGGGCCGATCGGATGCTTCAGTCCGCCGATCACCGCGATGACCAGCACGTTGATCGCCGCCGCCACATTTATGGTGCCCGACGAGACGCGGCCGTTGAACCAGATCAAGAGCACGCCGGCCAGCCCCGCGATCAGCCCCGACACGAACCACGCGAACACCTTGTGCGCGGTGACGTGGTAGCCGATGGCGCGCATGCGCCGCGGGTTGTCGCGGATCGCCTGCAACGTCAGCCCGAAGGTCGAGCGCGAACAATAGAGCACGGCGGCGTAGGCGAGCGCGGCGCAGCCAAGGCAGAGATAGTAGAACGGCACCGGGTCGCGCCAGTAGACGCCCCAGAATTCCGGCGCGCGCAGCCCGTTGAAGCCCGGAAAACCGTTGAAGATCATATAGTTCTGCTGCGCGAAATAGAATGCCGCCGTGGCGATCGCCAGCGTGATCATGATCGTGTAGATGCCCTCGGTGCGCACCGCGATCCAGCCGATCAGCGCCGAGGCGGTTGCCGCGAGCAGCATGGCGAAGGGCGCCACGATCCACCATGGCCAGCCGAAACCGTGCACGTTGGAATTGTTGAGCCCGAAGATCGCCACCGCGTAGCCGGCGATGCCGGCAATCGTGATCTGCGCCAGGCTGACCATGCCGCCATAACCGGCCAAAATCATCAGCGACAGGCCGATCATGCCGAAGATCAGCGAATAGCCGCCGATCTGCGTCAGAAAGAAGTCCGTGGCGACCGCCGGATAGAAGATCAGCGCCGCCGCGAGCAGGATATGCCCTGCCCCGACCTTGCCGAGGAAGGCCGGACGCGCCGTGGCTGGGGTCGTGGCGACGAGGCTCATCGCGCCTTCCCCATGATGCCCTGCGGCCGTATCGCCAGCGTCACCACCATGATGACGAAGGTCAGCACCACGCCATAGGTCGGGAAATAGACGAGGCCGATCTGCTCGGCGAGCCCGATCAGCAGCGCGCCGATCGCCGCCCCGGTGATCGAGCCCATGCCGCCGACGATGACGACAACCAGCGAGGCCAGGAGGTAGCGCACGTCCTCGCCCGGCGCCACCGACAGCGCCGAGCCGCCGACCACGCCGGCGAAACCAGCCAGCCCGGCGCCGACCGCGAAGACGATGGCGAACACCGCATGCACGTTGACGCCCGAGGCCGACAGCATGGCGCGGTCGTCGACCCCGGCGCGGATCATCATGCCGACGCGGGTGCGGTTGAGCATCAGCCACAGGCCCACGCCGATGACGACCGCCGCAAACAACACCACCAGCCGGTAGAACGGATAGGTGAGGAACACCGACGCGCCGTTCGAGCGGACGGCGGTGATGATCGGCAGCGTCACCGCCCCGTCCAGCCATTCCGGCGTGGCGAGCTGGTAGGTCTGCCCGCCCCATACGGCGAGCATCAGGTCGGCGGCGACGATGGAGATGCCGATGGTCACCAGCGTCTGCCGCAGGTCGTCGCCCTCCAGCCTGCGGAACACCAGCACCTGCATCAGCACGCCGACGATAGCCAGCACGACGAAGCCGGCGGCCACGCCGATCAGCCAGTAGCCGGTACGCGCGCCGACCTCGTAGCCGATATAGGCGCCGAGCAGGTAGAGCGAGCCGTGCGCCAGGTTGACGTTGCGCATCAGGCCGAAGACGAGCGTGAAGCCGCTCGCCACCAGGAAATACAGCCCCGCAAGCGTCAGTCCGTTCATGACGGCACTGACGAAGGCTTTTTTCGAAGTCAGTACCGCGTTCAGCCAGGCCGGCCAGACGGCGAAGATCAGCCAGGCGACGATGGCCGCAAGCAGCAGCCAGAACAGCCCCCACGCCTGTCTTCGCGTAAAACCACCGCCTTCCACCGACGCACGCTGTTGGTCGAGCAGGCTCATCTATCGCCTCCGAATGAAGGCACTCTACGTCGCCCCCCTCTGTCCTGCCGGACATCTCCCCCACAAGGGGGGAGATTGACGGTGGCAAGGCTGGCGACTAGCCAATCTCCCCCCTTGTGGGGGAGATGTCCGGCAGGACAGAGGGGGGCGACGTAGAGCGGAACCATCGAAATAATCGTGGCCCTACGCCGTCAGCCTGCGCCGCGCCTCGTTCATCTTCGGCGCCCGGTGGAATTTTCCGTCCTTCATGATCGCCAGGATGCGGTTCTTGTCCTGAAGGATGCGCACGTCGGCGATCGGATCGCCGTCGACCAGCAGCAGGTCGGCTAGATAGCCTTCCTTGATCATGCCGAGCTCGTCGCTCATGCCCATGATCTGCCCGCCATATTTGGTCGCCGCCAGGATCGCCTCCATCGGCGAGAAGCCGAGCATGGTGACGAAGGTCTCGATGTCCTTGGCGTTGGTGCCTTGCGGCGTCCAGGCGAAACCGTAGTCGCCGCCGATGCAGATCCTTATGCCGCGCCGGTGCATCTTCTTCATCGTCTCGACGCACATCTCCAGCTCGCGCTCGTATTCGAGCGTCACCGGCGAGCCGGGCTTTATGCCCCACGGCTCGGCGTAGCGCGCCGTGTTGATCAGCCAGGCGATGCCGGGTGCGACGAAATGCTTGTCCTTGGCCGCCTCCAGCATGTCGAGCGCCTCCTCATCGGCGAAGGAGGCGTGGTAGATGTTCTGGATGCCGTGGCGGATGCACTGCTTGACCGAGCCGGACGAGCGGGCATGCGCGGACAGCACCTTGTTGCGGCAGCGCGCCTCGGAAGCGGCCATCGCCACCTCCTCCTCCGACATCGGCGTTTCTTCCGCGCCCATGCCGGTCAGCGCCTCGCCCGACAGGTTGAGCTTGATGGAATCGACGCCGTATTTGATGAGCTGGCGCACCGTGCGCCTGATCTCCTCCGGACCCGACACAACGAGGCCGAGGTTCAGCCCCTCATGCGGGATATGCGATGGCGCCGCGTCGCCAAGGCCACCCACCGTGGTGATCTCCGGCCCGGCGGCGAGATAGCGCGGCCCGGGGAAACGGCCCTGGTTGATGAATTTCTTGGCCACCACGTCGAGCCTGGGCTTTGCCGCCGCCGCGCCGCGCCCCGCGGTGAAGCCGGCGTCGAGCACCAGCTTGGCCATCTCCATGGTGACCAGCATGTGCTCTTCCAGTTCCATCATCTGGATCGGGTCGATGCCGGGCGCATTGTTCCACGACAGGTGCAGATGCGCGTCGATCATGCCCGGCATCAGCGTGGCTCCCATGCCGTCGATCGTCGTGGTGCCACCGGCCCCGCTATAGTTGCTCGAGGACGAGCCGAAGCGCGACGAACCGCGCGTGATCTGCTTGATGCGGTTGCCCTGCACCAGCACCTCGCCTGTGTAGGGATACTCGCCCGTCGAATCGAGCACACGCACATTGGTGAAAAGGATGTTGCCGGTGCCGTTTCCGGTCCAGCCATTGTTCCAGTCGTCTGCCATCTCTACCTCCCAATGGCCGGCGCGGGCGAGCGCGCCAAAACTCCCTCACCTGTGCAGGCGCGTCAGAAAATCGGCGAGCCGCCGGCTGCTTTCCCCCGGAGCCTCGACCGTAGCCCAGTGGCCGCAGCGGTCGAGCGACGAGAATACGGCTCCCTTGATCCTGTCGGCAAGCGCCTGCGCGACGCTCGGTGGGTTCACGGTGTCGGCATCGCCGGTGATCAGCAGCGCCGGCGCCTTGATCCGCTTCGCATCGACCGCTTGCGCCTTTGCCAGCGCCTCGCAGGTGCGGGCGTAGGATTCAAAATCCTGCCGCGTGATCGACTCCCGCACGAAGGCGGCTGCCGCAGGAAAATGCTCGCGCGTATGCGCCGAGATGGCGTTGGCGACGATCTGGTCGGCAATGTCCGACATGCCGCCGGAGCGCGCCAGTTTCGCCCGCGCCTGCAACCCGTTGCGGGTGGCCTCCGCCGGCTCGGCCAGCGCGCCGAACAGAACCAGCGAAGCTACCTGCTCCGGCCTTTCGGTCGCGATCTGCTGTGCAACGATCGTACCCATCGAATGGCCGACCACATGCGCTTTCTGCACGCCGGTCGCCTCCATCACCTTGAGCACGGCCTGCGCCATGCCCTCGATCGACAGCGCACCGACCGGGCGTGGCGAACGGCCCGATCCCGGCAGGTCGACGCGCACCACGCGAAAGCCGCTGAGCGCCTGCATCTGCGGGAAGAACATGTTCGACGTGCCGCCCAGGCCGTGGATCATCACGACCGGGAACCCCTCGCCGGAAACTTCGACGACGGCCGACCCGACGCTCACCGTCGTCATTGCAGCCGCTCCGCGATCGGGTTCTCCAGTGCGCCGATGCCGTCGATCTCGACCCGCACGAAGTCGCCGGCCTTCAAATATTTCGGTGGATCAAAACCGATGCCGACGCCAGCCGGCGTACCGGTGGCAATGATGTCGCCGGGCCGCAACGTAATGCCCTCCGACAACGTGGCGATGATCGTCGGGATGTCGAAGATCAGCAGCGGGATCTTCGAATCCTGCCTGAGTTCGCCATTGACGAAGCAGCGAATGCCGGTTTTCTCCAGGTCGATCTCGTCCCTGGTCACCGCCCACGGCCCCATCGGGCAGAACGTGTCCTGCGACTTGCCGATCAGCCACTGGCTGTATTTGCCTTGCAGGTCGCGCGCCGTGACGTCGTTGACGATGGTGTAGCCCCAGACATGGTCGAAGGCATTTTCCTTCGAGATGCCCCGCCCCGCCTTGCCTATGATCACCGCGAGTTCGGCCTCATAGTCGATCGCGGTCGAGACCTTGCTGTCGATCATCACGCTGGCGCGGTTGGCGATGACCGATTCCGGCACCTTTGAAAAAATGATAGGGTTTTTCGGGATCGCACCGGCCGCGGCGCTGGAATCGAAGCCGCTTTTGGCGAATTCATGCGCGTGTTCGTAATAATTCTTGCCGACGCAAAAGATGTTGCGGCGCGGCTGCGGGATAGGCGCCTCCAACTCCACCTGAGCCAGCGGGATCGGCGACAGCGTACGCGGCGCGCCGGCGCCGTTACGGTCGATGAGAGCCAGGATGCCGCTTTCCGCCCGCTCGACGGTTAGGTCGAAAGGCGCGATCGTCTCACTGTCCGCATCGACAATGCCGACCCGGCGCTCGCCGCCGATCGAGAATGTCGCCACCCTCATGCTTCTCTCCATGAACCTTTTCTGAGCCAATTCAAGCCCATTTCGTTCACGCTAACGCCGATTGGTTCCTGTAGCAAGGGCGATTTGTTCCCTTTCAGTCTCATTTTCGTAGCCAGGCAGATCGAGGCAGCCGATTGCGTATGGACGAGGCACGAAATCGTCGATAGATTGGTTCACTATCGGTTCATAACAGGAATCGCTTCATGCCGAAGCTGGTCGCCGGAGATATCGCCACCGCGCTGAGGAAACGTATCTCCTCGGGCGAATGGGAGGACCGCATCCCGCCGGAGCGCGACCTCGCCGGCGAATTCGGCGTGGCGCGCAACACGGTGCGGCGCGCCGTCGGGCTGCTGGAGGAGGACGGCACGTTGGTCCGCCAGGTCGGGCGCGGCACCTTTGTCGCGGCGGCCGACCCCAACTCGATGCCCGCCGTCTTCGCGCGTATGGAAGGCACCAGCCCTGCCGACATGATGGAGATCCGCCTGCTGCTGGAGCCTGCCGCGGCCGGCTTCGCCGCCACCAACGCCAGCGCCGGCGAACTCAACGCCGTGCGCGACGCCTACCAGACGGCCTGCGAGGCGACCGACATGCCGGAGTTCGAGCATTGGGACGCCGAATTCCACCACCGCATCTTCGCCTGCTCGCGCAACGAGTTTTTGAAGGAATTACACAATCTCATGCGCATATTGCGCAACCAGTCGCCCTGGTTCGAGATGAAGAAGCGCTCGTTCTCCGAAGAACGCCGTCAGACCTATTGCGTCGAACACGAGGCGATCCTCGACCGCCTGCTGCGCCGCGACCCCGAGGGCGCTCGCGCTGCCATGCTCGCGCACCTGCAGACCGTGGCGAGGAATCTGCTTGGTAGATAGCGGCCTCTACCCCAGCGCTCCTCATAAGAAGCCAATAACCTCCAGCAGAGCTGGAGGTTTGGTGGGGAACCGCCGGAGGCGGTTAGAAGTGACGATATGACAAGGGATGGGATTTTAGGAAGCTGAAAGCTTGATCTCCAACTGGTCCAACTGCCGATCGGCCAGTTCCTGGTTCTTGATGTAGGCGCGGATCAGCTCTTCGTCCCGGCCGATGGTGGTCGCAAAGTAGCCTCGCGCCCAGAATTTGTGTCCCAAGAAATTGCGCATCCTGCGTTCCACATTCAGCGCAATCCAGATCGAGCTCTTGCCCTTCATATATCCGATGACTTGCGCCACCGCGTATTTCGGCGGGATCGAAATCAGCATGTGCACATGATCGGGCATCAGATGCCCTTCCTCGATCCGACATTCCTTACGGCGTGCCAGATCGTGAAACACCTGTTCCCAAACAGCACCTTCTTGTGGTGCTTTCGCGTGAACACGACATGGTACTTGCAATCCCACGTCGCGTGATTCAGCTGATTGTACTCTTGTTCCATAATTGTCTCCCTGAGGTTCTTGGCGGCTTCCCCAGGGAGACAAGTGGACCCGGCACCGTAAAGTTAACTGAAGGCTGACGCGAATCTGCGATTTGGCAGCATGTCGAAGATCGCTCGTGACCCGCTGTACCGCCGCCACCGCTTTCCCGCCGAGGTCATTGCGCAAGCGGTCTGGCTCTACTTCCATTTCCCGCTCAGCTTGCGCATGGTCGAGGACATGCTGGCAGCCCGCGGCATCATCGTCACCCACCAGACCATTCGGCACTGGGCGGAAAAGTTCGGACGGCATTATGCAAATGAGATGCAGCGCCGATCCGCCGGCCGCCTCGGTGACAAATGGTATCTCGACGAGGTCGTCGTCAGCATCGCGGGCGCGAAATGCTGGCTCTGGCGGGCTGTCGACCAGGAGGGCTTCGTCATCGACGTGCTGGTGCAAAGCCGCAGGAATGCAAAGGCTGCCAGGCGTCTGATGCGCAAGCTGTGCTCAAGACGCAGGGCCGAACGCCCCGCGTCATGATCACCGACAAGCTTCGATCATACGATGCGGCAAAGCGTCAGGTCATGCCGAACGTCGAGCACCGATCACATAAAGGCTTGAACAATCGGGCAGAAAATTCGCACCAACCGATCCGACGACGGGAGAGGATCATGAAACGCTTCAAATCAACGCGACAACTTCAGCGTTTCGTTTCCATCCACGATCCGATCGCCAATCTCTTTCACCTTCCCCGCCACACCCTCTCATCCTCCGATCATCGTGAGCTTCGAAGTGCAGCCATGGCAACGTGGCACGAAATCACGCACAGCGCTGCCGCTTGAAATCAGCACAGTTGAGGTCAGAACAAGAGCAGTGCGAAATCGTGCGCTAAGGTCGAACAAAGTGAGAACTCATGCGGCTCGCCGTAGTTCAGCCGGGAGCCTCAGCGACCGGAATCGCTCCAGCAGATGCTGCTCGCTATCCCAGGTGTAGATGCCTGTCAGATTGATGTGCTCCCGGCAGAAGAGATTCACGTTCACGCAATGTGGTAACAATGGAACTGGCTATCGCAGCACCGTCGTCGGACATTGCCGCCACCTGAATTGCAGCCAATAGCGCGGCTCGACGATCTTGAGCCGTCGCGCTTCTCGTATCCAGATACGCCATGAGGCACGCCGTGTGATCACGACGGGTTTCTTCACGGCGTGCATAGAGCACAAATGCTTCTGGATCAGCGCCGATTTGGTCAGCAACATATCGAAGCATGGCGCGGGGCGGGACCTCTTCCGCTCCCGGCACTCGGCGAGGGTATCGCATCAGACATAGCTGAACGGCGAAACCAAGCCGATTATGCTCACTCCTCCGCAATTCAATCTCCAGACGATCTTCCGGTGACAACGAATAGTGCCGGATCAGGCTATCCTCGTCGGCTGGTATATCGAAAAGCCTCCGTCGATCATGAGCTTTGAGAAGCTTCCGTTTTGCCATTGCCCGACTCCCACGACTCGGTGGCCGCCCAAAGAAGCATCCAGACGATCCGCCGCCCGGACGAGGCCGAAAAGGTCAGTCGAATACGCAGAAAACGCCTGTCATGGCGATGGTGCAGCGGCCGAACGACGACACGCCCGGCACTCCGGCCGGCGACGCGCGTGCCGCGGTGGTGGCCGGCCTTTCGATGCGCGATGCCGAGCGCGTCATCGAAACGCAGATCACGCCCGATGCCCGCTTGATGAGCGACGAGGCGAAGGCGTTCATGGCCATTGGTGAGAGTTTCGCCGAGCATGAGACCGTAAAGCACTCCAGCGGCGAATATGTTCGCGACACTGTCCACGTCAATTCGGTCGAAGGGTTCAACTCGCGTGTTCGCCGCACAATTGCCGGCGTCTTTCACCACATCAGCCCGCAGCATGCGGATCTGTATTTTCACGAGATCGGCTTTCGCTGGTCGCACCGCGTCGTCGCAGGCAATGCCGTTCGCAAAACCCGGCGCGGGCCGCGAAACCATCCGGACGCTTTGGTCGCGCGTGCCGCCGGCCCTGCAACTCCTGAGCGTCTTTCGCGCCGCTGTTGGACGTCAGATGCGCCGCAGCCAGGATGGCGGCATCGTCATCAAATCAGCCGTAGCGGTCTTTGGTTGATAAAGACCGCATGTCTGGGAAAGCAAATCTTGTTCCGACCCCTACTGGGCGCGAAGCTGCGGATCGGTGGCGACGGCTGGGGCGACCGCCTCGACGAAGGCCCAACGCAGCCACTTATTGCCCTGCTTGATGATCTTGCCGTGATATGTCTTGCTGCCGGACGAATAGGTCGAGGGGACATGCGCGTCATCCACGTTGTCCTCGACCAGGCGCCGGTGCATCGCGGCCAGGCCGTTCGCGATTGGCTGGCCAGGCCCGGCCGCCGAATAGAGCTGCATTTCCTGCCCGCCTACGCCCCCAACCTCAACGCCATCGAGCGATTGTGGAAGCTCATGCACGAGCACGTCACCCACAATCGCGTAGCGAAGGATTCGCTTAGGCGATTTTCCGCCGGCCGCCCCATCGATGGAAGCGGTCTATTCGGAGTTGCGTGATATCGACATGCGGCGGCCGGCCCGAAACCAGTTCGGCTACCAGCCGCCCGGTGACGCCCGCCAGCGTCAGGCCCAGATGCCCATGGCCGAACGCATAGGTCACGTTGGACGTTGCAGGGGAGTCGCCGATGACCGGCAACGAGTCGGGCATGGACGGGCGGAACCCCATCCAGGTCTTTCCGGCCGTTCCCGCCGCAGGGAGCAGACGCCCGACTTCGGAGCGGATCACGTCGCTCCGGACCTTGTTGGGCGCAGCCGACAGCCCGCCGAATTCCACCGTACCGGCAGCGCGCAGACCGTCCGCCATCGGCGTCATGTAGAAGCCGTGCCGGACAAAGCAGACTGGCCTCTGCACGAGTTCCGCGGCATGGGGGAACATCACGTGATAGCCCCGTTCGGTGTCGAGCAGAACACGGTCGCCTAGCTGGCTTGCGAGACTGCCCGAGAAGGCGCCGGCTGCGACGACGATATGCTCGGTAGAGTGCCTGACGCCATCGACCGAGAACTCCAGCCGCGTTCGCGTCGACCCCAGACCGGTGGCGCAGCCCTTGACGAACTTCCCGCCTTTCGCCTGGAACGCGCGAGCAAAGGCCTCACCCATCTGCCGCGGGCTGTGGATCGTGTAGGCATCGTCGTACAGGACGCCGGCATGATAGAGCGGGGCCACGTTAGGCTCGAGATCGCGGACCTCAGCGGCGTCAAGCCTGGTCAGTCTGACGCCGTGCCGCTCGCGCAGCCGGTTGCCATATTCGCCGGCCGCGTATTCGGCCTCGGTCTTGTAGAGGTAGAGGCACCCCTTGCGGCGTAGGAGGTGCTTTGCAGATGCAAGCTCGAACAGGGGCTGCCAGCCGGCATCGGCATGATTGAGGAGCGCGGCCAGCGTCCCGGCGATCCGATTGACCTCGGCCTCGCGCCCGGCCCGCAGGAAAGCACGGAGCCACGGAGCGAGACGGGGCAGGTAGCGCCAATTGATCGCCAGCGGGCCGGTCACGTCCAGGAGCATGCCGGGAACTTGCCAGGCAAGTCCCGGAATAGAGACGGGAACGACGCCGTGGGGCGCAAAGGTGCAGGCGTTGCCGTAGCTGGCGGCATGCCGCCAAGGTTCCTCCCCCAGAGGTGGGGAAGGATCGACGACGACGACTTCGTGCCCGAATTCCTGGAGCCAGAGCGCCGAGGCAAGCCCGACAAGGCCGGCGCCGACGACGGTAACGTGCTTGCGAGGCGCGCCGCCTGCGGCGGACGCCGATATGCTGACTGGTGCTGCTTGCGTCATGCGAGCCCCGACAAAGCCCTGGGACGATCGCCCAATGTCGTGGCGACGATCCTCAGCGCCGTCGCGAGTTCGTCGCGGGAACCGGCGCCGCCGACGTTGATCCGGACGGCGTGTTCGACGGGCTGCCTGTCACAGGCAAACGCGCTGGACGGCAGGACCGCTACCCCGTGCGCCCTGACGTTCGCCGTAAAATCTTCCGCAAGCCAGGGCGCCGGCAGCCGCAGCCAGATGAACATGCAACTTGGATCGGATCGGAAATCGCAACCTGCCAGCATCGTCGCGACCAACGCGTGCCGAGCCTTGAGCTCGGCGAGCTGCGCCTTCAGGATGGTGATGGCCGTGCCATCCTCCAGCCATCTGCTCGCGACGAGAAGAGGCAGGGGGGAAGGCATCCAGGCCGTGGTCCTGATCGCCTCGGCCATCATCAGGGCCTTGCCCGGAGGGGCAACAAGCCAGCCGACGCGCAGCCCCGGAGCGATCGCCTTCGACAGGGCCGCAATGTAGCAGGTGCGCGCGGGAGCCATCGTGTAGATCGCGGGCGAACGGCTTCCCAGCATCGGACCATAGACGTCGTCCTCGATGATCAGGAAATCATGCCGCTCGGCGATTTCGACGATCTCCTTGCGACGATGCTCGCTCATCGTCACGACCATCGGGTTCTGCATCGACGGCACCACGAAGACGGCCTTTATCTGCGTCTGCCGGCCGGCTTCCTCCAGCTCTCGGGCCGACATGCCTTCCTCGTCGCTGCCGACGCCGATGATCCTGAAACGGTACATCTGGGCCAACGCCTTGAGGCCGTAATAGGTCAGTCGATCCGATACGATCGTGTCGCCAGGGTTGATGAGCCCGCTGACGACGGCCAGCAGCGCGTGCTGCGCGCCGCTGGTCACGACGATATCGTCGATCGACGGCTCGAAACCGTTCAGCGCGATCCAGCGCCTGCCTGCCTCCCGCGCCCACAATGGGCCTTCCGGGGGCTGGTAATCCTGCATGCCCCCAAAACGAGGGTCCTTGGCAACCAGAGGCAGGCTGGCGGCCAACCTGTTCTGGAATTCATCGGTCGCCGGGCGGTTGACCGTGAGATCGATCATCCCGCCGGAGCCCTCGCCCCTTTCGACGCGGGGCATGAGCCCCTGGCCGGTGACGATCGTGCCCCGTCGCGTACTGCCTATGACCAGGTTCTGTTTCTGAAGTTCCCTGTAGGCGCGCGTTACAGTCGACACATTGAGACTGCGTTCGCTGGCCAGGTCGCGCTGCGCCGGAAGCTGGCTCCCCGGGGGCAGCATTCCGGATCGGATGCGGGCCTCGAACTCGCTGGCAAGCTCGACATAGGCGGGGCGGCGCGCGCCATGCTGCGCGCTATTTGTCCGGATCTTTTCGGAGGGATCGATCATACAAAGTTCCCGATGCCGCTCAAAGAAGCAACGCGATACATATCAAAACCCAATAAGAACGCTACCCTTTTGCCCGATGCAACAGGGAATAGAGCCGAACGCAACTTATTTCCGACAATCGATATTGTCCCGCTTGACAAAACAAATGCAGGCCACACAAACTAGCTTACGCAACGAGAAACGTCGATAAGGCGTCCCTGGGAGAACTGAAATTGAACGAGCGCTTCATTTCGTTTGAAGCCGTCCGCAAGTCCTACGACGGCGCGAATTATGTCGTCCGCGGTCTCGATCTCGACGTGGCGGAAGGCGAGTTCCTGACCCTGCTCGGCCCGTCCGGCTCGGGCAAGACGACTACCCTGATGATGCTCGCCGGTTTCGAGGAGCCGACACACGGGAGCATTTCCCTTGGGGGCGCGCGGATCGACAGCGTGCCTGCCTATGACCGCAACATCGGCATGGTGTTCCAGAACTACGCCCTGTTTCCCCACATGACGGTCGGCGAGAACGTCGCCTTTCCGTTGAAGATGCGCGGAGTTTCCAAATCGCAGATCTCCGAGCGCGTAAGTAGCGCCCTCGACATGGTGCGCATGGCCGGGTTCGAGAGCCGTAGGCCCAGCCAGCTTTCGGGCGGCCAGCAGCAGCGCATCGCCCTGGCGCGCGCCCTCGTCTTCGAACCCCGGCTCGTCCTGATGGATGAGCCGCTCGGCGCCCTGGACAAGCAGTTACGCGAGCACATGCAGATCGAGATCAAGCATCTCCACGAGCGGCTCGGCATCAATGTCGTCTATGTCACGCACGACCAGAGCGAAGCCTTGACCATGTCGGACAGGGTCGGAGTGTTCAGCGACGGCGTCCTCCAGCAGATCGCCACGCCGCACGAACTCTACGAGAAGCCGGCCAATATCTTCGTCGCCGGCTTTGTCGGCGAGAACAACGTTGTGCCCGGCGAAGTCGTCGACATCGACGCCGGCCTCTGCCGTGTCCGTACGCCGGACGGTTCGGTGATTTCCGCGGTAGCGGGAGAACACGTCCGCAAGCCGGCGCGGGTCGTCGTTGTCGTGCGGCCGGAGCGCATAGTCCTGGCCCGCGAGGGCGACGAGGCTGCCAACAGATTCGCCGGCAAGCTGGAAGAGGTGATCTACCACGGCGACCATGTGCGGCTGCGCCTGAACCTGCTCGGAAGCGAGGGCCTTCAGGTCAAGCTGGCCGCATCGGCGATCACGGCTCCGTTCTCGCTAGGGGCGACCATCCATGTCGGATGGCGACCGCAGGATTGCCGGGCGCTCATCCAGAGCTAGCGCCGAACGGTGACCAACCAGAGTTAGTAACTTAACCAGAAGGGTGAACTAAATGAGAAGTCTGAAATTGATGCTTGGCGGCGCGGCGATTGCAGTCGTCGCCTCGGCTCCGGTCCTGGCACAGGACGCACTGACGGTCACGTCCTATGGCGGCTCCTACACGAAGAGCCAGGAGCAGGCCTTCTACGAGCCGTTCGCCAAGGAGACCGGGGTCAAGGTCCTGCAGGACGAGTGGGACGGCTCGACCGCCAAGCTCAAGGGCATGGTCGAGACCGGACAGGTCACCTGGGACATCGTCGACGTCGAGCCCGGCCACGCCCTGCAGGGATGCGAAGAAGGCTGGCTCGAGGAGATCGACTACTCGAAGATCGGCGGACGCGAGGGCTTTGTCGACGGCGCCGCAATGGATTGCGCGGTCGCCACCATCGTGTTCAGCACGATCTACGCCTATGACGCGTCGAAGTTCCCCAACGGGGGACCGCAGACCATGGCGGACCTGTTCGACACGGAGAAGTTCCCCGGACCGCGCTCGCTCCGCAAGGCGCCCAAGACGACTCTCGAGTTCGCCCTGATCGCCGACGGCGTTCCGACTGCCGATGTCTACAAGGTGCTGGGCACGCCGGAGGGCGTCGACCGGGCGTTCGCCAAGCTAGACACCATCAAGAAGGACGTCAAAGTGTGGTGGAGCGCCGGCGCGCAGCCGCCGCAGCTTCTGGCCGACGGCGAGGTCGTCATGGCGACCGCATGGAACGGGCGTATCTTCGACGCGGTCAAGAACGACGGCAAGAACTTCAAGATCGTTTGGGACGGACAGGGCCAGGACTTCAACCTGTGGGCCGAGCCGAAAGGCCTGAAGAACAAGGAACTGGCCGACCGCTTCATCGAATACACGATGAGGCCCGATGTGATGTCGCAGCAGTCGAAGTACATCTCCTACGGACCGACCAAGAAGACGGCGATCGAGAAGGTGCCGGCGGATATTCTCGCCGACCTGCCGACGGCGCCCGAGAACACCAAGAACTCGTTCGTCGTCGATGCCGAGTTCTGGGCGGATCATGACGAGGAGTTGACCGAGCGCTTCAACAAGTGGCTCGCACAGTAATCCGGAATGAGCGGGCGACCGGTAGCCGGCCGCCCGTTCGACCATGCCGCACTTCGTTCTGACGGGAGCCGATGAAATACGCTGTGACTTTCGCCGAGAAGCACGGCGGCGAGGAGCAGTCGACGCTGGCCAGGCAAATGGCGCGGACGAAACGCCGCGCGAAGTTGCAGGCGCTGGCGTTGATAGCTCCTCTCATGCTGTTCCTCGTCGTGGTGCTCGTGCTGCCGATCGGCACGCTGCTGGCGCGAGGCTTCGACAACGGGGATGCCGCCGCCCTCCTGCCGCGAACGGCCGAAGCGCTGTCTGCCTGGAACGGGCAGGATGCGCCGCACGAAGAGCTGTTCGCGGCCCTTGCAGGCGACCTCAAGGAAGCAGCGCGGGAAGACGTGGCGGTGCTGGCCAAGCAGCTCAACTATCATGACGCCGGCATGCGCTCGATGTTCCTGAAACTGGCGCGCAAGGTCAGGACCGCCGAGGCGCCCTACGCTCCGTCGTTCATCGAGGTGAACGAGGACTGGAGTTCCCCGCGCTACTGGCGCGCGCTGCAGCAGGTCATGCCGAGCGTGACGGATTTCTACATCCTGTCCGCGCTCGATCTCATGCGCGACGAGAACGGCGACATCGCCAGTGTTCCGCCCTCGACGGCCGTCAACCTCGAGGTCCTGGCCCGCACCTTCACGGTCAGCGCCTCCGTCACCGTGATGTGCCTGCTGCTTGGCTATCCCCTTGCGGCGCTCATCGCCCGGTCCCGGGGAACTGCCGCCAACGTCCTGATTGTTCTCGTCCTGCTGCCGTTCTGGACGTCGCTTCTGGTCAGGACGAGCGCTTGGGTTGTGCTCCTGCAGAGCAGGGGCGTGGTGAACAACGTGCTCGCGTGGCTGGGCATGATCGACCCCGAGGCGCCGCTGGATCTCATCTACAACCGGGTCGGCGTGGTCATCGCCATGACCCACATCCTGCTGCCGTTCATGATCCTGCCGATCTACAGCGTGATGAAGGGCATTCCTCCAGTCTACATGCGGGCGGCCGCTTCCCTGGGCGCCCGGCCGCTCTCCTCGTTCTTCCGCGTCTACCTGCCGATGACGATGCCGGGGGTGAGCGCCGGCTGCCTGCTCGTCTTCATCCTGGCGCTTGGCTACTACATCACGCCCGCGCTGGTCGGCGGGCCGCGCGACCAGATGATCAGCTATTTCATCGCCTACTATGCCAATCAGGTCACGAACTGGGGCATGGCGGCGGCGCTGAGCATCATCCTGCTGGTGGCGGTGCTCGTCCTCTATGTGATCTACAACCGGCTCGTCGGGATCCAGAGGCTGAGAATAGGCTGATGTCCAGGGCTCAGGTTTTCTCGGCTGCACTCTGGCTGGTCGGCGGATTGGTCATCTTCTTCCTGATGGCGCCGATCCTGGCGATCATGCCGCTGTCGTTCAATTCCGAACCGTTCTTCACCTACCCGATGCCCGGGGTGTCGCTGAAATGGTACCGCGAATTCTTCGAGTCGACCGTCTGGCTCCTGTCGCTCAAGAACAGCATGATCGTCGCTGTGGCGGCGACCATCCTGTCGACCGCGCTCGGCACGGTTGCCGCGATCGGGCTGACGCGGCCGGAATGTCCGGCCCGGGCGGTCCTGACGGCGATCCTGATCTCGCCGATGATCGTGCCGGTCGTCGTCTCGGCCGTGGGCATCTACTACGCCTTCGCCGCGGCGGGCCTCCTGAACAGCCTGACCGGGCTCATCCTCGCGCACACCGCGCTCGGCGCGCCATTCGTTGTCATCACCGTGACCGCCACCCTGCAGGGCTTCGACCAGAACCTGATGCGCGCGGCGGCCGGACTGGGCGCAAGGCCGATCGCGGCAACGCGCCTGGTGATGCTTCCGTTGATCGCGCCGGGTGTCCTGTCGGGGGCGTTGTTCGCCTTCGTAACGTCCTTCGACGAGGTCGTGATCGCGCTCTTCATAGCGGGATCCGAACAGCGGACACTGCCAAGGCAGATGTGGAGCGGCGTGCGCGAGCAGCTCTCGCCGACGATTGCCGCCGTCGCCACGATGCTCATCGTCCTTTCGACGATCTTCCTGCTCGTCATGCAATGGTTGCAGCGCAGGGCGGAGCGTCAAAGGCTGACCCCCAACAACTGATTGTCCAGAGACCGAACGTTCCGAGAGAGTGACATGCAGATAAGGCGCTACGAAACGAACTCCCGAATGAGCCAGGCCGTCGTCTATGGCGGCTTTGCCTTCCTTGCTGGTCAGGTCGCGGTCGACGCGCCAAACGCCTCCATCGCAGAGCAGACGCGCAACGTGCTGGAGCGGATCGACGGCCTTCTGACAAAAGTCGGAACCACAAGAAGCCGCATCCTGAGCGCCACGATCTGGCTTACGGACATCTCGACCTTCGACGAAATAAACGCCGTCTGGGACGCATGGGTCCCGGCCGCTTCGGCGCCCGCGAGAGCGACCGTCGAAGCCAGGCTGGCTGCACCGAAATACGGCGTCGAGATCGGCATCATCGCGGCGGTCGGTGACTGATCGGCTGACCGGCGGCAGAGAGATTGTGAAGGGAATTGATCGAATGGCTGTCTACAAGGTCCGCTCGAAGGCCGAGTCCTACGGGCACGATGTCGGGATATTGCTGATCGACTGCCGTACGCCGTTCATCCCGGGCGATGTCGGCAACGCCAGTTCCTACGGTTATCCCGTGCTCTACCGCACCGTGCCCGACGTGACCCTGGAGCGACTGATCGAGAAGGGCGACCTGTCGCTGACCGAAAAGGTCATCGAGGAGGCCCGGATGCTGGAGGCCTTCGGCGTGACCGCGATCACCAGCGATTGCGGTTACATGATGCATTTCCAGGAGCAGGTCGCGGCGGCCGTCAAGATACCGGTCATGCTGTCGTCGCTGCTCCAATTGCCGTTCATCGCGTCCCTGCTTGGCCCCGAGCAAGCAGTCGGAATTGTCTGTGCGAACCGCAAGCGCCTGACCAGCGAATTGTTGGCCAAGGCCTATCCGGCGGCGCGCATTCCGGTTCACGTCGCGGGACTAGAGACATGTCCAAACTTCCGCGGGCCGATCCTCGATGAAACGGATACGCTGAACAGCGACCTGATCGAGGCGGAGGTGGTGGCAACAGCGGAGGCGCTGTGCGGCGATCACCCGGAGATCGGCGCGATCCTGCTCGAATGCTCCAACCTCCCGCCCTACGCTCATGCGGTTCAGGCCAGGACGGGGCGGCCGGTGTTCGATTTCCTGACCATGATCGATTTCGTCCGCAGTGCCGGGCGCCGGAAACCTTTCAGCGGCAACTATTGACAGCAGCTTCATTGAATGAGGTCGGACGAGGCAACCGCCCGTTCATGCCGCCTTCTACCTCACCGCGCGCCCATCCCATGCAGGGGATTCAAGCCGGAAACCGAGGCTCGCGAGCGGCAAGCTTTGGGCGACGACACCGCGAGTCAAACGACGTGTCCGCCGCTGGTGGCTGTTTACGATGGTTCCGCATCGTCGCCCCCTCCTCGACCGTGCGTGGACTGCCGGCATGCGGTTGTCGATCTCTTCGTCGGTCATATCCTCCAGAAGCTCGAGGGTGGTGCCCTGTCCGACGGTGTAAACAAGGATGGTCCGCTTGCCATGATGCTCCGGCGGCCAGGCATCGGGGTGCCTCACACCCAACGAATGGTTGAGATGATCACCTCGGTTGAGTGATGCCGACGGCGGCGGAGGTCCAGCGGGTTGCAACGCTCGAGCCTGGTGTAGCGGCGATAGCGTCGCCTTAACATGGCGTGTGGGCGCAGAGGCTCGATCCGAGCTTTCCTTCATGCTGCAACCGACGCAGCAATCTCGCGCCACGTTGCCTTGGGGCGGTACGAAATTCACGACGGTCTGCTGCGGTCATATTGTTGCGAGGAGTGTGGAACAGGTTGGCGATTGGGCCATGGATAGATACGAAGCGTTGGCATTGCCGGGCCGACTTGAACCGCTTCATGTTCCGCTCTGGTCGGCGAACGGCAAGATGAGAGTTCTCCGCTCTGTTGTTCAACCCCTTGTGTGATCGATGCTCGACGCCAAGCATGAGTTCGTTCTTCGCGGCGGCGTATGAGCCGAGTTTGTCGGTCACCATGACGCGTGGCGCGGCGCCCTGACTCTTTAGCAGTTTGCGCAAGAGCCGCAGCGCGGCCTGCTTGCTTCTCCGACTTTGCACGATCGCGTCAAGCACATAGCCCTGGGCGTCGACCGCACGCCACAACCAGTGCTTCTTTCCGGCGATGGTGATGACGAGGCGAGTGGCGCGGGGGAGTTGCACCCCCGCGCTCTCTCAGAACCGGACGTGATACTCTCCGCCACCCAGCCCCGCGCCGCCGCTTCCCCGGCGCTGCCGCTTCGGCTAGAGCCGAGCCATGGCGCGAAAATTCCCTCTCCTCCTGCCGCTGATCCTGTTTGCCGCGACGTTCTGCTTCGCGCTCGGCGTGGTCTTGCCGCTGATCCAGGTGGACCGCTTGTACTTCTTCACCGACCAGCCGTCGCTGATCGGCGTCGTCACCGGTCTGTGGAATCAGGGAGACGTGCTGCTCGCGGCCGTCATCGGCCTGTTCTCGGTTGTCTTTCCGGCGCTGAAGCTGGCGCTGCTGCATTGCGCCGCTTATGCGGAACACCATTCACCGCGCATCCCGGCCTGGTTCCGGGCGCTGGCCAACTGGTCGATGCTCGACGTTGTGCTGGTGGCGCTGGTCGTCTTCGCGGCCAAGACCAGCGGGCTCGCCACCGCCTTCACCAAACCCGGCCTGTGGTTCTTCGCCGCCTCCGCCCTGCTCACCGCCTCCGCTTCGGCGCTCGCCAAGCGCGAGGCTACGGAACACTGAGAGAGCCGCCTACGCGTCCTCCAAAGCGCCCTCGCGAGCCCGCGCCTCGCGGATTTCGGGAGCATAGCGCTCCGCCCATGTCCGGATCTGGTTGAGCAGTGCCGCCAGGTTCTGCCCCAGTTCGGTCAGCTCATATTCGACATGCGGCGGGATCACCGGAAAAACCTCGCGCCGCACCAGCCCGTCGCGCTCCAGCACGCGCAGCGTCTGCGTCAGCATTTTTGGAGTGATGCCCTCCACCTTGCGGGCAATCTCGCCATAGCGCCGGCGGCCGGGCCGAAGAGCTCCGACCACCAGATAGACCCACTTGCTGGCCAGCATCTCCAGCACCGTGTGGGACATGCAGTCGCGCCTGTAGGCGTCGTAGCCGAACGGCCTGTCGGGATGCTTACTATCCATGAGGTGCATATATATCGAAATAGTGCATACTGGACAAGCCGATTGTGCTATCCAAATGATAGTGTCACCATCAGCCAAGGAGATCATCACGATGCGTGCCATTGTCCAGACCGCGATAGGCGGACCCGAAGTCCTCACCGTCTCGGACGTTCCGACGCCCCGGCCAGAGCGGGGACAAGTGCTCGTCAGGCTGAAGGCTGCCGGCATAAACCCCGTCGACGTCGCGGTTCGCGCCGGCTTCTATCCGCTGCTGGGCGAGCCGCCGTTCACCATCGGCTGGGACATCGCCGGTACGGTCGAAGCGGTTGGAGAGGGTGTTACGGCATTCAAGGCCGGCGACGCGGTTTTCGGCATGCCTTATTTCCCGAAACAGGCGGCCGCCTATGCCGAATACGCCGTCGCGCCGGCAAACGAGCTTGCGACAAAACCCGAAGCGCTCGATTTCGTCCCTGCCGCCGGCCTGCCGCTCGCCGGCCTGACCGCCTGGCAGGCGCTGGTCGACGCGGGCGGGTTGAAAGCCGGCGATCGCGTGCTGATCCATGCAGCGGCCGGCGGCGTCGGCCATCTCGCCGTGCAGATTGCCAGGGCCCGCGGCGCTCATGTCGTCGCCACCGCCAGCACGGGTAAACTGGACTTCGTCCGCTCGCTCGGCGCCGACGAGGCGATCGACTACACGGCGGCCGACTTCACCAAAAAAGTTCGAGACATCGACATCGTGCTGGAACCGCTCGGCGGCGACCACGCGGCGCTGTCACTGAAGACGCTGCGACCCGGCGGCATCATCGCGGCGCTGCTGACGCCGAGCGACTCCGCCAAGGCCGAGATCGACCGGAGCGGCGCGCGCTTTGCGCGGATCGGCGTGCGTCCCGATGGACCGTCGCTGACAGAACTTGCAGCCCTCGCGGAAGCCGGAAAGCTGAAGGTGCATGTGGCAAGGACGTTCCCCTTGGCCGAGGCCGGCGCGGCGCACACTTTTCTCGCCACGAAACCAATCGGCAAGGTGGTGCTGACGCTCTGACGGCGGCGCGCCTTCCAAAGCGTCATGACTGGATCGGGTGCCTCGTCTGTCACAGGCGCTCCAGAAGAACCTCAGTCCTTGGCGCGCTCCACATACGACCCGTCGGCGGTCATGACAACGACGCGCGTGCCGACGCCGATGTGCGGCGGCACGGCGGTGCGCACGCCGTTGGACAGCACCGCTGGCTTGTAGGAGGACGACGCGGTCTGGCCCTTGGTAACCGGCTCCGTCTCGACCACCTCGAAACTCGCGCGCTGCGGCAGCACCATTGCGATCGCCACGCCATTGTGCAGCGAAAGCTGCACCGCCATGCCTTCGGACAGATAAGGCGCCTGGTCGGCGATATCCGCCTCGGGCACCGCCACCTGCTCGTAGGTCTCGGGGTTCATGAAATGATATCCTTCGCCGTCGCCGTAGAGGAAAGTGTGCTCACGGTCCTCCACATGGGCGCGCTCCACCTGCTCGGTGGTGCGGTAGCGCTCGGAGACTTTCACCCCATCGGAGATGCGCCGCATGTCCAACTGGGTCACGGGCGTGCCCTTGCCGGGGTGGATGTTCTCGGCAAACAGGATGACGTAGAGTTTGCCGTCCTTGTCGACGACATTGCCTTTGCGCAGCGAACTGGCGATCACCTTCACGGGCTTTATCCTAATGAATAGGCCGGCGCGCGCCGGCCGAAGAAGCGTTTGCGTGCGCCCTACAACATCTTTATGGCCGCCGCCAGTCATCTTGCAGCGGAGATTGGCTCCATGACCGAAGCCTCGCCCTGGTGGACGCCGCACGTCCACGCCGACCGCCGCCCGCGCCTGCTGGCGCGCAACGCCATCGCGGCCGCCATCCGCGACTGGTTCGCGCGCCAGGACTTCATCGAGGTCGAGACGGCGGCGCTGCAAATCTCGCCCGGCAACGAGACGCATCTGTCGGCCTTCGCCACCGAGGCGATCCGCCCCGACGCGGCGCGCCGGTCCCTCTACCTGCACACCTCGCCGGAATTCGCCTGCAAGAAACTGCTGGCCGCCGGCGAGAAGCGCATCTTCAGTTTTGGCCCAGTCTGGCGCAACCGCGAGCGCGGCCCCCTGCACCATCCCGAATTCACGATGATAGAGTGGTACAGGGTTGGTGAGACCTATGAGAGCCTGATGGCCGACTGCGCGGCACTGCTGGCGCTCGCGGCCGAGCGCGCCGGCGCGAAACGCTTTTCTTTCCGTGATCGCGGGGCTGATCCTTTCGCCGAACCGGAGCGGCTGACGGTCAACGACGCCTTCCTGCGCCATGCCGGCATCGATCTGCTGGCCACAGTAGCGCTCGACGGAGAAACGGACCGCAACGCCCTGCATGCCGCCGTCGCGCAGGCCGGCATGCGCACCGCGACCGACGATAGCTGGTCCGACCTGGTCAGCCGGGTCATGGTCGAGCGCGTCGAGCCGGCGCTGGGCCAGGGCCGCGCCACCATCCTCTACGAGTACCCTATTCCAGAGGCCGCGCTTGCCCGGCCGAGCGCCCGCGATCCGCGCGTCGCCGAGCGTTTCGAGCTCTATTGCTGCGGCGTCGAGCTCGCCAACGCCTTTGGCGAACTCACCAACCCCGAAGAGCAGCGCCGGCGCTTTGCCGCCGACATGGACGAGAAGCAAAAAATCTACGGCGAGCGCTATCCGATCGACGAGGATTTTCTGGACGCGCTCGCGATCATGCCGGAAGCCAGCGGCATCGCGCTGGGGTTCGACCGGCTGGTCATGCTGGCGACAGGCGCTCGGCGGATCGAGGACGTGATCTGGACGCCGGTGGCGGATGTCTGACGAAACAGGTGAGCCCAGGCCTGCCCGTCACCGAACTGAAGCCTCTGGTGCTGAAAGAGTATAGGTCGATCAGTGCCGGTATTGCTGTATGCGCGTGGTGCGCAGGCCGGCAAGACCGTATTCGTCGATCGAGGCCTGCCACGACAAGAACTCTTCCGTGGTCAGCTTGTAGCGCTGGCACGCTTCCTCGAGGCTGAGCAGGCCGCCACGGACCGCCGCCACGACCTCGGCCTTGCGGCGGATGACCCACCTGCGCGTGTTGGACGGAGGCAGATCGGCAATCGTCAGCGGGCTGCCGTCCGGCCCGATGACATATTTAACACGCGGCCTTACCAGATCGGTCATCATACTCTCTACAATATTCACAGACCTAATCGTGCCCAGACTAGCGCCACAGCTTTAAAAATTGCCTAAGCACCTGCGACAAGCGTAGGGACACCTGTCTCAACAGTTCCTTTCATTCGGCAGGAGAATTTTAACGATTTCCCTACTCCCCGAAACATGCAAGCCGTTTCAATGACTTGCCGTAGAAGCCCGGCAAGTTTTTGTCGGGAATGGTCGCTCGGCTAACGGTCGCACTCGATAGAGGTCGGTTGTCTTCGTCACGAATAGGGTACAAATCCGGGCGCTCCGTCTCGCCGGAGACGACATGTCGCCACGACAATGAGGCCTCGCCTCAGCTTCGCACGATCAGCGGCGCCATGCCCTCGTGGCGTCGGTCGAGATAGCAGACAACCCGGTCGCGGACGCGCTCGAAGACGACGTCGACGCTGGCGTCGCCCACCCGGATATGACGGATCGCCAGATTGTCGATGCCGATCGGCAGGCGCGGATTGGTCACCTCGATCTCGCCTTTCCAGCCGTCGACCTTGAGGCCGAGGCAGGCTTGCAACAGCATGAAGGCCGCGCCGGCCGACCAGGCCTGCGGCAGACAGGCGACGGGATAGGCGACAGGCGCCTCGCCGGGCAGGCGCGTAAAACCGCAGAACAGTTCCGGCAGCCGCATGCTGAAATGCACGGCGGCCTCGAAGGTGCCGCTCATCAGCTTCACCACATTGTCGCGGTCGCCATAGCGCGCCAGCCCGGCGGCGCAGATCGCCGTGTCGTGCGGCCAGATAGAGCCGTTGTGGTAGGACATCGGGTTGAAGGGAAGTTCGCTCTCGGCCAGCGTGCGGATGCCCCATCCGGTATGGAGCGAACCGGCCAGCAATTGCTCGGAAAGCCGCGCCGCCCGCTCGCGCGAGGGCAGGCCGACATAGAGGAGATGGCCGGCGTTCGAGGCCCGCACTTCGCAAGGCAACCCGTCGCCGTCGATGGCCAGCGCATAATGCCCCTGCTCTTCCATCCAGAACCGGTCCTCGACCGCCACGCGCATCTTTTCGGCAAGCCCCTGCCAATGGGCGGCGCGCTCCTCCTCGCCACGAAGAGTCGCCAGCCCCGCCAGCCCCTGGAAGGCGGCGAAGACATAACCCTGCACCTCGACCAGCGCGATCGGGCCGGGCGGGATGCGTCCGTCGGCGTGAAAGATGGCGTCTGCGCTGTCCTTCCAGCCCTGGTTCGACAAGCCGGAATCCGCCGCCCGCTTGTAGGTCAGGAAACCCTCGGCATTGCGCGCGCAGGCTTCCTCGATCCAGCCGGCCGCAGCGCACAGCGAGGCCCACATGCGGTCGGCGAAGGCGAGATCGCCGGTGCGCTCGGCATAGGAGGCGGCGAGATAGATGTAGAGCGGCGTGGTGTCGACGCCACCATAATAGCGGGCGAAAGGCAGTTCGCGCATCACCGCCATCTCGCCCTTGCGGGTCTCGTGCATGATTTTTCCGGGCTCGGAATCGCTGAAGGGCGCGGTTTCCGTCGCCTGGTGGATGGCCAGGAAAGCGAGCACGCCACGCGCCAGGCCAGGATTGAGCCACAGCATCTGCAAGGCCGAGATCACGCCGTCTCGGCCGAAGGCGGTCGAGAACCAGGGAATGCCGGCATAGGGATAAGGCCCGGTGGCGAGATCGGTGGTCAGAAGCGCGATGTCGGCGCGGGTGCGCGTCAGCCAGTCGTTGAAGACGCGGCCGGAGCTGTGCACGGTCGCACCCAGCCGGCGTTTGGTGCGCATCGCCCAGCGGGCGCGGGCGGCGGCAGCGCGGAACCGCTCCCGGTCGGGAACCGCGTGTTCCTTGCCCACCTCGATGTAGAGAACCTCCTGCGCGCGATGCGCCACCGGAACGCTGAATTCGGCGTGGGCGCGGGAAAGATCGTCCGGGCTCCTCGAAAACGCCACCACCGAATGCCGGACCACCTCGTCCAGCCCGTCATAGCGGAAGGTGATGGCATCCGGCACGGTCTCGGCGTCGTAGGACCGTCCACGCCGGCTGCGGGTCGAACCGCGCACCTCGAACATGTCGCGGAAATCGACATCGAATTCGAGGCGCAGCGAGATGCGCAGCGGCCGTCCGGAATAGTTGGACAGCGTCAGCCGCTCATACATGCGCTCCTGCCAGAGGAAGCGCGTGCGCTCGATGTGCAGTACGCCCTGCCGCAACTCCGGTCCGTCCGGCAGTTTCAGCGGCAGGTTGGTCAAATTGGCGGTGAACAGGATGTTGTCCTGCGACAGCGAGGCACCGAGCAGCGACGGCGTGCGGTCGCCGATCAGCAGCCGGAAATGCGAGAGAACGCGCGTGTCGTCGCGGAACAGTCCGTCGCCGGAGCCGCGTATGTCGCCATAGGCATCCGATACGATGAAGCAGTCCTCATGCTTCAGTGCGAACTGGCGATGCGGCTCGCGCGGCGCGGACTCGTCGATCGACGACAGCGCCACCGCCGGATCGAGGCGCTGCTCATCCAGCGATAGCCCGGCCGGCGGAATGTTTTGAGCAAGCTCGTTCATACTGGCCCTCCAGAGACAGCTCTCAACGGAGCGCGCGAGCCGTTCCCCGATCGCGCGACCTGGGATGCGTAGATCGCCTCATAGTCATCCACCATGCGCGGAACCGAAAAACGGTCCTCCAGTCTCTGCCTTATCCTCGCCCGGTCCAGTCCGCCGAGCCGCCCGACGCAGTCGACCGCCTTGTCGATGCTATCGACGACAAAACCGGTGACGCCCTGGTCGACGATCTCCGGCATGGCGCCTTCGTTCCAGACTATGACCGGCGTGCCGAAGGCCATCGCCTCGATCACCACCAGCCCGAACGGTTCCGGCCAGTCGATCGGGAACAGCAGGCCGGCCGCCTCGTGCAGAAATTTTGCCTTGGCCTCCTCGCCGACCTCGCCGACATAGACCACCTTGTCGCCATCGATCAGCGGTTCGATCTCGTCGTGAAAATAGGCGCGGTCGCCGTCGCCGATTTTTGCCGCCATGCGCAATTGCATGCCGCTCCGCCTGGCGATCTCGATGGCGCGATCCGGCCGCTTGTCGCGCGACAGTCGGCCGAGGAAGGCGAGATAGGGCCGGCCGCTCCGGTCGGGCTCGGCTGGCATCCTGTAGTGGTCGAGCGGCAGACCGTGATAGACGTTGCCGATCCAGTTTGCTTCCGGCAGCGGCTTTCGCTGGCGTTTCGAGATCGAGATCATCGGAAAGCCCGGCCAGCGCCGGTACGCTCCCACCAGGTCGACATAATCCAGCCTGCCATGCGGCGTCGTCACCGTCTTTTCCCGCATGTGCTCGAAAAACGGGAAATGCTGAAAATGGCTCAGATGGAAATGCAATATGTCGAACTCATCCGCCCGCCGCCGCACCTCGTCCAGCATCGACAGGTGCGCCGCGATCTCCGACTTCAGCGGCGCCGGGTCGAGCCGCAGCGACCGCTCCCGGCTGGGAACGAGGGTGGCGCTCGTCTTCGACTCGCCGCTGGCGAACAGCGTGACCGCGTGGCCGCGCGCCACCAGTTCTTCCGTCAAGGTCGAGACGATGCGCTCGGTTCCGCCATAGAGCGGCGGCGGCACGGGTTCGTGAAGAGGCGCAATCTGGGCAATTCGCATCGGTCGGGAATTTCGCTTTCGATCGTGGCAAACAACGGGCACGCCAAAAGACGCCCTCGACCGACTGAACCCGAAAGCCGGGCGGAGGTTCCGACAAAAGATCGAGACGGGTCGAACACGCCTCAGCGGGGGCAATACCCGGGCGATAGGCTCCCTGCAGCTAGGCGGTGAACGTTTCCGATCTTGACTGCGCCGGCTCGCGCATTTGTGCTAGGTTCAAGGGCGTGATCTGCAAGTGGGGCTGGCACCATGCCAACAGCGAGGGATTACGCGATCGAAGCCGCGGCGCTTGTGCCCGAGATCATGCGCATCAAGGCAGACCAATTCGATAACGAGGCCGTCATCGCCATCATCGAGCGGGCCGTGAGGAAGGCCTTGCGGGAGCGCTCGAACAAAGCAGGCCGGGAGCTGAAGGAGACGGAGGCGGCCGCGCAGAGGCGCCTGATGCGGCTGCTCAGCGCCTCGCCGGCGGTCGTCTACAGCTTCAGCGCGCGCGACGATTTTCGCCCGACCTTCGTCAGCGACAACATCGAGAGCGTCTTCGGCTATCGCGCGCGCGACTATCTCGACGACCCCTGCTTCTGGCGCGACCGCGTCCATCCAGACGACCTGGCCCGCGTAGAGGCCGAGATCACCCGCTTCTTCGAGAATGGCACCCACGCGATCGATTATCGCTTCCGCAAGAAGGACGACTCCTATTGCTGGGTGAACGACGAGCAGCGCCTGATACGGGACGACGACGGCAGGCCACTGGAAGTGGTCGGTTCGTGGAGCGACGTCACCGCGCGCAAGCAACTCGGCGAAACGCTCGTCGCAGCGCAAGACCGTATTGTCCGCCTACTCGCATCTGCGCCGGCGGTGATCTACAGCTTCAAGGCGAGCGGCGATTTCGCACCCAATTTCGTCAGCCGGAACATCAAGGATTGGCTCGGCTACGAGCCGAACGAATACCTGGAGAGCCCGGATTTCTGGTGGCGCTGCGTGCACCCGGACGACCGCGGTTCTGTGGGGGCGCAGTCCGCCAATCTCTTCCGGACAGGCCGCCTCTCGATGGAGTACCGTTTCCTCCGAAAGGACGGTTCATATTGCTGGGTGAACGACGATCAGATGCTTGTCCGGGACAAGGACGGGCAGCCTGTGGAGGTGGTCGGCTCGTGGAGCGATATCACCGCGCGCAAGCAGGCGGAGGAGGATGCGCAGGCGGCGCGCGAGCGCGTCGAACATCTGGTCGCGAGCGCGCCGGCCGTCATCTACAGTTTCAAGGCGAGCGGCGATTTCGCACCGACCTTTGTCAGCGCCAACATCAAGGAACTGCTCGGCTACGAGCGCGACGAATATCTCAAGAGCCCGGATTTCTGGAGCGCCCGCGTACACCCGGAGGACAGCCCGCGCATTAAGCGGGCTTACGAGCGTCTCCTCGAGGTGGAGCGCCTAAGCAGCGAGTATCGCTTCCGAAGGAAAGACGGCAGCTATTGCTGGGTGAGCGACGAACTGCAGGTGCTGCGCAACTCGGCTGGCGACCCGGTCGAGGTGGTCGGCGCTTGGGGCGACGTCACGGCGCGCAGGCAACTTGGCGAGGCATTGGTGGCGGCGCAGGACCGTCTCGTCCACCTGCTGTCGTGCGCTCCCGCGGTGATTTACAGCTTCAGCGCCACCGGCGATTTCGCACCTACCTTCGTGAGCGAGAACATCCGGGACTGGCTCGGATATGAGCCGAAGGAATACCTGGAGAGTCCGGATTTCTGGTGGCGCTGCGTACATCCGGACGACCATGCGGCAGTCGAAGCTCAATCGGCCCAGCTTTTCCAGAAGGGGCGCCATACCTCAGAGTACCGCTTTCGCAAGAAAGACGGCAGCTATTGCTGGGTAATCGACGAGCAGCACCTTATACGTGACAAGGACGGTCGACCCATCGAGATCGTGGGCTCGTGGAGTGACGTGTCCGCCCCAAAGGAGGCCGAAATCGCCGCCGAGCGGAGCGAGCAGCGGCTGGCGGATGCCATCGAGTCGATCACGGAAGGCTTTTCGCTGTACGACGCGGAGGATCGGTTGATCGTCTGCAACAGCGCGTATGGCAAGCTTCTTTATCCGGGGCAGAGCACCCCCGCGCCGGGGACGCCGTTCGAGACGCTCATTCGAAGCGCGGCGGATCGCGGCCTTGTCGAGGAGGCGAACGGCCGCGTGGAGGAATGGATGGCCGAGCGCCTGTCCAGGCGGCGCAACCCGCGCGAGCCGCACGTGCAGCGGCGCTCCGACGGACGCTGGCTTCAAATCAACGAGCGCAAGACGGCAGAGGGCGGCACCATCGCCGTCTACACGGACATTACTGCCATCAAGCGGGCCGAGGAGGAGTTGCGCGACGCCAACCGCAATGCCGAGCTCGCCAACGCGCTGGTTAGCGAGAAGAACCAGGCGCTAGAGCTTCTTTCGAGGAAGCTTTCCAAGTACCTCTCGCCCCAGGTCTATTCCTCTATCTTCACCGGCCAGCGCAGCGTCGAGATAGCCACTACCCGCAAGAAGCTCACCGTGTTCTTCTCCGACATCGTCGATTTCACCGCCACGACCGACGACCTGGAATCGGAGGAGCTGACCGGGCTACTCAACCGCTATCTCACAGAGATGTCGAAAATCGCGCTCGAGCATGGCGCCACGATCGACAAATACATTGGTGACGCGATCCTCGCCTTCTTCGGCGATCCGGAGAGCCGGGGCGTGAAGGAGGATGCCAAGGCTTGCGTCGGCATGGCGATCGCGATGCAGCGGCGCATGCGTGAGCTGCAGTCCGAGTGGCTCGACGCCGGACTGGAGAAGCCCTTCCAGCTCCGCATCGGCATCAGCACCGGCTTCTGCACGGTCGGCAATTTCGGCAGCGAGGACCGAATGGACTACACCATCATCGGCAGCCAGGTGAATCTCGCCTCGCGGCTGCAATCCCACGCCGAGCCTGGAGGGATCCTGCTCGCCCACGAGACCTGGTCGCTGGTGAAAGATATGGTGCTTGCCGAAGAGCTTGAGCCGATCCATGCCAAGGGCTTCGTCAAGCCCGTACGGAACTACAGGGTTCTCGACGAGATCGGGATGGCTGCCGAGCAAGGCAAAGTGATCCACGAGGAACAGGACGGCATGCGCGTCTTCCTCGACTTACGGAAGCTCGACAGGGCCGCCGCCGTCCGTAACCTCAAGAGCATACTCTCGCAACTCGGACCCTGACTGCGCATCACAGGCGCTGGTAGCGGAGGAGGGATTCGAACCCCCGACACAAGGATTATGATTCCTCTGCTCTAACCGACTGAGCTACTCCGCCAAACCTGCGGCCGATCCGTTCCGGGCCGCGTTCAAGGCAGCGGCGGTATAGGGGGGACGGACCGAACCTGTCAAGCGCGACACATCGCTTCCTTTTCCCGCCGGATTCGCGGCGGTGCTGCCTTGGCCGCTCCGGTGAAGCGACGTTTTCGATTGACATCAATCGTGCGCGCCGCAGGCTTGAGTTCGGGGAGGCGCGTGGCTATGTCTGCCCCGCTATCCATTTGCCGGCCGATGCCTTCCTAGAGTTCTCGATTCGATGAAGCCAAGTATCGCTGTGCTGGGTTGCGGATACTGGGGCGCGAACCATGTCCGCACGCTCAGGGACCTCGGCGTGCTGCGCGCCGTTTCCGACGCCAATGCCGCGCGCGCCGAGGGTTTCGCCGTCGAGCACGACTGCCTCGCGATCGCCCCGTCCGAACTTTTCCAGCGCGACGACGTCGACGCGGTGGTGATCGCCCTGCCGCCGCAGTTCCATGCCGAGCAGGCGGTGCGCGCCGTCGAGGCCGGCAAGGACGTGCTGGTCGAGAAGCCGATCGCGCTCACCGTGCCGGACGCCGAGCGGGCGGTGGCGGCAGCCGACCGCAACGGGCGTATCTTCATGACCGGCCACGTGCTGCGTTTCCACCCGGCCTTTGAAAAGCTCAAGGCGCTGATCGACGACGGCGAACTCGGAACGGTCAAATACATCCACTCGCACCGGCTGGGCCTCGGCAAGTTCCATACCGAGAACGATGCGCTGTGGGATCTGGCGCCGCACGATTTGTCGATGATGCTCGCCATCACCGGGCAGGCGCCGATCGATGTGCGCGGAGAGGGCGCGGCGCTGCTCGACCGGCTCAGCGACTTCGCCCACCTGCACATGCTTTTCCCCGACGGACTGCGCGGCCACCTGTTCGCCTCGCGGCTCAACCCTTATCGCGAGCGGCGCCTCACCGTGGTCGGCACCAGGGCGATGGCGGTGTTCGACGATGTCGAGCCGTGGGAACGAAAGCTCGCCATCTACCACCACGAGGTCTGGCAGGACAGCGGCCAATGGCTCGCCACCACCAACGAGCCGACCTATGTGCCGGTCGAAGGCGGCATGCCGCTGACGCGCGAGCTGGAGCATTTCATCCACTGCATCGAGACCCGCGAACCGCCGCGCACCAGCGGCGAGGAGGGCGTGGCAGTGCTGCGCATCCTGACCGCCGGGACGGTGACGCATAGCTGACGGCTAAGCTCTGAAACGGTGGCGACGCGCGGCAGTCCGCTACCGCCAAGCCACAAACCAGATGGCGAAGGCGGCGGCTGCAGCCACAAGCAGGGCGATGCATTCGAGATAAGCGCGAAGGCGTGCTTGAACCTCTATCGAACCGGCTTTTTCCCTAAGTTCAGCCATCAGTTTCGCGGGAACTAGCCGGTCCAGGATAGTCACGGCAGCACAAAGGCCGACAATGGTCCAGGCCAGTTCAGAGAAACCGTTCAATGGCGTCAATGAACTGATCAGTGTGCCTGCCGCCATCCAGCCTACGAGTACGAACCCGACCGCCAGTTTCGCTCGCCAAGGTGTTCTGACGTCCGTGATTGCAAGGAAGGAGGCAGTCAAAGTGCGACTAACGGCTGTCGCCCTATCCCTGATCCCTGTCCGGTCCATCCAGGAACCTATTCCGCTGCAATATGGGCCAGTGTGGCGAGCCTCGCCAGCATCGCCTCGGCCGCCGCGCCACGCTCAGAGCGCTCGATGAAGCCGCCGCCAAGCACGCGGGCGTCGTTGCCGTCGTCGCCATAGAGCACGCAGGCCTGGCCCGGCGCGATGCCGGATTCGCCTTCCGCAAGCTCCACCCAGGTGACGCCGCCGCGGCGATGCAGCATCGCCGGGCGCGGCGGGCGGGTCGAGCGGACTTTTGCGAACAGTTCGACGCCGTCGGCGCCGGCCGCATCCAGATCGTCGTCGCCGAGCCAGTTCATGGCGCGCAGGTAGATTTTTCGCGTCTCCAGCGCCTCGCGCGGGCCGACGATGACGCGGGCGCGCTCGGCGTCGAGATGGACGACATAGAGCGGTTCGCCGGAGGCGACGCCGATGCCGCGCCGCTGGCCGATCGTGTAGCGCAAGATGCCCTCGTGGCGGCCGAGCACGCGGCCGTCGATGTGGACGATGTCGCCGGGCGTGGCCGCCGCCGGCTTCAGCTTGGCGATGATGTCGGAGTATTTTCCCTGCGGCACGAAGCAGATGTCCTGGCTGTCCTGCTTGTCGGCAACCGTCAGGCCGAGCTCGGCTGCGATGGCGCGTACCTCGGGCTTGGACAGGCCGCCGAGCGGGAAGCGCAGATAGTCGATCTGCTCCTGCGTGGTGGCGAACAGGAAATAGCTCTGGTCGCGGTCGGCATCGACCGGCCGGAACAGCGCCCGGTGCGTGCCGTTCGCGCGGCTGCGGATGTAGTGGCCGGTGGCGAGCGCCGCCGCGCCGAGGTCGCGCGCGGTCTCCAGAAGGTCGGCGAACTTCACCGTCTGGTTGCACGATACGCAAGGGATCGGCGTCTCGCCGGCCACGTAGCTCTCGGCGAAGGGGTCGATGACCGCCTTGCGGAAACGCTCCTCGTAGTCGAGCACGTAATGCGGGATTTGAAGCGTCTCGGAGACGCGGCGCGCGTCGTCGATGTCGCGGCCCGCGCAGCACGAGCCGGCGCGGTGCGTGGCCGCGCCGTGATCGTAGAGCTGCAGCGTGACGCCGACGACGTCGTAGCCCTCGCGCTTCAGGATGCCGGCGACAACGGAAGAGTCGACGCCGCCCGACATCGCCACGACCACGCGGGTATCCTCGGGCCTGCCCGGCAGATCGAGGCTGTTCATGAGGCGTCTTCCAAGATTTCGAACCGGCGTTTCATGCCAAGACCGCGAATATAGGTCAAGCAAGGTCATATCGCCAGTTGCGCGCACCTTCCGCCGCCAGGAAGCAATCGACAGAACCGTTGACCGGAGCAAGTCGGATAATAGGGTGTGAGGCTGCGCATCGCCGATAGCGCTCGATGGCCGGTCAAGCGCCATCGTCGCCACGGGGCGGAAAAATCCGCGCCGGCCAGGCCTTTCGCTCGTGATCTTGCCCCCAAACCTTCCGGAGCGAGCCGCCGCGCGTCATGACGTATCGGGAGTTTCCAGCGCGTAGACGGCCAGCGCATGGGCGTGCGCAAGAATCTCGTCGATCTCGCGGATGTTGCGCGGTGGGGTCGTAGCGGGACAGCCGGCCGCCGGGCGGACGCCCGCGCCGCAGCGGCGAGATGCGCCGGAAGCGTACCGCCTCGCGGCGTTGCTGGTTTTGCGCGCCTGCGGCGCGGGCTTCCCTTTGCCGCGCAACTGCTGCGTCGTGACGCGCCTTCCAGCGGGCGAAACGTTGTGCCTGACCCGGCAGGTCGTCGAGTGCGCGGCCCAACGCCTCCAGCCGCAAGGCGAGCCGCGATGCGTTGACTGGATCGTCGGGCGACGGTGGTGGCGGCAGGGGGCGGAGTTGCGCGCCGAAATCGAGCCCCGAGATGCGCGGCACGCTTCGGACCACTGGCCGGGCGGGGCGGCTCCAAAACCGAGGCATGCGTAGCGGATCAAGCAGCGGCAGGTTCATGGTGCGCGGGCGGGCGGCTCGCTTGGCGGCGGCCCGCTTCGCCGCTTCGGCGCGGGCATGATCGGCATTCGACATGGTGACGGCGATGCCGAGGCTGCGCAGGATGGGCTCGATGCTTTTGGGCTTCGGTTTTCGCGGGCGAGCCGGCGGCAAGGTCACGACGAGACCCCGCGCCGCCGCGATGATCAAACGCCGCGCCGCGGATTCGGCCGGTCGCAGCAGTTTGAGGATGGCGCGGTGGAGATGGCGGGGAAGAGTGGGTGCGCCGCCAGCCATCTCGGCCATGCCGACAAGCATGGCCAGCAGGCGCTTCAACGCCTGCCAGTTCTTGTCGATCGCCGGACTTACCTCCATCGCGCCCAACTCCTTCCCAGCACAGGCGACGAGGATTATCGGCCCGGTGGAAAGGGAGGGGATAAGCCTTGGGAAAATAATCCTGACAGATGCTGACGATGGCCGCTCTGTTGAGATTCAACAAGCGGTTGCCCCTCTCTTGCGATTTCTAACACTTAACCGCGCTCAATCCTCGCCCTTCGGGCTCGGCGCTCGGTTAAGATGTTGAAATCGCTTTCTCCCCCGCAAGGGGGGAGATAGCGCCGGCATCGGCCTTTCCGCCAAACGTCAACCGTCGTGATTGGCAGAAACGTCGGCGCAACGGTATCTCCCCCCTTGCGGGGGAGAATGGATTTTCACGATCTTGGCCCGAGCCGCCCGAAGGGCGAAAAGCGAAGGCCAAGTCGTAGAAAATCCAAGAGAGGGGCCACAAAAGTTGCATCACGAAACGGCCCGGGCGGACGGTTGCATCCTGCCTTTCGGAGCCGAAGACCAAACCAGGCCGACGCGTCTCCGCATCGCCGGGCGGCCGAACACGATCTCGAACTTCCGGCATTTTCGCGGGAACATATTGCGCTGCGATTAGTTACCCGTCCGCCGCCTGTTCGAAAGATCGGTTCCGGCAGCGTCGGGCCACGGCGGTGCCGGGCGTCGGTCGACACGAAGAAAGTGACGATGCCGCCAGACAGTCTGTTTCCCGCCGCCCTTCATTGGACCATTCTTGCCTCAAGCCTGATCATCTCCCTGGCCGCCTTGGCCTGCGTGGTCGTCCTGCTTCGACGCCGCGCCCCGGCGCAGCCGCTTGCAGCGCCGCTGCTCGACCCGGCGCCGGCCCTGCGCGAAGGCGAAAAGAACGGTCGTTCTCCCGACGAAGCCTTCATGCAGTGGTCGCCGGAGATGCTGCGGCAGATTCTGGCGAACGAACTGCCGGACACAGAGCTGATCGTGGTGTCGAACCGCGAGCCCTATGTCCACGAGCACGGCGAGGACGGCATCGAGCTGAAGGTGCCGGCCAGCGGCCTTGTCTCGGCGCTGGAGCCGATCACCCGCACCTGCGCCGGCACCTGGATCGCCCATGGCGGCGGCTCGGCCGACCGCGAAACCGTAGACCGCAACGGTCACATAATGGTGCCTCCCGACGCGCCGGCCTACACGCTGCGGCGCGTGTGGCTGAGCGAGGAGGAATACAAGGGCTATTACCTCGGCTTCGCCAATGAGGGGTTATGGCCGCTCTGCCACATCGCCTTCACCCGGCCGATCTTCCGTGCGGCGGACTGGGAATGCTACCAGGCGGTGAACCGGAAGTTCGCCGAGGCGGTCGTCGAGGAAGCCAAGACCAAGCGCCCCATCGTGCTGGTGCAGGACTATCATTTCGCGCTTCTGCCACGGCTGATCCGCGAGCGGCTGCCGGAGGCGATCATCATCACCTTCTGGCACATCCCGTGGCCGAATTCGGAGGTGTTCAGCGTCTGTCCGTGGCGCGAGCAGATTCTTGACGGCATGCTCGGCAGCTCGATCCTCGGCTTCCATATCCAGCTCCACTGCAACAATTTCGTCGAGAGCGTCGACCGTTTCCTCGAATCGCGCGTCGACCGCGAGGGCGCGGCCATCTCGTATGGCGGCCAGACCACGCTGGTGCATTCCTATCCGATCTCGATCGAATGGCCGGAAGCGGAGGAACGCGTGCAGACGGCCGCCGAGGCCAGGCGAAAAGTATTGGAGCGTTACGGCCTGCCGCCGGGCGTCAAGCTGGCGGTCGGTGTCGAGCGGCTCGACTACACCAAGGGCATCCTCGACCGGTTTCACGCACTGGACGAGTTTTTTCACCAGCATTCGGACTGGATCGGGCGGCTGGTCTTCCTGCAGATCGCCGCACCAAGCCGGGGAACCCTGCCGGCCTACCAGGCGCTGCATCAGGAATGCCTCGACCTCGTCGCCGAGATCAACGAGCGCTACGGCCGAGACGGCTACCAGCCGATCGTGTTGCTGCCCGAGCACCACGACCATACGGACTTGTCAGAGCTGTTCCGCGCCGCCGACCTCTGCGTCGTCTCCAGCCTGCATGACGGCATGAACCTCGTCGCCAAGGAATTCGTCGCGGCCCGCGACGACGAGGCCGGCGTGCTGGTGCTCAGCGCCTTCGCCGGCGCCTCGCGCGAATTGCTGGAGGCCCTGATCGTCAACCCGTTCGACCCAAGCGGCATGGGCGAGGCGTTTTTCCAGGCCCTCACCATGCCGCCGGATGAACAGGCCATGCGCATGCGCCGTCTGCGCGAGGTGGTGCGCTCGAACAATGTCTACCGCTGGGCGGGCAGTATGCTGATGGATGCTGCCCGGCTGCGCCAGCGCGAACAGTTCCGCGACCTCGGAACGTCCTCCGCCCCCTGGGCGGCAACCCGTCCCCCAGAGGACAATGTGGTGAGGCTACGGGCATGACGACACACATGACACCTCCCCTGCCCCGTTCCCCCTTCGCGCTTTTCCTCGACATCGACGGCACGCTGATCGAGCACCAGGCCCACCCCGAAGGCATCGCCGTCGACGACGAGTTGCGCGACCTGCTCATCGCCGCCGGCGAGGTGGTCGACGGGGCGCTCGCCTTCGTCACCGGACGCTCGGTTGAGATGGTCGACCGCATCTTCTCGCCGCTGGAGATCCCCGTGGCCGGGCTCTACGGACTGGAGCACCGGCTGCAGCCCGGCGGGCCGATCGAGGCGGCCGACGAGCCGGAAGACGTGGCCTCCGTGGCGGAAGCGATGCAGCGCGAGTTCGAGCATGTCGACGGCGTCTATTTCGAGCGCAAGGGGCCGGTGCTCGCCGTCCATACCCGCGCCGCGCCGCAGGCCTTCGACGCGGTCAAGGCCTCGGCCGAGACGGCGCTGGCGCGGCTGCCGGCCGGCTACCGCATCGTCGCCGGCAATGCCGGGCTGGAGTTCCTGCCGGTCGGCGCGCTGAAAAGCGCGGCGATAGACCGCTTCCTGGAGATCGAGCCGTTCAATGGCCGCGTGCCCATCTTCATTGGCGACGACGTGTCCGACGAGAGCGGCTTCACATTCGTCAACAAGACGGGGGGCCTGTCAATCCGCGTCCGGCCGCGCGGCGCGACCGAGGCGCACCATACCTTGCCGGATGTCGCGGCGGTGCGCGGCTGGCTGGCGAAGGCCGTGCTTTCCTGTCCGGTCGGGGCCGGCAAAGCGACCAGGACGTCCTGACCGACACGGACAAGATTCCTACCGGTGGATAGGGTCCTTCCAAAGCACCTCCTCCGGCGCTTCGACAGGCTCGATGTCGAGATTGACCACGACTGGGTCCTGCCCGGAGCGCACGAGCACGCATTCCAGCGTCTCGTCGCGGCTGGCGTTGATCTCCTGGTGCGGCACATAAGGCGGCACATAGATGAAGTCGCCCGGGCCGGCCTCGGCGACATATTCGAGATGTTCGCCCCAGCGCATCCGCGCCTTGCCCTTGACCACGTAGATGATGCTTTCGAGGTCGCCGTGGTGATGCGCGCCGGTCTTGGCGTTGGCGTGGATGGTCACCGTGCCCGCCCAGATCTTCTCGGCGCCCGCGCGCGCCGCATTGACGGCGGTGGCACGGTTCATGCCCGGCGTCTGCGCCGTGTTCGGGTCGAGTGAGTTGCCCGGTATGACTTTGACACCATTGTCGCGCCAGTCGATAGGCGCCGAATGGTCATGGTGGTGGTCGTGGCTGTGATCGCTGGACATCGGATTCGCTCGGTTGTCAGGCTGCGGCGGCGCGCATGATATCACGAACGGCGGCGATGATGTCGAGCGGCTCGGTCCGCACAAGCCAGTCGGGGCTGACGTCGGCGAAGCGGACCGTGCCCGAACGGTCGATGACGACCACGGCGGGCATCGGCAGTTCCCAGGTCCCCGTTCCGGTGACCTCGCCGATCGGCGTGCCGCTTTCCAGCGAAGAACGCCGCGACGCCTCGTCGAACGAATAGAGGATGCCGAAACGGCGGCCGAGCCGGTTGTCGCGGTCGGTGGCGACGAGGAAGCTTAGATCGTGCCGCTGCTTGATCTCGACCAGTTTCTCCGGAACTTGCGGGCTGACACCGACGAGCACGGCGCCGAGCCGCGCCAGGTCCGGCGCCAGATGTTTGTCGTAGTAGGGAAGCGCGACATTGCAGGCCGGACATCCGGCAAAGCGGAAGAAGATCAGCACCGCCGGGCCGTCCTTGACTAGCGCGCCGAGCGACAGCGTTTCCCCGCCGACCTCCTCGACTTCGAACGGCGCGACCACGTCGCCGGCCTTTACGAAGCCGTTCCGGTCCGCCGTTTCGACCAGGGTTCGGCGCTGGTCGACACTGATCTTCAGCTTGTCGGCCGGCATGGCGAGGGCACGCTTCGCCTGAAAATCGGCGAGCGTCTGGTTGAGGGAAATCTGTTCGGTCACGTTTCGTCTCCTTGCTGGCGCGCGGTTCGACAATCCGCAATCCGCGCGCGAGCAAGGATAGACGGCGTGTTCGTTCGATCGAGGAATTAAATTGCGAAATCTTCCACATATGCGGAGATTTCAAGCGGAATACGCTGCATCTCTCACAAGGAAATCGACAGCCGCTCTTCCACGAATCTGCTCCGGAAAAGCATGATTTTCCCGGAACGGGGGCGGTTTCAGAACGTGCCGCTCTCTTCACGGCAATTTCTACAGATATAGTAGACATTATGTTCCCCGTCCAGCCGGGCACCGAAGCGGCGGGACGGGTACACGCTGAAAGGTAGTCGCATGGCGCTTCGCAAACTGGTCGGGTTCGCCGGTAGCTTCAACAAGCCGTCACGGTCGCGGGCCCTGGTCGATCTGGTCGCCGATCTGGCCGCACAGCGCTACGGCTTGGTCGCCAGCGTCTACGACGTTGCCGACTTCGGCCCGTCGCTGGGCAATGCGCGCCGCGCCGGCGACCTGGATATCAAGGCGCAGGCAATCCTGCGCGACATCGCCGAGGCCGACGTGCTGGTCGTCGGCACGCCGACCTACAAGGGCAGCTACACCGGCCTGTTCAAGCATGTGATCGACCTTATCGACCCCGGGGCCTTGCTGGGAACGCCGGTGATCCTCACAGCCACCGGCGGCGGCGACCGCCATGCGCTGATCGTCGAACACCAGTTGCGGCCGCTGTTCGGCTTCTTCCAGGCGCATGCGCTGCCCAGCGCCATCTATGCCGCCGATCGCGATTTCACCGACTACCAGCCTGCCGCCGAGCCGATCCGGCAAAGGGCGCGCCAGGCCGTGGCCGAACTCGCTCCCTTTGTCGCCGCGGCGCAACGCGCCCCGATCGCGGCCGAATGAGCATCTTTGCGCGTCAAGGGAGACCCGACATGACCGTCACATCAATTCGCACCAGGCAGGACCGCTCGCACGATCCTGTCCAGATCGCGACTGATGTCGCGGAAGTCCTTGCCCGCTCGGCGGCCGAGGTGGACGCGGCGACCGACTTTCCGCGCGACAACTTCCGCCTGCTGCACGAGGCCGGCCTGTTGGGGCTGACGGCGCCGGTCGAGCTTGGCGGACCGGGCGTGGGGCTTGCCGATGCCGCCGAGGTCATCCGCATCATCGCGCGCGGCGAACCATCGACCGCGCTGATCCTGATCATGCAGTACATCAACCTGGCGACCCTGCCGAAGGGACGCTGGCCCCAGCATCTGGCGCGACGGGTGATCGGCGACGCGATCGACAGCGGCGCGCTCGTCAACGCGCTCCGCGTCGAACCCGAACTCGGCACGCCGGTCCGCGGTGGCCTCCCGGCCACGACCGCGCGCCGCACCGCCGATGGCTGGTCGATCAGCGGCCGCAAAATCTACTCGACCGGCATCGAGGGCCTGACCTGGGCGATCGTCTGGGCAAGGACCGACGAGGCGGAGCCCCGCGTCGGCGCCTTCCTCGTTCCCGCCGGCGCGCCCGGCCTCACGGTCGAGCGCACATGGAACCCTCTCGGCATGCGCGCGACCGGTAGCCATGACGCGGTGCTCGACGATGTGCGGGTGCCGCTCGACCACGCCGCCGACATCCGCCTGCCTTCGGAGTGGGACGCGCGCGGCGAGGGCCAGGCCGCCTGGCTCGGCACGCTTCCGGGCGCGCTCTACACGGGTGTCGCCGAGGCCGCGCGCGACTGGCTGGTCGGCTTCCTCAAGGCTCGTGTGCCGACCAATCTCGGCGCCCCGCTGGCGACGGTCCCACGCATCCATCAGGCGGTGGGCGAGATCGAGGAACTGCTGGCGGTCAACAGGCGGCTGATCCGCTCCGCCGCTCGCGACTTCGACGAGGGCCGTCCCTTCAGCCTGACCGAAGCCGGCCTGATCAAGGTCGTCACCACCGAAAACGCCATCGCTGCCGTCGAGAAGGCACTGAAACTTACCGGCAACCACGGCGTCTCGCGCAA
This sequence comes from Mesorhizobium sp. LHD-90, assembly GCF_030929505.1. Taxonomy (GTDB): domain Bacteria; phylum Pseudomonadota; class Alphaproteobacteria; order Rhizobiales; family Rhizobiaceae; genus Kumtagia. The sequence goes on along the minus strand of NZ_JAVFVV010000004.1, from coordinate 323,518 downwards.
CAACCCGCTTGAGCGTCATCACCGCGACGTTCTGTGCGGCCGCATCCACTCCCCACAGGAGGACACCGTGCGCACCGGCGCCGGCAAGCTCGCCCTCGGCCTCTGACCAGCAAAAGACGGAGTTCCCATGCCAGTCGAATTCATCGGATACATCGGCAACCACAACGCTTCCGAAACGATCGCCCGTAGCGGGCCGGTCATCGACCGCGATCATATTGCGGCCGCCGCTGCCATCCATGAGAATGGCGGTTTCGACCGGGTGCTGCTGGCTTTCCATTCGACCTCGCCGGAAAGCATCCTGGTCGCCCAGCATGTGACGGAACGCACGCGGAACCTGAAGCTGATGATCGCCCACCGGCCGGGCTTCACCGCGCCGACGCTCGCCGCGCGCCAACTGGCCACGCTCGACCATTTGAGCGACGGGCGCATCTCCGTCCACATCATCACCGGCGGCAATGACCGGGAGCTGGCGCAGGACGGCGACCATCTCACCAAGGATGAGCGCTACGAGCGCACCAGCGAATATCTCGACATCGTCCGGCAGGAGTGGACGAGCGCAAAACCCTTCGACTACGAGGGCAAGTATTACCGCGTCACCAGCGCCTTCTCCGAGGTCAAGCCGCAGGGGCCGGACGGCATCCCGGTCTATTTCGGCGGCTCCTCCGAGGCGGCCATCGCAGTCGCCGGCAAGCACGCCGACATCTACGCGCTGTGGGGCGAAACGCTTGCGCAGGTGGGGGAATCGATCCGCCGCGTGCGTGAAGCGGCCGCTCCCAATGGCCGATCGCCGCGCTTCTCGCTGTCGCTGCGTCCGATCCTGGCCGATACCGAGGAAGAAGCTTGGGCGAAGGCCGGCCGCATCCTCGAACGCGCCAAGGCGCTGCGCGCCAGCAGCGAAAGGCTGATCAAGGGCAACAGCCCCGCCCATCAGCCGGCAAACGAGGGCTCGCGCCGCCTGTTGGCGGCCGCGGCGCAAGGTGCGCGCCTCGACAAGCGGCTGTGGACCGAGATCGCCGCGCTGACCGGCGCCAGCGGCAACTCGACCTCCCTGGTCGGCACGCCGGACCAGGTCGCCGAGGCCATGCTCGACTACTACGACCTCGGCATCACCACCTTCCTGATCCGCGGCTTCGACCCGCTGGAGGACGCCTTCCACTACGGCCGCGACCTCATTCCGCGTGTCCGCGCGCTTGTCGCCGAACGCGACAACGGCGTGCGCCACGCCGAAGCCGCCGAATAACGCAGCGCCCTTATCCACCCAGACATTTCCGAACCCAGGAGAGACAGATGAATTGGAGCATCCGCAATCCCCTCGCGACCGGAAGCGACCTTGCCGCGGGCATCGACCGCCGCGCCTTCCTCAAGACCGCCGGCGCGCTCGGCCTTGCCGCGCCGCTGGGCGCGATTTCAGCCACCAGCCTGTTTGCGCAGGCTGCCGCACCGGCCACCGAGCTGAAGAAGGTGAAGTTCGCCACCAACGCCACCGCCATCTGCCTGGCTCCGGTGTTCGTCGCCCAGCAGCACGGCATCTTCACCAAATACGGGCTGGAAGTCGAGCTGGTGAACTTCGGCGCCTCGACCGAGGCGCTGCTGGAAGCCATCGCCACCGGCAAGGCCGACGGTGGCGTCGGCATGGCGCTGCGCTGGCTGAAAGCGCTGGAGCAGGGTTTCGACGTCAAGATCACCGCCGGCACGCATGGCGGCTGCTCGCGTCTCGTCGCGCTCAAATCGACCGGCATCACCAAGCTCACCGAGCTCAAGGGCAAGACGATCGGCATTTCCGACCTCGCCAGCCCCGGCAAGAATTTTTTCTCGATCCTGCTGCACAAGGAAGGGCTCGACCCGGTTGCCGACGTCGAATGGCGGCAATATCCGGGCGAACTGCTGCAACTGGCGGCCGACAAGGGCGAGATCCACGCCATCGCCGACGGCGATCCGAAAGCCTATTTCTGGCTGCAGGACCCCAAATACATCCAGATTGCCTCCAACCTCGACCACGGCTTCGAGAACCGCGTCTGCTGCATCGTCGGCCTGCGCGGCAGCCTGATCCGCGACGACCTGCCGACCGCGACGGCGCTGACCCGCGCCCTGCTGGAAGCACAGGACCTCACCGTCGCCAAGCCGGAACTGGCGGCGGAGGCCTTCCTGCCGCAAGCGCCGAAGGACAAGACGGTCGCCGATCTCGTCGGCGTGCTGAAGGACCAGACGCACGGCCACAACCCGACCGGCGCCGACCTTCGCACCGAGATCGCACTCTACGCGCAGGAGCTGCGCGACGTGCAGGTGTTCAAGCATTCGACCGATCCGCAGCAGTTCGCCGACCGCGTCTATGCGGACGTGCTGACGGCGTAAGGAGGCTGATATGGCATCGATCGACCCGGCGCTCTCCGAGCGCGCCCATGGTTCCTTCCGAACGACCGGATGGAGCTGGACCGCTGTCTGGCCGCTCGGCCTCGTGGCTGCCGCCGGGTGGATCGGCGTCGCCGCGCTGATCGAACTGTGGCCGGAAATCATCCCCCAGCCCTACGGACGCGAACTGGCCGGCATAGCGCTGGCGATCGCCGCCGTGCTGGTCGTGGTGGCGGCGACCGGCCGGCTGTTCGGCGCGGTCTCCGACACGGTCCGCTACTACGGGCCCTGGTTCATCGCGGCGGCCGCGCTTCTCGCCGTCTGGGAGGTGGTGACGGCCAAGACCGGCTGGCTGCCGGTGCCGTTCTTCTCCTCGCCGCAGAGCATTCTGGAAGTGTTCCTGGATGACTGGAGCCGGCTCGGCATCAGCATCTGGTATTCGGTGCTGCTGCTCGTCAAGGGTTATCTCATCGGCGCGCTGGCAGGCGTCCTGACCGGCGTCACTATCGGCTGGTCGCAGGCGGCGAGTTATTGGGTGCATCCGGTGCTGAGGCTGATCGGCCCCCTGCCCGCGACCGCCTGGCTGCCGCTCGCCTTCTTCATCTTCCCGACCAGCGGCTCGGCCAGCGTGTTCCTGATCGCGCTCGCCACCGCCTTCCCGGTGACGATCCTGACCTGGTCGGGCATCGCCAGCGTCAACCGCGACTACTACGACATCGCCAGGACGCTCGGCGCCAAACCTTCTTTCCTGATTCTCAAGGTCGCGGTTCCGGCCGCCTTGCCGCATGTCTTCGTCGGCCTGTTCATGGGCCTTGGCACCTCGTTTGCCGTGCTCGTCGTGGCCGAAATGCTGGGCGTCAAGGCTGGGCTCGGCTGGTATCTGCAATGGGCGCAGGGCTGGGCCGCCTACAACAACATGTATGCCGCGCTGCTGGTCATGGCGCTGATGTGCTCCAGCCTCATCACCATACTGTTCCGCCTGCGCGACTGGACGCTCTCCTGGCAGAAAGGCCTCGTCAGATGGTAGCACTCGCCCTCAAACAGGCGGCGGAAACGACCGTCACCGGCCAGCAGATCGACCTGGAAAACGTCTCGCATCAGTTCGAGTTGAAGGGCGCGCCTCTCCCCGTTCTCGACAATGTCAGCTTCTCGGTGGAGCCCGGCTCCTTCGTCTCGCTGATCGGACCCTCCGGCTGCGGCAAGTCGACCTTGCTGCGACTGCTCGCCGGGCTCGACCATCCGACCGACGGCACGGTCAAGGTCGATGGAGAATCGGTCGGCGATCCCGACCCGTCGCGCATCCTCGTCTTCCAGGACCCGACGCTGTTCCCGTGGCGCACCGTCTGGGACAATGTCGCGCTCGGACTGGAGGCGCAGGGCATATTGAGAAGCGCCCGTCACCGCGTCGACAATGCGGTGCAACTAGTCGGTCTTTCCGGCTTCGAAAAGGCCTATCCGCACCAGCTTTCCGGCGGCATGGCGCAGCGCGTGGCGCTTGCCCGCGCGCTGGTCAACGAGCCGAGGCTGCTGCTGCTCGACGAGCCGCTCGGCAAGCTGGATTCGCTCACCCGCCTCACCATGCAGGGCGAGATCGTCAAACTGTGGCAGGAGGCAGGGTTGACCGCGCTTCTGGTCACCCACGATGTCGAGGAGGCTCTGTTCCTCACCCAGCGTGTGCTGGTGTTCGGGCCGCGCCCGGCGCGCATTGTCGCCGACATCGCCGTCGACCTGCCCTATCCCCGCCATCGCGGCGACCCGAAACTCGCCGAGCTGCGCCGCGAGGCGCTCGGCCATCTCGGCCTCGCCGCCACCTGGTAGTTCTCCCACCGAAGGAATTGTCGATGACCAAACGATACACCAACCTCTGGCGGATATTGCTCGCCGTTGCCGGCGCCGGCCTCACGCAGCCGGCGGCGGCGCACATCACCTTCGAAGGCAAGGAGGTCAAGGCCGGCGCCACGGCGAAATTCGTGCTGCGCGTGCCGCATGGCTGCGCCGGCTCGCCGACCGTCGCCGTCCGCATCTCCGTTCCCGAGCAGCTCGGCGACGCCAAACCGCAGCCCAAGCCGGGCTGGACGCTCGACATTCTTCGCGCCGATACCGAGACGACGGGATCGACGCAAGCCGGGCACGACGCACATGCGGACGCTCACGGCGCGGCGATCAAGGAGATTTCCTGGTCGGGCGGCAGGCTGGAAGATGCCCACTACGACGAGTTCGTCTTCCGCGCCAAGGTCGACGCCTCGGCGAAGGGCAGCGACCTCTTCATTCCGATCGTCCAGCAATGCGAGACAGGCGTGGAGCGCTGGATCGAGGTGCCCGTCTCCGGCGGTTCGTCTGACGACCTGAAGTTCCCTGCGCCCTCGGTGAAGGTCGTTCCCTGACCAAATGCACGCCAGCTTTCTGAGAAGCCTGACGGCGGCGATCCTCCTCGCCGCCGTTCTGTTTGTCGGCGCGGCCGGACAGGCGCTCGCCCATGCGCAACTCATCGCCTCCGATCCGCCGGACGGCGCGGTGCTGCCGCAGGAGCCGCCGACGCTGACGCTGAAATTTTCCGAACCGGTGCGGCCGCTGGTGGCGCGGCTGACCGAGCCCGGCGGCAGCACGCGGGTGCTGGCCGACATCGGCACGAAGGGCACGACCGTCGTGCTGACGCTGCCCGCTGGCCTCGGCCAGGGCACGCATATCCTGTCGTGGCGCGTCGCCTCGTCCGACGGACATCCGATCGGCGGCGGTCTGCTGTTTTCCATCGGCGCGGCCAGCGCGACGGCGCCTGGCGCCACGGAGCAAGCCGACCTTTCGGTCCGCATCGGCCTCTGGGCGGCGCGCTTTCTCGTCATTGCCGGACTGGTGTTCGGCGTCGGCGGCGCGGTTTTCCGATCCTTGGCGCACGCTGCTTCGTCACCGGAACCGACACCCCTGGTCTCCGCCGCCCTCTTGGCCGGGCTGATCGGCGCCATCGTGCTGGTGCCGCTGCAAGGGCTCGATGCACTGGGTGCCCCGTTCGCGGCGGCCTTTGAGATGGAAAGCTGGAAGGCCGGACTGTGGGCAACGAGTTATGGCCGCGCCACGCTGCTGGCGGCAACCGCGTTGCTGCTCGCCTTCGCGTCCCTGCAGATCAACCCGTCCCGCACCGCCCTTTTGATTTCCGCGCTGGCGCTGCTCGCCGCCGGTTTCGCCTTCGCGGCTGCCGGCCATGCCGCTTCCGCGCCGCCGCGCTGGCTGATGGCCCCCGCCGTCTTCGTGCATGCGGTCGCCGTGCTGCTCTGGCTGGGCGCGCTGGCGCCGCTGGGCGTGGCGTTGGCGCGCGGCGGCGCCGAGGCTGTTCGCCCGCTTGCGTGGTTCTCGAAAACCATCCCGGCCGTGATCGCCGCGCTGTTGGTCAGCGGCGCGATCATCGCTGTCGTCCAGGTCCAGACGCCGGCGGCGCTGATTTCCAGCGATTACGGCCGCGTGCTGCTCGTCAAGCTCGCGCTAGTTGCCGTCATGCTGCTGCTTGCCACGGTCAACCGCTACCTGCTGACGCGGCCAGCCACCGCCGGCGACAAAGTTGCCAAACGCCACCTGTCGCAAAACATCGCTGCCGAGATCGTGCTCGGTATTGCCGTCATCGGCGTGCTCGGCCTGTGGCGCTTCACGCCGCCGCCGCGCGCGGTTGCCCCCGATCCCGCCCGCTTCGAGGTCCAGTCCGTGCAGGCGACCAACGGTGACGTCACAGCGCTCCTGTCGATCCACCCGCCGATCGCCGGGCCCGCTCGCATCGAGGTGACGGAGATCACGGTCGGCGGCAAGCCGCGAAAACCGCTCGGCGTCAGCGTCGAGCTCGGCAAGCCGTCCTACGGCATCGGCCCGTTCACCAAGGACGCCGTGGCCGCCGCCGATGGCGTCTACCACGCCGACGGCTACCTGCTGCCGCTCGACGGTTTTTGGGTGGTGAAGGTCACGATCCTGGTTTCCGACTTCCGCTCGGTGACCCTGACCGACGTGTTCGACGTGCGCAAGGCAACGGACTGACGACCGCATCGATATCCGCCGACAAGAGGTTGATCCCGATACGCGACTGCGATAACATGACAATCGTAGTTAACTTTTAGCCGCGGCCGCAGTAGGGGCCGTCCCCTCACGCGCGGCGTCCTCATAGCCATAGACGATTGGAGAGCGGAGCCCGCATGGCCTCCGCATGAGAGACGTTCGCGCAATGATCGACAGAAACCAGATCGCGGCAGAGCAGGCGACCTTTCGAAGCTTCGCCAACAGCTATTTGCGGGAGCTCGATCCCGGAATCCCGGTGTTCCACCGCATCGGCGACCGCAACTGCGACTGCGTGGAGCTTCCCTTGCTCTCGCGCGGCACCGTGCTGCGCATCGAGATCAAATCCCGGTCGCTCTGCGGCATGCACCTGTTCGGCCGCATCTGGATGCGGCATGAGGCCGGCTGGCGCGAGATCGAGCCGCTGCTGGCCATCCATCTCATGGTGCTGGGCGCCCGCGAAACCGTCTCTCCGACACATCGGCAGGCCGACGTCGAGCTGCTTGAACGCATTCTCCAGAGCTGCCAGGCGACAAAACGTTATCTCGACGCCGCCGGGGACAAGACTTTGCCGCCCGCCGGCTTCCTCGCAGCCGAACAGTCGCTGTATTTCGGGCATCCGCTGCACCCGACGCCGAAAAGCCTGCAAGGCATGACCAACTGGCAGCAGGACGTTTATGCGCCGGAACTGCGCGGTTCTTTCCAGCTCACCTGGTTCGCGGCCGCTGACACTCTGGTCCGCGCCGACTCGGCCGGCGAGCCGGTATCATCCATCATCGACTCGCTGCTCGGAGACGACGCGGGCGGGCTCGCCATCCGCGACGGCGAAGCCGTAGTGCCGATGCATCCGCTGCAGGCCGAGGCGCTGATACTGGAGCCTTCGATACGGGCGCTGCTGGCGTCCGGCGATCTCCGCCGGCTCGGCCCGGCAGGTCCGCTGTTCACGGCCACGTCGTCGGTCCGCACCGTCTATTCGCCGGATGTCCCCTGGATGCCGAAATTCTCGCTGCCGGTGCACATCACCAACTCCAAACGCGTCAACCGCCGTCATGAACTGGAGGCCGGCGTAGCCGTGGCGCGGCTGTTCGCGCGCGCCGGCATCGATGGCGTCGATCCGCGCCTCGGCTTCCTGCACGATAGCGCCTACGTCACGATCGACCTACTCGGACAGGCCGAGAGCGGTTTCGAGGTCATTTTCCGGGAAAGCCCACTCGGCGCCGACGATCCGGTCGTCACCGTCTCCGCGCTGACGGCCGAGCCGCTGCCCGGCCGCCGCTCGATGTTCGAAAGCCTGATCCAACGCATCGCCAGCGACCACCGTCTGCCGCTTCGGCAGGCTTGCCGGCTGTGGTTCGCCCGTTACCTCGACTGCGTGCTCGACCCGCTGGTCAGGCTCTACGACCGGTTCGGCGTCGCACTGGAAGCGCACCAGCAGAACAGCCTGCTCGACCTGTCGCACAGCGGGTTCCCCAGCCGCTATCTCTACCGCGACAGCCAGGGGTTTTATCTTTCCAACTCCTTCAGGGCGCGCTGGTGCGACCTCGTGCCGGAACTCGAGCAGGTGCGCGGCCTGTTTTTCGACGACCGCGAGATCCGCGAACGCTTCGCCTACTACCTCGTCGTCAACCAGATCTTCTCCGTCGTCGCGCGGGCCGGCCATGACGGGCTGGCGAGCGAGGCCGAACTGCTCGCCATGCTGCGCGACCGGCTGAACAGGCTTGCCGCCGAACTTTCAGGTGCCGGCGGCGAATTCGCCAAAAGCCTGCTGGACCGGCCCAACATCACCGCCAAAGCCAATCTGGCGATCCGGCTGCAGGATGTCGACGAACTGGCCCCCGGCGGCACCACCATCTACACGCATTTCCCCAACCCTCTGAGCCGCGCCGGGCTGTTTGTGGCCGCCGAGACGATCCATGCCCTTGCCTCGTGACACGGATGGCACGGCCGGGCGCAGCGTGATGCGCCGGCTGGCCGAGGCGATGATTTTCGAAGGGCTGGTCGACTGCACGGCGACGCCTATCGGCGGATCGCACCGTTTCACCTGGCGTTGCAACGGCGTGGACATAAGCTGCGAGGGTTTTGCCGGCGCTTTCGGGCGCATCAGGATCGAGCCCGCGACGCTGCAATGCCGTCGCAGCCAAGATTGGGTTGCGGCCACGCTGGACGATCTTGTCGCCAGCCTCGACGCCGATCCGGAGCGCCGGCGGCAATTGGCGATGGAACTCGACCGCACGCTGGCGCTCGCCACCTGGAACGACGGCAATCTTGCCCGCCGGCCGCGCCGGCATCTGCCTCATGCGCAACTCGACAGCGCGCTCGACGAAGGCCACCCCTATCACCCCTGTTTCAAGGCGCGCACCGGCTTCGATCTCGACGACCACGCCGCCTACGGGCCTGAGGCCGGCAACACTTTTCAGCTCGCCTGGCTGGCGGTAGCACCCGAGAGGCTGCATTCCGCCTTGCCGGCCGAGGAACAGGCATTCTGGGAACGCGAACTCGGCGCGGAAACCTTTGCACTACTCGACTCCCGCCGCGCCGCCTGCGGCGACGCCGCGAAAAATTTCGGGCTGATGCCGCTGCATCCCTGGCAGTGGAAGGCCTTGCAAGGTTCGCACCTGTCGGTCTGGCTGGCGGAGGGCTCGGCCTTCTTCCTCGGCTTCGCCGGCGACCGCTACGCTGCCAGCCAGTCGGTGCGCACGCTGTTCAACAGCGACCGCCCCGGGCAGGCCAACGTCAAGCTGCCGATGAACCTGATCAACTCGTCGGCCATGCGCATCGTCGAGCCGCATTCGGTGTGCAGCGCCCCGCCGATCAGTTTGTGGCTGAAGGAACTCGTCGCCGGCGATCCGGTCCTTTCCGGGCGGTTTCCAATAAGAATCCTCGGCGAATATGCCGGCACGATCGCCGGCCGCGACGGCCCGCTCGCCGGCCAGATCGCCGCCATCTGGCGCGAGGACGTGAGCATCTATCTGTCGCCCGGCGAGGCCGCCGTGCCGCTCAATGCGCTGATGATAGTCGAAAGCGACGGCCGGCCTTTTGTCGCTGACTGGATCGGCCGCTACGGCCTGGAGCGATGGGCCTCGCAACTTATCGAGACGGTGGTCCTGCCGGTCTGCCATCTGCTCGCCGCCCACGGCATCGCCACCGAATGCCACGGCCAGAACCTCATCCTCATCCATCGCGACGGCTGGCCGGTGGGGCTCGCGATGCGCGATTTCCACGACAGCGTCGAATACGTGCCGGATTTCCTGCGCGAGCCCGAAAAGGTTCCGGATTTTGTCGCGCTCAATCCCGCCTATCACGACGCCGCGCCGAACGAATTCTACTGGATGGAGAGCGTCGAACTGCTCGGCGAACTCGTGATGGACGCGCTGTTCGTCTACAATCTGGCCGAGATCACTCACCTCCTGCATCACTGCTACGGCCTGGACGAGACCGCCTTCTGGGCCGGCGTCGGCCGGCGGCTCGCCACCCATGGCGAGGAGTTCGGGCTGACCGGCCGCATGGTCGCGCTCGGCCTGTTCCAGCCGCGCATCCGCACTGAATCGCTGCTCAGGCGAAAACTGGCGCGGCCGGGTACAGAATGCGCCCACGAAATCCCCAACAGCCTGGCGGTTGCCGCCAACGATGCGAGCACCGGAAGCGCGGACACTCGTTATTTGCAGGCCGTGATGGCCTGACCGGACAGAATATCAGGAGAAGAAGATGATCGAGATCAACGACACGATCTTCGACGAGGGCTATTTCCGCGACGCCGCAGAGCGCATCGGCGAGGCCGCGCAACTCGGCGCGCGCGCCGGCGACCGTTTCGCCGTCTGCTTTTCCGAAACGCAGGACTGGCTGGCCTTCTTTTTCGCCGCCCGCACCGCCGGTGCCAGCATCCTGCCGCTGCACCCCTCGACGCCCTATGCCGCCGCGCGCCGCCAGGCCGAGAACGCACAGTGCAACTGGCTGTTCTACAACCGGCTGGAAGGCGAGCCGATTGCCGGGGAGCGTGCTTCCGAAACAGGGCAGCTCCTACAGATGAGTTCGGGCACCACGGGCGAGCCGAAATGCATCGCGCGCGCCTGGAGCGACATCGAGGACGAGATCGAAACCTACGTCTCCTTCTTTACCGAACCGAGCGACATGACGCCGCTGGTCGCCTGCCCGACCACCCATTCCTACGGGCTGATCTGCGGAATCCTCGTCGCCCTGAAGCGCGGCCTGACGCCAAAAATCCTCGATACCGGCAACCCGAAATTCCTGCTGCGCAAGCTGCGCGAGACGGAGCGGCCCTACCTGATCTCGTCGCCGGCGATCCTGCACACGCTGGCGCGGCTGCTGCCGCCGGGCGAAAAGATCCACGCCACCATGACCTCCGGCACGCTGCTGCCGGAGCCCTGGTTCCGAACGATCCGGGAAAAGTCGAAACATATGTTCCAGCAATATGGCTGCTCGGAAGCCGGCTGCATCGCCATCAACACGGACGTGCAGGCGGCCAACGAGGTCGGCCGCGTGCTGCCGCGTTTTGTCCTGCGCGAGCCCGGCAGCGCCGAGGAGCCGAAGGAGATCGCGGTCGAGCGCAGCGGCGTCGCCGTCGAAACCCGCGACCTCGGCTACCGCCGCGACGACGACATGCTGGTGTTCCTGTCGCGCCTCGACGACCTCATCAACGTCTCCGGCCTCAACGTCTATCCGAAGGAGGTCGAGGACGTGGTGATGGGCATGCCCGGCATCGGCGACGCTGTCGTCTTCCGCAAGCCGGATGCGTTCGCCGGCGAGCGTGTCGCGCTGCTGTTCAGCGCCGAGCAGCCGCTCGACCGCGCCCAGCTCAGGCAATGGTGCGCCGAGCGGCTCGCCGCCCACCAGATGCCGACCGAGATCGTCCAGGTGGAGCGCATTCCGCGCCAGCCCAACGGCAAGATCAGCCGGCGCGACGTGGCGGCACGCTACGGCGCCGGCGAATTAGGCTCGGTGCGGACGGAGGCGGCGTGATGACCCATGACGACATTCTCCGCGCCATCGAGACGATTTTGCGCGACAAGCTCAATCACGCTCATATTGACGCTTTCGCGCCCACGGCCCGGCTCAACGAGGATCTCTACCTCGATTCCGTGCTGATCCTGGAAATCATGCTGGCGCTGGAACTCGACCACGGCGTCGTGCTGCCGGAGGAGGCAATCAGCCGGCAGGACCTCGACACGGTCGACGATCTGGCGAGACTGTTTGCCGAGCCGGCGGCGGCGAGCGACCGGCCCGCCGGCCCGGCGCGCGACCTCAGCTTCGCCCGCGCCGAGCGCGAGGCGGCCGACCGCGTCGGCGTGCATGGCGAGGACTATATCGACATCAAGGTCCACTGCTTCGTCAGTGGCGTCTGCCACGCGGTGAAGCAGAAGAGCCTGGACCACCGGCCGTTCTTCTTCGGCGTCTGGGACGCGGGCTTTTCCGTCGACGACCGCTGGCGGCTCGCCTACCACACGCCGGAGATCAGCCACGATTTCTTCCGCGACTGGTTCGAGCGGCTCTACGGTCCAAAGGTCCGCCAGTGGTACCGGCCCGACGCCAGCAAGGAGGACAACCTTTCGACCATGCTGGAACTGCTGCGCGGCAAGAAGCCGAGCGAGTTCCTGATGGTCATGCTCGACCTCTTCCACTTGCCGGAGCGCGAGAACAAGTTCAACCAGAACCCGTTCCCGCATTATCTGATGCTGGAAGAAACGGAAGACCCCGACGTCTGGATGGTGCTCGACCCGGACTTCCGCTGGGAAGGCCGGATCGAAAAGGCAAAGGTTGTCAACGCCATCATGCAGCCGACGGTGGGCGGCGGCTTCATCTTCGACGCAGCAGAGGTCCATGCCCCCTCGCCGATCGCCCTGCGCGACTATTTCCTCGCCTGCTTCCATCAGGACGAGAACCTTTTGACCAGTGCCGCGCGCGACACCGTGCGCGCGCATGTCGAGGGCCGCAGCGGCGTGACGCTCGCCGACCTGCCGGCGGCGCTGCGCGAACTGCCGGTCATCTCCATCCGCAAATACGCGCTGGAGCACGGTTTCGCGTTCTTCTGGCGTTCGCTGCAATTGTCGAACGCCGAGTTCGACGTGATCTGCGACGACATCGAGGCTCTGATCCAGGAGTTCAAGGCGCTGCACTATGCTGTGATGAAACTCGGCCAGACCGGCGACGAGGCGCTCACCCAGCCGGTCTTCGATAAACTCGATGCGCTGGACGCCTTGGAGCGCGACCTGAAGCGCCGGCTGGCGCAGACCTACCGCGTCTGGTGCGATTCGCGCGGGCTGCTGCATGCGCCGTGCCACGACATCGAGGAGGCCGTGGCATGAGGCTGTCGCTCTGCACCATCACCTTCCGCCACCACCTGTTGTCGCTGGAGGATATTGCCCGCTGGGCGGCGGCCAATGGTTTCCAGGGCATCGAGCTGTGGGCCGCGCATGCCCGCAACATGCAGCATCTCACCGACCGCGACGCCGCCTGGATGGCCGGCTTCGGCCTGTCGGTGCCGATGCTCAGCGACTACCTGCCGCTCGACGACGATCTGGCCACGCTGCGCCACGCCACGGCCGACCTCTGCCGCCTCGCCAACCGCTGGGGTGCGAAAAAAGTGCGCACCTTCGCGGGAAAGGCCGGCAGCCGCGACACCTCGCCCGAGGCGCGCTGGCGCCTGTCGGCGCGGCTGAAGGACGCCTGCCGCATCGCCGAGGACAAGGGCTGCAAGATCCTGGTCGAGACGCATCCCGGCACCCTGGCCGACACGCTGGCCTCGACGCAGCGCCTGATCGAGGAGGTCGACCACGCGGCGCTGGCGGTCAATTTCGACACGCTGCATGTGTGGGAAGGCGGCGACGATCCGCTTGACGCGCACCGCGCCCTGCTGCCGCATATCCGGCACTATCACCTGAAGAACGTGCGCTCGCGCGCCGATCTCGGCGTGTTCGAGCCATCCAACGTCTATGCCGCGGCGGGAAAGCGCATCGGCATGACGCCGCTGTTCGACGGTGCGCTGAACTATCTAAAGTTCCTCGACGAGTTGTTCGAGCGCGACGATGTCGACGCCTCGCTGGAATGGTTCGGCGGCGACTGTTTCAACGTGCTGGCCAACGACGCGCGCAATTTGCGCCTGCTGAGAGCCGACCGCGAGGCACCGGTCCGCGCCGGCGCGGCTTGAGGCCGACGGCTCGAGTCCACGAACGCGAAGAAAGCCGGCGCGGACCACCATCCGCGCCGGCTTTCTTTTATGTTTCGATGCCTCAGAACCGCGCCGTCGCTGTCATACGGAACGAGCGGCCCGGATCGTAATGCGGATCAACGCCCTCGAAATCCTGGCCGTAGGCGGCGCGATCCGTATAATTCTCGTCGAATATGTTGAGGGCGTCGAGCCGCAGCGTGAAATCCGGCCTGGAAGGCGGCGTCCATTCCAGATAGGCGTTCACCACCTCGTAGCCAGGAAGATAGTCTACCTTCGGGCTCCCGCTATCGCTTGGATGGCGGAACGAAACATCCTCGTTCTTGAGCGCGATCTCGATGTCGCCGCCGACCCTGACGCCCCAATCTTCGAACGTGTAGCCGGCGCCGATCATGATGATCTGGCCTAGAGGGGTCGTCAGATAGCGTCCGACTTCGGAGTCGGCGTATCCATCGCCTTCGGCGGACCGGACATCCGCGCTGACGTCTGCATATTTCACGCTGACGAAGGCCGCATCCCAGTCGTAGCGCCCACCGATCTCCCAGCCCTTGGAGGCAACGTCCCGCGTGCGGAGGGATGTGAGACCGGGAACATAAGGAGCCGGGCCGTAGGACGGCAGGCGCGCACCGTTGATATCGGTGCGAAACACGTTCGCCTCAAACGTGAAGCCGTTGTAGCGCGCCTCCAGACCGGCCGTGTAGTTGTTCGACGTTACCGGCTCCGGACCGTCGTCGCCGTAGGTCCAGAGCGGGTTCTGGATAAAGTTCTCCGCCAGAGGAACGCCGCCCCACACATGCGAGGTCGCGGCCTTCACCATCAGGAACTCGGGCACAATATCGTATTCGCCGGAAATGTTGCCGCTCAGGCCGGCATTAGTCCAGTCGGAATCGTCGACACCAGTAAACCACTGGTGGTCGGCGCGGCCGCCAAACGAAATGCGTGCGCGATCCGACGGCTCCAGTCGAGCCTGGGCATAGAGGCCGACATTGGTAGCGCGCTCATCGGCAAACTCGAAGAAGCCGGGAAAGCGCGACTCCAGCTTCGCCTTGTCGTTGAAGAAGTCGAAGCCCGCTATCACGTTCCCCATATCGAACGTGAACCGGTTCTCGACCTTGCCGTTGAAGCTGCTCGTGTCGCCTTGTGCCGGTCCGGAGATTTCCGGCCCCCGGCGGCTGTACACTTCCGTTTCGAGATCGGTCTTGCTGTAGGCCAGGACGATCTTGGGGTCCCACCAGCCCTCCGGCGAGGTATCGGTGTAGGTGAAGACCGTGTTCTGCCGGTTCAGGTCATAGTTGCGGGTCTTCGGCTCGTTACCGAGATTGATGTAGACATTGGCGCGATAGGGCCGCAGGTCGTCGTCGCGCACCCGCTCGTGGCTGAGTTCGAAACGATGACCTTCGAGGCTTTCGTACGCGATCTTGCCCAGGCCGCTAAGCAGGTTCGTGCCTGTGCCCAGCATCTCCTCGCCATCGCCAGAGGTGAAATTGCCACCATTGCTATAGTTGATGTAGCCGAGGAACTCGAAGCCGTCCTTCTGGCCGAAGGCGGCGAGGCCGGTCGTGTAGGTCTCGCTGTTGGTGTCCCAGATGCCGGTGACGAAGCCTCCGAAATTGCGGCCGGGCTCCAGCAGGTCGACGGCGTCCTTGGTCTCGAAGCCGAGCGAGCCGGCAAGCGCGCCGGGACCGGCATCGGCCGGCGCGACGCCCGCCTGCACCGACACCGCCTTCAGCAGCGCCGGGTCGACCAGATAGGTGCCGTTGTGGTGGAACACCTTGTTGTTCTGCCGCGAGCCGTCGACCGTCACCGCCAGATTGTTCTCGTCGACGCCGTTGACATAGATCTTCTGCGTGCTGGGAATGGCTCCGCCGACCGCGATCTGCGGCTCGCCCGAAAACAGCTCGCGCAGGTCCCTCGGGGCCTTGCGGGCGATCTCCTCGGGACCGATGGTGATCAGGTTGGTGCCGGCCGAGGCGGGCGCGCCCGCACCGACGTCGAGAACGATGGGATCGAGCTGCGTCGTGCCGTCGGCGCTGGTTTCGCCATCCTCCTTCTTCTCCTCGGTTGCTGCCGCCCCGGCCTCGGCATCTTGCGCGGGAGCCGACTGCGCAAAGGCCGCCGGGCAGACAAAAATGGACATCGCGGTGCTGACCGTCAGCACGCGCAAAAGATCGGATGACATCGCCTGATTTTCCCCTTGATGACAGTGCCCACGGGCCGGTGTCAAACACACGACTACATCTGCCATAACGCATCGGTTGCGCTGCGGCAATAAACTTGATAAGAAAAATCCAGTTTATGCAAGCCATTGGAACTGCTACGCTCTTTGGCGAAGCGGTTCATGGGCGCGCTCACGCGTGGTGCAGCACCGTGAGCCTTCCGGCTAGGGTTTCGACCCGCATCGGGAAGCCGAACACCGCTTCCAGAATGTCCGGCCTTATGATCGCCGCGGTCTCGCCCGATGCGGCGATTCGGCCGTCTTTCATCGCCACGATGCGGTCGGCATAAGCGGCGGCATGGTTGATGTCGTGCAGCACCACTAGCACCGTCTTGCCGTGCCCGTCGGCCATGACCCGCAGCGTCCGCATCAGTTCGCGCGCATGGAACATGTCGAGATTGTTCAGCGGCTCGTCGAGCAGGATGTAGTCCGTGCCCTGGCAGAAGGTCATCGCCACCAGCGCCCGCTGCCGCTGTCCGCCCGACAGCGTGTCGATGAAGCGCGAGGCCAATCCGGTCAGGTCGAATTGTTCCAGCGTTTCCGCGACGATCCGGCGATCCTCCGCCGTCAGCCGTCCGCCATTGTGCGGGAAGCGGCCGAACCCCACCAACTCGGCGACACGCAGCCGGCTGGCCACGCCGGGATCCTGGCGCAGGATCGCCATCACCTTCGCCAGTTGGCGCGTCGGCGTCGTGTCGACCGGCAGCCCGTCCACCGTGATGCGGCCCGTCTGCAGCGGCCGCAGCCGGGCGATCAGCGACAGCAGGCTGGATTTGCCGGCGCCGTTGGGGCCGACCAGCGCGGTCACCCCGCCTTTCGGCAGCGTCAGCCCGACATGGTCCAGGATCAGGCTGCCGCCGAGCGTCAGCGACACGTCGGATATGTCGATCACCGCCGCGCCCCTGCAAAAAGCATCGAGAGAAAGACGACGCCGCCGACGAATTCGACGACGATGCCGAGCGTGCCCTCGCCGCCCAGCCCGTGCTGCAGCAGCGTCTGGCCGCCGACCAACACGACCACCCCCACCAACGCGGCGGTCGGCAACAGCACGGCATGCCTGCCGGTGCCGGCGATGCGATCGGCCAACGAGGCGACCAGCAGGCCGAGAAACGCCATCGGCCCGACCAGCGCCGTCGCCGCCGCCACAAGCGCTGCGACCAGCACCAGCAGCCACGCCGCCGTCCGCCGCCAGGCGACGCCAAGCCCGGTCGCCGCGTCCTGGCCGAGCGCGATCACGTCGAGAACATGCCGCATCCGCCAGACTACCACCGTGCCCGCTGCCGCGATCAGCCCGGCCACCAGCAGCAGATCCGGCCGGGTCCGGCTGAAGCTGGCGAATACCGCGCCTTGCAGCACGGCGAAGGCGTTGGGATCGATCAGCCGCGCCAATAGCACCGACAGCGAGCGGAACAGCACGCCGAGCACGACGCCGGTCAGCAGCAGCAGGCCGAGATCGAGGCGCCGGCCGAGCATCGGCAGGAACAGCGCAAGCGCGAGACCGGTCATGACAAAAAAATTGCCGAAAAATTGCAGGCGCGGGTCTATGCCGGCGAAACCAAAGCCGCTCAGCAAAAAGACCAGAGCCGTCTGGCAGAACACGTAGAGCGCATCGAGGCCCATGATCGAAGGGGTGACGATGCGGTTGGCGCAGACGGTCTGGAACACTACGGTCGACACCGCCACCGCCACGCCGACGACGACCATCGCCGTCAACCGCGTCACCCGCAATTCCAGCACCAGCGCGAGGTCGCCACGCAAGCCGACCGTCATGTAGGCGGCGCAGGCGAGCAGCGCCGCGGCACCCGTCAGCGCCAGCCCACGGTTCGCTCGCCCGGCTTCCGGAAACGTCACGGCCTCAGCCATCGGCGCGCCGGACAAACAACAGGGCGAGGAACAGCGCCGCACCGACGACGCCGAGCACCGTTCCCACTGGAATCTCGTAGGGAAAGCGGATCAGCCGTCCGATGATGTCGCAGGAAAGCACCAGCGCGGCGCCTGTACCCGCCACCCACGGCAAGGTGTGACGCAGGTTCTCGCCGGCAAAACGCGAGATCAGGTTCGGGGCGACCAGCCCGACGAAGGGTATGATGCCGACCACGACAACCGTCAGCGCGGTGACGGCCGAGACGATGACCAGCCCCAGCCGCAGCACCGCCGCGTAGTTCAGACCGAGCCCGACGCCGACGTCGCGGCCGAGCGACAGGATCGTCAGGCGGTCGGCGGTCCACCAGGCAAGCGCCACCAGCGCGCCGGCGATCCACAAAAGCTCGTAGCGGCCGCGCAGGATCCCGGAGAATTCGCCGGTGGTCCAGATTTCCAGATATTGCAGCAGATCGAGCCGCCAGGCCGCGAAGGTGGCAGCGGCGCCGACCACGCTGCCATAGACGATGCCGAACAGCGGCACCAGAAACGGCTGCGTCGGCGGCAGTTTGTGGACCAGCGCCAGGAAGACCGACGTGCCGGCCAACGCTGCCAGGGACGCGACGGCAGCCTTCCAACCGAGCGGCGCTTCCGGCCACAGCACGGTGACGAGCAGGATGCCGAGCGCCGCCGACTGCGCCGTGCCCGCCGTAGCGGGCTCGACGAAGCGGTTGCGCGCCAGCGTCTGCATCACCAGCCCGGCAATAGCCAGCGCGCTGCCGGCGAGCAGAGCGGCCAACGTGCGCGGCAGCCGGCTGACCATCATCAGCCGCAGCGCCTCGGGGTCCGAGAACAGGGTTTTGGGTGAAAGCGCGCCGACGCCGACGAACAGGCTGGCCAAGGTCAGTGCGAGCAGGCCGGCGAGCCCGGCAGCCCTCAGCACACCATCCGGACGACCAACGGAAACAACCGTCATTGCGGCTTCGAAAAGGCGGCTCGAAGCGTCTCCAGCACACGCGTCGTCGCGCCGATGCCGCCTGCCGCGATGTAGAAGTCGGCGGCCGGCAGGTAGACCACATCTCCGTTCTTCCACGCCGTGGTTTCGGCGACCAGTTCGTTGTCGAGCGTCGCCTTGGCGTTGGCCTCGCCCGAACCGATCGCCGCCGCGCGGTCGACGACGATCAGCCAGTCGGGATTGGCGTCGCGGATGAATTCGAAGGACACCGCCTCGCCATGCGTCGCAGCCTCGACGTCCGTCACCGCCGGAGGGATGTCGAGCGCCTCGTGCACCCAGCCGAAGCGGGAGTCTTCGCCATAGGCGGTCACTTTCGGACCGCTGGTCATCAGGATCAGCGCCTTGCCTTTTCCCTCGGCCGCCGCGCGGGTCCTGGCTACCGCGGCGTCCAGCTCGTCCGCCAGTCTTGCCGCTTCGGTCTCCTTGCCCGCCAGCGCGCCATAGGCGGCGAGCCGCGCCTTCGCCTCGGCGATGAGATCGTCGCCCTGAATGGTCATGTCGATAGTCGGCGCGACTCTAGCGGCGGCTTCCAGTTGCGGCGAAGAGCGCCCGCCGACGATGATGAGATCCGGCGCCAGGGCGCTCAACGCCTCGAGATCGGGGTCGAAAATCGTGCCGACGGCCTCCGCGCCCTCCTTCAGCCGGTCGAGTTCCGGCACGTAGAGTTTTTCCGGGACGCCAGCGATCTTCACGCCAAGACTGTCCAGCGTATCGATGGCGGCGATGTCGAACACCGCGAGCCTTCGCGGCGGCGTGTCGACAGTCACCTTGCCCCGTGCAGTGTCGATCTCGGCAGCCATTGCGCCGGCGGTCATCAGCGCCATCGCCGCCAGGACGAGCCCGGCCCGCGCCCAGCCGGCGGGCAGCCATCCGAACGACCGCATCGGCATCAGCCCTGCCAGGCGAGCGGCTGGAGGTTCTCGCGGAAGGCGAAGCGGATGAGGTGCGATTCGATGACGTGCTTGGTGTCCTTCAGCCCCTCCGCATCGGCCGCCTCCACCTCGATGTCGAGGTTTTCGGTGTCGGCGTCCATTTTTGCCGTGCCGCAGGAAAAACGGCATTCGCCGTGCCCGTCGGCATAGCTGGCCTCGATCTTGTGGCCGAAATGTTTGCAGAGCTGCTGGATGTACTTGTCGGCGTGCGGGGTTTGGCAGCGCGCGGTCGCGGTGAGCATGACCACCTCTTTTTACATGAGTATCATACTCCAGTTATCGCAAGCGGTCGCTGCGGGCAAGGTGCGGCACCCTTTTGGCTGAAACCCGTCCGGGGTAGACTGCCAACGACGATCGCCTCACGGGAATTTTGCGAGGCGGGCACATTTGTGCCAGTTAGGCGTCGACTCGTGACGGCACGGAGCTTCGAAGACATCCCGGCTTCGAGCGCAGCGGAGGGAGGAGCCCGGTTTTGCAGCAATTCGACTCCACCGCCGATTCCGCCGACGCGATCCTCGCCTCGGTGATCCGTTCTTCTCTCGACTGCATCATCGTCATCGACGAAAACGGCCACGTCGTGGAGTTCAACCCGGCAGCCGAAGCGACCTTCGGTTATTCGCGGGCGCAGGCCATGGGCAGGGAGATTTCCGAACTCATCATTTCGCCGCGTCTGCGCAACGCGAATTCGACCGGCCACGCAGCCTATCTCGCCGGGGGCGCGCCAGGTCTGCTCGGCCGCCGCATCGAACAGACCGCGATGCGCGCCGACGGGTCGGAATTCCCGGTCGAGCTTGCCATCACCGAGGCATGGAACGGCAGCCGGCGTTTCTTCACCGCCAGCCTGCGCGACCTTTCGGAGCGTTATGCCGCCGACGCCGCCCTGCGCGCCACCCAGGCGCGGTTCGCTGCCTTCATGAAGCATGCCCCGATCGGCATGTACCTGAAGGACACGGACGGCCGCTACGTGATGGCCAATCCGGAGATGACAAAGGTCTTCGGCCGTCCGGCCGAGGAGGCGATCGGACTGTCGGCCGCCGACATCTTCGGTGAGGAGGAAGCCGGGATGATCGCGGAGAACGACCGGCGGGTGCTGTCGACCGGCCAGCCCGTCGCGGTCGAGGAGTTTCTCAGCAATGCGGTCGACTACGCATGGAGCCTGGTGGTTCGTTTCCCGGTCCAGTGGGCAGACCAGCAGCAGGCGCGCATCGGCGGCTTCGACATCGACATCACCGAGCAGAAGCGCGCGGCCGAGCGGCTGGCCGACAGCGAGCGCCGCTTTCGCGAAGTGACCCATCATCACCCGGTGCCGGTCGTCTTCATCGATCCGCACAACCAACTGATCATCGCCAATCCAGCCTTCCGCGACATGATGGGCGTCGGTCCCGACGACGAGGAACGTTTCCTGCAGCACCGCTGGTTCGCCGGCCGCGACGAGTACCGGCGTATCAACGCCATGTCGCGCGAATTGCCCCGCGCCGACGGAATCGAGGCGCAGTTCCGGCGCCTCGACGGATCGGTTTTCCCGGCCTCGCTGAGCTGGCGCCATATCGAGATGGACGGACAGCCGGTGATCGTCGGCAGCATCCTCGACCTGACGGCAACGAGGGCGGCCGAGGCCGAACTCGCACGCTCGCGCGAGGCGCTTGCCCAGAGCGAACGGCTCAACGCGCTGGGTTCGCTGCTCGCCGGCGTCTCGCACGAGCTCAACAACCCGCTGGCGGTGGTGGTCGGCCAGGCGCTCATGCTCGAGGAGGAACTGACCGGCACGGCGCATGCGGACCGCGCCGGCAAGATCAGGCGCGCCGCCGACCGCTGCGCCCGCATCGTCCAGACCTTCCTCGCCATGGCGCGCGAGCGCCACCCCGAACGCCGCAGCATCAACGTAAACGACCTGATCCGCGCCGCGCTGGATATCGCCAGCTACGGCTTGCGAACCGCCGGCGTCGAGGTCACCAGTCGGCTCGCCGAAGGCCTGCCCTCCCTCGAAGTCGATCCCGACCAGATGCATCAGGTTCTCTACAACCTGATCGTCAACGCCCAGCAGGCGCTGCAGGAAAT
The DNA here is from genome assembly GCF_030929505.1 of Mesorhizobium sp. LHD-90. Lineage (GTDB taxonomy): Bacteria > Pseudomonadota > Alphaproteobacteria > Rhizobiales > Rhizobiaceae > Kumtagia. The sequence continues at coordinate 301,880 of NZ_JAVFVV010000004.1, read as the reverse complement.
ACCGGAGCCGCGGCGTATCGTCATCGAAACGGCGCGTGTCGGCAACGGCGTCGAGATATCGATCTCCGACAACGGGCCCGGCGTGCCGCAGGAGATCCGCAGCCGCATCTTCGATCCGTTCTTCACCACCAAGCCACTGGGCGTGGGCACCGGCATCGGCCTGGCTTTTTCACTGGGCGTGGTGCATGCCCACAATGGGCAGTTGGAATTGCTCGACAGCGCGGACGGCGCGCATTTCCGCTTGCGCTTGCCCGTCGAGATCTGCACTGGAACCGAGCCGGAGGGAAGCCAGGCGCAATTCCCGAAGGGCGGCGTCGGCCGCACCGCGCTGGTCGTCGACGACGAACCGGATGTCGCCGAAATGGTCGCCGTGTTCCTCGAGATCGAGGGATTTGCCGTCACCACCGTGGAGGACGGCGCCAGCGCCAAGCGGGCCATGACCGAAACCGCTTTCGACGCGGTCTTCTGCGACCTGAGGATGCCGAACACCGACGGTCCCGCCCTCTTCGACTGGGCGCGGGAGAAAACTCCCGAAGTAGCGAGCCGCTTTGTCTTCGTCACCGGCGACACCCTCGGCAGCTCGGCGGCGCGCTTCCTCGAACGGGCGCGCAGGCCGGTCGTCGAGAAGCCCTTCACGCGCGAGGCGATCCGCGAGGCGATCGCCGCCCTGGCGGAACAGTCCCGTCAGGCGGGATGAAAGGAGGATCGCCGGTCATTCCGCGCGGCGACGCCACGCACCCTCTTGCCGGACGATTGCCTGCCGCGATATCTCTTTGTCCCGTCCGGGCAAAACCGGGACGGCGCGCCTGGCGACCGTTCATCGATCATCCGGAGAGGACCCTGATGCCCGGCCCTGCCCATGTCGTAGTCGTCGACGATGAGGCTGACATCCGCGACATGGTGCAGGAGTATCTCTCGCGCCACGGATACGCGGTCTCCGCCGTCGACGGCGGTGCGTCGCTGCGCGCTCTTCTGGCGGAAAAGCCCGCCGACGTCGTCCTCCTCGATATCAACATGCCCAACGAAGACGGTCTCGCCATCGCCAAATATCTGCGGAGCCGGGGACCTGTCGGCATCGTCATGCTGACCGCTAGCCGGACAACCGCGGATCGCGTGAACGGTTTGGAGATCGGGGCCGACGACTACGTGACCAAGCCCTTCGACCTTCGTGAGCTTCTCGCCCGCGTGCGCAGTGTGCTGAGGCGCGCATCGGCCAACGAGCCGACGGCCACGGCCAATACGGAGATGCGTTTCGGACGTTGCATCTTCGATGTGCGTAAGGCGAAGCTCTATTCGGCCGACGGCAAGGAGATCGCCGTCACCGCGATGGAATTCGAGCTGCTGCAGGCCTTCGCACGCAACCCGAACCGCGTCCTGTCGCGCGACCAACTGCTTGGCCTGGCCGGCGATGGCGAACTGGATCCGTTCGACCGTTCCATCGACACCAGGATTGCGCGCCTGCGCAAGAAGATCGAGTTGTCTCCTGACGAGCCGCAATCGATCAGGACGGTGCGGGGCGTGGGCTACATATTCGTGCCGGGAGGAGCCTGACCGCGCGGCTTATCCTGTCCGCGCCGGGAAAGACGCCGGCGTCAATCGATCTGCAGCGACACCGCCGGATGCAGCTTCTTCAGGTTCGGCAGGGACTTGTTCTGCCAGGGCAGTTCGGCGCTTCCCTTCACGACCAGTTGCACCTCGGGCTGCTTTCGGACTTCGATGGTGAATTTTGCCAGAAGATTGATGCCGGAGGAGTTCAGGAACTCCAGGTCAGTCAGGTCGAGCGTGATGGCAGGCGGCTTCGCCGCCAGGATGCCGGTCATCAGCGTCATGATCGGCGCGTAGGCGTCCGAACCCGAAAGCCGCATGGCGCCCTCGAAATGGATATCGCTGGCCTCTGTCCAGACACGATAGTCATCGGTCTTGATTTCCATGTTCGGGTTCAGCCTCCTGCTAATGCGACTGCGATATCGGGATCGTGGCGAATGTCTCTACATGCACCTGGTCCCCGACGTCCACCGGGCTGAAGATCCACGCAAGGCGTACGCCGTAGTCGCTCATCAGGGTGAGCAGCCCAAGGCCCGACCCGGACGCGTCCGGATCGGCGGCGTTGGCTTCGATCCGGCTGATCAGGAGATCGCCGGGGTCGCCAATGGTGATCTCGGACAGCAGTGCCTGGAAAGCGGTTGCCGTCTGGTCGTTGACGACGTTCGATACCTTCACCTTGAAATTCTGCTGGTCCATGGATGCCTCGATCATGATCTCGCCCGGTTGGCGGAACTTGACCGCGTTCTCGATCAGCTCGTTTACGAGATAGCCGATGTTGTGACGAATCTCTTTGTAGTCGTTGCGAGACGTCTGGAACGGCAACGCGAAGATGTCCGCGATGAAGTCCGACGTAGTCGCGCAGTGGTGCCATTTCAGGTCGAGCGGACCATCGAACAGCCGCACCCTGCTGATGCTGTCGTTCATGCCGATCGCGATATCGGCGGGGCCGAACAAAGTGGTCATCGTTACCTGTGCCTCATCACAACCAGCGTGATGTCGTCGTGGATCTTGCGCGTCCCGATATGCGCCATGAGATCCTCGACGATACCATCCTTGATCTCCTCGGCGCTTGCGCCGTGGCGCCGCACCGCGCTCTTGGAAAGTCGTTCCAGTCCGAAAAGCTCGCCGCGCGCACCTTCCGCCTCGGTCACGCCGTCGGTGTGCAGAACCACCACGTCGCCGCTGACGAAGGGGATGTTGCGTGTTGCCACGAAGGGAGAAATGTCCTGCTCCAGCCCGATCGGCAGCCCAAGGTCCATCGTGTCGATCCGCTCGACGTCCCCGTCGGCGCGCACCACCAGCACCTCCTCGTGCTGACCGGACAGTACCAACCGCTCATCCTCATAGTCGAGGAAGGCCAGCGACAGGTGCTTGTCGGAATTGGTGCGTTCCAGGTTCTTGAAGATGGCGCGGTTCAGGCGATCGAGGAATTGCAGCGGATTGGCCTCGCCCGTCTCCTGCAAGGCACGCGCCACAGACTGCACCATCAGCATCAGCACACCGCTTTCCAGCCCATGGCCGGTCACGTCGCCAATCCCGATCTTCAGCTTGCGGCCGTCCTGCAGCACATCGTAGTAGTCGCCTCCGACCTCGTCGGCGGGGCGCATGTAAGCGGCGATTTCCATCCCCGGCACGGCCTCCAGCTCGCTTCCCTTCGGCAGCACCATCATCTGGATATGCTTCGCGACCTCCAGTTCGGCGCCAAGGCGGACGTTCTCGTCGCGCAACTTGTCATTCAGCGTCGAGATTTCCTTGTTGGCACTTTCGAGGTCGCGCGTACGCGCATCCACCAGCCGTTCGAGGTTCTCGGTATGGTAGCTGATTTCCTCGGCCATGCGGTTGAAGGCCACGCCGACCTCGCCGACCTCGTCCCGGGTCGGGATGTTGACGCGCACGGAGTAGTCCTTGTTCTGGAGCCGGCGCGCCGCGCCGGCCAGCGCGCTCAGCCCCGCCGTGATGCGCTTCGACAGCCCGAACACCGCCGCGAACACGATCAGCAGCGACACGACGATAGCGATGAGCTGGTAGAGCAGGATGCGGTCGGTCGCCTTGGAGATACTCTCCTGCGCGGCGAACAGTGATGCATAGATCTCGCGTTCGGGCACGACGATGCCGAGCGACATCGCCTGCGCCTCGACCGGCCCCGACGTCCACAGGTTGGTTGGCTTCAGTTTCTTCAGCACGACAATATAGGGGACGTCCTCGTCGCCCTCGCGCAGCAGGATATGCTGGACGACCCCGTCATTGTCCTGGTCGAGCGCGAGCGAGGCGATCGCTGGCTGGGTGCTCTTGGCGAGCGAGCGCTCGAGGCCCGTGACACCCTCGCCCGCACTGTCGCTCGACGACACCAGGCCGATGGTCGCCTCGCCTTTGGGATTGATGGCGACGACGTTGCCGTTCGACATCGTCAGGAAGCCGAAGCCGCTCTCGGCGATCCTGACGCTCTCGACCACCTCCGCGAGTTGGTCGAGCGTGATGTCCGCGCCGGCCGCGCCGGCCACACCCTTGCGGTCGGCGGTCCACAATGGGTGGAAAAAACTGACGATCAGTTTGCCGGTGATGGCGTCGGTGTAGGGCGCCGTCTGGGTGATGACGTCGTCCTTGACGACGCGAGACGACGGATTGGCGGCCCATTGTTCCCACGAGCCGTAGACGCCAGGGAAGAAGAACTCCCAGAACTCCGAACTGTTGTGGCCAGGATAGAGGCGGTCGAAGGTCTGGGCCTGGTCGGTGTAGGGCGCGGTCCTGAAGATCGGATGCTCCTTCGGGCCAATGTAATACATCTGCAGCTTGGAGGAGCCGGTGGTCAGCAGGCTCGGCGCGACCAGATCGAGCACGGCGCTGTTGTCGATGTCCTCCTGAACGGCAGGCAGCGGCTTGTGATCCGGACCGAGCAGATAACCCCAGACGCTGACGACGGACGACGCGCCGGGAAGGTTCTGCGCCCAGCCTCCTTGCGGATTGTACGTCACCTGCACGGAATTCGCCGCCTGGCTGGCCAGCGCGGCGCCGACATCCTTCTGCCGGTCGGGATCGTCGATCTGCGCCTGCAAGACGCCGGCCAGCGAGCTTACGTCCGCATGCACACGGTCGAGCAGAAGGTCCACGCGCGAGGCAGTGGAATCGGCATAGGAGCGGATGTACTCCTGGTTTGCATCGGTGAGACCCGCCCCGACCTCGGACGTCGCATCCTCGGACAGCCGCTGCACGTTCCACAGCGCCAGCCCGCCGCTCATCAGCAGGTCGAACAGCACCGCGCCGCCGACGACCAGCACGAACTTCGCCCGGAACGAGCGCAGTCCGAAGGCCGGTCTCGCTTCGCTATCGCCGGTCATGACGGCTTCCTTGCCGAGGCCACCCAGATTGGCCAGCCAGCATAACCCTTGGGATGCAGGGCGGCGAAGATGTGGTCGCGGAATCCCTGCCGGAACCGGCTGATGAATTCCGGCGTGTCGCCGCGCTGCACCGCCATCTCTCCCGCATAGACCTCTTCCCATGCCGCGATGACGTCGGCGAAATCCTGGGGATCGCCGTCGAGATTGGTAACCATGAAGGACTCGACGCGAATGTCGTCGAAGCCGGCGTCGGCAAGGTAGCGCCGGCTTTTCGGCCCGAACTCGACGTCCATGTCGAAATGCGCGAACAGTTTCGCCACCTCGTTGTAGGTCCATTGTATGCTTTCGGCACGCGGTTCGCCAAGGCAGTGCGAGTTCTTCTCGTTGGTGATGTAGACCCTGCCTCCCGGCTTGCAGATGCGGAAGAGTTCCTTGAGGATCAGGGTCGGCCGGTTGAAGATCTGCAGCGAGTGCCGGCACGTCACCAAGTCGAACTGATTGTCGTCCAGCAGCATCTCCGAGGCGTCGCCGTAGGTGTATTCGACGCCGCTGACCGCGAAATCGGCAGCGACCTGGCGCGCATAGGCCAGACTCGACTTTGAGTGGTCGAGCGCCACGATCCGCGCCGGCTTGAATTCCTTCTGCACGAGGAGCGCGAAGTCGCCGATGCCGCAGCAGATGTCGGCCATGACGATGCCCGGCCGCATGCCGTGGCGCGGCAGGATGTTGCGCTCATGCCGCCAGGTCATCTTGGTCTGGGTGCGCAGGATCGGGATGAACCCGCCTTCTTCGAGGAAGTTCTGCCCCGGATAGAACTGGTTGTCGTACTCCTCGACCGAGATGTTCGGCTCGATGCTGGCCAGCCGGCTGAACTTCCGCGTCGTCCAGCCGACCACGCTGGAGGTGATGATCACGAATCTGAGGTCCGAACGGATCCGACAGGAATCGATGATGATCCGCGAGAAAGCATGGAACGCCGTGTTGTTCATCTGCGTCAGGCGCCTGACGTTGACGTAAAACAGGCCCTGCACCCGATCGATCGAATCCTTCAGGAGGGCGAGGCTCGGCGCGATCTCGTCGACCATGTAGGGACGAACCGCCCCGGCGATCGAAAACTCCTGGTTGCTCAGGTCGAAGGTCGCCCTGTAGCGCGCCGACAAGCTGAAGATGTGCGTCGTCAATTCGCCAGCCCCCCGAGCGGCAGGTCGACGACGAGCGTGAGCGTCTCGTCCTCGTTGGCGCGCAACGAGAGCGTCGCGCGATAGTTCACCGCGAGTTCGAGCAGCGTCATCTCGCGGCTGGGCCCGACATCCCCCGACAGCGAGTCCAGATACCGGGCGCGCAGGTCCTCGCCGCTGCGAATCCGCGATACGTTGGTTTCGAAGAAGCGGCGTTCCTCCGCGCCGCAGGCGAAGCTTATCTCGATCCTGTCGGTGTCAACGTGCCGCGAGACCGCACAGGCGAGCGCGCCGGTCCTGTGGCGGGTCCGGAAGGTGATCTCCAGCAGTTCGTTGAGCACGGACGAGAACAGGTTCGAAAACAGCACCGAATCGGGCCGGTTGTGGCTGATGACACGGGCAAGGTAGGTGGCGATGTAGTCGCAATGCGTCCAGTTTGACTGGAAGGATGCGATCTGCATGTCGACCTGGATCATCGTGCGGAAATCGCGGTCCGCCATCGAGTCATATGCGGCTTTCATCGGCGCCCCCAGCATGTTCCGGCACGGCGCGGCATGGCGCTTGCCGGGCAAATTCACGATGTCCGTCGGAAAGAGATATGTATCGCATGCGCCCCTCCGCCTCCGCCACGGACAGCACCTTTCGATCAGAAGCGATCCTGCTCGTTCATCCCGTGCAACGACATCGATGACCGGGCTATGAAATCGGGAATCGAATCCGCCACCATCGCCTCTCCCAGAAAATTCCCCTGGAGGCAATCGCAACCCTCGCCGACCAGCCACAGGGCCTGCCCCGCTGTCTCGACCCCCTCGGCGGTGACGCTCATGCCGAGGCCGTGCGCGAGACCCATGATGGACCGGACGATCGTCTGGCTCTTCTTCTCCGACAACAGATCCCTGATGAAGTACTGGTCGATCTTGACCGAGTCGAAGGGAAAATTCTTCAGATAGGCCAGTGACGAGTAGTGGGTTCCGAAATCGTCCAGCGAAATCCGGATGCCCAGCACGTTCAGCGTGTTCAGCGTGTCCAGATTGTCGACCGTCTGCTCGAGCAGGACGGTCTCGGTGATCTCGAATTCGATCCGGTCGGCCCGGATGCCGGACGTGTCTATCACCTGGGCAACGGTGTCGGTCAGCGAGCCGCCGAGGAACTGGGCCGGCGACAGGTTGACCGCCACGTTGAACTCTTGCGGCCAGGTCATGGCCTCGCGACAGGCTTCCTCCAGCACCCAGCGGCCGATTTCCTCCATCAGCCCGTCCGCTTCCGCCATCGGGATGAAAACGGACGGGGGGATCGGCCCTATTTCCGGGTGGTTCCAGCGCAGCAGCGCCTCGAACCCAACGATCGATCCCGGGGCCTGGATCAGCGGCTGGTAGACGAGATGAAGTTCCTCGCGCTCCAGCGCCACCCGCAAGTTCCGCCGCAGGTTCTCGCGCTGCTCCAGAAGCAGCATCATCGAGCGGTTGAAGATTCGCGCACAGCCCCGGCCTTCGCGTTTGGCGGCATAGAGCGCTATGTCGGCCGCCTTCATCAGCTCTTCGCTCTCGGTTCCGTGCTGCGGACCGAAGGCGACGCCGATGCTTGCACCCACAAACAGCGGGATGCCATTGATGATGAAAGGAGGCTTAAAAGCGTCCACCAGGGCCTGGGCCAATTGCTCGGCCGCGAAGGGCTGCTCCTTGCCGTACTGTATGACCGCGAACTCATCGCCCGCGTAGCGGTAGGCCGTGCCGCCGTCCCGCAGGGCGTCTCGGATCCGCTCGGCGGCAAGCTGCAGCAAGGTGTCGCCCGTGCTATGCCCGAGCGTGTCGTTGACGGACTTGAAATCATCGAGATCGATCTGCAGCAGCGCCGAGCGCTCGCGCCCGCCCTCCCCGGCAGCCAGCACCTCCTCCAGCCGCTCGCTGAAACGGCGCCGGTTCTGCAAGCCGGTCAGCACGTCGTGCGTGGCCTGGTGCAGAAGCTTCACATGTTCCGCCTCGTCGATCGCCACGGGCCTTTGCTCGGACGCTTCGATGATGCCGATGCCCTCGGCAGTGCGGAAAACCACGCCTTTCCTGGTCCGGCGCCCGGCACCGTAGAGATCCACGGTCACCGAGGAGACGCCCGCCAGAACGCGTTCCAGGGCGCAGCGCGGCTCGCCTTCGGCCAGCGCCGGGTAGATGTCCCAGGGACGGGCGCCGAGCGCCACGGCGCCGCCGCGCGCCTGCTGCAGGCTCGCCGCGCAATCGGTCATGCGCAGTTCGCGATCGTAGAAGGAGACGAGGTCGGACGTGTTTTCAAGCAGTTTTGCCAGACGGGCATCGCTTGCGGAGGATGACTCCGCGGGCTTTCGGCTTGGGTGATCGTCCTCAACTGCCACTCTGAAACGCCCAAATGAAACCGTGGAGCCGCTGTTCCCGCCTACCACCGCAGATGGATAGCATGCCTTTCGAAGTGCCTGCAAACTTTCGCGACCGAACTCCACAGAGCGGCGTTGTCGAACGGATGCAACGTAGGAGAATCGCTATCGTTTGAACATGCGTTCGACGTATTTTCCGCGCGGATTGTTAACAAAATCAAACGGTGCGCAGCCCTTTCCACGCGGAGGTCGGCAAATCACCTTGGGGAAGCACATTGGCGACAACATGCGAACGGAACCGACGGGATGGCGGTCCCGGCGCAACCCACGCCGCGAAAATCGCTGCGCCCCCGCTGCCCGCCTAGGGTCTGTTGAGATTCCGGTCAGGGCGAGGCGAAAATGGTGATTTTCGAGAACCGAAGCGGAGTGTACGTGAAGGTACATGAGCATCGGAAGCGCAGAAAAGCGCCATTTGCAGCCCGCTCTGGCCCGAATATCAACAGGCCCTAATCGAATGGCTGGAGCAGTGCGCGGTCGGCGATCTCCATGCCGAATCCGGGCTTGTCGCCGACCGTGAGTCGGCCGTCGCGCGGCAGGTCCTCGCCGATGAACAGCTTGCCGAAGATCGGCATGATCGAACGGCCGTCGGGACTCGCCGCCACATATTCGCAGAGCGACTGCGCCGGCTGACTGGCGATGAAATGGTAGGAATAGGGTCCCGAGCCGTGCGGAATGACCGGCACGTCGTAGGCCGCCGCATGGGCGGCGATCTGCAGCAGCGCCGTCAGCCCGCCGACCCACATCACGTCGGGCTGGATGACGTCGATGGTCCGCTCCTCGATCAGCCGGCGGAAGCCGTAGCGGGTGTATTCATGCTCGCCGGTCGTCCATTTCAGCGTCGGATGCGCTTGCTTGAGCAGCCTGAAACCCTCGACGTCGTCGGGATGAAGCACCTCTTCCCACCAGTAGATGTCGAGATGCCTGGCCGCGTCCGCCAGCCGGATCGCATAAGGCACCGTCAACGACATGTAGCAGTCGACCATCAGCGGATAGGCCGGCCCCACCTTGTCCCGCTGCGCCGCCAGATAGTCGATGTTGCGCACGAGCCCCTCCTCGCCGTCGAAATGGCTGTGCGGCAGCGGCACCTTCGCGCCCCAGAAGCCGAGGCTTTTGACCGCGTCCGGCGCGGGCCCGGTGCAGTAGAAGGTGATCTCGTCGCGGCACTTGCCGCCGATCAGGTTGTAGACGGGCTCGCCCCGCAGCTTGCCGATCAGGTCCCATAGCGCCAGGTCGACCACGGAAATCGTGGCGATCGGCATGCCCTTGCGGCCATAGGGCATCGATGCGCGGAACATCTGGTCCCAGATTTTCGCGATATTGCGCGCGTCCTCGCCGATCAGGAAACGCGAAAAATGATGCTTGACCAGCCAGGCCGCCGGATGCCCGCCAAAGCCCGTCGCGACACCGGTCGCTCCCGATTCGGTCTCGATCTCGACGACGATCGAGCCCATCACGCCGATGCCCCAGGACGAGCGGGAGGCCTTGTATTTCTCATGGCCCGACATCGGATTGGCGATCAGCGTGTCGATCAGCCAGTGACCCTTGCCCTTCTGGAAATAGTCGCCGCCGTCGCCCTCGCTCTCGACGAGGAAGACGCGGACGTCCTTGATGATGAAACTGGGCATCGGGCTTCCGCTTGGCTTGGGTTACGGCAGGTGAAAGACGCGGGCGAGTTCGACCACATGCGGCGTGCCGTCGTCATTGTAGTCCATGACGTCCTGCATGAACGCCCACCAGCGCTGGTTCGCCTCGGTCTTCGGCAAGTCGGCCATGCGGTGGTCGTCGGAGCGCACCAGCGTCGCGAACAGGTAGTCCGTCTGCGGATCGTGCCAGATCGAATAGTCGGAGACGCCGGCCTTGTGCAGTGCCTCGATCATTTCCGGCCAGAGTTCGTCGTGGCGGCGTTTGTATTCGGCCACCTTGCCCGGATGGACCTTCATGCGGAATGCGACGCGCTCGGGCATGGGGATTTCCCTATTGCAGGTTGACGAAAAGGCCGCGGTCGCCACCGGTGACGATTGCACGTTTTCCTTCGAGCAGCATTGCGGCCTACCGGATGCGGAATGGAACGGGATCGGCGCCCGCAAGCACGTCGAGCGTCGTCTTGCGGATATGCTCGACATGCGCGACCATCGCTGCCTCGGCCGCTTCAGGATCGCGTGCGCCGATGGCCCTGACGATGGCGTCGTGGTCCTTCGCCGACTGGTCGAGCACGCCGGGCGTTTCCGAGGCCTTGCGGCGCTGGTCGATGGCAAGGCTGTAGAGCGACCGCGACACCCGGTCGAGGAAGGCATTGTCAGAGGCGGTCCCGACCAGTTCATGGAACTCCACATCCGCCAGCCGGAACGCGACCGGATCGGCGACGGTGCGATAGGCGACCTCGACCAGTTCGGCGAAGCGTTCCAGTTGCGCCGGCGTCGCGCTGCGCGCCGCCTCGGCCGCCAGCCCGCCATCGATGACGGTGCGCGCGGTGAACAGGCTGTCCAGGCTGTAGTCCTGCAGGCTGAGCACGAAGGAGAGCGGCGCCATCAGCCGGTTCGGCTTGAGATCGGTGACATAGGAGCCGCCGCCCTGCCTGGTTTCCACCACACCCATCATGGTCAGGCCGCGCAGCGCTTCGCGCACCACCGGCCGCGACACATGCAGCGCCTTCGAGAGCTGGTTCTCGCTGGGCAGCTTGTCGCCCGGCGCGATGTTGCCGGAGGCGATGAGGCTCAACAAGCGCTCCGCCACCTTCTCGGAGGCGGAGGGCGTGACCTCGATCGGCCGAAGCTGGTCTAAGGGCGTCATCGAGGCCTCATCCTTGGGAACGCACGCGCAACTGGTCGAGGCTGACGGCCAGCAGCAGCACGACGCCCTTGGTCACGTCCTGCCAGAAGCTCGACACGTTGAGCAAGGTCAGGCCGTTGTTGAGCGTGCCGAGTATCAGCACGGCGAGCAGCGTGCCCCAGACCGAACCGCGGCCGCCGAACAGCGACGTTCCGCCGAGAATGATGGCCGCGATCACGGTAAGCAGATGCCTGCCCACCGAATCCGGCGCGGCCGCGCCGAGCATCGCCGCAACGATGACGCCGGCCAGCGCGCCCGATATGCCGGAAACCACGTAGAGCACCACCTGCGTGCGGTCGACCGGGATGCCCAGCATGCGCGAGGCCTCGGGATTGCCACCGGCGGCATATATGTAGCGGCCGAACGGGGTGAAGGCCATCACCCACCAGATCAGCAGGAAAGCGACGAGCATGATGACCAGCGGCACCGGAATGCCGCGCGAGCCGCCGATCCGACCGGAACCGATCCAGTTAAAGCCCTCGATCATCAGCGGCTGGGTCAGGCCCCCGGTCAGAACCAGCGACAGGCCGGTGATGATCGACATGGTTCCGAGCGTGACGATGAATGGATTGAGCCTGAGCCCGTTGGTGAGCGCGCCGTTGCCCGCACCGATCAGGCCGCCGGCGGCGATGGCGATCAGGCAGGCCAGCCAGATGTCGATGCCCGCCGCGTAGCACATGGCCACGATGACGCCGGAAATGCCGGCCACCGCCGCCACCGAAAGGTCGAGCCCGCCGGCGATGATCAGCGGCGTGCCGGCGGCCGCCATCAGGCCGATGAAAGCCATGTTGGAGCCGATCGACAGCAGGTTCTTGACCGTCAGGAAGAACGGCGTCAGCGCCGTGAACACCCCGATCAGGATCAGGTAGAACACGAGCAGCATGGCGACGCCGGCCCAAGGCCGGCCGAGAAGATCCTTCGGCCGTCTGCCCAGCTCCTGGACCGCCGTTGCCTGCCGCGTCGACTGGATTTCGGACATCGGTCGCTCCCAGGGTTCAGGCCGCGACGGCCGAGTGGCTGGCCGCGTTCATCAGGGCGGAGGCCAGTACGGGCTGTTCGAAGGTAGATGCGATTCGTCCGCCCGCCAGCGCGATCGACCGGTCGGACAGTCCCGCGACCTCCTCGGCGTCGGACGAGATCAGCAGTATGCCGAGCCCCTCGTCGGCGAGCTGGCGGATCTGGCGATAGATTTCCTGCCGCGCGCCGACATCCACACCGCGCGTCGGCTCCTCCAGAATCAGCACCTTCAGGTTGCCGAGCAGCCAGCGCGCCAGGCAGACCTTCTGCTGGTTGCCGCCGGACAATGTGCCGATCTGCTGTTCCGGGCCTCGGGCGCGGATCGTCAGACGCCGGATCCAGTCGCCCACCGTGCGCTCTTCCTTGCCGCGATCGACGATAAGACCGCGCGTGAACAGCGGCATGTTGGCGGCCGACATGTTCTCGCGCAGACTGAGCATGGAGATGATGCCCTCGCGCTTGCGCTCCGCCGCGACCAGCCCCAGTCCGGCGGCCACCGCCCGGCCCGGCGTCGTGATCCGATAAGGCGCGCCGCCGATCGTTACGCGCCGCGCGGTGGCGCGGAGCTCGCTGCCGCCGAACAACGCCCGCCCGATCGTCTCCACGCCCGAACCGATCAGCCCGTGCACGCCGGTGATGGCGCCGCGGCGGATGGTGAAATCGATGTCGCGCAGCCATCCAGCGACGCTCAGCCCCTCGACAGTGACATCATCCTGTTTCCCGCCGGCATTGGCGGAGAAAGGAGGATAGAGGTCGCCGACGCGGTTGCCGACGATGGCCTGCAGCACCTCGTCGACGCTCGTCGAACCTGTGCGGAAGTCGCCGGCGTTGCGGCCGTCGCGCAGCACGACGATACGGCCGGCGATGGCGAACACCTCCTTGAGATAATGCGAGATGTAGATGACCGAAATTCCCTCCGCCTGCAGCCGGCGGATGATCGAAAACAGCGTCTCAACCTCGTCGGCAGCCAGCGAGGCGGTCGGCTCGTCCATGATCAGGATGCGGGCCTCGCCGTTCATGGCGCGCGCGATCTCGACGATGCGCTGCACATGATGGGAAAGATCGCCCATGCGCGTGCGCGGCGACAGCCAGTCCAGCCCCATGCGCTTCAGCAATGCGGCGGCCCGTTCCTCGAGCGTCCGGAAGTCGACATGCATGCCGGACTTTGGCAACGCGCCGATCATGATGTTCTCGGCAACCGTCAAGTCGGGAAAGATCGAAAGCTCCTGCGGCAGCATGCGGATGCCGAGCGCCAGCGCGTCGGCGGGCGTCCTGAGCTCGTAAATCTGCCCGTTGATGGCGATCGCGCCGGCATTGCGCGAATAGTTGCCGGACAGGATCTTCATCAGCGTCGACTTGCCGGCGCCGTTGGCACCGAGCAGCGCGACGACTTCGCCGGCATCAACATGAAAATGCACATTGCTCAGCACCGGCACGCCGCCGAACGACTTGCCGATGCCGGTCATGTCGAGAATTCGCGTTTCGGCCATTGTTGGCTACCTGCTGGAAAATGGAAGCGGCGAGGACGGGCTCAGACTCCGGCCCCCGCATCCGTAAGTATTTTAGTTCGCCGGCACGAGATCCTCGAAACCCTTGAGGAAATCCTCCTTGCGCAATTCGGTCAGGTAGGCCGAGAACGCTTCCTGCGGGAACACGTATTCGAAGTCGGCTTTGTCCGTGCATTTGAAGTCGGCGTAATACTGGCAGACATTGGCCTTGTTGATCATCACATGGTTGACCAGCACGGCCGGCGGCAGCGGCTTGCCGGCCAGCGCGGACAGCGCGATCGGCAGCAGGTAGTTGCCATAGGTCTCCGGGAAATAACCGGTCGCCGCGACCAGATCCGGCTCCTCGACCAGCGCCTTGGTCTCGTCGGCGCCGTTGCCCACCGCGACCACATCCGCCTGACGCCCGGCCTGCTGGACGGCGCGCAGCATGCCGATCGCCGACTGGTCGTTGATCGCGGTCACCATGATCGGCACGCCTTCCGGGATGCGGCCGAGCACGTTCGACATCTGGGCGAAGGATTCCTGCTGGGTGTTCTTGGTGTCGATGCGCAGCATCTTCGCCTTGTCGAATTCCGGCAGGGCCGACAGGAAGCCGTTGACCTGTCCCTCCGTGCGCATCTTGGGGATGGCGCCCGACTGCGGCAGTTCGCCGACGACGAAGTAGCCTTCCATCGCCTTGTCCTTGCCGAACTTGGCGATGGCGGCCTGGCCAAGATAGGATCCGGACATGTAGCCCGACTTCGGGTTGTTGGCCCCGAAGAAGGTGGCGCCGGGCATCGGTATGTCGATCGCCACGACCTTCACCCCGTCCTCGTTGAAGACGTTCATGATGGTCTGGCCGAAATTGCTGTCGGTCTGGAATTCGATGACATAGTCGGCATCGCGCTGCACATAGCTCTGGGCGTTGGCCAGCGCCGTAGGGCCGTCGAGCCGGTTGTCGGTGACCAGCAGTTCAACGCCGGCGAGATCGGCATTTGCCTGGATCGATTTCTCAACCACCACGCCGAAGGTGATGTCGCGCTGCAGATTGGCGAAGCCGATGACGTATTTCTGGCCGTTGCGCGGCGGCGTGACGGCAGTGGCGTCCTTGACCATCGCCGCATACTGCTCGGCGCTGAGCCGCTTGCCGTCGAAATTGGCGGGGTCGAAGCCGTGGAAATCCTCGGCGAAGGCGGATGCCGCGGGCAGCATGCACACGGCCACACCAAGCGCGAGCGCTCTGGCGAATCTCTTCATATCCCTGATCCTCCCAAGGCGGACGCTGCCGCCAACTATCTTCCCGCACGGCCCCTTCCCGGTCGTCAGGATATAGCCACGATGTCACCTCGCAACTTGTCAGTCAAGTTACAGTCTGCTAGCACTGTGGCCCCGGGAGGAAGAAGCAGAGATGCCGCTGGGGGCAAAGCCGCGCGTCGGCCTCATGTCTCTCGGGCTGGTGGCGGCCCCGACCATCCATGCAACTCGGGGATACGAATTGCCGGGTGCGTTTCCCGCCCGGATTGCGTAGGTTCGTCAACACCTGGGCGGCGGAAGGGCCGACTCATCACGGCGTGATGGCGCCGGGGCACCGGGTCGTGGCGCCGCGGCTGGTGGCGAAGCTGTTCGCCATCGAACTGCGGGTTGTTTGTTGAGCGGCAGGGGAGGAGAACCGTGTCGGAGAAGGTCAACATCGGCGTCATTGGCGCCGGCTGGTGGGCGACGTTGGCCCATATCCCTTCGCTATATGCCAATCCGCATGTCGGCTCGGTCGCGGTTGTCCGGCCGGATGCCGAGGGCATGGACAAGGTCGTTTCCAATTTCCCCGGCGCAAAACCCCATTTCGACCCTGCCGAAATGCTGGAGAAGGAACATCTGCACGGCGTGGTCGTCGCCTCGCCGCATACGCTGCACGCGCAACATGCGCGCCTTTCGCTGGCGAAGGGACTTCACACGCTGATCGAGAAGCCGATGGCGACCACGGCGGCCGATGCCCGCGATCTCCTGGCCCTGGCCCGCAACAACGGCGCCGAAATCGTCCTGCCTTATGGCTGGAATTTCAGGCCTGTCGTCGAGACCGCGCACCGGCTGGTCGCCGAAGGCTGGATCGGCGAAGTCCACCACGTCGTCGCGCAGATGGCCTCGGCGCTCGCCGACCTGTTCGGCGGCGAGCCGATGGTGGAAACGCGCGACCATCTGTTCCGGCCGCCGGTTTCGACCTGGGCCGACCCCGCGCGGTCGGGCGGCTATGGCTGGGGCCAGCTCACGCACGGCCTCGGCGCGCTGTTCCGCATCGTCGATCTCGATCCGGTCCGGGTGTTCGCCCGCACCGGCCTTTCGCCGGCCGGCGTCGACTTCTACGACGCCGCGGTGATCGAATTCGCCAACGGCGCCACCATGGCGCTTTCCGGCTCGGCCACGGTGCCAAAATCGCGCGGCTACCAGATCGACATCCGCATCTTCGGCAGCGAGGGCATGCTTCTGTTCGACATCGAACGCCCGCGCGTGGAGGTCGTCCGCCACGACGGCATGTCGCATGTCGCCGAATTGGATGCCAAAGCCGGCGACTACGAACTCGTCGCTCCCATCACCCTGCTGGTCGATCTCTGCCGCGGCGCCGCGGCGATCAACCCCGCCGACGGCGTGGTCGGCATGCGGTCTTCCGTGCTGCTCGACGCCATGTACCGTTCCGCCCGCAGTGGCAGGATGGAAGACGTCCAGTGAGACGATACAGCGCCGCCTGGACGCGGTAGATCAGTCGATACGATGACCGGCCGCCGGCATCGAAAACCAAAACGCATCGAAAGCATGAGGAACGGATGAACAGGATCGATCTCGAAGGCCAGGTCGCCGTGGTGACCGGCGGGGCGCAAGGGCTTGGCTTCGCCTTCGCCAAGCGCATCGTCGCATCGGGCGCCAAGGTCAGCCTGTGGGACGTCAACGAAGCGCAACTGAACGCCGCGGCCGCCGAACTCGGCGACGCCGCCAGGGCGGTCGTCGTCGACATCACCGATCCCGATGCCGTGGTTGCCGCGCACGCCCACACAGAAGGCGAATCGGGACCGGTGTCTATCCTGGTGAATTCCGCCGGAGTCGCCGGCCC
The DNA here is from genome assembly GCF_030929505.1 of Mesorhizobium sp. LHD-90. Lineage (GTDB taxonomy): Bacteria > Pseudomonadota > Alphaproteobacteria > Rhizobiales > Rhizobiaceae > Kumtagia. Next base: position 284,988 of record NZ_JAVFVV010000004.1, on the reverse strand, counting down.
GAACCACACGCTGGACGACTATCCGATCGACGCCTGGCGGCGGGTCATCGACATCAACCTCAACGGCACCTTCTTCGTGAACCGCGCGGTCGTGCCGGCCATGAAGGCGCGCAACTACGGCCGCATCGTCAACATCGCCTCGATCGCCGGCAAGGAAGGCAATCCCAACGCCTCAGCCTATTCGGCCTCCAAGGCCGCGGTAATCGGCCTGACGAAATCACTCGGCAAGGAACTGGCCGGCTATGACATCGCGGTGAACTGCGTCACGCCTGCCGCCGCCCGCACGCCGATCTTCGATCAATTGAAGCAGGAGCACATCGACTACATGCTGTCGAAGATCCCGCGCGCCCGGTTCCTCGAGGTCGACGAGGCGGCCAACATGATCGCCTGGCTGGTCTCCAAGGAGAACAGTTTCACCACGGCGTCCGTTTTCGACCTGTCGGGCGGTCGTGCAACCTATTGAGCCGGGGCAACGACGCGCTGAACGGCGCCAACGGTATCCGCACGATGCCCGGAACGCCGGTTACGCGGCGCTTTCGAGCATCGCGGCGCTTTCGAGCGTGGCGGTGCGTTCGAGCAGCAACGCCCGTCTCTCCGCCCGGCGGCGCGCGATCTCGTACCAGATCGCGCAGACGATGGTCACGCTGATCAGTATCAGCGCCAGGGCGTTGATGGTCGGCGTGATGCCGCTGCGGACCTTCGAGAAGACATAGACCGTCAGCGTGTTCGACGTGCCACGCGTGAACAGCGTCACGTTGAAATTTTCGATCGACTGGAAAAACGCGATGGCCGCGCCGGCGCCCAGCGCGGGCGCGAGGTGCGGCAGCAGGATGCGGCGCAGCACCTGGCCGTGGCTGGCGCCCAGGTCCAGCGCCGCCTCCTCCAGCGCCGGATCGAAACTTTGCAGCCGTGCCAACACCAGCAGCATCACGAAGGCGGCGATGTAGCTCACCTGCCCGAACACCGACAGGTGCAGCCCTGGTGGAACGTTCGCATGGTTCCAGAACAGCAGCGTCGAGATGCCGATCACCGCTCCCGGCATCAGGATGGGCGCGACCATCAGCCCGTAGAGCGCGCCGCGCACCTTGCCCGAGATCGAGTTGATCAGGATCGCGCCGGCCGTGCCGAGCGGCACGGCCAACGCGACGACGGCCAGCGCGACCAGGATCGTGTTGATGAACGACGTCCACATCACCTGGTCGGCGAACAGTTCGGCGAACCACCGTCCGGTCCAGCCTTTCCACGGATAGACGGACGGCAGCCGGCTGTCATTGAAGGCCGCGCCGCCCATGATGGCGAGCGGCACGAACAGGTAGAACAGGAAGGCCCCCATATAGAGGTGGCCGAGCAGGTTGCGCTTCCTGTGCATCCCCGCCCCCTACTTCGCGATGTCGCTGAGCTTGACCTTGAACAGCCACATGACCAGCGTCACGACGACCGTGCAAAGCAGGATGTAGAGGAAGGAATAGGCGGCGCCGGAATTCCAGTCCTGGCTCTCCAGCATCAGTACCTGGATGGTCTGGGTGAACCAGTTGGACCTTGTCGACGGCAACACGGTCGGCACCAGAAGCGACCCGGCCGACAGCATGAACACCATCACGCAGCCCGAGGCGATGCCCGGCTTGGCGTGCGGCAGCACGACCCGCCAGTGGGTCTGCCACCATTTGGCGCCGAGATCCTCAGCCGCCTCGATCTGGTTGCGGTCCAGCGACTGGATCGACCCGTAGATCGGGAACACCATGAACAGCACGTAGGTGTAGACAAGGCCGATGACGATCGCATCGTAGGCGGTCACCACGCCGTTCTGCCAGCGGATCGGGCTGTCGAGCAGCCCCAGGCCCACCAGCGAGGAATTGAGCGGGCCGTTGAAGGTGAGGATGATGTACCAGGCGAAGGCGCGCAGCGCTTCCGATACCCACAGCGGAATGAACAGCAGCAGGATGAGCGTCGGCAGCGAAGCGGGCGACACCATCTTGGCGAGATAGTAGGCCAGCGGGTAGCTGAGCACGAAGGTGATCACCGTCACGATCGCCGAAAAGATCACCGTGTTGAAGAAGGTGATCATGTGGATCGGCATCGTGAAGGGGATGCCAAGAAACGAGGTCTCGACCGGATTGTTGATGAATTTCTGGTAGTTGGCGAGCGTGTAAACATCCTTCGGCCCGCCGATGTCGACGACCGGCAGATAGTAGCGGAAGGACGATTCGAACAGCGTGACGTTCGGCAGGATCACCAGCGCCAGCAGCCAGAAGGCGGTCAGCACGACGAAGGCCCCGGTCAGCGTCGCGCCGTAGCGCCGGAGCAGGTCCTGCATCGCGTCAGGCCTTCGACTCGTCGGGCAGGATGATCGCGCGGTCGGCGTCGAAGTGCATGAACAGCTTGGCGCCGCGGTCAGGCAGTTTGCCGATGCCGTCGTTGCGCACTTCGGCGGTCAGATCCGCGCCCGTGTCCGCCGTCGCCGACACGGTGATGAAATTTCCCTCGAACGCGATGTCGCCGATGGTGACCGGCACCGAGTTCTCGCTGCCGCCATCCTGCGAAAGCACCATGTGCTCCGGCCTGACATAAAGCTTGACCGGCGCTCCGTTCACACCAGGCGCCAGCCGGGCACGGAAAGTGCCGTGCGGTGTCCCGAAGACGGCATGACCGTTGGCGACCTGGCCGACTTCGCCCGTCAGCCTGTTCATTTCGCCGACGAAGCCGGCGACGAAGCCGTTCACCGGATTGTTGTAGATCTCGCGCGGGTCGGCGACCTGCTGCAGGCGGCCCTGGCTCATGACCCCGACGCGGTCCGACATGGCGAGCGCCTCGCCCTGGTCGTGGGTGATGTAGATGAAGGTGACGCCCGTGCGTTTCTGGATGCCGCGCAACTCGGCGCGCATATGCTGACGCAGCTTCAGGTCGAGCGCCGACAGCGGCTCGTCGAGCAGCATGACCGAGGGTTCTACGGCAAGCGCGCGGGCGATGGCGACACGCTGTTTCTGGCCGCCGGAAAGCTGGCCGATCATCTTGTCGGCCGCGCCGGGCAGGTCGACCAGCCGCAGCAATTCCTCCGCCCGGGCGCGCCGCCTGACCTTGTCCTCGCCGCGCACCTCCAGGCCGAAGGCGATGTTCTCCCAGACCGGCATCAGCGGGAACAGCGCCAGGTTCTGGAAGATCAGGGCGGTCGGCCGCTGGTTGGCGCGCTGGCCGCGCATGTCCTTGCCGCCGATGCGGATGGCGCCTTCGGACGGCTCCTGGAACCCTGAGATCATGCGCAGGATCGTCGTCTTGCCGCAGCCCGACGGGCCGAGGAACGAGAAGAACTCGCCCGGTCGTATGGAAACATTCACATGGTCGACGGCGCGAAAACGGCCGAAGTCGCAGCTCACGTCGTCGAGCTCAACACCCGCGCTCATGCGTGCGCGCATCCCTCTGTAGCCGCGAGCTTGTGCCCGCTGTCATCATTGCCGGCCACGCTAGCGCGGAACCATTTCGCGGTGCAACATGAAACCGCCGGATCGCGTCCTGAATCCGGCGGCTTCCGCAGGCTCGCCGGTCAGGCAGCCCTGTACTTGTCCGCGTATTCGCCGCGCTTGGAGATGAACTCGGCGGTCTGCTCCGGCCACCACCACAGCTTCGACAGCGCCTCGTCGTTGAAGGTGCCGTTGTAATAGGCCTTCACGTCCGGATCCATGAGATCGGCCGCGCCCTTGCCCACCGGGTTCGACGAGAAGGCCGTGGCCCAGCCGGCCGCGCCCTCCGGCGTGGACACGAACTTCATGAACTCGAGACCCTGCTCGACGTTCTTGGCGTTCTTCATCATCACGAAGCCCTGGTGCCAGGCGAAGGCGCCTTCGGTCGGAGCGACGTATTTGTAGCCGTCCTTGCGCAGGTTGTAGCCGGTCGAATCCCAGCACAGGCCGAGCGTCGCGCCGTTGGCGGTGAAGCCGGCATTGGCCTCGTTCTCGCCCGACCACCACTGGACGACGTTGCCCTTGGCCTTGATCGCCTCGGCCAGCGCGATGTCCCAGAGCTGCACCATGGCGCCCATGTCGGAATAGCCGTCGATCCACGGACGCGGCAGCTTGCCCTGCGCGTCGAGATAACGGCCCATGGCGGCGAGCGTCGAGTGCGGACGCAGCACCACCTGGTTGTCGGCGCTGAACAGGTCGCCCAGCGACGGCGGCGACGACAGTTTGGCGTTGGCGTCGTTGGCGACCAGCGCCTCGGTGCCCCAGTTCGACGGCACGTAGTAGAGCTTGCCGTCGAGGCGCGAGCGTTCGCCCGCCGCGCCATCGGCGAGGCCGGGCAGATAGTTGCCCATCGCCAGCTTGGATTCATCGAGCGACTGCAGCAGGCCGTTGGCGTTCCAGCCGCCCCAGCGGTCGATCGTCGGCTCGATCACGTCGATGCCGCCGGCTTCGACGGCGACCTTGGCCTGCGCGAACATGGCGTCCTGGTCGGGGAGTTCGGTGAAGTTGACCTTGATGCCGGTTGCCTTGGTGAAGGCCGGGAACACCACCTCTGCGAGCTTCGGATAACCGGCCCAGCCGGTGAAGTTCACTTCGCCCGAGGAAGCGAGCGCCTTGCTGGAAATGATGGCCGGCGCGGCCAGAAGGCCGGCGCCCGCGGCCGTGGCCTGCAGAAACGTACGGCGGCTTAGCGGTTTGATAAGCTTGATCACGTGAATTCTCCCATTCGGTTTTCTAGGTCCGGTTGTGCTTCGTAAGGCCGGCCGGCCGGGTAACGCGAAGTCCCCTTGGCGTTTTTGTTATGGCGCCGTCGGATAACGGCGCGGTGACGCTCCCCTGCGAGCCGGCGAAGCTTGCCATTCGACAGTCTGGTGAGGGACCTTCCCTACAGACACTGCCATTCTCAACAAAATGACAGACCACTCGCAATGTCAATCGAGCGCATCTGGCACATTTCCGAAAGTGGCTGGACGCTTCAAAGTCCGTATGAATAGCTGTAGCAACGGGCGCCGGCAGGCCACGGCTTGCGGGCGGCGAAAAGACAGGCGAAGGGGAGACACGCCACATGAGAATGACCACCGAAGAGGCCTTCATCAAGGTCCTGCAGATGCACGGCATCGACAATGCCTTCGGCATCATCGGTTCGGCGATGATGCCGGTATCCGACCTCTTCCCCAAGGCCGGCATCACTTTCTGGGACTGCGCGCATGAATGCAATGCCGGCATGATGGCCGACGGTTTTACCCGCGCCACCGGCAAGATGGCGATGGCGATCGCCCAGAACGGTCCGGGCATCACCAATTTCGTCACGCCGGTCAAGACCGCCTACTGGAACCATTCGCCGCTGCTCCTGGTGACCCCGCAGGCTGCCAACCGCACCATCGGCCAGGGCGGCTTCCAGGAAATCGAGCAGATGGCCCTGTTCAAGGACATGGTCTGCTACCAGGAGGAGGTGCGCGACCCCTCCCGCATCGCCGAGGTGCTGAACCGCGTCATCGAAAAGGCCTGGCGCGGCTCGGCGCCGGCGCAGATCAACGTGCCGCGCGATTTCTGGACGCAAGTCGTCGATATCGAGCTGCCGCAGGTCGTGCGGCTGGAGCGCCCCGCCGGCGGCGCGGCGGCGATCGCCGAGGCGGCGAAGCTGCTGTCCGAGGCGAAATTCCCGGTGATCCTCAACGGCGCCGGCGTGGTGCTTGGCAACGGCGTCGACGCCTCGCGGCGTCTGGCCGAGCGACTGGCGGCCCCGGTCTGCTGCGGCTACCAGCACAACGACGCCTTTCCGGGCAGCCACCCTCTGGCGGCCGGGCCACTCGGCTACAACGGCTCCAAGGCCGCCATGCAACTGATCGCCAAGGCGGACGTCGTCCTGGCGCTCGGCACGCGCCTCAACCCGTTCTCGACGCTGCCGGGCTACGGCATCGACTACTGGCCGAAGACCGCGAAGATCATCCAAGTCGACATCAATGCCGACCGCATCGGCCTGACCAAGAAGGTCACCGTCGCCATCCAGGGTGACGCGCGCCAGGTGGCGGAACAGATCCTCGGGCAGCTCGGGCCGCATGCCGGGCAGGCCGACCGCGCCGAACGCGAGGCGGAAATCCACCGTACCCGCTCCGCCTGGCTGCAGCAGCTTTCGTCCATGGACCACGAGGACGACGACCCAGGCACCACCTGGAACGAGCGCGCCCGCAACAGGGAGCCGGACAGGATGTCGCCGCGCATGGCCTGGCGCGCCATCCAGGCGGCGCTGCCGAAGGAGGCGATCATCTCTTCCGACATCGGCAACAACTGCGCCATCGGCAACGCGTATCCGAGTTTCGAGAAGGGCCGCAAATACCTGGCGCCCGGCCTGTTCGGTCCGTGCGGCTACGGCTTTCCGGCGATCGTCGGCGCCAAGATCGGCTGCCCTGACGTGCCGGTGGTAGGCTTCGCCGGCGACGGCGCCTTCGGCATCTCGATGAACGAGATGACGGCGGTCGGCCGCGATCCGTGGCCGGCGATCACCATGGTGGTCTTCCGCAATTTCCAGTGGGGCGCCGAGAAACGCAACACCACGCTCTGGTATGACGACAATTTTGTCGGCACCGAACTTTCTCCCGACGTGCAATATGCCAGGATCGCCGAGGCCTGCGGGCTGAAGGGCGTTCAGGTGCGCAGCATGGAGGCGCTGACCGAGGCGCTGCGCGTGGCCGTCGAGGCGCAGATGAAGGACAAGGTCACGACCTTCATCGAAGTGATCCTCAACCAGGAACTCGGCGAGCCTTTCCGGCGCGACGCCATGAAGGCGCCGGTGGTGGTAGCGGGCATCGAACCGGGAGACATGAGGCGGCAGCGCGCAGGGTGACTTCGGCCGGCGTCAAATCCTGACGGTGACCGACTTCACCTTGCAATAGCTATGCACCGCGACGAGGCCCTTCTCCCGGCCGATCCCGGATTTGCGGTTGCCGCCGAACGGTGTCTCGATGCCGCCGGCGAAATATTCGTTGACGTAGACCTGGCCGGCGTCGACGGCGCGGGCGAAGCGGTGCGCCCGGGATAGGTCGCGAGTAAAGATGCCCGCGACCAGCGCGTAGCGCGTGCAGTTGGCGGCCGCCACCGCCTCGTCGAAATCGTCGACCACCTGCACCGCCAGCACGGGACCGAAAATCTCCTCCTGCACCACCGGATCGTCCCACGCGAGATCGTCGATCACCGTCGGCTCGAAGAACCAGCCCTTTCCGGTGGCCGGATCGGCCGCGACGTTGCCGCCGGTCGCCACAGTGAGCCCGCGCGCCCTCGCTCCATCAAGGTAGGACGATATCTTCGCAAGATGCCCGGCGGAGTTAATGGCGCCGAAATTCACGGTTTCCGACAGGCCGTGCCCCATGCGCAGGTCTTGGGCACGCCGGACCAGGCGCTCGATAAACTCGGCATGGATCGAACGCTCGATCACCAGCCGCGACCCGGCCGAGCAGATCTGGCCGGCATTCTCGAAGATGGCGCCCACGACATTGTCCAGCGCCAGGTCGAGGTCGGCGTCGGCGAGCACTACATTCGGCGATTTGCCGCCGAGTTCCAGCGTGACCGAGGCGACGTTGCGGGCCGCGGCCTGCATGACGCCCATGCCGGTCGCGGTGGAGCCGGTGAACGTGATGTGGCTGATATCCGGATGCGCTGCAAGCGGCGCGCCGGCCGCGGAGCCCGTGCCGGTCACCACGTTGCACACGCCCGCCGGCAGACCGGCCATGTGCAGCAGTTCCGCCAGCATCAGCGCCGTCATCGGTGTCTGCTCGGCGGGCTTCACCACCGCCGTGCAGCCGGCGGCGAGCGCCGGCGCGACGCTGCGCGCCGCCGTGGAAAGCGGATAGTTCCACGGGACGATGTGGGCGGTGACGCCGACCGGTTCGTTGAGCGAGAAGGACGAATAATCCTCGCCGAGCGGAAAGCTCTTTCCTTCGTTCTTGTCCGCCGCGCCGGCATAATAATCGAAGCAGCGGGCGGCTCCCGCCACGTCGCCGCGTGCTTCCGAAATGGTCTTGCCGCTGTCCAGCACCTCGGCGATGGCGAGCCGTTCGCTATTTTGGCGGATCAGTTCCGCGGTGCGCGACAGGATGCGCCCGCGCTCGCGCGGCAGGGCCTTTTTCCAGGCGCCCTCGCCGGCGCGCTTGGCGGCAGCGACGGCAGCCGCCACGTCCTCCTCGTCGCCCGCCGCGAAAACGGCATGCGGGCTGGCGCGGCCGGGGTCGAAACTTTCCATCACGCCGCCACCCGAAGCGGGCCGCCAAGCACCGTCGATGAAATGCCTGTCGGGAAGATCCGCCAGCACGCCGGAGCGCAGTACGTCGCGCAGCAGGTTGTCTTCACTCATGAAAACTCGCTTGCCTGATAGCGGGATCTCGCCAGCCATTCCGGATCGACCTCGACGCCCCAGCCGGGTTCGCCGGAGACGGTCACGTGGCCGTCGACAACCTCATAGGGGAACTTGCGGAACAATCCGTATTGCCACGGATAATAGTCCGGGCCCTCGATGGAGAATTCCAGGTATTTGCCGGCGCCCTCGATGGCGCGCAGCAGATGCATGGTGAACAGCGTCACCAGCCCCCAGTTCGCGGCATGCGGCGTGACCGGCAGGCCGGCGGCCTGCGCCATGCGGCAGACGCGCAGGGTGCGGCTGATGCCGCCGAGATAGAGGATGTCGGGCTGCACGATGTCGACGGCGCGCATGTCGATCATGTGCCGCCAGGTCGCGATCTCGCAGTCCTGCTCGCCGCCGGTCACCGCGATATCCAGCGCGTCGGCGACCTCCTTGGTCTGCGCGAGTTCCCAATAGAGGCACGGCTCCTCGAAATGCTCGACGCCGTGATCCTGCAACAGCCTGCCGACCTCGATGGCGCGCTTCGGCGAGAAGCCGGAATTGGCGTCGACCAGCAGCGCCACCCCATCGCCCAGCGCCTTGCGGATGGCAGGAACGATCTCCTCGGTGCGGCCGGGCCACTCGTCGACGTCGTGGCCGTATTCGGCCGCGACACGGAACTTGAAGGCGTCGAAACCGAATTCGTCGCGCAGCCGCCTGAACCGCTCTGCCTCCTGAGCCGGCGTGATGTCGCGTTTCATTGAGGAGGCGTAGGCGCGCAGCCGCCCCGGCGTGCCGCCGAGCAGGCTGACCACGGGCAGCCCCGCCTGTTTGCCGCGAAGGTCCCAGATCGCGGTATCGAACCCGCCCAGCGCCCGCTTCATGTAGGAGCCCGGAAACTTGTGCTCGCGCGCGATCACCTTGTCGGTCAATTTGTCGATATCGTCGAATTCCGCGCCGAGTACATAAGGTGCGACCTGCCGGTGCAGGACGGTGGAGGTGATGTCGGAATTGTAGGTCGAGACCTGGCCCCAGCCCTGGCTGCCGTCCTCGGCGGTGATGCGCACGAAGCCGATGGATTGGGTCGAAAAGGTCTCGATCCTGGTTATGCGCATCTTGTCCCCGCCGGTGCGCGCCTGCCGCGTGCCACAGGCTCTATCGTCCCGGCAGGCGGGCCGTGTAAGGTCCATTCTCGAAATTCGCGCGAACCGATCGTTCGCGCCGGGACCGCGGGTACGGCAAGGCATGGTGAAGCGTTCGGGGGGCGAGTTGCTGTTCGCGATCTCGATCGACCGCGCCTCTCAAAGATCGGTGACCTCGCAGGTCTACAACGCCGTCAAGCAGTTGATCGTCTCGGGCGACCTCGCGGCCGGCAAGCGGCTGCCGTCGAGCCGCACCTTCGCCGCCGAACTGAAGATTTCCCGCACCACGGCCATCGCCGTGTTCGAGCGGCTGGTCTCCGAGGGGCTGGTGGTGTCGCGCACCGGCTCCGGTTCGTTCGTCTCCGAGGCGGCCGAGGCGCGGCGGCCGAACGCCCGGCTGGTGGTCGACGCCGAGCGCCCGGCGACGACCAAGCTGGCCGACCTGATCGCCGAGGCTTCGCCGAAATTTTTCCAGCGGTTGACACATCCGGCAAAGCCGCGCGCCTTCATCACCGGCCTGCCCGACTATGACGCCTTCCCGCTCGCCGTCTGGTCGCGGCTGTCGGCAAAGCACTGGAGCGAGGCGCGCGACACGGTGATGGGTTATTCCGATCCCGACGGCCTGCCGTCGCTGCGCCAGGCGATCGCCGGCCATTTGCGCGGCAGCCGCGGCATCGCCTGCGAGGCTGGGCAGATCTTTATCGTCAACGGCGCGCAGCAGGCGTTCGACCTGATCGGCCGGGTGCTGCTCAACCGGGGCGACCGGGTGTGGTTCGAAAATCCCGGCGCGATCGGCGCGCGCAACTCCTTCATCGCCTGCGGCGCCGCCATGGCGCCGGTGCCGGTCGATGCCGAGGGGCTGTCGGTCGAGGCAGGCCTGCGCCTCGCCCCGGATTTTCGGCTGGCTTTTGTCACGCCGGCGCACCAGCATCCGACCGGCGCGGAGATGAGCCTCGAGCGCCGCGCGCATCTCTTGAGCGTCGCCAACGAGCGCGACGCCTGGATTGTCGAGGACGACTATGACGGCGAGTTCCGCTACGACGGCCGGCCACTGCCGACGCTGAAAAGCGCCGACCAAGCCGAGCGCGTGATCTATGTCGGCACCTTCTCCAAGGCGATGTTCCCCTCGCTGCGGCTGGGTTTTTATGTCGCGCCGCAGCCGCTGGTGCCGGTGTTCCGGCGCATTTCCGGCGCTTTCCTGCACGGCGTGCCGTCGAGCATCCAGGCAGTGACGGCGGCCTTCATCACCGAGGGCCACTTCGCCACGCACCTGCGCCGCATGCGCGACATCTATCGCGAGCGGCACGAGGTTTTTCACGACGAAGCCGGCAAGCGCCTTGGCGGCCTGTTGGATGTCGCCCGCTCCGCCGCCGGCTTTCACGTGGTCGGCCGTTTTGTCGATCCGCGCCACCAGGAGGATGCCGTCGAGGAAGGCGCCGCGAAGGCCGGGCTGACCGTGTCCACGCTCGGCCGTTTCTGCATCGAGCCGATCGCCGAGAAGGGTCTCGTGCTCGGCGTCAGCGCGATCGCGCCGCGCGCCATCCGCAAGGGCGTCGAGGACCTGGCTCGGGTGCTTGAAAATACCCGTGGATCGTCCCCCGCGACCGTACCAGCGCCGATGACGACGAAGTCGAACCGCTCCATTCCTTGAACCGCCGGCAGACCGATTTTCCGGCATGACATAGAACGGCGCTGCGCGGTCATGGCCAACCATTCCCAGCAAAACACCAAGCCGCTTGCCGCATTGACGGCGGAGCCCGCCGAAGCCGTTGCGGCCGTGCCGCGCCGGGCGTCGATTCTATCGCATGTTGAACGGCGGCTCGAATTCCTCGCACCGCAGGACCGGGCAGGACTGGGTGTCGGCTGCGGTAATGTAGACGATCTCGGTGACCTCCCCGCCCTGGCAAAACTGCGCGCTGCGCACGAAACGGTCGTAGAGCGGATTGCCGCGCCTGGAGGTGTAACTGACGATCGCCGCGCCATTGTCGCGGACTGACTGCTGCACGCGCGCGCAACTCATGCGGTTGGACGAGAACCGGGCGATCGCATAGGCATCGGTCGCGATCAGGGTGGCAAGAACGACAAGAAGAGAGCGGACCATGAAAGCCTCCGATGCGCAAAGATAGACACAACCGGGCGGCTGTCCACCCTGCTGCCTGCCGATCGTCGGGGCCGTGATGGTCTGAGGACCGGCAGACCTCGGCTCACATCTGGTCGTTGTAGGGCCGTTTCGTGCTTCCCACGAGGCGCGTCAGCTCGGAGAAGGACGGCACGGTGGTCTCGCCCTGCGCGTTGTTGGCCATGCGCAGCAGCCTGATCGGAAAGCACACGGCATCGCGGTTGGCCGGCGACATGTCTTCATGCAGGCGTTCGTCGCTGGTCAGGCCGGCCTCCGCCCGGCGCAGCGCGAGATCGACGTCATCGACCGTCAGGAGTCCTTTTTGGACGAGCAAATTGTTGACCGAGGCGACCGCCATCAGCAGGCCCTCAAGCTGTAGATTGGCAACGTTCATGATGATAGCCCTCCGCATGGACGGCATGCCGACGCGATTTTTGTGCTGCTCGTCCCGGCATCCCCAAAGCATTGAAACCGCGAGACCAGCAAGTGGTTCCGAGCTGTCGCGCCTAAGCCCCCGCCGGGCTCGCTCGCGACTAGGTGATCGAATAGCCGCCGTCGACCACCAGCGTGCTGCCGGTGATGAAGGAGGCGACCGGCGAGCACAGGAACAGCACCGCTCCGGCCACATCCGCCGGCTTGCCCCAGCGCTTCAGTGGGGTACGCGCCAGGATGGCGTCGGAACGACCGGCATCCTCGCGCAACGCCGTGGTCAGCGGTGTCTCGATCCAGCCTGGCGCGACGGCATTAACCCTGATGTTGTCGCCCGCGTAGGCGATGGCCAGCGATTTCGTGAGCTGCGAGATGCCGCCCTTGCTCGCAGCATAACCCGGCACCAGCCCGCCGCCGAAGAAGGACAGCATTGAGGCGAGATTGACGATTGCGCCTTGCCCCGAACGTGCCAGCAGCGGCCGGGCGGCGGCGCAGACCCGCATAGTGCCGCCGAGATTGATGTCGACCACCTGGTCGAAAATTTTCGGATCGAGTTCCTCGCCGCGCCGGATGATGCCGGCGCAGTTGACCACGATGTCGAGCGCCGGCAGGCGCGAAACCAATGCCTTGACGGCCTGGTCATCACGCACGTCGAGCAGTTCGACCAATGCGCTGCCCAAATCGGTATCGCCGGCCAGCGCGTCGATTTCGGCCTGCGTCACGCCGGTAGCCGTCACCATGCCGCCGGCGCGCAGGAAGGCGCGCGCCACGCCGGCGCCGATGCCCGACGTGCCGCCGGTGACCAGAACCCGCCGCCCGGTGAACCAGTCTGCCGGCCAACGCGAGTCCGTTTCCGTCTCCCCTGTGCTCACGACCTGCCTCAGTTAGCGAACAAACTGATCAACATAATCGGCGCCCAGCCCGACGCTCTCATAATGCGCCCGGCACATGTCGATCTTGGTGAACACGTCCTCGTAGCCGACGTGCTTGTTGTTCTCGTCGAGATAGACCATCGAGCCGGTGATGTTGAAGAAGGTGATCATCTCCGAGCAGTCCTCCGGCACCAGCAGCGTGTGGATCTCGCCCGGCGGCTCGAACACATAGGAGCCCGTCTCGGCGATCCAGTCGTGCTCGCGATAGTGCCACCTTCCCTTGATGACATAGCCGTGCACCGGGTTGGGATGCAGGTGCCGCGACAGCACGCCGGAGCGGCGCACGCGCAAAAGGTTGCACCACTGGCCTTGCAAAGTGTTGAGCATCAACGGCCGGAACCAGACGCGGTCGGCCTGAGGCACCCACACCCGCTCGTCGTCCGGCTCGGCCTTCACCGCGATCTCGGGCGGGGCGAGCCTGTGCGCCGACCCCGCCATGTTCTTGTACATGCCTCGTCTCCCTGATGCGCCTGGGACGTGTCGTGTCCGATCAAGGTGCCGGATGCGCCGGCCGGCTGCAACCGGTGCTCTGGCTCACGGCTTGCCCTGGGCGTTGCGCCAGGCGATGTATTCGTCCCGCACAGCCTCGGTGAGCGGGTAATATTTGCGCAGGTCGCCGCCCTGCGACAGGCGGAACCGCGAAAACTCCTCCCATTCGGCATGTTCGCTCGCCCGCTCGATGAGTTGCGGCGCCAGCGCCACAGGCACCACCACCACGCCATCGTCGTCGGCGACGATGATGTCGCCCGGCATCACCAGCGCCCCGCCGCAGGCGACGGGAACGTTGACGGCGAAGGGGATGAGGCTGGTCTGCGCGTGATAATTGGGCGTCACGCCCTTCACCCAGATGCCGAGGTCGAGTTCCTTGGCTTTTGCGGAATCGCGGATGCAGCCGTCGACGACGACGCCCGCGCCTTTCCGGCCGGCGAAGAAGGTCAGCATCATCTCGCCAAAGATGCCGCTCGCCATGTCGCCGCGCGCGTCGACCACCACCATGTCGCCGGCCTGCGCCGGATAGAGCACATGGCGATGCAGTTGCAGTTCCGGATTGTCGTATTCGTTGGTGCCGTAAAGGTCCTCGCGCTTCGGCATCATTTGCAGCGTCAGCGCCGGGCCGGCCACCGAGCGGCCGGACTTCAGCGGCATCGGCCCATGGATATGCGGGTCGCGGATGCCCATCAGGCTGAGCTCGCTGCTGGCAGTTGCGGTGCCGATCGCGGCCAGCGCGTCGGAGAGATGACGCGGCGGGCGGACGATGTCCTTGATGTCGGAGGGGGATTGCAAAGGAGAACCTCGATGTTGGGGTAAAATGGTTTGACGCGGCTGGTTCAGTTCGTCGCGATGCGCTGGCCGGAACCGTCGAACAGATGCAGATGCTCCGGCACCATCGACACAAGCAGCGTCTCGCCCGGCTTCTGTCGGATGCGTTCGCGGAAAACGCCGACAATGTCGTGACCGGCCAGCCGCATCAGCACCTGCGTCTCGGAACCCATCGGCTCCACCGTCAGGATCTCGGCCGGGAGTCCGTTCGTATCGAGCGAGAGGTGCTCCGGCCGCACGCCGAGGCTGACCGTCTCGCCTTCGTGCCTGCCGCCGACCGATGGCACGGCGATCGCCACTCCGGCGCCGGGAACGAAACGGCCCTCGACGATCCTGCCCTTGAGCACGTTCATGGCCGGCGAGCCGATGAAACCGGCGACGAACAGGTTGGCCGGAAAATCGTAGAGCTCCAGCGGCGTGCCGACCTGTTCGACGATGCCGTCATGCATGACGACGATGCGGTCGGCCATGGTCATCGCCTCGATCTGGTCGTGCGTGACATAGACCGTTGTGGTCTTCAGCCGCTGGTGGTTCTGCTTGATTTCCGAGCGCATCTGCACGCGAAGCTTCGCGTCGAGGTTCGACAGCGGCTCATCGAACAAAAAGACCTTCGGGTTGCGCACCATGGCGCGGCCCATGGCGACGCGCTGGCGCTGGCCGCCCGAGAGCTGGCGCGGATAGCGCTTCAGGTAGTTTTCGAGGCTGAGCATCTGCGCCGCCTTCGCGACGCGCTGGCGGATCTCCTCCTTCGGAGCGCGGGCGAGTTTCAGCGAGAAACCCATGTTCTGCTCGACCGTCATGTGCGGATAGAGCGCGTAGCTCTGGAACACCATGGCGATGTCGCGTTCCTTCGGCTGAACGGCGTTGACCACCCGCCCGTCGATCGCGACCTCGCCCGAACTGATGTCTTCCAGCCCCGCCAGCATGCGCAGCAAGGTCGACTTGCCGCAGCCGGAGGGGCCGACGAGCACGACGAATTCGCCGTCGGCGATGTCGACGGAAACGCCGTGCAACACCTGCACCGCGCCATAAGTCTTGCGGACGTCACTGATCGTTACTGATCCCACGAAAGATCTCCCGAATTGGCGCCGGTCAGTCGTCCCAGCGCGGCGACTTGGTCGGGTTAATGTGGCGCAGGCCGCGGTCGAGCGCGCGGATGCGGTTCATCTCGTCCTCGCTCAACCGCACTTTGAGCGCGGCGAAATTGCCATCGAGGTTCGCCCGGCTGGACGAGGCGGGAATGACGACATGCCCTTCCTGCATCAGGAAGGCGAGCCCCGCCGCCGCCGCGCTCACGCCATGCGACGCCCCGATTTTCCTGAGAACAGGATCGTCATTGACCTTGCCCTTGTAGAGCGGCTGGTAGGCCGTCAGCGTCAGGCTGCGCGAGCGCGAAAAATCCCTGAGTTTTGGCGATTGCAGATAGGGATGGATCTCCACCTGGTCGGTGGCGATGGCGCCCTCGCCGAGCAGCGCGCGGGTGCGTTCCAGATCGGCGATCGGGAAGTTGGACACGCCGATCAGACGTGCGAAACCCTTGGCCTTCGCTTCGGCGAGCGCCAGCATGTAGTGCTCGAACGGAACCTGGTCGTGCTGCGACGGCCAGTGGATCAGCAGCAGGTCGACCCTGTCCATGCCGAGGGTTTCCAGGCTCTTCTCGACGCTCGGCATGAAACTCGCCTTGTCGAGATTGGTGTCGGCCACTTTGGTGGTGACGAAGAAATCGCCGCGCGGCAGGCCGGAGCGGCGGATCGCGGCCCCGACGCTGCTTTCTGTGTCGTAACTCTGCGCCGTATCGATATGCCTGTAGCCGACCTCGATGGCGGTCAGGAGCGCTTCGATGCCGGCGTCGCCGGTACGGCCGAACGTGCCAAGCCCCATCTGCGGGATAGAAGAAGAATTCATCAGCAATTGCCTCGATCAACCTTTGGTGGCCCCGGCGGTGAGACCGCCGATGAACAGGCGCTGCATGGACAGGAACAGGAGCGCGATGGGCAGCGTCATCACCACCGAGGCGGCCATGACGGCACCCCAGTCGGTGTTGAATTCGGTGGAGAACTCCGCGAGCCCGATCGGCAAGGTCTTCACCGAGGAATCGGTGGCGAAGCACAGCGCGAAGATGAACTCGTTCCAGGTGGTGACGAAGGCGTAGACCAGCACCGAGACGATGCCCGGCAGCGACAGCGGCAGCGTGATGCGCAGCAGGCAGCCGAGCCGGCTCGCCCCGTCGATGATCGCCGCTTCCTCGAGTTCGACCGGGATCGCCTTGAAGTAGCTGGTCAGCATCCACACCGAGAGCGGCAGGGTGATGATCATGTAGACCAGGATCAGGCCCCAATAGGTGTTGACCAGTCCCAACACCCTTAGCGTGATGAACAGCGGCACGATGATTGCTGCGGTGGGCAGCAACTGCCCGACCAGCACGAAAGACTGCAGCAACGGCTTGCCCCTGAAGTTGAAGCGCGCGAAGCCGTAGGAGGCGAAGACCGCCAGCACCAGCGCCAGTGCGGTTGCGCCGATCGAGATCACCAGGCTGTTGAGGAAATAGCGCGGTATGTTCGATTCGAACAAAACCTTGCGGTAATTGTCCCAGGTCGGCGCTTCCGGCCACCAGATCGGCGGGATCGTATAGAGTTCGCGCAGCGTCTTCACCGACGACAGCGCCATCCACCAGAACGGGAACAGGCAGACCACGACCACCAGCACCGAACCGACGATGATCAGCGGACGGCCGAGGCCGGGGCGCTTCAGGGTTTCCGCCTTGGCGCTCATGGCTGGTCACCGCTGGAAGCGAGGGTCTTGATGTAGACGAACACCACCACGATCGCGACGCCGAAGAACATCACCGACAGCGCGGCCGCCTGGTTGAACTGCACGCCCTCGAAGGCGGTGCGGAAAATCTGGATCGGCGTGATCAGCGTGCGGTTGGCCGGGCCACCCCTGGTGATGGCGTAGATGATGGTGATGTGGTTCAGCGCCCAGATCACCAGCAGCAGGGTGACCGCGACGATCACCATGCGCACCTGCGGCAGCATCACGTACCAGACCTCTTCCCAGAAACTCGCGCCGTCGATGCGCGCCGCCTCGTAGAGGTCGTTGGGGATGGATTGCAGCCCCGCCAGCACCATGATGGCGACGAAGGGAAACATCTTCCAGACGTTGATGGCGATCATCACCGGCATCACCGTGCGGCCGTTGGTCAGCCAGCCGACCGGCTCGTCGATGAGGCCGGGCGCCGTCAGCATGTAGTTGATGATGCCGAACTCGGTGTGCAGCATCCACGCCCAGGTGGTGGCCGCGACGATGCCCGGCACCACCCACGGCACGAGCGTCACGGAGCGCACCAGCGCCCTGCCCCGGAAATTCTGGTTGAGCAGGATCGCCGTCAGCACGCCCAGCACGACCTGGAAGACGATCGAGCCGAACACCCACCACAGCGTGTTCCAGAAGGCGATGGGCGTGGCGCGCGCCGCCAGGATGCGCCGGAAGTTCTCCAGCCCGACATATTCGCCCTGGTTGTCGGTGACGCTGAGCAGCGCCGTGTAGGCGACCGGATAGGCGATCAGCATAGCCAGCAGCATCAGCGCCGGCAACACGAACAGATAGCCTGTCGATTGTCTCTGCATTCTAGGGAAAATCCAGCTTGAACTCAGTGCCCCGGCGGCGAAAAAATGCCGCCGGGGCACCGGGGAGGAGCGCTCTGGTTACAGCAGCGACTCGATTTCTGCGGCGGCACCGTCCATGGCCTTCTGCGCGTCCTCGTCGCCGAGCAGGATGCGCTGGATGCCGTCGAAATACGCCTGGCTGATCTGCACCCAGCGCGGATGCGCCGGCACCGGCCGGCCGTAGGGCAGCATCTGCTTGAACACATCGAGGATCGGATCGTTGAAGCGCTCGGCCTTCATCGCCGAGATGCGCGCCGGGAACGTGTCGGTCAGCACCGCCTGGCTGTCGGACTCCGCGAGGAAGGCGATGAAGGTCTTCGCCTCTTCCGGGTTCTTGGCCGAGGACGGCACGACGAGGCTCCAACCACCGAGGATCGCGGCGGTCTTGCTGCCCTCGGGATGCGGGATCGGCATGACGCCGACGTCGATCTTGGCATTCTCCTTCTTGATCGACGGTACGTCGAACTGGCCCGACTGGTACATCGACACTTTTTCGGCGATGAACAGCCGGCGGTTGGCCGTGCCGTCATTCTCCAGGGTGGAAGCCGGCGACAGCTTGTTCTTGAAGAAGTCGGTGTAGAAGGTCACGGCCTTGACGCTCTCGGGGCTGTTGACCAGCACCTTCTTGCCGTCGTCGGAGATGATGCCGCCGCCGGCCATCCACATGAAGGGCAGCGAGCGGAAGATGGTGTTGCCGACCTCGCCGCCGCCGGTAATGGCGAAGCCCGACTTGCCGTCGGTGGAGAGCTTTTCGGCGGCCGCGACCAGTTCGTCCCAGGTCTGCGGCGGCTTGTTCGGATCGAGGCCAGCGGCTGTGAAGTCGCCCTTGTTGAAGATCACCGCATGCGTCTCGATGCGGTAGGGGATGCCCCACAGCTTGCTGTCCCAGGTGACGTATTCCAGCGCCGCCGGGATATAGTCCTCGCGGTCCTTCAGCACCTCGTCCAGCGGCAGCACCAGCTTGTTCTGCGCGTAGCCGTTCACCCAGCCATGCTGCACGTCGACGATGTCGGGTGCGGCGCCCGACTGCAACGCGGTCAGCACGCGCTGCGGCAGGCCGTCCGTGGTGGTGACCTCGAGCTTCACCGTGATGCCGGGATTGGCGGCCTGGAATTTTTCCACCAGCGTCTTTGCCCGCGCTTCGTTGAAGTTGGGCGTCCACCAGGTCACCTCGCCGGCGAATGCCGTGCCGGCCGAAAGCGCTGCGATGGCCGCGCTCAGCAATGCTGTCGTCTTCATCCTCATCGTCATTTCCTCCCATGCGACACAAGCGTCGCGCCCGGCCCGCCGGCCGGATCGTCGTTACCGCGCCACGGCGGCGATTGCAGGATTGCGGACAGGTGCTGCCGGGCGCGCCGCAGACAGCGCGGCGGCATGCGCCACCAGCGCCTTCATGTAACCGACCGTATAGGCATGGCCGGCATGCCAGGGAGCAGCGCAGTCGAGGTCCGGCACGTGGTCCGGCACCAGCACGCCGTCAAAACCCTCCTCGTGCAGCACACGCACGATCTCGGCCATGTCGACGTCGCCGTCGTCGACGAAGGTCTCGACATAGGTCGGCACCTTGCCGCGCACATTGCGGAAATGGACATAGGCGATGGCGCCCGACCGCGCAAAACGCCGCGTCGTCTCATAAATGTCGCCCTCGCGCATCTCGGCCAGCGAGCCGACGCAAAATTCCAGCGCGTTGGCTGGGCTCGGCGCGATGGCCAGCAGCCGGTCGTATTTGGCGTGACTATTGACCAGCCGCGCGGTGCCACGCAGCCGCTCGACCGGCGGATCGTCGGGATGGGCGGCGAGCCGCACCCCCGCCTCCTCCGCCACCGGCACCAGTTCGTTCAGGAACCATTCCAGCCGCGCCCACAGCGTCGGCTCGTCCGCCGTCTGCGCAGCCGCGCCGGCCACCGCGTCGCGGTAGCGCATGTTGCCCACCATTCCGTCCGGCAGCGGGCTGTCGATGTCGACCTCGTCGGCGGCGAACACGGCGGTGATTGCGTTGCCGCGCGCGATCGGCTTGCGCTGCCAGCCCCACACGCCGGCCAACGAGAAATTGTAGCCGATGACGGGGATGCCGGCGCGACCGGCATCGCGCACCAGCCCCTTCATTGCCTCCATCTGCTCCAGCTTGCGCGGCCCGTCGAGCAGGATGTCGGACCAGAAATTCGGCGAGATGTTCTCCATCGCAGCAATGCTCAGCCCGTGGCGGGCAAGCATGGCCACCATGCCGGCCATATAATCATAGCTCCACAGCGGCGCGTCGATGCACTCACCGTTGATCGGGCCGACGCCGCCGGCAAGATAGCCCGAGCCGTCGCCGTTGCGCGTGTAATTGGTGAGATGGACGACGACGTCGCGCACGCCGAGCTGCGCCGCGAAACGCGCGCCCTGTTCGCTCAGCGATGAGCCATGCAGCGAAAGTCCAACCCGCAACGCCATCCTCCGTCTGCCTCCTCCAGATCGACGCCGGCTCTTCGTCCGTTAGTTCATATTTGAACTCTGTCAATTCTATGGATAACTATGATGGCAATGACCCTGCCTGTCAACCGCGCAGTTGCGCTGGTAATGTTTTGCAGGAGTTTCAGCGGCCTTCCCATGCCCAAGACCGCTTGGGAACGAATTGGTGATGAGCACTGGAACAGAACATTGGAGGCTGAAAGGCATGGCGCTCAAGCGGATGGACAATGTAGGAATCGTCGTCGAGGACCTCGATGCGACGATCGATTTCTTTCGGGAACTCGGCCTCGAACTCGAAGGGCGGGCCATGATCGAAGGAGAATGGGCCGGACGTGTCACCGGACTGGGCGATCAGCATGTCGAGATTGCGATGATGCGCACACCGGACGGCCACAGCCGTCTCGAACTCTCCCGCTTCCTCAGGCCGCCGGTCGTCACGGATCATCGCAACGCCCCGGTCAACGCCCTGGGCTACCTTCGCGTCATGTTCACCGTGGACGACATCGACGAGACGCTAGAAAGGCTCCGCCCGCGCGGCGCTGAACTCGTAGGCGAAGTCGTCAAGTATGAAGACGCGTATCGGCTCTGCTACATCCGCGGGCCTGAAGGGCTTCTCATCGGACTCGCCCAAGAACTCAGCTGAGACGCTGGCGTTGCCGCCGGTCAGCGGGTATCCCCGCCCGACAGCGTCTGCGCACCGGTCGCCACGCCGCTGGTGTTCATCGATCCGTCGAACAGCGGCACGTTGGTCGCCTCGTAGGGGAACCGCGCGCAGGCTTCCTCGATCAGCTCGACGCCCAGCCCCGGCGCGGTCGGCGCAAGGATCGTTCCGTCGCGGAACTGCAAGGTCTCGCGCACCAATTCCCTTCGCCACGGCACGTCGACCGACACCGTCTCGAAGACGGAAAAGTTCGGGATCGCCACCGACATATGCAGCGTCATGGCGTTCATGACAGGCCCGACCGGATTGTGTGGCGCCACCGGGATCAGGTGCGTATGGGCCATATGGGAAATGCGCTTGGTCTCGCCCATGCCGCCGGCATGCGACACGTCCGGCTGCAGGATGTCGACCGCCTTCTTCGACAGTGCCTCCAGGAATTTTCCGGGCTCATAAAACCGCTCGCCGGCGGCGATCGGCACCGGGCTGTGGGCGCGCACATCGGCCAGCGCGTCGATGCTTTCCGGCGGCGTCGGCTCCTCGATCCAAGTCAGGTCGAACGGCGCCAGCGCCTTGCACATGGCGATCGCCGTCGGCACGTTGAGCCGCCCGTGAACGTCCAGCATCAGATTGATGTCCGGCCCAACCGCGTCGCGCACCGCCTCGACGATCTCGATCGTCTGCCGCCGCTGTTTTCTGTCCATTTCGAGGTCGGCGACGTCGAACGGGTCCCATTTCAGCGCCTTGTAGCCCATCGCCACTCCGGCGCGCGCCTTGGCGGCATATTCCTCCGGCGTCGTCGCGCCGAAGAACCAATGATTGGCGTAACAGTCGACATGCTCGCGGAATTTTCCGCCTAAGAGTTCGAACACCGGCACGCCCAGCGCCTTGCCCTTGATGTCGAGAAGTGCTGCCTCAATCGCGCCCAGCGCCGTGCGGAAAACCGCGCCGGTGCGCCAGTAGCTGTCGCGGTGCAGTTGCTCGATGATCGCATCGACCGCAAAGGGATCGCGGCCGATCAGCACCCGCTCGAGTTCCTCGAGCGCCGACACCACCGTCTTGGTTTTCCACTCCAACGTCGCCTCGCCGACGCCCTCGATGCCGTCGTCCGTATAAAGTTTCACGAAGACAAAGTTGGTCCGCGAGACATTCGCGATGAACACTTTTTGGGCGACGATCTTCATGGCACGTCCTTGGCGGCGGTCTCGGCAAAAGCCTCTTCCAGCATGGCGCGATAGTCCTCCGCCGGAGCTGTGCGCGGATTGGTGGCGTGGCTGTGGTCGGCCAGCGCCCGCTCGACCACCCAGTCGAAATGCGCGCGGGTCACGCCCATCGCCGCAAGGCCGGCAGGCAGCCCGAAACTCCGGTTCAACACTTCCAACTCGCCCGCCAGATCGGCATCAGCCGGCAGGCCCATCGCCGCCTTCAGCCGCGCCAGCTTGTCGCCGACATGAGCGGCGTTGAAACGCACCACGATCGGCATGAGGATGGCGTTCAGCGTGCCGTGATGCAGCTTGAGATCCTTCAACCCGCCCAACGCATGGCTCAGCGAATGCACGGCGCCTAGCCCCTTCTGGAACGACAGGCCGCCATGCAGCGCGCCCATCATCACCTCGCTCCGCGCCGCGAGATCGGACCCGTCGGCGAAGGCTTTCGGCAGGTTTCGCCAGAGCCGCCCGGCGCCGTCCAGCGCGATCGCCTCGGCCGGCGGGTTCTGGCGCGGCGAGAACAGCGTTTCGATGCAATGCGACAACGCGTCGAGGCCGGTCGCGGCGGTGAGAGTGGGCGGCAGGCCGAGCGTCAGTTCGGGATCGCAGATGGCGCGGCGCGGAATGAGATACGGGCTGATGAAACCCAGCTTGCGCCCGTCATCCAGCGTCAGCAGCGAGGCGCGGCCAACCTCCGCGCCGGTTCCCGCCGTCGTCGGGATGGCGATCACCGGCGCGACACTTGCCGAAATACGCTCGATGCCGCCATAGATCGCCGCATATTGCTCAAGCGGCCCGTCATGGGTGGCCAGCAGCGCCACGCCCTTGGCGAGGTCGATCGGCGATCCGCCGCCGAGCGCGACGATGCCGTCGCAGCCGCCTGTCCGGTAGACGTCAAGTGCCGCCAGCACGGCGCTTTCGGTCGGATTGGGCGGTGTGTCGAGGAATACCGGCGCGCCGGCCGGCAGCATCGCCCCGACCCTGACGACAAGGCCGGAGGCGGCGAGGCCCGCGTCGGAAATCAGCAGCGGCTTGGCGATCCCGAGATCACCGAGTGCCGCCGGCAGCGACTTGAGTTCGCCGGCGCCGAAGTCGATCGTGGTCAGGTAGGTGATGCGGGCCATGGCGGATCATCCGGCCCGGAGGCGGGCAATGGCCGCCGGCTGCATGGCGTCCGGCATCATCTGCATCAGTTCGATGCGATGCCCGTCCGGATCCTCGATCCAGGTCTGCCAGTTGCCGTCGGCGCCCAGCACTTTTGGCCGGATCATCTCGACGCCCGCCGCGTCCAGCTCGCGCACCGTCTGTTCGATGTCCGGCACGGCAAGGCACATATGGTTGAAGCCCACCGCCTCGCGCTCGGCCGCCCGCTCGCCCTCGCCGTCCGGAAACACTTCGAGATACTGGTCGTCGGTGATGCGCAGGTAGATCAACCAGAGCTGGCCGTCGCGCTCCAGCCTGAGCATCTCGGCGAAACCCAGTCGATTGATGTAGAAATCCAGCGTCCGCTCCACGTCCTTGACGCGGATGGCGACGTGGCCGATCGATGAAACCGTCAGCATGGAAATGGCCTTTCGGACTGGTAAGGCAGGATCGGAATGCAGGCAGGATAACCGGGCGCCGCGCGATGCGCAGCCTGCCGCGAGGGACATGCTCTCCGCCCAGTCATCGACCAAAACTCCTCCCGGTGCGGCAGCGCCGCGCTGGACGATTGCCCAGCAATCAATCCAAATATGAACTTTGACAGTTCAATTTCATATGGTAGTGACGAGGCCACGATTGTCAACCGCTAGGGCGACGGATGAGCGACATAACCGACGATGCGGGTAGCAAGCACACCATCCCGGTCATCGACCGGATGATGGAGGTGCTCGGCGAGCTTGCACACCACGATTCCGGCCAGACGATCCGCGAGCTGACCGAGACCCTGCGGCTGCCGCGCACCACCATTTACCGTATCCTCAACTCGCTGCAGCAGCACAACATGGTCCGGCGCGATGAAGGCGGCGCCTACCATCTCGGACGTCGGCTGCTGTCGTTGGCCTCGCATGTGGCGTCGCGCGCCAGCGAGGTCGACCTCGCGGCGACCGCCCAGCCCTTTCTCGACAGGCTGGCCGTGGAACTCGGCGAAGGCATAAAACTCAGCGTCATCGACCAGGACGGCATTTTGGTGCTTGCGGCAGCGCAGGGCCGCCGTGAATACGCGCTGACCGTCGCGCCGGGCCAGCGCATGCCGATCCACGCCGGCGCGGCCAGCAAGCTGCTCTTGGCGCATCTGCCGCCGGAAGAGCTGGAATTGTGGCTGGCCAAGCCACTGATCGCCTACACCGGCAAAACCGTCACCGACCCAAAACGGCTGCGCACCGAACTGGCGAAGATAAAACGCCTCGGCTGGGCGCAGGACAAGGGCGAGAACGCCCCCAGCATCCATGCCTTCGCCGCCCCTATCCTCACCGGCGGCGGCAAGATGGTGGGCGCGCTGAGCGTGCCGTTCCTCGCCGGCGCCGAGGCCAGCCGCATGGAGGAAATCCGCATGGCCGCGATCGACATGGCCAAAACCATTTCGCAAGCCATGCCGGGCTGACGGGCGTCTGGGAGGACAGCCATGAAAATCGTCGACCTGAAATGCGCCGTCATCGGCAAGAGCCCGGTCGTGCGGATCGTGACCGACGAGGGGATCTCCGGCTTCGCCCAGGCGGAGACCTGGAAGCCCTATCTCAAGCCGCACATCCTCGCCTTCCGCGAGGCGCTGATCGGCGAGGACCCGACGCTGGTCGAACGCGTCATGCTGAAGATCCGCCAGCGCGGCGGCTTCAAGCCGTGGGGTTCGGCGGTCAGCGTCATCGAGACCGCCCTGTGGGATCTCGCCGGCAAGGCCGCCGGCCTGCCGATCCACCGCCTGCTCGGCGGAAAGATCCGCGATCGTGTCCGCATCTACAATGGCTCCGTCCGCTTCCCTTTCTCCGGCTACCGGCCCGAGGACTATGCCGACGACATCAGGAAGATGATGGCGTCGCCCGAAGGTTTTACAATCGTCAAGCAGCCGATCGGCTTCCATTCGCCGATGAAGCGGGAAGTTCCCGACTTCTATTATGGCGAGCCGAAAGCCAGCCCGTTCCACGGCGCGCTCGACCGAGGCGCGGTGACCGAAAAGGGCCTGCGGCATCTGGTCGATTGCGTGGCCGCGATGAAGGAAGTCACCGGCGATCGTGTCGGGCTGGCGCTGGATTGCGGCCCCGGCTGGATGCTGGGCGACGCCATCCGGCTTGTCCGCCTGCTGGAGCCCTACAACCTTCTCTGGGTCGAGGACCTGCTGTCGGGAGACTACACGCCCTGGGTCAATGCCGGCCTTTACCGCGACCTGACCAACAGCACGACCACGCCGATCCACACCGGCGAGCAGATCTACCTCCGCCAGAATTTCAAGGAACTCATCGAGACCCAGGCGGTCCGCGTCGTCGGTCCCGATCCGGCCGATGTCGGCGGCATCGCCGAACTGAAATGGATCGCCGAATATGCCGACCTGCACGGCATCACCATGGCTCCGCACGGCACCGCCAACGGCCTGCTCGGCCTGGCGGCGCTGGTCCAGGTCTCCTCGACGCTGCCGAACAACTTCATCGCCTTCGAATACACGACCGGCGATCCCGAATGGTGGAACGACATCGTCGACGGCCTGCCCGACCCGATCGTCAAGGACGGCTTCATCCAGGTACCTGACCGGCCTGGGCTCGGCGTCGAGATCGTGCCGGAACGCGCCCGCCGCTACCTCGCCGAGGACGACCGCGGCTTTTTCGATTGAACCCAGGGATCGGTGACTTGCACAGAATCGGCATTCTCGGCGCGGCCGGCATCGCGCCGCGCTCCATCATCCTGCCGGCCCGACGCCATCTACCGCAAGGCCGGGCTGCGGTAGGCGTCACCCTTCGCCCGTCCGGCCCTGGCGCGCGTTGCTCGCTCGGCCTGGGCCGAGCAGCACGGCTTCGAGTTTTTCGAGACCAGCAAGCAGGTCCCTGCTCGAAGCCTCGCCCAGCCTTTCCTTCAGCGCAGTTTCGAAGCCGGCCAGGTCGGGCACGATCTCCTCATAGGCGCTCCGGCCCGATTTCGTCAGCGTCAAGAATTCTTCGCGCCGATCCGTCTCGTTGGTCTCGCGGACCAGCCAGCGCCGCTCCTCCAGCGCTGCAACCGCGCGGCTCACCTTGGTCTTGTGCATGGCCGAATGCCGGCCGATGCGACTCGCGGTCAGCCGGCCGAACTGGCCGAGCGTCGCCAGCACCCGCCACTCCGGAACCGTAAGCCTGTGCTTACGCCTGTAGACGTCGCGCGCTCGGTTCGACAGCACGCCGGCGATGCGGTGCAGCCGGTAGGGAAGAAAATTTTCGAGGTCGAGGTTCATTCCTCGATGGTGTCGATTTCCACCGATCCCGGCAAGGCCGTTGTCCTTCAGCCAAGCGACAGGGCCGCGTTCGAAATAGAGAAGCCCAATGCGCGCAGCATGAAGCGCATGGCGCCGAAAACGGCGGTTGCACCTGCAAAAAAGCGGGCTTTCGTGAAGCCCGTCGTGGTGTTTTGTTCGTGCGTTCCGGATAAGGCATTGAAACAAAGCGATATTCTGGACTTCACGCGACCTCAACACGGATGGCGCGGCAGCGCGCGAAGGCCGCAGCACCGCCAGCCGTGAGGGCCTTAACAGATTGAAATCCCTCTCTGTTTCGAAAGACCGCGATCAGGCCGCGACCGGAATCTTCGTGTCGGTCTGGCGGTAGCGGAATTTCGTGTCGGTCAGCCCCGCCGCATCCGAAAGTTCCGCCGCCAGCAACTGTGCCGCCAGAATGTCGACGATGCCCCGCGCGATCCGGTTTTGCAGCGCCGGCACCCGCATGACGGCCAAGACACCCTTGTCGGAGACGTCCTGGTTAGATGTCACCAACAGCACCGGGCAGCCGATTTCCTCAAGCTGCAGCGCCATTTGGACCTCCCGGCCGTCGCCGAACACCACCACGCCGGTGCGCGAATCCATGGATTCCATCGGCCCGTGCAGATAGTGCCTGGTGTCGGTGGCACCGGCCGGAATGCGCGCCGCCTCGCGGATCAGCAGCGACGCACCGTCCGCCGTGCCCAGCGAGGAGACCGCGCCGACGCAGTCTATCGCCCTGCGATCGTTGAACAATTTGCCGAGGCGTGGCATTTTTTCTGCCGCCCGCTCCAGCGTGTCCCTGACCGTTTGCGGCAGCGCCGACCAGTCGGTGCCGCTCGCCCCACAGAGTTTTTCCGTCAACAATCCGGCGGCGGCCAGCGTGCCCGTGTAGCCGGTGCTGGAGGGCGTCGCGTCCGGCCCGTTCTCCAGTCTGATGTGCCGGCCGGCGGCCTCGGCCAGCGGGCTGGTCTCGCTGTTGGTAATGGCAAGCTTTGCCGCGCCCGGATGTTTCTTAAGGGAATCAACGGTTTCGACGCTGCGGCCGCGATGCGAAAGCGCGATGATGGCGTCGGCCGCGTCACCGGCGTCGATCAGGTCGACCGAGCGCAGCGCCACCGCGCGCCGACCGTTGCGCGCCAGTTCACCGGCGACGACGGCCGAGGCGGCAAAGCTCGCGCCGATGCCGGTCACGGCGATCTGGCCGGAGGAAAACGGAGCAAGATCAAGGGTTTCGACTTGGCCTCGGGCAGCCTCGATACAGGCCGCGATGGATTCCGGCTGCCGCGCGACGGTTGAACGATAGCTCATGACTTGCCTTTCCGATTGTCTTCAAAAATTCAAGAGGATACGGCCGGGCGGCCGATCGCGGCCGGCGGTTCGGCGTGGCCGGCGAGCTTTGCCGCCAGCCGACAGGCGCCTTCCACCGGCGGGCCGGTATAGATTCTTGCCGTCATCGCCCCGCCGTAACGCCTTGAAATCTCGTCCAGAAACGCGTTGGCGAGGCTCTGCTGGGCGACGATCACGCCACCGCCGGCGACCACAACATCGGCCTCGGCGCCGTTCCTCTTCAGCCGCGCCACCAGATCGGCCAGATGCCGCGCCCCATCGCGGATCACCTGGCGGGCAAGCAGCGAGCCGCGCCTTTCCGCCTCGAACAGCACCGGCGCGTGTTTTCCCAGTGCCGCCGCCCCGCCCTGGCGGGCGACCACCGAGCCGATGCGTGCCGCGCTCGGAATCGACAGCGCCTCGAACATCAGCTCGACCAGCGGCTCGGCCATCGAGCCGCCGCTGTCGAGATGCAGGCTGATCGTTCGCGCCGCCTCGCGCATCAGGCCCGACGCGCTGCCCTCGTCGCCAATCACCCAGCCCCAGCCGCCGGCGACCAGCATGCCGACCTTCGCATCCCGGCAGACCGCGATCGATCCGGTGCCGGCAACCAGCCCGATCTGGTGCTCGTAGCCGAGTGCCGCAGGCAGCAGTTCCGCGTCGTTGACCACCGTCACCGGAAATTTCGCATGGCGTGCAAAGGCCGCCTGGAACGCCTCGCATTCGGCCGCGTCGTCGCAGCCATGCGCGCCCACCGCCAGCGCCGCGATGTCGCCTGCGAAATTTTGCGCGATGCCGAGCAGCGCGACGGCGTCCTTGTCCCAGTCGCGCAGCCGCCATTCGGCGCTCGGCAGCACCAGGTCGCGCGCGGCGCCGGCCGGGTCGTAGAAACGCAGATGCGTCTTCGTCCCACCAATGTCGATGCCGAGCGCGGTCACGCGGTTCCTCCGCATCTGCCTGCCGACAGCGTCAAGCCGGTGGCGCCGCGCGTCCGGCTGCCCGGACGCGATGTCGTGTTGGTTCGCATATGCCTGCTCAATGGGTGCTTCTGATCCGCGCACCGGACCGGTCGAACAGCAATATGCCCGCCGGATCGAGGCTCGCCACGCATTGCGCGCCGCCGCGGTATCGCGCCTTGTTGCTGCGAATCACCAGCCGCTCGCCGCTGGCCGTGTCAGTGTGGATGTAGGTGACGTCGCCGAGTTCCTCGACGAAGGCAACTTTCGTCTCAAGCGTGCCGGGCCGGCCGACCTCGCTCGCGATCTCCACATAGTCGGGCCTTATGCCGAGCTCGACCTCGCGCACCGAAGCGTTGAACCCGGCGAACGGCAGGTCGAATCGGCCGCCGCCGCCGACATCCGCAACGGTGATCCTGCCGCCATGCACAGCCTCCACCGTCGCCCTCAGAAAATTCATCTTGGGCGAGCCGATGAAACCGGCGACGAACTTGTTGTCGGGATCATCATAGAGATCGAGCGGGCTGCCGCATTGCTGGATGATGCCGCCATTCATCACCACCATCTTGTCGGCCAGCGTCATCGCCTCGACCTGGTCGTGGGTGACGTAGATCATCGTGGTGCCGAGCTTGTCGTGAAGCTGGATCAACTCGGCGCGCATCTGCACGCGCAGTTCCGTGTCCAGATTCGAAAGCGGCTCGTCGAACAGAAAGACCTTCGGCTCGCGCACGATGGCGCGGCCTATGGCGACGCGCTGCTTCTGGCCGCCGGAAAGCTCGCCGGGGCGGCGCTCCAGAAGCTTTTCCAGCCGCAGGATCTCCGCCGCGCGGCCGACCTTCTCCTTGATCAGCGCCTTCGGCTCGCGCGCCATGCTCAGGCTGAAGGCCATGTTCTGGAAGGCGGTCATGTGCGGATAGAGCGCGTAGGACTGGAACACCATGGCGACCCCGCGTCTGGCCGGGTCGACCCGGTTCACCACCTTGCCGTCCAGCCGGATCTCGCCGTCGGCGATTTCTTCAAGTCCGGAGATCATGCGCAGCAGCGTCGACTTTCCGCAGCCCGACGGGCCGACGAAGACGACGAATTCACCGGACGAGATCGACAGGTTGACGTTTTTCAGCACCTCGACAGTGCCGTAGGATTTCGAGACGTCGACGATTTCAAGCTGGGCCATGGCGACCTCGGGAACTGATTTGCGGGACTGGCGAGCTTTTGGGCTCACGCGCACGGACAAAGGAGAGGATGGGCACCATGCGGCTCAGCCCTTGGTGCCCGACATGGCGATGCCCTCGACGATCTTGCGCTGGAACAGCAGGAAGAAGATCAGCGGTGGCAGCGCGGCGAGAAGGTTTGCGGCCATCACCACGTCGACCGTGACATGCGAGAACGGTGCGTTGAACAGGCCGACCACCTGGCCCACCGTGTAGAGCTGCGGGCTCGGCGCAACGATCAGCGGCCAGATGAAGTTGCCCCAGGTCTGCATGAAGGTGAGGATGGCCAGCGTCACCAGCGCGTTCTTCGACAGCGGCAGCGCGACGTGCAGATAGATCTGGAAATGGCTGGCGCCGTCGAGCCGCGCAGCCTCGATCATTTCTTTCGGGATCGACTTCATGAACTGGATCAGCATGAACAGGCCGAAGGCCGAAGCCAGCCCCGGCACGACGAGGCCCTGCATGGTGTTCAGCCAGCCGAGATCGGCGGTCAGCAGATAGCGCGGGATCAGCGTCACCGCCGACGGCACCATCAGCGACAGCATCACTACGGCGAACATCGGCCGCTTGCCGGGAAACTCGAACAAAGCGAACTCGAAGGCCGCCATCGAGCCGACGATCAGCACGCCGGCGATGGTCAGCAGGCTGTAGGCGATCGAGACGTAATAGGCGCGCAGATAGGGCGTCTCGGTGAAGATCATGCGGATCTTCTCCACCCCGTGGCTGAAGGAGGTCGGCACCAGGCGCGGATTGATCGAGACCGGCACGCCCGGCTCGGCGAACACCACATTGACCATCCAGACGATCGGGAAGACGGCCACGACGGTAAGGCAAATGGCCACCGCCCATTTCAGCACGGTCCATACCGAAAAATCCCAGCCGGCCGCCTGCGTGCGCTGGCCGATCATCGTCAGGGAGGCGCTCATGCGTCGTATCCCTTTCTGCGGAAGGCGAACATGCCGGCCGTGACCACCACGATGACGGCGGTGAGCAGGAAACCGTAGGCGGAGGCCTGGCCAAATTTCAGCTCGCCGAAACCGCGCCCCATCATGTCCATGACCGGGAAAAGCAGCGCGTTCTGGCGCCCGCCATAGTCGGAGAAGGACGATCCGGTCAGCAGCCAGGGCGTGTCGAACACCTGCAGCGCCGAGATCACGCCATAGGTGGTGACGAAGAACAGTACGGGATAGAGCATCGGGATGGTGACGTAAAACACCTCCTGGAGCTTGCTCGCGCCGTCGAGCCGCGCCGCCTCATAATAGTGCTTGGGGATGTTCTTCAGCCCGGCCAGGATGATGACCATGTTGAAGCCGGCCGATACCCACACGTCGACGGCGATCAGCGAATAGAGCATCGTGCTCGTGTCGTTGAGGAACTGCACCGATTCCAGCCCGAACCAGCCGCGGATGGTGTTCAACAGGCCGATGTTGGGTGTGTAGATCCAGCGCCAGATCGTGGCGGCCAGGAACATCGGCAGCACCACCGGCATGAAGAAGGCGCTGCGGAAAAAGTTCGACCAGAAGCCTTTGAAACTGTCGACCAGCAGGGCGAGGCAGAAGGAGACCGCGATGCCGAGCGGCACGGTGATGACGATGTAGGTCCCGAGATTCCACATCGCCTTCTTGAAGTCGCGCGAGGCGATGATGCGCTCGTAATTGCCGAGGCCGACGAAGCGCATCTGCGTTGTCGCGTTCCAGTCATGGAACGAGTAGATGAGGCCGCTGACGATCGGATAGAGAAAGAACACGGCAAACAGCGCCATGAACGGAAACACCATCAGCAGGTGCGGAATGTGTTTCTTCTCGATCATGCGACGCCTCAGGAATGCCGGCCGGCCCAAGTCGGGTCGGCCGATCTGGATTTCAGCCTAACCGATCAGCCGCCGGCCAGGCATTCGTTCAGTTCCTCGACGAGCGCGGTCGCGCCTTCCTGCGGCGAAAACTCGCCGTCGGCCGCCGCCTGTGCGTTGTCGGTCAGGATCGAACGGTAGCAGTTCGGGTAGGCCCCGACGAAATAGGGCGGCATGCCGTCTATGGCGTTTTCTGCCGCTTTGTTGGTGATGGCGATCAGCGGGTCGCTGGCGACCGATGGATCGACCATGGCGGCGGCACTTGCATTGTAACGCGACAGCAGCTTCGCCCAGCGCAGCATCTGTTCCTTGGCGGTGACGTAGGCTGCGAACTCGAACGCGACCTTGGCGTTCTTGCCGGGGGCGACGCCGATGAACTCGTAACCCTTGATGCCGCCGAAATCGCCCTCGGCCTTACCGGGAACCAACACATAATCGTATTTCAGGCCGGATGCCTTGGCGGCCTCCGCATAGGTCGGGTTGACCCACGGACCGACCAGGTGGAAGGCGAGCTGGTTGCTGATGAACAGATCTTTGGTGGCCTGGTCGTTGCGGCTGGTGCCGCTGTTGTAGGGCTTCATGTCGACGAACATCTGAAGCGCCTGGGCGTATTTTTCCGGATTGACCTTGGTGGTCTTGGCCTCGAAATCCGCCCCCCCATTCGTCCCTGGTCGCTACGCCGGAATAGGTGTCGACGATCGACTGCCAGGCCTGCGTCTGGTCCGGCACGGCGAACTTGCCCTTGGCCTTCACCTTCTCCATCTGCGACAGCCAGTCGGCCCAGTCCTTCGGCGGCTTCGAAATGTCGACACCGGCTTCCTCGAGCACGGTGAGATTGCGGAACATGAAGGAGCCGTAGCCGGTATAGGGCAGGCAATACATGGTCTCCGGCTTCGGCGAGCACATGGCAATCAGTGCCGGATCGAAGGAGTCGCGAAAATCCTGCGGCGTCGCCATGAAGTCGGCATAGATGTTGTTGAGCGCGCCAGCCTCGACCAGTTGAGCACCCACCGCCACGCCGTTCATGAACACGTCCGGCAGCGTACCGCTGGCGGCGCCCGTCACCTGGCCGGTGGTCAGGTCGTCATCGCCCTTGCCTGTGATGTTGACGGTGACGTTGGGATGCGTCTTGCGGAATTCCTCGATGAAGGCCTGCTGCAGCTTCAGCGCCTCGCCCTGGGCGAAGTCGGAATAGACCCAGTATTCCAGCGTCACCGCATCCTCAGCCTTCGCGCCGCCGAGTGACGCTGCAAGCGCCAGCGCGGCAAGGCTCACCCTGCCCAAACTCCAAGCCGTCGTCATCGATACCTCCAGTGCGTGTTGATGTTCCCGGTTACCGGCGCCGCGCCCTCGCGGTGTCGATCCCTATTATGTTACGCAGCTTAACAAACAAAATCGGATGCGCAAGGGGATTGTGATCGGGCGGCTCTTTTTGCGGCGCTGCGACGGGGATGGGTGAGGCGGACGGAGTTTAAGGCAGCGTCTCGGTTCGAATTTCGGCTATGGGGTAGAAAGTGGACCACCACTGCCGACTTGGGAGCGCTATCTCTCCCACAGGAAGGGCAAGTCGGGGTAGAGCCACTCGACTACCGCGCGCCGCATTGCGATGGCCAGGGGATCATGAAAAACCTCCAGGGCTTTTTTTGCCTCCTCAACCGTCAACCAACCATCGCTGAGACGCCAGCGACGGAAGAACAGCCAATCGAGACTGTGTCGGCGACCGGATTCAATGCTCCTGCGCGCCTGTTCATTTGTTGTGAAAGCACGGATTAGCGCTTTCGGACCGTATTTGGCGCGCTGTTCTTCGTACCATGCCTTGCTGTTTGCCAAGGCCGTGGCGATATCACTTTCGGTGATCGCCGCAAGCCGATCCATCTCGTCTCTAATGTCTTCGGGCATTGAGTTCGCCGCGCGCTTGATGGCGGCAACAAACCTTCGGTCGGATGTGAAATCTCCACCCCATTCTCTGGGTTGATCCCGCCAGCAGATGGTTTCGGCAATCGTCGTCCACATTCCATTGCTTACCAACCCCAATGCCTGCAACACCGATTGGACGTCTGGCATCGCGTATGCAGGTCCAAGGCCTTCAGCCGCATTGATATTCGCTGCTGGCGGAGGCGCGACTACCACCGCGCGAATTACGAACCCCCGCACTTTTACAGGCGGCACGTTGCCATCCGGAAGGCGATACCGCAGCTGCCCTCGTTGATCGGCTAGCTTGAGCACAACCGCGCATACATCGTCCCAACGCGGGAGAACTTCGGGTAGTCTAGGGTCTTTCAGAGGCACGGCGCCCCGGTCAGTTTCTTCTGCATATCCAAGAGCTGCCAACGCCTCGCAACTCATTTCATAGGCAGACGTGAATGTATGGTCCCAAGATTTGCCGTCATCGCTCAATTGCTGGTTTCGAGCGAGATAGTTGCCTGCCGCGGTCGCCCAGTCAGAAGGCAGGCCATTGTCCTCAATCATCGAACTCGTTCCGTCGTGCTTGCAGCAATTCTTGAACGCAGTGTCGTGGCGCAAAGGCGCCCAGTCCGTAATGGGTGCAGCCTGTGGCTCGAGAGCGGAAACTCAATCGATTCTAGACTGCGTCAGTCCGTGACCGTCCCCACCAGCATCTCACACGCATGGTCGGCGGCGATCTTCTCGATGCCCAGCACTGTAGCGTCATGGCCGAGCAGGCTGGACTCGATGTCGGTCGGATAGCTCAGCCGTTGCACCGTCTCGCGCACCGTCGGCAGCATCAGCGGGTTGCTGCCGATGCCGCCGCCGAGCACGAACAGGCCGGGATCGATGACGCCGACGCAGGCCGAGACGATCGCGCCGATGTCCTCGGCATGGCGCCTCACTTGGCTAAGCGCGTCTTCGTCGCCTTGTCCCGCCAGCGCGAACAGCGCGGCGGTGTCGGCCGGCGCCGGCCCCCGAGCACCGGGCCAGGCGGCGCGCACGCGCTGCATCAGCGCCTCGGCACCGACATGGTCCTCCAGCGCGCCATTTTCGGGTTTTTGGCCCGGTCCCCAGGGATAGGGAAGATGGCTGATCTCACCGGCAGCGCCGCTGCGCCCGCGGATCAGCCGGCCGCCCAGCACCACGCCCATGCCGATCTTCACGCCGACCTGGATATAGGCGAAATCCTTGTGTCCCCTGGCGACACCGTGGCTCTGCTCGGCGATCGCCGCGCAGTTGACGTTGTTTTCGAGCAGCAGCGGCACGTCGGCCGGCGGCTTGAAATGGCTGAACAGGTTTTCCTGCCGCGTCGCCGCCTTCTCCGTGTCGTCTTCGACCACACGCGACGGCAGCGCGATGCCGAGCGCCCGCAGCTTGCCCCAGCCCTTTTCGGTCTCGGCGCGGACCGCCTCGATCTCCTCCGCCACCGCCTGGCTGATTTCGGGACCGAGATAGCGCTGGTTGGAGGCCAGACGGTAGACGCGGTGGTGCAGCAGCCGGCGGTCGAGGGTTGAGACACGCAGCCGCACATGGGTGGAGCCGGCATCGACCGCGATCACATGACCGGCGCCTGCCCCTAGCCGGTACATGCCGGCCTTGCGGCCGAGCGCGCCCTGGATCTCGCCGATCTTCTCGACATAACCGACGCGCTCCAGCTCGCCGATGGAGGAGGACATGGTCGGCCGCGACAAGTCGAGCGCGGCGCAAAGCTGCGGCCGCGTCGCCGGCCCCTCGGCAAACAGCTTTCGGAAGACGGAGCGCGCGCTGGAGGTGAAGGTTGCGCGGATCGCGGCTTCGTGGGGTTCAACACGTTTCACGGAAATCCTTTAGTTAGGAAACTTGACAAAATCCATAGAGGAGTCGATCCGATATGCAAAGAGCATTGAAAACACGCGCAGTTTGCCTGAAACTCGACCGATCGCAAGCCGGGTCGAAAACGGCGGCTGCCACCATCGGAGCATGACCGCCATGGATCAGAGGATTGCCGCATTGGAAGTAGGTTACGACGTGCCCGCCGCAGTCGGCATGGACATTTCGGAAATTCAGACGCCGGCGCTGATCGTCGATCTCGACGCCTTCGAGCGCAATTGCGCGCGCATGAAGGAAGCCATCGAGCGCATGGGGGTACGGCTGCGCCCGCATGCCAAGACGCACAAGTCGGCCGACATCGCGCGCTACCAGATCGAGCATGGCGGCGGCTGCGGCGTCTGCTGCCAGAAGGTGTCGGAGGCGGAGGCGCTGGCGCGCGCCGGCATCCGCGACATCCTCGTCTCCAACGAGGTGCGCGACCCCTTGAAGATCGAACGGCTGGCGCGGCACGCACGCATCATCGTCTGCGCCGACGATGCCACCGGCGTCGAGGCTTTGTCGGCCGCCGCGGTCCGGCACGGCGTCACGATCGAAGTGCTGGTGGAAATCGAATGCGGCGCGCGCCGCTGCGGCGTTGCCGCCGGCGCGCCTGCCGTCGACCTGGCACGGAGGGTGGCCGCGGCCCAAAACCTGATCTTTTCCGGCCTGCAGGCCTATCAGGGCGCCGCGCAGCACATCGCCGATGCGGCCGAACGCGGGGCGGCGATCGGCATCGCCATCGAACAGACGCGCCAGACGGTTCGGCTGCTTGGCGTAGCCGGGCTCGACTGCGCCATAATCGGCGGCGCCGGCACAGGCAGTTTCGAGATCGAGGGCAATTCCGGCGTCTACAACGAGTTGCAATGCGGCTCCTACATCTTCATGGACGCCGATTACGGCCGCATCCGCGACGCCGGCGGCGGCGTGGTCGGCGGTTTCGAGAATGCGCTGTTCGTGCTCACCGCGGTGATGAGCAAGCCGGAGCCCGACCGCGCCGTCTGCGATGCCGGGCTGAAGGCGCTGGCCGTCGACAGCGGCCTGCCGGTGATTTTTGACCGACCCGGCGTGCGTTATGCCGCCGCCAATGACGAACACGGCAAGATCGAGGATCCCGATAACCTGCTCGCAATCAACGACCGGCTGAAACTGGTGCCCGGCCATTGCGACCCGACCTGCAATCTCTACGACTGGTATGTCGGCGTGCGCGGCGGCAAGGTCGAAACGCTCTGGCCGGTGACTGCACGCGGAAAGCTGTACTGACCTTTTTCAGACAATGGCGGAGCGCCGCCGTCAGATGCTTTCGTCCTCCCGGTCTGGTAGCCCGGTCCACGAGTGCTGCTGCAAGCGGTTGCGTTTGACATTTCACGCTCCAGCCCCGAATGCTGGCGAGCGGCCGCAAGCGGTTGCGGCGGTCGAGAGACAGGCAGGACGAGCCGGCCGGCCGAAAGTCGGGCGAGAAACAACAGGTCATGAAAGAGCAGTTCGCACCCAGGAAACCCGGGCGTCCGACCCTTTCGGACATCGCCAGGGCGCTCGACGTTTCCGAGGCCACCGTGTCGCGGGCGCTGCGCGGCAGCCCTGAGATCAGCGAGCAGACGCGGGCCGCGATCCGGCGAGTGGCGCGCGACCTCGGCTACGTGCCCAACGCGGCGGCGCGCAACCTCGCCCGCCAGACCAGCAGGACGCTCGGCCTGCTGGTGCCCGACGTCACCGACCCGGTCCACGCGCTGGTCGTCGCAGGTTTCGGCCGGGCGGCCGACAGCCGCGGCTACACGGTGATCGTCATGGACGGCTCACGCGACGAGGCGCGGCGCACCAGGAGCCTGCGCACGCTGATCGAGCATCAAGCCGAGGGCATCGTGTTCTGCAGCACGCCGCTGTCGATGCGCGAGACTATCGA
This sequence comes from Mesorhizobium sp. LHD-90, assembly GCF_030929505.1. GTDB lineage: Bacteria > Pseudomonadota > Alphaproteobacteria > Rhizobiales > Rhizobiaceae > Kumtagia. The sequence continues at coordinate 247,321 of NZ_JAVFVV010000004.1, read as the reverse complement.
GGAAGTTCGCCCGGCACACGCCGTCTTCATCCTGCATGAAGGCGCCGACGCCGTGCTGGCCAGCGAAACGCCGCTCGGGCGCGTGCGCGCCGACGACGAACTTGGTATCCGGCTGATGGTGGAGCACCTGCTCGGTCTCGGCAAGCGGCGCCTTTCCTACGTCAACGGTCCGGACATCGCCTCGAACCGGCTGCGCCGCAACGCCATCCTGCGGTCGCTGGAGGCGCTGGGCATCGAGCCGCGCATCCGCGAATATTCGACCGGAGAGGAGCAGACCGATTTCGAGAGCGTCGCCCGCCTGGTGGCGCGCGAGAGGCCGGACGCGCTGCTGTGCTACGACGACAAGATGGCACTGCACATGCTGGATGCGCTGCGACGCGCCGACGTTTCGGTGCCGGACGATCTGGCGGTGACCGGTTTTGACGGGATTCCCTTTGCCGCCATCTCCAATCCGCGGCTGACGACCGTGATCCAGCCCGCGGACCTTCTTGGCGAGACCGCGGCCGGCGCGCTGTTCGATGCGATCGAGAACGGCACGCCGCCGCCCGACGTCACGTTTCCTGTGACGCTCGCAATTCGCGGCAGCTCGCGCCGGCGGGTCGCTGAAACCGAAGGCGCCGTCGCCGGCGAGCCGTCATAGGCCGAACTCCGAAACCAGATGGCCTTCGCCGAAATCCCGCAGCAGGGTTTTCGGCGGTTCGTCGCCGACACGACGCACCGCGCTCGGTATCTCCTTGTCCAGCCTTGCAAACCGGGCGCGGCGGCGCGAGGGATCGGGGATCGGCACCGCCTCGATCAGGCGCTTCGTGTAGGGATGGCGCGGGCTGGCAAAAATCTGGTCGCGCGTTCCCATTTCGACGATCTGGCCGAGATACATGACCGCGACGCGGTCCGAGATGTTCTCCACCACTGCCATGTCGTGCGAGATGAACAGGTAAGCGACGCCGAATTCGCGCTGCAGATCCTTCAGCAACCTCAGCACGCGCGCCTGGACGGAAACGTCGAGCGCCGAAACGCTCTCGTCGGCGATGATGAGTTTCGGCCGCAACGCCAGAGCCCGGGCGATGCAGATTCTTTGCCGCTGGCCGCCGGAGAATTCGTGCGGGTAGCGCTCCATCTGGTCGGCGGAGAGGCCGACGCGCTCGAACAGCGCGGCGACGCGGTCGCGGCGTTCTTTCCTGTCGCCGATGCCGTGGATAACCAGCGGCTCCTCGACCAGTTCGCCGACGCGCATGCGCGGATCGAGCGAGGCATAGGGATCCTGGAACACCATCTGCACGTCGCGGCGGATCGCCATGCGTTCGGCGCGGCCGAGCGAGGCAAGGTCGCGCCCGCCGATCTCGATCTTTCCGGCATAGGGCACGAGGCCCGCGATGGCCTTCGCCGTGGTCGATTTTCCGCAGCCCGATTCGCCGACAAGCGACAGCGTTTCGTTCTGTCCGATGGTGAAGCCGACGCCCTCGACCGCATGCACGCGGCGGTCGACCCGGCCGAAGAATCCACCTGTCAGGTCGAAGCGGACGGTGAGATCGTGGATAGCGGCGACGGCAGGTTCCGTTGTGGGCCCCCTCACCCGGCCTCCGCTCCCGCCCGGATCGCGGACCGAAGGATCATGGCCTTCCGCACCCACGGAGCCGCGATCCAGCCGGGGCTCGGCCACCCTCTCCCCGCCGGGGAGAGGAGGTTTGCCGCCGTTCGCGCCAAGCCCGTGTTTGATATCCAGCGCAGCGCCGGCCTCTCCGATCTCCTTTCCCCTCTGGGGAGAGGTCGCCCGAGCGAAGCGGAGGGCGGGTGAGGGGGCCAATTGTCCGGCTCTGCCGCCCCCAATCCTCGGCACGGCCGCCAGAAGCTCGCGCGTATAGTCCTCGCGCGGAATGGCGAAAATGGCGGACGTAAAGCCTTCCTCCACCATCCGGCCGTGGCGCATGACGATGACGCGGTCGGCCATCTCGGCGACGACACCCATGTCGTGGGTGATCAGGATGATGCTGGTTCCCTGCTCGCGCTGGAGGTCGCGAAGCAGTTCCAGCACCTCGCCCTGCACGGTCACGTCGAGCGCCGTGGTCGGCTCGTCGCAGATCAGCACGTCGGGCTTCAGTGCCAGCGCCATGGCGATCATCACGCGCTGGCGCATGCCGCCGGAAAGCTCGTGCGGAAACTGTTTTAGCCTGCTCTCTGCTTCCGGAATTCGCACGGCCTTCAGCGCCTCGACGGCGCGGCGGCGCGCCTCCTCGCGCGACAGCGGCGTATGCGCTTCGATCGCCTCGGTAAGCTGGCGGCCGATCGACAGAACCGGGTTGAGCGAGGTCATCGGCTCCTGAAAAATCATGGCAATGCGGTCGCCGCGGATTGTTCGCATGCGGTTTTCGGAGAGGGTGGCGAGGTCAGTATCGCCGAGCCTTATGGATCCCGCAGAGACGCGCGCGCCGGGCTGTGGCAGCAGGCCCATGATGGCCAGCGCCGTCATCGATTTTCCGGAGCCGGACTCGCCGGCGATGCACAGTGTCTCGCCCTTTTGCAATGCGAAGGAGAGATCGGATACGACTTCACGCTCGCCGTCCTCGCCATGGACGGAGACGGCGAGGTTGGAGACGGTGAGGATAGGGGCGGTCAAAGGCGCGCGCCCCCTCCACCGCCTTCGGCGGTCCCCCTCCCCCGCTTCGCAGGGGAGGAACCAGCGCTGCGGGCGGCCGCGGCCTTGATCCTCCCCCGTTTACGGGGGGTCCGAAGGACGACCGCCGAAGGCGGTGGAGGGGGCGTGCGCAAACGCATCACTCGAACACAACCCGCGGGAAATAAAACGACACCACCCAGTTCGGCATGTCGACAATCTCGCTGATCCTCAAGTCGCCGCAGACCGAGCACAGCATGTAGGCGTCGACGGCATCCATGTTGTAGCGCCCCGCGAGCAGGTCGACCATTTGGGCGACGGATTCCTTGGCGCCAGTCATCAGGTCCGGCCCGACGCCGGTGGTCACCTCGTAGCCCTTGGCGTCGAGATGGCGCGTCACCGGACCCGGCGTGGTGAAGCGCGGGGTCCTCAGCCGCGCGTCCTTGACCAGGTCGAGCTTCAGCACCACGTCCATGGGGCTTTCGATGGCCGTGCCGCAGACCTCGCCGTCGCCCTGCGCGGCATGGGTATCGCCGACCGAGAACAGCGCGCCCGCCACCTCGACCGGCAGATAGAGCACCGTGCCGGCGGCTAGGTCGCGGATGTCGAGATTGCCGCCGACGCGGCGCGGCGGCACCACCGAATGCAGCCCCGGCTCGGCCGGCGCATTGCCGATGGTGCCGGCGAAGGGTTTTAGGGGCACCCGCGCGTTCTTGCCGAAGAGGGCCGGCTCGAGAGACGAGGCGTCATACTTCCAGATGTTCAGCGCCGGCGTCTTGAAGTCGTCGGCGAGCAGGCCAAAACCCGGAATGTTCGCCGTCCAGCCGAAGCCGGACGGTTTGAACTGTTCGATGGTGACCTTCAAGGCGTCGCCCGGCTCCGCGCCTTCGACATAGATCGGGCCGGTGACCGGATTGACCTTGGCGAAGTCGAGTTTTGGAACGTCGGCGACGGTGCTGTCGGTGTCAAACTGCCCGCCGGACGAGTCCAGGCAGTTGAACTCGATGGTCGAGCCGGGCGCCACCCGCTCGGCTGGGACAAACGAATTGTCCCAGCCGAAATGATAGTGGCGCCCGTGGATGGTGTAGTCGCAGTTACTGCACATCGGTCACATACACATAGTCGTAGTTGATCGGGATATGGACGGGGTCGACATAGAGGTTGTCGGCGCCGCCCATGCGGGGCGACTTCATGGTGAAGCGCTGCTCGTTGAACACCGGCGCCCAGGGCGCGTCCTCCATGACCTTGCCGTAGATTTCGCTCCACATCTTGTAGCGTTCCTCGGCCTTGGCGGGGTCGACGATGGAGTCTGCTTCCGCGGCCTTCTTGTCCAAATCTTCGTTGCAGTACCAGGCCCAGTTCCAGCCGCCCGGCACAGCGCCGCCGCAGCCGAGGATCGGGCCGTAGAAGTTGGACGGATCGGGGAAGTCGGCGATCCAGGCCATGCCACCCGACCAAATCATCGGCGCGCCCGCCTTGTCGCCGCCGGCCGCGATCACGTTGGCCTGCGCCAGCGACTGCAGGTTGGCCTTGATGCCGATCGCGGCGAGATCCTGCTGGATCGCCTGGGCGATGCGCGGGTTGGGGTCGGTGTTCATGACGAACAGTTCCGTCTCGAAGCCGTCCGGATGCCCGGCTTCGGCGAGCAGCGCCTTGGCCTTGTCCACGTCATAGGCGTAGCCGGCAAAACCCTTGTCGTAGCCAGGCATCGACGGCGGCAGCGGCTGGTTGGCCGGCACGGCGCGGTTGTTGATCAACTGGACGATGCGGTCCTTGTTGATCGCCATGTTGACCGCCTGCCGCACCTTGGCGTTGTCGAAGGGCGGCATGGTGGTGTTCATGGTGACGTAGCCGGTGTGCAGTTGCCCGCCGACCACGACGCGTTCCTTTTGCGCCGGATCACCCATCACCTCCTGGAATTTCGCGGGCGGAATGCCGTCGCCGGGCACGTCGACCTCGCCCTTCTGCAGCCGCAGCAGCGCCACGATCGGCTCCTGGCCGATCTCGAAGGTGATCTTGTTGAGATAGGGCAGGCCCTTGCGCCAGTAGTCGGGGTTCTTCTCGAAGACGAGGCGCTGGCCGAGCGTCCATTCAGCCATCTTGTAGGCGCCTGTGCCGACGGGGTTCTTGCCGAAATCCGCGCCGTATTGCTCTACGGCTTCCTTCGGCACGACGTGGCTGAAATTGATTGCCATGACATGCAGGAAGGTGGCATCGGGCCGTGACAGCTCGATCTTGATCGTCGACGGATCGACCACGGTGACGCCCGACAGGCTTTCCGACTTGCCGGCGGCGACGTCGTCATAGCCGGCGATCGAGGCGAAGAAGCCGGCGCCGGGCGACTGCGTCTTCGGATTGGTGACGCGGTCCAGCGAGTACTTCACGTCCTCGGCCGTCATCTCGCGGCCGTTGTGGAATTTCACGCCCTGCCTGAGTTTGAAGGTGAAAGTCTTGCCGTCGGGCGAGATCTCGTAGCTCTCGGCGAGTTCAGGGCGCAGCGTGGTCGTGCCCGGCTCGTAGTCCATCAGCCCGTCATACAAGCTCTTGATCATCGACCAGTTCTGCCAGTCGTAGCCGATCGCCGGGTCGAGCGTGGCGACGTCGTCCTTGTAGGTGATGGTGATCTCGCCGCCCGCCTTCGCGTTGGGGTCGAGCTTTTCCTCCTGCGCGGCGGCCGGCGAAAACGAAAGCATCAGCGCCAGCGCCGAGGCGGCTACGGTTGAGGCCAAAAATCTCTTCATGTCAGTGTTCCCTTTCTCGTTGTACTTCTCTTTGCTCACCGCAGTTTTATGCGGGGATCGACGAATGGCGCGACGATGTCGGCCAGAAGGTTTCCGAGCACGATGGCGCAGGCCGAAACCAGCGTGACGCCCATGATGATCGGAATGTCGACGCGCTGGATCGCCTGCCAGGCGAGCTGGCCGATGCCCGGCCAGCCGAACACGCTCTCGACCACGACGATGCCGCCCATGAAGATGCCGACGTCGATGCCGATCATGGCGATGACCGGCAGGATGGCGTTGGGCAGCGCATGGCGGAACAGGATGGTGCCGCGCGCCAGCCCCTTGGCGCGGGCGGTGCGGATATAGTCCTGGCGCAGCACGTCGATCATCGACGAGCGCATCATGCGCGAATACCAGCCGGCGCCGAGGATGCCGAGCGTCAACGACGGCAGCACCATGTGCCGCCAGGTGCCGTAGCCGCCGATCGGGAACCAGCCGAGCCGCACCGCGAAGACGTAGAGCAGCAGCAGGCCGACGACGAATTGCGGCGCCGAGACGCCGATGAAGGAGCCGACCATCAGCGCCTGGTCGGTCTTGCTGCCGCGCCTGACCGCGGCGACCAGGCCCATGGTGATGCCGATGACGACCTCGCAGGCGATGGCGCCGAGCATCAGCAGCAGGCTGGCGGGCAGGCGCGAGACGATGAGCTCCGTCACCTCCGAGCGCTGGATGTAGGAGCGGCCGAGATCGCCGCTCAAAAGATTCATCAGATAGCGCCAGTATTGCACGAAGAAGGGCTGGTCGAGGCCGAGCTGGCGGCGGATGTTTTCGACCGTTTCCGGCGTGGCGCTGCGGCCGGCGATCTGCCGCACCGGATCGGCCGGCAGCAGGTAGAGCAGGGCGAAGGTGATGATCGAGACGCCGAGCAGGATCAGCGCGGACTGGATCAGGCGGCGGCCGAGATAGGCGATCATGCCCGCCCCCGCTGCGTTGGATCGAGCACGTCGCGCAGCGCGTCGCCGACCAGGTTGAAGGCGAGCGCCAGCGCCAAGATCGCCATGCCGGGGAAGAACACCAGCCAAGGTGCGGCCTGGAAGTAGGTCTGGTTCTCGAAGATGATGTTGCCCCACGACGCCGTCGGCGGCTGCACGCCGATGCCGAGATAGCTGAGCGTCGCTTCCAGCAGCACCGTGGTGGAAATCCCCAATGTGCCCCAGACGATGATCGTCGGCAGAAGATGCGGCAGGATATGGCGGAACAGGATGCGCCCGGTGCCGGCGCCGATGGTGCGTTCGGCGTCGATGAACTCGCGCTCGGCCAGCGAACTGGTCTCCGTGTAGATGACACGTGCCGTCTGCACCCAGTTCACCAGCGCGATGACCAGCGCGACGATCCAGAGCGACGGCTGCAGGATGGCGGCGAGGCAGATGGCGAGCAGCAGCGCCGGAAAGGCCATCATCAAATCGGTGAAGCGCATCAGCACGCTGCCGATCCAGCCTTTGAAATAGCCGGCGGTCATGCCGACCAGCGTGCCGATCAGAAGTGCGGCGCCATTGGCGACGATGCCGATGATCAGCGAGGTGCGCGCGCCGTAGAGGATGCGGGTGGCGAGGTCGCGGCCGAGCAGGTCGGTGCCCAGCCAGAACTTTTCGCTCGGCGGCAGCGGCGCGCCCTCCAGCGTCAGCCCGTCGAACATCTGCTCGTTCGGGTCGTAGGCGGTGAGCCATGGCGCGAGGATGGCGCCGGCGACCGTCAGCACGATGATGACGAGGCCGAGCACAGCCAGCTTGCGCCGCAGAAGCCGCCGCCAGATGCCGGCGCGCGGCCTTGCCGGCATGACGGCCGGAGTGGCGAGGTCAGGCGCGATGGGAACGGTCATCGTTCTCCTCCGCCGTCATGGCGACCACGCGCCGCGCCGCCTCCTCGATGCTGATCTGCCAGCTCATGGCCAGCGAGCGAAGCTGCTCGTAGGCGCGGCCGTCATCAAAACCTTGCGCCGACAGCGCCGCGACCGCCCGCACGATGGTCTGCCGCTCCGCCACGCGCGATTGCAGGGCGGAAATCTCTCCGGTCAGCCTGCGGCGGGCCTCAAAACTTTGGCGGGCGATCAGCAGCGCCGAATAGACGCCGGCATTGCCGACGGGCTTCAGCAATTGCGCGTCGGCGTTCTGCGATAGCGCCCATTCGATGCGGCCGGGAGCCTCCGAGCCGATCAGCGCGACGGTCGGCATTGGCGCCTGGCCGGGCAACCATGGGAACTGCTGGTCGAAGCCGAGGTCGACGTCGAAGAAGACGAAGTCGGCGGCCAGCGCCTCGGGCGGCAGTTCGGGCCAGCACGCGACGGCATCCAGGCCGATCGCCGCGAGCTGGCGGGCGATCGCCGTCACCGTCGCATGCGGCCGGTGCAGCACGAAGGCTTTCGCCCCGCCGAGATTGGGAATGCGCGGGGCGCGGCTCACGACACCACCTTCAGGCGCGGATGGGCGAAGGTCACCGCGCGGTCGTAATGCGACAGGTAGGGATCGGGAGCGACGCCTTCGCTGCGGCTGATCACCGCGAAGCTGTTGCCGGAAGCGATGCGGCCGATCTCGACCGGCAAGGTGGCGTGCTGGGTGCGCGGATCGATGGCGATCCCGCCAAGGATCGTTTCGAATCTGCGCGCCGCGAAGATGGCTGGCAGGTCGGCGAAGGCGGCGTCCGGCCTGGTTGCCAGCACCTTGGCCAGCACCTGCACCGAGGCATAGGCGGAGGCTTCGAAGGAGGAGGCGGGAGCGATTTGCGGTGTCGCAAGGTCCCCTTCACCCGCCCTCCGCTTCGCTCGGGCGACCTCTCCCCGTTGGGGAGAGGAGGTCGTCAGCGTCCTCGCCTCACCTTCAACTTGATCAGTTGATGGGGGCGCTAACCGTGCAGACCTCCTCTCCCCAGCGGGGAGAGGTCGCCCGAGCGAAGCGGAGGGCGGGTGAGGGGGAGCTTTCAGTTCCTGCCAAAAATACGGACCGGCCGAAAGATGGCCGTCGCCGGCCGCGCCAACTGCCGGCAGCTCGCATTCGCTGAGGTTGCAGGACAGCAGCGGGCAGCGCTCGGGGCGGAAATGCGCGTCCTCGCGGCCGAGTTGCGCATAGGCGGCGATGAAGGCGTAGGAGGACGTGCCGATCAGGTTGTTCAGCACGAAATCCGGTCGCGTGGCGCGGATCTCGGCGATCAGCCGGCCGATGTCGGTCTCGCCGATCGGCAGGTAGCGCTCGCCCAACACCTTTCCGCCGGCGTCGGCGATCAGGTCGCGGGCGACGCGGTTGGTCTCCCAGCCCCAGATGTAGTTGGAACCGAGCAGGAAACCGTTGGCACCGAAGCGCGGCACGACATGCGCCAGCAGCGGGACCAGATGCTGGTTCGGGCAGGCGTGCATGTAGACGACGTGGTCGTTGGCCTCGAAACCTTCATAGGGGCAGCCGTACCACAGCGTGCCGCCGAGTTTTTCCAGTACCGGAATGGTTTCCTTGCGGCTCCAGGACGTGGTGCAGCCCAAAATGTGGCGGGCGCGGCTGTTGCGGAGAATCTCCTCGCAAAGCACGGCGTAACGGTCGGTGTTCCCCAGCGGGTCGCGCTCGACCGGGACCAGTTCGATCTCGGAGGCCGGATCGGCGTTGAGATCGGCGATCGCCCTGAGCGCGCCGAGCCGGCAGGATTCCGAAATCAGGCGGTAGGTGCCCGAGCGGGAATAGAGCAGGCCGATTTCGACGCGACGCTTCAACGGTGCTTCCAGAAATGAAAATGCCCCGCGAGCCGGACGCCCTGAAACGGGCGAGGCTAGCGAGGCACGATTGCCGCCCGGCATCCGGGGCCGGTATTTTGGAGACAGCCTATCCTTCGAGCGCGGTCAGTCAAGGGGCGGGTCGTTTGAATTTCCGCTTTCGAGCCTTACCGGCCGTTTGTTCCGATCGAAAAGCGCCACAAAATATCGCGTCTCGATATCGGCACAACGATCACGCCGGGAAAGATTCTCGAACCCGGACCGATGGCGAGGAAGACTGAGCGTCTCCTGACGGACGGCTGTCGGGAAGACCGTGCTAAATCTCTCTTCCCACGGCCGCCGAAAATGAAAGGCCTTTTGACTATGACGATATCACCGTTTCTCGCCGCCCTCAGATCCGAAGCTCCGCCAGCCAACCGGGCGAAAGACATGGACCTTTATGGGTGGCTGATCGGAAGCTGGGAAATGGACACCGTCCGCCACCTCGACGACGGCACAACTGAGGAGACGACAGGAGAAATCCATTTCGGCTGGGTGCTGGAAGGTCGCGCCATTCAGGATATCTGGATAAGGCCCAAACGCCCTGCACCGTCTACTATGTATGGTACGACTTTGCGCATCTTCGATCCTGCCATTGGTGGCTGGCATATCATCTGGAGTGACCCGTTCAACCAAGACTACTCGCGCCAGATCGGGCGTGCCGAGGGCAAGGACATTATACAGATCGGCGATGACTCACGCGGCCTGAAAGCTCGATGGCGCTTTACCGAGATCACTGCCGACAGCTTCCATTGGATCGGCGAGGAAAGATCTTCCAATAGCGATCCTTGGCAAATCACCTACGAGCATTTTGCCCGCAGAACCAGTCCTTGATGCTTGGGACGCTGTATTGGCTGAAAGCGGCCCTTCCGCTTTCCACCCATTGCGAAGCTGGCGGAACACCCAAACCGGTCTGGTCGGCTTCGCCACAGGCAAGCATGGCTCCTTGCCGGCAGCACCTATCGTCGCCGCACCGCGGAAAAATCAGCGCGACGATCGATCCCCGGCTTGTGGCGTCCGGAGCGGTGCCGTCATGACGTATCGGGAGATTCCAGCGCGTAGACGGCCAGCGCATGGGCGTGTGCAAGAATCTCGTCGATCTCGCGGATGTTGCGGGGATGGATCGCGGTCGGGTCGTAGCGCGACAGCCGACCGCCGGGCGGACGGCCGCGCCGCAGCGGCGAGACGCGCCGGAAGCGGACCGCCTCGCGGCGTTGCTGGTTTTGCGCGCCCGCGGCGCGGGCTTGCCTGTCCCGCGTGCGTGCTGCGTCGTGGCGCGCCTTCCAGCGGGCAAAACGTTGTGCCTGTCCCGGCAGGTCGTCGAGTGCGCGGCCCAACGAGGCGAGGCGCTGGCCAAGACGCGTGGCGTCGACCGGATCGTCCGGCGACGGTGGCGGCGGCAGTGGGCGGAGTTGCGCGCCGAAATCGAGCGACATGATGCGCGGCACTGTGCGTGCCGGCACATGGCGGCGATGGAAGCGGAACGGACTTTTGAGCGGATCGAGCAGCGAGAGGTTTAGGACAGGCGGGCGGCGCGGAGCGCGGCTGCGCGCTTCGCCGCTTCGGCGCGAGCAAAATCGGCGTGCGACATGGTGACGGCGATGCCGAGGCTGCGCAGGATGGGCTCGATGCTTTTGGGTTTCGGTTTTCGCGGGCGAACCGGCGGCAGGACCACGACGAGACCACGCGCCGCCGCGATGATCAGGCGCCGGGCGGCGGATTCGGCCGGACGCAGCAGTTTGAGGATGGCGCGGTGGAGATGGCGGGGAAGAGTGGGTGCGTCGCCGGCCATCTCGGCCATGCCGACAAGCATGGCGAGCAGGCGCTTCAGCGCCTCCCAGTTCTTGTCGATCGCCGTACTTACCTCCATCCCACCGCCTCCTTCAGCACGGGCGACGACGATTATCGCTCCGTCGAGAGGGAGGGGGATAACTAGTGGGAAAATAATCCTGACAGATGCTGACAATGGCCGCTCTGTCGAGATTCAACACAGCGGACCCCGGCGTTTTCGAAAGATTGGCCGGCATGTTCTGCATGACGATGCCGTCGCCTGCAGCGCGCCAAAATACGACCGCCGGCAAGAATCGGGTTGAATTCGCACCCTCTCTCCATGACATCCTTGGCAGACGAAAAGGAGGCCATGAAATGGGCAGCCATCACTACACCATCTTCGAAGCCGCGAACGGTTTTTGCGGCATTGCCTGGACCAGCGACGGCGTCACGCGGTTCCAGTTGCCGACCCGGACGGCGGACGCGGCCGAACGCATGATGCTGCGCCGCCTGCCGGATGCCGCGGTCGCGGCCCCGACGCCGGAAATCGCCGAGGCGATCGACGCGGCAAAACGCTATTTCGCCGGCGAGACGGTCGACTTCTCCGGCATAAGACTCGATCTCGGCGACCAGGAAGCATTCTTCCAGCGGATCTACGACGCGCTCCGGCAGATCGGCTGGGGCCGCACCACGACCTACGGCGCGCTGGCGAAACAGCTCGGCGCCGGGCCGGAAGCGGCGCGCGACGTCGGCCAGGCGATGGCGAAGAACCCCGTGCCGCTGATCATCCCGTGCCATCGCGTGCTGGCGGCGGGCGGCAAGGTCGGCGGCTTTTCGGCGCCCGGCGGCGCGACCTCAAAAGTCCGCATGCTGGAACTGGAAGGCGTGCATATCGACCAGGCGGCCAAGCCCGCGCAGAAGGCGCAGCAGTCGTTCGGGTTCTGAGGATTTGGATGGCGCTTTGGGTGCGTCCTTCGAGGCTCGCCCGTTAACCTGAGCCCGCGCATTTTGCCTCGTGGTCGAGCAGCCAGCGTTTTCGTGCGATACCGCCGGCATAGCCGGTGAGGTCGCCATTGGCGCCGATCAGCCGATGGCAGGGGACAACGATGCTGAACGGATTGGCGCCGTTGGCATGGCCGACGGCGCGCGGCGCCGACGGCCTGCCGATGGCCGTCGCCAGCCCGGAATAGGTGAGCGCCCGCCCCGGCGCGATGCCGCGCAAGGCCCTCCAGACCTCTTGCTGGAACGGCGTGCCGCCGTAGCAGACTTCCATCTCGTCGATGGCGCCGACATCGCCGGTGAAATAGGCGTCCAGCGCGGCGGCACCAGAGACCGGACCGCTTTCCAGCCGGTAGCGGCCGGCGCCCAGCCGGCGGTCGAGCAGCCGGCCGAGCCGCTCCTCACAGTCCGCGAATTCCGCCGCCCGCAGCGCGTTTTCCGGATCGGCGACGAGCAGCATGTCGCCGAGCGGCGTGGCGATACGCTGGACGGTCAGGCTGAGCATTTCAGGGTCACCTCGCATCGTGAAAGATGATGCCGAGCGTATGCCGCCGGCCGGAGCGGATGCGGCTGACGCCGTGCCGCATGTTGACACGGTAGCTGCCTTTCGTGCCCTGCACCGGCCGGTTGTGCACGGCGAAGGCGACCGCGTCGCCCTGCCTCAGCGGCACAACCTCCGCCCGGCTCTGCATGCGCGGCCTTTGCTCGGTCAGCACGAACTCGCCGCCGGCAAAATCGCGGCCCGGCTCCGACAGCAGTACCGCCGCCTGGATCGGAAAGGCGAGGTCGCCGTAGAGGTCCTGGTGCAGGGCGTTGAAATCGCCCGGGCCGTATTGGAGCAACAGCGGCGTCGGACGCTTTTGGCCCGCCTCGTGGCAGGCCCGAAGATAGGCCTCGTGGTCGACGGGGTAGCGGGTCTTGTCGCCCATGCGTTCGTTCCATGCATTGGCGACCGGCGCCAGCCGCGCATAAAGCGCGGTTCTCAGTGCCTCGACGAGATCGGGCAACGGATAGGCAAAATAGCGGTATTCGCCCTTGCCAAAACCGTGGCGCGCCATGACCACATGGCTGCGGAAATGTTCCTGCGGATAGAGCGCGGCGATGGCGGAACACTCTTCCGGCGTCAGTAGCTTTTCGATCACCGCGCAGCCGAAATCATCCAGCTCGCGCGCGAGTGCCTTCCAGTCGTGACGGCCGACACGCGCCGCCGCCTGCGGGTTCCTGAACGACACGATTTTCGATGCGGTATTCATTTGGCGACCTCCTGCCTCGGCCGGCCCGCCGGCCGGCATCCGGGTCGAAGCTAAGCGGGACGCCCGCGCCCCGCCACCCGATTTGGGACGGTGTCGAAAGCGATCGATGGTTGCTTCGAGCCCGACAGGCCGGCCCTGTTCACTCCGCATCCGGCTGGTTTTCCGGCGCGGCGTCCCGGAAGACGGGAAGCGCGGCGCAAGCCTCGGCCACGGCGACGATTTTTGGAAAGGCGTCGAGTGGGACGGCGAAGCGGCGCGCATTGTAGACCTGCGGCACCAGGTAAGCGTCGGCGAGCGTGGGTTTGGCGCCCATCGCAAAGGGTTCTGGCTCGATCAGTTCTTCGATTGCCGAAAAACCTTCGGCGATCCAGTGCGCGTACCAGGCATCGACCGCCGGCTTGTCGCATCCGAGCTGGTTCCTCAAATAGTTGAGGGTGCTCAGATTGTTAAGCGGATGGATATCGCAGCCGACGATCGCGGCGATGGCCCGGCAGCGCGCCCGGGAAAACGGCTCGGCAGGCAGCAGCGGCGGTTCGGGAAACGTCTCTTCCAGCCATTCAATGATGGCCGACGACTGGATCAGGATTGTCCGGTCGTCGCCAATCGCCAGCGCCGGCACGCGGCGCTGCGGATTGATGGCTCGATAGGCGTCCGACAGGTGTTCCCCGCCGCCGCGCACGAGGTGAGCGGGTATCTGGTCGTAGGAGAGCCCCTTCAGCCGCAGCGCGATGCGGACGCGATAGGCGGCGGACGAGCGGAAGTAGTCGTAGAGGACAAGATCAGTCATGGTTTATTGCTCGCGCCTCCGACACGGGAAAAACATTGCGCCGCTTGAGACGTCGGCGCCTCAAGCCATAAAGCATCTCACACCCCCAGATACCGATCCTGCAATTCAGCGGTCAGCGCGGCCGGCGGACCGGAAAACACGGTGGCGCCTTTTTCCAGAACGAAGCAGCGGTCGGCGACCGGAAGCAGTTCGGACAAGGTCTTGTCGACCACGAGGATGGATTGCCCCCTGCCCTTCAGCGTGCGGATCGCCGCCCAGATGTCCTGGCGGATGACCGGGGCGAGGCCTTCGGTCGCCTCGTCGAGGACGAGCAGGCGCGGATTTGTCATCAGCGCCCGGCCGATCGCCAGCATCTGCTGTTCACCGCCGGACAGGGTGTTTGCATATTGGCCGCGCCGTTCGCCGAGGCGCGGGAACAGCTCGACGATACGGGTCACGGTCCAGTCGCCGGGGCGGGCAGCGGCGAGCAGATTTTCCAGCACGGTGAGGTTCGGAAAACAGCGGCGGCCTTCCGGCACGAGGCCGATGCCGAGCCTCGCGATGCGGTGCGGCCTCATGCCGGAGATGGGCTGGCCGCCGAAGCTCACCGTGCCGGTGCGCGGCCGCTCTAGCCCCAGGATGGAGCGGATGGTGGTGGTCTTGCCCATGCCGTTGCGGCCCATCAGGGCGACCACCTCGCCCTCGCCGACCTCCAGCGTCACGCCGAACAGCGCCTGCGAGGCGCCGTAAAAGGTTTCGAGCCTGGTGACGCCGAGCAGGCTCATACCGCATCTCCCAGATAGGCGCTGCGGACTGCTGCGTCGCGGCGGATGTCGTCGACCGAGCCGGTGGCGATGACGCGGCCATAGACCAGCACCGAGACGCGGTCGGCGAGCGCGAAGACGGCGTCCATGTCGTGTTCGACCAGCAGGATCGGCGCCTCGCGGCGCAGGCCGTCTAGGAATTTCGTCAGGTTTTTCGAGCCTTCCGGCCCCATGCCGGCCATCGGCTCGTCGAGCAGGAAGATTTTCGGCTCGAGCGCCAACGCCACGGCGATTTCGAGCTGCCTTCGCTCGCCATGCGACAGGCTTGCGGCGGGCACGTCGGCGCGGGCGGAGAGCCCGACGCGCTCCAGCATGGCGCGGGCCGGGTCGGTCAGCGCCCGGTCGCCCATCACGGATCGGAAGAAACGGAAGCTGGAGCCCTGCCGCGCCTGCACCGCCAGCATGACGTTGCGCAGCGCGGAAAATTCCTGCGCCAGCGACGACACCTGAAAACTGCGGCCAAGGCCGAGCCCCGCCCGCCCGGCCATGCCGATGCCGGCCATGTCACGGCCGAGGAAGCGGATGGTGCCGCTGTCGGGTGGGATCGAGCCGCAGATCTGGTGGATCAGCGTGCTCTTGCCCGCGCCGTTCGGGCCGATGAGGGCGTGGATTTCGCCGGGCCTGAGATCCAGGCTGACGCCATCGGTCGCCTTCAGCGCCCCAAAACTTTTGCGCAGGTCGCGGATCTCCAGCACCGGCTCAGCCATGCCGCGTCCTCCCCGCCAAAATGCCGAGCAGGCCGCCGCGCGCGAACAGCATGACGCCGAGCAGGATGAGGCCAAGAAAGAACTGCCAGCGCTCGGTGAGCCCGCCCAGTGTGTATTCGAAGAAAACGTAGAGCATGGCGCCGGCCAGCGGGCCGAGCAGCCGGTCCTTGCCGCCCAGCACGATCAGCACGATGAGTTCGCCCGACATCTGCCACGACAGCATGGACGGGCTGGCGAAGCGGTTGAGGTTGGCGAACAGCACGCCGGCCAATGCAGCGACCATCGCCGAGATGACGAAGGCGGCCAGCCGTATGCCGAAGGGCGAGATGCCGACGGCGGCGAGCCGCGTCGGGTTCTGCCGGCCTACCTGCAAGGCGGCGCCGAAACGCGAACCGCGGATCAGGCGGAAGAGAACAAGGGCTGCGGCCAGCACGGCAAGGCAGACCAGGAAGAAAGGCAACGGCTTTGCGGTGTTGACCAGCGGAAAGGCATTGCGCAGCGCCATCGGCAGGCCATCCTCGCCGCCATAGGCCGGCCAGGAGACGGCGAAATAATAGATCATCTGCGCGAAGGCGAGCGTGATCATGATGAAATAGACGCCGGAGGTGCGCAAGCTGATCGCGCCGATCGGCAGCGCCACAAGTGCTGCGACCGCAATGGCGACGAGCGCGATCACCGGCATGGACTGCGTTGCCGGAAGGCCGAAGACCAGCGGCTCCATGTTGAGGGCATGCGAAGCAAGGATGCCGGCGACATAGCCGCCGAGGCCGAAGAAGGCGGCATGGCCGAACGACACCAGCCCGCCGAGGCCGAGCGCGATGTTCAGCCCGGTAGCGGCCAACGCCAGGATGACGATGCGGGTGGCGAGCGTCAGGTAGAAGGGTTCGTCGAGGACGATTGCGGCTAGCGGGATCGCCGTCAGCAGCGCGACGATCAGGATGTTTGCGGCTGTCTCGCGGGCAGACATGGCGGCGCTCATGCCTCGGCCGAGAACAGGCCGCGCGGCCTGAGCGCCAGGATCAGCGCCATGACGATGTAGATGAGCATGGAGGCGAGTGCCGCCCCCGCCATGCCCGCCTGCGCGGCGGGCAGCATCAGCGCGAGAATTTGCGGCAGCAGGAAGCGGCCCATCGTGTCGACCACGCCGACCAGTATGGCGCCGACCAGCGCGCCCTTGATCGAGCCGATGCCGCCGATGACGATGACGACGAAGGCGAGGATCAGCACCGGCTCGCCCATGCCGACCTGCACCGATTGCAGCGCGCCGACCAGCGCTCCGGCGAAACCCGCGAGCGCTGCGCCCAGCGCGAAGACGATGGTGTAGAGGCTCGATATGTCGACGCCGAGCGCACCGATCATCTCGCGATCGGACTCGCCGGCGCGGATGCGCATGCCGAGCCGCGTGCGGGCGATCAGCCAGTAGAGGCCGACGGCCACCAGCACGCCGACGCCGATGATGGCGAGGCGATAGAGCTGGTACTGGCCGCCGCCCGGCAGCGGCACCGCGCCCTGCAGAAGCGGCGGGATGTCGAGATAGAGCGGAAACGAGCCGAACAGCCAGCGCGTGCCTTCCGACAGGATGAGGATCAGCGCAAAGGTGGCGAGCACCTGGTCGAGATGGTCGCGCGCATAGAGACGGCGGATGACCAGCATTTCGAGCAGCGCCCCGGCGGCGGCCGCGGCGGCGAGGCTGGCGGCAAGCCCGATCCAGAAGGAGCCGGTGGCGGCGGCGACCGAGGCGCAGGCGAAGGCGCCGATCATGTAGAGCGAGCCGTGCGCCAGATTAATCAGGCCCATGACGCCAAAAATCAGGGTCAGCCCCGCCGCCATCAGGAACAGCATGACGCCGAGCTGCAGCCCGTTGAGGAGTTGTTCGAGGAGAAGAGGAAGTTGCACGGCGGCTCGCGATTGGCGGTCCTTCTCCCCGTCTACAGGGAGAAGGTGGCGGCAGCCGGATGAGGGGCAGCGTCAAGCTAGCGCAGGTATGCTTCCGCCCCTCATCCCCCTGCCGGGACCTTCTCCCCGCACGCGGGGAGAACGAGGAAACTCACATCTTGCACTGCTCGGCGTAGGCGTCGCCGTGCTTCTCGAAGGCGGTGGCAATGATCTTGTTGGTCAGCGTGTCGCCTTCCTTCACCACCTCGCGCACATAGATGTTCTGGATCGGGTGGTTGTTGGTGTTGAAGGTGAAATCGCCGCGCACCGACTTGAAGTCGGCGGATTTCAGCGCGGCACGGAAGGCTTCCTTGTCCTTGACGCTGGCCTTGCCGAGCGCCGACAGGATCAGGTTCGCGGTGTCCCAGCTCTGCGCGGCATAGATCGACGGCAGGCGCTTATATTCGGCGACAAAAGCCTCGACGAACGCCTTGTTGGCCTCGTTGTCGATGTCTTTTGCCCAGCTTGCCGAGTTCTTGACGCCGAGCGCGGCGTCGCCGATGGCCGGCAGCACGTCCTGGCTGAAGGAGAAGCCGGGCCCGAGCACCGGGATGCCGACGCCCGACTGGGCATATTGCTTCATGAAAGCGATGCCCATGCCGCCGGGCAGGAAGAAGAACACCGAATCGGCGCCCGAGGCGCGGATCTGGGCGATCTCGGCGGCGTAGTCGGTCTGGCCGACCTGGGTGTACAGCTCACCGGCCAACTCGCCCTTGTAGTAACGCTTGAAGCCGGTCAGCGAATCTTTTCCGGCTGGGTAGTTGGGGGCGAGGATGAAGGTCTTCTTGTAGTCCTGGTTGGCGTATTGGCCCATCGCCTCATGAAAGTTGTCGTTCTGGTAGGCGACGTTGAAATAGTTGGCGTTGCAGCCGGCGCCGGCAAGCGCCGAAGGACCGGCATTGGGTGAGAGATAGATGACGTCCTGCGCCACGGCGTTCGGCACCACGGCCATCGCCAGGTTCGACCAGATGATGCCGGTGAGAAGGTCGACCTTGTCGCTCTGGATCATCTTGTCGGCGATCTGCACGGCCAGTTCCGGCTTCTGCGCGTCGTCCTCGACCACCAGTTCGATCTCCTTGTTGCCGGACTGCTTTATCGCCAGCGCGAAGGCGTCGCGCATGTCGATGCCCAGCCCCGCGCCGCCGCCCGACAGCGTGGTGATCACGCCGATCTTGACCGGCTCGGCATGGGCCGCGGCGGAGAGCGAGAGACCGAGCAGGCCGCCCGCGAGGATTCTTTTCATGTCATTTCCTTCCCAAAATGTTCCCCGCGCGCGTTTGCGCGTCTTGGTGGGGTGAATTTTTCAGAGAACGGGCGGGAGTTCAACCGGGGCACGGGAAAGGAAATGCGGATAATGCGCCCCCTCCACCACGCTTCGCGTGGTCCCCCTCCCCCGCTACGCAGGGGAGGATCAGCAGCGGCCCTCACCTCCCCGGCCGCGCCACCGGCGGCACATAATCCTCCAGGTCGGGGATCGGGAAATGCACGGTCTGGCCGATCTCGGCGGAACGGTAGAGGCCGATCAGCATCTCGATGACGGCGAGCCCGTCGTGAAAAGTTTCGAGCGGCGTCTCGCCCTTGCGGAAACATTCGACCATGTGGCGGTTTTCGTCGGTGTAGCCGTAGACGCCGGCCTCGTCCTCCAGCACCGGCATCAGACCCTGCTCGGCATTCTGTTTCTCGACGAGGTCCTCGCCTTCCGAGCCGGTGACGGCGCGCGACATGAAGATCTTCAGGCCCGTGCCGAGCGAGTTGAACTCCATGGCGTATTCGGGGCCGAGCAGTTCGAGCTGGATGCGCAAACCGGCGCCGACATAGGCCCAGGAGGTGGTGGCCTCGATCATCAGCTCTTCGCCGTTCTCGTCCTCCAGCGTGATCGTTCCACGCGCAAAGTCCTCGGACGGGCGTTTCGTGTAATCGACCTCGGCGCCGAATCGCTCTTTGAGTTGTGCGGCATAGATGGGCCGCGTCCATTTCAGATTGGCGACGGTGCCGTTGACCGATTTTATCCTGAGCGAGTTGCGCGGCGCGCCCGGCGCGGTGAGCAGATGCCGCGCCACCTCGACCGAATGGCACATCATGTCGGAGAGCACGCCGCCGCCCTGCTTGTCGCCCTGCCAGAACCAGGGCTCGTGCGGGCCGGAATGTTCCTCCGCCGCCCGCGCCAGGTAGGGCCGGCCGGTGGTCGAGGCGGCACGCCGCCAGACGATCTCCTTGCCGCGCAGCACCGGCGTCGAGAACACCTGGTTTTCGAGATAGCCGTGGTTGAGCCCCGCATCCTCGGCGAGCCGCAGCATCTCGCGCGCCTCACGAATAGTGCGCGCCAGCGGCTTTTCGCAGGCGACCGCGAACACCTTGCTGCGGCCTGCCTTCACCTCGGCATGGATGACGCGCATCGTGTCGAGGCGGGTGTAGTTGGGCGAGAGGATCCAGATGGCGTCGACGTCGTCCGCCCGCAGCAGCGATTCCAGGCTGTCATGCGTGCGGCATGAGCCGAGGCCGAGATCGGCGACGGCGGCTGCGAAACGGTTGCGCTTTTCGGCGCTGCGGCTGAAAACGCCGGTGACGTCGGCATTGCGCACGCCGACCAGCGATTTCAGGTGGAAATGCGCGATGAAGCCGCTGCCGACGAAGCCGATGCGCAGGCGCTGTTTTGGCAGGTTGGTCAAGATGTCCTCCCTCTGGTGTCGTCCCAGCGATGTTAGCCGCCTGATGGCGCCGCCGGTTGCTGCAAATTCTACGCCGCCGGAGTGTACCGCCACCGGTACGGCATGGGTCCTAGGGTCTCCGCACTCGCTCCGCTCGTGCTGCGCCCTAGGATGACGAAGGCGTTGGGGTTCGCAGCAAATCGTCTACGTTGGCGATTGGCGGCTGACGTTGACGGTTGGCAGCGGTTTCCCTCACTTCGTCATCCTAGGGCGCAGCACGAGCGGAGCGAGTGCGGAGACCCTAGGACCCATGCCGTAGCGGTGCGGACCCACTCCAGCGGTGTAGAACTCGCCAAATCAGGCTGCGGCTCACGGAACCACCTACCGATCCTCGATGATGCGCAGATAGGCGGCGGTGACCAGGAGCACGATCGCCCCGAACAGGATGCGTCGCGCGCCTTCCGGCATCTGCAGGATGGTGAGCAACGTGGTCAGCACGGTGAGGATGAGCGCGCCGACGATGGTGCCGGTGTAACCGCCGCGTCCCCCGAAGATCGACGTGCCGCCGATGACAGCGGCGGCTACGGAAGGCAGAACGAGCGGTTCGGCCAGCGACAGCGACGGGGCGCGGATCAGGCCCATGTAGAGCAGGCCCATGATGCCCGCCAGCACGCTGGAGAACATGTAGAGGGCGAGGATCACCTGCCAATACTGTACGCCGGAGAGGCGCGTGGCGCGCTCGTTGTCGCCGACGGCGTAGAGCAGGCGGCCGAAGCCGGTGCGCTTCTGGATGAAGATCAGCAGGGCGGCGACCGGGATGAACAGCAGCAGCGCGTTCGGAAAACCCCAGGTCACGCCGGTACCGAGCCAGATCAAGAAGTCCGGCACCTTGGCGCCGGAGCCGATGACGGTGCGCTGGTAGACCTGGAGGCAGCCGACGCCGATCAGGCTGGTGCCGAGCGTCATGATGAGCGGATGGACACGGAAGACGCCTACGCCGATGCCGTTGGCGAAGCCGACCAGCAGGGCGGGGATCAGCGCGATCAGCATGGCGACTGGCGCCGGATTGTCGACGCCCTGGGTGGCGACGATGAAGGCCGCCATGGTGGCGACGGTGCCGACCGAGAGGTCGATGCCGCCGGTCAGCATGGTCATGGTCTGGCAGCCGGCGAGCAGCGCAAGCGGGATGGCGAACTTGACGGTGTTGGCGATCCAGCGCTGGTTGACAATGCCCGGCTGCATGATCTGCAGGACGACGACCAGCAGGACGAGCAGGATGAGCAGCGGCACCAGCGGGTAGTCGCCCATGAAGCGTTTTACGCGGCGGCCGAGCGGCACGGTTGGGGATGCAGTCGCGATGATGCTCATGACGAGCGGCTCCGCATGACTATGAAAGCGCCGAACATGACCACCGCGACCATGATCGTGCCTTCCACGATCGCCGTGACGTTCGGATCGATGGCGAGCAGCGTCAGGTCCGTGCGCACGAGGCGCAGCACGAAGACGGCAACGATCGGACCGAGCAGGCCGCCCTTGCCGCCGCCGAGCGCCACGCCGCCCAGCACCACGGCAGCGACGCTGGCCAGCAGGTACGGACCGGGGATCGGCGCCCCGATGCCGGTGCTCATCGTCAGCGACAGGCCGCCCATAGCGCCGAACAGGCCGGCGATGGCATAGGCGAGGATCTTTGTGCGCGCCACGGGAACGCCGCTGCGGAAGGCGGCGAGCTGGTTGGAGCCGATCGCATAGATGGACAGCCCAAGGCGCGAACGCATCAGCGGAATCCAGACGATGCAGAGAAGCACGACCATCAGCACGAGGGCTTTCGGTATCCACGTGGTGAGGCCGTCAGGAATGCCGGGCAGCGGTACGGTGCCGATGATCAGGTTTTTCAGCCATTCGGCTGCGCCGCCGCCCGGCGCGCCGAGCACAAGCAATGCCGCGCCCTGCAGCATGAACAGTGTCGCCAGCGTCACCACGATGTCGGGCACACGCGTGACCACGATCAGGATGCCGTTGAGAGCGCCGAGCGCGAAGCCCAAAGCCAGCACGAAAGGCACGACGAACAGCGCGTATTCCTCGCTGGCGCCCGCCATCATCGAGGCGGCGGTGACGCTGGTCAGGGCCATCATCGAGGCGACCGACAGGTCGATGCCGCCGGCGATCACCACCACCGTCTGCGCGGCGACCACAAAGGCGTAAGGCAGCACGGCGCGAACCAGCGAGCCGAAATCGCCGGCGCCGTAACCTGGTTGGATGATCTTGGTCAAAATGAAGAGCACGACGAACAGGGCGAAGAGGCCCGCGACCCAGCCGTGCTGGCGAAGAAAACGCATCACGGGCGGGCTCCCTCGCTCGACGCGGTCTCCGCCAGAATGCCGACAGCGGCCTTGGCGTCGCGCGGCAGGCCATAGGCCGCGCGCGTCAGCGCCGGCTCGTCGGCGATCTCGACCGGCAGGATGTCGACGACCTTGCCGCCGAAGATGACGATGGCGCGGTCGCAGGCGAGCTGAATCTCCTCGAGCTCGGAAGTGTAGAACAGCACGGATTTGCCCTGCGCGGCGAGCTGGCGCAGCAGCTTGTAGATTTCCTGCTTGGTGCCGACGTCGATGCCCCGCGTCGGGTCGAAGCACAGGATGGTGCGCGCATCGACGGCGATCCAGCGGGCGATCGTCACCTTCTGCTGGTTGCCGCCGGACAGCCGCTGCACCTCTCTCTGGGCGCGCGTGTCGATCTGCAGCCGCTCGATGGCGCTCTGCACCGTCGCGCGCTCCTGACCCATGCGGATCGGCCCCCAGTTGCGGAAGGCCGCGCTGAACGGCAGGGCGATGTTTTCCCGCACCGACTGCTGCATGGCCAGCGCTTCCGAGCGGTCGCCGGGCACATAGGCGATGCCGGCGCGCACGGCGTCGACGGGGTGCGAGAACCGGACCTGCCGACCGTCGACCTCGATCGTGCCGCCGGAGGGTTTTGTCGAGCCCGCGAGCGCGGCGAACAGTTCGTCCTGGCCCTGGCCTTCCAGCGCGACCACGCCGGCCACCTCGCCGTCCTTCAGATCGAAGGACACGTCCTGCAGTTTCGTGCCGACGCGCAAATTGCGCACCGCGATGCGGGTGCCCGCCTCGCCATGCGCGCTGGCTTCGGTCGCCTGCCGCTGCGCGGCGCGCGCCTTCTCGATCTTCGCGCCGAGCATCAGCTCGACGATGCGCTCCTCGACGCCCGGGCTGATGTCGACCACGCCGACCGTCTCGCCGTCGCGCAGCACGGTCGCGCGGTCGCACAGCGCGGAGATCTCGACGAAGCGGTGTGAGATGAAGATGACGGATCGGCCTGTCCGGCTCTGCCGCTTGACCACGTCCAGCACACGCTCGGCCAGGTTCGCCGGCAGTGCCGCGGTCATCTCGTCGAGCAGAAGCACGTCGGGTTCGATCGCCAGCGCGCGGGCGAGGTCGAGCACGCGCTGGATCGCCAGCGGCACGTCGCGCGCATTGTCGCGCATGTCGAGGTCGGGCACGCCGAGTTCGCGCACCCAGTTGCGGAATGGCTCCACCGGCGTCTGGGTGAGACGAAGATTGGCGAGCACGTCGAGATCGGGGATCAGCGACGGCTCCTGATAGACCGAGACCAGGCCGGCCCGGCGCGCATCGGCGGGTGAGCGCACCAGATGCGCCTTGCCGCGCACCAGGATCGTGCCGCGGTCATGCCGGATCGCGCCGGTCAGGATCTTGACCAGCGTCGACTTGCCGGCGCCGTTCGCCCCCATGAGGGCATGGACCTCGCCCGGCAGCACCGACAGCGACGTATTCTTCAGCGCGGCGACCGCGCCATAATTCTTGGCCACACCGGTGGCTTCGAGGAGAGGTGAAGCGTTCAAAGTCGACCGTAATGGAGATTGGAATTCGAATGGAAGCCGCGGGTTCGGGTGTTTTCGATCCCGCTCCAGCGCACTTGGTGTGCCCCCTCCACCACGCTTTGCGTGGTCCCCCTCCCCCGCTTCGCAGGGGAGGAACCAAGATCGCGTCCGGCCGCACCGTCGATCCTCCTCCGTTTACGGGGGAGGGGGACCGCCGAAGGCGGTGGAGGGGGCGATCCGGAGATCATCAGGGCGAAAGCTTACTCGCCCGGACCCTTGCAGGCGACGATCTGCTCCTTGGTGTAGGTGGTCCAGTCCGGGATCGAGATGGAGACCGGCCATTCCGGCGAGAGCGACGGATCGGCGGCGCCCTTCAGCTTGGCCTTGCCCTCGTCGGTGACGTTCTCCCAGAGCTGCGGCTCGACCAGAACGGTCTGCTGCGCCGGCTTCTGGCCCTCGAGGATCTGTAGCGCGAGCGTCACGCCGGCGCCGCCGATCGAGCCGGGGTTGGTGACCGCCGCGCCCTTCAGGCCTTCGACCGAATTGAGCTGGCCGACGAAGCCGGCATTGTCGGCGCCGACGACCGGCACCAGCGTCGCCTGGCTCTCGACCAGGGCGTCGACGATGACGTTGTCGATGCCGGAGGTCCAGATGCCGTCGAACGGCACGCCGGTGGCGATGTAGTCAAGAATCTGCTGCTTGCCCTGGTCCTGCTGCCAGCCGGTGAACGTCTCCTGGGCGACCTTCACATCCGGGAACTCAGCGAGGGCCTTCTTAAAGCCCTTGTCGCGGTCGCTGTCGGCGGAAGCACCGGCCGCGCCGCGCATATAGACGACGTTGCCCTTGCCGCCCATCTGCTCGAACAGCCATTTCGCGCCGAGATAGGCGTACTGCTCCTGGTTGTTGGAGATGATGTAGGCCGACGGCTCGGTGACCGCCTGGTCGACGGCCACCACGGTGATGCCGGCGGCAGTGGCTTCGGCGAGCGCCGCCTGGATGCCGGCCGGATCGGCCGGGTTGACGACGATGGCGTTGACCTTCGCGCTGATCAGGTTGCGGATGTCCTCTGACTGGCCGGCGGCGTCGGTGTTGCGGTGGGCGATGTTGAGCTTGGCGACCTTGCCGGAAGCCAGCGCCTGTGCCTTGATCGCGCAGATCATCTCCTCGCGCCAGCCATTGCCCTGCACGGTGTTGGACACGCCGATCGTGTAGGTGCCCTGCGCCATGGCGGTGCCGGCGAAGAGACCGGCGGCGATGGCGGCGAGGCCGAATTTGGCAAGCATTCTCATGAAACTCCTCCTGGTTGTGCTTCTGCCTGTTTGTAGTGCTTCTGCATACAGCACGGATGGCAATCCGTAGCTGATCGGGTGCTCACGCCGCAAGCCTTATCCATGTGCCGCCTGCCTCGTGCGAATCCACGGCGGCCTCGATGAAACGCATGCCCTTGAGGCCGTCATGGACGTTGGGAACCGACGCTACCAGCGCGGCGTCCGGCGTCTGACCGGCGCGGCGCGCGGCGATCAGCGCTGCGGCGTCTCGGTAGAGATTGGCGAAACCCTCGACGTAGCCCTCCGGGTGCTCGGCCGGCATGCGCGACACGGCCGCCGCGGCAGCGCCGACACCCGGCCCGCCGCGCACCAGCGTGCGCGTCGGCTCGCCGAACGGCGTGAAATACAGCACTTCCGGCTCGTGCGCGAACCATTCCAGCCCTGCCTTCTCGCCATAGATTTTCAGCGAAAGCCGGTTGAGGTTGCCGGGCGACACCTGGCTGGCGATCAGCACGCCGCGCGCGCCGCCCGCATACCGCATCAGCACATGCGCATTGTCGTCCAGCCGCCGGCCGGGCACGAATGTCGCCAGATCGGCGGCGATCTGTTCCGGCACCATGCCCGATACGAACTGGGCAAGGCTGTAGGCATGGACGCCGATGTCGGCGAGGCAGGCCGAGCGACCGGCGCGTGCAGGATCGGTGCGCCATTCCGCCTGCTTCTGCCCGTCGGCGTCGATCGGCAGCGTCAGCCAGTCCTGGATGTATTCGGCGCGCACGATGCGGATCTTTCCGAGCGCGCCGGAGGCGACCATGGCGCGCGCCTCACGCACCATGGCGTAGCCGGTGTTGTTGAGCGTCACGGCGAAAACCAGGCCGGACCGGTCCGCCAGTTGCGCCAGTTCCTCGGCCTCGGCTAGCGTCGCCGACAGCGGCTTGTCGCAGATCACGTCGATGCCGGCCTTCAGGAAGGCACGGGCGACCGGTGCATGCAGATGGTTCGGCGTGACGATGATGACCGCCTCGATGCCGTCGGCGCGGCTCGACTCTGCGTCCGCCATCTCCTGATAGCTCGAATAGGCGCGGTCGGGATCGATGCCGAGATCGGCCGCCGAAAGTTTTGCGCGTTCCGGATCGGACGACAGTGCGCCGGCGACCAGTTCGATGCGGTCGTCGAGCCTGAGCGCCATGCGATGAACGGCGCCGATGAAGGCGTCGCGCCCGCCGCCGACCATGCCGACTCGCAGCCTTTTGGCGCCCATGCCGTCGCCCGTTGCGTAGACCATGTCGTCAGCCCTTTATGCCGAGCAACTGGCGGCTCATCGTCAAGTCGACGCCGGTCGCCATGAAATCGTCGAACACCCGGTCGGTGACTTCGATGATGTGGTCGGAGATGAATTTCGCGCCGTTGCGGGCGGCGACTTCCGGATGCTCCAGGCAGCACTCCCACTCATAGACCGCCCAGCCGGCGAAATCGTACTGCGAGAGTTTTGAAAAGATCGCGCCGAAATCCACCTGGCCGTGGCCGAGCGAGCGGTCGCGCGCGGCGCGCTCCAGCCAGCCCTTGTAGCCGCCAAAAAAGCCCTGCTTGGCGGTCGGGTTGAACTCGGCATCCTTGACGTGAAACATCTTGATGCGCTCGTGATACACGTCGATGAAGCCGAGATAGTCCATGCCCTGCTTGATGAAGTGCGAGACATCGTAGTTGATATTGCAGCGCCTGTGGCCGCCGACGGCGTCCAGGAACATGTCGAACGTGTCGCCGTCAAAAGTGTCTTCCGTGGGATGGATCTCGAAGCAGAGATCGACACCCTCGTCCTCATAGACGTCGAGGATCGGCTTCCACCGGCGCCCCTGCTGGGCGAAAGCTTCCTCGATCAGGCCGGCAGGACGCTGCGGATAGGGATAGATGTAGGGCCAGGCGAGGCTGCCGGTGAAGCTGACATGCTCGGTCAGGCCGAGCTTTCGCGACACTTTTGCACATTTGCGCACCTGGTCGGCAGCCCAGTGGCGGCGGCCCTCCGGATCGCCCTTGAACTGCGGCGGGCACTGGCCGTCGAACATCAGGTCGTAGGCCGGATGCACCGAGACCATCTGGCCCTGAAAGTGGCTGGATAGTTCGGTGATGACGATGCCGATGTCCTTCAGCTTGCCGTTGATCTCGTCGCAATAGGTGTCGCTTTCATAAGCGAGATCGAGGTCGAAGAACCGCTTGTCGACACTCGGCACCTGGATGCCGGCATAACCGTAGTTCTTCGCCCAGCGGGCGATCGATTCCAGCGAGTTGTGCGGCGCCGTATCGCGCGCGAACTGCGCCAGGAACAGGCCCGGTCCCTTTATGGTGCGCATTCTTTTCCTCCCCTACCGCTCTCCCGGGCGGATACTGCACGACAATTTCCACTAGTCAAATTCTGAAATTCTCTGTCCCGACATCGTGATCACGCCGTCTGCGAAGCGAGGAAATCGCGGACGACCTCGCGTGACGGGCGCCTGCCGAGATCGGCGACGAGGTCGGCCAGCCTGTCCTTGACGAAGCCGTTCTGGGCAAGATCGGTTCCGAAGATCGCCTCGATGCCGAGCATGCCTTCGACCAGCCGCGCCGCATCGCCGCCGCTTGCCGCGGCGACGGCTTTCGTGCGCTCCGCGAAGGGGTCAAGCACCTCCAGCGCCCTGCCGGCACTGTCGACGCCGCTTGCGTATTTCATCCAGCCGGCGATGCCGAGCAGCAGCCCGCCGCAGGGCGTTCCGGCCTTCAGCGCGGCGCGCAACGGCTCCAGCAGACGCTGCCTGATTTTCTGCGAGCCGTCGGTGGAAATCTGCAAGGTGCGATGCTTCAGCGCCGGGTTTTTGAGCCGGCTAATCGTCTCGCCGACATAGGCGGAAACGTCGATCCCGGGTACGGCAGGCAGATGCGGGACGACTTCCCGCGAAATCGTACGCAAGGCGAAGTCGCTGAATACACCCTCGGCCATGGCATCGGCCATGAAGTCGATGCCGGACAGTACGCCGAGTTGGCAGAGGTTCGACTGGATGCCGTTGACCACCCGCATCTTCAGAATCTCGTAGGGCGCGACGTCCTTGACGAACATCGCGCCGGCCCTATCCCAGGCCGGCAACGGCCCGTTAAAGCGGTCCTCCAGGACCCACATGCGGAACGGCTCGCCGACCACGAGGCCGCGATCCTCGATGCCGGTCGCCTCCGCAAAACCTGCAACGTCTTCGGGCCGCGTCGCCGGCACGATGCGGTCGACCATGGTGTTGAGAAAACACGCCTCGCGCTCGAGACGGTCGCGTAGGGCTGGATCGATTTTTGCGGCAAGGCAAAGCACCGAACTCCGCAGGGTGCTGCCATTGTCCGGAACGTTGTCGCAACTGATCAGCGCCGGCAGAGGCCGGCCGGCGGCAAGGCGCATGGCAAGCGCGCGCAGCACGAAACCCGGCACGGAGACCGGCGTTTCCGGATGGGCAATGTCGTGGCTTATGTCGGGATGGCCGAGATCGAGTTCGCCTGTGGCCGGGATGTGGCAATAACCCTTTTCCGTCACCGTCAGCGTGATCGCGCCGATAGACGGGTTCGAGGCCACCGCGAGCGCTCCGGCGAGAGCACCCCCCTGCAGATCACCATCCTCGCCGGTCACCGAAATCGTCTCGACCAACGCGCCGATTAGCCGGCGTTCGACATCGCCGTGACGACGCAACTCGCGGCAATAGAGGTTTTGCTGGGTACCCAGCGTCGGGGAAAGGTCGGGCGCCCGCAGATTAACCCCGACGATACCCCACGGACCGAACGCCGCCTCCAGCGCGTCGTCGGTGTATTCCGCCTGGTGGCAGCGATGGAAGGCGCCGACGCCGAGATGCAGGATGCCTGGCGTCAGGCGGCTGCGATCATAGCCGGGGCATCGGACATTTGCCGGCAAACGATCGACGGCCGAAGGACCGAGGCGCTGTGCGGAAGCCCTGGGTTCCTGCACGGACATCAACCCATCCCGCGCGGCGGCGCGCCGAGCACGACCTGTTCGAGATCGGTCAGCGTGCCGGTCATCAGGCCGGAGGCTTCGCTGAGCAGGAACAGCGTCAACTGCGCGACCTCGTCCATGGTAAGCAATCGTCTGAGCGGCAGGCCGGCGGCGGCCTTGCGCTCCCAGTCGTCGCCCTTGCCCAGCGTCCTGCCCTGCATGACCTGCTCGGTCGGGGTCGCCACCCAGCCCATGTTGATGCCGTTGACCCGGATGCGGTCGGCGAGATGGGCGTTGGCGGCGTTGCGGGTCAGCGTCGACAGCGCGCCCTTGGTGGCGGAATAGACGGCAAGTTCCGGCGCGCCGCAATGCGCATTGATCGACAGGATGTTGACGATCGAGCCTGGCGCGCGCCGCGCCTTCATGTCGGCCACCGCCGCCTGCATCAGGAAGAATGGCGCGCGGGCGTTGACGGCGAACAGCCGTTCCCAGTCGGCCAGCTTACCGTCGGTGAGCGAGGCGCGGTCGGTGAGCGCCGCCGCGTTGACCAGGCAATCGACCCGCCCAAGTTTTGCGATTGCCTCGGCCATCACGGCGGCGGGCGCTTGCGGGTCCCCAAGTTCGGCCTGGATGAAATGCGCCGGACAGCCCAACGCCGAGACCGCCTCGGCGACGCCGGCTCCGCGCTCGGCATTGCGCCCGACCAGCGCGATGCCTGCAGCGTTGCTCTCCGCCGTCAGGCGGCAAATGGTTTCGCCGAGCCCCTGCGTGCCGCCGGTCACAACCAGGGTCTTGCCGTCAAGGCCAACGTTCAATTCGCCCTCCCGAAACCGAAATTTTCAGTTTCCAAGTAATAGAATTGCATTTCCAATTTTGGATTGTCAAGCGCCACCGGGGCGCAGCCGCGCCGATTTGCACTTGCTATCGGTCGATATGGCTGCCGAGGCTGACGATGATCGACTGGCAGAGCACCATGGCCGGCACCTGCGAGCGGAAATGGCCGAGCCGCGCTTCCTTGACGTAGAGCGTGTGCCGGCCGAGTTTTGCCACCGGGCTGAGTTCGTTGTCGGTGATCACCAGCAGTTTTCGGCCCTTCCTGTGGGCGGCGAGCGCCAGTTCGATGGTTTCCGGCGTATAATCGTCGAAGGTCAGCACCATCAGCACATCGTCCGGCGCCATCGCGGCAAGCTGCTGCTCGCGCATGGCGCCGAGATTGTCGATCAGATGCGCGCGTTTGCCGATGCGCGAAAAGCCGTAGTAGGAATAGGCGCCGACGCCGAATGCTCCCCGTGCCGCCGCGATATGCACCGCGCCCGAGGCGCGCAGTGTCTCGACAAAGCCTTTCAGCGCGTCCGGCTGGACATCCTCGCGCAGTCTCAGCAGCGCATCCATCGCGGCCAGCACGAACGTGTCGAAGACGACATGCGGCTCGTCGAGTTCCAGCCCGGCGGCAGGCGCCTTTCCAGGTCCTTCCGACAGCGCCTTCATGCGGTCGGCATAGGTCATCTTCGGCCCGACCAGCCGCTGCCGGAACACACCCTGCAATTCGCTGAAACCGTCGAAACCCAGTTCCTTGGCGAAGCGCGAGATGGTCGAGGGATGCGTACCGGCCTGTTTTGCGAGTTCGACGATGGTGTAGATCGCCACGTCTTCCGGATTGTTCAGGAAGAACTGCGCCACCTGCTGCAGCCGCTTGCTGAGTTTCGCCTTGCGCGCCGTCAACATGGCGACAAGGCTGCCATAATCCTCGGCCTGGCCTGTAGCCATATGCTTTCCTCGTCCGCGAAATCGCCGGCGCCGGGATGCGCCGGCCGGCCGCAATGCCACCGGTTTGAAATCGGGCCGGCGTTTCGCGCAAGCACAATTCCATATTGGAAATTCTGGAAAACTCAATTGCAGAGGCGGCCAAATCTGTGCCTCGTTCGTCTCAGTGCGATCCGGCCCGCTGCGCCGCAGCAAGGCTGGTGACGCTGCCCGGCGCGACCGCGACGCCGCTGTGGGCGGAAGCGATGGCTGCAAAGGCCATCGCAAGGCTGACCAGATTGCCGCGCGCGCCATTCAGCGGCTCGCGGTTTTCCTCGATGGCGCAGATCAGCTCGCCCATCGCGCCGTGAAAGCCGTCATTGAACCAAGTGCCTTCCAGCGCAGGCGTGGCGACGCCGGCCTCGGTGGTGATCTCGACCGTCTGCTGGCCGAGATTGGGGCCGATGCTGAACAGGCTGCCCTTTGTGCCGGCGATATAGGTTCGATCCTGCGGACCGTGGGGCGCGGCGCCGTCGAAGATCAGCGATGCCTGCCCGCCGCCGAAAGCGACAAGCGATTGCGCCAGCAGCGGTGGCCTTGCCTCCTGCCCGGCGGCGCTGGCGCGCGTGGCGAAAACCGAACTGGCGCGGTCGCCGATGATGCTGGCGAGAAAATCGAACCAGTGGATGGCGAAATCGTAGAAGACGAGGTCGTCGATCTCCTCGAACGGCGTGCCCTTGATCCAGCCGTGGTTCCAGTGGACGCCGACATGGCAGGACATGACCTCGCCGATCAGCCCCTCACGCACCGCCTCGCGCATATAGGAAAAATGCGGCGCCCAACGGCCATTCTGGTTGACCGCGAGTTTTAGTCCATTGGCCTCCGCGAGATCCGCGAGGCGCTTGCCCGTGTCGAGGTCGAGCACGAACGGCTTTTGCGACAGCACATGTTTTCCGGCATCCAGCGCCTGCCCGATCATCGTTTCGCGCTCCTTCGGGTGCGTGGTGATGTCGAGAATGTCGATGTCGTCGCGCGAAAGCAGCGTGGAAAAGTCGTCGGTCGCCTCGGCCTGCGGAAAAAACTCCTCGCGGCGTGCCACGGCTTTCGACAGCGTGCGGCTGCAGATGACGGGCACCTCATAACCCGCCTTCCGGTAGGCGTCGAGATGCGCGAAGGAGATGCCGCCGGCGCCGACCAGCGCGATCCTCGGCTGATAGGATTTCGGGCGCGGCGGCTTGTAGTCGAGATCCGGCGCGGCGACCGTTTCGACCACCCTCACCGCCAGCGCGTAAGAATCCTCGCTGGGCGTCCCGCTCATGGCAGCAGCACCACAGTGCGCTTCTCGCGCGCCGACAGCACGGCGCTGTCGATGATCTGCTGGCCGACGCGGCAGAGCGCCGGGTCGAGCGGCCCGCCGATCGGCGCACCGTTGGCGATGCAGTCCAGCACATATTCGACCGGCGAGCGCCGGCCGGTCGGCAGCGTGTCGGCGGGAATGCGCGTCTGCTGCGGGCGCTCGCGCGTCTGGATCGTCACATGCGGCTCGTAGTCGTAGCTGGAGATCGTCCCATGCGTGCCGACGACGACAAAACCGCATTTCGGCTGCGGCTGCAGCGTCCACGGGTCGGAGAACGTGCCCCAGCGCGTCTCGAACTTCGACAGGCCGCGCCGGTAGCGGCAGATGGTGATCGAATGCTGATCGACCTCGATGCCGGGCGTCTCGTCGACCACGCTGGTGACTTCGAGCGGCTTCTCGCCGTTCAGGAACCAGGTGCCGAGCGTGACGCCGTAGCCGAGATAGTCGAGCAGGCTGCCGCCGCCCGACGCCTTCTTGTACCACCAGGAGGCGGGCTTCGCCGCTTCGATCTCCTCGGGCGTGACCTCAACCTTGTCGGCGAGATGGAAAAGCGGGCCGCGATTGCCGTCGTAATAATGCACCTCGATGACGTCGCCGATGGCGCCCTCGTCGATCAGCCGCTTGGTGGTGACGTGGCAGGGATACCAGGCGAGCGGCCAGTTGATCGCCATGCTGCGGCCGGCGGCTTTCATCGCCGCGATCATTCGGTCGGCCTCGGCGACCGAGGCGGCGAAGGGTTTTTCCACCAGCACATGCACCTTGTGACGGGCCACGCGCTCGACATGGTCGGCGTGCTCCGCCGTCGCCGCGCAGATGATGGCGAGGTCGGGCTTCGTCCGCGTCAGGCATTCATCAAGGTCGGTGAAGACACGGTCGGCAGGCAAGGCGAAATTGCCGATCGCCGATTTCATCCGGTCGAGGTTCTTGTCGTAGATGCCGCAAATCTCGGCGTCGGCGTGGTCGAACACTTGCCGGAGCAGGTCGCCCATGTGCATGTGGTCGAAATTGATGCCGGCGACACGCCACCTGCCCATGCTGTCCTCCCTGGATCGCGCTCGGCAAAAAGATCCCCGGCGCGGATATGAAGATCGGACTCAGGGCCGCCGGATAGCTCGGCAGCGACCGACTTCATTTTGATGCTTCATTTTGAAGCTAGTGTGGCGGGGCGTCGCGCGTCAAGGTGCAAAACCCATTCCTGTCAGGACCCGGGAAGTGGAGCACCGCAAATCCACATCTTTATGATGGCAAAGAAACCTCATTTTGAGGCTTTCTCATTGACCCATCCATTTCGCGGTCGTACTGTCCGGCCTCATGGGCGGATGCAAGGGGGATTTTTGAGCGACGCGCGACCAAAGATGGATGAGATCGCGCGCACCGCCGGCGTCTCCAAGGCCACGGTCGACCGCGTGCTCAACAATCGGCCGGGCGTGCAGGAGCACACGCGCAAGCATGTGCTGGCGATCGTCGCCGAACTCGCCGGCACGCTTTCCCCCGATGCGCAGCAAAGCCGAATCCGCCTGGATTTCGTGCTGCCCGGCGGCGAAAATGCCTTCATCACCGATCTGGCGCGGGAGATCGAGCGGCAGGTCGAACTTCGCGGTGATGTCGATGTCGTCGTCCACCGGCTGAACGGCATCACGCCGGAGGAGATCGCCGCCAAGCTCGGCAGCCTGCGCCCGACAACGCAAGGCGTGGCTCTGATCGGGCTGGACAGCCCGTCTGTGCGCGAGGCCGTGCGCAAGCTCGTGGCGGCCGGCATCCCGGTTCTGACGCTGGTCTCCGACATCAGCCATGTCGGAAGGGTGAATTATGTCGGCATCGACAACCGCGCCGCCGGGCGGCTGGCGGGCTACCTGATCGGCCGCTTCCTGCCTGGCTCCGCTGGCAAGGTGGCGCTGATTGCCGGCGCACTCGCCTATCGCGGCCATGAGGAGCGGGAGATGGGGTTTCGCCACGTACTGCAGGAGAGTTTTCCGCGTTTGAACATCGTCGCCGCGCGCGAGGTTCAGGAGGACGCCGGCAGAGCCTATTCGGAAGTGCGCGCGCTGCTTGCCGAACATGACGACCTCGTCGCCATCTACTGCATTGGCGCCGGCCACGAAGGCATTGCCCGCGCCCTGACTGAGGCCGGACGCGAGAACGCGATCGTCTTCATCGGCCACGACCTGACCGAGGACACGCGGCAGTTCCTGTTGAGCGGCGTGATGGACGCGGCGATCGACCAGAACGCTCGCGTCGAGGCGCGCGAGGCGGTCGACCGGCTGGTGCGGGCCGTCCGCAACGAGAGCAACGTTTCAACCGCCACGGTGCGTATCCAGTCGGTGTTTCGGGAAAACATCCCCAACGAGCCGTAAGCCTTCCTGCAAGCAGAAGAGACCCTCAGATGGACAAAATCGCCACCGACGGCATCACGGTCGCCTTCAATCGCCAGGGGGGCGTCATCGACGAACTTGTCATCGAGCCGGCGGGCGGCGCGGCGCTGCGGCCGCTGCACAAGGCGCCATGGGTACGCGACGGGGAGATTCTGCCCGACCATGTCGCACCGGTGGAGCGGCGGCTTGCCGGCGACTTTTTCTGCGCGCCGTTCGGAAGGCGCGGCGACGGCCTGCCGATCCATGGCTGGGCAGCCAATGGCGAGTGGGAGAGCGCGGGTACAGAGACAGCGCCTGGCGGCACGGTGACGGCAGCCTACCGCCTGCGCCAGGATGTCGACGGGGCGCGGCTGACCAAGCGCATCAGCCTGCATCCCGGCCATCCGATCGTCTACCAGCAACATGAGTTCGAGGGCGGCAACGGCCGCCTGCCGGTCGCCCACCACGCCATGCTGCATGTGCCGGGCGGCGCGCGGCTGAGCTTTTCGAAAAAGATCGGCGGCGGCACCCCTGCCGCCGCGCTCGAGCCGGATCCTTCGCGCGGCCGGTCGGTGCTGGCCTATCCGCAAACCTTTGAAAATCTGTCCTCGGTGCGGCGGGCGAATGGCGAGACTGTCGACGCCAGCTTTTATACCTTCGACCAAGCGCATGAAGATCTGGTCCTGATGACGGAGGACCCAGGTGCAAAGCTGGGCTGGTCGGCGGCGCTGGCGGAAAAGGACGGCTTTCTGTTCTTTGCGGTGAAGGACGCGGCGCTGCTGCCGCAGACGATCCTGTGGATGAGCAATGGCGGCCGCAACTATTCGCCGTGGAATGGCAGGCATCGCGCGGTCATCGGCATCGAGGAGGGCGCAGCCGATCTCGGCATCGATCCCGCCCGCCCCGGCATACCGCCCGATCCGCCCTCCGGCCTGACGCTGGCGCCGGGCAGGACCACCGCCATCCGTTACGCCTTCGGCGCCATCGCCGCCCCGGCGGGCTGGACCCGTGTCGCCGACATTTTTGTGGAGGCCGGCAAGATCACATTGGCTGACGCCAGCGGTGATACGCGCACCCTGCCCTTCCTGGACAACCATTTTGCCGGGTCGATCTAACTATAACCTCAAAATGAGGTGTTTCTTGCCGGAGGGTCGGTCCGGGACCCATCAAATCCAGAAACAAGGATCGATGATGCAGTTGCCATTGCGGCTTGACTCATGCTCCGGCTTGCCACTAGCATTTACCGACATCAAAATGATGATGAAAAGAAATCATTTTGAGCGAACAGACATGAACTGACTGCCGGAGCCGCCATGGGCGGCGTGGCAGGTGTGCCGGGCTGGAGGAGCAAGGCCTGCGCGACAGAATTTTCGGACAGTCCGAAAAGGGGCCGGACATCGGCTCCCGCAAGTGGAGGAGGAGCAAGTGCTGAGACGTACATTCATATTCCTGTCGGCGGCGCTGGTGGCGGTGAGCCTCGGCGCGGTGTCGACCGCCTATGCGCAGGCCAAGAAGACCTACTACTGGGTGTCGCACGGCTCGCCCGCCGACCCGGTCTGGACCTATTTCCTCGCCGGGGCCAAACAGTGGGCCGACGATACCGGCAACGCCGTCAACACCTCGTTCCACAATGGCGACGTGCCGGCGCATCAGGAAGCCATCCGCGCGGCGATCGCCGCCAAGGCCGACGGCATCGTCACCACCAGCCCCGATCCGGGCAGCCTGGTCGAGATCGCCAAAGAAGCCAACGCCGCCGGCATCCCGATCATCAACTTCAACACGCCCGACCCGACCGCCAGCTTCGACGCCTATGTCGGCGGCAACAACGTCGCATTCGGCCGCGGCTGGGCGCAATATCTGGTCGACAAGGGCCTGGTGAAGTCCGGTGACTTCGTCTGGATGCCAGTCGAAATCCCGGGTGCCACCTATGGCGTGCAGGAAGAGGAAGGCATTTCAAGCGTCTTCAAGCCGCTCAACATCACCTGGGAAGTGACGGATTCGACGCTCGACCAGGGCGAGGTCATCACCCGCATGACCGACTATCTCACTGCCAACCGCGACAAGATCAAGGCCATCATCGGTCTCGGCGATCTCGTCACCGGCTCGATCAAGCGCGTCTTCGACCAGGTCGGCGTCAAGCCAGGCGAGATTCCGGTGGTCGGCTGGGGCAACTCCACCGACACCACGCAGGAAGTGCTGAACGGCTACGTCAATGCCGGCCAGTGGCAGGACCCGCAGGCGACCAGCTACATGGCGCTGTCCATGGCGGCGATGGCCTCCAGCAAGATCCCGCCGGGCTTCAATATCATCACCGGCGCGCTCTACGAGAAGGACACCGCCCAGATCTACGACGACATCCTGTCGGGCAAATAGGTCTGGTCCGGAACTTCGTCGCGATCCTTCACCCGGCTTGAGCCGCTGGCTCGAGCCGGGCAGCTTTCTCATGCTGACGGCGGCCCTTCATGCAGCAACACTCCCTTCTGCAGCGCTTCATCGCCAAGCCTGAATTCGGGCCGCTGGTTCTGCTGGTGCTGGAACTCGCGGTCTTCTGGTCCCTGAACCCCAGCTTCCTTTCCCTGCAGAATATCGGCAACACGCTCGCCTTCACGGTCGAGCTCGGCCTGATCGCGCTGGCGATGACGCTGCTGATGACCTCGGGCGAATTCGACCTGTCGGTCGGCTCGGTCTTCGGTTTTTCGGCGGTGCTGATGTGGACGCTGTTCAACAGCGGCGTCGTCTCGCTGGAACTCGCTTTCCTGGCCGCGATGGCGGTCAGCCTGTTTATCGGCTACGTCAACGGCTGGTTCGTCACCAAACTCAACATCCCGTCCTTCCTTGTGACGCTCGGCATGCTGCTGGTCGTGCGCGGCACCGCGCTCTACGTCACAGACGGCTTTCCGCAGCGCACCTGGAGCGCCGAGGGTTCATGGCTAGCCTCCGCGCTGGTCGGCAGCTTTTCGATCGGCGGGCTGAGACTCTACATGTCGGTCTTCTGGTTCGCGCTGGCGGCGATCGGCACGCACTACCTGTTGACCCAGACCAAGGCGGGCAACTGGATCCAGGCATCGGGCGGCAATCCCAACGCGGCGCGCGCCCGCGGCGTCAATGTCAGCCGCACAAAAATCGCGCTGTTCATGTTCTCCTCCGCCATGGCAGCACTTGCCGGCATCATCAGCTCGATCCGCACGTCGGCCGCCAACCCGAATAGCGGCACCGGCTACGAGCTGGAGGTGATTGCCATGGTGGTCATCGGCGGCACGGTGCTGACCGGCGGCCGCGGCACCATCATCGGTACGGTCCTCGGCATCTTCATCCTGCGCATCATGCGCAACGGCATCGTCATGATCGGCGTGCCGGGGCTGGCCTACAATATCTTCATCGGCGCCATCATCCTGGGCATGATGGCGCTGCATTCCTGGCTCGAACGCCGCCACAATGCGGGGACCTGAGACGATGGCCGCCGAAGAACTCGTCCGCATGGAAAACATCAACAAGTTCTACGGCCGCATCCATGCGTTGCGCGACGTGAGCTTGAGGATCGATCGCCATGAAGTCGTGGGCCTGCTCGGCGACAACGGCGCCGGCAAATCGACGCTGATCAAGGTTCTGTCGGGCGCCGTGCCGCTGACCAGCGGAGACATCTTCGTCAAGGGCAAGAAGGTCGAGATCAAACGCACGACCGATGCCATCGCCAACGGCATCGAGACGATCTACCAGGATTCGGCGCTGGTGCCGCAGCTCTCCATCGCCCGCAACCTTTTCCTAGGCCGTGAGCCGATCAAGGGGCCGCGTTTCCTGAACCGGCTCGACCACCAGACGATGGGCGCGGTTGCCCGCCAACTCTTGAAGAAGGTCGGCATCACAAAAGACATCCCGCCGGAGACGCCGATCACCGCGCTGTCGGGTGGCGAGCGCCAGGCGGTGGCGATCGCGCGCGCCATGCAGTTCGACAGCGATCTGATCATCCTCGACGAGCCAACCAACAATCTCGGCGTCGCCGAGACGCAAGGCGTGCTGCGTTTCGTGCGCGAGGCGCGCGACACCGGCCATTCCTGCATCTTCATCGCCCACAACATCCACCACGTCTTTCAGGTCGTGGACCGCATCATGGTTATGCGCGGCGGTAAGCTGGTGGCTGACGATATCGACCCGAAAAAGACGACGATCGAACAGGTCGAGCGGGTGATTACCGGAGAGCATCTGCTGCATTGAGCAGTATGTCCCTCCACCGCATTCGCCGGTGGCGGGACAGTCAGTTCGCGTTCAAGCCGCCTTGCACTGCGCGCAGGTGCCACGCATCTCGATGGTGGTCTTCGACAGCTTGAAAGCGTGATCCTTCGACCAGCCGCTCAGCCGCGACTCGACCATGTCGTCCGAAAACTCGTCCACCTGCCCGCACTTTTCGCAGATGGCGAAGGCGATCATGCCATGCGCGTGGTCGTGGGGATGCGAACAGGCGACGAAGGAATTCAGGCTCTCCAGCCGGTGGACCAAGCCATAGTCGATGAGTTTCTCCAGCGCCCGGTAGACCTGCAGCGGGGCGCGGAAACCGTGCTCGCGCAACTGGTCGAGCAACGTGTAGGCGCTGAGCGGCCCGTCCTCGCGCGACAGCGCGTCGAGCACCAGCCGCTGGTTCTTGGTCAATTCCGGGGCGTGCATCGCTTTTTGCATCCCATTCCATTTGCCGTCTTGCGGCCGCAGCCGATGTTGATGTAATAACATCACATCGCCATCCGCTCAAGGACCGGCGAACCCCATCACGGAATCATCATCGCCGATGGCCGAGGCCTGCATCACATTTAGCGACTTCACGCTGGGCTACAACAGCCACCCGGCGGTACACCACCTTAACGGCGCGGTGAAGAAGGGCTCGCTGACAGCGGTGGTGGGCGCCAATGGCTCGGGCAAGTCCACGCTGATGAAGGGCATCGTGGGCGTGCTCA
This sequence comes from Mesorhizobium sp. LHD-90, assembly GCF_030929505.1. Lineage (GTDB taxonomy): Bacteria > Pseudomonadota > Alphaproteobacteria > Rhizobiales > Rhizobiaceae > Kumtagia. The sequence continues at coordinate 207,825 of NZ_JAVFVV010000004.1, read as the reverse complement.
AGCCGATGGCCGGGGCTTGTGCCGTGGCACACGGAACGCGCATCGCCTATCTGCCGCAGCAATCGGAACTCGACCGCTCCTTTCCGGCGCGCGTCGTCGACCTCGTCTCGCTCGGCCTGTGGCCGAAGCGCGGCCTGCTCGGCCGCCATCGGCCCGAGGACCGCGAGGCGGTGGCGAACGCCATCAAGGCGGTCGGACTGGAAGGATTTGAAAAGCGCCCGCTCGACACGCTGTCCGGCGGCCAGTTGCAGCGCACCCTGTTTGCCCGCGTTCTGGTGCAGGACGCCGACCTGATCCTGCTCGACGAACCGTTCAACGCCATCGACGCCAAGACCGTGACCGACCTGGTGGCGCTGATAAAGCGGTGGCAAGGCGAGAACCGCACGGTGATGGTGGTAGCGCACGATCTCGACCTGGTGCGCGCGCATTTTCCCGAGGCGCTGCTGCTGGCGCGCCGGCCGATCGCCTGGGGCGAGGCGCGGGCGACGCTGGCGCCGGAAAATCTTTTGCGCGCCCGCCAGTTCCACGAGGCCTGGGACGAGAACGCCCCTTGGTGCAGTCCCGAAGCGGAAACAGGCGGCCACGATCACGGCCATTCGCATGACCATCACGGCCATGATCATGGCGATGGCCACGCGGATCATGGCCATGCGCACGGCCACCCGCATCTCCATGCCAAGCCGGCGTCGGCAGATGCAAGGCACATCCACGGGGATGCCGCCTGATGGACGCGCTTTACCAGTGGCTGATCGCGCCTTTCGCCGAGTTCGGCTTCATGCAGCGCGCGCTGTTGGGCTCGCTGCTGCTGTCGCTGAGTTCCTGCCCGGTCGGCGTCTTCCTGATGCTGCGGCGCATGAGCCTGACCGGCGACGCCATGGCGCATGCGATCCTGCCGGGCGCGGCGGTGGGTTTCCTGCTGTTCGGGCTTGCGATCGTGCCGATGACCATCGGAGGGCTCATCGCCGGCATCGTCGTGGCGCTTGGCGCCGGCGCGGTTTCGCGGCTGACTGTGCAGCGGGAAGATGCCTCGATGGCCGCCTTCTACCTGATTTCGCTGGCGCTTGGCGTGCTGATCGTGTCGCTGCGCGGCTCCAGCGTCGACCTGATGCACGTGCTGTTCGGCACGGTGCTGGCGCTGAATGACGAGGCGCTCGGCCTGATCGGCCTGATCGCCGCCGTCACGTTGGCAGGGCTCGGCATCTTCTGGCGCGCGCTGGTCGCCGAATGCCTCGATCCGCTGTTCCTGCGCTCGGTTTCACGGCTGGGCCCGCCGGTCCACTTCGTCTTCCTGGCGCTGGTGGTGCTCAACCTCGTCGGCGGTTTTCAGGCGCTCGGCACATTGCTTTCGGTCGGGCTGATGATGCTGCCGGCCGCCGCCGCCCGCTTCTGGACGGTGCGGGTCGAGCCGATGTGCCTGCTCGCCATCGGCATCGGCGCGGTCTCCTGCATCGCCGGGCTTTTGCTCTCCTATCATGCCGCCCTGCCCTCCGGCCCGTCCATCATCCTGTCCGCCGGCGTCGTCTACGCCGTGTCGATCATCGCCGGAACGCGCGGTATCGTCGCCACGCGGCTGCGCCACGCCTCCCACAGAACCGCCTGACTTCAAAGGAGTTTTGAGCAATGCTGAAGCCGGTAAAACTCGCCTCCGCGCTGACTGTTATAACATTAACATCACCCATGTCCGCGCCAGCCTTCGCCGATCCGCTGAAGGTGGTCGCCAGTTTTTCGATCATCGCCGACTTCGCCAAGAACGTCGGCGGCGACAAGATAGAGATCACAACCCTGGTCGGTGCGAACGGGGACGCGCATGTCTACGATCCGAAACCAGCCGACGCGGTCGCCATGTCGAAGGCCGACGTCGTGCTGGTCAACGGCCTGCATTTCGAGGGCTTTCTGACGCGCCTGGTCGAGACCAGCGGCGCCAAGGCAAGTGTCATCGAACTGACAAAAGGTGTTAACCCGTTGAAGATGAATGAGGAATTCGAGGAGGGAGAGAAGGGCAAGGAGGCCGCCGAGGCGAGTCATGACCACGCGACTGAAGCCGGACACGATCATGCTGCGGAAGGAGAGCACGCCGCGGAGGATCATCACGGTCACGGCGACATCGACCCGCATGCTTTCCAGTCGGTCGTCAACGCAAAGACCTATGTAGCCAACATCGTCGACGCCTTCTGCCAAGCCGACGCAGCTTCATGCGAAACCTACAAAGCCAATGGAAGCAACTACTTAGCGAAACTCGATGCGCTCGACGCCGAAGTGAAGACAGCCGTGGAATCGATCCCTGCGGACAAGAGGACGGTCATCACCTCGCACGATGCCTTCGGCTATTTCGAGCACGAATACGGCCTGACTTTTCATGCGCCGGAAGGCATTTCGACCGAGGCAGACCCTTCCGCAGCGGACGTGGCGAAGCTCATCCGGCAGGTCAGGCAGGACAAGGCATCGGCTATCTTCCTGGAAAACATCACGAATCCACGCTTGGTCGAGCAGATCGCCGGCGAGACCGGATTGAAGCTCGGCGGCGAACTCTATTCCGACGCACTGTCAGATGCCGACGGCCCGGCGGCAACCTATATCGACCTGATGCGGCACAACATCGCCATCATCAAGGGCGCAATCACGGGAAGCTGAGCCCGGTGGCAAGAAGGCAGGCGCCCCTTATCGGGTCGCCTAAATATTTGATATTATGAAACTTTCATCCCGATGACGATCTGCGTTCCGGCGCGTCGCCGCGTCATCGACGGCCCCTGCCGCAGCTTATGTGAAGTCCGGAAGATCGAACGTTTTCAGTGGCTTGCCGGAGATGATGCGCGCCAACAGCGAGAATCGTTTGAATCCTGGGCGGTTTTGGGGGCCTTTTCGTTCACGGTCGGGGCATTTCGCATTGCCGGCGCGTCAATTCCATTCGCGCGCTTCACCAAAATCGAAGCAGCATTGACGGCCGTCGCACGAAGCCCTGCCGACGAGGCAAGACGCGCTCGGTTCGTGCGTCTCGCCTCGTCGCTGTTCGTTCGGACCGTTTTTATCGCCACCCGGCTCACGCCAGTTCGATCGCCTTCTTCTCGGCGATGCTCTGCTCGGCCGCCAGCACGATGCGAAGCGAGTTGACCGCAGCGTCCATGGATTCGGTGAGGTCCAGATCCTCCCGGATGGCCTTCAGGAAAAACGCCTGCTCGCGGTCGCAGAGCTCCTGATGGCCCGGCTCGTCGGTCATGGAAAAAATCTCGTCCGGCTTCGACCAGTTCTTGTCCTTGTCGACGGCGGCGTGGTGGATCTTGATCGCGTCGGTCTTGGTGTGCTTGTCGATGTCGGCGGAGTCGGAGAGCTTCTCCGTTTCGGTGACGCTGCCGCCCTGGTTGGCGACGATCGACACCGCGCCCTTCGGGCCGACCACATCCTTCACGAAGAACGCGACCTCGCTCATCATCGGCCCCCAGCCAGCCTCGTACCAGCCGACAGAGCCGTCGTCGAAGGTGACGTGCAGGTGGCCGTAATTGTCCTTGTCGGCCTCCGCCCAGAGTTTCGCGCCGATGCCGTGGACGCGCACCGGCTTGGCGCCGGTCAACTGGCACATCACGTCGACATAATGCACGCCGCAGTCGACGATCGGGATCAGCGAGTCGATCAGGTTCTTGTGCCAGTGCCAGGCCGGGCCGGATGACTGCTGGTTGAGATTCAAGCGCATCACCAGCGGCTTGCCCAGCGTCTTGCCCATCTCGATGAATTTGATCCAGGACGGGTGGACGCGCAGAATGTAGCCCAGCACCAGTTTCTTGTTCGCGGCGCGGGCTGCGGCGACGACCTTTTCGGCGTCCTCGATGTTGGTGGCGATCGGCTTTTCCATGAAGACGTGGCAGCCGGCGTCGAACGCCTTCAGCGCATATTCGGCATGGGTGTTCGGCCAGGAATTGATCGACACCGCGTCGGGTTTGGCTTGCCTCAACGCTTGGTCAAAATCCTCGTAGAGGGGGTAGTTTTTCAGCTCGTCGGGGATTTTCTTGCCCTTGATCGACCGGCTCATCAGGCCGACGATCTCGAACCCCGGATTGCGGTGGTAGGCGCTGGCATGAGACGCACCCATATTGCCGAGGCCGACGACGAGGATTTTGACTTTGTCCGGCATGGTGCCCTCCCGATTAGTTTGCCATCAAGAAGGCTGGCGCTTCTTCGCACCCCCCTCTGTCCTGCCGGACATCTCCCCCTCAAGGGGGGAGATTGGCCGGCCGCTTGCGACGGCACTGTTCTTCGCCGTCTCCGATTGGCGAAATCCTTGCAACCTCCAATCTCCCCCCCTTGAGGGGGAGATGTCCGGCAGGACAGAGGGGGGTGCGAAGGACCTCGACTTGTCTTCTACACCGCGTCGTCGAACATATGCGCGCGCACGTTCTCGACGTCGATCGCCGCGAACGCGTCGGTCAGCTTGTAGGCATCGGCGTCGGCCTTGACCTTGGCGTGGTCGAAATCGTTGGCGCCCTTGATCAGGTCGTTGGTGCAGACGTCCTCGGCCTTCACCGCCTCCTTGATCTGGCCGAGCTTCAGGGTCAGGTCGAAGAACTGCTGCCAGCTCGACATGTCGTGAGAACCCCAGCCTTCGCGCTTGTCCATGTCGCCGCGGAAGACGTTGTCCTGCTGGAGCAGCGAGGTGGTGCCGAGTTCCGGCCCGGTGTTTTTCGCGAAAGCCGGGAACTGCTCGAACACGGCTTCTACCGCCGCGCGCGGGTTCTGGTGGCCGAATTCCAAGCCCATCGCCCAGCCGCGAAGATATTGCTCGAGGAAAGCCTTCTTGTCCGGGTCGTCGAGATCGGCGGCGCGAATGACAAAGGTGTTGGCCGGCAGCTTGGATTTCTGCACGCCGAGCCAGTAGTCGAATTTGAGGCCCGTTGCGATCCATTCGGCGCGCAGGCCCTCCCAGGAAAGAGCCGCGTCACCCTGGCCGCCAGCAAGCGCGGTGCCCCAGGTCGGCCAGCCGGCCTCGACATATTTCACCTTGGTGACGTCGACGCCCTGGGCTGCGAGCATCGGGTCGGTGATCGCCTGCCAGGCGGCCGAACCGAGCAGCATGGTCTTGCCCTCGAGACCCTTCAGGTCGGCCATGCCTTCGCCCTTGCGGAAGGCGATGGAAAAAGTGTCGCGCGCGCCCATGTGGAACACGCTCTTCAGCTTCATGCCGTTCTGGAGCGCGAAGGAAAAGATGCCCGGAGACGGGAAGCCCATGTCGGCCTGGCCGACGTCGACGAACTTGACGGTCGCGGTGCCGTCCGATGGGCCGGGCTGCATGTCGGTCGGCAGGTCGCCGAAGTAACCCATCTTCTTGGCCGCCCAGTACGGGTAGTCGTCGAGCACCTCCAGCGTGCCGCGCGGCGAGATCCAGGTGAATTTTTCATAGGCCGCGGCATTGGCCCGGAAGGCCGAGCCGCCGAGCGCGGTGGCAGTCACCACCCCGGCGCCGGTCACCTGCAGGAAGGTGCGGCGGGTCATGCCCGTGTCGAACATCGTCATTGTCAGTCTCCCATTGTTTGACGCGTCTGTTCTTTTCGCGCCGGTCTGCGTGCCTGATTTTTTCGGCTACGCCTCCCAGCTCGCCCACTTCTTCCCGATGAAGAAGAAGAGCACGTAGATCAGGATGCCGAGAATCGACAGCAGCAGCACCACCGCGAAGAATTGCGGCATCTGGATCATCGACGAGTAGCTGGTGAGCCGGTTGCCCAGGCCGAAGCCGCCGCCGACCATCTCGGCGCCGACGGCCGTCAGCAGGCCGAAGATCGCGCCGATCATCAGCCCGACCAGGATCATCGGCAGCGCCATCGGCGCACGGATCTTCCAGAATATCTGCAGCGTCGAGGCGCCATAGGAACGCGCCAGCGCGATTTTTGCACTGTCGACGCGGCGAAAACCGGTGGCGGCGTTGATCATCACCATCGGCCCGGCGGCGAGCGCCACGGCGATGATGCGCGGGGTGTAGCCGAAGCCGAAGCGCAGGATGAGCAGCGGCACCAAGGCCAGCATCGGCGTGGTGACGAGCAGAAGGATATAGGGGGCGACGATCTTTTCCGCGAAAGGAAACTGGGTGATGACGGCCGCCATGACCAGCCCGATGATGGAACCGATGGCAAAACCCGAGACGAGCTCGACCAGCGTGTAGCCGAGATGCGGGGCGATCAGCGGGAATTCGTCGACCAGCGCCCAGGCGATCTGGCTTGGCGGCGGCATGATGTAGTGCGGCACCTCGAAGAAGCGCAGCAGGAATTCCGCACCGCCGACGATGATCACCGCCACGGCAATGATGGCGAAAATCTCCGCGCCGGATCTTATGCCGGGCCCGCTGGAGAAGGCCGAAAGGTTGGTGAGGCTGACGTCGCCGCCCTCGCCGGCTTTTGCCTTCTGGAATTCCGGAATGGCGTCGCCCTGGCTCATCGCGGTGCTCCTCCGTTCACCACGGCCAGCGCCGGTTTCGCCTTGGCGCCGATGCGGCCGCCGACAATGTCCATCTTGATGGCGTTGGTGAGGTCGAACACCTCCTTCGTCGCCATGATCTCCAGCGAGCGTGGCCGCGGGAAAGGCACGGGATATTCCTTTGCGACGCGGCCCGGACGCGGCGTCAGCACCACCACCCGATCCGACAGGAAGATCGCCTCTTCGATCGAATGGGTGATGAAGACGATGGTGGTCGGCGCGTCCAGCCAGATCTCCTCGACCAGCCGGTTCATCTCCTCGCGGGTAAAGCTGTCAAGCGCGCCGAACGGCTCGTCCATCAGAAGCACCGACGGTTTCAACGACAGCGCCCGCACGATGGCGGCGCGCTGCTGCATGCCGCCGGACAGTTCGCGCGGGAATTTTCCGCCAAAACCTTCCAGCCCGACGCGGCGCAGGAGGTGGTTTATCCACGCTTTGTCGGGTTGCGTGCCCTTGATCTCGAAGGGGAAATTGATGTTGGCGTCGAGGTTGCGCCAGGGCAGCAGATTGGCTTCCTGGAAGACGATGCCGATGTCGGGATGCGGCCCGGTGATTTTTTGGCCGTCCAGCACCACCTCGCCGGCGGAAAGCCCGTGCAGGCCGGACATCGACCACAAAAGCGTGGTCTTGCCGCAGCCGGACGGGCCGACGATGGAGACGATCTCGTTGGCGCGGACGTCGAGGTCGCAGCGGTCCAGCGCCAGCAGGTCGCCGGAGGCCGTGTGATAGACCTTGGTTGCGGCGCGCACCCCGAGCTTCGGCTTACTGGTATGGCCCGCGTTCATGCACCCTCGGAATTCGCACGATGATCCCCATATCATCCACCCGCGAAAATCAGTCTGTAACTATCCTACTTTTCTGTCAAGCACTCGTAACCGATCGGTTGGAAGTCGACACACGATTTTTCCTATCATATTGTTTTTGCTAGCTTCTATGAAGCATTGCCAAGAATGTTGCTTTCCTACATAATTTGCCAGTCCGCGCGGATCGCGGCACGCGCCGGCAGCGGTGAAAGGACGGAAGCACCTTCATGACGGAAGCTCTCGGCGAGGCTTTGTGGAGCGGCGAGAACGATGCCGACGCGCACGACCCCGCCAAACGCATCCCCGACATCATCTCGCTGGTGAAGGACTCCTACGGTGAGTTGCGACCCGCCGAGCGGCGGGTGGCCGACGTGGTGCTCGACGACGTGCGCTTCGCCATCGACGCATCCAACGCCGCCCTGGCCGAGCGGGCGCAGGTGAGCGAGCCGACCGTGACGCGCTTCTGCCGCGCCATCGGCTGCGAGGGCGTGCGCGACTTCAAGCTGAAGCTGGCGCAGAGCCTGGTGGTCGGCGCGCTTTATCTCGCCAAGCCGCCGCAGCAGCCTTCCAGCGACAACGGCATGCCGTTCTGGAACGCCGTGTTCGGCGAGGCGCGGCTGGCGCTGCAGGAGGCGGAACGCCAGATCGACCCGGCGCAACTGGAGAAGGCGGCCGAGCTGATCGCCAAGGCGCGGCAGGTCGCGGTGTTCGGCCTCGGCGGCAGCTCCTCGGCGCTGGCGCAGGAGACGCAATACCGGCTGTTCCGCTACGGCGTCACCGTCAGCGCGCACAACGATCCCTATGTGATGCGCATGACCGCATCGACGCTGAAACCCGGAGACCTTGTCATCGCGATATCGGCCACCGGCCGCACCCGCGAGGTGGTGGAGGCGGTCGAACTGGCCCGCCACTATCGCGCCAACGCCATCTGCATCACCGCGCCGGACACGGATCTTGCCCGCGCCTGCGACGTGAGGCTGACCGTGGCGGTGCCGGAATATCCCGACACGCTGAAGCCGACCGCATCGCGTTTCGCCTTCCTGGCGGCGATCGACCTGCTGGCGGTAGCGACGGGGTACAGGATCGACGGCCCGGCGCGCGAGACGCTGCGGCGCATCAAATACAACGTCCAGACCTATCGCGCCGGCAAGGAGATGGAGCCGCTGGGGGATTGAGGGCGGGAGACTGTTTGGGTGTTCGTTTCGTGTGGTGGCGCCAAGCTGGAACACCCCTCATCCGACCTCCCCTTTCGGCTCGCTCGCTGCGCTCGCGGCTCAGGGTCGGCCCCCTTCTCCCACAAGAGGAGAAGGGGGAGCCTGCATCGACCTTGCTGCCAATCGCTGGCGCGGAGATTTGCAGAGGCGGAGGCGCGAAACTCCCCCTTCTCCCCTTGTGGGAGAAGGTGGCCGACCCTGAGCCGCGAGCGCAGCGAGCGAGCCGAAAGGGGAGGTCGGATGAGGGGTGCTCCAGCCTGCAAAATCGCTGGCTGGGAAAGCCATTGCGAAGTTTAGTCAAGAAGAGAAAAGCATGCACGAACATTCCGCCACTCAACAGGCCGCCGCATGGCTCGGCGCCTTCGCCAGGGCGCTCGAAACAAGCGACATATTGGCGGCCATCGGCCTTTTCGCCGACGACTGCTACTGGCGCGATCTGCTGGCCTTCACCTGGAACATCAAGACGCTCGAGGGTCGTGACGCCATCCGCGACATGCTGGGAGCGACGCTTGCCGGGACACACCCTACCGGCTGGCGGCTGACCGGCGAGGCATCGGCCGATGGCAGCACTGTCGAGGCCTGGTTCAGCTTCGAGACGGCGGCGGGCCGTGGCGAAGGCTGCCTGCGCCTGATCGACGGCCGGTGCCGCACACTCTTCACCGCGCTCTCCGCGTTGAAGGGTTTTGAGGAGAAGTCGGGGCCGACCCGGCCTCTCGGCGTCCGTCACAAGGCAGACCGGCGGCGCGAGACATGGTCGGAGGCAAGGCGGCGCGAACAGGCCGAGCTTGGCCTAACGGAACAGCCTTTTTGCGTCGTCATCGGCGGCGGCCAGGGCGGCATCGCGCTCGGCGCAAGGCTGAAGCAGCTCGGCGTGCCGACGGTCGTGCTGGAGAAGAACGCGCGGGCCGGCGATTCCTGGCGCAACCGCTACCGCTCGCTCGTGCTGCACGATCCGGTCTGGTACGATCACCTGCCCTACATCCCCTTCCCCGATCACTGGCCGGTGTTCACGCCCAAGGACAAGATGGGCGACTGGCTGGAGATGTACGCGCGGGTGATGGAGCTGAACTACTGGACGAGTTCCACCTGCACGGAGGCGTCCTATGACGCCGACGAAAAGCACTGGACCGTCGAGGTCGACCGCGCCGGCGAGAAGATCGTGCTCAAGCCGAAACACCTTGTCTTCGCCACCGGCGCCTACGGCCCGCCGAAAATGATCCGGCTGCCCGGCGCGGACAATTTCGCCGGCGAGATTCTCCATTCGAGCGCCTATTCGGACGGCCGCAAATTCGAGGGCAGGAAGGTGGCGGTCATCGGTGCGGCGAGTTCCGGCCATGACGTCAGCGTCGACCTGTGGGAAAGCGGCGCCGACGTGACGATGATCCAGCGCTCGCCGACCACCGTGGTGAAATCCGACACGCTGATGGAACTCGCCTTCGAGATCTATTCGGAGGCGGCGGTTGCGCGCGGCATGACCACGGAAAAGGCCGACATGCTGGTGGCGTCGACGCCTTTCGCGCTGATGCCGGAAGGCCAGAAAAAGCTCTATGACCGCATCCGCGTACGCGATGCTGCCTTTTACGAACGCCTCGCCGCCGCCGGCTTCGCGCTGGATTTCGGCGAGGATGAGACCGGCCTGATGATGAAGGCCTACCGCACCGGCTCGGGTTACTACATCGATGTCGGCGCCTCCGACCTGATCATCGAAGGCGAGATCAAGGTGCGCAGCGGCGTGTCGATCAAGTCGCTGGCGCCGGCAGGCATCCTGTTCGACGACGGCACGCAACTCGAAGCCGACGCGATCGTCTGCTGCACCGGCTACCAGTCGATGCACGAGACGGTGGCGCAACTGGTCTCGCGCGAAGTCGCCGACAGGGTCGGCCCGTGCTGGGGGCTGGGCTCCGGCGTGCGCGGCGATCCCGGTCCCTGGCAGGGCGAGCCGCGCAACATGTGGAAGCCGACCGCGCAGCAGGCGCTATGGTTCCACGGCGGCAACCTTGCGCTGTCGCGCTTCTATTCGAAATATGTGGCGCTGCAGATCAAGGCGCGGATGGAGGGGATTCCGACGCCGGTCTACGGGATTCCGCCGGATGCAAGGGGTTGAGGGCCGGAAATCTGGCCCTCACACCACCGCGGTCATGCCGCCGTCGACCGAAATGAGCTGGCCGTTGACATAGTCCGACGCCGGCGAGGCAAGATAGATGACCGTGCCGACAATCTCCTCCGGCAGGCCCCACCGCCGCGACGGCGTGCGGGCCTTGACCCAGGCATCGAAGTCCGGATTGTTGACCAGCGCATCGTTCATTTCGGTGACGATGTAGCCGGGCGCGATCGCATTGGCCTGCACGCCGCTCGCCCCCCATTCGGCCGCCATCTGCTGCGTCAGCATTTTCAGGCCGCCCTTGCTGGTGGCGTAGGGGGATATGGTGGCGCGCGCCAGCAGGCTGGTGGTCGAGCAGATATTGATGATCTTGCCGCGGCCGCGCGCCACCATGCGCCTTCCGGCCTCGCGGCCGATGACGAAGGCGCTGGTCAGGTTGATGTCGATGACCCTTTGCCATTCGGCCGTGGGCAGGTCGACCATCGGCTTGCGCCACTGGATGCCGGCATTGTTGATCAGGATGTCGATGGCGACGCCGTCCGCGTCGAAGCGCTCGAAGGCGGCGAGGATCGCGGCTTCGTCGCGCACGTCGAAGGCGATGCCATCCGCCTGATGGCCAAGGGCGCGGAGATCGTCGACGGCCGCAGCCACGCGCGCCGCGTCGGTGCCGTTGAGGATCACCTTCGCGCCGGCGCCCGCCAATCCTTCGGCGAAGGCGCGCCCGAGGCCGCGCGTCGAACCGGTGATGAGGGCCGTGCGGCCGGTGAGATCGAACAGGGAATTCGGCATTTTCACCTCAGCAATTGCATTTGCCGAAATGCCGGCGGGCGAGGTCGGCATGGGTCTGGCGCCCTGACGGCGCGTATGTTCGCGGCGTGTCCCTGTGCTCGTTCGGCCACCATGCCCCGCCGGCGACAATGCCGTGCGAGATCAGCTCGCGCTCGGCGACGAGCTCCGCGCCGGTGGAATCGAAGAAGCTGACCGGTCCTGCCCGCTCGCCGAGCACGGCGATGTCGGCCGGCCCGCCGACCGCCAGGCATCCGAGCTCCGGCCGGGCGATCGCCTCCGCCGGACGCTGGGTCGACGCCTTCAGCACGTCCAGGAACGGCATGCCCAGCGCCAGCATCTTCGACATGCAGACCATCATGTCGAAGGCGGGTCCGTCCACGTTCAACAGGTGCACATCGCTGCTGATGACGTCCGGCGCCAAGCCTTCCTTCAGCATGGCGCGCGCCACGTCGAAGTCGAACGAACCCATGCCGTGGCCGATGTCGAAGATCACGCCGCGCTCCCGCGCCAGGTGCATGTCGGGCCGCACCGCGCCCGAAGCGAACACCGGCGCGTTGGGGAAGGGTCGGAAACAATGGGTGAGCACGTCGCCCCGGCGCAGGCGCGGCAGCACCTCGGAGCGGCCGGGCGGCGGCTCGTCTATATGCGCCATGAGCGGCAAGCCGGCCTGGTCAGCCGCCTCGACCGCGAGATCGACCGGCGCGATGCCGCTGGTGCCGCTGGCGTGTTTTCCCGCCCGCACCTTCACGCCGACGATCACGTCGCGGTGCTCGTCCACGCAGCCGAGCACCTCGCGCGGCTCGCACAGCCTCAAATCGCTGCATTCGCCGACCATGACATTCTTCGAGAAGCCGAAAATCCCGGCAAACGAGATGTTCACGTAAGCGAGGATGCGGACCTTCGAGCGCTCCATGACATGGCGGCGGAAGCCGAGGAAATTGCCGGCGCCGGCGCTGCCGGCGTCGATGAAGGTCGTGGTGGCGCTGCGCGCCGCAAGCAGGTCGGCGTCGACGCCGAGCGAGGTTCCGCCCCAGTAGACATGGCTGTGCAGGTCGATCAGGCCGGGCGTGACCATGGCGCCGGCGGCGTCGACGACCTCTTTTGCCCTGTCCGCCGGGATGCCGGCTTCGATCGCGGCGATCCTGCCGCCGGCCACCGCGACGTCGCGCGGCGCGTCCAGTCCGGACGCCGGGTCGATGACGCGCCCGCCCTTGAGGAGGAGATCAAACTGCATGAACGACTGCCTCCGCTTTCATTCCGTTGCCTGCCTCGCAGTGGCGCATCCTTCCCGAATACAGGGCGGGACCGGACTGCCGAAAACTCAAACCGGCTTGTAGGCGACCGCCTCGATCTCGACCTTGATGTCGATCATCAGGCGGGATTCGGCGGTGGTGCGCGCCGGCGGCTCCTTGGGGAAGTGTCTTGCATAGACGGCGTTGAAGGCGCCGAAGTCGCGGGCGTCGTCCAGCCAGCAGGTGGTCTTGACGACGTCCTCCATGCCGCAGCCGGCCAGCGCCAGCGCCGACTTGATATTCTGCAGCACCTGCTCGGTCTGCTCGGCGATCCCGCCCTTCACCACGAGGCCGTCGGCGCCGACCGGCACCTGGCCGGAAACGAACACGAAATCGCCGGCGCGCACGGCCGGCGACAGCGGCACATGCGAGGTTCCGAAACACTGTTTTGGCAAGGCTGTCTCCATCGGGCGGTCCGTTCGCCGCCCCGCTTTGCGAAGCGCTTGCAACCGTTCCGCCATCCTGTCTTTCGAGCGGGTCTGGCCGCTTCCTGCGCATCTGCATAACGCTGAACTGGGGACTCGTCCACCAGTCTTGTTGGAAAGCAACACGGAATCTGAAATCCATGTTGCTTTGTTACATGGAGATCAGCATTCTATCGAGAATGGCGGGCGCGGCGACGCCGGCGAAACGGCTGAAGACGAGGCGGAGGGGCGCGGCATGATCGATTTCGGCGGGCGCAAAAAAGAACAACGCGGTTTATCTTTATGAAAGAATTATGAAAGAACCTTGCGATTTTTGGGCAGTATCTTATGAAAGGGAGGAGGCAAATGTAGGAAACTTACATGACAAAATTGAGCGATACGTGGTTGAGACGTACCAAAATAGACAATGGCATCTACGGAGACGGGGATCGCTTGTACCTGCGAGTGCAGGGTAACGCGCGGTCTTGGTTGTTCATCTACACGAGCAAAGGTAAGCGCCGTGAACTCGGTCTTGGTGGGTACCCTGCGGTAGGTTTGAAGGATGCTCGCAAAAAGGCCGGGGAGGTCCGCAACCGACTCACCAATGGCAAGGATCCGATAGCTGAAAAGCGCGAGGAATTGACGGTACTCGCCAAACGCACACTGGGCGAGGTGTGTGAAGCGTATATCAAAGTCAATGAGTCAGGGTGGACCCCAAACGTCGCTGCCAGATATCGGGCATACATCAAGAACCATATCGGCGATACCAGATCGATGCTGATCGAGGATATCACGACCGATCATATCGAGACGGTGCTGATGCCGTCATGGGACACACCGACTGGTGAGTTTTTACGGTCGTTCCTCGAACGCGTCTTCGACTATGCGATGGTCAAAGGCTACCTGCCGCGTGGATTTAACGTCGCTCGGTACAAGGGCAACCTCAAACACATAATGCCCAAGGTCAAACGAACGACCCGGCATCACGCCGCTATGGCTTGGCAAGAGGTACCGGCGCTCATGCGCTGGCTGGAACGTATGTGTGATGCTGACTGCGCGACAGGGAGTCGGTCGTTTCAGGGCGTCGGCGCAATGGCATTACGCTTGACCATCCTCTGCGCGTTGCGTCAGGTCGAGGCACGTGAGTTGCGCTGGTGCGACGTGAAGGCCGATCGGATCGTGATCCCTGCAGAGCGATATAAGACCCGCCGCGAGCATGTCGTGCCTCTGTCTGACGCTGCGAAAGCGATCATTGATGAGGCGGGCCGCGGCAGTAATCGTGATCCAGACGCGCTTGTGTTCGCTGGTCGCCTCGCTAAGCGTCCGTTATCGCAGCACATCTTTTCGTTCCTGTTGAACGATCTTGGGTCCGATGCGACCGTCCATGGTTTCAGGACGTCATTTGCGGTTTGGTGTGTGGAGGGTGGTGGGTTCTCAGATGACATCGCTCAAAGGTGTCTCGGCCATGTGGTCGGAACTGCTGTTGGCCGGGCGTATCAGCGGTCAGATTTTTTCGATGCGAAGCTGGCCGCATTGCAGGGATGGGGTAAGTTCTTGATTGGCGATTGTCCGGTTGACAAACCACGGGCCGCCGCAATGGATACGCCCTGTATGGCGTGACTGAGTCAAATGGTCGCATTGATTCGGTGTCTCTGGACCTGCCGAATCAGCCCTCCAACACGTATCGTGTCACCTAATCAGGAGGGACTATCGAATGGCCGGACGGGTGCTGTCCCCGATCTACCTGGATTCGAGCGAAGCCGACGAATACCCGACTGTAATTTCGCGCCGCCGCAATCGTCGCCGCATTGCGTTCGGCTGGTATGGCGGCAAATTCAGTCACCTTGAATGGCTTCTGCCGCTCCTTCCCAAGGCGCATCACTATTGCGAGCCATTCTCCGGCTCTGCTGCCGTCCTGCTCAATCGCGCACCGTCGCCTGTCGAGACGTACAACGACATTGATGGCGATGTGGTGAACTTCTTTCGGATGTTGCGGGAGCAAGGTCCCGAACTAGAGCGGCAGATTGCCCTCACGCCGTTCTCACGGGAAGAGTACCACAAGGCTGTAAACGACTTCCCGCGAGCGACTACGGCACTGGAGCACGCCCGCAGGTTCTATATCCGCGCTCGACAGACGCGCACTGGGCTAGCTCAGACAGCAACACTTGGTCGATGGGCAAACTGTAAGGACACAAGTCGCAAGGGTATGTCTGGCGTCGTCTCGCGCTGGCTTGGTGGCGTCGAGGCTCTTCCGGAAATCGCAGAACGGCTCCTGCGGGTGCAGATTGAGAACCGGCCTGCCACAGACGTTATCCGGCTCTACGACTCTCCCAAAACCCTGTTTTATTGTGACCCGCCGTACCTGCATGACACTCGCGGCGACAGCAAAGCCTACGGCTTTGAGATGGACGAGGGAGAACATGTAGCACTCGCGACAACCTTGCGCGCATGTAAGGGCAAGGTGGCGGTTTCCGGCTATCGCAACCCTCTTATGGACAAACTTTTCAAGGGGTGGAAGCGGTTCGACGCTCCCGTGAAGATGGCGCATTCCATCAAAAAGGAACGCCAAGAATGCCTTTGGATGAATTATTGAGGTATGGCCGATCTCTACGACAAAGCGCGGGAGTTGCTGGCTGAGGCGTTCTCAGAAGCAGAAGACGATTTTCGTGACGGGAAGCTAATAACGCTTCCCAGTGATGTTATGGGGGCGATCGAGCGCACCTTTGCCTCCAAAACACAAGCTTACCGAGAGGCACTTGTCGGTTGCGCGCTAACAAGGCTGGTCGACGAAACAATTGACGTTCGATACCCAGCGACGGCACACGGGGACAAATCATTCAGCGGCAGAGGCGTCTCCGATCAGGTGGTGGCCCCGTTCCTTCAATCAAAACGGGTTCCTATTTCGGTCTCACCGTATTTGTCAGCCCTTCGTGGTGGCGCGAAATTTGTTCCCGGTGGGCAACCTCGAATTCAGAGAGACCAGCCGGCTTTCGACGCGCTTGTAAAAGCTGTCTCGTATGTCGCCGACGCAAATCCAGATGAAACGAGAGCGCTCCTTCGAAGGCTACTGAGGGAGTTCATCCAGCTACGAGAGTCGGCGAACATTAGTCTTAAGCGGACCGCCAAGCCCAGCGTCTTCCAACTCGACAAAATTGCTGACACGCTCCTGAGAATCAAAAGCGGCGGGCGGATAGCGTCGTTTCTCACAATCGCAATGTTTCAGGCTTTGAGCGACAGGTTTACTCTCGGCTGGGAAGTCGATTTCCAAGGGATAAATGTCGCCGATAAGTTCACCGGCGCGGTTGGCGATGTCACGGTTAAAAAGAATGGCGATGTCGTGCTCGGCGTCGAGATAACCGAACGGCCTATCGGAAAGGCTCGCGTGTCGCTGGTTTTCGAGGACAAGGTTTCGCCGGCCGGGTTGATCGATTACCTGTTCGTGACGACCGCGCTACCCGAAGCCGATGCCATCGTGGCCGCTAAGAATTACACGGCGGTTGGCAACGACATGAACTTTGTCGATCTCCGTCGATGGCTTCACCATTTGTTGGCGACAATCGGACCGGTCGGACGGCTTGCCTTTCAGGACAGATTGATAGCTCAGCTTACGGAGACAGGTGTCCCGGCCGAGCTCAAACTTGCTTGGAACGACGCCCTCGAAGCAGCTATTGGCGGCGCGACTTAACTTCCGGTTTTTTTTTGCCAACGCCTTTATAATGCAATTTCCAGAAATTCGACTTTTGAAAAAACGGGAGCCGACGCCGCCCCCAGCAAGTCGCCCTCCTGCAAGCACCCCGGGGTAGCATCGCCATGCTGTTCACATCGAACAGATAGCTGCCCTCCTGCCGCCTGCTACTTCAACGCCTTAGCGCTTGCCTGTGGCACAGTTCATAAGCACGCTCATAAACAGCGTCGAATTTAATCGATTGAATTTGCATCGATCCTTTTAGGGGTATGTCGCGTATCGTCACACGTATTAACACGCGTCACACGGTATGCCTCGACGGTTGCTTCGCATTTTACCGCGTCACAGTACCCCCTGTTTTGCACGTCGCAGTGACCGCCGTGTCAGCGCTCAGGACGTGTCACGTCTCTTTGGGCAAGAACTTGTCGTGGAACTCGGCGATCTGCTTGTCGAGCTCGGCACGATCCTATAGGAGATGGTGGCCGCCATGGGCTGGCTTTCTTCGATGATTTTCATGGTCGTTTCCTCATCTGCTCGCCGCGAGGCGATCGCAGGTTACACCGAGCACGTACTCGGCAGCAGCTACCTTCACAGGATCGACCGCCTTCGCCTCGTACTTGGCCCATAACCGCTGCGCGCCTTGGCGTCCTCAAACTCCTTCTTGATGAAGGCTTTCGACTCCTGAAGTTGTGAATAGCACGTCAATAAAAATCCTTGGCACTGCAAACAGGACAAACACATGAACCGACCTACTTTTTTCTAGAAGCGATTCTCCGGCAGTACCTCCTCCAGATGTGGCGATAGTTCTAGGGGTTCTAGGGGTTCTAGGGCGGAGATTTTAATGACTTTGTATGGTTTATTTTCGCCTAGGGGGCTTACCCCTAGAAAACAGTCTTGACCCTAGAAAATACGTTAAAGAAATCAATTCACTAGGGGTTCTAGGGGTTCTAGGGTAAAAAAAATGAACCATATATAGTCAAAAAAAGTGAGCTTTTTTTCGCGTGTATGGTGAATATGTTTTTAGGGTACCCCCCTAGACCCTAACCCCCCTAGGGAAAACTCAAGGAACGATAAGACCTAGGGGTTCTAGGGGATCTTTTCAGTGCCATATCGACCATTCAATAGCATCATTATTCCATTCTAACCCAGAAACTTCGTAATGCTTTTCAGCAAGGCGGCGCGACAACCACAGAGAACCTATCCACCGTCCTGTTTGATTTTCATTCTTATACCAATGCTGATCACGACTGATGATCCTTCCGTGCTGGGTCACAACGCTCTTCCCCGCAGCGAATTTGCCGCCGGCACTCATGACCGACAGGATGTATCCAGCTTGGGCGGCGTCCATTCGGTAAGCATGTCCGCTGTCCATCAGCATGCGCAGGAACCATTGAGTCGGCACGTAATGAGCCTCTACAAACTCGCCTTCTGGATAGGATGCGTCGAATGAACGGGCGGAGATCATCTCCATCACCGCTGGATCGAACGGTAGCAGCCCGGCCTCTAGAACCGAATGCAGTATCCGGTTTTTGCCTCGCAACGAGTGAAGCTGCTGGGAGACCAGGGTGCTTGTTTTTGGAATGTTGCGCAGATCGAAATTCGCTAACGGCACCTTGGTCAGAAACTCGAAGAACGCCCACATCTCCACGGCCTCCCCCGTAGCGCCGGATTTACCAATGCCAATCGCTTCATCCAGCGCGGCGAAGTAGGCGGCGTCCTTCTGATGAATCTCGGAACATGTCAGCAGGAACTGGCGCCGATCCCCGAAATCAGCGTTCATGAACCAGTGCTCGTTTGAGGCGAAGATCATGCGGAAAAACTTGCGTGCCTCGAAAGCGTCGATGAACTTCTTTTCGACCGTGTAGACCTCGCCTGTTGTCAGGTTCTTAAAGACGGCGTCAGACGTTTTGTCACCAACCGCGAATGCCTCATCGAAACCGAGAAACAACCGATACAGCATCAAAGCGTTGAAGTTCCTTTTCAGCGACTCCGGATGCGTGAAGATGTGACTGTAGTCTGCACCAATCAGACTTTTGACCAATTCGAGCAGCTTGGTCTTGCCGGTACCTGGTTTGCCGCGAATGCCGATTACGGTCGTGTTGTACTCAAGCGGGAATTGCACCCAATGAGCGAGCCAAAAAAGCAGGTATGCAAAATGTTCCTTGTTGCTGCTGCACACTACAGCATTGAGGTAGTGGTAGATCTTTGGCCATTTGGTCGACCCATCTTCAACCACACCACTCACTGACGGCCAGCCGTGACTATTAGGTTCGTACACGTTTCCTGTAGCGCGTGCCCACGGCCAGCCTTGCCAAACATTGTACTCGCCCGGAATCGCTCCAAGCACCGGTTTGAAAATCTGAGTGTCGTAGCGATCTGCCTCGGGATGGGTTAAATACCAAGGATGCACTCCCTTAAGGACCGGATTTCCGTTTTTATCAATACCGATAAAGACCTTGCGCTCTAGACTGGCGTCCTCGAAAGCCTTCTTGAACATTGGCGGTTGAACCGCGCCGTCGCTTGATCGATTTTTTGGAATTATGGCGAGCTTTCCACCGTAGTTGCGAATGATCCTAAACCGCGACAGACACCATTCTAACCACACGTCTGGGTCATGGTGGCCGCCTTTCATTTGCTCGCTAACAAACTTGACTCTCGCCTTCTGATATTCCTTGAACAGCGCCTTTTCGCTCAGTCGCAATCCCTCTTTTGCGCTCAAAATGTCTATCAAAATGTCCAGATCGATTTCTGACTGCTCCAACCGTGCGGCGTATCGGACGTACTTTCGAGCCTCATCCGCGGACAGCGTGCCTTGAGCCAGCTCCTGCTGAACTTTGGCGACGATCTCCTCAATCGTTCTTAGCGCCGAGACTGCCTTCATGTCGGGATTGACGATCTCAACCCTCGGCGTCTCATGGTCACGCCCTAGCCATTGCGATTCCCACTCGCCCGCATAGAGGCCGCTCTCGTCCTTTGGGTCATCATTCCCCGGGTCAGGTTCCTCGGGGGCGTCAGTTCGGATGAACGTGCAGGTACCGGGGCCGTTGGCAGTTCGGAAGGTCCTGATCTTGTGGACGGTGCCGTCATCAATCGGATTGTTGCAGTTCCCGCATATGCTGGGTTTGGTCTCGGCATCGGACATCATGGCGCTACCATTTCGGTTGGCTAACACTTCGAGTTGGCGAGTGTCGGCCGCGCTAGGCGGTTTTGATGTCGCAGAAGGAGGTCTACGCTACCTCACGGTAGGGTCACTGGCAACGAGTGAGTCACTCCGCAGCTGCTTTTGTAATAAAGTCAGGGGTTGCTGGCGGGACAATCACCTTGGCGAAGGCGTGAGCTAGCTTAACTGCTGGTGCCTTCATCCGCTCACGTAGCTGCGGGAGAGGCAAGACCTCCCGCGTCACCATATGATAGTAATAGCGATCATCCTGCGGATGAACCAGCCATCCTTCTGGCGGCACGAACCGAGCGGGCGCTGCTTCTCCTAGAATGATTTGGCAGTCTGGATAGAAAAACTCCACCAGTTTATCTATCATGTCCACACCAACCCTGTACGTTGATCCTCTCAAAAATCCGTACAATCGCTGTGTTTGAAGTCCAGTCATCACCGCTACATCATATACATTCCCATACTCACGCAACCTTTGGCGGAGATGTTCTTGAAGCTCCGACGGTTTCATTTTGGTTAATCCCTATTTTGTACTTGACAATGCCAATATTATATGCGACAATACAGTGAATGTCAATAGTATACCTTTGGCGTGACTAAATATTGTTTTAATCTATACTACTGGATCAACTAGAGGACAGGACAATGGACACCTACCTGGACGTCAGAATTATAACTCAAGACGATTATGCGCAGGACCCGAAGAATGCAGATGAGGATGAAACTCGGTGGATGATGCACGGCGCTCAAATATTTCTGGACGCGTTCAAGGATACACTTAAACCAAAGAATCAGCGAAAGTTGTGCTTCACCTGCGACTACGAGTTTGATCTCGAAGGTGGCCCTCCTTGCGCTTGCGTCGTAGCGAGAAACAGATTTGAACCCGATAATGGCATGGCCACGGGTGGGGTTATCTGCTGCGAGTGCATAGAAGACGAAGACATTCTATCTCGCGTCAAGGCCGCATTCGGCAAGATTTATCCGGGATCGACTATCCTCCACAACCACTATGCGTGACGTGGCGCCTTAGTGCTTCCAACAGGACAAACACATGACTTGGGGTAGACCGCTACGGCGACCGTCACAGCGTTTGGCCGAGCTTCACTACGAACTGGCCATGGCCTATGCGAGGGCTGGCCTTGCAGTTATGCCATGCTATCCGGACGACGACCGCGCCCCTTTGATCAGCGGTTGGACGACGCAACGCATTCCGGTCGAGCGGGTTCATGCGATCTGGAACCCAGCACCGCACAAGTACGAAACGGGTCATGCCGGCACGTATGCAGGAGCAGCGATTGGCCTTGTAGCTGGACTGTCCGGCCTGCTGGTCGTGGACGATGACATCTACAAGAAGCAGCCGGGCGGCGAGTATGAGGGTGCGGAGACGTTCGAGCGCACTGCGCAGGCAAACCACGATCCGCTGAACGCGGTACCACGTGTAGTCACCCCCAAAGGCGGAATGCACTACTATTTCCGTCAACCTGACGGCATGGCGCTTGGGAATAGCACGGGTTCTTTGCCGAAAGGCACTGACGTGAAAGGCGGCGGGGGATTCGTGTTCGCGCCGGGATCATACACCGTCTTCGGCCAGTACAGCGCTCTAGCGATCGACCAAATCCTAAACGCCCCGCCGGTGCCTGAATGGTTGATTAAAATCCTGCAGCGACCGCTGGCCTTGGATACCCCTCTATGTGTTTTTCCTGTTGGAAGTAGCTCAGAGGCGATCACCGGGTTGCAACTAAGCCTACGGTATCTCGATCCAGATTGCGATCATAGGCAATGGTTCACAATCCTTGCCTGCATCTGGCGCGACACGAATGGCAGCGAAGATGGTCGACAACTGGCGCACGAATGGTCGAGCA
Source organism: Mesorhizobium sp. LHD-90 (assembly GCF_030929505.1). Taxonomy (GTDB): domain Bacteria; phylum Pseudomonadota; class Alphaproteobacteria; order Rhizobiales; family Rhizobiaceae; genus Kumtagia. The sequence continues at coordinate 186,053 of NZ_JAVFVV010000004.1, read as the reverse complement.
AGGGTAGCAAGTATTATGACTCAACCCGTCGGATAAGAGGTCTAGGTTTTGCGAACGGCGCGGATCTGATTGACGTCTACTGGAAGCGAGGATTTCAAATCAAAGGCAAATATTCCGGTGAGCACACACTCGCAATGATGCTCAGGAAGAGTCTTGGATGGTAAGTCACATTTAATATTCAGGATCGATAATAACGATTAAGTATAGATTTCATCGCTACAAATATCGATGTTGCATGTACGATGAACACGTGTTATGATACATGCACGATGAACGAATGTAGCGATATATCCTATGCCTAACCCGCCTGATAATTGGGCGCAACATCCGACGTCCCCGGACTACTGGTGGAACAGCGCGACCAAAGAAGTCATCTTGGCGACAGGGCTGGTTGAGCGTTTCGGATGGAAGATACATCCGACCAACCCGGCATTCTACTATAGAGGGAAAGATGTAATTCTGAAGGAAGAATTGCTGAAAACGCGCATCGTGCATGACGCGCGTATGAACGCGGCGCAATCCCTTAGGGAAAATCTTGTCGCCGATCAAAAGGAAAAGGCTGAGGCGAAACAAGCCAAAGCTGACAAGAAAGCTGCTAATAAGAAAGAAAAGGTTGATATAATCTTTCCGCCATTCGGCTGGCAACCACATCCAACTGCGCCGGGTCACTATTGGAGCACGGTAAGTCGCGAAGTTTTCACGGAAGATGCGCTATATGGCCGGATACGATCAAATGGGATCTATGTCCGAACCGATGCCGAGATTGAAAAGCTAAGACAAGCGATCATAAAATTGCTGCGTGACGACAGTCTTCCTGTGACGGTTAGACAGGTATTCTATCAAATGGTGGTCAAAGGCCTGGTTCCCAAGATAGATAAGGGAGCAGGTAATGGTTACGGTTACACACAGAGAGAATTGCTCAGTCTACGTCGATCAAAGATAATCCCGTACAGTCGAATAGTTGATAGCAGTCGGACCATGTTTAGTGCGTACGACAGTGGCACAACGCGGTCTCCAGATAAATATCTCAAAGATCAGTTAAAAGGTATTGGTGATTTTAGTCACATAGCGATTGGATACGAAATACCATACTGGCACAAAAAGGATGAGCGAGTACAGGTATGGCTCGAGAAGGCAGCACTACAGGAGATTATCCGACCCATCTGCAGCGAGTATCGTGTGCCGCTATATGTGGCACGCGGCTTTTCAAGCGAGACATTTGTGAATGAAGGCGCGGAAGAAATCGCGCTTAATCCCGGCGAGATGAAATGGGTGCATGTGCTGCATCTCGGGGATCGCGATCCGAGCGGCGATAAAGCAGCAAAGGATATTGGGAACAAAATAACAGCGATGGTTAAAGAATTAAATCCGGATATCCTAGTCGACTTTAAGCAGATAGCTGTGACGGATGAACAGATCGAAACGTTAAAACTGCCGACACGACCAACTAAGGTTGGGAATAATCCACATTACGATGCTAGCTGGGATGGCAAAGGCAGTGTTGAGCTTGATGCTATTCCGTCGAAGATTCTACAAGAAATACTTACCAGTGAGCTTGACAAATTCCTTACGCCGAAAGATTTCGAAGAACGTAAGGAAAAGGAGGATGAGGCGCAACAATGGATGCTACCATTCTTGGAACAGATCACGGTTGAAGTGCCTGAAATCTTCCCGCCATACGAGTGGAAGCCTAATCCCACAGAATCCGGCTCCTACCGTCACGAGGAGACCGATGAGGTTCTGACTGAGGAACAGCTTCGCCAGAAACTTGCTGAGAAGCCCAAGGATGAAGAGGAATTGGATTAATCAGTTTCGATCTTAACGCGCATCGTGCATGTCGCAAACGCGTTTTCAGATCGATGACTACCACCACGTAAAGCGTTTCTTGGAGGGCGCGGTACCTAGGGCCTTTAGCGCTTCGGCAACTGGGTTGTAGTCGCTAACGATGCTCCCCGATGACCGCAATTCAGCACGCTCCCTTTCACGGCGCGCAGCACGCCTCTCTGTCTGTTCCCGTTGGAGTCGCAATGCCCGTTCGACCAACGCTTCCCGATGCTTCTGGAGGGCGGATTTCATCCCCAAACCTTTCTTACAGCATTCTCAACCGACCGGATTTCAGCAGCTTCCTTGCGAGCTAGTTCCAGTTCCTCGTCAGTCGCTTGCCAGACTTCGGGCATGTCGATTGATGCCCCCCTCTGCGTACCTTGAACCACCTCAAGTCGCACGATCTCTGGAGGATCAGGTCTCGCCATAAACGATAGCTCGTTCCGCGCGGGATCGATGAACTCACCTGTCGAGCAGACGATGATCTCGATTTCGGGGCCATCACCGGACAGCCGCTCAGGGACCACGAACTCGTTGCCACGAATGTCGGCCAGACGTATCTGGGCCATATTAGAACCCGCTAAGTTGCATCATCTCGACCTTGCCTGCTTCAATGGACGCCTCCCGGCCCATGATTGCGTACCGGCCGGCATCAAGGCAGTGATCGTGTCCCTTGCGCGGAACCTGAGTGCGCTTGCCAGACTGACGGTCCAGCTTCCATTTGTAATGCTTAGTCTCCTCTATGACCGTCTCGCAGTCAGGGTTCACGACAATCCGGTATCCGCGAATGAACCTGATCCCCTCAATGACCGATCCGGCGCCCTTTTTGGCCGTGACGAGATTATACCCTTTGGCGTTGAGCGCGTCGGTCGTGCGCTGCTCCGAGTTGTCAGATGTAACGACTGCATCTTTTTCGTGCAGCACGTGATCGAGCAAGTCGGCAATGCCGTTGGCATCCTCCCCATATCCCACTGCTTCCTTTTCGAAGTAAATGAGCTTGTGCTGTTGGAGCACCCAGACGCGGACCGCTGCGGTCGGATCGTCAACGTAACCGAGGTCGAGACCGTAACAGGGTTCGCCGCCGGCCAGATATTGCCAAGGCACTTCGCCGATCTCGATCTTGTCGTAAACTCGTTCCCCGCCGGCGGAGTCATGCTTGCCCCCGTAGACGTGTTGCCACATCTGCTCGTCGGCGGCCTTGAGACGCCAGTACTCGTCGGCCATAGGCGATGTGAAGAAGGCGGGGTTGTCGTCTTGGGTGGTTTCAAGCAGCAGCAAATGCTGAGGCGGCACGTCTCCGCGATATAACTGCTCGATCGCATCTTGCGGGTCTAATGGGTTCCAGCTTGAGATCAGTTCCGCGCCACGTTCACGAAGAACCCTGACCAGATTCATCAGCGCCTGCATCGAGACGTTGCGAGCTTCGTCCAGCCAGAAGATATCGACGCCATCTAACCCGCGGGTCGTCTCGTCGCTGTCATGCTCAAGGCCACGAAAGAAGGCAATCGACCCCGTGACGCGATTTCGGATCTCAGTATGAAGCACTTCAAAACGGTGAGTCAGACCCAACCAACGGATGGCCCGTTCCAACACTCTCTTGCTGCTGTGACGGATTGAGACCTGGCGCTTACGCAAACCGGCAACGACCGTGTACGCGGCGTCCATACGCAGAATGATGTAGAGGGCAATCGTAGTGGTCTTCGCCGTTCCACGACCGCCGTAAAGCGCTTTGTGGGTGTAGCCGGGGCTGAATAGCTGGAGGTACTTTTCGCACAGAACTAGCTGGCCATTCCAACCCCCAATGGGTCCGGCAACCGATTCCCGCAGCGTCCGTAGCGCTCGATCAGTCGCGGTCGAGTTGGTTAGGAGATTCCATCCGGCTATGCGCATGGAGCGTCAGACCACCTTGCCGGGCGGCGGCTTCTGAATCCTGTCAGACACTTTCTGCGCTGACTTCTTGTCTAGGGCTTGTTCTGCGGCAAGCGCATTAACCTTCGCGCCCAGAATGCCAAGGAGCGTTGCCACGAACTTTTCATCGACGGCCCCTGCGGCAAACGACCTCAAGACGGAGTCAACCGCGTCAACAGGAGCCAGCTCGGTGAGGGCCTGCACATTCGGCACGGCATTGACGACCTGAGCGGGACCGACTGCGCGCTTTAGAATCTCTTCCGCGACCGAAAGCTGATCTTTGAGCGGGGCATTGCTGCCTTTGCGCAGGACGTTCTCGTAAGTCTCAAACGCGGCCTGCAAACTGTCGGCGGCACGAAGACGGACATACGCCTTGGCCTGAGCGACGGACATGACAAAGTTTGGTTTGCCGCCAGCACGCGCGACGTAATGCTCGTGCAACTGGATGCGCTTCTGCTCTTGCTGCGCTTCATAAGCCTTTTTCTGCGCCTCGTAAGCGCCGACTGCTTCGTCATGAGACATGTTCTCGCAGCAGGTAATAAAGTGCTGCTCACGCAACTCAGCAGAGAATGTCCCAATGGGTTCATGCTGACGGGCATCGTACCAAAAATAGAAAGGCATGGCGGAACACTCACATGACTTGAAACGTCGCGTGATACAATATAGTACTGCGCATAGCACGTCAAATAATTGCCTTCAGCAATACCAGTACAAAATGCGGTGCTGATACCATTGTGATTGTACATTAGCGCTAAAGTACTCTATTATATCAGGTGTTTATAACTGTCCTCATTAACTGGATGTCGCTAGCTCCTGTAGCAAACTGAGTCTGATCCTCTTAGTTATAGTGGCATCCAGTCAGGACAGGTTGAGGACAAGACACATGAACTCCATTCCACAAGAATCTCAGGACCGTGAACGTCCTTTCGGCGGTTCTGATGATCCGGTCGGCCGCCTGAATCCTCGCGCCGATGTAGGGCGGCCGACTGCTGAAATGCTCCTTGCATTGCCGAAGTTCGTAACCGGCAAGGACATCTTCTACGGCGTCCCGGTGCCATTCCGCGTCCAACAGAACAAACAACCATCTAACTCGGAGGCGGACTAATGAGCGGCCTTAAGAAGCTGCGGAAACGCGCTTGGCATCACAATGGCAGTCCAGACCTGGCGCGACGCATGGGAGTCACTGCCGACCGCATTCAGCAATTCGCCATCGGCCATGACAAGTTCACGGACGAGCAATTGAACGAGATGGCCAAGTTCTTCGGCTTCGGCGGTTACGACGCCAAGGCGGATGAGGTCACCCCTCTGCGTACCTCGAAGTGACATGCCATGAATCCCTACGTCCTCCCCATCACCAAGACAATAATTCAGAGTCAGTACGTTCGGTCGATTACCGCCAGACTCATTGCTCACTACAACAATGATACCGCGCTCGCTGCGCAGGCTGAGCACGACATGGCCGCTTGTAAGAACATGATGGCCGAACTCGATGCCATTGGCGCGCGGCGCAAGTTCTCTGCAGGTCAGGTCGTCACACTCAAAGCGCCACAGGGATCGGATGGCATCGTCACTGGATGGGCCAGCACGTCTGACCTCGATCTGTACGGCCATAAGATCATGCGCGGCGCGTTCTCGCAGTCGATAAGCTCGCGCGGCCTGACAGGTCCGAGAGCTATCAAGTTGTTGCTCGATCATGACTGGCACAAACCAGCGGGTCTAATCCGTCAACTCGAATACCGTGCCGACAACCTCTGGATCGACGCTCAGCTTGCTTTGGACGTGGAATACGTTCGCGACCGCTACACCGTCATCAAGATGCTGAACGGGTTCAATTTCTCGGTTGGCTTCATCCTTGAAGACTACGAGATCAAGACTGATCCGGTGACGAAAAACGAGTACCTCCAGGTAAATCGCGGCGATCTGTTCGAGGTGTCGGTCGTGGCCTTTCCGGGGAATGAGGCTGCTACCACGGTCGAGGTCCGATCTCTGAGCGACAACGAAAAACTAGAGCGGATGATCGACCAAATTCGCGGACTCAAAAGGGAGCTAGGAAAGTGAGCATCAAAGACACAATCCAGTTGATGAAAAGCGTCGGCTGGACGCCGCAGCTATTCGCTGAATCCTTTAATTCGATGGCCCGCTTGGAGGCCCATGCGGCCTATCTGCGAACGAAACAACGTGCGAGTGCCATACCTCAAGTCGATCTCGCGACGGCTGAGCGGTTCCTGGCCAACGGGACAAGGTTCGGCGGCGTGGCTGAAGATGATCTACTTGATCGGTGGATTGCGCGACGCTCTGGCCAAGGCCATGTCGCCAGACCTATGGGGGGTACCACAGTGACCTTCTTCGACCCTCCAATGGAAAAACAAACTCTCTCCAATGTCTCGCCGCCGTTGTTGCTCCCTCTCGAAGTCGAGGAATCGCAAGACGTCATCACGCTCCAGAACGTGACCAACGAACGGGCGCGGGCAAAGGCACTTGGTATCCGGGGGATTGGTTAGTCGAGGTACGCAGAGGGGTGTATCTAAAGGAGACACCATGGTTGCGCTGGAGTTCTACGCCGACAACCCTGTGCTATCGCAGGAATGTAAGTTTCCTGTCGATGAACTCCTGACCATCGAACTGATCCGCGATCACACCAAAACAGACGACGTTCCGTCCGTGAGCGACGAGCAGTTGAAGCTCTACCGCGCTGCTTCCGTTGAAGCTGCCGAGCAATATACGGGCATAATGCTGCGCGGTTACAAACCGATCACCGAGCAGATCGATTTTCGGATCGGCCACAAGTCGATGCGGTCCGGATACGTCGTCTACAACCTCCACCATCCTTCAACCGACGGCATCGTCTACCTCTACGGGGCGCTGACCACGACGCTTCGCATCCGGCCACGGAGCCGAAAGATTCATATCCCCACAATGGCCATAATGTTGGACGTGAGCAGCGCTTGCTGTCGCGGTCCTTGTGACGAGTTCAACGAGCGTGGCGGGCACGTTCAGTTCGACCTCATGGCCCTTTACCGAACTGGCTTCGCCAAGTGGGACGATCTCCCGAAAGGCATCATTCTCGGAATGCTTAAATTCATCGCTTGGTGCGTAACCCACCCAGGTGACGAACTGATCTCTGTCCGCAACAAAGAGGGCATCAGTGCCGGTCTGATAATGGGCACCAATAACGTAGCGTTCGCCAGCGGGGCATTGGAACTCTGGCGCCAATACGACTCCGTTGCATGAGGTCATCATGGCCAGCTTTTCAGTTTCAGCATCACTTTTATTAAATGAGAAAGATGCCGTAAAAGGGATCAATAAAACCAACGCTGCTTTAAAGCGTTTATTCGCGACCGCTAAGTCCATGAAGAACATGGACCTTGGCCTCAATACTCGGACTTTAGGTCGAGCAGAACGCGAGATACGCAACCTTACTCGTTCAGTTAGCAATTTACAGCAAGCAGCGCGTCGTCCGATCACCATAGCGATCAATACATCACGGGCGCAGCAGCAGATACAGCGTCTACGCCAACAGGCTTCGCAGTCTGTTACGATGGGGGTAGGTGCCACAGGACGCAACGCCGGATATTCGTTCGGCCGCGACATGGGTCTTGGTTTCCGTGCGGCGATCGGGAATGAAATCTTCCAATTCGCTAAACGTGCTGTGGTGGAAGGAGCGACAGCGACGGATGTTTCCGACACTCGCTTGGCCTTGCAACAACTGTCTGCCACGGATGAAGCAGCGGCTAGGAGTGCTATTCAGGATATTTTGAAGCGGCAGCAAGCAACACCATCAAAGCAGCTTCTCAACGAAGCGCAGACTCAGAGCTTGTTGACTGAGGCCCTTGGTGTGACGCGCGGCGATGTTGGTGCCGCCAAGCTGCTGACTGAAGAATTGACTACAATGATCAAGCTCGGGGTCGCGCAAGGCCAGACCCTAGACGCTGCGCTAGAAGGCGCGATCAATTTTGGTAAGGCCGGTGAACAGATGGGCAAGTTCACCGACTCAGTTACTGGCGCTTTCGATCCGAGAGGCATGGCCGCATGGTTTGAGTTACAGCGCAAAACAATGCCGTCTATCGGCAAGGAATATACCGGCCAGTTTGTCAGAATGCTGACTCAAGGTCTGCGCTCATCGAAATACCCGCTGACGCCAGAAGCGTTTGTCAAAGGTGCGCTGCTACAGGAAGAGAACACCTCGACCGGCGTAGGAATAAACCAGTTGGTGAAGAACCTGACTGGCGGCACTGACGTCAAGACCATGCTCAATCAGATGATGGCTGGTTTGATTGAGACGGAACAAGTCGGCAAGAAGACCATGTGGCGCGGCACCTTTGACGAGGATGCCCTAAGAGAGAATCCAGCGCAGTGGATCAATGACTACGTGATCCCAGCTATGAAAAAGCAGGGGTTCGATCCGGCAAGCGCGACGGATGCGACCAAATTCGCTTCGCTAATTGCATCTGATAGAACTGCCCGCGAAACCCTGACTGCAATGATTATTCGCAATCAGGAATTGGAGGCGCAGGCCAAACAAATCTTAGCTCGTAGCGGCACAACTGCTACAACAGAACAGATCCTTAAAGATTCAGCTACGCTTCGTTTCGCAGCATTTGGTGCTCAGGCTGAAAACGTTGCTGGCAATGCCATCCGGGCGCTTGAACCGATAATTGTTCCGGCCATGGACAGGTTAAATCAGTCTTTGGCCGATATGGCGCAAGGCAAAGTATCCCCAGCTAAAGCAGCGACTGCTGCGGCAGCAGCTTTGGCTACAACTACAATGATTTCCGGCGCTTCAAGTCTAATGTCCCAAATAACCGGGATCAGCGCGCTTACCTCTGGCGATCCGACCACGAAAGTCCTCGGCGCAATCGCGGTCAACACAGCGAACACGGCCACAGGCGTTGCAGCTATCGCGACAGGGATGGCGGTAGGTGGCGGCAAAGGTGCTTTAGGTCTGCTCGGACTGTTAGGTCGATACGCTGGTCCTGCCACAGCAGGGGGCACGCTCTACGGCCTTGCCATTTCCTATCTCGAATCTCTCAAAAGACCTGAACAACGTGCTGGCGAATACGTCGGCGGTCTCGTCGGACCAGAAAAGAATTACGAGGAGATGTGGAAGGAGCTAAGGCGCAAACCCGACTGGACCGATCTTGTGGATCGCACGGATGAACGGGCATATCGTCGTAGTCAGATGGAAGAATTGACCCGAGCGCCAGACCCGCTAACGACTCAAGGAATTTTCGCTAACGCGGATGCCTCTCTTGAGGCTGCATTTACCGCAGGAGGCACAACAATCGCCGCGTCCATGACTGGTGCCGCGCCGACCGTTGGCAGTTCGATCATGAGCGCAATGATGGCGGGTGCCGCAGGGATGGGTAACGTCATTGGTGGAGCTGCGGCCGCGAGAATCTCCAGCGCCCAGATCAATGTTAGATACGCTGCTGCACCCACTGCGCCTGATACCGGCGCACAGACAGTGATCCAGTGACCTCCAACAGAACAAACACATTATCCTACTGGAGTGTGGCACGGCGCTAATATCGATTTCACACGAGGTGGTACGTTGGAATACCCGCATTCCGTCATTGCCACTGACTTCATGGTCGCTGTGAGCAATGCGATTTATCAGATGCCGGAGGTCGACAGGATCGCGGTGCTTGGGGCAATCGGGTCTGTGATCGCCGCGTTGGATGAGTTCCCTCGCGAATGGGAACCCGAGATAATTTACGCTAAGGGCACAGGAAAGCTGGTAGTGGTCTTCAATGGCGACCCGGCGAGGGAACCTGTCGTGGTGGAATTGTGACGGTACATCGGTATGCTAACGTTTCCCCCTTATGGAAATCTTATGAACTCAGGACACCAAAGAACCTAAGTCATTGATCCAGTTGCACTTCCCATGTTGCTTTGTTACATGGAGATCAGCATTCTATCGAGAATGGCGGGCGCGGCGACGCCGGCGAAACGGCTGAAGACGAGGCGGAGGGGCGCGGCATGATCGATTTCGGCGGGCGCAACGTGGTCGTCACCGGCGCCGGCGGCGGGCTCGGCAAGGCGCTGGTCGAGGAGCTTGCCGCCTGTGGGGCGCGGGTCGTCGCTTGCGACGTCGAAGGCATGGATCTGTCCGCTCCGGGGATCGCCGAGGCGCACCGCTTCGATCTGCTCGACGACGCCGCGGTGGCGGGTTTCGCGGCGCGCGTTAATGATGGCGAGCCGCCGGCGGCCGTGATCTCCAACGCCGGCTGGACCCGCGCCGAGACGCTCGCCGCCGTCACGCCCGAGGCGCTCGACCGCGAGATGAACCTGAATTTCCGCAGCGCCGCCCTGCTGTCGCAGGCGCTGCTGCCGTCGATGCGCAACCGGCCGGGCGGCAGCGCTTTCGTCTTCGTCTCCTCCGTCAACGCCATCGCGCATTTCGGCAACCCTGCCTATGCGGCTGCCAAGGCCGGCCTGCTCGCCTGGATGCGCGCCATCGCCACCGAAGAAGGCGGCAACGGCGTGCGCGCCAACGCCGTCGTGCCGGGCTCGATCCGCACCGGCGCCTGGGACCACCGCATCGCCGAGAAGCCGGAGATCCTTGGTGCGGTGAGCAGGCTTTATCCGCTCGGCCGGCTGGTCGAACCGGTCGAGGTGGCGCGGGCCGCGGTGTTCCTGGCCTCGCCGGCGGCAAGCGGCATCACCGGGGTGTCGCTCAACGTCGATGCCGGCCTGCTTGCCAGCAACCTGCCGTTTCTCAACGAAATCGCCTAAGGGCCCCAGGAAATGCGTGATGGGCCCTAAAGGCAGCACAACCCGGAGACCAATCATGCGCGTGGAAGATCTGGATACGCCGGCGATCGTCATCGACCGCCGCATCGTCGAGGAAAATCTGAAGCGCGCGCAGGAGCATGCCGACCGGCAGGGCAAAAGGTTGCGGCCGCATATCAAGACGCACAAGCTGCCGATGTTCGCCAAGCGGCAGCTTGAACTCGGCGCCATCGGCATCACCTGCCAGAAGATCGGCGAGGCCGAGGTCATGGCCGACGCCGGCATCGCCGACATCTTCATCCCCTACAACATCATTGGCGCCGCGAAGCTGGAACGGCTGAAGGCGTTGCACGAGCGCATTACCCTGTCGGTGACCGCCGATAGCGCCGAGACGGTCGACGGCTATGGCGCGGCCTTCACCGATGCGAGCCGTCCGCTCGCCGTGCTGATCGAATGCGACACCGGTGGCGGCCGCTGCGGTGTCCAGACACCGGCGGAGGCGGTGGCGCTGGCCGAACGCATAGGCGCTTTCCCAGGCCTGCGGTTCGGCGGGCTGATGACCTATCCGCCGCGTGGCAAGGCGGGCGAGGTGGACGTCTGGCTGGAAGAGGCGCTTGCGCTGTTCAAGGCGAAGGACATCGCTGTCGAGCGCGTGTCGGTCGGCAACTCGCCGGATTTCTATACATCGAGCACCGGCGACGCGGCGACGGAGTTGCGGCCCGGCACCTATATCTATTCGGACCGCATGCAGGTGGCCTTCGGCCATGGCGCGCTTGAGAATTGCGCGCTCACCGTGCTGGCGACCGTTGTCAGCCGCCCGACGCCCGATCGCGCCATTCTCGACACCGGCTCGAAATCGCTCGCCGCCGATTTGTCGCCGGCGCCTGGTCACGGCCACATCGTCGAATATCCGGACGCGGTGATCACCATGCTCAACGAGGAGCACGGCATCGTCGACCTGTCGCGCTCGGCGAACAAGCCGGCCATTGGCGACAAGGTCCGCATCATCCCGAACCATGTCTGCGTGGTGTCGAACCTGTTCGACGTGGTGCATCTGGTCGAGGACGGAGAAGTCGTCGAACAGGCGCCGGTAGCGGCGCGCGGCAAGCTGAGCTGAGAAAGCCGAGGCCGGTCAGAACCAAAAGGGCGGTGGTCGAGCGCCACCGGGTAGCGGCGCGGGCCGGATCGACAGCCCGAGCACGATCCGCTGCGTGTGTAAGCGCCTTACACCTTCCCAAAAATGTGCTTGTCGTAGTCCGACACCAGCAGATGCAGCGGCGCCTCGTCTTCCTCGATCGAGGAGAAGCGGCCAATCGGCTGGTCGAAGATGTTGTCGGAGAGATCGTCGTTCACGGTCGAGACCTCGCCGATCAGCACGTCGCCGCCCTCGCCCCAGAAGGCGTGCCAGACGCCGGGCAGCAGCGTCACGCTCTCGCCCGGATCGAGCTTCAAGAGGCCGCCCGCCGGCAGTTTGCGCACCACGCCGTCGGTCGGCACCGTGACCTCCTTGTGGCGGTCGATGCCGCCGTCCTCGGCGGGCATGAACAGTTCGAGCACCAGCTTGCCGCCGCCGCGGTTGATGATGTCCTCGGCCTTCACGATGTGCCGGTGCATCGGCGATATCTGATCCTTGCGCGAGATCATGATCTTCTCGGCGTAGAGCATGCCCTTGCCGCTCGCCAGATCCTCCTGCCGGCCGTTGCGCACGGTGAAGAGGAACAGGCCGAACTCGTCGAATTTCTCCTGGCCGAAATCGGTGATGTCCCAGCCGAGCCGCGCCCCGACGATGCCGTCGGGCCGCCGTGTCCTGAGTTCGTCCGGGGTCCAGTAGGCGAAAGGCGGCATGATATAGCCGAAGGAGCGGATGAAGGCGTCGCCTTCACGGATGATCTCGTTGACGCGCGACCGTTTCATGCTTTCTCCTCCGGATGCTCGGCGCCTTCACATGCCCGGTATTCGCACTGCCCGCAAGCCTCGCGTGGGGCGGCCGGCATCGTCGCGGCGACGCCGGAAGGACAATCGATCCATATTTAACAAGTTTTTAATTTTCGCCTTTGATGTCGGATTCGCGACGCGTTAGATTGAAAGCGAATCAGTCGACCGCGGCTCGGAAAACGACCGTGATCGACACTCGCCAGACGGGTCTTTGAGGCGCCTGGCAAGCGGTTCGTAGTATGTGCGGTTCGCGGTCCGTCTCGAGGACGGGCGCGTGGTTCTCGTGACAAGTTGTAGGTTTTTCATGTCCGGTCGCTGGCGCAGCCAGGGTCCGGGCAACCGTAGCGATTCGGGCTTCCAGCAGGCGGATGACAAGCCTAGGCGAACAGTTCGGAACCTCGACAGGGCTGGCCAAACGGCTGGCGTCGCGAGGCGACCTCAGCGGATTCCTGATGGCGCTGTGCCAGGCGATCGGGGCCGACAGCTACATGCTGGTTGCCGTGGTCAACGACCAGAACAGGAGCGACGTGCGCATCGTCGCCTCCAACTGGATCTACGACACGATCCAGCTCGTCGGGCATGAGACCGTCGCGGCAATCGCGCAATGTGCTCATGCGGCGGCGCCCGGCGCCCGGCCGCGACCGATCACCACGCGCGAAGCTCCCGCGCTTGCCGGCGTTCTGGGCGGCGAGGAGGCAAGGCTCCTCGACGTGCTCGGCCATGGCGAGATCTACGCGCTGAGGCTGAATGTCGGCCGCCAGCGGCTGTTCATGCTGCTATCGACCGAAGAACCCGGCCAGCTCGACCCGGCGGAGCTCGCCCGCGCCCAGATCCGCTGCTGCCACGCGCTGTCGCAGGTGCCCGACCTGCTTGCCGCCACGACCCAGCAGGATCCGCTGTCGGACCGCGAGCGCGAGTGCCTCTACTGGGTCTCGGAAGGCAAGACGACCGACGAGGTGGCCCTCATCCTGGGCGTCTCGTCCAACACCGTGAACAGCTACGTCACCCACGCGATCCAGAAGTTCTCGGCGTCCAACCGCGTCATGGCGGTTGCAACCGCGATCAGGAGCGGCATCTTTTGAGCAGGCCGGGCAAAGACGGCGGTCGCCTCGCGGCGCGGAATCGCAAAAGCCCCTTCGGCGCGGCCTCGCCGGATGGCGAGCCCGGCCACACTCTGTCGGTCGCGGATGCGGTGCGCCGCTGCCGCTGGATCGCCATCGACATCAACGCCGCGGAATTCGCGCTGTTCTTCGCCAGCCCTTCGCTGGAGCGCGCCCGGCTCGTACCCTGTTTCGACGCCCTTCATCCCGCAATTGCGCCGGGGACGCGCCTTGCCGCCGGACGCGGCGGCGAGGCGATCGTGCGCCACGCGCGCACCTCCAGCCTGCCCTGCTGGTGGGGCAACGACGGCGCAACGGCGTCGGAACGGGCCTTCGCCGCACTCGACATGGCCGAGCGCACGGAGGAACTCGTGCCCGGCTGTCCCGGCATCGCCTTTCCCGTCTTCGGTGAGCGCGGCCAGTGCGGCCTGATCGCCTTCTGGGGTAACGAGATGGTGCTTGCCGGCGACCAGGCGCTGGACATCCATGCGCGCTGTTTCTCGCTGTTCGCGGCCGTCTCGGCGATCCGCTCCAACGAGTTGCGCAAGCTGCCGACGATTTCGAAACGCGAACTGGAATGCCTGAAGCTGACCGCCAACGGCTTGACCAGCGAGCAGATCGCCGCCTCGCTGAAACTCTCGGTGCATACGGCGAACCAGTACCTGACCAGTTCGGCGCAGAAGCTGGACGCCACCAACCGCACCCATGCGGTGGCCAAGGCGCTGAGACTCGGACTGTTCGAGTAGGTTGCAGCGCCGCAAAGCCGCGCTCAAAGCATGTAAGTCAAATCTTACCGAATGCCCGCAGGCTCCGGCCGCCTGATCCGCGCATCCTCGATCGCGGCGGCGAGAAAGGCCGTGTTCTTTTCCGGATCGGGGTCGGGGTCTTCGAAGGCGACGTAGTTCACCGTCACCCCGGCCGTGTCGGCGCCGAGCGTCAGCGTGAAATAGACCGTCGCGCCGCGCGGCCTGAGTTCCAGGTCGAGTTCGATGCGCGGCGGGTCCATCCAGTCGACATGCGCCTGCCCGCCATGGCCGAGGCGGACCGTGCGGGGCATGAAATACAGCTCGGCCGCCGAATCGACGAGGTCCGAGATGCAGGCAAAATGCTCCAACCGGATGAAGGCGATGTAGTCGGCGGCGTCGACCAGCCGCAATTCGGCGACGATGTCGCGAATGGCGTCGGCAACGATGACCTCGCGGGACGATGCGTGCGATTGCCGGATCATGATGCCTGTTTTTTCGAAGGCTGCTTGGCGTAGACGATGCGGACCAGTTCGGCGACCGCCTGGTAGAATTGCGGTGGGATGACGCTATCCACCGAAACTTGCTTGTACATGGAGCGGGCGAGCGCCACGTCCTCGAACACCGGGATATTGTTCTCGGCGGCGATCTCGCGGATGCGCAGGGCCACCAGATCCTGCCCCTTGGCGAGCACCACCGGTGCGGAATTTTCCTCGCGCACGTAGCGCAGCGCGATCGAGAAGTGGGTCGGGTTGGCGATGACCAGCGTGGCGCGCGGCACCGCCGTCATCATGCGCCGCCGCGCCCGGTCGCGCGCCAGCGAGCGCAGCCGCGACTTGACGATCGGGTCGCCTTCCGACTGCTTCATCTCGTCCTTTACTTCCTGGCGGGTCATGCGCAGGTCCTGCAGCCAGTGGAAACGCGACCATACGAGGTCGATGGCGCCAATGACGGCCATGACGGCGACGATGGCGACCAGGATGTTGATGGCGATGTCGCGGATGACCAGGCCGAACGACACCGGCGGGGTGATCATGCCGGACAGCAGCGTGGTGAGGTCGCCGCGCAGGACGAACACCAGCACCAGCGTGACGAACACCAGCTTGCCGAGCGATTTGGCGAATTCGACGAAACCCTGCGCGCCGAACAGCCGCTTCCAGCCCTCGGTAAGCGAGATGCGCGAGGCCTGCGGTCGGATGCGCTCGCCGACGAACTGCGGCAGGTTCTGGATTGCCGAGGCGACGAAGCCCGCCACCATCAGCATGACCACCAGCGCGACCATCGCCTTGCCCATCTGCATCAGCACCGCCTTGTAGAGCGTGCCGATGTCGCTCGCCGTGTCGAGCGGCCAGTCTTCCGGCTTTTCCAGGAATACGGACAGGAACACACCCATCTCGCCGATGTCCCGCTGGGCGAAGAACACCGCGAAGACCAGGATGGCGAGGAAGGAGGCGAGGATCGGCGCCTCGCGCGACACCGGCAGCTTGCCCTTCTCGACCGTGTCGCGGATCTTCTTCTCGGTCGCCTGCTCGGTTTTGCTTTCCTTGTCGGCGCTTTCGGCCATGTCTGCTCAGCCCATCAAGCCGCGGCGTCTTGTGTCGACGGCAGCTCGAACGCCCCCTCGCGCGCCATGCGGATGGCGGTGGACGCCACTGTCTTGCGCGCCCGCACGATGTCGGCCATGGCGATGCCGTCGGAGCCCTGCCCGAGCTCGGCCTCGATCATGCGCCGCGAGCGCGCACCGATGGCCGACAGCACCGATTCGGCCAGCTGCGCCGGGGTGTTGCGCAGGCAGAGCGTCACGAGTTCCGTCGACAGGCCGTCGAACAGCGCGACGCGCGCCTTCTGCGTGAGCAGCGGGATGTCCTCGAAGGAGAACAGCCGGGCGCGGATCGCCGCGATATCCGGCGTGCCGGCCTCCTCCAGATCCTGCATCACCTCGTCCAGCTGGCCCTTGTCGAGTTCGTTGAGCAGGTTGGCGACGCGGCTCTGGCCGGCCGACATGTCCTTGACGTTGGTTTCGCCCAGCACGCGGTTGCGCAACTGGTTCTCGATGATCTTCGTGGCGGCCTCCGGAATGGCGGCGATCGACACCATGCGCCGGACGATCTCGCCGCGCAGCGGCTTGTCCAGCGTGATCAGCGCGTTGGCCGCCGTCTGCGGCGCCAGCTTGGAGAGCACCAGCGCCGAGGTCTGCGCATGTTCACCAGCCAGGAAGGCGCCGATGCGCGCCGGATCGAGCTTTTCCAGTTCCGTCCACACCGGCGGCGGCAGATTGGCCGCGCCCGCCTGGTCCTTGCCCATGATCGCCTTCATCTCTTCCGCCGACAGGGTCTCGTTGAGCAGGTCGTCCATCTGGTCGGCCGAGTCGAGCTGTCCGGCCCCTTCGGTGAACTCCGCCTCGAACTCCGCCACGATGCGCTCCAGCTCGCTCTGCGGAATCGTCTTCAACAGCCGCGCGCCCTCGACAAGCGCCTTGAGTTCGTCCTGCTTGAAGAATTTCAGCAGGCGGCTGGCGGCCGGCTTGCCCATGGCGACCAGGATGGCGGCCGCCTTCTGTGGACGCGAGAGGTTGAGCGTCGTCATCCGCGAACCTGTCCCATCGTCGGCCAGAGCACGGAACCGGCCATCACGCCGGACCCGAGGTGATGATCTCGGTCAGCCGCAGGCCGAAACGCGATGGGTCGTTTTCGAGCACGGTGATCTCGCCGCGCGCGATGCGGCGGCCGTTGACCATGACGTCGACCGCCTCGCCGACGCGCCGGTTGAGCGCTACCGTCGACCCCTTCTGCAGCCCCATCAGCTCGGACACCGACATCTCGGCGCTGCCGAGCACGATCTGCACCTCGACCGGGATGTTCATGATGATGTTGGCGTTGGCGGCCACCGCCCCGCTGGGCGCGCGCGCCGCGCCCGCGTCGCCGTCGTTGAGGACGCCGCGCAGTTCCTGGATGGCGCGGTTGAGCTGGTCTTCTCCGCCGTCTTCGGCCGGTGCCCCGTTTCCCTGGCTCATCAACGATCCCCTTCCAACCTTGATCCGGCGGCTAGCGCCGAACCAACCCCGCGATCAGTTCCTGCCGCTCGTCGAACGGCTGCTTGATGCGCACCGTGTAGTGCAGCCCGAGCTTGCCGAACTCGCATACGAAAAGAGTCTTGTGCCGGGCTGACAGTTTCGCCTCGCCCTGCGCGTTCTCGCCGAGTTCGATCACCTGCCCGGGCTGCAGGCAGGCGAGATCGGCCAGCGTCATGCGCGCCAGCGGCATGGTCGCCTCCAGCCGCACGGCCGAGCGCATGACCTCCTCGCCGAACCGGTCGCCCCAATCGTCGCCCGCGGCTTGGTCCGCCGCGCCGTGCTTGTCCCCGCGGTGCTTGAGCAGCACGCGCTGCGGCATGAACATCGACAGGCGCCCGGAAGTGCTGCCGCAGGTGACGGAAAAATCGACGCGCGCCGCCGGCCCGTCGCGGATCACCCGCTCGGCCAGGGCTGCGCCGGAGATCGCGTGCGGCAGCGGAAGATTGAAGGCGAAGGCGCGCGGTCCCGAACCGTTCACTGCCCTGGCGATCTCTTCGAACGCCATCGTCGCAACGTCGATCTCGGTCGGTGACAGCGGCCGCCCGATCGCCGCGACCGGCATATCCGCATCGCCGCCGAACAGCGCCGAGACGAGGACCGCCGCGCAGCGCGAATCCAGCGTCAGCACCATGGCGTCCGGCGAGGCCGGCGAGGAGGCTATCGCCATCGCGCCGTTCTCACGCGGGTCGGGTTTTGCGGTTGCGAAGCGGGTCAGTTCGACAGACGCGATGTCAACGCCGACCGGCGTTGCGAGGCTGGCGGCAAAACCCTTGCGGATCGCCGGCAAGGCGCGCTCCGCCACCGAGCGCGCTGTGGCGCCGATATGGTCGGGCTCGCCAGTGTCGCCGACCAGGCGCTCGACGATATAGGCGCGCATGTCCGACGGGCTGCCTGGGCTAACCATCGAGGGAGTGCTCCGCCCGGCGCATCGGCATCACTCAGGCCGCCTTCTTCGCGGTGTCGGCGCCGGCGACGCCGCCGGTGTTCAGCGTGCTCTGCTCGACCGCGTCGATCGACGGCCGGTCGTAGGAGGAAATGGTCTTGCGGCCGAACTCGATCGCCACCTGCGGCAGCGAACCGTTCATGTAGGCCAGCAGCGTCTGCTTGACGATGATGTAGAGACGGTTGTTCTTCTCGCGCACGATCTTGATCTTGGTGGCTATCGGCCCGACCACCGCATAGGACAGGAAGATGCCGAGGAAGGTGCCGACCAGCGCGGCGCCGATCAGCGCGCCGAGGATTTCCGGCGACTGGTCGAGCGCGCCCATCGCCTTCACCACGCCCAGCACCGCAGCCACGATGCCAAGCGCCGGCAGGCCGTCGCCCACCTGCACCATGGCGTGGTAGGATTTCAGCTTGTCGGAGCGGATGGTCTGGATTTCTTCGTCCATCAGCGCCTCGATCTCGTGCGAGCGCGCATTGCCGATGATGATGAGGCGGCAATAGTCGCAGATGAAGTGCGTCAGGTCGTGGCGCTTCAGCACCGACGGGAACATCTGGAAGATCGTCGAATTATCCGGATCATCGATATGCGCCTCGACTTCCGAGCGAGATTTGGTGCGCAGCTCGCGCATCAGGCTGTGCAAGACGCCGAGGGTTTCGAGATAGTCCTTTTCCTTCGGCACCGCCTGCTTGAAGGCTTCGAGCATCGCCTTGCCGGTGTCCTTGACCGTCGACATCGGGTTGGCGACGAGAAAGCAGCCGACGGCCGCGCCGCCGATGATGACGAGCTCCCACGGCTGCATCAGCACGTCGATGTGGCCGCCCATGGCCATGAAGCCACCCAGCACGCAGCCCAGCGTCACCACAAGTCCGATCAGAATGCCCACGCGGCAGGCCCTCGCATGATTGTGCCAGCGTGCAAGGATTAGCCCGCGTGCCTTGTGTGAGGCTTGAATGGGCGGCGGGGAAGCTTCGCGGACGGGTCGAACGGATTCAGCCTCGCGCAAGGAACCCGCCCTATTCTGCCTGCACCAGGCTGCGGAGTCGCGCGCGTGATCAACACCTATCTGGACTACCAGCTCATTGCCAAGGACATCGGCAAGGCGATCGACCGGGTCGAGACCGAGCCGATGGTGAAGCGCGAGACCGAATACTATCTCGCCAACATCACCCAGGTGAAGTCGATCGACGACCTGATGAAGGACGACCGGCTGTTCCGCTATGCCATGAAGGCGCACGGGCTTGGCGACATGAGCTACGCCAAGGCCTTCATGGTAAAAGCCATGAAGGAAGGCATCGACGATTCCGACAGTTTCGCCAACAAGCTGACCGACAAGCGCTACTACGAATTCGTGAAAACCTTCGACTTCGTCAGTTTCGGCGAAACGACGACGGTGCGCACCCGCGCCCAGCAGGGCACGGTCGACATGTATCTGCGCCAGACGCTGGAGGAAAATGCCGGCAAGCAGAACGAAGGCGTGCGGCTGGCGCTGTATTTCGAGCGCAAGGCCGGCGACCTGACCAACTTCTACGAGGTGCTGGCCGACCCGGCGCTGAGCCGCGTCGTGCGCACCGCGCTCGGCCTGCCGGATTCGTTCGCCTCCGCCGATATCGATAAGCAGGTAAAACTGTTCGAAGAAAAGATCGACATCGCGGATTTTTCCGATGCCGGGAAACTGTCGAAGTTCCTGGAACGCTTCACAAGCCTGTGGGAGCTGAGCAACCCCTCGCAGGGCAACTCGGTCTCGCAGATGAGCGTGCTGTTCAGTCAGCCGGCGGAATACGGCATCTCCACCAATCTTCTGTTCTCCATCCAGGGCCTCAGGAAATAGCGATGCAGGACGGTCTATACGTCGCGCTTTCCGCGCAGGTGGCGCTGGAGCGCCGGCTGAACACCATCGCCGACAACGTCGCCAATGCCTCGACGGTCGGCTTCCGCGCCACCGGCATGAAGTTCGAGGACGTGGTCAGCGGCACCGGGCAGAAGGCGGTCGCCTTCGCCTCCAGCGGCGACACCTTCATGTCGACCGAGGCCGGTGCGCTGCGCGAAACCGGCGACCCGTTCGACTTCGCCATCCAGGGCGACGCCTGGTTCGGCATCGAGACGCCTGCGGGCACCGTGATGACCCGCGACGGCCGCTTCACCATGCTCGACACCGGCGACCTGGTGACGCTGCAGGGCCATCCGGTGCTCGACGCCGGCGGCGCGCCGATCCAGCTCGATCCGCAGAACGGGCCGCCCGTCGCCGGCGCCGACGGCGCGCTGCGCCAGCAGGGCCAACTCGTCGGTGCGCTCGGCCTCTATAATTTCGACCCGGGCGAGAATTTCGTCCGCTACGCCAATTCCGGCATCGTGCCGATGGGTGCGCCGGAACCGGTCATCGACCGCAACGACATCGGCGTGGCGCAGGGGTTTGTCGAGGAATCCAACGTCAACCCGATGCTTGAAATGACGCGGCTGATCGAGCTGCAGCGCAATTTCGAGAACGTCGCCGCGGCGATCCGCGGCACCGACCAGACGTTTGGCGATGCGATCGCCACGCTCGGGTCGAAGACTTAGCGCAAACTCGGCCACTCCCTTGCAAGCACCCTCCGACCCGCTCGACCTCA
This sequence comes from Mesorhizobium sp. LHD-90, assembly GCF_030929505.1. Classification (GTDB taxonomy): domain Bacteria; phylum Pseudomonadota; class Alphaproteobacteria; order Rhizobiales; family Rhizobiaceae; genus Kumtagia. The sequence continues at coordinate 165,186 of NZ_JAVFVV010000004.1, read as the reverse complement.
TCGAACGAAGCTGGGCGCGTTTTTGCGACGACCGCACCCTTGTGCGCCAAGGCGGCAGGGTGGTCGAGGTCTCGCCGACCCATTATCTTGTCGGCGGCCTGTCGGGCTCCGCGCGGCTGGGCGACATCGTCGAGTTGCGGGGAAAGAGCGGCCGCGGGCGCGGCGAGATCGTGCGGATCGGCCCGCGTGACGTGATGGTGGCGCCGTTCGAGCGTGCCGCCGACGCCGGTATCGGTGACCTCGTCTTCGTCCACGGTCCGCTATCGGTGGTTCCGCATGCCGCCTGGCGCGGGCGGGTGATCGACGCGCTCGGCCGCGCCGTCGACGGCGGCCCGTCCATGATCGAGGGCGATGCACGCCATTCCGGCGAAGCAGTCCCGCCCTCAGCGCTGGCGCGCCAGCGTGTCGGCACGGGGTTCCGCACCGGCGTACGTGTCATCGACATCTTCACGCCGATCTGCTTCGGCCAGCGGCTCGGCATTTTTGCCGGCTCCGGCGTCGGCAAGTCGACGCTGCTCGCCATGTTGGCCTCGGCGGAAGCCTTCGATACGGTTGTGGTGTCGCTGGTCGGCGAACGCGGCCGCGAGGTGCGCGAATTCCTGGAGGACACGCTCGGCGAGCGCGGCATGAAAAAGACCGTCGCCGTGGTCGCCACCAGCGACGAGAGCGCCATGATGCGCAGGCGCGCGCCCGACACCGCCATGCGCGTCGCCGAGCACTTTCGCGACCAGGGCCACCGCGTGCTGCTCGTCGTCGATTCCATCACCCGCTTTGCCCATGCGCTGCGCGAGGTGGCTATCGGCGCCGGCGAACCGCCGATCTCGCGCGGCTATCCGCCCTCGGTCTTCACCGACCTGCCGAAACTGCTTGAGCGCGCCGGCCCCGGCGCCGACGGAGCCGGCTCGATCACCGCCATCATCTCCGTGCTGGTCGACGGCGACGACCACAACGACCCGGTCTCCGATGCGGTGCGCGGCATTCTCGACGGCCACGTCGTGCTCGACCGCGCCATCGGCGAGCAGGGCCGCTACCCGGCCGTCAACCCCCTAGCCTCAATCTCGCGGCTGGCGCCAAAAGCCTGGAGCGACGACCAGCGCGCGCTGGTGGCCAAGCTGAAGGCGATGATCGCCCGCTTCGAGGACACGCGCGACATCCGCCTGCTCGGCGGCTACCAGCCTGGCGCCGATGCGGAACTCGACGTAGCCGTGCGCCAGGTGCCGCTGCTTTACGAGGCGCTCAACCAGTCGCCCGCCGACCGGCCGTCGGCCGATCCCTTCGCCGACCTCGTCCGCTACCTGAAACCCAGGGAAAAGCCCCATGCCGCCCAGCAAGCCTGACCGCGCGCCGCCCGGAGCTGGCAGGCAAAAACCTGCCGCCCGGCGGAGCTTTTCGCGCCTGTGGCGCGGCCGAAATTCGTCCTCGCCACTGCTGGCACGCCGGCGCCGCAGCGACCTGATTGTCGCCGGCCTTGGCATCGCGCTGGGCTTCGGCTGCGCGGTGTTTCCCTGGTACATCTTCTTCAACCAGGACAAATTCGGCATCCGCGCGCTGAAGTTCGAGGGAAATCCCGACCAGAAGCCGCCGGTCATGCTGGGTTCGGACGGCGAGCGCATCGGCGCGCCGATGACCGCCGAGGACATTCCGCCGATGCAACTCGACCTCTTCGCCACCGGCACGGTCGGCGCCGGCGCCGACGGACAAGAAGAGGAAAAGCGCGCGACCGAGGCGCTCGACCAGCCCTTTCCCGGCGACGCAGTCGCCTACCGGCTGGTCTACGCCGCCGCCGGCCGCGCCATGATCGCCGACGACAGCGGCATGTGGGTGGTGCAGCGCGGCTCGCTGTTGCCCGACAACAGCAAGGTCGCCGGCATCGAGCAGCGCGCCGGCAAATGGGTGCTGATCACGTCTAATGATAAGGTGGTGGAACTGGAAGCGATGTGAGGCAGAAGGCTTAGGAGGTCACGGCACTGCGCCGAACTATGGCAGCGAGTTCCAGTCGACAATTCCATGGTCCCTGATGGCCTCCACCTGGTCCGAATCGACACGCTCGCAAAAGACGATCAGATTTACGGCATTCGACCGGGCGCTTGGGACAAGGAGGCCGTCATGTCCATGAAAATGCGCCACTTCCGCGATCTCCTGGGTACGCGGATATTCGGCAGTCCGTTCGAGATAAGACATCCGCCCGTACTGCCTCGTGTCCAGTCCCAGCGCCTCCAGAGCGTGCAGGGAGGAAAGGTCGAGCACGTTTCGCAGTCGAATGCGCAATTCGTGAAGTCCGAAGCGCAGCTTCGAAGGCACGACAGGCTGTCCCGCTCTCAGATGAAAGAGCATTTCGGCTAGAGCGCCTTCACGGGTCCGGGAAGTATAGAGAACGTCGAAGGTTGTATCATCCCAGCGGCCGCCTGATGCGCCGCAATCGGTTGGATCACGGCCCTCGCGGGCCACCCTCCAGACAACTTCGTCCAACGGTAAACGCGGACGGCCATCTAGGGCATCGACAAGTCGGATGTCGCGTGGGGGACGAGCCATTCCTAAAGATATGCGCCGGCATCCAGCCGATTCAGAATCTGAAGAACCTCGTCCGTCCTGTCGGAGTGAATCAGGTCGATCGCCCTTGCACCATCCAGTTGCGGGTGACGGGCGTAAAGCCAGATCCTGATCTCCTCGCCGGAATAATACTCCTGCAAGCGCCCCACGACGTAATGCAGATCGGAAATACGCAGCTCGTTGCTCGGCTGCGGTTTTGCGGCGCCGCTCCGCCAGCGCGAAACCGTCGCTTTCGACACATCCGTGATGTTCGCGATGTCCGTACCCCGGAGCCCGCCGTTGCTTTCCAGCTCTCCGATGAAACGCGCGACAGTGCTTTGTGCAGGAGCCATCTTCTTCTTCGGTTCCTAAAAAGATGAGCTTTCGGCAAGGTGCCTTCGCCCTATTAGTTCCATTCTCGTTTCATGCCGCAAAGATATGAAACGAAAATGAGACCGTCAAGCAAACTCGGGCTGACAGTCTCCCTCACAAGCCCCGCGCAAGACTGGCCGCCTAGAGTTCGCAAGAACGCCCGGAATCCGGATCAGGCCATGCAGCCCGTCAACCTCTTTCACCTCGCTTCGCAGCAGGCCGAATGGCTTTCGGCGCGCCAGGCGGCGGTTGCCGGCAATGTCGCCAACGCCAACACGCCCGGCTACCGCGCCGTCGACGTCGAGCCGTTCGAAAAAGTGCTGGAGCGCACCGGCGTCAGCCTGACGGCGACGCAGGACGGCCATTTCGGCGCCCGGGCCAGCGAGGTGAATTTCCGCAGCCGCGACGACGACCGCACCACGGCAATTCTGCCCTCCGAAAACACCGTCGTGATGGAGCAGGAACTGATGAAGGCCGGCGAAGTCGGGCGTTCCTTCGAGATGAACACGGCGATCGTCAAGGCCTTTCACCGCATGATGCTGATGAGCGTCAGGTAGCGCCATGGACGCCCTTACCTCCGCCCTGAAGGTCGCCGCATCGGGCCTCTCCGCCCAATCGGAACGGCTGCGCGTGGTTTCCGAAAACCTCGCTAACGCCCAGTCGACCGGCGACGCGCCGGGCGCCGACCCGTATCAGCGCAAGACCATCACCTTCGCCGCCGAGCTCGATCGCGCCACCGGCGGTTCGAGCGTCGAGGTGCTGAAGATCGGCCACGACGAGACGGATTTTCCGGTCGAGTTCATGCCCGGCCACGAGGCCGCCGACGCCAACGGCTACGTCAAGATGCCCAATGTCAACGTGCTGATCGAGATGGCCGACATGACCGAGGCCAACCGCTCCTACGAGGCGAACCTGCAGGTGATCAAGCAGGCGCGCTCGCTGATCTCGATGACCATCGACCTGATGAGGCCGCAGTCATGATCTCCGGCCTCGGCCCGATCGGCCCGAATTTTCTGACTGGCACCGCCGGCGGCGTGCTGAGCCCAACCACGCCTACGGCCGGCAGCGCCGCCGTCGAGACCGGCGTGTCCTTCGCCTCGGTGCTGGCCGAGACCGCCGGCCGCTCGGTCGACAAGTTGAAGGCGGCCGAGCAGATGTCGGTCGAGGTGCTGCAGGGCAAGGGCGACATGCGCCAGACCGTCGACGCGGTGATGAGCGCCGAGCAGTCGTTCCAGGCGGCGGTCGCCATCCGCGACAAGATCGTCACCGCCTATCTCGATGTCAGCCGAATGGCGATCTAGGAGTTTTCTGATGCGCGCCCTCTCCATCGCCGCCACCGGCATGAACGCCCAGCAGACCAACCTGGAAGTCATCGCCAACAACATCGCCAACATCAACACCACCGGCTTCAAGCGCGCCCGCGCCGAGTTCACCGACCTGCTCTACCAGGTCGACCGCATGCAGGGCGTGCCCAGCCGCGCCAATGCCAGCGTCGTGCCGGAAGGCGTCAGCATCGGCCTCGGCGTCAAGACGGCGGCGGTGCGCAACCTGCACATCCAGGGCAATCTGATCAGCACCGGCAACAAGTTCGACCTGGCGCTGACCGGCAATGGCTGGTTCCAGATCGACGGCGCCGACGGCGAGACGCTCTATACGCGCTCCGGCGCCTTCAACACCAACGCCACCGGGCAACTGATTACCCTGGACGGCTACACCGTGCAGCCCAACATCACCGTGCCCGCCGACGCGGTCGAGGTCGTCGTCAACAAGTCCGGCGAGGTGTTCGCCCGGATCGACGGCCAGGTCGACCTTCAATTACTCGGCCAGTTGCAGCTCGCCAGCTTCTCCAACGAGGCCGGGCTGGCCGCCATGGGCGACAACCTGTTTCGCGAGACGCCAGCCTCCGGCCCGGCCACGGTCGGCATGCCCGGCGATCCCGGCTTCGCCGAGGTCGAGCAGGGTTATCTGGAGGCCTCCAACGTAGATCCGGTGAAGGAAATCACCGAGCTGATCTCGGCGCAGCGCGCCTATGAGATGAACTCGAAGGTCATCCAGGCCGCCGACGAAATGGCCGCCGTCGTCTCCAAGAATATCCGGTGACGGCGATGATCCGCCACGCCCTGTCCCGCTTCGCCGCCGCCGCCCTGCTCGCCGCGTCATGGGCCGCGCCGGCCATGTCCGCCGAAGTCGTGCTGGTGCCCAGCCGCGTCATCTATCCCGGCGAGACGGTCGAGGCGGATGCGCTGAAGCAGGTCGTGCTGGCGGAGGGCAAGGTGGCGCCGGACAACGTCGTCGTCGTGCTCGACGCGCTGGAGGGCAAGGTCGCCAAGCGCACCCTGCTGCCCGGCCGCTACGTACAAGCCACCGCGCTGCGCGAGGCCTATGTGGTCGAGAAGGGCGTGCCGGTGGAGATGGTCTTCATGACCGGCGCCCTGTCGATTTCGGCCAGCGCCGTCACCCTGCAGCCGGGCTCGATCGGCGACGTGGTGAAGGTACGCAACATCGACAGCGGCAAGATCGTCTCGGGCGTCGTCATGGCCGACGGCAGGGTCAGGATCGGCGGCTGATGAAGCGCCTGGCCACCCTCCTGCTGGCTTTCGCGCTCGGCTGCCAGGCGGCAGCCGCGGACGACGCGCGCGCCGGGCGAAGGCTGGGGCCGGGCGACAAGGGCGCCGGCGACGGCAGCTACGGCGACCAGACCGTGCTCTACGACGGCCGCAACCTGCCGACGGCGCGCATCAAGGACATCGCCCAGTTGCAGAGCTCGCGCGACAACCAGCTCGTCGGCTACGGCCTGGTGATCGGGTTGAACGGCAGCGGCGACGGGCTGCGCAATTCGCCTTTCACCGAGCAGTCGATCCGCGCCATGCTGGAAAACCTCGGCATCGCCAGCGAGGACGGGCGCTTGCGCGCCAAGAACGTGGCCGCGGTCATCGTCACCGCCAATCTGCCGCCCTTCGTCCAGTCCGGCGCGCGCATCGACGTGTCGGTGTCCTCGCTCGGCGACGCCACCTCGCTGCAGGGCGGCACGCTGGTGATGACGCCGCTGAAGGCGGCCAACGGCGAGATCTACGCGGTCGCCCAGGGATCCGTCTTCGTCTCCGGTTTCACCGCGCAGGGCGAGGCCGAAACGCTGACGCAGGGCGTGCCCACCTCCGGCCGTGTACCAAACGGCGCCATCGTCGAGCGGCAGGTCGAGGCCGAATTCGCCAATCTCGGCACGCTGATCCTGCAACTGCGCAATGCCGACTTCTCCACCGCCGTGCGCATCGCCGACACGATCAACGATTATTCGATGGAGCGTTTCGGCCGTCGCGTCGCCGCCGAACAGGATTCGCGCACGGTGATCATCAAGAAGCCGGGGGAGATTTCAGCCGCGCGTTTCTTCGCCGAGCTCGAAAATCTCGTGGTCGAGTCGGATTCGCCGGCCCGCGTCGTGCTGGACGAGCGCACCGGCACCATCGTCATCGGCAACGAAGTAAAGATCTCGCGCGTGGCCGTCAGCCACGGCACGCTCACGGTGCGCGTCACCGAGGCGCCGCGCATCGTCCAGCCGGAGCCCTTCTCCGACGGCGTCACCGCGGTCGAGCCGTTCACGGCGATCGAGGCCGGCCAACCAGACGCCAAGGTGGCGGTGCTCGACGGTCCCGACCTGCAGACACTGGTTGCCGGCCTGAACCGCCTCGGGGTGAAGCCGGACGGCATCATCGCCATCCTCCAGGGCATCAAGTCGGCCGGCGCCCTGCAGGCCGACCTGGTGGTGCAGTAAGATGACGGCCGCCCTGCCCCGCAGCTTCGCCGGCCGACGTCTCCAGGCTGGGGTCGCCGCCGCCGTGCTCATGCTGGCCTCGAGCGTACCCGCCGCCACCGAAACCATTCCGCTTTCGAGCACGCAGACGCCGTCCGAGATCGAAAAGTTCTGCACCGGCATTGCCGACGCCGCGCGCGACCGCCGCTACTCACTGCAGGCGATGGAACTGAAGAAGCTCAAGGACGACATCGACCAGCGCATCAAGCGGCTCGAGCAAAAGCGCGCCGAATATGAGAGCTGGATGAAGCGGCGCGAAGTGTTTCTCGCCCAGGCCGAGGACGGCGTGGTGAAAATCTACGCCACGATGAAACCCGACGCCGCCGCCGAGCGGCTGGCCGAGCTCAACGTCAAGCTCGCCGCCGGCATCCTGATGAAGCTCGATTCGCGCAAGGCGGGCGTCATCCTCAACGAGATGGACAGCAAGGCCGCCGCCACGCTCACCGGGATCATGGCGAGCGCTGCCCGCAGGGAAGACCCGTCATGAGAACAATCCTCGCGCTCGCCGCGCTTGCCCTGCTCGCCGGCTGCAGCAGCAGTTTGAAGGAAGTTAACAAGGCGCCCTCCATGTCGCCGGTCGGATCCGGCGTGGCGCTCGTGCCTTCCTCGGAGAGCGGCTACGCCGAGCCACGGTCGCAGCCGGTGAAGCGCTTTTCGCTGTGGAACGACAAGCAGAGCCGGCTGTTCACCGATCCACGCGCCATCACCACCGGCGACATCCTCACCGTCCGTATCTCGATCAGCGACCGCGCAAAATTCAAGAACGAATCCGACCGCAGCCGCGTGGCGGAACGCTCGATGGACCTCACCTTCTCCGGCGACTGGAACGGCACCAAGACAGGTGAGGCGAGCGGCTCGGGCGCCATCGGCTCGACCACCGTCACCGACGGCAAGGCCGCCACCGAGCGCTCCGAAGACATCAATCTCAGGGTCGCGGCCGTCGTCACCGACGTGATGCCCAACGGCAACCTGATGATCCACGGTTCGCAGGAGGTGCGCGTCAACTACGAATTGCGCGTGCTGACCATCGCCGGCATCGTCCGGCCCATGGACATCGGGCCGGAAAACACCATCGCCTACGACCGCATCGCCGAGGCGCGCATCTCCTACGGCGGCCGCGGCCGCCTGTCGGAAGTCCAGCAGCCCGGCTGGGGCCAGCAGGTCGCCGACCAGGTTCTTCCTTTCTGATCCCGCTGCGACGATGGCCATCACCGACCAGACCGCCCCACCTGCGAAAGGTCCGTCCATGATCGTGCAGCTTGCCGTGCTGCTGGTCATGACGGCGGCGGCCGTCGGCGGCGGCTGGTTTGCCGGCGGCTATCTCGGCATGGAAGGCGCCGAAGCCGCCACCGGGGGCAAGGCCGCCGCGGCCGACCACGGCACGGCTGCCAAAGGCGGGTATGGCGCCGCCGCGGGTGGCGAAGCCAGCCATAGTGATCAGGCGGCCGGCAATCCGCTGCTGGTGCCGCTGGCGCCGATGACCACCAACCTCGCCGCGCCCAGCAAGATCTGGGTGCGCATGGAACTCGCGCTCGTGCTCGATGCGCCGCAGCCGGCCGAGCTTGTCGAGGCTGTCCACCAGGATCTGTTCGCCTATATGCGTACGCTGAAGCTGCACCAGATCGAGGGGCCGAGCGGCTATCAGCACCTCAAGGCCGATCTCGAGGATCGCGCCCGCGTCCGCAGCGACGGCCATGTCCGGCAGGTGCTCATCAGGACGCTGCTGTTCGAATGAAGCGCTTTTTCCTGACCCTTCTGGCGCTTCTCGCCGCCACCGGTGCGGCCAGCGCCCAGCAGATCGACCTCGGCCAGATCGGCCAGGCCGACGGCACCACCATCGGCTACATCATCCAGATGTTCGGCCTGATCACGGTGCTGTCGATCGCGCCCGGCCTGCTGATCATGGCGACAAGCTTCACCCGCTTCGTCATCGCCTTCTCGATCCTGCGCGCCGGCATCGGCCTGCAGACCACGCCGGCCAATCTGATCCTGATCAGCCTGTCGCTGTTCATGACCTTCTACGTGATGGCGCCGACCTTCGATCGGGCCTGGAACGACGGGGTCAGGCCGCTGATGGCCAACCAGATCGACGAGACGGTGGCGCTGGAGCGCATCTCCGACCCGTTCCGCGACTTCATGATGCGCAACGTCCGCGACAAGGACCTCGACCTGTTCGCCGACCTCGCCCGCGAGCGCGGCCAAACGGTGTCGGTCGAGAATGTCGACCTGCGCATCCTGGTGCCGGCCTTCATGATCTCGGAGATCCGCCGCGGCTTCGAGATCGGCTTCCTGATCGTACTGCCGTTCCTGGTGATAGACCTGATCGTCGCCACCATCACCATGGCTATGGGCATGATGATGCTGCCGCCGACGGTGATCTCGCTGCCGTTCAAGCTGCTGTTTTTCGTGCTCATCGACGGCTGGAACCTGCTGGTCGGCAGCCTCGTGCGATCTTTTATGTAGCGTTTACCTTTTACGAAACGTTCACCTTTCGACTTACGCGTTTGGTAGGGACTCCCTGCGATGTTCCCCCTCGCATGGCGGGGGTGATCTTATTCGATCATGGGCATGATGCCGCACCGTCATACCGGTCGAGCCGGTATGCCTGTTCAGTATGATTACGAGTAAGGTCCAGTATCATGGCCAGTATCATGACCAATGCGTCGGCAATGACGGCGCTCCAGACCCTCAACGCCACCAACAAGAACCTCGAAGCCACCCAGAGCCGCATTTCCACCGGCTTCCGCGTCGCCGAGGCGGCCGACAACGCCGCCTACTGGTCGATTGCCACCACCATGCGCTCCGACAACAAGGCGCTGTCGACCGTTCAGGACGCGCTCGGCCTCGGCGCCTCCAAGATCGACACCGCCTATACCGGCATGAACAAGGCGATCGAACTGGTCAACGACATCAAGACCAAGCTGGTGGCCGCCAACGGCGCCTCGGCCGCCGACAAGGAAAAATACGACATCGAGATCAAGGCCCTGCAGGGCCAGATCAAGAGCTATGCCGATTCCGCAACCTTCTCCGGCGCCAACTGGCTGTCGGTCGACACCACCAGCGGCCACGCTGCCGCCGGCACTTTCGATGACGTCAAGATCGTCGCCTCCTTCAACCGCAACGCTGCCGGCACCGCGTCGATCTCGACCATCGACGTGAAGGTGCAGGACATCAAGCTGTATGACGGCGGCTCGACCGACGGCACCACCGACGGCATCCTCGACGCCGTGCGGCTCGGCACCACCGGCGCCCGCCAGGCGGCTGCCTCGGCTCCGACGGCCGGCACCGACGCCGCGACCGACACCTATACGGTCTCGACGCTCTCGGTGAAGGGTTTCAGCGATGCGCAGATCACCAAGATGCTGACGGTGACCGAAGCGGCACTGAAGGAAATGACCACCGCCGCGACCAATCTCGGCGCCGTCAAGACCCGTGTCGACCTGCAGAAGACCTTCACCTCCAGCCTGATGGACTCCATCGACCGCGGCATCGGCCAACTCGTCGACGCCGACATGAACAAGGAGTCGACCCGGTTGCAGGCCCTCCAGGTCCAGCAGCAGCTCGGCATCCAGGCGCTGTCGATCGCCAACGGCAACTCGCAGTCGATCCTGTCGCTGTTCCGCTAAGCGAACCGTCCAGGCAACATCTTTTTGGCGGGCCGCGTTCCGGGGGGGAGCGCGGCCCGCCTGCTTTACGTATGGCGCGACGAAGTCGCCGCCATTGGAACATTGAGCAGCCGCCGGTTCCGTCCTTCGTAAAATCGGGCATTTACCGCCGCTTAACCATAACGCTTATGCGTTTGGTAAACCTGCGCCGTCATAGTCGGCCGCGACAATGACGGGTTGATCACCAGAAATCGATCATGGGCATGATGCCGCGCCGTCATACCGGTCGATCCGGTATGCCTGTTCCGTACCGCTTACTGTCAGGTGAGTATCCATGGCCAGCATCATGACCAACGCCGCGGCGATGACCGCGCTGCAGACCCTCAACGCCACCAACAAGAACCTCGAAGTCACCCAGAGCCGCATTTCCACCGGCTTCCGCGTTTCCGAAGCCGCCGACAACGCCGCCTACTGGTCGATCGCCACCACCATGCGCTCCGACAACAAGGCGCTGTCTACCGTTCAGGACGCGCTCGGCCTCGGCGCTTCCAAGATCGACACCGCCTATACCGGCATGAACAAGGCGATCGAACTGGTCAACGACATCAAGGTCAAGCTGGTAGCCGCCAACGGCGCATCGGCCGCAGACAAGGAAAAATACGACATCGAGATCAAGGCCCTGCAGGGCCAGATCAAGAGCTATGCCGACGCCGCGACATTCTCCGGCGCCAACTGGCTGTCGGTCGACACCACTAGCGGCCATACCACCGCCGGCACCTTCAACGACATCAAGATCGTCGCCTCCTTCAACCGCGACGCGTCGGGCGCGGTGACGCTGTCGACCATCGACGTGAAGGTGCAAGACATAAAACTCTACGAAGCCTACACCACCGCCACAGGCTTGAACGACGGCATTCTCGATGCCGACCGTCTCGGCACCACCGGCGCGCGCAATGCGACAGCGCAAGCCCCGACGGCCGGCGCCGTGCCGGCCGCCGGCGACACCTACAAGGTCTCGACGCTGTCGGTGAAGGGTCACAGCGACGCGCAGATCGGCCAGATGCTGACCGTGGTGGAAGCCGCGCTCAAGGAAATGACCACCGCCGCGACCAATCTGGGCGCGGCGAAGACGCGCGTCGACCTCCAGAAGACCTTCACGTCGAGCCTGATGGACTCGATCGACCGCGGCATCGGCCAGTTGGTCGACGCCGACATGAACAAGGAATCGACCCGCCTCCAGGCCCTTCAGGTGCAGCAGCAGTTGGGCATCCAGGCGCTGTCGATCGCCAACGGCAACTCGCAGTCGATTCTGTCGCTGTTCCGCGGCTAAGACCCCGCCGCCACCTTATTTCTGAACTTAAAGGGCCGCGCTTCGACCGAAGCGCGGCCCTTCCCTTTTGGCCATCCGCCTCTGCCGGTTAACCGAAACGGCCACGTCACCGTAGTCGCTTAAGACGGCGTTAACCATGTTGCTTGTACTCATGGTTAATCAAGGCTTACGCCTGCCCGTGGAATGCGCCAATATCCGGTGATTCGGCGGCGGCTTGGGATGGGGTGGTTTCGTGTCTAGCATCATGACGAACGCATCGGCGCTGACGGCGCTGCAAAGCCTGAGCGCGACCAACAAGCAGCTCGATACCATTCAATCCAGGATTTCCACCGGCTACCGGGTCGCCGAGGCCGCCGACAACGCCGCCTACTGGTCGATCGCCACCACGATGCGCTCCGACCGTGGCGCCATGTCCACGGTGCAGGACGCGCTCGGCCTCGGCGCCTCCAAGGTCGACACCGCCTACACCGCGATGAACAAGGCGATCGAGCTGGTCAACGACATCAAGGTCAAGGTGGTGGCCGCCACCGGTGCCACGCCGGCCGACAAGGAGAAGATCCAGACCGAAATCTCGGCCCTCCAGGGCCAGTTGAAGAGCTACGCCGACGCCGCCACTTTTTCCGGCGCCAACTGGCTGTCCGTCAGCTCCACCGTTGCGGCAGGCCACACCGCCGCCGGCGTCCACAACGACGCGCAGATCGTTTCGGCCTTCAACCGCGACGCCGCCGGCAACGTCACGCTCGGCACAATCAAGATCAAGGTGCAGAGCATAAAACTCTACGATGCCGGCGCCGGCGCCGCCGACCAGGTCAACAAGGGCATTCTCGAAGGGCTGCGCCTCGGCACCACCGGCATCCGCGCCAACACCGCCACCAACCCGACCACGCCGGGCGCCGCGCCCGCCGCCAATGACGGTTATGCCGTCGCCTCGCTGACGGTCGTCGGCTACGGCGACGCGCAGATCGCGCAGATGATCAGGGTCGTCGACGAGACTTTGGGCGAGATGCAGGACGGAGCCGTCATCCTCGGCGCCGCCAAGAAACAGATCGACCAGCAGAAAACCTTCATGACGAGCCTGATGGACTCGATCGAGCGTGGCGTCGGCCAGCTCGTCGACGCCGACATGAACAAGGAATCGACCCGCCTCCAGGCGCTCCAGGTGCAGCAGCAGCTTGGCATACAGGCGCTGTCGATCGCCAATTCCAACGCCCAGCGCGTGCTCTCGCTGTTCCAGAACGGGTAAAACCGGCACTAAGTGCTCCATGACCATCGGGCCGCGCATCGCGCGGCCCGATTTCATCCTCGCACAAGCTTCGATCGTTAGGCTCTGCCCCGGAAAGCCGTGTGGAGCCGTGATCCGTGCCCGAGCAACTCCAGAAGATCGTTGCCAACCTGCAGGCTTTCGGCCCGCGCCGCCTCGCCATCATGGGCGGGGTCACGGCGCTGGTGCTCTCCGTGCTGGCCGTCGCCTCGATCTATCTCAACCGGCCGGCCTTCGAGACGCTCTATGTCGGCCTGGAGCGCTCCGACGTGAACCAGATCGGCCTGGTACTGGGCGAAGCCGGCATTGCGTTCGACGTCGCCTCCGACGGCACCACAGTGCTCGTTCCCGCCGGCAGGACGGCCGCCGCGCGCATGCTGCTGGCTGAAAAAGGCCTGCCGACCAGCGCCAATGCCGGCTACGAGTTGTTCGACAATGTCGGCTCGCTCGGCCTCACCTCCTTCATGCAGCAGGTGACGCGCGTGCGCGCGCTCGAGGGCGAGATCGCCCGCACCATCCAGTCGATCAACGGCATCAAGGCCGCGCGCGTGCACCTGGTCATGTCCGAGCGCGCCTCCTTCCGCCGCGACGAGCAGCAGCCTTCCGCTTCCGTCGTCATCCGCGCTGCCGATCTGGACGCCGCCAAGAGCGCCAGCGCCATCCGCTACCTGGTCGCCGCCGCGGTGCCCGGGCTCGGCGTGGAAAAGGTCACCGTGCTCGATTCCAGCGGCACGCTGTTGGCTGCCGGCGACGATCCCACCAATTCCAGCGCCAGTCGCTCGCTCGGCGTCGAGCGCAATGTCGAGCTGCAGATCGAGGACAACATCCGCCGCGCGCTCGCCCCCTATCTGGGGCCGGAAAATTTCCGCGCCAGCGTCAAGGCAGACGTCAACACCGACATGCGCCAGTCGGAGGAGACGATCTTCGATCCGGAATCGCGGGTCGAGCGCTCGGTCCAGGTGGTGCGCTCCAACGAGAACACCAGCCAGCAATCGGCGGCCGCGCCGGCCTCCGTCGACCAGAATTTGCCCGAAACCGAGGCGCCGATCACCGCCGGTCCGCAATCCTCCGAGCAGAGCGAGCGCAAGGAAGAAACCACCAACTACGAGATGAACTCCAAACGCATCTCGACCACCAGCAACGGCTACACGTTGACGAAGCTGTCCATCGCGGTCGTGGTCAACCAGCAGCGGTTGGCCGCGATCCTCGGCGAGGGTGCGACGCCGGACAAGGTCGCCGAACGCATCGCCGACATCCAGAAGGTCGTCGCCTCGGCCGCCGGGCTGGACGAGGCGCGCGGCGACAAGCTGAACGTCTCGGCAGTGGAATTCATTGACGGGCTGGACGGCAGCGAGATCGCCGGCCCGGGCATCATGGATTCGATCGGTCGGCATACCGGCACGATGATCAATGCCGGCGCTTTCATTGCGGTGGTGTTCCTGCTCGCCTTCTTCGGCCTGCGCCCGATGGTCGCCGCGCTACAGAGGCCGGCCGGCGCGCCGGCGCTCGCCGGCCCGTCCTTCGACGAGGTGCAGCGCTCGCTGCCCAATCCGGAAAGCGCCGGCGCCGAGGTCACCGCCCTGCCCGGCCGGTCCAGCGCGACGACGCCGCTCGACGATCTGCGCCAGAAGCTGAAGCCCGCGCCGCAGGAGCGGCTGGCGCGCATGGTCGACTTGAACGAGGAGCGCACCGCGCTGATCCTGCGCAAATGGGCCGCGCCGGAAGCGGCGGGCTGATCCGATGGCGGCCCTCAGACTGATCGATGCCCTGCCGGATTTCGGAGCGCCAGCCGCGCCCGCGCCAGGCACGCCGCGCGCTCCCGCTCCCCCTTCGCCGGCTCCGCAGCCGCCGCAGGTCGATGTCGACGCGATCGTGCGCGCCGAGGTCGAGCGCGCCGAGCAGGCGCTGGCGATGCGGCTGGCGGTCGAGCACGAGGCGGCGCTGCTTGCCGAGCGGCGGACCCACGCGGAAGAGATCGAGGCGCTGTCGCACCGGCTGGGCGAGGACGCCGCGACGGCCATCGCCACGCGGCTCACCGAACTGGAGCGCGGCGTCGGCGAACATGTGTCGGCGACGGTCGCGCGCATCCTCGGCGGCGTGCTGGCCGACGACCTGCGCCGCCGCTCCATCGAAAGTCTCGCCCGGTCGATCGACGCCGCGCTACGCGACGCCGACAGCCTGCGCATTGAGGTGCGCGGCCCGCGATCGCTGTTCGAGGGACTGAGCCAGGCGCTGGCGGGCCGCGCCGCCAACCTGCACCATATCGAGACCGACGGCTTCGACCTCTCCGTAGCCATCGACGGCGCCGTCTTCGAGACCCGGCTGGGCGAATGGTCCGGCGTGCTGTCGGAGATTCTCGAATGAGCGCCGATTCCCCGCACGAGATCGTCATCGTCCGGCGCGGCCACGGCGACCACGACGACGACCATCATGGCGGTGTCTGGAAGATCGCTTTCGCCGATTTCATGACCGCCATGATGTGCTTCTTCCTGGTCATGTGGCTGATCAACGCCTCGAACGAGGAGACAAGGGTAGCGGTCGCCAGCTATTTCAACCCGGTCAAGCTGGTCGACCGCAACGCCGGCCGCAGAAGCATCGGGGACGAGGGCGACGGCTCCGAACAGGTGGGCAGCGAGACGGAGAAGAATTCCGAGGGCGGCGAGGCCGAGGCCGGCCCGTCGACCAAAGAAGGCACCGTGCAGAGCTCCGAGATCAAGAAGGAGGCCGACGAGAAGCTTTTCTCCGACCCCTACGCCGTGCTGGCCGAGATCGCCTCCGACACCGGCATCAAGCAGAACATCAGCGAGAACGGCGACGGCGGCGCGCAGGTGGCCGGGCCGGCGACGGGCGCTTCGGGCGGCGAGGCTTACCGCGACCCGTTCGCGCCGGATTTCTGGTCGCAGCAGGTTGCGCTGCCGAACGAGGCCGAGGCCAGTGCCGAGCCGCGGCGCACCGAGGACGGCAGCCCCGGGACCGAGGCGGCCGCGAGGCCGGACGCGGGCGGCGAAACTTCTGCTCGCAACGCCATTGAACAGCCGCGGGCGGAAAAGACCCCGCCCGCCGCCGCTCCGAAAGCCGATGCCGGGACCACGGCGAAACCGGCGGAGCCTGCGCCGCGGGAGAAACCGGAACCGACGCCGGCGGCAGAGAAGGCCGCCGACCAGATCCGCCGCGAACTGGCAGAGGAACTTCTGCCAAACGACAAGATGAAGGACGGAATTTCGGTGGTGGCCACCGACAAGGGCGTGCAGGTCTCCGTCACCGACCAGCTCGAATTCGGGATGTTCGAGATCGGCTCGGCCATGCCACGCCGCGAGCTGGTGCTCGCCATGGAAAAGATCAGCCAGGCGATCGGCAGGCAGAAGGGCACGGTCACCCTCAGCGGCCACACCGACGCCCGCCCCTACAAGGGCAACGGCTACGACAACTGGCGGCTGTCCACCGCGCGCGCGCATTCGGCCTACTACATGCTGGTGCGCGCCGGCCTCGACGAAAAGCGCGTCACCGAAGTGGCCGGCTTTGCCGACCGCAAGCCGAAGGACCCCGCCAATCCGCTGGCGGCAGTCAACCGCCGCATCGAAATCCTGCTCGAGATCGGCGGATGAGGTTTCTGGCGACCGCCGCCGGCCTGCTGGCCGGGTGCCTGCTCGGCGCGCCGGCGGCCGTCGCGCAGCCGACTGACGGCGCGCCGGATCTGGCGCCCTACCAGATGGTGCGCTCGCTCCAGCATGTGCAGGACCGCGTCGCCGTCGGAGACCACGCGGCGCTGCCGATCCAGCGGCGGCTGCTGGAGATGATCGATGCGCGGCTGCGCGAGGCCAGCGCTGCCGAACTCATGCAACCGGCCAATCTCCAGGCGATGCTGGTCTACGCCATGAGCGGCGGAAACCCGGCGACGCTGAAATCGATCCTGCTCAGGCTGCATCTCGGCGAGCGCGACAGCCGCATCGCCGCCGGCATCCTGGGTTATCTCAACGGCGGCACGCGCAACGCCGCCGGCGCGCTGCGGCCGATCGATCCGATGGCGGAGCCGGCCGAGATCGGCGCCTTCATCGCGCTGCTGAAAGGTTCCCTCGCTTCGCTCGAGGATCCCAACGGCGCGCTGAAGCTGCTCGACCAGGCGCGGCTGCTGTCGCCCGGCACGCTGGTCGAGGAGGCTGCACTGCGCCGCTCCATATCGCTGGCCGCGAGCGTCGAGGACCCGGAGCGCTTCCTGCGCGCCATCGACCAATATGCGCGCGGCTACATCCGTTCCCCCTATGCCAGCCAGTTCGCCGACGCACTGGTCGCGGGCGTGATCAAACTGAACGACCGGCTGGACCTCTCCTCGGTGGACGCCGTCACGCTCCTTATGAACCCCGAGCAGCGCAAGGTGATCTATCTGCGCATCGCCCGCCGCGCCGTGATCGAGGGCCATGTCGCCTTGTCCAAATACGCCGCCTCCAAGGCGGAATCGGTGATCGTGCCCGAAAGCCACGAGACGGACCCGCGCCTCCTGCTCTACACCAGCCTCACCGGCGTGGCCGAGGAACCGACGGAGGCGATCCGCCAGCGCATTTCACGCATCGACCGGGGAAAACTGTCGGACGGCGACCGCGAACTGCTCGATGCGGTGCTGGCTGTCAGCGAGGGCATCGTCAGGACGCCCGCGGCGTTGGCGCCCCCCTCGCCACCGGCGGCTGACGCGAAAGGACCCGCCGCGACGGCGCCGGGCGAAGGCGCGTCCCAATCTATCGAGCGCGGTCCCGAGCCCGAAGGCAGCGCGCCGAACCGGGCTGCTTCGCCCGGCGAGACCTTGCCGCAGGTGGTCGAGGCGCCCGCCCAGCCGCCCGCGGACCCGGCGCCTGACGGCGACGATGCACCGGTTGAGCAGGCGCAAGCACTGGCGGCCGAGCCTGGCACGCGGCGCGCCGCAGCCCAGGCCGAAGAGCCCACCGAGGACCATGCGGCCGCCGCTCCCGCCATAGCCAAAAGCCCGGATGCGGCGAAACCCGCCGATGCTGTCGACATGACGATGGCTGAAGGGCGCAAGAAGCTTGCCGAGATCGATGCCTTGCTGTCGGGAGCCGAGGATTGAAGACCAGCAACATCGCCCCTGCTTCGCCTTTGGCGAAACCCACCAGGCACGGCGGTCCGGCGCGGCGCGACGACGCGGGTGCCTTCTCGCACTTCGTCCGGCAAACCGAAGCGCAGGCGAAAAGCTCGTCAGCGAATGCAGAAGGCGCGGCCGTTGCGGCCCATGCTACATCCGCCGGCGACAAAAGCCCGCCGCATGCCGAGGAACTCAAAACGCCGATCGCCGCGGACCCGGAAAGCACTGGACAGCCCCATCCTCTCCCCGCCGCTGCTGCCTCCGGGCGATACAAGGCCGATGTCGCAGAAAGGGAAACCGACGCCGGTGACGAGGATCGTCGGCAGGATCCGCACGCAGCCGATGTCCCGGTGTCCGTTCCCCCCGCACCTGCCCTTACCGCGCCGGTGCCGCCGTCCCTCGCGCCTCTACCCGCGCAGTCCGCGCCTCTGGGGTCCGCGACAGTGGAATCCGCGCGGGCCGCATCACCCGATGCGGTTGCGGATGCAGCCGAATCCACCTCCTTGCCCGGCGCACCGCTCCCGGCGTCCGACGGTGCGTTGAAGGCACCCGCAAACCAGGGCAAAACCGTCGCACCCGATGTCCGGCATGCCGTTCCCGACAAGGCTGATCGGCACGCCCGCGCTGCAGCCATCGGCAGCGCGACGACGTCGGGCGATGACGCCTCCTCCACACGCCCCGTTTCCGACCGGCCTTCGATCCCGGCGGCGTCGACTTCGCCTGGTCCCGCAGAAGCGTCCGCGTCTGCGGCCCCTCCGGGAAGCGCCGTCGCGGCCATCGGGCGCGGCCTCCCGCCGGCAGTCCGATCCCGCAGCGAAGCGACAGACGCGCGCGCGTCTGTCAGAACGCCAACGGAGGGCGAAACGCCGCTTTCGCGCGACGCCGGGACGCCCCGCCGGCAGGTGGGCGCCGCACCGGCTGGCGACAACCCGTCGACAACTGCAAAACCGGCCCCGGCGGGCCCAGGGACGCCGACGTCGACCACAGCCCAGCCACAAGGCAACCAGGCACAAGTTCCATCCGCCATCGTCATTTCAGACGTGGACCTGTCGGATGGCCGCCCTGATTTCACGCCAAGATCTGCGAAGGTACAGGGTCCCGGCCCGGCCATCGGCCGCACATCCGAACCCTCACAACCGTCGCGGACCGTTGCTCCCGGCGATGGCGACCGCTCCTTCTCTTCCGAATTGACCGCCGCCGTGGCGCGGTATGCGACGCGCCGGCCCGCGGCGGAAACCGCAACGCGCCAGCCGGTGCAGCAGCATGACACGCTCTCCGGTGCGGCCGCGTCAATCCCGCAGCCCCCACGCCCCTCGGCCGCCGGGCCTGAGCGCTCGCGCACGCTCGTCGCCAGCGTCCTTTGGACCAAACATTCGTCGGCGGCGGGTCCGTCTCCCGGCGCAGACCAGCTTCAGGACGGCGCCGGGCCGCTGGAGCTCGCAGCAGCGCCGGCGGATGGAACGGGCGTTCATCCGGATGAGCCTGCCGACGAGCACATCGCCCAGCCTGACGCGTCGGCCAAAACGGAACCGGCGCTGCAACTCCTGGCGGCAGCCGCCACGGCGAGGCCCGCCGTTCCGCCAGCTCAGCAGCCCTCCCCAGCGCTGGCGCTAACCGCCGCGATCCTGACGGAACCGACATGGCGGCCCGCGCCTGTTGCAGTGGCGACACACCCCTCATCCCTTCTCGCACCCCTTGCTCCGAGGACGCTCGAGCTGCAGCTCAATCCCGAACATCTGGGGGCGTTGACAGCTACCTTGAGCATATCCGGAACTCAATTGAAGGTTGAAATCCGCGTTGCCACGCGTGAGGCGCATGACCGTCTCAAGGGTGAGGAGCAGGTCATCGAAAAGGCAATCCGATCGCTGGGCTACGAAGTGGGTCAGGTCACCGTTATACAATCTTTGATTGCATCAAATGCATCAGCGCGCGCCGATGCGGCTACCCCGCCCGGCCTCCCGCAAGGCCGCGACCAGCCGCCAGGCGGTACGCCAGGCGACGGCGGCGAACGGTCGGGCGGCCATCATGGAGGGCGCAGTGAAGAAGACGGTTCGCCGGTGTTCGCCGGCACGGCTCGGCGCGATGCTGATCGCGGCAGCGGCGGCCTTTACATCTAGCGCCGCCGCGACAGGCGTCGCTTCCGCCGCCGGCAACCCCTGCGAGCCCGAGATCCTGCGCGCCGCCGACCGCTACGGCGTACCGGTCGGCATCCTTTACGCGGTCGGGCTGACGGAAACCGGAAACAAGGGGAGCCTTCAGCCCAACGCCTTGAATATAGAGGGAAAAGCCGTCTTCCTCGAAAGTCCGCGACAGGCGCTGGCCGCCTTCGCCAAGGCGCGCGGCGAAGGCAAGACGCTGATCGATCTCGGCTGCATGCAGATCAACCACCACTACCATTCGCAGCATTTCGCCAGCGTCGCCGACATGCTCGATCCGCGCAAGAATGTCGACTACGCCGCCCGCTTCCTGGCCCGCCTACATGCCCGGCACGACACCTGGTCGATGGCCGTCGCGCGCTATCATGCCGGACCGGACAACGACCCGGCACAGAAGCGCTACGTCTGCCGCGTCATCGCCAACATGGTCGCCACGGGCTTCGGCAAATGGACGTCGAACGCCCGCTCGTTTTGCAACCATAGATAGCTCTCTGGCCGACTGCGCCCACACGGCGGTCCCCCCTCCTGCGCGCATTCATATATGAGATGATTCCGATACAACCTTGCAAGTGCGAAACAACTTTTACGGGCATCCATTCCCAAGAAACCATCCACAAGAAATAGTGATATTTCGGGGTGGCGGTCACGATTACGCCTTGAATCGCAAATCGCTGCGAATGATTCGAAAGGCGGGGGCCTATGATCGTGATCGTGGACGAGCGCAAGCTCGTCACTGAAGGTTATTCCTCACTCTTTGACCGAGAAGGCGTGGCAACCACCGGTTTCAGGTCGGGTGAGTTCGGCGAGTGGGTTTCCAGCGCGCCCGACGAGGATTTGAAGTCGGTCAGGGCATTCCTGATCGGCGACTGCGGCAGCGAAAACCTCTTGCCGCGCGCCCTGCGCGACCGCACCGGCGCTCCGGTCATCGCGCTCAGCGAACAGCATTCGCTCGAAAACACGCTCCGGCTGTTCGACTCGGGCGTCGACGACGTCGTCCGCAAGCCGGTCCACATCCGCGAGATCCTGGCGCGCATCGCCGCCATCCGCCGCCGCGCCAGCGACGAGCACAAGCCGGCCGAGATCGGCCGCATGCGCATCTTCATGGATGGCCGGGATCCCGAGATCGATGGTGTGCCGCTGCCGCTGCCGCGGCGCGAGCGCCGCATCCTCGAATATCTGGCGGCAAACAGCGGCCGCCGCGTGACCAAGACGCAGGTCTTCAACGCCATTTACGGGCTTTTCGACGAAGAGGTCGAGGAGAACGTGGTCGAAAGCCATATCAGCAAGCTGCGCAAGAAGCTGCGCGAGCGGCTGGGCGCCGATCCGATCGATTCGAAACGGTTCCTCGGCTACCGGCTGGTCGTGTGATGTCCGCGCCCGTTCCGGAGGCGCCGGCGGGCCGCTGCCACGCCGACAGCCTCGCGCAAGACAGATTGGCTACCCTCGGGTCCAACGGCCTGGATCATGAGGAGACCTCCCGATGAGCCTTTATGGAATGATGCGCACCGGCGTCTCGGGCATGAATGCCCAGGCCAACCGGCTTTCTTCCGTCTCGGACAACATCGCCAATTCGAACACCACCGGCTACAAGCGCTCGAGCACCGAATTCTCGTCGCTGATCATACCGACCACCGGCAGCAACTATACGTCCGGCGGCGTCACCACCACGGTGCGCAACGCCATCTCGCAGCAGGGCGACCTGCGCTTCACCACCTCGTCCAACGATCTCGCCATCAACGGCAACGGCTTCTTCATTGTCCAGGACGCCGACGGCCAGACCTTCATGACCCGTGCCGGCGCCTTCACGCCCGACGACGAGGGCCGGCTGGTCAACGCCGCCGGTTTCCAGTTGATGGGCTACAGCTACTCCAACGGCATTCCCAGCGCCAACGCCAACGGTTTCGGTGGCCTCGAAGCCGTCAGCGTCAAGATCAACGAGACGACCGCCGCGCCGAGCCGGCTCGGCATCTTCAGCGCCAACCTCCCCGCCAGCGCCGACATCGTGCCTGCGGCCGAGCGGCCGTCGCAGAACGCCGCCACGGCAAAATTCTCGGCGAAATCCTCGCTGCTCGCCTACGACAATCTCGGCCGCGAGGTGCTGCTCGACGTCTACAGCACCAAGACCGCCAGCAACACCTGGGAAGTCACCATCTACAACCAGGCCGACGCTGCGGCGAACACCTCGTTCCCCTACAGCAGCCCGGCGCTGGCGACGCAGACGCTCTCCTTCGACGGCACCACCGGCCAGCTTACGGCGGCCAGCCCGAAGGACATCACCGTTGCCGTTCCCGGCGGGCAGAGCTTGACGCTCGACCTTGCCAAGATGACCCAGCTCGGCAAGGACTACACGGTCAGCAAGGCCGAGATCGACGGCTCGGGGCCGAGCACGATCGACACGGTGGAAATCGCCAGCGACGGCACCGTCTTCGCGCAGTTCAGCGACGGCTCGATCAAGGACCTCTACCGCATCCCGCTCGCCAGCGTGCAGAGCCCGGACCAGCTCAACGTCCTGTCCGGCAACGTCTTCTCCGAAAGCACATTGTCGGGCTCGGTGCAGGTTGGCTTCGCCGGCGAAGGCACATACGGCGCGATCGTCTCCGGCGCGCTCGAAAGCTCGAATGTCGACGTGGCGGAAGAACTCACCAACATGATCGAGTCGCAGCGCAGCTACACGGCCAATTCGAAAGTGTTCCAGACCGGGGCCGACCTGATGGATGTCCTCGTCAATCTCAAGAGGTAGCGTCGCGGGCCGCGGCGCGCCTTCGGGCGCCCGCGGTAAAGCGGGCCGCCTGAAAGTCCTTACACATGTCGCTTTCCGCCGCCCTCAACATCGCCCAGTCGGCGCTCCTCAACAACGGGCGCCAGACCAGCGTCGTCTCGCGCAACGTTCAGGACGCCAAGAACCCCGACTATACCAGACGCGTCGCGCTGGTCTCCAGCATGGCTCCGGGCAGCCGGGTGGTCGACGTCCAGCGCGCCACCAACGAGCAGTTGTTCCGCCAGAACCTTGCTGCGCTCTCGGCCTGGAGCGGACAGGGCACACTATCCGCCGGCCTTGAGCAGCTCGAAATATCCGTCAATGGCGTCGACAATAGCTCGACCGCCGCAACTGCCATCGGAAAACTCCAACAAGCATTGCAGACCTATTCGGCCTCGCCGTCGAACCGCAGCCTGGCCGAAAACGCCATCGACGCCGCACGCCAGGTGGTGCGTTCGCTCAACGACGGCACTGCCGCGATCCAGACATTTCGCGGCGACGTCGACGGCCAGGTCGCCACTGCCGTCGGCGAGCTCAACCAGTTGCTCGCCCAGTTCAAGGACGTGAACACCGCGGTCGCCGCGGGCACGCGCGCCGGCCGCGACGTCAACGACGCGCTCGACCAGCGCGACGCGCTGCTGAAAAAGATTTCCGAATATGTGCCGCTGTCGACCCTGTCGCGCGGCGACAACGACATGGTGCTGATGACGAAGGACGGCGCCACGCTGTTCGAGGGCGTACCACGCACCGTCTCCTTCCAGGCGACAGCGGCCTTCGGCGCCGGCACCAGCGGCAACGCCGTCTATGTCGACGGGGTGCCGGTACGTCTCGGCTCAGGCGGCAACACAGATGCCTCGGGCAAGCTCGCCGGCCTGGTGCAACTGCGTGACGGCGTCGCCGCACAGATGCAGGGCCAGCTCGACGAGATCGCACGCGGCCTGATCTCCGCCTTCGCGGAAAAGGGAACTGCCGTGCCCGACAGGCCCGGCCTGTTCACCTGGCCGGGCGCGCCGGCCATGCCCGCCGCCGGCACGCTGGCCGACGGGCTCGCCGGCTCGATCCGCATCAACGCCGCCTTCGATTCGAGCGCCGGCGGCAATCCGGAACTGCTGCGCGACGGCGGCGCCAACGGCGCGGCTTATGTCGTCAACACCGGCGGCAATGCCGGCTTCGCCGATTTGATCATCGCCTATGGCGACCGCCTGGGCCAGCCCATGGCCTTCGACACGGCGGCGGGGCTGACCACCAACATCAGCCTCAGCGCCTATTCCAGCGCCTCGATCGGCTGGTTCCAGGCGGTGCGCAAGGACGCCTCGGAGGGCGCCGAGACCAAGGAGGCGCTGGCGGCGCGAACCCAGGAAGCGCTCTCCAACGCCACCGGCGTCAATGTCGACGCCGAGATGGCGCTGCTGCTCGAGCTCGAACATTCCTACGAGGCCTCGGCGCGCATCATCAAGGCGGTGGACGAGATGCTCGCCACCCTGCTCGCGGCGGTCGGGTAGCGCCCATGAAGATGACCTCCGTCTCCACAGCCGCCCTGTCGCAATCGCTGCGCTACTCGCTGCTGCGCGCGCAATCGGACCTGATGAAGGCGCAGAAGGAGTTGCAAACCGGCGTGCTTGCCGACACCGGGCTGGCGCTCGGCGCGCGTACCGCACAGACGGTTTCCTTCACACGCGACTTCGAGCGCATGCAGGGCATCGTCGATTCCAACACGCTGATCTCGTCGCGGCTGAAATCCAGCCAGGACTCGCTGACGCAGATCCACGAGGCGGCGCAGAGTTTTCTCTCCACGCTCACTACCAGTTCCTCTGGCGACGCGGTGGGCGACGTCACCCGCTCGGCGGCAAAGATCATGCTGGAGCAGTTGACCAGCGTGCTCAACACCAGCTTCAACGGCGAGCATATCTTTGCCGGCACCAATACCGACGTGACGCCGATCGACGATTTTTCGGCGCCGGGCTCCCCCGCCAAGGCGGCCTTCGACGCCGCCTTCCAGGCGCATTTCGGTTTCGCCAAGACCGATGCGGCGGCGGCCTCGATCACCGCCGCGCAGATGGATGCCTTCCTGACCGCCGCGGTCGAGCCGCAGTTCCTTGGCGTCGGCTGGATCGCCAACTGGTCCAGCGCCACCGACCAGCGCATCGTCAGCCGCGTCACGCTCACCGACACCACGGAAACCTCGGTCAGCGCCAACGATCCCGGCCTCCGCAAGCTGGCCATGGCTGCCGCCACCATCAGCGACCTGTTCGACAGCGAAATCGGCGCCGGCGCCCGCCAGGCGCTGTTGGAAAAGGCCGTATCACTGGTCGGCGAGGCGGTCGGCAACATCGCCGACCTGCAAGCCACCACCGGCATCCTGCAGAAAAGGGTGAGCGACGCCAGCGACCGGCTCGAGGTGCAGATCGACCTGTTCGAACGCCAGATCGGCGACATGACCGGCGTCGATCCCTACGAGGCCAAGACGCGCGTGGACGCCCTGCTCGGCCAGATTGAAGCCTCCTACGCGCTCACCGCGCGCCTACAGCAACTCAGCATCCTGCGTTTCATCAGCTAACCCGGCGGCAAACCGACGATGTATCAATTCTCCTACGCCGACATCCAGACCGACTCGGTCGCCGACGCACGGGATCGCGAGCGCCAGTTGCTCAACCGCTCGATCGCGCTGCTCAGCGAGGCCAGGCAGGCCGGCGCCGACTCGCTGAAGGCGATCGAGGCGCTGCATTTCACCAACCGCCTATGGACCACCTTCGTCGAGGACCTCGGCAATGCCGAGAACGCGCTGCCGAAGGAATTGCGTGCCAACCTCATCTCCATCGGCCTGTGGCTGCTGCGCGAGGCCGAAGAGGTCCGCCAGGGCCGCTCGCAGAATTTCGAGGGGATCATCGAAGTGTCGCAGATCATCCGGGACGGAATACGATGAAACCGACGCTGAAGATTTCGCTGAAGCCCAACGAGAAGATCTATCTCAACGGCGCCGTCGTGCGGGCCGACCGCAAGGTGACGATCGAGCTTCTCAACGACGTGCAGTTCCTGCTGGAAAGCCACGTCATACAAGCTTCCGAAGCCTCCACACCGCTGCGCCAGCTCTATTTCATGGTGCAGATCATGCTGATGGAGCCGGAGGGTGCTGCGCAAGCGCGCGACATGTTCCGCAAATCGCTGCCGCTGCTGATCGCCAGTTTCGAGGACCCGCAGATCAGCGCCGCCCTCAAGCAGGTCGATGCGCTGGTGAGCCAGGGCTCGGTGTTCGAGGCGCTGAAGACCATCCGCTCGCTCTACGGGCTGGAGGCCAAGGCGATGGGACATGCCAACGATGCCGCGACGAATGTGCGACCGATCGCGATGGGAGCGCGCGCCTGATGACGTCGCCGGTCAATGCAGTGCAGACGAACACTGCGAACAAGACATCCACATCGAACGATGCGGCCGCCAAAACCTCGGTCGACTACCAGTCCTTCCTGCGGCTGCTCGTCGCGCAGATGAAGAACCAGGATCCGACCAACCCGATGGATTCGACCCAATATGTGGCGCAGCTCGCGTCCTTCAGCCAGGTCGAGCAGTCGATCCAGATCAACAGCCGCCTCGACCAGCTTCTGCAGGCGTCGACACTCGCACAGGCCGATGCCCTCATCGGCCGTACCGTGACCTCCGCCGACGGCAAGACCAGCGGCACGGTGACCGAGGTGCGATTGACGAGCAGCGGCGCCGTCGCCGTGCTGGAAAGCGGCAAGCAGATCACCGTCGGCCCCGGCATCGTCATTTCGCCGGGCAAATAGTGCCGGAAGTACCAGCTTGAAACTTGAAGCGACCCCTCACCGAATCAAGCGGTCTCTCGCGGGAAACAAAGTCCATGAACGAGGCCGACGCGCTCGACATCGTGCAGTTCGCCATCTGGACGGTTCTGACCGCCTGCGGCCCGGCGGTCGGCGTCGCCATGATCATCGGCATCGGCATCGCGCTGGTCCAGGCGCTGACGCAGATCCAGGAAATCACGCTGACCTTCGTGCCGAAGATCGTCGCCATCCTTTTGGTCATCGCCTTCACCGCGCCGTTCATCGGCGGCCAGATCACCGCCTTCTCCAACGTCATCTTCGAGCGCATCGAGACAGGGTTTTGAGCATCACGGCCCGGTTCCCACGCCGCCGATTGCCCAATTGCCACTTGAACGATCGCGACACCTGTCGTACTTTGATCAGACATTTGTCGCGATGAAGGCGATCCAGGCATGCGAACTGTTGGCGATCTTCGGAACGAAGCCGAAGTAGGCTACGTTCGGCACAACCTTCGGCGGGTGATGGACCTGCTCGGGGGCGACGAAGTTCTTGACGAAGCGCCGGCAACCGAACTCGATGTTCACGACCTTCTGCTACGCGGGCTGCCGTCCCGAGCCCTCAACAGCCTGCTCGACCGCCTCATCGTTTTGCCAAGGAACAAGTCGCTTGAGCAGGCGGTAGGAATCAGCCTGCGGACATACCAGCGCCGCAGCGAGCAGCCCGACAGGCCGCTGAGCCAGGAACAAAGCGGCAGGACATGGAAATTCGCCGAGATCCTGGCATTGGCCACCGATGTATTCGGCTCGCAGGAAGAAGCCGAACGCTGGATGGAGCGACCGGCAATGGCGCTCGACCAGCGCCGCCCGATTGATTTGCTCGCGACACCCGCAGGCGTCGGGCTTGTCGAGACATTACTCAAGCGCATCGACTACGGTGTCTATACATGACGCCTCTGCCGGCGCCTCTCGGCGGCGACGAGTTGATCGCCTGGCGGCTTGACCGGCAGGCATATGCCAGGACGTGGGACAGCGGCGAAGGCGCCTATCAGGTGGGCGGCCGCTGGAACAGTGCGGGCGTTCGCGCCGTCTATTGCGCCATTGATCCGTCGACCGCGATTCTGGAGGTCGGCGTCCACAAGGGTTTTCCGCTTCTGGACACAACACCGCACGTGTTGACGCAAGCCAAGGTGGTCGATCTCACATCCGTCCGGGTGGTATTGCCTGAAGATGTGCCGAACCCGAATTGGCTCTATCCGGGCCAGCCGAGCGCCGGTCAGCAGGGCTTTGGCGACGGGCTTCTGGCCG
The DNA here is from genome assembly GCF_030929505.1 of Mesorhizobium sp. LHD-90. Lineage (GTDB taxonomy): Bacteria > Pseudomonadota > Alphaproteobacteria > Rhizobiales > Rhizobiaceae > Kumtagia. The sequence continues at coordinate 137,195 of NZ_JAVFVV010000004.1, read as the reverse complement.
ATCACCAGTTCGTCGTCATCCCGAGCGTTGTTTCCAGGCGCAGTTGGAACCTGTTGTTCGTGGCGGAAAAAGCTGCCGGCGCCTATGTCATGGGCTCGCAGGAGCGTTTCGCCCTCGACCCCCGACTGCACCCGCCTGCCGTGAAACAAAGCCTGTAGCCTTCCCCACCACGCCTCGCGCAAGCTTGAGCGTCTAGCCTCTCCGCGCCGGTCTGCGCGTGCGACGCTCCGGCATGAACTGGAACGGGCACATGGCAGTCACCGAAACTCTCTCCCCCGCGCCGCCCGCCCGGCACAGCCGTGACGTCTTCTTCGCGCTCGGCATCGTCGTCATCCTGGCGGTGCTGTTCCTGCCGATACCGGCCTTCATGATCGACATCGGGCTGGCTTTCTCGATCGCGCTTTCCGTGCTGATCCTGATGGTGGCGCTGTGGATCCAGCGGCCGCTCGACTTCTCGTCCTTCCCGACGATCCTGCTGATCGCCACCATGCTGCGGCTGTCGCTCAACATCGCCACCACGCGCATGATCCTGTCGCATGGCAGCGAGGGCACACACGCGGCCGGTTACATCATCAGCGGCTTCTCGCAGCTCGTCATGAGCGGCGACTTCGTCATCGGCCTGATCGTCTTCCTGATCCTGATCATCGTCAATTTCATCGTCATCACCAAGGGCGCCACCCGTATCGCCGAGGTCGGCGCCCGCTTCACGCTGGACGCCATCCCCGGCAAGCAGATGTCGATCGACGCGGACCTTTCCGCCGGCGTCATCGACGACAAGACCGCGCAGTTGCGCCGCCGCGAGCTGGAGGAGGAAAGCTCCTTCTTCGGCTCGATGGACGGCGCCTCGAAATTCGTGCGCGGCGACGCCATCGCCGGCCTGATCATCACCGCCATCAACATCGTCGGCGGCATCGCCATCGGCTATTTCCGCCACGACATGGGCATGGCGGAAGCATCCGACGTGTTCATCAAGCTCTCCGTCGGCGACGGTCTGGTGACGCAGATCCCCGCCCTCATCGTCTCGCTCGCCGCCGGCCTGCTGGTCTCCAAGGGCGGCACCCGCGGCTCCACCGACCAGGCGGTGTTCGGCCAGCTCGGCGCCTATCCGCGCGCGCTCTATGTCGCCGCCGGCCTGCTGGTGCTGTTGTCACTGATGCCCGGCCTGCCGATGTTCCCCTTCGTCACGCTGGCGGCCGCCATGGCGGCCATCGGCTACATCATCCCGCTGCGTCAGCGCCGAGAGGCCGAGGCGCAGGCGACCGTCGCACGCGAGCAGACCGCGACAAAGGAGGACGAGGAGAAGAACTCGGTCAAGGCGTCCCTCAAGACGGCCGAGATCGAGCTGCTGATCGGCAAGCAGCTCTCGACGAAACTTCTAGTCTCGCATCAGGAACTCGCCTTCCGCATGGCCAAGATGCGGAAAAAATTCGCCTCGCAATACGGTTTCGTCGTGCCCGAGGTGAAACTCACCGACGACCTCGCTTTGCAGAGCAAGAGCTACCAGATCAAGATCCACGGCACGGTGGTGGCCGAGCACCAGATGCGCGTCGGCGAGTTGATGGTGCTGCTGGGAAAACGCGACAATCCCGACATCCCCGGCGAGGAGGTGCGCGAGCCGGCCTTCGGCATGCGCGCCTATTCGGTGCCCGAAATGTTCGCCGAGGATTTGAAACGCGAGCAATACACTTATGCCGACAACATGTCGGTGCTGCTCACCCACCTGTCGGAAGTCATCCGCAACAACCTGCCGCAGCTCCTCTCCTACAAGGACATGAAGGCGCTGCTCGACCGCCAGGATGCGGAATACAAAAAACTCGCCGACGAGATCTGCACCTCGCACATCTCCTATCCCGGCCTGCAGGCGGTGCTGAAGCTGCTGCTGGCCGAGCGGGTGTCGATCCGCAACCTGCATCTCATCATTGAGGCCATCGCCGAGATCGCCCCGCATGTGCGCCGCACCGAGCAGATCGTCGAGCATGTGCGGGTGCGCATGGCCCAGCAGATCTGCGGCGATCTTTCCGAGGCAGGCGTGCTGAAAGTGCTGCGCCTCGGAAATCGCTGGGATCTCGCCTTCCACCAGAGCCTGAAGCGCGACGCCAAGGGCGAGATCCGCGAGTTCGACATCGACCCGCGCCAGCTGGAGGAATTTGGCCAGGACGCCTCGAAGGCGATCCGCTCCCATATGGAGGCCGGCGAACGCTTCGTCATCGTCACGGCGCCCGATGCGCGCCCCTATGTGCGCATGATCATCGAGCGGCTCTACACCACGCTGCCGGTGCTCTCCCATGTCGAGATCGCCAAGGGCGTCGAGATCAGAATTCTGGGCACGATTTCGTGACCACCCTGCCCGAAAGCGTCGTCATCGCGGCCTTTCTCGCCTTCTGCCGCATCGGCGGCTGCTTCATGATCATGCCAGGCCTGTCCAGCGCCCGCGTGCCGATGCAGGTGCGGCTGTTCGTGGCGGTGGCCGCCACCGGCGCGCTGCTGGTACATCTGTGGGACCAGATCCTGCCCTCGGCCACGCGCGAGCCGGCGCTGCTGGCGCCGATGGTGGTTTCCGAACTGCTGACCGGCGGACTGATCGGCCTGCTCGCCCGGCTTTACATGATGGCACTGTCCTTCATGGGCTCCGCGATCGCCATGCTGATCGGCTATGGCGGCATGGCCGGTCCCGGCATCGAGAACGGCGAGCCGCAAGCGCCACTCGGCGAGATCATCTCGTTTTCGGCGCTGCTGCTGCTGTTCGTCTTCGATTTCCACCACGAGATCGTCAAGGCGCTGATCCAGTCCTACGAGGTCGCCCCGGTCAACATGCTGTTCAATCCGCGCGCAGCACTCGTCAACGTCACCGACACGTTGGGCGAATCTTTCATGATCGCGCTGAGGCTCGGCAGCCCCTTCATCGCCTATGCCATCCTGGTCAACCTGACCGTCGGTTTCGTCAACAAGCTGACGCCGCAGATCCCGGTCTACTTCATCTCGCTGCCTATGGTGATCGCCGGCGGGCTGATCATCTTCTATTTCGCCATCGCCACCATGCTCAGCCTGTTCGCCGATGGCTTCGCCGCCACCGCGCTGGGAGGCTGAACCATGGCCGACCGCGTCAGAAGGCTGAAAAAGCTGCTCGACGTGCAGGAGCAGTTGAAGGCGCTGCACGAGACGCGTCATGCCGGTTTCGTCGCCTCCGCAGTTGCCGCCCGCGCGGAGGCGGAGGAACTTGCCGGCCGTTTCGACGCAGAAGGCTCGCTGGCAATGTCCTTTCCGGATGTCTACCACCGGCGCATCTCAGCCGCGCTGTCCCGCGAGCGGGCCAGCCAGAAACTGGCCGAGACCGAGGCAGGGCGCGTGGCGATGGCCACCGTCCGCGCAGACCGGGTCGAGCGTGCCTGGCGCGAGGCCGATCGCGCCGACGAGCGCGGCAAGACGGAACGCGATCTGCTGGAGTTGCTGGCGCGGAAGCAGTCGCCGACGTAACCCTCCCCCTCGAGGGGAGGGTCGGCGAGTCAACGAAACGAAGTGGAGTTGAGCGAGCCGGGGTGGGGTCGCTTCAGTTTGGAGCGCCCGTCGGACCGCTTCAGGATGGAGCACTTCATCGGCAACCCCACCCCGCGTCACAAATCGCGCGTTCCGCGCAATTTGCTCCGCGACCCTCCCCTCAAGGGGGAGGGTTACGCTGGCGCTCCCCAGGCAAGGCTCCCGCAAGCTTCTCGGTCCACAATGCACCCGTCAAAAACCGGAGGAGCCAGCGTCTTGGCCATTTCGCCGCCCAGCGACATCGTGCTCGACGTAGCCCGCGCCGTCGAGCCGTCGGGGTTGGAGGCGGCTCGCACCGCGCTGGCCCGCCGCGTCGGCGCGACGGCGCCGACTGGAGCCGACGCCGCCTTCAGCCTCGGCGCCGCCGGCCCAGGCAATATGCGCGCCACCCGAGGCGCAATAGCCCCCGATGGCGCCGACGCCTTGAAGAAATTCGAATCCGTCGTGCTCGGCACCTTCATTCAGACCATGCTGCCCAAGGACGCCGGCGAGGTCTACGGCAAGGGGCTGGCCGGCGACATGTGGAAGTCGATGATGGCCGGCCGCATCGCCGACGTCATGACCGAGCGCGGCGGCATCGGCATCGCCTCGCGCCTGCTCGCCGATCACTATGTCGAGGGCAAGTCCGCCGTTCCGGTCGGCCCGGTCTCGCACGGCACGGAACGCACCGAGGCCGACCGCCAGGCAGCGCTCTCCGACGCGCTGGTGCAGGACCTGCAGCGCCGCGTGGCGCGCGCCATGGAAGAGCCGCGCGGCGCGAACACCGACGGCAAGGCGTAGGGAGTAACGAATGACCGAGTACACCGCGACTGTTACCCCCACCGAGAGGCCCTACGCACCCGAGCCGGCAGCCGCCCGCCCGGCCAGCCTTTCGATCCTGATCGGCCGCATCGAGGAAGCCGTCGAGGCCGAAACCCACGGGCTGAAGAACGACCGCGGCTTCGACCTCCAGTCCTCCAACGCGCGGAAAGGCCGCTGCCTCTACGAACTGACGCGCGCCATGAAGGGCATCGGCGAAGCGGCTTTACTCGCCGAGCACCGCGACGGCCTCATCCGCCTGCGTGAGACGCTGGCGCGCAACGAGGCGGCCATCCGGGCCCACATGAACGCCGTCAACGAGGTCGCGACGCTGATGCGCAACGCCATCCGCCACGCCGAGGCGGACGGCACCTATTCGGCCGGCGAGTTCGGGTGGGGCAGGTGATAAAATTCGTCCTCGCCGCACTCTGGATCTGCGCGGCGACGCTGGGCGCCGTCTTCTATTCCTTCCAGTCGGCCGGCACGAAATCGGATGCGCCGGCGCAGGAGGCAAGCCTCATGGGCGGCCTCGACTATGTGAAGACCGACGTCATCTCAGTGCCGCTGATCCGCAACGCGTCGGTCGAGGGCTATTTTCTCGCCCGCCTGGTCTATACGGTCGATCCTAGGGAACTGCGCAAGCTGACCGTGCCGGCCGACGCGCTTATCACCGACGTCGTGTACTCCTACGTCTATTCGACCCCGGCGCTCGATTTCAGCAAGACCCCGGCCCTCGATCTCGACGCCTTCCGAGCCGGCATCCGCGACGGCATCAACAAGAGGGTCAAGCAGCAACTGGTCGAAGACGTGCTGGTCGAGCAGGTCGACTACCTCACCAAGGAAGAGATCCGCGACAACGCGGTAAAGCGTCGCAAGACGATCACCGAAGAGGTCCCCGCGACCCAGGACGCCGACGCGTCCTCCGGCGGCCACGACGCCGCGCCCGCGCATTAGAGCGTGTCGCCGCAAGCCGACGGTTGACCCGCCACACACGCCTGACGTAACCCTCTGCCAAGTCTGATTTGCATCGGTCCGGCTGACCTTGCGGCACGATTGCCGCGGGCGCCGGCGACGCTATTTTGCGGTGGCGGATCGATCCGCCGGCCGCGCCAACAGGAGATTTTGAGATGAGCGTTCAGGATCTGGTCGAGCGGCTGCGGCCCCGCGTCGAAAAATCGGATTTCGACAAATCGGTGAAGTTCGATCTGGGCAAGGACGGCGTGATCGTCGTCAACGGGACCAGCATTTCGACCACGGACGCCGAGACGGATTGCACCATCTCGCTTACGCTGGACAATCTGGAGGGCCTGATGTCTGGGGACCTGAGCCCGACCATGGCGTTCATGACCGGCAAGATCAAGGTCACCGGCGACATGTCGGTGGCGATGGCGCTGAGCCAGTTGCTCTGAAAACGCGCGGCGGCTTCGCCAAGCGCGACCGTCGGTGTGGACCCGGCCATCTCCCCCACCAGAAGATGGCCGGCGGACCGGACCCAAGGTCCAGCCCGTGGGAAAGTGACTTACGCGGCCCGCGCGAGTTCCGCCCGGGCTCCGATCTTGCGGCCGGCAGGCCGAAGCACGCCTTGCGCTCCGTCCAGCGCGCCCTCGACCAGTTCAAGCGCCAGGAAGCGATGACGCTCATAGGGACCGGGCATGGCGAGCCGCCCCGTCTTCTCCGCCGAGAAGCCAAAACGCCCGTAGTAGGGAGCGTCGCCGACCAGCACGACCGCCCTGTGTCCGAGCCGCTTCGCCTCGGCGATCGCATGCCGCATCAGCGCCGAGCCGACGCCCGCGGATTTTGCCGATGGATCGACCGCCAGCGGGCCGAGCAGCAGCGCCCGGCGGTCGCCGCTGACATGGACGTCCCACAACCTTACCGTCCCGAGCATGCGCCCATCTGCGCCGCGTGCGACAAATGCCAGTCCCTCGGACGGCTTGCGGCCGCGGCGCAGCTTCTCCGACGACTTGCGCTTGCGGGCAACACCCATGGCGCGGTCGAGCAGCGCCTCGCGCGCCGCGACATCCGCGGTGGTCTCGGCGACGATGGAGTAGGTCAGGGTATCGATTTCGACTGCGTTCACTTTGAAAAATCCTTCCCCCGCGGAGGTCTGTTCCACAAGCGAACCCGTCGCCGGCGAGATACCGCCGGCGGCCGGGAAGTGATCTGAGGGGCCGCGAGCCCGTCAGATCACGTAGGATCGCAGCGGCTCGAAGCCGTTGAAGGCGACCGCCGAATAGGTGGTCGTGTAGGCGCCAGTGCCCTCGATCAGCACGTCGTCGCCGATGGTCAGCGACAGCGGCAGCGGATACGGCGTCTTCTCGTAGAGCACGTCGGCCGAATCGCAGGTCGGGCCGGCGAGAACGCAAGGTGCGGTCTCGCTGCCGTCATGCGCCGTTACGATCGGGTAGCGGATCGCCTCGTCCATCGTCTCGGCGAGCCCGCCGAACTTGCCGATGTCGAGATAGACCCAGCGCACATTGTCGTTGTCGGCCTTCTTCGAGATCAGCACGACCTCCGACTTGATGACGCCGGCATTGCCGACCATGCCGCGGCCCGGCTCGATGATCGTCTCCGGGATGCGGTTGCCGAAATGCTTGCGCAGCGCCGCGAAGATCGCCTGGCCATAAGCCTGCGCCGCCGGCACGTCCTTCAAATAGCGGGTCGGGAAGCCGCCGCCCATGTTGACCATCTTGAGCACGATGCCTTCCTCGGCCAGCGTCTCGAAGACACGCTTGGCGTCGCCCAGCGCGCGGTCCCAGGCCGACAGGTCGCACTGCTGCGAGCCGACATGGAAGGACACGCCATAAGCGTCCAGCCCGAGCGCCTTTGCATGGCGCAGCACGTCGACCGCCATCGCCGGCACGCAGCCGAATTTTCGCGACAGCGGCCACTCGGCGCCTTCGCCGTCGGTCAGCACGCGGCAGAACACGCGGCTGCCGGGGGCGGCGCGGGCGATCTTCTCGACTTCCTCGACGCAGTCCACCGCGAACAGGCGGATGCCGAGTTCGTAGGCGCGCAGAATGTCGCGCTCCTTCTTGATGGTGTTGCCGAAGGAGATGCGGTCGGCGGGCGCGCCCGCGTCCATGGCCATCTCGACCTCGGCAACCGACGCGGTGTCGAAGGACGAGCCCATCGAGGCAAGCAGGCGCAGGATCTCCGGCGCCGGGTTTGCCTTCACCGCGTAGTAGATCTTGGAATCCGGCAACGCCTTCTCGAAGGCGCGGAAATTATCGCGCACGACGTCGAGGTCGACGACGAGGCAAGGCCCGTTCGGTCGTCGGGTGGCGAGGAAGTCGAGGATGCGCTGGGTCGCCATCGGTCTCTCCATTCGCACGGGGTTTCTACCGCGCGTCATCTGCAAGGTGCGGACCGCCCTCTGGGCGTTCATCCGCGGTGGACAAAGGGGCGAGACGGCTTCTCGTGGCGCCAGCCGGTGGAGACCCCGGAACCACGAAAACGCGTCACGCGCGTCGGCTTGCTGAGACCTTGCGGTCCGCGCTCGCTTTGTCTGCCTTGGCTTGGATGGGAGACCCGTCCGCACTGCCGGCAATGAAGGTGTGCCTCTTCAGTAATTGTCGGCGTTGGACTGCCGACAGAGACCAGAAAGGCCCGCACCGTCGTTGCTTCAAGACGTCCTCGGATCGGCGGTTGGCCGCTGAACCGACCGGGCTCGTTACTTCCCGGGTACCGTCCCGACATCTCGCCATTCCGAGGGTCGGGGGACGCCCACAGGCACGTGCGACTTTGGGCAAGCGCGATATAGGAATCTTGGCTGTCACAATCAACGAAAAAATGCACTCCGCTTGCAATTCTTCGAGACGCGAACAATTCTGCCGCAGCAGACAGGAAACAGTGAACGATGATTGGCACCCGCGACGCCCTCAACGCTTTCCTCGACCTGCCGCAAGTGCCTGTCGCGCATGCGGAATCCGGCCTGCTCGATGGGCTGCGGCTGGGCGTCAAGGACATATTCGACGTCGAGGGCTTTCGCACCGGCTGCGGCAATCCGAAAAAGTTCGAGCAGGCGGTTCCAGCTACACAAAGCGCCTCCTGCGTGAAGGCGCTGCTCGATTCGGGCGCGCGCTTCGCCGGCAAGACCGTGACCGACGAACTGGCCTTCTCGCTGTTCGGCCAGAACGTGCATTTTCCCTATCCCGTCAATCCCAAGGCGCCGGACCGCTTCACCGGAGGCTCTTCCTGCGGCTCGGCGGCGGCGGTGGCCGGCGGGCTGGCCGACATCGCCATCGGCTCCGACACCGGCGGCTCGGTCCGCGCCCCGGCCAGCTTCTGCGGCCTGATCGGGCTGCGCACCACGCAGGGCCGCATCCCGATCGACGGCGCCATGCCGCTCGCTGCTTCCCTCGACACGGTCGGCTGGTTCGCCGCCGACATCGAGATCTACGAGGCGGTCGGAAAAATCCTGCTCGGCCGCGATGCGAATCGAGCGCTGATCGCCAAGGCGGTGACGCTCGACACGATGGATGCTTTTGTCGCCGGCCCGGAGGAAGCCGCCGAATATGAGCGCATGAAAACCTTCCTCGGCCTACCGATCGAGCGGCGCGAAACCTTCCCGTTCACCTCGACGCCGGACGAACTCTATTTCTGCTTCCGCAACATCCAGGCTTTTGAAGCCTGGGGCGCGCACGGCGCTTGGCTTGAAACGCATGGGGATACGGTTGCCCCCGCCACGCTCGAGCGTTTCCGCTATGGCAGGACGATCGACGAGCAGACCGTGCATGCCGAGCGCGTCCGCCGCCTCACCTTCCGCGCCGAGATGCTGGAGCTTCTGAAGGACGGCGCGGTGCTGGTGCTGCCCACCGTGCCCGGCGCATCCCCGCTGAAGAGCGCTTCGCCCGATGATCTGCAGAGCTACCGCGAACGCGCGCTGCACCTGCTCTGCCTGGCCGGCCTCTCCGGCTGCCCGCAGATCACTTTGCCACTGGGCACCGTCCACGGCGCGCCCTTCGGCCTCTCCATCGTCGGCCCGCCCGATAGCGATGTTTCGCTGATCAGGCTGGGGCGCAAGATTCTGGCGGGTGCGGGAGTAGAGTGATGCCGCCAACCGTCGAACGCGCCCCCTCCACCACGCTTCGCGTGGTCCCCCTCCCCCGTAAACGGGGGAGGATCCAGGGCGTACCGACTGCGCCGCTGGTTCCTCCCCTGCGAAGCGGGGGAGGGGGACCACGTGAAGCGTGGTGGAGGGGGCGTCCTATCGCCAATACACCCAGACCGCCGAAGTTGGTGGAGGGGGCATTCGTTCTTTCCCTTGGACGCGCCTGAATGGACACCCTCACCCGCATGCGCGCCTTCATCGACGTGGTCGAGGCCGAGGGCTTTTCCGCCGCCGCACGAAAGATCGGCCGCTCAAAAGCGCTGCTTTCGAAATATGTGCGCGAGCTGGAGGACGAACTCGGCGCGCTACTACTCAACCGCACCACCCGCCAGTTCTCGCTGACCGAGGCCGGGCACACCTATTTTCGCCGTGCCACCGAAATCGTCCGCGAGATCGACAGCCTCGCCGACGACGTGCGCGAATCCTCGGGCGACGTGCGCGGCCGCATAAAACTGTCGGCGCCGCGCACCTTCGCCGACGCGCCGATCGGCCAGGCGCTGATCGATTTTGCCCGCGAGCATCCGGAGATCGTGCTGGAGATCCAGCTCGACGACCGTTTTGTCGATCTGGTCGAGGAAGGTTTTGATCTCGCCATCCGCATCACCAGGCTGGAAAGCTCGTCCCTCATCGCCCGGCGCCTGTCGCCCTTTTCGGTCAGGCTCTGCGCCTCGCCCGAAGTCATCGATAAATACGGCATGCCCGTCCGCCCGCAGGACCTCGCGGCAAAACCCTGCGTCGTCGACACCAACGGCCGCTGGCTTTCCAACTGGCCCTTCGTCGGCGAAGACGGCGAGACGACAACCGTCTCGGTCACCGGCCGCATCGAGGTCAACAGCCCGATGGCGGCGCGCGCGGCCGCCGTCTCCGGCCTTGGCTGGGCGGTGCTGCCCGACTTCATCGCCGAGCCGGACATCGCCAGCGGCAAGCTTGTCCCGATCTTCGACGACCGCATCCCGCGCGGCGGCGGCATCTTTGCCGTCTACCCCCACCGCCGCTACCTGCCGGCAAAAGTCCGCGTCTTCGTCGATTTTCTGGTGCAGTGGTTCCGCAAGAACGGAGCGGGGTGACAGGGATCGTCCGGCTCGCTTCAGGACATGCAGGCCTGGAGCGGGCCTGCGCCGGCGCCAGCCGGGCAGGCAGAGATGGTCGGCGATTGCGGCCGAGGTCACGGAAGACGCCGATGTGGGACGATGCAGTGCTGTCGTCTAATGCGGCCGGCGGCCGGCCGCGGACGGGACCGCCTCGCCGCGCGCCCTCAGCGTGTCCTTCGGCATTTCGCCATACTGGCGATGATATGCCTGCGAAAACCGCCCGAGATGGGAAAAGCCCCATTTGAGCGCCGCATCCGCGACGGTGGCCGGCCCGCCGGCATCCATCAGGTCGAAGCGCACGCGGCGCAGGCGCTCGCGGCCGAGCGCGTGCATCGGCGACAGGCCGTAGGCGCTCCTGAACGCCGTCTGCAGCGTCCTTGCGGTGACACCGGCGGCCTCGGCGATGTCGAGCACGCCGATCGGCTCGGCGGCGTTCTCGCGCAGGAACTCGTTCGCCCGGCGCAGATGGCGCGGCGCGGGTGCGGCCGGTGCGTCGTCGATGAAGTGGGACATGTTGTTCGGCTGCTGGCGAAAGAACAGTTCGAGCAATTGCTGTTCACAGAGCGAGGACGAGATATCCGGCGCCGGCCCGGTCTCGGCTTTCTGAAACAGCGCCGCGGCAAGCGCCCGCCACTGCTTCATCTCGGGACGCGTCAGGTCGATACGCGGGGCGAAGGCGACCGGACCGGGCAAGACGCGGTCGAGCAGGCGCTCGACGAAAGCATGGAAGGGCGCCTTCTTGACCTGGACCAGGATCTGTTCGCATCCCGCCCACCATCGCATCCTGGTCGCCCAGTGCGGGTTGAGCACCGATGCATGGTCCGCATCCGTCGAGAACTCGTCGCAGCCGTTGCGGATGGTCGCCCCGCCCCGGACCTGCATCTGGATGAGGTAGAAGTGCTCCAGTTCTCCCGGATCGACCAGCACGTCGGCGCCATAGCGGATATAGTTCAGCGACAACATGGTGCCCGGAACATGATGGTGGGCCGCGTCGAATTGCGCGCGGTCGCCCAAAAGCTCCAGCCGGTGACTGCAGAATTTCTCGGCGACGCGCTCGCGCGCGCAATCAAGGTCGCCGGTCTGGAACAGGACGTGGTTTGAAAGCGGTGACGCGTGCATGGTCATGACCAGTTTCTGCGGCAATTTTTGGCAAACCTGACCGCTTCATACAGAAATATCCGCAAATTGCCACATATTCCCGCATTCGATTTCGTTTTCTGGATAGTCGTTGCGCCTGGCGGATAGATTTTCATCGCCGGCCGCAGCACAACCCCGCCACGAAACGGATCGGTGAGGGGCAATCACCGGTACCCGATCGAAACAAGAAGCGACGAACTTTGCGCGGAAGAGATGCCCATCGGCATGTCCATCAGGCGAAAGCGTCGTTCGGACCTTTGATCCGAAGACGTAGCGACGGCCGGCAGGCCCAAGTTTTCTTGCTTGGCAACGACACGTCGGTCGCCGGAACTATAAGTATCTCGTGGGAACAACGAAGTCCCACAGGGATCTCATAAAAACATAAGCCGTCAATCGGCAATAAAAAATCCATTCATCTGGGACGCGTGCCGGTTCGGATTGCATCCGGACAAAGATGCGCGCGCGATCAAATCATGACTCCGTCGAACGCCGATGGAAATTTCATTTCAAGGAGAACACCATGCCTACCGTTGTACAGATCGTCCCCGCGAGCGCCCTGGATCTCGTCAGCACGCCGATCACCCAATTGTCTGACGCCGCGCTCATCGAGGGCAGCAGCTTCAGGCACGCCAGCAGCACCGGCTTCGTCTGGGGCCGCACCATTCCGCAGGGCCAGCCGGGCGCCTACACCATGCTGCAAGGCAGCATCGTGGTAGGCGGCAGCAATCTCGTCTACGGCGGCGACTCCATTCCCGACAGCGGCACGATCACCTCGCTCAGCATCAGCCTCGGCGGCGTCATCACCAACCATGTCAGTATCGGGTCCTCACCGGGACTGACCATCTCCGGCCTGTCCATCGACGCCGCGGACTTTGGCGAAATGCTGATGGATTTTTTCGAGACCGGCAACGGCTCGAACCTCGACGCCCTGTTCCGCACCTTCGACTGGACCTACAACGGCAGCGGAGCGCGCGACGTCTATGCCGGCGGAGACCTGGATGACGTGATGAAAGGCAATGGCGGCGACGACCGCCTCATCGGCCACGACGGCGACGACACGATCGCCGGCGGGGACGGCGACGACACGCTTATCGGCGGCGAGGGCACCGACTACCTCAGCGGCGGCAAGGGCACGGACACCGCGGACTATCTCTCCGGACCCGAGGTGGTCGTCAGTCTTGCCGACCCTTCCCTCAATGCGGGCGGCGCGGCCGGCGATACGTTCAATTCCATCGAAAACGTCAGCGGCTCGATCTATGGCGACACCATCACCGGCAATGGCGGCGCCAACACGCTGGGCGGCGACTGGGGCAACGATACGCTGATCGGCCTCGGCGGCAACGACACGCTGCGCGGCGAAGGCGGTGACGACATCCTGGTCGGCGGCCTGGGCGGCGACGCGCTTCATGGCGGCGACGGCTCGGACACGGCCTCTTATGCGGGTGCGGCGGCCGGCGTCGTCGCCAGCCTGTTCGGCCCGACGGAGAACACCGGCGAGGCAAAGGGCGACAGCTACCAGTCGGTGGAAAACCTGATCGGATCGGCCCACAATGACGATCTCACCGGCAACAATTCCGCCAATACGTTCAAGGGCGGCGGCGGCCAGGACATCCTGCGCGGATTGCAGGGCAACGACACGTATTATGTCTACGATTCCGCGACTGAAGTCGTCGAGGCGATGTTCGGGGGAAATCTCGACCGCGTCACTGCGGCGGTGGACTACAAGCTCGCCGCGGATGCCGAGATCGAGATGATGACCACCAACGGGTCGTTGGGCACCTCTGGTATCGACCTCACCGGCAATGGCTTCATCCAGGAGATGATCGGCAATGCCGGCGACAACCGGCTTGAGGGACGAGGTGGCGCCGATACACTGAGAGGGCTTGGCGGCAAGGACACGTTCGTGTTCAACACAAAATTCGGCGTCGACAATGCCGACGCCGCGTTGATCCTCGATTTCAACGCCGCCGACGACCGCATCCTTTTGTCCGACGCCATCTTCACGGAACTGACGCCGGGCACGCTGTCGGCCGCCGCGTTCCGCGCCAACACCACCGGCCAGGCCCAGGACGCCACCGACCGCATCATCTACGAGACGGATACGGGTTCGGTCTACTACGACGCCGACGGCAATGGCGCCGGCGCCGGTATCCTGTTCGTGGGGCTGGTGGGGATGCCGGCGATCACCAACGCGGACTTCTCGATAGCATAACCCTACACAGTCGACGCCAGGCCGGCCGAGGGGCACGGCCAGCCAGATCCATGGCGTGGGCGAGAGCGGGCGGCCAGGGCCGCCCGCTCTTCGTCAGATCGCCTCGACCACATGGAAATCCGCGTGGGTCAGCGCCAGGCCGCCGGTCAGCGTGGCGAAGTGGATCCGCGCGGCGGCGCCGGTTCCGTCCGGATCGTAGTACAATCTTCCGGTGTCGGTCTCGTAGACGATGCGGTCGCTGGCATCGGCGGCCAGGCCCGTCATGTTGGCACGAAAGGCGGCGGTCGCGAGCGGGCCATCGGGGAGCGCGGCGAAGACGGTGTCGACGAGCTGGATGGTGTCGGCGGCGGTGCTGTAGTCGACGATGGTGTCGACATTGCCGGCGCCGAGCGCGGTGGAGAAAACGAAAAAATCCTGGCCGCTGCCGCCGCGCAGCGTGTCCTTGCCACCGCCGCCGTCGATGAAATTGACGCCGGCATTGCCTGTGATCTCCTGGCCGATCTCGTTGCCGGAAAGGTCGATCGCCGTGGTGCCGGTCGAGCCGTTGGTGGTCAGCATCTCGACATGGACGCCCTTGCCCAGCCGGTAGTCGACGGCGGCGATCACTCGGTCGGCCGTCCCCTGCGATGCCGTCTCGACGATGACGTCCTCGCTGTTGAAGACCCGGTAGGTGTCGTTGCCGGAGAGGCCGCGCATGACGTCGGACGCACCCTTGCCGCCGTCATGCAGGATGTTGTTGCCGGCATTGCCGATAATCTCCTGTTTCATTTCGTTGCCGGTGAGGTCGATCGCCGCGGTGCCGGAACCCGAGGTGGTGGTCAGCATCTCGATGTGGACGCCGGCTCCAAGCTTGTAGCTGACGCCGGCCAGAACGCGGTCGGCGGTGCCTTCGGTCGCGGTCTCGAAGATCAAATCGCCGGCATTGTAGACGATGTACCTGTCGTTACCGGAAAGCCCGACCAGTTCGTCGGCCTGGCCGCCCGGCCCGCCGCCCTTGATCGTGTTCTGGCCGGCATTGCCCTGGATCGTCTGCGCATACTGGTTGCCAGTCAGGTCGATCGCCGTCGTGGCCCTCGCATCGGTGGTAGCGAAAACCTCGACCGCCGCCGTCTGCGCCAGCGCATAGCTGACAGAGGTCAGCACCGTATCGCCGCCCTCGCCGTCGAATTCGGTCACCACGTCGCCGACATTGTCGACCCAATAGGTGTCGTCGCCGCCGCCGCCGCGCATGACGTCGGCGCCCTCCCCGCCGATCAGCGTATCGTCCGCGGCGCGGCCAGTGAGGCGGTCGTTGCCTTCCTCGCCATGCAGGGTGGCGCCGTCCTCACGGCCGACGATGTTGTCGTCGCCGTTGCCGCCGGCGAGAAAATCGTCGCGCGGATCGATGATCCGGTAGTTGAGTGTCGCCTCGCCGGTCGAATCCCCCGTCTCGCTCTGGTAGGTGAGGATGACGCGGCCATCGTCCAGCGTGGCGATGCTGGTGAGAATCTGGTCGCCCGGCTTGTCGATCTCCAGCCGCACGCCGACCGCCATGCCGTTGGCGTCGAAGCGCTGCAGGAAAATCTCCTGCTCTATGGTGCCGTCGCCCTCCATGCCGGAGAGGTTGATCCAGGCGACGATGAAGCCGCCATCGTTGAGCCCCGTCACCTTCGCCGAGATGCTGTTGGCCGAGCCGGCGATCAGTTGCGGCTGCTCGTCGAGCGCCACGCCGAAGTCGTTGTAGCGGCGGAAGTAGATCCCCTTGCCGACGTCCTGGAACACTACCACGAAGTCGGTCGGCAGCAGCGGCAGATCCTTCATCCGGGCGATGTCGGGGCGAGCGGCGTTGCCGGTGTCGCCGACGACGAAGGTGGCGGGAACCGAGCCGTTGGGCCGGACGAAGGCCAGGTTGACCGTGCGGATGCCTGTGTCGGGGTCGAAATTCTCGTAGGCTATCGCCACGTTGCCGGTGCTCAGACCCGCCACCGCGCCGAGCCGCTGGATGCCGTCGCTTTCCTCGCCGATGCGGATCGGTGACGTGGTCGTCTTGTCGCCGTCCTCGTCATAAAAGCGCATCGCCAGATGGTTCTCGTCGCCATAAGCGAAGACGGAAGCCGTGCCGCCCGATGCGGTAGCCGTGGTGTCGAGCAGGAGTTCGTCGGTGCCGAATTCGATCTCCAGCCCGTCGACCTTGGAGCGCGGCATGAAATCGGCGTTCACCGCGTGCCGCAAGATGTCGATGTCGCCGGACTGGAACGCGAAGTCGAAATCGACCACGACCTTGCCGTTGGCCTGCTGGACGATGCGCGGCGAATGGATGTTCTGTGGGATGCCGTCGGAGACCGCGGCCATGAAGTCGCCGCTGGCGGCGGCCCCTGTCTCGTTGTAGTGGCGCCCGCCTATGTCCAGGCTGTCGGACCAGACGATGGCGAAGGTGTTGTCGGCAAGGCCGACGACCTGCCCCTGGAAATCGTCGGTGCGGTTGGAGATGATGGTTTCATTGCCCCAGAATGTGGGTGTGGTGGTCATGATGGGTCTCCGCTATGCGCAGCGTTGAGGTTCCCGGACCGGGCATCGCCCGTCCGCGTGGAAAGTTCCCCTTGAGGCCTTCGAAGACTTGCAATGGAGGCCGCGCCGGACGGTGCGGCACCGTTGCAAGGCCCTTGCGGCCCTTAGACCCGTCTGGTGATTGGCCGGCCTGCCGCCGGTTTCCCGGCGGGGATGGACGACGCCCGCGCAAAGGCTGTCGTCCGGCTGGCAAAGTTCCGGCCCGATGCCGCTGTCCCTTTGGGGATTGCGCGGCACGGGCCAGAGAGTCGGCGCGCGGCGGCTACTCGGCCGCCCCGCAATATGCCTCGATCCGGTAGCCGTCCGGGTCGACGGCGAAGGCGGCGTAATAATTGTCGCCGTAGTCGGCGCGCAGCCCGGCCGGGCCGTTGTCGCGGCCGCCTGCCTTCAGCGCCGCTTCGTGGAAAGCGGCGACGGATTTGCGGGTCGGCGCGGAAAAGCAGAAATGCAGGCCCGAGCCGGTGTCTTCCGGGACCGGGCGACTGCTCTGGCCGATCCAGAGCGCGACCGCGTCCTTGCCGTAGCCCAGAGAGGTCGCGCTGTCGCTCAAGCAGGAATAACCGAGCGGCGCCAGCACCGCATCGTAGAATTTCTTGGCGCGCCCCACGTCGCGGACGCCGATGGAAACATGGTCGATCATCGCCATTGTACACTCCAATGAATTGGACGGCCTGCAAGGCAGCGACCGTCATGAGATGGCGGCAATCTGCGGCGGCGCGCTTTCCGGCACTTGGGGAAAATTGCTATGATTGCGCCATGGATAGCTTGTCCGGCGAATTCGACATGCAGGCGACGCACGTCGGCGTCCCCGCCACGTCGCGGCTTGCCGACGGGCGCGGCTGGTCCATTCACGACTATGTCTGCGAGGCGGGGCCGGGCGACCGGCCGTTCGAGGAGCGCCATGAATCGGTCTCGATCGCGGCCGTGGTCGCCGGTTCGTTCAACTACGCATCGGATCGCGGCCGGGCTCTGCTGCATCCCGGCGCGCTCTTGCTCGGCAATCACGGCGCCTGCTACGAGTGCGGCCACGACCACGGCGTCGGCGACCGCTGCATCGCCGTGAAGTTCGCGCCGGATTATTTCGCGGAGATCGCGGCGACGGCGGCCGGCTCGTCGAAATTCCGCTTTCCGGCGGCGATGCTGCCGTCGGCACGCGAGACGCTGCCGCATACTGTCATGCTGGAAGCCGGCGGCAGGCAGCGCGACCGGCTGAAGATCGAGGAGGATCTGGTCGGCTTCGTGGCGGGCGTGGTGCGCGCGCTCTCGGGCGCGGGCGCGGTGGCGGCGCGCGTCTCGGCGCAGGATTCACGCCGGCTGTCGCGGGCGCTGCGCCACATCGAGAACCATGCCGAACAACCGCTCGATCTCGACCGGCTGGCCGGCGTGGCAGCGATGAGCAAGTTTCATTTCCTTCGCGTCTTCCGCCGCGCGCTGGGCACGACGCCCTACCAGCATGTCCTGGCGTTGCGGCTGCGCCGCGCCGCGCTGCGTCTCCTGACCACGCCCGAAGCCGTCTCGGCCATCGCCTACGACAGCGGCTTCGGCGACCTCTCCACCTTCAACGCAGCCTTCCGCGAGCGCTTCGGCAAGAACCCGACGGCCTTCCGCCGGGCGGGGTGAGAGGGCGGCAGTCGGCCTTCCGCGTTTGCGATTTTCCCCGCCTGCGTCAATCTCGACCGACCTTCCGGTCCCATTTTCGCCCGCTTTCTGGTAATCCTCGGGCCCGCAAATCAGCCGGACCCGAGGATGCCTTTTTCCCATCAGCTTACGAAAGCGGCAGCCGCGGCTTTGCTACTTGGTGCCTCTACCGGGCCGGCGCTGGTGCATCCGCATGTCTTCGCCGAGGCCAGGTTGGATGTGGTGATCAATCCGGACCGCACCGTGAAAGCGCTGCGCCATCTCTGGCGTTTCGACGATCTTTTCTCCTCCACCGTGCTGATGGAGTTCGACAAGAACTCCGACCTGAAGCTTGACGACGCCGAGTTGCAGGACGTCGCCAACACCGTCCATGCCTCGCTCGCCGAATACAACTATTTCCAGGTGGCCACCGCCGACGGCAAGGACGTGGCGATGCAGCCGCCGCCGAAACTGATCGCCAGTTTCGAGGACCAGCAACTCATCATTCTGTTCGAATCGGCGCCCAAGGAGCCGCTGAAGCTTTCCGGCAAGGTGGATTTCGGCGTCTACGACCCGACCTTCTACACGGCGATCGATTTTACCGAGGACGCCAACCTCACCGTCGTCGACAAGCCGGCCGACTGCTCGACCACGGTCATCCGGCCCGACCCCGACGAGGCCCTCGCCCAGAACCAGTCGACGCTGACCGAGGCCTTTTTCAACGATCCCACCGGCACCGACATGAGCAAGATTTTCGCCACGAAACTTGAAATCGCGTGCCAGGCGAACGGGTGACGGGCCGCGCCGGATGACGAAATCGACGCTTCGCGCGCCCCTCGCCCTGCTCACGCTGGTCGTCGTCGCCAGCCAATTCGCGACATTCGCCCATGCGCAAAGCTCGCTCGGCATCGGCACCAACGAGGCGATGGTGCCCTCCACCGGCCTGTTTTCCGGCTTCATGAACTGGATCAACGTCCAGCAGCAGGGTTTTTATCGCTCGCTCACCGGAGCGCTGAAGGCCATGCGCCAGGACGGCAGCCAGCTTTGGATCCTGGTCGGGCTCTCCTTCGCCTACGGCGTCTTCCACGCCGCCGGGCCTGGCCATGGCAAGGCCGTCATCTCGTCCTACATGCTGGCCAACGAGGTGGCGCTGCGGCGCGGCATCATGCTCTCCTTCGTCTCGGCGTTCCTTCAAGCGCTGACGGCTATTGTCGTGATGACGCTGGTCTTTCTTGTACTTCGCGGCACCGCCGTTTCGATGACCGACGCCACCTGGTTTTTGGAGATCGCCAGCTATGCGCTGATCACGCTCTTCGGCGCCTGGCTGCTATGGCGCAAGGCCTTGCCGCGCATGGCCGGCCTGTTCGGCCTCAACCCGGCGCTGAGCCTTTCGGCCGCCCAGGCCGACAGCCCGGCCGGCAAACTGTTCGGCCCGGTGGAACGCCGCGCCGCGCCGCGCTACGACCATGCCTTCGTCGCTTCCGACGCCGGCGCGCCCGGCGTCACCATGGTCTGCGAGACCTGCGGCCACAGCCATGCGCCCGACCCGTCGATGATCTCCGGCGACCGCTTCGACTGGCGCACCGCCTGGTCGGCGGTGGCCGCCGTCGGCCTGCGCCCCTGCACCGGCGCGCTGATCGTGCTCTCCTTCGCCTTCCTCAACGGCCTGTTCGCCGCCGGACTGCTTTCGGTCCTTGCCATGTCGGTCGGCACCGCCATCACAGTCTCGATCCTTGCCACGCTGGCCGTCACCGCTAAGAACTGGGCCGTGGCTTTCGCCGGCGACGGCCGCACCGGCAACCGGGTGCATGCCTCGATCGAGATCGCCGGCGCGCTGCTGGTCTTCCTGCTCGGCCTGGCGCTCCTCGGCGCCAGCCTCAAGGCATAAGGTTGGGACGACGGGGGGCGGTTTGCCTTTTCCGACAGTGCCCAACCTTTGCGTGCTTCGGCCTTCTGCGGAAAAGCTAAACTCTCCCCGGACTCATCGACGGCTGGTCGGGATCAGTCCAAGCGCGCGAATGCGAAACGCAGCCCGGAGAACACGAAAGCGCTCGGAAGTGCGCCTCCATCGCGCTTTCCACGGGTTTTGTGAAACTCGAAAAGCCTGTGCTGTCCTGACATGCCGCACAGGCCGTTGAGATTGCTCGATATTCCCGGCTTCACATTGATTTCTGGCTGAGCTTCGTCAGCGGCCGCGCCGGCGCTGCCGGCGGCCGCGCAGCCAAAACACCAGGAAGAACGCCGCGACGAACAGCACGGCGAAAATCCCTGCAATTACAGGCGAATAGCCACCGATCGCCAGCATGATCGTCGGCAGGTAGAACGCGCCCAGGCCGAAAGCCAGCACGATCACCAGCGCGGCGATCGCCGCATTGCGGTTGTCAGCATCCATCAGAGGGCGAAATCCATCGAAGTATGATCCTCAAAGCGCGAAACCGCCGTCGACATTGATCACGGTACCGGTGGTGAAGGCCGCCTCGTCGGCCGCCAGATAAACCACCACGGGGGCGATTTCGGCGGCATCCGCGACGCGTCCCATCGGCTGGCGATTGACGAACATTTCCAAGGCCTTGTCCTTGCTGCCGACTGTTCTGCCGAGTTCCTCCACCCGATCTTCCCACGACGGCGACCGAAACGTTCCCGGCGCAATCGCATTGCAGCGGATTCCCTCGCGAATATAGTCCGCCGCCACCGCTTTCGTCAGCCCGATCACCGCCGCCTTGCTCGCCCCATAGGCATACCGGTTGGGTATCCCCCGCACCGAGGAAGCCCCCGACGAAATGTTCACGATTGAACAGGTCTTGCCCGTTTCCCTGGCCCGTTCCAGCATGCCGGGCAGGAACGCGCGGATCGTCCGATGCATCGACTTGACGTTGAGGTCGAAAGAAAAATCCCAATCTTTCTCGGAGGTTGTCAGCACCGTGCCGTGATGCACGAAACCCGCCACATTGACCAATATGTCGATCTTGCCGACCTTTGCGGCGTAGGATTCAACGGCTTTGGTCGACAGCACGTCGAGTTTCGCCTTCTTGGCGCGCGCCAGCCCTTCCAGCTTGTCGCGCGACACGTCCGACGCGAAAACGGTCGCGCCTTCGGCCACGAACGCCTCTGCGATGGCCCGGCCGATCCCCTGCCCCGCGGCGGTCACCACCGCGACCTTGCCCTTCAGTCGTCCGGCCATTGTCTCTCCCTGACGCCATTGCCATTTCGCGGACCGTCCACCGCGCCGCCCGGCGCAGGCTTAGTGCATTGGCCGGCAAAAGTCTTGATCTATCTCGGCTTTTTGGACTTCAGCCTGCGGCGCGAAACTCTTCCAGCCGCTTCTTCTGTTGGCCGGAGGCATCGAAATTCGACGGATCGAGCCATGCCTCATAGGCGCGCTTCAGCGCCGGCCATTCCTTGTCGATGATCGAAAACCATGCGGTGTCGCGGTTCTCGCCCTTGATCACCATGGCCTGCCGGAACACGCCCTCAGGCTGGAAACCGAAACGCAAAGCGGCACGTTTGGAGGGCTCGTTGCGGTTGTTGCACTTCCACTCCCAGCGGCGGTAGCCGAGTTCGTCGAAGATGTAGCGCATGAACAAAAAATGCGCTTCGGTCGCCGCCGGCTTGCGCTGCATCAGCGGCCCCCAATGGATATGGCCGATCTCGATCGACCCGTTGGCCGTGTCGATGCGCAGAAATGTCTGGCGGCCGGCGACCTTGCCCGACGCCTTGTCGATTACCGTGAAATACAGCGGATCCTCGCTGGCTTCGGCCTTGTCCAGCCAAGGTTGCAGCGCGGCGCGACTCTCCGGTGGATATTCGCCGAGCCAGCGGAACCGCTCGTCGGCATTGGCTGTTGTCGCCGCCTCGAACAGGCCGTCGCCATGCCACGCCGCCGACAGCGGCTCCAGCCGCGCGTAGCGGCCCTCCAGCACCTTGCGTTCGGGACGGGGGCGCGCGGTCCAGTTTTTCAGATCTTCGTCCAAGGCCGGCCTTGCTCCGATTGACTTTGCGGCGCGAGGCTCACAAAAACGCGCACCCGCAAGATTTCAGTAGCACATGATTTTCCCGAACTCGTTGGGTTTTCGGGGCCATGCGCTAGAACCAGATGGGGAGGAAAAGTGCTCCAAACGATTGCCGCCTTCGACCGCATCGGCGAGGAAAACGCCTTCGCCGTGCTCGCCCGCGCCACGGCGCTCGCCGCGCAAGGCAAGGACATCATCAATCTCGGCATCGGCCAGCCGGATTTCCGCACGCCCGAGCATATCGTCGAGGCGGCCATCAAGGCGCTGCGCGACGGCCATCACGGCTACACGCCGGCCACCGGCCTGCTCGCCACCCGCGTGGCGGTGGCGCGCCGTACGCTCACCACCACCGGCGTGGAAGTCTCGCCGGAAAACGTCATGATCCTGCCCGGCGGCAAGCCGACCATGTATGCGGCGATCGTCATGTTCGGCGAACCGGGCGCCGAAATCCTCTATCCGGATCCCGGCTTCCCGATCTATCGCTCGATGATCGAATTCACCGGCGCCAAGCCGGTCCCGGTGCCGATCCGCGAAGAAAACGGCTTCGCCTTCTCGGCCGAGGAGACGCTTGCGCTGATCACGCCGAAGACGCGGCTGCTGATCCTCAACTCGCCGGCCAACCCTACCGGCGGCGTCACGCCGCGCGCCGAGATCGAGAAACTGGCGAAGGGGCTGGAAAAGCATCCGCATGTCGCCATCCTCTCCGACGAGATCTACGACGTCATGACCTATGACGGCGAACAGCACTGCTCGCTGCTGCAATTTCCGGAACTGCGCGAGCGCCTGATCGTGCTCAACGGCTGGTCAAAAACCTGGGCGATGACCGGCTGGCGCATGGGCTGGTCGATCTGGCCGAACTCGGACGCCAGCAGCCATCTGTACGACAAGGTGCGAAAACTGGCGGTCAATTGCTGGTCCTGCGTCAACGCCCCGTCGCAACATGCCGGCATCGCCGCCATCGACGGGCCGCAGGACGCAGTGGATGTGATGATGAAGGCGTTCGACCGCCGCCGCAAGGTTGTGGTCGATGGCCTGAACAAGCTGCCCGGCGTCTCCTGCATCACGCCGAAGGGCGCCTTCTACGCCTTCCCCAACATCTCGAAGACCGGCTGGAAGGCCAAAAAACTGGCCTCTGCGCTGCTGGAGGAAACCGGCGTGGCGCTGATCGGCGGTCCGGATTTCGGCGTGCTCGGCGAAGGCTATATCCGGCTTTCCTACGCCAATTCGGAGGAGAACATCTTGCGGGCGCTGGAGCGGGTGGGTAATTTTCTAGCAGCGTGAGAAACGCTGAAAGCCCTCTCAATTCCCGCTTGTTGCCTATCTTATTATCTGTTCACTTTATGTTCTTGTTGAGGTATGTCTTTTCCCATTGGAGGAGGGGAGGACATGGCACGTTCGCTATTTCACTTGGTTCGAAACGCCAAGCTTGAAAGAGGCAGGTTCAATCGCGAAACTGAGCCGCCGAATCAATCAGAATCGCGGTATTGGAATATGAAGACTGCCCGCATCAAACGATCACCTCAGATGCCATTGCGCGAAAGCATCATCATTGAAGGAGATGCGTTGACAGTCTTGCGCCGCCTGCCGGATGAGGCCGCGCAATGTATAATAACATCACCCCCTTACTGGGGCCTACGAGACTACAATACTCCGGACCAGATTGGACTCGAACCAACGTTGCCGCAGTTTATTTTTCGGTTGGTCGAGGTGTTTCGCGAGGCAAGGCGCGTTTTGCGCGACGATGGAGTTTTTTGGCTAAACGTCGGGGATGGCTATACGAGTGGTAATCGTGGTTGGCGCGCTCCGGACAAAAAGAATCGCGCACGCGCCATGACGGTGCGCCCCGATACACCTGATGGTTTGAAACCAAAGGATCTTTTAGGCATCCCATGGCGTTTGGCTTTCGCGCTTCAGGATGACGGCTGGTATCTACGTGCTGATGTGATTTGGCATAAGCCGAACGCTATGCCTGAAAGCGTGCGGGATCGCCCAACACGAGCTCACGAATATCTATTTATGTTCTCCAAAGGAGAGCGTTATTTCTATGATCGCGATGCTGTCCGTGAAGTAAACAACCGTAATCTTCGCTCAGTATGGAACATTAATACCTTGCCGTTCCCGGGAGCACATTTTGCGACCTTTCCCCCTAAGTTGATCGAACCTTGCTTGCGATCCTCTACGCGACCAGGTGATTTCGTGCTGGACCCGTTTTTTGGCTCAGGAACTGTCGGGTTGGTGGCCGAGCAGCTACATCGGTCTTATGCGGGTATCGAGTTACATCCAGAGTATGTCGCGTTGGCAGCCGAACGGCTCAACGCAGACAACCGGACGATTGTCCGGGTTGCGGCATGATCCCATTACCTGAACTGCAGATTGAGTTCAGTGTTGCTCTTGCCGAGATCAGGCGGCACATGCTTCAGGAGGCCTTGCGCGAAACAGTACGGAAGTTGGATATTCCGGCCTTGGATCGCGAACTCGCCGACAACGTTTCAGCCCATAGCCTAGCGCAACTCGCCAGCTTTGGCATTAGGGGCGAGATGATGTTCCCGGTTCCACTGGTGCTGACGGCAAATCCGAGATTGTTGGGATACTACCGTCTGCTCTATGGATACAGCCAGAAGGAGTTCTATACCTCGGCTACAGGCGCTGGAAAGTTCAGTGGCATGGAAACAAGGGGCACATTGCGAGCCGAACTTGAGGAGCACTTGTCGAATTTCTGCAAGGAAATGTGTGAGGCTGGCTCGCATTTGCTTACCGGGATAGCCGGACAGAAGGTCACGACGGCGTTGCTTGATGATTTGACGCTCCTCACACTAGGACCACAGTGGCGCGGTGGTGCCAATGTGCGGCGAGGGACTGCCGGAATCGTGCAGGTCTTCAATGTTATAAAAGAAATCGTCCAGGAACACGTGGAGGTGTCGGAGACCCGTGAACTGAAGGTTCGAAACGCGGCAAGCCGGCTCGTACTTATTCAATTCGCCGCTGATCCTGATATCGTTATCCGCGAAGAGCTTCGCCCCGAAACCTATCGCAATATTGTTGCGATCGAGGTCAAAGGCGGAACAGATTTTTCAAACATTCACAACCGCATTGGTGAGGCGGAAAAAAGTCACCAGAAAGCACGCGCGGCTGGTTATGTGGAGTGCTGGACAATCGTAAATGTAGACCGGATTGACTTGGCAATGGCCTCGCGCGAATCACCCACGAGCAATAGATTTTATCGGATATCGAGTTTGGTAAAGGCGACTGGCCAGGAGTTTGATGACTTCGAAGATCGCGTCATTTCAATGACGGGAATTCCGACTCCTCGCTGACACGACGCCAATAGCTCTGCCACTGGCCCTGGCCCTCAAGCCGACCGCCATCTGGACCGCGAAACCGGCTACCGCCACGTCATAGTGGCGCATGTCTGCCGGCATCATCGTCTTTTCGGTCGTGTGCGTTTTCCTCGCGGCAATCGTGCGGGGCTATTCGGGATTTGGCTTCTCGCTGCTGACCGTCACCGCGCTGTCGCTGGTGCTGCCGCCTTCGCAAATCGTGCCTTCGATCTTCATGCTGGAGATCGCCGCCAGCATCCATCTGCTGCCGGGCATCTGGAAGGACGTGCACTGGCGCTCGATCCTGCCGCTGCTGATCGGTTGCCTCATTGGAACGCCGTTCGGCGTGTGGTTCCTCGCCAACGTGCCCGCCGCGCCCATGCAAGTGGCGCTGGGCATCGTGGTGCTGATCTTCACCATCCTGCTGTGGCGCGGCTTTGCGCTGAAAACCATGCCGGGCACGCTCGCCTCGGTGACGACCGGCGGCGCGTCCGGCCTGCTCAACGGCGCCTTCGGCACCGGCGGCCCGCCGGTGATCCTGTTCTATTTCGCCTCGCCGGCCGGCAACATTGCCGGCCGCGCCTCAGTGATCGCCTATTTCCTCGGCACCGACATGATGGCGCTGCCGATGCTGGCGCATGAGGGGCTGCTGACCTGGGACAGCGTCTTGCGCGCCCTGATGTTCCTGCCGGCGCTGCTGGTCGGCGTATGGGTCGGCTCGCGCGGCTTCAAGGGCGCCGACCCGGCCGTGTTCCGCAAGGGCGTGCTGGCGCTGCTCGGCCTGCTGGCGCTAATCTCGGCCGTGCAGGGGGTCGCCGCGCTTTGACGCCTATAGCCGTTTCTCGAACCAGTGGTTGGCGTAAAAATTGTCGTTGTAGCGCTCGATCTCGTGGTAGCCCAGTTTTCGGTACATCGCCTGCGCTTCCGAGAGGGCCCGGTTGGTGTCGAGCCGCACGGTCGTCAGACCGGCCTCCAGGGCAATGGATTCGAGCTTTTCCATCAGCCGCGACGCGATGCCCAGTCCGCGCGCCGAAGGCGACACCCAGACACGCTTGATCTCGCCGATGCCTTCTTCAAGTGTCTTCAGCACGCCGCAGCCGGCGGGCTCGCCGTCGATGCGCGCCATCACGAACCAGCCCTTTGGCGGCATCATCTCAGATGCTTCGGCCGCCTTGCCGAGTTCCAGGTCGAAACCTTCCTCGAAGCGCCGCGCCAGCTCTGCAAAATATTCGCCGAGGCAAAAGCGCGCCTCGTCGCTGTCCGGAGCCTCCACTGAGACCTCCAGAGCCGCGATGCGCAGCAGCCGCTCGACCTCCGCCATCGCCGCCACCAGCCGCTCGCGCTGCGCCTCGCCCAGCGACGCCAGCATCGCGCGCGCCATCTCGTCGGAAAGCGCGTCGTAGGCAGCATACTCATCGCGTCCCTTGGCGGTCAGCCGCGCCTGGCGCACGCGGCCGTCGGCCTCCGCCCTGCCGACCTCGACGAGTTGCTGGCCCTCCAGCGATCGCAGCAGCCGACTGAGATAGCCGGCGTCGAGACCGAGCCGGCGGCGCAAAAAGCGCACATCCCTGCCCTCGCCCTGTCCTGTCTCGAAGATCAGCCGCGCCTCGCCGAGCGGTCGGCCGCGCGACAGATAGCTGTCGTCAAGCGCGCCGATGCGCTGCGAGACCAGCCGGTTGAAGCGGCGTATCTGCTCGATCTGTCCGTCTTGCATTATCTGACTTTAGTCAGATATCTTTCCACATGCAAGTTCCGGCCACTGGCATGTCCACGCCGGCCGTGGCCATGCCGGGTCAATGTCAGGAGCGAGTGGACAACAGACTTGCACGAAAAGCCGGAACCGGCTCTGTTTCGCCGCCAACATAGCCGTCCGGCCGAGACCAAGAGAGGAAAGCCGATGCTTTATGCGATGCTCGCCTACCACGTCGAAGACACGATCACCGCGATGACGCAGGACGAGGCCTCAGCGCTGATGACGGATCTTCTCACCGTCCACGCGCGCTATGTCGAGGAGGGCACATTCGGCCCCGCCGCCCGGCTCGGTTCGACCAAGGACGCATTCACGCTGCGCGGGCCGGGCGCCGGCATGGTCATAGACGGCCCCTTCGCCGAGACGAAGGAGCAACTGCTCGGTCTTTATATGGTCGAGGCCGAAGACCGCGATGCCGCGGTCGAAATCGCGCGCAGCCTGCGCCGCGTCAACCGGACTGCGGTTTATGAAATCCGGCCGGTCAGGCTCTTTCTGCCGGGCGCGCCGTTTCCGGAGACGGCCGCGGAGTAGCGCAGGATCGCCATCTGGCTAGACGGAAGCGCCGAGGCCTTCCGCCCGTCACCCCCGTCCCACAAACGGCATCTTGGTCGCCATCACCGTCATGAACAGCACGTTGGCGTCGAGCGGCAGGTTCGCCATGTGCAGCACCGCGTCGGCGACATGCTGCACGTCCATGACGGCCTCTACCGCCATCGTGCCGTTGGCCTGCGGAACGCCCACCGTCATGGCATGCGCCATGTCGGTCAGCGCGTTGCCGATGTCGATCTGCCCGCAGGCGATGTCGAACGGCCGTCCGTCGAGCGCCAGCGTCTTGGTAAGCCCCGTGATGGCGTGCTTGGTCGCGGTGTAGGGTACCGAGCCCGGACGCGGCGCGTAGGCCGAAACCGATCCGTTATTGATGATGCGCCCGCCTTGCGGCGACTGCCGGCGCATGGCGCCGAAGGCGGCGCGGGCGCACAGGAACGAGCCGGTCAGGTTCACACCGACCATGTCGGTCCACACCGACACCGGGATCTCGTCGATCGGCGTCGACTTGAAGCCCATGCCGGCATTGTTGAAGAGCAGGTCGACGCGGCCGAAAGTGTCGATGACCGTCTTGAACAGTTTTTCGACATCGGCCTCTTGCGAGATGTCGCAGGAAACAGCCAAGGCCCGGGCCTCGGTCGAGCCCGCAGCAGCCACCGCATCGTCGAGCATCGCCTGCCGCCGCCCGACAAAGACCGTGTTCCAGCCGTTGCGCAGCAGCGCCGTGGCCGTCGCCTTTCCGATGCCGGTGCCCGCGCCCGTGACCACCGCCGTTCTGCCTGAAGTCATGATGTCTCCTCCGTGTCCGTGTCGCGGAGGCATTGCAGATCGGGAAGGATTGGGCAAGCCGCCCGACAAAAAGGGCGGCCATTGGCGACCGCCCTGATCTGAACCGCGCTTGGGAGGAGGAAAGGCGGATCCGACTGATGAGAATCATGCGCTTTAAGGGTTAACGAAACGTTAACCCTTTTGGCGGGCAAATTTGCCGCCGGGAGTATTTCATCAATCTGCCAGTCCAGGCATCGGCCATGCAAGCGCCATCCGTAGTGAATGCACCAAATTTTGACGGCGTCAAGATTGAGTTGGAGGCAAGCGAATGGTATGGCGACCCGATCGCAGAGATGGACCAATGGCATCGGACACGGCGCGACGGCAACGAGCCGGCTATCACCACGGCGACCTGCGCGCCGCACTACTCGCCGCCGCCGAGCAGGAACTGATCGAGAAGGGCGTGGAAGGGTTCAGCCTGCGCGGCGTCGCCAAGCGCGCCGGCGTGTCACACGCCGCCCCGGCGCATCATTTCCGCGACACCAAGGATCTGTTGACGGCGCTGGCTGCGCTCGCGGCGCGGCGCTTTCGCGACGCCATGCTCGACAGGCAGTTGCAGGCGCCGAGGAACGCCCGCTCGCAATTTATCGCGTCGGGTCTGGGCTACGTGGAATTCGCGCTCGCCAATCCGGCGCTCTTCGACCTGATGTTCGGATCGAAACGGCCGGACTTCGCATCCGAAGACTTTTCAACGCCGGCTTCGGAGGCCTTCATGGTACTGGTCGAGGGCGTCGCGGCGCTACGTGGCGACGACCCGCTAACATTGGCCGAAGGTCGCGCCGAAATCCTCGCCGCTTGGTCGCTGGTCCACGGACTGGCGGAACTGCTGATCGCCGGCCGCCTTGCATTCGCCGAGGCCGACCTCGCGGCCGACCGCGAAGGCACGATCTTGCGCGCCATCGAGCGTGCCCTGCCGCTGGGCGGAAAGACCTGTTAGACGCCCAAAAAGCTGGAGCTGGCTGGCTACCAGCGCGGGTTGACTTTCGGAGTCGTCGAAGGAGCCGGGGCCGGCTCGGGCGCGGAGGCTGGCTCTGCCGGCACCGAGGCCTTGGCCGCGGAGACAGTCGCCTCGACATGGTCGATTAGCGCGTCCGGCAGGCCGAGCCGGCCGGCCAGCAGGTCGAGATAGCCGCGCTCGGCGCGCGAATTCGGATCGATCGCCAGCCGCGAGGCGGCATAAAGCTCGACCTTCTGCTCCTCCGTCTTGGCCGCGGCCGCGAGCGCATCGAGATCAAGCGGCGCCTCCAACTCGGCCATCAGGAATTTTTCGGCGTCGCCGCCGATGCCGGCTAGGCTGAGCTTGTCGGAGATGCGCTTGCGCTCCTCCTCGTCGATATGCCCGTCGGCCTTGGCCGCGGCGATCATGGCGCGGATAAGCGACAGCGCGAATTCGGCGTCGCCCTGGGGAGCGTTGTCGGGATGGAAGCCCGTGTCCGAGGGCGGCGGCAGCATTTCAGGCTGGGAGCTCGCCGTCTCGCTGGTGTCCTTTCCGGCCTGCCAGTTCTTGTAGGCATGATAGGCAAGCCCGCCGATTGCCGCCAAGCCACCCACCTTGGCCGCCGTGCCGGTCACCGAGCGCCCTGTGCTGGTGCCGAGCAGCACGGCGACCAGCGCGCCCGCCGCAAGGGGGTTGTCCTTCGCCATCCGCATCGCCTTGCCGGCGCCGTCACGCACCGTGCCGCCGGTACCGGGCACGTTGGAGCCAAGCAGATCGTCGAGCAGCTTCTTGGGATCGAACATCAAGGCCTCCGCTTTCTGGTCCCGCTGGCCGGGACGGTCACAGGTCCGTCAGAATTAGGCAGACCATCGCGACAATGCAATGACCGGCGCAGCAGCTCAACTGCCGATCGGCAGCGGCAGTCCCAGCGCCTCCGCGCGCTCCACCTGGCGCTGGCGCTCGGCATAGCGGGCGCGGTCCTCGTCACTGCGCTCGTCGTGGCAGCGCTCACATGAAATACCGGGCCGATATTTCGGCGACAGGCGGTCGGCCGGCGTCAGCGGCGCCCGGCAGGCGCGGCAAAGCTCCGCCTCGCCTTCCGCCAGCCCATGCGTGACCGAGACGCGCTCATCGAACACGAAACACTCGCCCCGCCACAGGCTTTCCTTGGCCGGCACATTTTCCAGATATTTCAGGATGCCGCCCTTGAGGTGGAACACGTCCTCGATGCCCAGCGACTTCACATAGGCCGTCGCCTTTTCGCAGCGTATGCCACCAGTGCAGAACATCGCGACCTTGCGGCCGGCGAGTTCCTCGCGGTGCTTTTGCGCCCAGGCGGGAAAATCCCGAAAGCTGCGGGTATGCGGATCGACCGCGCCCTGGAAAGTGCCGAGCCGCACCTCGTAGTCGTTGCGCGTATCGACGACGATCGTGCCAGGGTCGGCGATCAGCGCATTCCAGTCCGCCGGCTCGACATAGGCGCCTGCGCTGGCGGTCGGGTCGATGTCCCCGACGCCCATTGTGACGATCTCGCGTTTCAGCCGCACCTTCATGCGGTGGAAGGGCATCTCGTTTGCACCGCTGTATTTGACGTCGAGGCCTGCCAGTTCCGGCACCGCCTGCAGCTTGTCGATCAGCGCGGCGATCGCCTCCTCGGTTCCAGCGACAGTGCCGTTGATGCCCTCATGCGCGAGCAGAAGCGTGCCCTTGATGCCGTGCCCGCAGCAGAAGGCGGCCAGCGAAGCGCGCAGTTCCTCAAATCGATCCAGTCGGCAGAACCGATAGAGCGCGGCGACGCGGAAAGCCTGTTCTGGTGGGGGCGAGGTCATGGCCGCTGCCCGTATCGGTTCATCCGCGCCTTTTCAAGGCGAAGACCGGCTCGTCGGAACCCCGCAGGCGGCCTGATGGCCTGCGCGGATTGCTCGCGTCGCGGCCGCCAAATGCAGGGTCGTTTCGTGGACTTGCCCAGCCCACTCTGCTAAATCGGTTGAATTCCAACCATTCCCCGGACCGTATCGATGCCAAGCAAGACCGAAACGCTGCTGTCCCTGCTCGACGGCCAACCCGTCATTCCCGTCATCAAGATCGAGGATGCGGACAATGCAGTTCCGCTCGCACGGGCGCTGGCGCGCGGCGGACTGAAGGTGATCGAGATCACGCTGCGCACGCCGAGCGCGCTGGAAAGCATCCGCCGCGCCGCGGCTGAAGTGCCGGAAGCCGTGGTCGGAGCCGGCACCATTCTGGACGCCGCGCAATTCGACCAGGCGGCCAGGGCGGGCTCGCGCTTCATCGTCAGCCCCGGCGTCACCCGCGACCTGCTGTCGGCTGCCGCCGGCAGCGAGGTGCCGCTGCTACCCGGCGCGATCACGCCGGGCGAGATCATGACCGCGCGGGAAGCCGGCATCGACTTCCTGAAATTTTTCCCCGCCGAGCAGGCTGGCGGCGTAGCCTTCCTGAAGGCGCTGGCCTCGCCCTTCGCCAGCATCCGCTTCTGCCCCACCGGCGGCGTCTCGCAGAAGAATGTGAAGGACTATCTGTCGCTGCCCAACGTGATTTGCGTCGGCGGCTCCTGGGTCGCGCCCGACGACCTGATCAAGGCCAAGGACTGGGCGGCGATCGAGGCTCTGGCCCGCGAGGCTTTTACGCTGCGCCACCGGTAAGGCCGGCTGCGCACGCGATTCGCTGTCTGTACTAAATGAAAAAGCGCCGGAGCGACCGGCGCTTTTCGTTTGTCTGAACCGAGCCTGCGCGGATTGCGCTACTCGAAGCGGGCCACCGACAGGAATTCCACCGACTTGCCGGTAAACCGGTTCGGATTGGGAATCCCCTGGTCGTCCTTGCGGAAACCGGAGGTGTAGACCTCGCGCGGTGCGGTCACCACCGCGTTGTAGGCGAACGACGGAGCGGTCGTGCTGGCGGCGGCGGTCTCGGCCATCTGGTCGCTGTTCAGCGCCCAGCGGGCGGCCTTCGGCTCCGCCACCTTCACCTGGCTCTTGCGGTCGGGCTTGGCGTCGCTGGCCGTGGCGCGCGCCGTCTTGCGGGTGGTCTTTACGCCGAGCGACGAAACGGTATCTGGGTCTATGCCGGCGGTGACCACCTGTCCGGCCGCACCGGCCGTGACCGATGCTAGCGCGGCGACGCGAGCCTCGTTCGCTTTCATCACTGCCTTGACCGCGGCTTGGTCCTCCGGGCTGGTCGCCGTGGCCATCTGCGGACGCTCGGACGGCAGCGCGGTCAGAAGTTCGTCGTCGTCGGGGCGCGCCATTGGCATCGGCACGGCGGCTGCGTCGCTCGTCGCCGGCCGGTCGCGATCGGCCGAAATCAGCGCCATCAGAACCTCGTCCTGCATTCCGGGCGCCGCGTCCTGCGCCGGCTTTGCGGCATGGTTCGGCCGCGGCGTCGGCAGCGGGATGCCGAGCGCAACCTCGGTGGCCGGCTGCGCGGCGGCAGCGCCCGCAGGCACGTCCTGGGCCTGACCGAACGGAATGTCGGTCGGCGTGTAACCCACGGCTGCGGCTTCGTCGACCGTCGCCATCGCGACTTCCGTGCCGCTGACGTCGGTCTTCGGTCGTGGCGCCATCAGCGGCAGCGGCACGGAGCGGGCCGGCAGCGCGGCGATGATCGCCTCGGGCGTCTCCGGCGCCTCCGGCTCGGATTCGGCCGCCACGGGTATATCCACGCGGTTCGCCTGGTCCGGGGACACGATCTGGATACCCGGCAGATTGGGCTTGGCGGCCGCCGCGGGCGGCTCGGCCTTGGCCACCTGGACGGGCGCCTTCTTCTCCACCGCCGGAGCAGGCGCCTCGTTTACCACGCCTTCTTCGTCCTCGTCTTCGCCGCCGCCGAACAACGCCGCCAGCAGGCCTTTCGACGGCTTGCTGCTGCCGGTGGAGGCCAGCGCCAGCGCGGTCGCGCCGGTCTTCTTCCGAGCCTCGTAGGAGGCGACCGCCTGGTCGAAGCCGGGCAGCGGCTTGCCGTCGCTCGGCATGTGCAGGGTCTTGCCGTTCGGGAAAAGCGCCACCAGTTCCCTGCGGCTCATCCGCGGCCAGTGGCGCACATTGCCAACGTCCATGTGGACGAACGGCGACCCGGAGCGGGGATAGTAACCGACGCCGCCGACCTGCATCTTCATGCCGGTGTCGCGCAGCTTTTTCAGACTGACGCCGGGAATGTAGAAATCCATCGCCTTGCCGAGCATATGCTGGCTCCTCTTGGCGACGCCACGGCTGCGGCCGCGCAGCATGGAATTGGTCGCAGGCGAGCGATAGGCCGAGACGACGTTGATGTAGTCGCGCGCGCCGACAGACTTGTAGACCGACCACACGAGGTCGAGCAGGCGCGGGTCGACCTTGGTCGGCTCGTTGCGACGCCAGTCCCGCAGGAACATGTTGATCTTCTTGAGGCCGGCCTGGTCGTAACGCCCGTTGCGCTTGTAGGTGATCTCGGCCCGTTCCTTGGTGTGGATGAAATAAAGCTTCAGCGTACGGGTCTCGGCGCTCGCCGCGCCCATGCCCCAGACAGTCGCGCAGAACGCGACCATGAGACCAACAACCCAGTTTCTCCAGCGGGTTCCCTCGTCGTCTCGCCGGTCTTGGTGTCGCTCGATGCTGATCAAATCAAAAGGCCTTGCAGACTGCCGTTTGTCCCCGGATTTGAACTCCGGACGCCGGTGATTCCCGACACCCAGACTATCGATCCTAATGGTTAATCACAGCTTATTGAAGCCGAAATGCGGTAAGAGCGTGGCGATATCCTGTCCAAATTCGCGCTGCCAACCACATGGTTAACAGCCAGAATATGACGGCTAGCTTACGCGATGCTTGCGTTAACGTCTACGACGCGAGCCGGTCGGAACGCCCGGTTTCCGGGTCGATGCCGTATTCCTTGAGCTTGCGGTAGAGCGTGGAGCGGCCGATGCCCAGCCGCCGCGCCACTTCGCTCATCTGCCCGCTGTAGTGGTCGATCGCCATCACAATCATGTCGTATTCGACCTCGGCCAGTGGCCTGACCTCACCGCTGTCGTCCAGCGCCCGGAGCATGCCAGTGGCCGGGAGCATCATTGCGGCCGGCGCTGCCGGTTCCGCGGTGGCCGCCTCGAACAGATCGGGCTGCGGATCGCGCGGCGCCTCGGGGCCGCGATCCGCCGCCGCGTCGAGGTCGACGGTGCCTTCCACCTGCGCCCGTATCTGCGGGAACTCCTCCTCGGTCAGCGTGTCGCCGTCGCAGAGCACCGTGGCGCGGAAAACGGCGTTCTCGAGCTGCCGGATGTTGCCCGGCCAGTCATACGCTTCCAGCATGGCGAGCGCGCGCGGCGAGACCGCACGCACCCTGCCCTTGGTCTCGGTCGCCGAGAACCGCGCGAGAAAATGCCGCGTCAGCGGCTCGATGTCCTCACGCCTGTCGCGCAGCGGCGGCACGACGATCGGATAGACGTTGAGCCGGTAGAACAGGTCCTCGCGGAAGAGACTGTCCTTGACGCGCTGCAGCAGGTCGCGATGCGTGGCCGAGATCAGGCGGATGTCGACCTTGATGGCGGAGCGCCCGCCGACGGGATCGACCTCGCCTTCCTGCACGGAGCGCAGGAGCTTGACCTGCACGTCGAGCGGCAGGTCGCCGATCTCGTCGAGGAACAGCGTGCCGCCATTCGCCTCGACGAATTTGCCGGCGTGCTTTTCGGTGGCGCCGGTGAACGATCCTTTTTCGTGGCCGAACAGGATCGATTCCACCAGATTGTCGGGAATGGCGCCGCAATTGACGGTGACGAAAGGTTTTCCGGCGCGCTCGCCCGATCCTTGGATCGCACGCGCCACCATTTCCTTGCCGACGCCGGACTCGCCCTCGATCAGGATCGGGATGTTGGAGGCGGCAGCCTTGCGCGCCAGCCTCAGCATCTTGTCCATCGTCGGGCTGCGGGTGACGATGTCGGAGAAGCCAAGCGTGCCCGTGGCGCGCCGCGCCACGCGCTTGGCCTCGTCGCCACGCGTCTCGACCCTCAGCGCATTGGCGAGCGCCACCTTCAGCCGCTCCGGCGAGGCCGGCTTCACGACGAAATCGAAGGCGCCGTGGCGCATGGCATTGACTACCGTCTCGATGCCGCCCTGCGCCGTCTGGACGATCACCGGTAGTTCGAGCCCGCGTTCGGCCATCGCCTTCAACACGCCGATGCCGTCGAGGCCGGGCATGTTCAGATCGAGCACGAGCGCCGAAATGCCCTTGCCGTCAGGCCCGTCGAGCACGGTCAAAGCGGCCTGGCCGTCGGTTGCGATCACAGCCGCGTAGCCGAAACGCGTCACCGCCGCTTCAAGCAGCCGCCGCTGAACCGGATCATCGTCAACGAGAAGGATACGTGCCGTCATGGCCCCTTCGACTTCAGCGGAAAACCGTTCTGGCCATGGATGCCGTCTGGATGATACTGGCACCCGGACCTAAATAAGCGTTTAAATTTCCGCCCGACTTCCCACCAATGGCGGCCGCCCCCCGGAATCGAAAGAGGATGACGATGCGTTTTGCCCCAAATGCCATAGCCGGCGCTGCAGTGGCGACCGTCGGCGCGCCGCCGCTGGGCGACCTGCCCGAATGGAATCTGGCCGACCTCTATCCTGGTATCGAGTCGCCCGAGGTGAAGCGCGATCTCGCCCTGGCTGCCGAACAGTCGGTGGCGTTCGAGAAGCGCTGGAAGGGCACGCTGGCTTCCGAAGCGTCCGCCGGGAAGGCAGGACGCCTCGGCCAGGCGCTGAAGGAGTACGAGGCACTGGAAGAGCTCATGGGCCGCATCGCCTCTTATGCGGGCCTCGTCTACGCCGGCAACACCGCCGACCCGCAATTCGCGAAGTTCTATGGCGACGTCCAGGAGAAGATGACGGACGCCAGCGCGCATCTCCTGTTCTTCTCACTGGAGCTCAACCTGATCGAGGACGAAGCGATCGCCACGGCGCTCGCTGCAGATCCGGTCTTTGGCCACTACCGGCCCTGGGTGCTCGACCTGCGCAAGGACAAGCCTTACCAGCTCGAGGACCGCATCGAGCAGTTGTTCCACGAAAAATCGGTGACCGGGCGCGGCGCCTGGAACCGGCTGTTCGACGAGACCATGACGGCGCTGCGCTTCAGTGTCGACGGCGAGGACCTGACGCTCGAGCCGGCGCTGAACAAGCTGCAGGACCCCAACCCGAAAGTCCGTCAGAACGCCGCCGCGGCGCTGGCGAAAACTTTTGAGGAAAACCTCCGTGTCTTCACGCTGATCACCAACACGCTCGCCAAGGACAAGGAGATTTCCGACCGCTGGCGCGGCTTTCAGGACATCGCCGATTCCCGCCATCTCGCCAACCGCGTCGAGCGGGAGGTCGTGGATGCGCTGGCCGCCGCCGTTCGCGACGCCTATCCGCGCCTGTCGCACCGTTATTATAGGATGAAGGCGCGCTGGCTCGGCATGGACAGGATGAACCACTGGGACCGCAACGCGCCGCTGCCCGAAACCCCGCAGGCGACGATCGGATGGGACGAAGCGAAGAACACTGTGCTTTCGGCCTATCACCGTTTCTCGCCGGACATGGCCGACATTGCCCGCGGCTTCTTCGACCGCAAATGGATCGACGCGCCGGTGCGGCCCGGCAAGGCGCCGGGCGCCTTCGCGCATCCGACCGTGCCTTCGGCGCATCCCTATGTGATGCTGAACTACATGGGCAAGCCGCGCGACGTGATGACGCTGGCGCACGAACTCGGCCACGGCGTGCACCAGGTGCTGGCCGGCGCGCAAGGACCGCTGATGTCGTCGACGCCGCTGACGCTCGCCGAGACCGCCTCGGTGTTCGGCGAGATGCTGACCTTCCGTTCGCTGCTCGACCGCACCACCGACCGGCGCGAACGCAAGGCCATGCTCGCCCAGAAGGTCGAGGATATGATCAACACGGTGGTGCGCCAGATCGCCTTCTACGAATTCGAGCGCAAGGTCCACACCGAGCGCAAGAATGGCGAACTGACCTCCGACAGGCTCGGCCAGTTCTGGCTGGAGGTGCAGAAGGAGAGCCTTGGCGAGGCCATCACGCTGCGCGAGGGCTACGAGACCTTCTGGACCTACATCCCACACTTCATCCATTCGCCTTTCTACGTCTATGCCTACGCCTTCGGCGATTGCCTGGTGAATTCGCTGTTCGCCGTCTACCAGAACGCCGAAAAGGGCTTTCAGGAGAAATATTTCGACATGCTGCGCGCCGGCGGCACCAAACACCATTCCGAACTGCTCGCGCCGTTCGGGCTGGACGCGTCGGATCCGGCCTTCTGGGGAAAGGGGCTCTCGGTCATCTCCGGACTGATCGACGAACTGGAAGCGCTCGACTGAACGGGCGCGCCAGCCGTCGGCTTCCCCCAGGCAGGCCCAAAGCTGCGCAAACGATCCTCCGACTTGCCAATAGGCGCACGCACGCGCCCCGGCTAGGTTCGCGCATCGACGACGGCAGCCGGTCGCAGGACGGCTGCGCAAGTAACGTGACATCATCCTGGTTTCGATTGACCGATTAAATGGCAAAGCCATCTGATCCCTTCGTCCTCTTCCGGGACGACCCCGCTGGCCGGTCGGTTCTGTTCGAGCGACCGCGCGACATCCTGTCCGCTGACACGCCTGAAGCCTTCTTTGCCGTGCTGGATAAAGCCGAAGCTGCGCGCGACGCCGGCAAATGGCTGGCCGGCTATTTTTCCTATGAAGCCGGCTATCTTCTTGAACCCAAGCTGCGGCCGATCCTCCCGGAAGGACGCCGCGCGCCGCTGGTCTGCCTCGGCGTCTTCGACGGGCCGGCAGATACGGATCAGCCAATAGGGAAAACGGCTCCGACCAACGGCCCGATCTTCGACGCCCGCGCCACATGGACCTTCCCGGAATACGAAAAGCGCTTCGCAAAACTGCATGGACATCTGCGCGCAGGCGACTGCTATCAGGGCAATCTCACCTTCCCCGTCCATGCGAATTGGAGCGGCGAGCCGCTCGCCGCCTTCGACGCACTGACCGCCCGCCAGCCGGTGAAATACGGCGCGCTGGTCGATCTCGGCGGGCCGGTGGTGCTGTCGCGCTCGCCGGAACTGTTTTTCGAGATCGGCCAGGACGGCTGGATCGAGACGCATCCGATGAAGGGCACGGCGCCGCGCGGCGCGACGAAGGCCGAAGACGTCCGGCTCAGGGAGTTTCTTCGCAACGATCCGAAGAACCAGGCCGAGAACCGCATGATCGTCGACCTGCTGCGCAACGACATCTCGCTGGTCAGCGAGGTCGGTACGCTGGACGTGCCCGAACTCTTCAAGGTCGAGACCTATCCGACCCTGCACACCATGGTCAGCCGGGTGCGGGCGAAACTCCTGCCCGACCGCTCGATCCGCGACGTGTTCGCCGCGCTGTTTCCCTGCGGCTCTGTCACCGGCGCGCCGAAGATCCGTGCGATGGAGATTCTGCGCGAATTGGAAACCACGCCGCGCGACGTCTATTGCGGCGCCATCGGCTGGATCGCGCCCGGCGGCCCGATGCGTTTTTCCGTGGCGATCCGCACCATCTCGCTCTTCCCGGACGGCGAGGCCGTCTACAATGTCGGTGGCGGAATCGTGTTCGATTCCACCGCAGAGTCGGAGTACGAGGAATGCCTTCTGAAGGCCCGCTTCGCGACGGGAACGGTCCCGGCTTCGAGCTGATCGAGACGCTGCGCTGGGAGCCCGAAGGCGGCTTTGTCCGGCTCGAGCGGCATCTGGCGCGGCTCTATGCATCGGCTATCGCGCTCGGTTTCCCGGCAGACCCGCAAAAGATCGGCGAGGCCCTGCACGAGTGCGAAGGCGAACGTGTGCCGCTACGCGTGCGGCTGGCGCTGGCTGGGGACGGCAGCGTCAGCGGCGTCACCCAGCCCTTCGAAC
Source organism: Mesorhizobium sp. LHD-90 (assembly GCF_030929505.1). Taxonomy (GTDB): domain Bacteria; phylum Pseudomonadota; class Alphaproteobacteria; order Rhizobiales; family Rhizobiaceae; genus Kumtagia. The sequence continues at coordinate 97,873 of NZ_JAVFVV010000004.1, read as the reverse complement.
CGCTCCCCGAAAACAGCGTTTGGACCCTGCGCATCGCAGGCACACGGATCGACTCGGCCGATCCGCTGCTGCGTCACAAGACGACGCGCCGGGCGCTCTACGAGACAGCGCGCGCCGAGTTTCCGCGCGACCAGGCCGACGAGATGCTGCTTCTCAACGAGCGCGGCGAAATCTGCGAGGGCACCATCACCAACATCTTCCTCGGCGCCGGCGATGGCGGCCCGATGCTCACTCCGGCGCTGTCCTGCGGGCTCCTGCCGGGCGTGCTGAGAGACGAGATGCTCGACGACGGAAAGGCGCGCGAAGCCGTGCTGATCCTGCACGATCTCTGGACGGCGCAACGAATATATGTCGGCAACTCCTTGCGCGGGCTGATCGAGGCGCGGATTTCCGCTGCGCCGGCAGCGGGTTTTGGAACACGATGATTTGACGGCGAAGGTGACGCCCTCTACACTGTGTTCGCCAGAGTTCACCTGTGTTCGAGGATCACACCATGGCCGCGAGCGAGACTTTTTCGGTACGCCTGCCTCCAGAGACCAAAAAGGAGCTGGAAGAATACGCCCGCGCAACTCAGCGTTCCACGGCCTTCGTCGTGAAGGAGGCGGTCGAGGCGCATCTTGCCGAGCGCCGCGCCTATCTCGCCGCGATCGAGGAAGCGGAGCGGGAGATCGAGCGAGGCGAAACGGTCGATGGCGAAGAAGTGATCAAATGGCTCGAGTCCTGGGGTACTGCCAATGAGCTGCCTCCTCCGAGCGTTCGCAAACCAAAAGTCGCCTAGTGAGAATCAAGCTCTCCAAGTCGGCCGAACGTGACCTGTCGGCATTGCGCAGCTACATTGGCGCGGACAATCCCAGAGCGGCCGACGAGGTTTCGGGACGCTTGGTCAAGGCGTTTCTCCTGATCCGCTCCAACCCGGAAATCGGCAGGCCGAGCCCTTCCGGAAAAACACGAGAGTGGTCGGTTCCGGGGCTGCCTTACTTGATCCCCTACAGGATCAGGCCCGGCGTTCTCTATATTCTTCGCATCTGGCACACGAGCCGCGACCGCCCCGAGCAATGGTAGACTTGCTTCCCGCCCACACCCCTTATGACGGCTCGTCGAAACTGTTCACGATCGGCCTGAAGCCGCTCGACCTGAGCGACTGGATCGAGGTCGACAAACGCTACGAAGCCTACATCGCCGAGAAGCAGCGGCTTTATGCGACGATCCCGGAAAAAGTCTTCGTCGAGGAACCTGATACGCGCGAGGCGCAAGCCGAGGTGCTCGATCGGCTCGCCGAGCATCTCTGCGCCAACGCCGCCCGCCTGTTCGCCATACCGGAGCAGAAAGCACTTTTAGATGCAAACCTTGCAGCCGCGCAAGCGCCGTTGCGGGCCGCCTCGCTGCTGGTGCAGGAGGACCTGATCCTGATGCGAAGGGGCGAGAATGGTTGGCGGCTGGTGGCCGGATCGCTTTGCTTCCCATCCTCCTGGTCGCTGCTCGAAAAGTTCGGCCGGCCTCTGCAAGAAATCCATACGCCCGTGCCGGCCTTCGGTCCGGGCACGCGCATGGCAGAATTGATCCACCGGATGTTCGACAACCTGCAAGGCCAGGGCGTCCAGCGTTTCAACTGGTCGATCCAGGCGAACGCCGACCTCTACCACCCGCTGTCGAACGTGGCCCGCATCGACCGCGCCACCAACCGCCCGTCTAAATTCCCGGATCTCGAAGCCGCCGCCCGCGCCTTCATCCGCGTCGAGCGCCAGACGCTGCGAAAAATGCCGATGTCGGGCGACATCCTGTTCACCATCCGCATTCATCTCGATCCGCTGGCGGCCCTTCGCCGCCATCCGGACCGCGCGGCTCTGGCAAAATCCTTCGTCGAGCAGCTCGGCGCGCTCGACGAGGCGCAACTCGACTACAAGGGGCTGACCGCCGACCGCAACCGGCTGACGGAGCAGTTGCTGCTCATCGGTGCGGCCTGACCAGCCTGGGATTCCTTGTTCTGTCGCATGATCTTGTCCGAAAAGTCTGCACCTTTTCGGGATCATGCTCTATCGCTGCGCCGGCGCGCCGGTCACCAGCGTAAAGGCGGCGTCTCCCGCCGCTTCCATATAGGCGGGGTCGCGGTTGAGCAGCACCACCGCGAAGGCGCCGTCGAGCAGGATCACCACCTGGCGGGCAAGCTGCGCCGGGTTTTCGAGCCCTTCAGCCGCGAACATCGCGGCAAACCAGTTTTCGAAATCCTTCTTGTGGGCGACGCCGATCCTGATCGCCGGATGCCCCGGCATATTGGCGAGTTCGGCCGCAGTGCGCAGGAAGGCGCAACCCCTCCAGCTCGGCCGTCGCGCCGCGCGCGCCAGATTGCGGAACACGGCGCGGGTTTTCTCGGCGACGCCACCCTCAGCCTCCGCGTACCAGCGCCGGAACCGCGCAAGATTCGGTTGTTCCCGCTGCTGCAGATAGGCGGCGATCAGCTCGTCCTTGCTGGTGAAATGGTAATATAGCGTGCGCTTGGTGACGCCGGCCCTTTCGGCCACCGCGTCGACGCTGACCGCGCGAATGCCCTCCCCGTAGAAGAGGTCGGATGCCGCATTGACGATGCGGTCACGGGTAGAGAGTTCGGCCGAGGTCATGCTTCCATGTATACCGACTAGTGAGTGTGATCAATCGCGGCACAACGATAGGCTGGCGGCGTGTGAAGGAGGCCTTTCATGCTGCACCAAGCCTTGTCCGCCGCCGAGCCCGTCACTATTCCTTGCGCCGACGGCGTGGTCCTGCACGGCCATTTCTGGAAGGCCGCGCACGGACAGTGCACCGGCACCGTGATCGTCAACGCGGCGACCGGCGTGATCGCCCGCTACTATGCCCGCTATGCCGCCTTCCTTGCAGCCCATGGCTTCGACGTCTGGACCTACGACTACCGCGGCATCGGGGAATCGCGTCCGGCCAATCTGCGCGGCTGCGGCTATCGCTGGCGCGATTGGGGCGAGAAGGATTTCGAGGCCGTGCTCAAAGTGGCCAGGGCGCGGGCCGGCAAAGCGCCCCTGCTCGTCGTCGGCCACAGCATCGGCGGCGTCCTGCCCGGCCTCGCCGAAAGCGCGCCGGCGATCGACCGCATGCTCACCGTCGGCGCGCAATACGCCTATTGGCCGGACTATGCGCCGAACCGCGGTGCCAGGCTCTTCCTGAAATGGCATGTCGTCATGCCGCTGGTCACCGCGGCCTTCGGCTATTTCCCGGGAAAACGGCTCGGTTGGCTGGAGGACCTTCCCGCCGGCGTCGCCAACGAATGGAGTTTTCGCGGGGCAAAAATGGAACGCAGCCATCCTCGCGCCGAGCGGCCGGAAGTTCTCCGCCGCTTCGCTGCCGTCAAAGCGCCGATCCTGGCGGTGACGGTTTCCGACGACGAATTCGCCACGCCGCGCGCCGTCCGCCGCGCGCTCGGCTACTACAGCGGCGCGGCCCGTCAGGAAGCCCTGCTGTCGCCGTCCAATCTCGGAATGAACGCGGTCGGCCATTTCGGCCTGTTCCACGACCGCCATGCCTCGGGCTTCTGGCTCGACACGCTGATGTGGCTGCGCGACGGCACGAATCCATGGCCGGGCAAGGGTTTTGGCCCGTCGCTGGACACAGCCGATTGGGACATGCCGCCACTCCCGCCATACATTCGTCGCTACTATTGAGGCCGTCAGGCACGGCTGTTGGCCGGCGCGAAGAGCGGTACCGCGAACCTGAAAACCGGGCGAAGTATGCTTCAAAAGGCCCGAAACGGCCGAAATTCGAGATTTCGCTTTATTGTGACACCGTTCTATGGTGATCGAAGAGGCTGCCCACTCCCGGGCGCCCAAGGTTCAATGGAGGGACCAGCATAAAATGGCGAAAGACAAATGGCCCGTCTACGGTGAGATCACCGGCCCCGTCGTGATGATCGGCTTTGGTTCGATCGGTCGCGGCACGCTTCCTCTCATCGAGCGCCATTTCAAATTCGACAAGTCGCGCATGACAGTGATCGACCCGCGCGACACCGACCGGAAACTGCTCGACGAGCGCGACATCAAATTCCTCCAGGAAGCCGTCACCAAGAAGAATTACAAGGAACTGCTGCCCCCATTGCTGACCGAAGGCGGCGGCCGGGGTTTTTGCGTCAACCTGTCGGTCGATACCGGCTCCCTGGACCTGATGAAGCTCTGCCGCGAACTCGGTGTGCTCTATATCGACACCGTCGTTGAGCCGTGGCTCGGTTTCTATTTCGACAAGGATGCCAGCAACGCCTCGCGCACCAACTACGCGCTCCGCGAGACCGTGCGCGAGGAGATCCGCAAGAACCCCGGCGGAACCACCGCCGTGTCCTGCTGCGGCGCCAATCCCGGCATGGTGTCCTGGTTCGTCAAGCAGGCGCTGGTCAATCTCGCCACGGACCTCGGCCTCAAATTCGAGGAGCCGGCCACGAACGACCGCGAGGGCTGGGCGAAACTGATGAAGAAGGCCGGCGTCAAGGGCATCCACATCGCCGAGCGCGACACCCAGCGCACCAGGAACCCGAAACCGTTCAACACTTTCTGGAATACCTGGTCGGTCGAAGGCTTCATTTCGGAAGGTCTGCAACCGGCCGAACTCGGCTGGGGCACGCACGAAAAATGGCTACCCAAGAACGCCAAGAAGCAAAAGAAGGGCTCGAAGGCGGCGATCTACCTCGAGCAGCCCGGCGCAAACACCCGCATCCGAACGTGGTGCCCGACGCCGGGTCCTCAATACGGCTTTCTCGTCACTCACAACGAGGCGATCTCGATCGCCGATTTTTTCACGGTGCGCGACAAGCATGGCGAAGTGACCTTCCGCCCGACCTGCCACTACGCCTATCATCCTTGCAACGACGCGATGCTGTCGCTGGACGAGATGTTCGGCGCCGCCGGCAAGGCGCAGCCCGTCCAGCACGTGCTCGACGAGACCGAACTGGTCGACGGCTCGGACGAACTCGGCGTGCTGCTCTACGGCCACAAGAAGAACGCCTATTGGTACGGCTCGCAACTGACGCTGGAGGAGGCGCGAAAACTCGCCCCCTACCAGAACGCCACCGGCCTGCAGGTCACCTCGGCGGTGCTGGCCGGCATGGTCTGGGCGCTGGACAATCCGCAGGCTGGCATCGTCGAAACCGACGAGATGGATTATCGCCGCTGCCTCGAAGTCCAGTCGCAGTATCTCGGACCGGTCGAGGGCTATTACACCGACTGGACGCCACTCGACGGCCGTCCCGGCCTGTTCCCCGAGGACATCGACGAGAAGGACCCCTGGCAATTCCGCAACATCCTCGTGCGCTGACGGGACTTCCACACGTCGCCCGTTGAACTTGCAATCGCCCGGAATTCGGGCGATTGCTTTTTGACGGAGCAAGGAGAGGATTCGCAACGATGATCGAAACGCGCAGGCTTATCCATGCGGGCGCCATCGCAATCCTGGCTGCCGGAATCGCGGGCTGCGTCAGCGGCGGTCCTTCCGGGCCGGGCGCGGCCGTGTCGGCGGTCGAGGGCGACTGGCTGAGCAGCGACGGCGTCGCGGTATCAAGACTGTCGGGAGGCGTTTTCACCACCACCGCTCTCGACACCGGCAACAAGCTCGCCGACGGCAGCTACAAGGTGAACGGCAATTCGGTCGAGATCACCGTCGTGTCGCTGATCCGCAAGACCACCACCAACGTCAACTGCAATCTCGTCGCTGCCAGCCAGTTGAACTGCACCAGCTCGGCCGGCCAGCAATTCGTTCTGACCCGGCGCGGCGGCGCCGCGGCCTGACGCCGATGGACCCTTCCATCCCCGCTGTCCGTCCGCGCTGATTGCCCTGGCCGATCTGCGGGCCGGATCGGCGCGCTGCGATAACACGCCCGATCGGGAGGACGGTCATGGCGGAATTCTTCGACGATCTGGAAACGCGCTCTCATGCGCAACGCGAAGAGGCGCTTTTTTCCGCCCTCCCGGCCTTTCTCGCTGGGGCGGCCCGAACCATGCCTGCCTTTGCCCAGCGACTCGGCGGTATCGATCCCGCAGGCGTGACCGACCGGGCGGCGCTGGCAAAACTGCCGGTGCTGCGCAAATCCGACATCATGGCGCTCCAGGCCGAACATCCGCCGTTCGGCGGCCTCGCCGACCCGGCAACGCTTGCCGGCCAGCGTGTCTTCCAGTCGCCCGGTCCGATATGGGTGCCGGAGGACGATCGGAGGGAGGCTGCGCATGCCACGGCGCGCGCCTTCTTCGCGGCCGGCATCCGTGCGGGCGATGTCGTCCATAACACCTTCAGCCACCACATGACCCCTGGCGGCTTTCTGCTCGACGCAGGCGCCCGCGCCCTAGGCTGCACCGTGTTCCCCGCCGGCGTCGGCGGCACCGACCTGCAGGTCGAAGCGGCCGCCAGCTTGAAACCCACGACCTATTGCGGCACGCCGGATTTTCTGAAGGTCCTGCTCGACCGGGCGGCGGAGATGGGCAAGGACCTGTCCTCGTTCCGCAAGGCGCTGGTCACTGCCGGCGCGCTGTTCCCGTCGCTGCGCGCCGAATATCTGTCGCGCGGCGTCTCGGTCATGCAGTGCTACGCTACCGCCGAGTTCGGCGTCATCGCCTACGAGACGGCGGGGCCGGAGGGCACGCCGAACCCCGGCATGGTCGTCAACGAGCACGTCATCGTCGAGATCGTCCGGCCCGGCACCGGCGATCCCGTGCCAGAAGGTGAGGTCGGCGAGATCGTGGTCACCGGCTTCAACCCCGCCTACCCGCTCGTCCGTCTCGGCACCGGCGACCTTTCCGCCGTCCTCGCCGGCCCGTCGCCCTGTGGCCGCACCAACACCCGCATCCGCGGCTGGATGGGCCGCGCCGACCAGCGCACCAAGGTGAAGGGCATGTTCGTCGACCCCGCGCAGGTCGCCGAGGTGACGCGCCGCCATCCCGGCATTGCCCGCGCCCGTCTCGTGGTCACTCGCGACGGCGAGATGGATTTGATGACGCTGCATGTCGAGCCGAAACCGGGTCAGACGCTCGACGCCGGCGCCATCGCTTCCGCACTGCGCGAGACGACCCGTCTCGGCGGCAGCGTGGCGGTCGCCGAACCCGGCACTTTGCCCAATGACGGCAAGGTGATTTCCGACGAGCGCGACTACGCCAAATAGCAGTTGCGCCGCAACGGCGGACCGGCACGCCGGGGCTTTCCTGCAACAGCCACGGGCCGCCTCGCGCGGAGCCCCGATTCCGCTTGCATCCGCCGATTGCCGGTGAAAACATGCCGTTCATCCGCCGTGTAAGAAAGCGGCAAGGGGGGCGCGCTAAGGGCGTGCGACTGGTCGTATCCGGGAGACAAAGATGAAGAAACTCGCCGCACTCGCCGCCCTGTCGGCGTCGACGCTTGCACTGTCCGTCAGCGCTTCCTTTGCCGACTACACGCTCAACATCCTCCACATCAACGACTGGCACAGCCGCATCGAGTCGAACAACAAATACGAATCGACCTGCTCTGCCGAGGAGGAAACGAAGAACGAGTGCATCGGCGGCGCGGCCCGGCTGGTCACGGCGATCGCCCAGGAGCGCGACAAGCTCAACGGCCAGAACGTGCTCTTGCTGAACGGCGGCGACAATTTCCAGGGCTCGCTGTTCTACACCACCTACAAGGGTGCGGTTGAGGCCGAGTTCCTCAACCAGATGAAGTTCGACGCCATGACCGTCGGCAACCACGAGTTCGACGACGGCGAGGACGCGCTGGTGCCGTTCCTCGAAAAGATCCAGTTCCCGGTGCTGTCCGCAAACGTGCACCCCAATGCCCAGTCGAAGGTCGGCGACCGCATCAAGCCTTCGATCGTGCTGGAGGTCGGCGGCGAGAAGATCGGCATCGTCGGCGCCGTCACCAACGACACGCCCGACATCGCCTCGCCCGGCCCAAACATCACGATTGCCGACGACGTCCAGAACATCACCGCAGAGGTCGAGAAGCTGAAGGCGCAAGGCGTCAACAAGATCATCGCGCTGACCCATGTCGGCTATCCCAGAGACAAGGAGATGATCGCAAAAATCCCGGGCGTCGACATCGTGGTCGGCGGGCACTCGCACTCGCTGCTGTCGAATACCGACGCAAAGGCCGAGGGGCCCTACCCGACGATGATCGACAACCCGGACGGCTACAAGGTGCCGGTCACCCAGGCGGCGTCCTATTCGAAATATCTCGGCGAATTCAAGGTCGTGTTCGACGACAACGGCATCGTCAAGGAGGCCTCCGGAAACCCGATCTTCCTCGATTCCACCGTCAAGCCGGACGAAGGCGTGCTCGCCCGCGTCAAGGAACTCGGCGCACCGATCGAGGAATTGAAGGCCAGGGAGGTCTCCGAGACCACCAAGCCGATCGACGGCGACCGAAAGTCCTGCCGCGCCCGCGAATGCGAGATGGGCAATCTTGTTGCCGACGCCATCCTCGACCGCGTCAAGGGCCAGGGCGTGCAGATCGTCTTCCAGAATGGCGGCGGCCTGCGTGCCTCCATCGACCAGGGCATCGTGACCATGGGCGACGTGCTCACCGTGCTGCCTTTCCAGAACACGCTCGCCACCTTCCAGCTTCCCGGCAAGGACATCACCGCAGCGCTGGAAAGCGGCCTCGGCCAGATCGAGGAAGGCGCCGGCCGCTTCCCGCAGGTGGCCGGCCTGAAATATGCCTTCGACAAGGCCGCGCCGGCCGGTAGCCGCGTCAAGACGGTCGAGGTGATGGAGAACGGTGCGTGGGCGCCGATCGATCCGAACAAGGACTATATCGTCGCCACCAACAACTACGTGCGCCAGGGCGGCGACGGCTACAAGGTCTTCGCCACCGACGCCAAGAACGCCTATGACTACGGCCCCGGCCTTGAGCAGGTCGTAGCTGACTATCTCGCCGCGCACCGGCCCTACACACCCTATCTCGACGGCCGCATCACTGATGTCTCGGCGGACGCTCCGGCCCAGACGGCGCAAGCGCAGCCGGCCACGGAACCCGCGCCCGCTGCAACTGCACCCGCGCAGCCAGCCCCGGCGGAAGCAGCTCCCGCGACGGCTACGCCGGCGCCGGACGTAGCCTTGCCGGAATTGCCGGCGGCATCTGGCGACATAGCCGGCACACCGCCCTCCACGGGCGAACCCGCGGCCGATCAGCCTGCCGCTACCACGCCCGCGGAAACGGCTGCGCCGGCGACAGCCGCAGCTCCCGCCGAGAGCGCGCCGGCCGCTGCCGCTGCGGCGGAAACCAGCCATGTCGTGGCCGTCGGCGACAATTATTGGGATATCGCCGAAAAGGTGTATGGCGACGGCGCCAAATGGCACCTGATCGGCGACGCCAATCCCTACAAGCCGCGCTCTATTCCAGTCGGGGCGACCCTGAAGATCCCGCCCGCAAACTAACGCGGCAAGCTTGAGACAAGATCGGCCCGGCCTTCGCCGGGCCGTTTTCATGTGCGGCAGGACGCTGCATTGAATTCCCGGCTTTTCGGGTTAGGTAAAGCCGGGGAGCACAGCCGAATGACTTCAGCCACCACCACCCGCGAGGCGACTGCAGCAAGCAGCGAGACGAGCAGTCCTTGGCCGCCCACCAGCCAGCCGAAGATCGGCGTGATGCTGGTCAATCTCGGCACCCCGGACGGCACCGATTTCTGGCCGATGTGGCGTTACCTGCGCGAGTTCCTGTCCGATCCGCGCGTCATCGAGCTGCCACGCTTTATCTGGTACCCGATCCTCTACGGCGCGGTGCTGACTACCCGCCCGCGAAAATCCGGCGCCAACTACGCGAAGATCTGGAACCGCGAGAAGAATGAATCGCCGCTGCGCACCATTACCCGCGCCCAGGGCGAAAGGCTGGCGGCCGGCTTTGCCGGCGACGACAGGATCGTCGTCGACTGGGCGATGCGTTACGGCAGCCCGTCGATCAGGAGCGTCGCGGAACGGCTGGCTGCGCAGGGCTGCGACCGCATCCTCACCTTCCCGCTCTATCCGCAATATTCGGCGACGACGACGGCGACCGCCAACGATAAGCTGTTTTCCGCGCTGGCGAAGATGCGCGACGCTCCGGCGGTGCGCAGCGTCCCGCCCTATTATGCCGAGCCGGTCTATATCGACGCGCTCGCCCGCTCCATCGAGGAGCATCTGAAAACTCTGCCGTTCGAGCCGGAGATCGTGCTCGCCTCCTACCACGGCATCCCGAAACCCTATTCCGACAAGGGCGACCCGTATCGCAGCCACTGCCTCGAAACCACAAGGTTGCTGCGCGAAAGACTCGGATGGGGCGAGGAAAAGCTGACCACCACCTTCCAGTCGCGTTTCGGCGCGCAGGAATGGCTGCAGCCCTACACCGACAAGACCGTCGAGAAGCTGGCACGCGACGGAATAAGATCCATCGCCGTCGTCAATCCGGGATTCTCCGCCGACTGCATCGAGACGCTGGAGGAGATCGCGGTCGAAGCCGCCGAGATTTTCCGCCATGCCGGCGGTCAGAACTTTTCCCATATCCCCTGCCTCAACGATTCTCCCGAAGGCATGGCGGTGATCCAGGCGATGATCCGTCGCGAACTGTCCGGCTGGATCTGAGTCTGCCTTCCACTGCACGCGGAACGCTGTTGGCACTGGTCCGTTAAGACCGGGTCAACCTTTCCACCGGGGTTTCATGCAACGCCAGCTTGACCTTCACACCGGACGTCCGGTCTGGTCCGCCTACCGCGCGCCACGCGTTCCTGTCCGCAGGCTCATTCGCGACATCAAGACCGAAGTGGTCGTAATCGGCATGGGCATCAGCGGCGCGATGATCGCCGAAGCCCTGTCCGCCGCCAGCCATGATGTCGTCCTGATCGACCGGCGCGGTCCCGGCCATGGATCGACTGCGGCCAACACCGCGCTCGTGCAACACGAGATCGACATGCCGCTCTCGCTGCTCTCCCGCCGGATCGGCCGCGAAAAGGCCGAACGCGGCTGCCGGCGGTCAAAGCTCGCAGTCGCGAACCTCCATGCCCGCATCGCCGACCTCGGCATAAGATGCAACCTTGTCCTCCGCCCCTCGCTCTATCTGGACGGCGACGTCCTCTCGCCCTCCGACATGCGCAAAGAAGGCGCCGCTCGCGCCGCCGCCGGCCTGCGCAGCCTCTATCTGCCACCCGCCGCCCTGAAGGAACGGTTTGGCATCGAAGGCCGCTCGGCGCTGCTCAGTCACGGCAACATGGCGCTCGATCCGCGCAAGCTCACCGCCGGCCTGCTGCTCAGGGCGCGCGCGAACGGCGCGAGGCTCTACGCTCCAGCCGAGGCGACGGCCATCGAAACCGATGTTGATCGCGTCCGCGTCGCCACCGAGGGCGGTCCCGTTGTCCTTGCTCAGCATGCCGTTCTGGCAACCGGCTACGAACTGATGGACGTGGTGCCGAGGGCCCACCACCAGATCGTCTCGACCTACGCCATCGCCACGCGTCCGCAGCCGCGTTCGATCTGGCCGGAAAAGGCACTGATTTGGGAAGCGTCGGACCCCTATTTGTACGCGCGCACGACACCCGACGGCCGCGTCATTTGCGGCGGGGAGGACGAGGATTTCCAGTCCGAAGACCGCCGCGACAGTCTGATCGGCGCAAAATCCCGGAGGATTTCGGACAAGCTCCTGAAATTGTTCCCACAAGCGGATTTCACGCCGGAATTCGCCTGGGCCGGAGCTTTCGGAACGACCTCCACCGGCCTGCCCTTCATCGGCCGAGTCCCGCGAAATCCGCGGCTCTTCGCTGTCATGGGTTATGGCGGCAACGGCATCACCTACTCGCAGATCGCCTCCGAGCTGATCGCGACGGCACTTGCCGGCGGGGAGGATTCGGATACGGACCTTTTTGCCCTTCCTGGCTGAAGGCCTTCACAAGTGCTTCGCCATCACCCGATTGTATAGTTGCCGCGCCGAACTTAAGTGATTCGTGCGGGACCGGGCGGATTCTCCGCTGCGAGGTCGGCAATCGGAGGGGAATTGCATGAATTTTACCGGCTTCGACATCGTCATCCCGGCTCTTGTGATCCTGGTCCTGCTCATCCTTTTCATGGGCATCAAGACCGTCGGGCAAGGTTACAACTATACGGTCGAGCGTTTTGGCCGTTACACCAAGACGCTGACCCCCGGCCTCAATCTCATCATCCCCTTCATCGACCGCATCGGCGCCAAGCTGAACATGATGGAGCAGGTGCTTGATGTCCCCACCCAGGAGGTCATCACCCGCGACAACGCCATCGTCGCCGTCGACGGCGTCGCCTTCTACCAGGTGCTGAATGCCGCCCAGGCCGCCTATCAGGTCTCCAACCTGCAGAACGCCATCCTGAATCTCACCATGACCAACATCCGCTCGGTCATGGGTTCCATGGACCTCGACGAACTGCTTTCCAACCGCGACGCCATCAACGAACGCCTGCTGCGCATAGTCGACGAGGCGGCACATGTCTGGGGCATCAAGGTCACCCGGGTCGAGATCAAGGACATCAATCCGCCGGCGAACCTCGTCGAATCCATGGCCCGCCAGATGATGGCCGAGCGCAACAAGCGCGCCCAGATCCTCGAAGCCGAGGGCCTGAAGCAGGCGCAGGTGCTGGAAGCGGAAGGCCGCAAGGAAGCCGCCTTCCGCGACGCCGAGGCGCGCGAGCGCGCGGCCGAAGCCGAGGCCCGCGCCACGCAGGTGGTATCGGAAGCCATCGCCCAGGGCGACCTGCAGGCGATCAACTACTTCGTCGCCCAGAAATACACCGAGGCGCTGGCCAAGATCGCCTCGGCCGGCAACAGCAAGGTCGTGTTGATGCCATTGGAGGCGTCGTCGCTGATCGGCACGCTCGGCGGCATAGGCGCGATCGCCCGCGAGGCGTTCAATCCCGACGGCGGCGGCCCCGCGCCGCGGTCCCCGTCCCGTCCGCCGGTGACGCGCACGCCGGAACAGAACTGAGGAGCGCTTCCGATGATCGAGTGGCTGATCGGCGAGCTGGGTCCGTGGAACTGGATGGTGCTGGGGCTGGCGCTGCTGGCCATCGAGATCGTTACGCCCGGCTTCTACCTGCTGTGGATCGGCCTTGCCGCGCTGGTCGTCGGGGCGATCTCGCTTGCCCTTTGGGATGCCGCCTTCTGGGGCTGGCAGGTGCAGGTGGTCGCCTTCCTCGCGCTGTCGCTGGTTGCCGCTTACGCCGGCTACAAGCTAATGGGCGGCCGCAAGACCGAAAGCGACCAGCCCTTGCTCAACCGCCGCGGCGAGCAGCTCGTCGGCCGCACCGCGATGCTGAGCGAACCGATCCGCGAGGGTTATGGCCGCATCCAGCTCGGCGACACTATGTGGCGTGTTTCCGGGCCTGACCTGCCGGCCGGCGCGCGCGTCAAGGTCGTCTCGGTGAACGATCTGGAACTGGTGGTGGTCGCCGCGTAACAGGCGCCTACTCAGGCGACGCCGATCTTGAGCAGATCGTGGAGGTGGACGAAACCGACCACCTTGTTGTTTTCCAACACGATCAGCCCGGTGATCGAGGCCGTCTGGATGCGCTGCATCGCTGTCGCCGCCAGTTCGTCCGGCTCGATCCATTTGGGATTGCGCGTCATCACCTGCTCAACCGTCTTCGACGGCAGGTCCTCGCCGATCTTGCGGCGCAGATCGCCATCCGTGATGATGCCGGCGAGACCTCCCCCGGCGTCGACCACGACGACGCAGCCGAATCGTTTGCTCGATATTGCGACGATGGCTTCCCTCATGCCGGCGCCGACCTCGATCGTCGGTATCTCGTCGCCGGTGTGCATGATGTCGCTGATCTTGGTCAGGCTGGCGCCGAGCTGTCCGCCCGGATGGAAGGTACGGAAGTGATCCGGCGTGAAGCCGCGCATTTCCAGGAGCGCGATTGCCAGCGCGTCGCCGATGACCAGTTGCTGCAGCGTCGAGGTTGTCGGCGCCAGCCCGTGCGGGCAGGCTTCCGGCGTCTTCGGCAGGCAGATGACGACGTCCGCCGCGCGCGCCAACGCGGATTTTGCGCCGGAGGTGATCGCGATCAGCGGGATCGCGAAGCGGCGGGAATAAGCGATGATGCCCTTGAGTTCGGTCGTTTCACCGGACCATGACATGGCGATGATGGCGTCATCACTGGCGATCATGCCGAGATCGCCGTGATTGGCTTCGGCGGGATGCACGAAGAAGGCAGGCGTCCCGGTCGACGCCATCGTAGCGGCGATCTTCGAGCCTATATGGCCGCTCTTGCCAACGCCGGTCATGATCACGCGTCCGCCAATACCGGAGATCAGCTCGACGGCATGGGCGAAGGGTTCGGACAGGCCGTTGTTGAGCGCCTCGACCAGCGCGGCCATGCCTGCCTGCTCGATTGAAACTGTTCTCAGTGCGGACGCGATCGAGGAGGAGCGATCGGGTCGAATCTTCACGGAAGCGAGAGCCATGAGTGAAGCGCTTAGCGCTTTGGCGCCGCGCTGTCCACCGCCAAAGAAGGCGACAAACCCGCCCGGACATCCTCAACCCAACGTTAACCATCGCCATTTACGGTTCGGTAAGCATGACGCGCAGGCGTCGCCGAACCATTGGAATTTCATGCCGCGGGTCCGCCTTCAGCCAAGCCAAAGCCTGCGCGCAAAGGCGGTCTGCCTTCTGCTTGCGTCGGCGAGTGCCTTGGCGTTCACGCCGGTTGCATTCGCACAGGATGCGGGCGGCTTGCGCGGCGGCATGCGGCTCGAAGCCGACGCCACCGATCCGGTGACGACGGGAGGCACGCCGGCCTCCTCCGAAACCCAGGCCGCGCCGGCCTATGTGCCTGTCAGTCCGGGCGCGGTTCCCGACGAACCGACTGACACGGCCAACCCGCCGGGCACGCTTTTCCCCCAGGACAACGGGAACTCGGCGGGTTTCGGCGATGTCCCGGTCCCGAGTGCCCGCCCGCCGACGACGGCGCGCGAACGCAGGGCGGCACGCGAAGGGCGGGAGCAGCCGGCGGCCCCACGTCAAAACACCCGCGCCGCGGGCAGCGGCGAGCCGGCCCAGATACCCCGGCAAGAAACGACCGGCACTGTCCGGACCGAAGCCGTGGGGCCGGCAGTGCGAATCGGCGTTCCCGATGATGGACAACGCGCGGAAGCGATCGAGGCTCTCGATCCGCGGCAGCCGGAGGAAGACCCTTACGCCCCTCTGGGCATCCGGGTCGGCACCTTCATCCTGCGTCCCACCATCGAGCAGGGCGTGACTGTCACCTCGAATGCCGATTACAGCGTTGAGGGAAGAGAGGCGGTACTGTCGCAAACGACGCTGCGGCTGAACGCCATTTCGGACTGGACCCAGCATTCCGCCTCGCTGGATGCCTACGGCACCTTCCGAAAGACGCTCTCCGGCTATGAGATCAGCGAAATCCGGGCAGGCGGACTGGCCGCGCTGAACCTCGACATCACCGAAGAGCTTCGCGCCCGCGCGACCCTGGGCTACGAGCGCGCGCCGGAGACCGCGGCCTCGCCGGTGATCATCGCCGACACCGTCGAGGATCCGATCCACCAGACTTTCACCGGGAGCCTCGGTCTCGAGAAGGACGTCGGCAAGGCGCGTTTCGGCATAACCGGCCGGGTGGAGTATGACGCTTACGGCGATGCCGACCTTTCGGACGGCACGGTCCTCTCGCAAGAGGATCGCAACTCGACGCTGGTGGCAGTTTTGCTGCGCGGCGGCTACGAAATATCACCCGCCGTCACGCCCTTCGCCGAAATCGAGGCGGGCCACAACTTCTACCAGGAGGAAGTCGACGCCAGCGGCTTCCGCAGGTCCTCCGACCGTATCGGCGCCCGCGCAGGCGTCGAACTCGACCTTAGCGAGAAACTCACCGGAGAAATATCCGGCGGCTGGATCCGCGAGCAATTCGAGGACGATCGCCTTGAGCCTATCGAAGGGCCAACCCTCAACGCCCTGCTCACCTGGTCGCCGGAGCGGGAAACGACCGTGGATATCGAGGCTGCCACCACCGTGGAGGGCACGACGACCGCGGACGAGAGCGGATCGCTGCTGCACGTGGTGCGAGTCGGCATCGAGCGGCAGGTGCGCGCCAATCTGACAGCGAACGCGGAACTTGGTATCGGTTACCGCGACTATACCGGACAGGACGGCCACGACCTTCTCTATAACGCCGAACTCGGCGCGACCTGGTGGCTGAACCGCTACGCCGGCATAACCGGCCGGCTCCGCCACGAAAGCCAGAAAAGCAACATCGAGGGCCGCGACTTCAAGGCCAACAGCGTGTTCCTGGGGCTCAAGGTGCAGCGCTGACGTGGCGCCGGGCCGCCTATTCGGCGGCCTTTACCGTCTGATCCCTGTCGAGATCGGCGATCAGGCGCTCCAGCATGGCGAGCACGCCGCTGCGCATCTCCGGACGGCCGAGTGCGAAAGCGATGTTGGCTTCGACAAAACCCTCCGGAGAGCCGCAATCATAAGTGCTGCCGCGATAGTGATAGCCGAAGAAGGGCTGGCGCTTCTCCAGCTTCAGCATGGCGTCGGTGAGCTGGATCTCGTTGCCGGCGCCACGCTCCTGGCTGGCGAGCACCTCGAATATCTCCGGCTGCAAAATGTAGCGGCCGTTGATGAAAAGGTTCGACGGCGCGGTTCCCTGCCTGGGCTTCTCGACCATCTGGGTGATCTCGAAGCCGTTGTGGATGTCCTTGCCTCGGCCGACGATGCCGTATTTGTGCGCTTCCGCGGGGTCGCACTCCTGCACACCGATGATGTTGCTGCCGGTTTCGGCGTAGAGCTCGACCATGTCCTTCAGGCAGCTCTTTTCCGACTGCATGATCATGTCGGGAAGCAGCAGTGCGAAGGGCTCGTCGCCGACGATGTCCCGCGCGCACCAGACGGCATGACCGAGGCCGAGCGGCACCTGCTGACGGGTAAAGCTGGTCTGGCCCGGTCCAGGCTGCAGTTTCTTGAGGTAGTCGAGCTGTTCGATCTTGCCGCGATGGGCAAGCGTTTCGTTGAGTTCGAACTGCAGGTCGAAATGGTCCTCGATGACCCCCTTGTTGCGGCCGGTGACGAAGATGAAGTGCTCGATGCCGGCTTCACGCGCCTCGTCGACCACATACTGGATGACCGGCCGGTCGACGACCGTCAACATCTCCTTCGGGATCGATTTGGTGGCTGGAAGGAAGCGGGTTCCAAGCCCGGCGACGGGGAAGACTGCTTTTCTGACTCGTTTCATACCCTAGAATATCCGTTCACCCTTGGTGGCCGCAATGAGCTCGAAAGTCATTGTCATGCCCGAATTGAAGATTAGTTCCCGCACAAGGCGGGGCGGTACGCTGCCAACAATCGATTTCATGAATTTTGGTTCCGGCCGGCTCCATGGTAAACGGATTGCTAACCGCCTTTGGCGATGAATGTGTCTTCAGTATATCGGACTGGAGGTAAACATGCTCGTTCGCAACACCGCAAGACGCTTGGCCGTCGCGGCATTTGCTGGCCTGTCGATCGCAATCGTCGCCTGGTCCGGCCCGGCCTTTGCCGATGCCGGCTTTGAACGCTGGGTCGCGGGCTTCCGCGCCACCGCCATTCAGAGCGGCGTTACCGGCGCGACCTACGACCGTGCGTTTCGCGGCATAAGAGCCGCCGATCCCGAGGTGATCGAGAAGGCGCGCTTCCAGCCGGAGTTCACCGCTCCGGTGTGGGACTATTTCGACAACCGGGTGCACGAACAGTCGGTGGCCGTGGGCCGCGCCATGGCAAAGAAATGGAAACCCTGGCTCGACAAGATCGAGGCGCGCTACGGCGTCGACCGCAACATCGTGCTCGCCATCTGGTCGATGGAATCGAACTACGGCGAGATTCTCAAGAACGACAAGGTGATGCGCAACGTGGTGCGTTCGCTGGCGACACTTGCCTACGCCGACAAGCGGCGGGCGAAATTCGCGCGCACCCAGTTGATCGCTGCGCTGAAAATCCTGCAGTCCGGGGACATCGACGAAAGCCATCTCACCGGCTCCTGGGCCGGCGCGATGGGCCACACGCAGTTCATCCCGACCTCCTACCAGGCCTACGCCGTCGACATGGACGGCAACGGCCACCGCGACATCTGGAATTCGGTTCCCGATGCGCTGGCTACCGCCGCCAATCTGCTCAAGAAGAACGGCTGGCAGGCCGGCAAGACCTGGGGATACGAGGTCGCGCTCCCGGCAGGCACGAAATTCCCCAAGGGCTCGATGTCGCTATCGAAATGGGCTGCTCTCGGCGTCGAGAGGCCGAGCGGGAAGGCGTTCCGCAACGGCGGCGACAAGGCGGAACTCAAGGTGCCAGACGGGCGCGGCGGCCCGGCCTTCCTGATGACGAAGAATTTTTACGTGCTCAAACGCTACAACAACGCCGACAAATATGCGCTTGCCGTCGGCCTTCTGGCGGACCAGATCGCCGGCTATGGCGACCTCGCGCAGGACTGGAAGCGGCCCTTCACCAAGCTGAGCTTCGCCGAGAAGCAGGAGTTGCAGCAGCGCCTGATGGCGCACGGCTATTATGACGGCAAGGCGGACGGCAAGATCGGCGAGGGTTCCCGTTCGGCCATCAAGGCGTTCCAGTTGAAGGCCGGCATGGAAGCCGACGGCCATCCCAGCCTTGAGGTGCTGAAGACCTTGCGGCAGAACTAGGAGTATGGAGGATTTGTGCGGGGCAGGCGACGCTTGACGTCAGGCCGGCATTTGCTGCCGGTCTTGCTCGCAGCCGTTTCCCTGACCGTCGCCGGGGTGTCGGCGGTCGCCTTCGCCCAAGAGAGTTCGCGGCCCTGGTCGCTGCGTGACCTGTTTGCGCCTCGCAAGCCGCAGCGGCTCCTGCCGCGGGACCCATCGCCTCCAGCCGCCACGCCGCGGCCGCGTAAGAAGAGCCCTGCGCAGCGGAAATCCGCCGAGCCGCGCGACGAGCGACCCGAAGTAGCGATCCTTCCCAAGCAGCCGGACGCCAGAACCGTGCTCGTGGTCGGAGATTTCATCGGGTCCGGCCTCGCCGAAGGCCTCGACATGCTGTTCGCGGCCGAATCGGGGATACGAATCGCCGATCGTTCCAACGGCTCGTCAGGTTTCGTGCGCGAGGATCATTTCGACTGGCCGGGCGAGATATCGGCCGTCGTCGAGGCCGAGAAGCCAGCCGTGGCGATCGTGATGATCGGCGCCAATGACCGCCAGCCGATGCGCATCGGCCAGACCAGCGCGACATTGCGGTCGGATGCCTGGACGCGGGAATATTCCGCCCGCGCAGCCAGCTTCGCCAGCGCGCTTTCCGGAAGCGGCGTGCCGCTGATCTGGGTCGGCGCGCCGCCGTTCAAGTCGCCGCGATCCTCGTCCGACATGCTGGCGCTCAACGAGATCTACCGCCGCGTGGCGGCCGATGTCGGCGCCGAATTCGTCGACGTGTGGGAAGGTTTCGTGGACGAGAACGGAGCCTTCTCGACGACCGGCGCGGACATAACCGGCCAGACCGTGCGTCTGCGCAGTGGCGACGGCGTCAACCTGACGGCGGCGGGCAAACGGAAGCTTGCCTTCTACGTGGAGAAAATGCTCAAGCAGCGGCTCGGAACAGGCGGCGCATCCCCGGGCGGCGCCGGCGTGCCCGTGGCATCCGCCAAGCCGGATCGGCCGGCCCAGACGGACCGCACTCTGCCGATAGCCCTCGACGATCCTGCGCTGGATGGCGGCGGCGAGCTTTTGGGGGCGGCAATCGTGCAATCTCCTGCACGCCCGTCCACCGGCTCCGTGTCGACGACCGCCACGGCGCCCGCAAGGGTGATCGGCCGGGCAGACGATTTTTCGTGGCCGCCGTTGGCCGCAACAGCTCCCGCCTCCTCGCCGCCGGCGACGCCAGATCCAGCGAGCGCTAAACAAGGCGTCGGCGCCGCCGACTGACGGTATCTTCCGCGTCCTTTTCAGCGCGGCAGCACCGACGAACCCATCAGAGCTTCGTCGATTGCGCGCGCCGCCTGCCGGCCCTCGCGGATGGCCCAGACGACCAATGACTGACCCCGCCGCACGTCGCCGGCGGCGTAGAGCCTGTCGACGCTGGTGCGGTAGTCCTTGTCGTTGGCGGCGATGTTGGTGGAGCGTCGCGTGTCCTTGATCACCTGCAGCCGTCCGTCGAGTTCCTTCAGCACGCCGTGCGCGAACGGGCCGGCGAAGCCGATGGCGATGAAGGCGAGGTCGGCACGAATGACGAATTCCGAGCCGGCGATCGGCCGCCGCTTCTTGTCCACCTCGCAACATTTTACGCCGGTCAGCGCGCCGTCCTCGCCGATGAACTCCAGTGTCGCAACCTGGAACTCGCGCTCGGCGCCCTCGGCCTGCGAGGAGGACGTACGCATCTTGGTCGCCCAATAGGGCCACACGGCGAGCTTGTTCTCCTTCTCGGGCGGCTGCGGGCGGATGTCGAGCTGCGTCACCCTGACCGCCCCTTGGCGGAACGCGGTGCCCACACAGTCGGACGCGGTGTCGCCACCGCCGACGACCACGACGTGCTTGCCGCCCGCGAGGATCGGCGCCGACGGCCATGCGACCGAATCAATGTCCTCGTGGCCGACGCGCTTGTTCTGCTGCACCAGATACGGCATCGCGTCGTGCACGCCTTCGAACTCGGCGCCCGGAATGCCGGCGGGGCGCGGTGTTTCGGAGCCGCCGCAATAGAGCACGGCATCGTGGCTTGCCAGCAGTTCGTCGACTGTCTTGTCGACGCCGACATTGACGCCGCAATGGAAGGTGACCCCTTCGCCCTGCATCTGCTCGACGCGACGGTCGATGAAGTGTTTTTCCATCTTGAAGTCCGGAATGCCGAAGCGCATCAGCCCACCCGGCTTCGACTCGCGCTCGTAGAGATGGACATCGTGTCCGACGCGGGCAAGCTGCTGGGCGGCGGCCATGCCGGCTGGACCGGAGCCGATCACGGCAACGCTCTTGCCGTTCTTCTTCTCGGGGGGCTGCGGCCGGACCATGCCGAGTTCGTAGGCCTTGTCGGCCAGCGCCTGCTCGACCGTCTTGATGGCGACGGGGATGTCCTCGAGATTGAGGGTGCATGCCTCCTCGCACGGCGCCGGGCAGATGCGCCCGGTGAACTCCGGGAAATTGTTGGTCGAATGGAGGTTGCGGATCGCGTTCTCCCAATCGCCATTGTAGACGAGGTCGTTCCAGTCCGGGATCTGGTTGTGGATCGGGCAGCCGGTCGGGCCATGGCAGAACGGCACGCCGCAATCCATGCAGCGCGCGGCCTGTTTCTCGACCTCCTTGTCCGACATCGGCAGCGTGAATTCCTTGAAATGCCGGATGCGGTCGGAAGCCGGCTGGTACTTATGCACCTGCCGGTCGATCTCGAGAAAACCAGTTACCTTGCCCATGAAATTCAAATACCCAGTTCAATCATCGTGTGCGTCGGCTTGCGAACCGCATGCATCAGATCTCAGTTCTTCCAGTTTTCGATCTTCAAATTCGGCACTTGTGAAAAATGCCTGACATTTGCCGTGACGACCGTCGCATCGGTCGCAAGAGCGTGCGCAGCGATGAGCATATCCATCGCCCCGATCGGCCTGCCCTTCTCCTCAAGTGCGCTTCTCATGTCTGCATAGACGTAGTCGAACGGCGTCTCCCAACTTTCAATGGCGATATTCTCGAAGAATATTTCGTACGCCGCCTTGAGCCGTTTTGACGAAATCTTGGTGTAGCCATAGCGCAGTTCCGACACAACAAGGATGCTTGTCACGATGGCCGCGCGGCGCACCTCCTGCCTGATCCTCGCCGCCGCTAGCCCAGTTGGCTGATCGATGACATCCGAGATGATGTTCGTGTCAAGGAGATACCTCATCCCTTGTCGTCCAGATCGATTGGTTCTGGAGGAAAATCTTCTATTTCTGGCATTTTCTCGTCAAACGGTGGTTGCTGTGCAAGCCAATCCAACACGTCAACCAATGACTTCTTCAGGGGTTTCGGCCGAAGATGCACCGTCCCATCCTCGTCCCGAGAGATCAGTACCTTCTCGGTGTCGAACTCAAACTCCTTAGGAATGCGAACCGCTTGGCTGCGGCCGTTGCGAAAGACGCTGGCTTCCTTTTCTCTGGCAGCTTCCATGTTTAGCCTCCTGCATCCGTGATATGACGCGTCATATCACGGATGCTTGGTTTCAGGAAATCACTCCGCCGCCAAGCTCATCCGCATACGCTCCATCTCGATCAGGGCGCGGCGATACTCGACCGGCATGACCTTCCGGAATTTCGGCCGGTAGGTCGCCCAGTCTTCCAGGATCGTCTTGGCGCGGGTCGAGCCGGTGTAGTGCGCATGGTTCGAGATCAGTTGCACCAGCCGTTCCTCGTCGTGCTTGGTCATGTCGCCCGACACGTCGACCCGGCCCTTGTGGGCGATGTCGCCACCATGATGGTGCAGCTTCTCCAGCATGTCGTCTTCTTCGGGAACGGGCTCCAGTTCGACCATCGCCATGTTGCAGCGGTTGGCGAAGTCGCCCTCCTCGTCGAGCACATAGGCGACGCCGCCCGACATGCCCGCCGCGAAGTTGCGGCCGGTCTTGCCGATCACCACGACCACGCCGCCGGTCATGTATTCGCAGCCATGGTCGCCGACGCCTTCGACAACCGCGGCGGCGCCCGAGTTGCGCACGGCGAAACGCTCGCCAGCGACGCCGCGGAAGTAGCATTCGCCCTCGATAGCGCCGTAGAGCACGGTGTTGCCGACGATGATGGAGTCTTCTGCGACGATACGGGCGTCCTCCGGCGGCCGGATGACGATGCGCCCGCCCGACAGGCCCTTGCCGACATAGTCGTTGCCGTCGCCAACGAGTTCGATCGATATGCCGCGAGCCAGGAACGCGCCGAACGACTGGCCCGCCGTACCTGTAAGCTTCACCGAGATCGTATCATCCTTCAGCCCCTTGTGGCGGAAACGCTTGGCGACTTCGCCGGCCAGCATGGCGCCCGCCGAGCGGTCGACGTTGCGGATCGGCATCTCGATCTTCACCGGGATCTTGCTCTCCAAAGCGGGACGGGCAAGCTCGATCAGCTTGCGGTCGAGCACGTCGTCGATCGGATGCTTCTGGCGCTCGGTCCAGTGCGTGGCCTCCGCCGGCGCGTCCGGCTTGAAGAACATGCGGCTGAAATCGAGCCCCCTGGACTTCCAATGATCGATGACGTCCCGCTTCTCCAGGAGGTCGGAAGCGCCGACGATCTGGTCGAGATGGGTGAAGCCCATTTCGGCAAGCAGTTCGCGCACCTCTTCCGCGACGTAGAAGAAATAGTTGATGACGTGCTCCGGCGTGCCCTTGAAGCGCTTGCGCAGCACCGGGTCCTGCGTCGCCACGCCGACCGGGCAGGTGTTGAGATGGCACTTGCGCATCATGATGCAGCCGGCGGCGATCAGCGGCGCCGTCGAGAAGCCGAACTCGTCGGCGCCGAGCAGCGCACCGATGATCACGTCGCGACCGGTGCGTAGGCCGCCGTCGACCTGCAGCGCCACGCGCGAACGCAGTCCGTTCAGCACCAGCGTCTGGTGCGTCTCGGCAAGCCCCATCTCCCACGGCGAGCCGGCGTGCTTCAGCGACGTCAGTGGCGAGGCGCCGGTGCCGCCGTCATAGCCGGCGATGGTGATGTGATCGGCGCGCGCCTTGGCGACGCCGGCCGCGACCGTGCCGACGCCGACTTCCGAAACCAGCTTGACCGACACGTCGGCCGCAGGGTTGACGTTCTTCAGGTCGAAGATCAGTTGCGCCAGATCCTCGATCGAATAGATGTCGTGGTGCGGCGGCGGCGAGATCAGGCCGACGCCCGGCGTCGAATGCCGGGTCTTGGCGATGGTGGCGTCGACCTTATGGCCGGGCAACTGCCCGCCTTCGCCGGGCTTGGCGCCCTGCGCGACCTTGATCTGCATCATGTCGGAGTTGACAAGATACTCCGCCGTCACGCCGAAGCGGCCCGACGCGACCTGCTTGATGGCCGAGCGTTCGGGGTTGGCCCCGCCGCCTGGCAGCGGCAGGTAGCGGTCCGGCTCCTCGCCGCCTTCGCCGGTGTTCGACTTGCCGCCGATCCTGTTCATGGCGCGCGCCAGCGTCGAATGCGCCTCCCGCGAAATCGAGCCGAAGGACATCGCACCGGTGGAAAAGCGCCTGACGATGTCGGCCGCCGGCATGACGTCGTCGAGCGGTACCTTCTTGCGGCCCGACCCCTCCGCCAGCCTGATCTTGAACAGGCCGCGGATCGACTTCGCCCGTGCCGCCTCGCTGTCGATCTGCGCGGAGAATTCCTTGAAGGTCTCCCACGAACCTTGGCGCACGGCATGCTGCAGCGATGCCACGGCGTCAGGCGACCAGACATGCGCCTCGCCGCGCATGCGGAACAGGTATTCACCGCCGACTTCGAGCGCAGTGCGCAGCACCGGATCGTCGCCGAAGGCGTCGGCATGGCGGCTGACCGTCTCGGCCGCGACCTCGTCCAGCCCGACGCCCTCGATCAGCGAGGCCGTGCCGGTGAAATATTGCTCGACGAAATCGCTCTTCAGCCCGATCGCGTCGAAGATCTGCGCGCCGCAATAGGACTGGTAGGTCGAGATGCCCATCTTGGACATGACCTTCAGGATGCCCTTGCCGATCGACTTGATGTAGCGCGAGACGATCTCGTAGGGATCGACCTCCTTCGGCATCTCGCCGCGCTTGTGCATGTCGAGCAGGGTATCGAAGGCGAGATACGGATTGATCGCCTCGGCGCCATAGCCGGCAAGGCAGCAGAAATGATGCACCTCGCGCGGCTCGCCGGACTCGACGACGAGGCCGACGGAGGTGCGCAGTCCCTTGCGCACCAGGTGATGGTGGACAGCGGCTGTCGCCAGCAGTGCCGGAATGGCGATGCGGTCCGGCCCGACCTGCCGGTCGGAGAGCACGATGATGTTGTAGCGCCCGGCGACGGCCGCCTCGGCGCGCTCGCACAGCCGTTCGATCGCGCCGCGCATGCCGGTTGCGCCTTCCGAGGCGGCATAGGTGACGTCGATCGTCTTGGTGTCGAAACTGTCTTCGGTGTGCCCGATCGAACGGATTTTCTCCAAATCGCCATTGGTCAGGATCGGTTGGCGAACCTCCAGCCGCTTGCGGCGCGATGTGCCGACCAGATCAAGAATGTTCGGCCGCGGCCCGATGAACGACACCAGGCTCATCACCAGTTCCTCGCGGATCGGATCGATCGGCGGGTTGGTGACCTGCGCGAAGTTCTGCTTGAAGTAGGTGTAGAGCATCTTCGACTTGTCCGACATCGCCGAGATCGGCGTGTCGGTGCCCATCGAGCCCACCGCTTCCTGACCGGTCGTCGCCATCGGCGACATCAGCAGCTTGGTGTCCTCCTGGGTGTAGCCGAATGCCTGCTGGCGATCGAGCAGTGTCACGTCCTTGCGCAGCGCGCGCGGCTCGACCGGCTTCAACTCCTCTAGGATCAACTGGGTGCGCCCCAGCCATTCCTTGTAAGGATGCCTGCCGGCGATCTCCGCCTTGATCTCGTCGTCGGAGATGATGCGTCCCCTGGCGAGGTCGATCAGCAGCATCTTGCCCGGCTGCAGGCGCCACTTCTGGACGATATGCTTCTCCTCCACCGGCAACGCGCCGGCCTCGGACGCCAGGATCACCCGGTCGTCGTCGGTCACCATGTAGCGCGCCGGCCGCAGCCCGTTGCGGTCGAGCGTCGCCCCGATCTGGCGGCCATCGGTGAAGGCAACCGCCGCCGGCCCGTCCCACGGCTCCATCAGCGCGGCATGGTACTCGTAGAAAGCCTTGCGGTCGGCCGGCATCGACTTGTTGCCGGCCCAGGCTTCCGGGATCAGCATCATCATCGCATGCGCCAGCGTGTAGCCACCCTGGAACAGGAACTCGAGCGCATTGTCGAAGCAGGCGGTGTCCGACTGCCCTTCATAGGAAATCGGCCACAGCTTTGAGATGTTGTTGCCGAACAGTTCGCTGTCGACCGACGCCTGGCGCGCCGCCATCCAGTTGTTGTTGCCGCGCACGGTGTTGATCTCACCGTTGTGGGCAACCATGCGATAAGGGTGCGCCAGCTTCCACGACGGGAACGTGTTGGTCGAGAAACGCTGGTGGACGAGGATCAGCGCCGTCTCGAAGCGCGGGTCCTTCAGGTCCTTGTAATAGGCGCCGACCTGGTAGGCCAGGAACATGCCCTTGTAGACGATGGTGCGCGCCGACAGCGACACGCAATAGGCGCCGATGTCCCTGTTGTTGTTCTCGGCATAGATGCGGCCGGAAATCACCTTGCGCAGCAGATAGAGCCGCGCCTCGTACTCCTCGTCATTGTCGATGTCGGGCGTGCGGCCGATGAACACTTGCCGGTGGAACGGCTCGGCCGCCGCAATGTCGGGCGCCTTCGAAAGCGACGCATTGTCGACCGGCACGTCGCGAAAACCGATCAGCGGCAGGCCTTCCGACTGCGCCGCCTCACGGATGATCTCGTTGATATGCTCGCGCATCGCCGCGTCCTGCGGCATGAACCAGTGGCCGACGCCATACTGTCCGGGCGGCGGCAGCTCTATCCCCTGCCTGGCCATCTCCTCGCGGAAGAAGCGGTCGGGAATCTGCACCAGCACGCCGGCGCCATCACCCATCAGCGGATCAGCTCCAACGGCGCCGCGATGCGTCAGGTTCTCGAGCATGAACAGCCCGTCCTTGACGATCTGGTGTGACTTCACGCCCTTCATCTGCGCGATGAAGCCGACGCCGCAGGCGTCGTGCTCGTTGCGCGGATCGTAGAGGCCGTTTTCGGTGGCGCGTTTGACGGCGGCCGCATTCGTCGTAGCGGCAGCAACAAGCGCGCGCGTCGAAGATGTCATGTCCGTCATGGTCAGCCTCCGTTCGTTCCGGCTCCCTGCCTGCCGCGCCGCCGGAGGGCACCGCGAAGGCAGGTACGGGCGTTCGTCTCGAAATTCACCGCTGGCGGCCGGCTCTGGATAGCATCCGTAGGCCAGACCTCTGTCAATCCGGCATGCGGACGCATCTCACAGAACTGGCCGGAAACGAGGCGTTTTCAACGCTCGATCCGGCGGCCACTGCGCGGATAAATAAGACAGCACTGCTGTCCTAAATTTGTTATGGCAGAAATCACGGAACCACACAAGACCGAATCGAAAACAATCGGGGCGAGACACGAAATAATCTGTCGCAAGGCTTGCCGCTCACGCAACTTCCGGTCGCAGCCGCCGAGGGTTCTGGCGGTGCGATAAGCCTTGCTGGCTCTTGATGCCGACCGTCAGATCCGGTCTTGTCGCCGCTTCCGCCCGACAAGCCCGATGGACCCCTTCATGCACTTCTCTTCCGACAACTGGGCCGGCGCCCATCCCAAGGTGGCCGAAAACCTCGCGCGCCATGCAGCCGGCTACGACGCCGCCTACGGCAACGGCGTTCTGGACAAACAGGTGGCCGAAAAATTCAACGAGATCTTCGAGCGCGAGGTCGAAGTGTTCTTCGTCGGCACAGGCACGGCGGCGAATTCGCTGTCGCTGACCCTGTTCAACCGGCCGGGCGGCATTTCGTTCTGCCACCGCGAGGCGCATGTGATGGACGACGAGTGCGGCGCGCCGGAGTATTTTTCCGGCGGCTCGCGGCTGTTCGCGGTGGACGGGCCGACGGGCCGGATGACCACGGAAAACCTCGACCGCGCCATCGGCCGCTTCGTGCCGCACGTCGTGCATTCCGGCCGGCCGATCGCCGTCACCATGACCCAGGCGACCGAGGTTGGAACCGTCTATTCGCTGGACGACATTTCGGCGCTGTCGGCCGTCGCCAAGAAATACGGCCTGCCGCTGCACATGGACGGCGCCCGCTTCGCCAACGCGCTGGTCTCGCTGAACACCACGCCGGCCGAGATGACCTGGAAGCGCGGCGTCGATATTCTTTCCTTCGGCGGCACCAAGAACGGCTGCTGGTGCGCCGAGGCGGTGGTGCTGTTCGATAGATCGAAGGCTGAAGAGTTGTCGTTCATCCGCAAGCGGGCGGCTCAGCTCTTCTCGAAATCGCGGTTCATCGCCGCGCAGTTCGACGCCTATTTCGCCGGCGGACTTTGGCTTGAGACGGCCGCGCACGCCAATGCGATGGCTGCTCGGCTGGCGGATGTGTTCCGGAACTCCACGAATGCGCGGCTTGCCTGGGAGCCGCAGGCCAACGAAGTGTTTTCGATCATGAAAAAGGAGACGATGGCGAGCGCGTTGGCCGCCGGCGCCTCCTTCTACGACTGGCGCCCGCCGCAAAACTTCGCCGATCCGATCGCCCCGGACGAAACCTTGTGCCGGCTGGTCACCAGCTTCGCCACCACACACGACGATGTCGGCCGTTTCGCCGCGTTGATTTCCTGAAGCCGCAAACGCAAAGCGGCGCCCGAAGGCGCCGCTCGCGGGAGGATGCGATGCCGGTCTTAGTTGACGGCATTCGCCTCGATCTGCTTGGCTTTCGCCGAGGTGTTGGTGATCGCGATCTTGCGCGGCTTCAGCTCCTCGGGAACGTTGCGCTTCAGCTCGATGTGCAGAAGGCCGTTCTTGAGGACGGCACCCGTGACCTCGACGTGGTCGGCAAGCTGGAAGCGTCGCTCGAACGAGCGGGCGGCAATGCCGCGATAGATCACTTCGCTGCCTTCGCCATTGCCCTCTTCCTTGCGCTCGCCCTTCACGCTGAGCACGTTGCGGTGCGACTGGATGTCGATCTCGCTGTCGGAGAAGCCGGCGACCGCCATGGAGATACGGTAGGAATCCTCACCGGTCCGCTCGATGTTGTAGGGCGGGTAGCTGGGCGAGGCGCTCTCGGGCTGGCCGAGCGAGTCCAGCATGGTGAAGAGCCGGTCGAAACCGACGGTCGAGCGATAGAGGGGGGAAAAATCAACGTGACGCATGTGTCTGTTCTCCTGTCGAGCAACAAGTTTGGCGTTTGATCCGTGCGAAGCCCGTTTGGCCCTTCGCGGCGATCAGCGGCCCCGTTCTGGCGGCCGCACCGTTCATTTGGGGAGGCAAAAACGGCGTTTCAAGGCATTTCGCCGCGAGATTCATGAACCGGGAATGAACCGCGCCTTCGGCCGTTGTTCAGGCAGGCCACGCTAGATTGCGCCTGCATCGGAAAGCGGTGCGTCTCGGCGCAACGCCGACGAGCCGAACCGGGCGTAACGTCCCTTCCGCCCGGATCGCAAAGGGCCGGAGGTTCGCGGAAAGCGGCTTCCGGCCCGCTCCCATTGCTTACCGCATTTCGCAGACGCGCGTGTTTCTCGCCAGTCCGCGGAAAAATCCGCGCTGGCCGTCGTTCCTTCGCTTGTGTCGTCCGACAAGGACGCCGTCACGACGTATCGGGAGTTTCCAGCGCGTAGACGGCCAGCGCATGGGCGTGCGCCAAAATTTCGTCGACCTCGCGAACGTTGCGCGGATGGATGGCGGTGGGGTCGTAGCGCGACAGCCGCCCGCCGGGCGGACGCCCGCGCCGCAGCGGCGAGATGCGCCGGAAGCGGACCGCCTCGCGGGGTTGCTGGTTTTGCGCGACCGCGGTGCGGGCTTCCCTATCCCGCGCAAGTGCTGCGTCGTGGCGCGCCCTCCAACGGGCAAAACGTCGTGCCTGGCCGGGCAGATCGTCGAGTGCTGCGGCCAGTGCTTCCAGCCGCAAAACCAGCCGCGATGCATTGATCGGATCGTCGGGCGATGGCGAGGCAGGCAAGGGGCGATATGGCGAGTCGTCAGCGAGCGACCTGATGCGCGGCAAGGCGTGCGCGGGTACATAGCGGCGGCGGACGCGGAGCGGATTTTTCAGCGGATCGAGCAGCGACAGGCTCGATGCGCGCAAGGCGGGTTTTGGACGCTTCTTCGGGCCGACCGGCATGAAAGCGCGCGGCCCCCGCCGGATCGCGGGCTTCGGTTTTCGCTGGCGAAACGGCGGCAGGGTCACGACGATCCCACGCGCCGCCGCGATGATCAGGCGCCGCGCCGCGGATTCGGCCGGACGCAGCAGTTTGAGGATGGCGCGGTAGAGATGGCGCGGCAGGGAGAGTGCCGCGTTAAGTGCCGGGGACAGTTTACTTTTTTCGGCTTGCGCGACGTCTGGACTGCTGCGGCCTTCCTGCCGAAAGAAAGTAAACTGTCCCCCAGCACCCAGCCCACCAAGACCCAGTTCGGCCATGCCGACAAGCATGGCCAGCAAGCGCTTCAGCGCCTCCCAGTTCTTGTCGATCGCCGGACCTCTCTCCATCGCCGCCGCCTCCTTTCAGCACAGGCAACGGAGATTATCGCTCCAGTCGGGAGGGAGGGGGATAAGTCTTGGGAAAATAATCCTGACAGATGCTGACAGCGGTCACCCAAGGCGAAGGGGAAAGTTCGCCCCCGTCTTCAAGCGATCAATGTCCCTCTCTTGGATTTTCTACGACTTAGCCTCGCTTTTCGCCTCGCCCTTCGGGCTTCGGCCGCTCGGCTAAGATCGTGAAAATCCATTCTCCCCCGCAAGGGGGGAGATAACGCGGGCATCGACCTTGCCGCCAATCGTCAGCGCTGGCGATTGGCAGTAAGGTCAGCGCCGCCCCTCCCCTTGTGGGTCCGAAGGAGGTGGCCGAGGCCCGCGGTTCGGGCCAGCGCGGTGGCAGACCGTGAGTCGCGAGCGCTGCGAGCGAAGCATCTCACCATTCGGGATCCCGGCCTTCGAGCCCGTCGTCCGGGGCGATGTGGGGCCGGTGACTGGTGTAGGGGTCCACGTAGGCCATTTTCAATGCATCGCCGAGCAAGGCGGATATTGCGGCGAGCGACGCTCCGATTCTGAGCATCGGTATGCTTGGTTGCTGCAGGTCCGAGCGGCGGACGGTGATCGGGGCGTCGGCGGAGATGTCGGTCATGATGTCCTCCAGTGACGGTGAGGATGACACCGCTTCCCATTCAGGTCCTTGGCTCGGACCTGAAGAGTCCTGAACAGCCCTGAAGTTCGCCTTCCGAGCCGTCTTGGGTTATCGTGCCTGCGAGGGATGGATTCTGGGCAAATGGACCTGGAGTTTGGCAGCTATCGCCTGAAGCGCGCCGACCGGCGGCTGCTGGGGCCAAAGGGGCCGGTGGACCTTTCGGCGCGATCCTTCGACATCCTTGCCTTGCTGCTGGATAAGCCGGACGAGGTGATCGGCAAGACCGAACTTTTCGATGCGGTCTGGCCCGGCCTGGTGGTGGAGGAGAACACCCTCCAGGTCCACGTTTCGACGCTGCGCAAGGCGCTCGATGGCGGCATGATCATGACCGTGCACGGCCGGGGCTACAAATATGTGGGACCGAGGCCAGTCGCGGCCGCGCCTGTTGCAGATGTGGCTTCGCCGCCAACCAAACCGTCCATCGCCGTCCTGCCCTTCGCCAATCTGAGCGGCGATGCGGCGCAGGACATTTTTTGCGAAGGATTGGCGCTCAACATCGTCGCCAGCCTCGGGCGCTTTCACGAGTTGTTCGTCATCGACCTGTTGTCGACGCTGGCCTACCGGAACCGGCCGGTGACATCGGCCGAGGCGGCGCGTGAACTCTCGGTTCGCTATATTCTGGAGGGAAGCGTCCAGAAAGCCGGGGATCGCATCCGCGTCTCGGTCCAACTTGTCGACGGAGCCGACAACCGGCAGCTTTGGACCGAGACCTATGACCGGTACCTGACGGACATCTTCGCGGTCCAGGACGAAATCACCGGAACGATCATCGGCACGCTTGCGTCGGGCTATGGCGGCAGGCTCGGCAAGGCCTGGCGTGACCGAAACAAGCCCGCCAGACTCGAGAGTTTCGCCGCCCTCGACCATCTCCTGCGCGCCATCGATACCTGCCGTTTCACCAAGGAAGGAGAGATCACTGCCAGGGAGCATCTGGCCAGGGCAATCGAATGCGATCCCGGCCTCGCCAAGGCCTATAGCAAAATGGCGTTGAGCCACCTGGTCGAAGCCTATTGCGGCTGGGCCGACGACTATGACGCCTCGATGGAACTGGCCCGCCAATGGGCGATGAAGGCAATTGCCTGCGACGATGGCGATTCCTCGTCCTATTGGGCTTTCGCCAACTATCATTTGTATACATTGAATCATGGCGTGGCGCTCGAGGCCTTCCGCAGGGCCCTCGAATGCAATCCCAACGACGCCGAGGCGATGACCGATTACGGGCTTTGCCTGAGCTATGCGGGCAGGGCGGAAGAGGGCATCGAGCACGCACTGAAGGCCATGCGCCTCAATCCGTATCACTTTGAATGGTACACTTCCCAACTGGGCCAGATCTATTTCGACGCCCGCCAATATGACAAGGCAATCGCCACCTTTGCCGGCCTGCGTTCGCTGGAGAGCGCCCTCACACGTATCTATCAGGCCGCCAGCTTCGCCGCCGCCGGGAACCAGCAGCAGGCTCGGAAATCAGTTCATCGCGCGCTCGAACTCGACCGCGGCGCGACGCTGGAGAAATGGACCGACGCGAAACTCGCGCCTTACGGCGATGCGGGTTACCTCGAACATTTGCGGCGGAATCTCCGGAAGGCAGGCCTGCCGGAGCGGACCGCCCCGCATGACGAAAAACCCTCCATCGCCATACTTCCCTTCGACAACATGAGCGGCGACCCGGAGCAGGACTATTTCAGCGACGGGATTACCGAAGACATCATCGCCGAGATCGGCAAGTACAAGGAGTTCCTGGTCATTGCGCGGAACTCCTCCTTCCAGTTTCGCAAGGCGCATGACCTGGCCGAAGTGGCGGGAAAACTCGGCGTCCAGTACGTCGTGGAAGGCAGCGTGCGCAAGATCGGCAACCGGGTGCGCATCAGCGTGCAACTGACCGATGCGTCCTCGACGGCGCATATCTGGGGCGAACATTACGACCGGGAACTCGACGACATTTTCGCGATCCAGGACGAGATCACCCGGATGATCGCAGCCCGCCTGGCCCGGCAGGCCAGAACCGCGATCGCGTCGCGCGCCAGGGCCCGGCCGACCGACAACATGTCGGCCTACGAGTTCTACCTGCGGGCGCTGCAACTGGCAGCCGTCTATGACGCCGCGCACGACGCGGAACCGTTTCTGCGCCAGGCGATAAAACTCGATCCGCGGTTTGCTGCTGCCCACGCCATGCTCGGCGTTGTCGAGACCCTCAAGTTCTTCTGGATCTTCTATGAACCCGGCCCCTTGCATTCCGCACTGGAGATGGCAAAAACCGCGTTGGAGCTCGACCCCGACGAGGTGTACGGCCATCTCGCGACCGGCTTTGCTCTCTTGTACCTGCGC
Organism: Mesorhizobium sp. LHD-90; assembly: GCF_030929505.1. Lineage (GTDB taxonomy): Bacteria > Pseudomonadota > Alphaproteobacteria > Rhizobiales > Rhizobiaceae > Kumtagia. The sequence continues at coordinate 64,652 of NZ_JAVFVV010000004.1, read as the reverse complement.
CAATTCAGGCAGGCTGAAATCAGTCTCGACCGTGCGGTTGCCCTGAACCCGAACGACCCCTTCATTCTCAGCATCCGTGCCCTTTTCCTCAATTACACGGACAGGCCGGAGGAAGGGCTCGCTGAAATTAACGAAGCCCAGCGCCGCGACCCATACGCCGTGGGATGGTATGAAGACTTTCGCGGCATCCTGCTGACGACGGCTGGACGATATCGCGAGGCAACTGCCTGCTACGCGAAAATGGCCGTTGTACCGCGGTGGTCGCTCGTTCGTCTTGTCGTCTGCCATTGCGAACTGGGCGAGATCAGCCAGGCGCAAGACACCCTGGCAAAAGTCAAGGCACAGTATCCCGCACTCAGCCTTGACGAGATCGTTGATGCGGAAGTGGACTACTATGCAGATCCCGGCGTGTGCAGCCGTTATCGCGCGATCCTCCGGCGCCTTGATCACGCAGGGTAAGCATCCGAAGACCGCGGCCGCCGCCCGGCAGGCTGTCCAGGCCGCGGCGGGACGATTTTTTTGCAATTGCCCGATAAGCTCCTACCTTGCGACTAGGTCGCCCCAGCGCGAGCACGCCATGCTTCGATGACGGACTTCTTCTTCGAGATCCCCGGCAATTCCGCGCCGGACGACGCCTCCGGCGGCTTCTTTTGGACGCCGGACGGTTTTCGCCTGCGCTACGCCTGCTTCGCGCCGAACGAGGCGCCCTCGCGGGGAACGGTGATCCTGCTCAGCGGCCGCAACGAGTGCATCGAGAAATATTTCGAGACGATCCGCGACCTTTCGGCACGCGGCCTGGGCACCGCGATCATGGACTGGCGCGGCCAGGGCGCTTCCGACCGGCTTATCCGTGACCCGATGCGCGGCCACGTCGTCAGCTTCGACGACTATGTCGCCGATCTCGGCCATTTCTTCGCCGAGATCGTGCAGCGCAATTGCCCCGGCCCCTATTTCGTGCTGGCGCACTCGACCGGTTCGCTGATCGCGCTCATGGCCGCGCCGTCCTTCGCCGGCAAGGTGCGCCGCATGGTGCTGGTCGCCCCGTTCCTCGGCGGCAGCGGGCTTCCCCTGTCAACCAAAAACATCAAGCGGCTGATGAACCTGTTCTATTGGGTCGGCATCCGACGCCTCTATGCCTATGGCGGCAGGCGGCCGCCCGGACCGCCGGTGTTCGCCACCAACAAGCTGACCACCGACCAGGCGCGGTTCCAGCGCAACACGCTGCTCTACCTGACCCATCCCGGGCTGGCGCTGGGCGGCCCGACCGTCTCCTGGGTCCGCGCCGCCTGCATCGCGTCGGAAAAGGTGCAGGATCCTGCCTTCATCGCCGGTTTCAAGATCCCCACGCTGTTCGTCGCCGCCGGGGCCGACGAGGTCGTCTCCACCCAGGCCATCGAGGATTATTCGCAACGGCTGAAGGCCGCCTCGCTGGTCACCATCGACGGCTCCCGCCACGAGATCCTTCAGGAGGCCGATCTTTACCGCGAACAGTTGCTCGCCGCCTTCGACGCTTTTGTGCCGGGATCGGGCGCGGAGTTGGCCAACGCCGCGACGGCCTGACACGCCGCCGATACCACAAAGCACTGGCGCAGCCCCTTGCCCTCCGGACTCGGCCAAACACAAAATTTGCGGATTATGGAGAAATTCGCTATTATTGAGATAATTGGAAAGGAGCTGCCGATGGTCACGATCACAGCCGCCGAGCTACAGAACCATTTCGGACGCTACCGCGATTTGGCTCAGAAAGAGCCGATCTCGGTCACACACCATGGCCGCGAAAGCGTCGTCCTGATGTCGGCGGAGGAATTCAAGCGGCTGAAGGCATTCGATACGCGGCAGGTTTTCTATGCACACGAGCTTCCCGAGGACATCCTCGCCGAACTCGAAAAGGGGTATCAGGGCGAGCCGACGCCGCACCTTGACCATCTGATGAAATAATCGCGTGGCGCTCGAGCCGAAACCAGGCCTTGTTGTACGTTATGATTTCCTCTGGAAGGAGGAACAACGCACCGGCATCGAAAGCGGAAAAGACAGGCCGTGTGCGATTATTCTGACCTCGACCGAACGGCCTGGCGGCTCCAAAGACGTTCTGCTTTGCGCGATAACACACACGCCACCCAGTAAGGGCGAAACCGCTGTAAAGGTGCCGGCGGCAGTGGCAAACCATCTCGGCCTCGATGAAGGCCCGTCGTGGATCAAGACCGGTCAGGTGAATAGGCTTGTGTGGGAGAAAGGTCGTATTCCCCACGGTATCAGTCCGGTTGCGAAGGGCGAATGGACATTCGGCATGCTCCCGCAAGGCCTCGGCCGGCAGGTTTTCGAGCAGGTACGGGACAAAGCGCGACAACGGACATTGCGGACGGTGGACCGCGACGCTCCTTCAAAGCGCGATACCGGTTCACAATGACATCCCGCGCGCGCCCTACCCCGCCAGAACCGCCCGCGCCGCAGCATGCAATTCGGGCGTCGCCGCGGCGATGATGTCGCCGCCGCCTTCCGCCGGGCCGCCGTCGAAAGTGGTGACCACCCCGCCAGCCTGCTCGATGATCGGGATAAGTGCTGCGATGTCGTAGGATTTCAGGCCGGGGTCGGTGACGATGTCCACCTGCCCCGCCGCCACCATTGCGAAAGCGTAGCAGTCGGTGCCATAGCGCGACAGTTGCACGCTGCCTTCCAGGCGGTCGTATTTCGCCCGCATCGGCGCGGTGTTGAACAGCGCCGGCGTGGTGGTGAACAGGATGGCGTCGGCGAGTTTGGTTGTCTTGCGGGTCGAAAGTTTCCGCTCGCCGCCCGGCCCCTCATAGAAGGCGCCGGAGCCGGTGGCGTAAAAAAGCTCGCCAATGAAAGGCTGCGACATCAGCCCCGCCGCCGCCCTGCCGTCGACCGTCAGGCCGACCAGCGTGCCCCACACCGGAATGCCGGAGATGAAGGCGCGCGTGCCGTCGATCGGATCGATGATCCAGCGGTGGCGGCTGTCGGCGTTTTCGACGCCGTGCTCCTCGCCCAATATGCCGTGGTCCGGATATTGCGACCGGATCAGCGCCCGGATAACCCGCTCGGCCTCCTGGTCGGCTTCCGTCACCGGGTCGAACCCGCCCGCCAGTTTGTTGGAGACAGCGCCCTGGCTGCGGAAACGCGGCAGCGTCTCCTTCGCCGCGGCTCGCGCGATGGTGCGCAGGAAATCTGCCGAAACGGTCAAGATGGAGAATCCTTTCTGGGAGGCGTCAGGCGATTCGTTGCAAAAATATCACAAAAGCGGCCATTCGGGATCAAAACATCACTCTGAATTAAGAATTCCGTCATGATCGCTTGACATTTGTGCGATGCACAATATGCTCATATTTGAACAGGGTTTCCTGTTCATGCCCTCCTTGGGCGTTTCCTCCCTAGACTTGGACCGCGTTGTGCGAACAGCGCGGTTTTTTTTGCGCTGTGCAAACGACACGGCCCGGCGAGGGCGATCGATCCCGCATGGCGAGCGCCCTATTCCGCCGCCTGCGGCAGGCCGACGAAAAAATGGTCCGGCAGCGACATCAGGTCGGCGGCGAACCGCGTCAGGTCGTCGGCGAGCGCGTCGAACCCGGCGGACTTCTGGAACGTACGCTCGTTCATGTAGAGCCCGCGGTTGATCTCGATCTGCACGGCGTGCAGGCCGCGCGCCGGCCGTCCGTAGTGCTCGGTGATGAAGCCGCCCGCATAGGGTTTGTTGTGGGCGACCGTATAACCCATCGCCGACAGCAGCGCGATCATGCTCTCCACCATGCTACTCGAGGCCGACGCGCCGAAGCGGTCGCCGACGATGAAATCCGGCCGCACGCCGTTGTCGCCGACGCGGATAGAGGCCGGCATGGAATGGCAATCGATCAGCACCGCGTAGCCGAAATGCCCGTGCGTCCGCATCACCAGGCGTTTCAGCGTCTCGTGGTAGGGTTTGTAGACGCCGTCGATGCGCCCGACCGCCTCCGCCAGCGGCAGCCGCGCGGGATAGATGTCCAGCCCCTCGCCGACCAGTTTCGGGATGGTGCCCAGCCCGCCGGCGACGCGCGCCGAGCGGATGTTGGCGAAGGACGGCACCGGCTCGTGGAACATGCGCGGGTCGAGTTCCCACGGCTCGCGGTTGACGTCGAGATAGGCGCGCGGGAAGTTGGCGGCGAGCAACGGCGCGCCGAGCGCCACCGCGCCGGCGAACAGCTCGTCGACAAAACTGTCCTCGGAGCGGCGGATCGCCGTGGCGTCGAGCCTGGTCATCGCCAGGAAGCGCGGCGGATAGTGGCGGCCGCTGTGCGGCGAGGAGAAGACGAAGGGGACGCGCTGTTCGGCGCTGCTGCGAATCTCGAAGGGCGCGACGCCGGAAAAATCGTCGGCCGCCGTCAATGGAGCTGCTCCCGGCCCTGAACGCTGTCTGCCATGAAGCCGAAACTGCCATTTGCCGGGCCGCGTGTCCAGCTTCCCCAAGGTCGCCGAAGCGGCGGCATTCACTTGATATTTACCGCCCGCACTTCATATACAGAAATGGTTAACGGGCGCCCTCAGCGGCTCGACGATCCGATTGGGACGGGACACGATGGCACGAATCCTTCTGGCCGAAGACGACCACGACATGCGCCGCTTTCTGGTCAAGGCGCTGGAGCGCGCCGGCTACGACGTCAGCGATTTCGACAATGGCGCCAGCGCCTATGAAAGGCTGCGCGAGGAGCCCTTCTCGCTGCTTCTGACCGACATCGTCATGCCGGAGATGGACGGCATCGAGCTGGCGCGCCGCGCCACCGAGATCGACCCCGACCTGAAAGTGATGTTCATCACCGGTTTCGCCGCCGTCGCGCTCAACCCTGATTCGAAGGCGCCGCGCGACGCGAAAATCCTGTCGAAACCTTTTCACCTGCGCGATCTCGTCAACGAGGTCGAGAAGATGCTGCAGGCCGCCTGAATCCGACCGCTCCACGATCGATTTTGCGCGCGCTGCCCCCGCCTGCCGTCGCTTGCCCCATCACCTCGGCGCTGTTTCGCCGCTCTACCGACACCGTCTGCTGAACAAAAATAGCCGCACCGGGCGCTATTGACGCGCCGGAGCAAAAATGGTGTATGCGCCCCATTCGGATGGGCGTGTAGCTCAGCGGGAGAGCACTACGTTGACATCGTAGGGGTCACAGGTTCAATCCCTGTCACGCCCACCATTCGAACCGTTGAAATCGTTGAAAAATCCGCTTCGGCGGATTTTTTCGTTTCTGACGAGTGGCACGCAGGTGGCACGCAATCGCCCAAATCAATAACACGAGGCTGATCTGAGAGCGCCAATTCGGTGAAGTAGTCATCAATCGCTTGACGCCCCTCCGAGAGGTAGTCAGGGGAATATTTGGCGTAGCGCTCAGTCACCCCCGGCATGCGATGTCCGAGGAAACCCTGAACCTCCCAGTGATCGACACCTCGCTTGCGGAGTTCGGTAGCCATTGTGTGCCTCAGGCAGTAGGGGGTTACCTCGACCGGAAGCCCTGCTGCCTTGACCAGCGTTGCGAAACCTTTCTTTACGCTTGCGATTGGCTCACCGTGCCAAGTCACAAACCGAACCACCTCGCGGGCTTGAAGATAGGGAAGCAGTGTATCGGTGATCGGCACGACGGGTCGCTGCTTCTTTGTCCGCTTGCGGCCTCGAGGGTTCAGGTCGATCCGCCTTTCATCAAGGTCAACCTGTGCTGGAGAAAGGTCCAAGACAGCGTCTGGTCGCGCTAAGGTGTTTAGCGCGATCATGCTGAAAATGTGTAGGTGCGGCCATTTCTCCTTCGCCGTAAGCAGCAGCCGATGTATCTCCGGCTTCGACAGCCGTAACTTCTCCTCTTGATCACTGCGATCGGGCACGTCGATGATGTAGGGCGAGTGACCTATCTCTTGACGCTTGTGGGCCCAACGGATTGCTGCTCGGCCTACTGAAAGCACCCGCGACACATAGGAGTTTTTTGAACCCCGCGACTTCAACCATTCGACAAACGCTTCTTGACGAGCGATGGTTAGGTCCGCGACCGTCGCACTACCCCAGTGCTCGGTCCAAAGAGCGAGCGCAAATTTTGCCTGCTCATGGCTCGCAATTCGAATGAGGCGACCATCAGGCCCGGTTCGGCATACATGACCGTGCCAATAGCGGATAAACACCGACGCCAGTTGTGGCTCACCGGGTCCTTGGTCGCAAACACGGGCTTTCTTCGCAACGAACTCTGCTAGACGGACTTCGGCTTCCCGAAGGTCCTCTGTGCCAAGAGATGCGCGCTTGGTTTGCCGGGTTGCCTGATCGAACCAAGTGGCGTGAAAGAATGGCGAGCGCTCCCGCTTGGTGAGGTAGTACCCCGCGAGTTCACCGAACCGCTCGTCTTTTTTTCGCATGCTTCAACCTTGGTTCTTTCGACAAATTCGCGGAGGTCTGCCAGCGTATACCGGACCCTACCCCCAATCTTGCGGTAGCTGATTTCGTTCCGCTTTCTGATGCGCTGGAGCGTGTCGACGGACACCCCTAGGCGCAGGGCCGCATGCCTCTCACTGAGTGGTGGTTCCAAAACTTTCTCCCTGTTGTCACGCCGAACGGATCGCCGTCGCGTGCGTGTCGCCAAAGTGGAGTGTCGGAGGTCAAATGAGGAGGGCAAAAGCGAGAACATCTATGATACATTTGGCAGTTTACCTGCCGTCTTGAAGACCCCATAGCCACTGGCGACCTGACGATGAGGCTCGCGCTCGGTATCGAAGAACGCATCGAGTTTTATCGCGCTCCTAGATGCAAGGCGGTAGGGGTGTATTCTTCATCGTTGGTATGCCCCGAATGTGGAGCACATCGTCCTGAAAACAAGGTTTATTCGATAATTTTTCTGAGGCGCTAATGACTGGGAAATCGGAGACGATGGCTAGAAGAAGGTCCCGGCCGCGAGATGCCCCAAAACACCCGTCTGGAGCATGTACAGCGCCAAAGCGGTATCGGCGCCTCATTGTCGATGAGGCTGTGAGAGGCCGTCAGTTCCAGCGACACATCCAGGCCTGCTTGAAGATCAGTCATACTTGACACTTTGGCGACGTCAGCCCTTGTCGAGCTTGACGCGGCTCGAGCCGATTGCGGCTAAACACTGGAGGAAAAAGCCTGCCGAAAAGCCACCTCGAGCGATTTTCGACCGCACAGCCTTATGGCTAATGTCAGAGCCATTATCCGCGAGCTTCTTCCTCAAATCATTCATGTTGAGGCCATGCGCTTCCAACTCTGACCTGAGCATATCCGAAGCGACCTTTTCCCACTCCTGGTCCAGCTGCGATTTTTCCTTCATTCCCAGTCCTCGAAAAAATTATCGGCTAACCATTGCATCAAGCCGTATGTGCCCCACATATGGGCCATACCCCACAACTGGGGCATACCGACGGCGAGTCGGTCCAATGTCTCTCTTACCAGGATTTCTCCATGACCCTTGAGCCTAAGGCTAGCCAATGCATCACCGCTCTTTGCCGGGAACTGGCATCTGAACTCGACCTGCATCACGAAGACCATGAACTCCCTGCTGCACAGGCGACCATCCAGGTTCTTCAACAGGCTGCGCAGCTGCTTCAGGAAAACGGCATCCAGGTGCCGGAGGTGCAGTTGCACATCGTCAATCGTTACCTGGCTGCGACGCGCGGAGGCCAGCATTGATCACCCTATTCGACCCCAACACAACCGCCACCGAGTATCTGAAGCTGGCAGCGATCGATCCGCAGCTTCCGGACCGTCTGAACTGGTTCCTGCGGCCAGGCTTCGATTTCGGGTTCAATGCGGGAAACCTGAAGGTGCTGAAGGAGCAAGCGACGGAGATTTGCGTTCACGCGGATTGGAACGGCATTTCCAACATCAAGGTTTCCTGGACAACCCTGGGCGACGACGGCCCGAAACTGCCCGACGACCGGCGCGAGCTACTCTGGTACCGTCGGTTCAAGCAGGCGCTGGACGAGGCACAGTTGGGCTTCCGAGGCGGGCTCTTTGTCGCCTACGCCCACATCGCGCGCTACAATCAACTGCTCAACGACATTCGGTCTGCAGGTGTCACGATCATTCGAGCAAGCCGGATCATGCCGTTCTGGGAGTTCAACGTCGACATCCAGCAGGCACCGGCCTAAGGCGATGGGCAAACAGGCCTCGGCGCCTCAGTCCACACGGAGACTAGAGGCGCCGAGCGACCAATAGGGCCCTGATCGGCTTCGGTCCATTTCGCCTCCCTCAACGACGTTGAGCTTCCGCACTTCAAACGGTCGTCGGGCACTAACGTCGAGAATGATGCCCTTTGTCCGAACTGACGAGCCCAACGTGATTGACGTTGGGAGCTTCCATTTTCGAACCAGTCTAGTCGGGACATCGGTTTTCGGCGGGAGGGCGTTGGCATCTAAGGAGGAGACCTAACCGGGCGATCCAAACGCTGCGTAGTCGGTCCAGCCAGTTCACCAATTCGTCCGACCAGATTGCGGCGAAGCACTGAAGCAGAAGGTCTCCAATGATTGAGCAACTCGCCGGGGTCTCGCCCGCGAGATCGCAATCCGCCGAAACAGCGCTGTGTGGCTGTCGGCGGACCGCTGCGCTCATTACGAACTGCTAGGCAGTCACGGGTTCCTGACAATCGAGGCGGTCCAACAGCAGCAACATCCCCTTAAGCATTGCCACCGTCCACATGCTGTCGCCATCGACGTGGACCTCAATATATTCGCATTCATCGGGATCGAAATCGTCTGAGCTATACCAAGCAAGCAAGAGCCTATTGGCGATGCGCCCGGGCGATGGGATCGGAAGAATTTCTTCCTTGTCCAGCAGGAAGAAGCGATGCTTCCAGCCCGGCAACGCCATTGAGATCAGGCCTCCTGCGGCCTCATGACAGGTGGTGTAGGCTGGAACGGCAGAAAGGTCGTCGCTTTTCGCCACCAGCTTGTGCAATAATAAATCAAACCCAAACCACGGGAAGTCGTAAGTCTCCATAATATCGGCGAGTTGAGCATAGTGGGCAACGTCTTGCATCGTATTCTCCTTGAGGTTCTAGCCATATATAGATATGATCTCTCACCCAGGAATGATCGCTACGTCAAATGTCTATTAGATATTGGCTGATTTATAGATCAAGGACTTGCAAAGAGGATTCCTTACCATCCATTCAGGTTGAAGTGAGGCTAAATCTCAGGGTTTCCGGAATATGGATGGCTATATTAATCTCAAGCTGGATCGCTCTATCCCATAGACATCAATACACGCTAGAGGCTCAAACATGGTCCTATTAGTCTATTGGACATAGTTCTTGCGGGCTCGCCAGTTCCGTATTGTGCGTTCGGTCACAGAGAACAATTTGGCGATTGTTCCGTCGTCAAATCCAGCGCTGGACAGAAAGTTTGCTATCCTCCAGCGGTCCTCCTCGAAATGTGGATTGGTTTGGTTGAACCAATTGCGCAAAGTCTGAGCCGATATGCGGATCACTCCTGGGCGCTGGCGAGCGCGATGGATCGCCAACACCAGTTCGTCTGAAAGCTGGTAGGTGTCCGCTTCATGTAGGAGAGTTTCAATAGCGAGGGACAAGGACATGCCGGTTTGTATCCGAGCTTCCATTTCGTCGACGACTTTCCGCCGTGCCGCCGTGATGACCGGTGAGGTCGAAACAATGCGCCGTCGCCGCTTGTCGGCAGATGGTGAGGGAAAAATTTCCAATAGAGTATTCCTTTATTCTAAACTGTAAGGAAAAACTTATGTCCCATACACCCTCGAAAGATGGTGATAAGGAACACGATGGGGGGCACCAGATGGAAATTTTTCCATCCGTCGGCGCCCCCCAACGGTGTGTTGAATACTACCTCGCCACCGGCTTTTTCAGTTCAACCCCGCGGTAAATTTTCCCCCCGCGGTCGGTAAGGACGATCTCGAAGTCAAACGGCTCGTCTAACTCATCCATCATCTCTTCGAATTTTTGCTGCGTGACGGCCCGCTCACTGATGTGCCGCATGGCGAACATCGAGTAATCTGCAAACAGGACGTCACTCGACGTCGAGGACGTAGTCTTAGTAACGCCGGTCACCACATTCTCCCAACGCTGGAGAAAATGCCTCACGCTGTTGTTTGCCGAAGACATGCCACCGATGAATGCGGTGTGTGAAGACGGCAGCGTATAGTCGCTCGAACCCCTCAACCGCCGGTACCCCTCCACTCCCCATGCAACGATCGCTTCTGCGTCTGACGCGATAATCTCGCGGTCGAAGTCAGGCCGCTTACGAGCGTCATTCAAACGACGAGAAAACGGCAGCACTAACCAGCGGCGGTTGAAACCATCTGACGGATCCTTCGTCCGCGGAATATGGTTGGACAAGAACCAGTGAGCAGCAACCGGTGAAAACTTGAAGGGCTGACCATTCTTGTGTTGCCCCGTAACCTCCTCGCCAGTGACGATCTCTTTGAACTGCTTACCCGGAATGAATTGGGTTTCAGACAGCTCGCCGGCAAAGTTGAAGATCTTGCCAAACATCTGTGCAGGCAGGAATTTGTCCGCCCAAGACTCCGGCGGGATAGCAGCTGAGGCCCCCGCCGGGATCAGCGACTTCAAGACCTTCAAAAGCGTGGACTTGCCGCTGTTGGGCTTTCCGAAAAGGAGTATCGCCCGTTGGAATGCTGTAGCGCGCTGCATGATTGTGGCCCCAAGCGCTTCCTGAAGAGCCATCACCTTTTGCTCGTAGTCGGGATCCTTCCCCCATGCGTCAACCATCAGCTGGGAGAACAGCGGAAAATCGCCCGCGGTCTCTGGCAGGTAACGCAGTGGCAGCGTATACGTCATGCCAAATTCTGGGTTGTGGTCGCAAAGCTCAAGGTCTTCACCCAAGAACCCGTTGACGAAATTGACGCCTGCGCGCGGTTCAATGGCCTTGGACGCAAATGTTGCAATCAGCTCCTTGACACCTTTGTAGTCGGCGTTCTTCTTCGACGTAGGGAGGTTACCGTATTTCTCTGCCACCAGCTTAACAATTTGGCTGTCTGGGCGCTGCTCCCAGTGCGAGCCGCCCCATTGCCAGAAGTGATCTGCGTAATGACGCAATTCTCCGAACCGGCTGATATGTTCTAAGGCTGCTTGGGCAATCTCGGTGTGATTGTCGCCTTCGGTTCCCTCGGATTGCATCTGCTTCAGCTGGCGACGCGCGTCACCGACCCGTATCGCACCTTCCGACATCCCAACCATGTAATTGATGACCATACTCTCTCCCACAGGGGAGAGGCGTGACCGCACGACCCGCTGCAGAGCTACGGTGTTTGCTGCCTCGCGATCTGGCGATAAGGGGTCTTCGTCGGCCAGTACTTTCTGTTCTAACGCCGCGATGATCTGCTGCGCAGTCCAAACTTCATCATCCTCTGTAAACGCGAGCCCGAGCCGCTCCTTGTCCTCATCGGAGAGTCCTTCATCCCATCCCGTAGGCAAGATGTTCTTAGTGTCGCCGGCCAAGTCCTTGTTCAAGAACTCGACAACCTTCGAGCGCGCCTTGTCGACCGAGAGCGCGTCTCCCACCACCTGCTCTGTGTAGGTGTTGACCCACGTCTCCATCTCTCCAAGAGCCTGAAGAAGGGAACGTTCACCCTTCAACACCACCCGCGCCAAAAGTCCGGCATGCCACGTCATGGCGTTGTCGCGGGATCCAGCCGGGACGAACGTCGCGATCTTGGCATTGGAGCCCGTAGACGCCTCAATCCCCACCGACCTCAACGCTGCCCTGATCTCGATCTCGACATTTTTGGGCAATGCCGGAGCAGACTTGTAGACCTCATACAGCTCGGCATTCGCGGTATAGGGCCTGCCAGTATCCGGGTGGATGGACGGTGGCAGAACGAACTGTGTGCCCTTGGAAAGGACCTCGCAAATCATTGCGCCGTCGGCATCCTTGATACGAGTGGTCCGTTCGTCATTGTAGCGGTAGATGCGCACTTCGCCCTTTTTGCCGACACGCCTCCACGGAGACTTCGGCAGAACGCGGTCCAGCACCTCAATGACCTTTTCATCGTCGGTGTCGATGTCGATTGCGACCAGGCCGGACGCCGAACCCATAGGCAGGCCGATGTTGCCGTCCGGCAGCGACGCCATCCACGTTTGGCGCTCTTCCTCGGTTGGGAAGGTGTCGCAGTAAAGCTGCCAACGATTGATTGCCGGACGCTTCTGGCGCGGCAGCAGCGGGATCGCAGGAAGACCGGCCTTCCAATAAAGAGGTGCTTCAGTAGCGAAAATGCTCATGCTAGGTTCCTGAGAAGCAGCTTGGTGCTGCGGGAGCACCGCATTTACTGGCGACCCAGTCGGTTTTCATCGGCGTGCAAACCGATGTCTATGGGGCATCGGTCGATTGCGTCGTCCTTTCGCGCCGAGCCGTTTGATGGCAAGTGGGAGCACAGCACTCATCCGGGGCAGTCGTCGCTGACACGTGTGCTGATCCGGCTACCGTGGAAACCGCAAGTTTCCGCTCGCGGAGCCTTCTATGGAAGCCGTCTCGCCACAAGCTTCAGCCCGCGGGCCTGGCCGGCATAGCCATGTCACCCAAAGTCGATGCAAAAGGCGGGCGGCAACGCGCGTCGCCGCCCGCACATTTTGAATGACCGCAGCCTCGCGTTCTCTAGCCGGAGCCGTGCAGTCCGCTTACGTTGCGATCACCGGCTGTTTGCACAAGGAGTACACCCTTTTCTTAGCGGAGAAAGAGGTCGCGCGGCCTATGGGGCCACATACGCTGCGAGAAATTTTTCAGATTTCGGGGTAATATGATGTCATGCCGGTCTCACCCGCAGTGGATTCGCCACGCCCACCGCTCGTACTCTCAGGTCATTGCCGTGTTCATCCGGTCCTTGCAAGACGAGCTGGGCCTTACCCAGCCTCGTCGGGCACAAGGTAGTTGGATCAGGGCATTATCAAAGTCCACTCTTGCGGAGAATTGCACGCCCACTGACATAGGTCGTCAGCCAGAGTATTGAGGAGGCGTTCGCCTGTCCCGCGCCAGCGATTGTGTCGGACGGCCCCTTCGCGGTGATCGCCTACATCCGGGAACGCCAGCTGATAATCCTGGCGTTGCCAGCATGACTGCGCCGACAGGCCCCTAACATCGTTGCATTTTATGGCCGAGGTCGCCCAACGACTGCGTCGACGGCATCACCTAACAGAGCACGTGCCTCATAATCGTCATTTGTCCCATAGACGTAGTGCTGGTAGCTACTACGATTTCCATCGATAGCAACCTAACTATCAGGAGTGGTAATAACGCAGAGAATATAAATGCTTTTCCCTGAAAATATCCAGTTTCTTGTGTCGCTTCTCAAAGAAGTGTACGAGCCCGACCGCGGCACTGACGTCCTTCTCCACAGGACCTTCGTGGGAGACGCCGACCTCCCGCAAGTTCCCTACTACACCGCATCGATCGATGCCGCGGTCGAATTGGTCCATCGCGCCCTGCCAGGGTGGACGTGGCAGCTCATGTCGGGTGCTGTTGCCGATGACGTTTGGGTCATGCCAGACTTTCAGCACCCATCGTACGGGCCCAAGTTTGAGCAGGAATGGCCTGAGGCTTGCAAAGGTCATCCGGCGCTCTACTTCGGGAGCGACATCATGCGGAAGCCATCCGGCTATCCCGCCACTGCCCTGATTTACAGCTTCCTCGTGGCGAAGCGGTCTATTCAGCGCATCGCGGACGAGCGGGCGGCGGAGTTGTCAACCTCCGCCCAATAGTCTTTCCGCGTATCGTAGTCACCTCGAGCTTTGTCACTGGCTCGAGGTGCCCCCTCATCCCTGCCAGGACGCTTCCTGACTAAATACGCCCTTGGTTCCCCTGCGGGGTAGTTGAGACTCAAATGAAACGTATTCCCAAAAAAGGGCTATTAGCAACATGAACCAGACGACCACACTAAACGCCTCGCGCGGGATAAACGCTGCGGACGCAACCGATTTCAGGTTTCTCATTGACTTGTTTGAAGATTTTTGGGGTGGATCTCATCAACTCGACAAAATTTTGCACCTGTTTCTGATTAGTGGGGATCAATCAGACGTGCCACCCTATACGACCTGCGAAACCGCTGCCGCTCAGCTGGCAACGCAAGTTTTGCCAGGTTGGACATACCGAATGTACGACGCCTCCAATAAATATGGTGAAAAGACAGAAGTAGAGTGGCAATTCGGCGAGTCGGTTCTGACGACTGATCTTACTGAACTTTATGCGGAACGGCCATCCAATCCTGCTATGCTTCTTATCCGCCACTTTCTTTTCATGAAGCACGACCTCTCATACAGTACCGCCCATTGAATGATGTGCCTCTAATACCACCTCCGCCTGATCACTTCCTGATCGTTGGCTGCTGCTTGATGCGTGGCCACCAGTGAAAGCGGGTGCTTGCGGCGATCCTGTCCTGTTGCCTGGTGAGGGTGACCTGCCACTGAACTTTCATCCAGCAGCGATTAGAGCCTCAGCCGTTTGTGTTACGCCGTAGGGCGCGGGTTGCAACCGGCGGAGACGCGAAGCCCTTATCGAGCGAAGCGTCGTAGCCGGTTGCGGCGAGGGTTCCGGCGAAGGCCGCCGGGGTCTGGTATCCGAGTGAGGAGTGCGGTCTCGCGTTGTTGAAGTCCTGTCTCCATTCGGCGATGGCGCTGCGAGCATGGTCGAGGCCGAAGAACAGGCTTTCGTTCAGGAGTTCATCACGCATCCGGCCGTTGAAGCTTTCGACATAGCCATTCTGCATGGGCTTGCCCGGCGCGATGTAGTGCCACTCGATACGATGATCCTTCGACCAGGCAAGGATGGCGTTTGAGGTGAACTCGGTGCCGTGGTCCGAAACGATCATGTCCGGCTTGCCGCGACGGCTGATCAGATCGCTCAGCTCGCGGGCGACGCGGCGACCGGAGATCGACGTGTCGGGGATGGCGGCCAGGTATTCGCGCGTCACATCGTCGACGATGTTGAGCACGCGGAAACGGCGCCCACAGGCGAACTGGTCGTGCACGAAGTCTAGTGACCAGCGCGCATTCGGTCTCGCCTCGACCAGGATCGGCGCTCGCGCGCCTACCGCTCGCCGCCGTGCCCGGCGTTTGCGAACCGTCAGTCCTTCCTTCCTGGTCGAGCCGATAGATGCGGTTGATCCCTGATGGCTCGCCTTCCCGCCGCAGTAGGACAAACAACCGCCGATAGCCAAACCGGCGGCGCTCATTGGCAAGATCCCGTAGCCGGCCGCGCAGTGCCGTCTCCGACGGACGGCACGACCGATAGCGGATCATCTTGCGATCGGCGCCGACGAAGGAAAAGGCCCGACGCTCCGACAGGCCCATGACGGCCTGCAGATGCGCGACGGCTTCGCGCTTGGCGGCGGGCCCTACCATTTTTTGACAGAAGCTCGCGAAGCGCCGAGGTTTCCAGCATCTGGTCGGCGAGCAGCTTCCTCAGCTTCGCGTTCTCGTCCTCCAGGGCCTTCGGGCGCTTGGCCTCGGACGCGTCCATGCCGCCATACTTCGCCTTCCAGCTATACAGCGTCGCCGTGCTCACGGGTCAGATCGCCCGCCTTTGCTCCGGCTTCGTGCTCGCCAAAAATCGTGATGATCTGCCTGTAGCCCTCAGATTGTCCCGACTTGGTCGAGGCAGGGACGTCTTGATATTCGCCATTTTGGAAAGCTGGTGACCGCGCGTTCTCTAGTCTCGGTATTTGGCCCCGATCCCGACACTTTCCTGCGTATCGGGCAAGGAGTACACCTTCTTTCAGGCTGCCGAAGGGCTAGTTCGCCCCATAGTAGCACATGCAACGCGGTCGAGGGTCGAGATTTTCGGACGCTATCATAGGGGCGGCGAGTATCGAAGTCGTTGTCCCAGATGTCCATAGCGACGAGGCGGCGCGCTTCCTGGGCCATTGCGAGGGTAAGCACGCAGGCCGAGGACGTATCCCCCGTCACAGCATGATGATCGCCGTGATTTGCCACACTTGCCCGATCGGCGACGCCCTGGGGTTCTTGTTGGCTTCGCTCAGCCAAGGCTCCCCGAAGCTCCGCCCTCGCCCGCTCGTCGGGTCCCATTAGATAGCGTTTGATGACCGCTACGAACAGGTTGCGATCAGCGAAGACGCGGCCCGCTAACGTCGAGGCGTTCGGCGGTGGCCTGCTCGGCATCTCCATGTCCCTGTGGTGGCTGCGCGCCAACTGGCGCAAGGCGTAACGCACCGGGAGCCGGCGCGATGAACGATTTCCTCGAACTGCTCGGCCTGAAGGGCACGGTGCTCGCTGCCGGCCTCGCCGGCGGCGCCTGCGGGCACTCTCGCATCGCCGGTTCAAATGGCGCGAGATGCTGGCGTCGCCGATCTGCGGCGCTCTGGCGGCGGGCTACCTCACAGTGCCTGTGCTGCTCTACATCAAGTCGATCGGACTTCCGACGCCGCCTGACGATGTTGCCAGCACTCACGCCGCGGCGTTCCTGATCGGTGTTTGCGCAATGTGGATTGCGGACATGCTGTTTGAGGTAATCGTGCGAAGGTTTAAGCCGAAGACCGCCGGCTGAACAATCCGCACCACCGGCACGTCGCATAGCGTCAGTTCTTAAGGAATCCGATCAACTTGGCCGCGTTCAACGAATTTTTCCAAATTATCATGGAGCTGTTCGTTTACCTTACGCCCTTCGCCCCATGCCTGACTGTTAAACGCCATGGTTTTCGCATCAAATTCGCTCATGTTGTAGTAATTTCGAATGAAAATTGCACATATACCAGGAGAATATCCCATATCCCGGGCGATATATATAAACGTATCCGGCTTCATATTGCAGTATCGCACAAGAATTTGGAATATCATGCGATGATTGGCTTGCAATTTTTCGCGGAAAATCATTGACCTGCGTTCCAGTGTCGGAAATTTGACATCTCAAGCGTTTTTAGGTCGATGTCGAACGACATGAACCTACCCTTGTTTGCGCCCGATATTCGCATAGCATTGACTGTTGCAGTGTCAAAATTTTGGCTGAGATCCTTCGCCACCTCGCTTCGAATCTGTGCCGCAGTTGCATTGTCGAGGGACATCGTCGCCCTGCGAGCCTCCACACTGAAATTGTTCAATGTCGCGTGGCGGCCGTTTACTTCGATGTTTGCCCATACGTCGTAGGTCTTTCCGTTGATGGTGACCGAACGGTGATAATTCCCATACGCCTTATCCGCCTTCTTTGAGGGAGGCGGGTTCTCAAACGGATCTGGCGGTGTTGCGGCCACTCCAGACAGGTCTGGGTTGCGACGCTGCGTCTCGTCTTCGTCGCCGCCCGCCATCCAATCTAACGTTACATCATATAGACTCCCCACCGCAGCACCAAGAACGGCACCTGCCGCCGCCCCTTCTATGGCCCCCAGGGTAGCACCCGCACCCGCTGTTGCTATCGCGCCAGGTCCTGTAGGTGCTCCTACAGCCGCGCCCCCCGCTCCACCAAAAAGTCCGCCAAAGAGGCCACCAAAAAAGCCACCAACTCCAGCCCCGACAATGGCTCCGTCCGGTTGTCCGACTACATGCCCGTTCGGATCACTCTTGTTGATGGGATCGTTCTGCGCATACGCATACCGGTTGGTGCCAACTCCTAGCAACGTCGGGTCTAGAGTATCAGGGGAGATGAACCGGCCCCATGCCGGGTCCATGTAACGGGCATTGAGGTAGAGCAGTCCGGTCTCGGCGTCGAAGCGCTCGCTGATGTAGCCCTTGCGTGTGGCGAAGCTGGTGTTGAACTGCTCGCCATAGGCGGCGTAGTTCGTCGACTCGACGGATGCGCCGGCCGCATCCGTGACGACTCGCACTGACGAAAGATGGTCGCGATGCAGGAAGAATTTTGTCGTGCCGACAATTTTGATGTCGGGATGCGGATAGCGTGTGTAATCGCTGGCCGCGATCGTGCCGTCGCTGGCGTCGATCTCGATATTGGCGCCGGCGTAGAGAATGACCGTCGTCGGGGCGCTGGTGGTCGGTCCTGAAGATTTCTTGACGCGCGCGCCATCCGGCCCGTAGGCGAAGGTGGTCGTGGCCGTGCCCTTGACCACCTTTATGAGCCGGTTGGCATTGTCCCAGGTCAGGACGCGAGTGCCGTCATTCTCGAGATTGCCATTCTCGTCGTAGTCGAAATTGACCGTTCCGAGTTTGGTCGGCGCATGCGGCCTGTCACCAGTCCCAGCCGGATAGGTAAAGCTGCCGCTGAGCCGGGTGCGCGAAACCAGATTGCCGTTCGGCTGATAGACAAAATCCTCCGAACGGCTGGTTACCGGAGAGGTCGCCTGCGTCAGCCGGTCGAGCCGGTCGTAGACATAGGTCCAGTCGTTCGTCGTCGACGTTTCGTCGATGCTTGTTATCCTGCCGACGAAGTCACGATCATAGATAGGAAAGAGCAGTGTGTTGCCGGCGGGTCCCCCGGTCTCGATCTCCGTCAGCCAGCGGCGCTTTTCGTCGTACCTGAATATGCTCGACACGCCGGTTTCGTTCGCATCTTTCGTGTAGACGATTTTGCGGGTGCTGCCGTTCGCCTCGTATTCGGTGGACTTGATGTAGCCGGGGATGGAGTTGAGTTCGCTGTAGGCGTTGTACTGCCATAGGTCCGTGGCCGTTCCGATGTCGAGCGTGCCGGCACCGCCGTAGCTCATGCGGACCGGCTTGTGGGAATCGTCGATCCAGATGGTGACGATGCTCTGCGGGCTTTCCGTCTCATGATTGCGCCCGATCCAGACGTCGCGCCTGCGCTCTTGTCCGGAGCCGTCATAGTCCATCCTGTAGGTGGCGAAGTCGTTTATTGTCGTCGTCAGATAGCCGACGTTAAAATCCACCGTGGTGGACGTATTGTCCTGGTCATAGGTGTTGTTGACGAGGAACTCGCCATTCGTCCCAACCCGGCGCGTCAGCAGCCGGTCCATCTGGTCGTAGGTCATGTTGGTGACTACACCGCGGGCGTCGGTCTGGCGGGTCAGACGGCCGGCGTCGTCGTAGGCGTAAGTCCATTCGCCCAGATTGGGGTCCAAGGCCGAAAGGCGATTGCCGACGAGGTCGTAGGTATAGGTCCATTGTGCGCCGCCGGTGTCTCGCACGTTGGTGAGCCGCTGGAACCGGTCATAGGTCCGGTATTCATTGACCTGCGAGCCGTCTCCGGGCGGACGAAGGATGCGGATCACGTCATCCCAAGTACTTGTATGGGTGACGATCACACGATCGACCGTCGTCCCGGGCTGCGTCCCGGTGCTCAGTTGCTCGGTCATTCTGACGGCAGCCAACGGGACGTTGTCGGTGTGCGGCAGGTCGACGCCGCCGTACAAAAGATACTGATTGGTGCGGGTAGAGCCATCGGGATTGGTGATCACCAGCGGCCGGTCCGCCCAGTCGAAAGTGGTGACCGTCCACTGCGGTTGTTCGTCGCCGCCGCCGTGATAGGGCAGGCTCACCTTCTCGGCGTTTCCGCGTTTGTCGTATACGGTGTCGATGCGGCGAGCCCCGCGCTTGCAGCAGCAATTGAGGCGCATTCTGACTCCGCACGGAAACGCAACGTCTGATCGTATCAAGCGACTTCAGTGACACGCAGGTGACACGAGGGGCCTGCTATCTCCTTGATTTTACTTGCGCGACCTTGCTGCCTTTTGCGGCGTCTTGCTCTTGTCTTCCTTAGACTTCCCCGACGTTGACATCGTAGGGGTCACAGGTTCAATCCCTGTCACGCCCACCATTCGAACCCAACGATCCGCGCCGCCATTGGCGCTTTTGGCCGCTGCGGGGCCAACCGGCTGATCGATCGCGCCGGCGGCAACAGCCGTTCGCTCGGTGCGTGTCGCTTTCAATGGGCGGTGTAGGCCCCGTCCACCAAGTGAAAGCTTCCGGTTATGAAACTCGCCTGGTCCGACAGGAGGAAGCACACAAGCGCCGCCACCTCCTCCGGTTTTCCGCGTCGGCCCATCGGCTGGAGCGTCAGCATGCGCCGCACCGTCGCTTCCTCGAGGTATTCGGAAAGCATCGGCGTGTCGATCCACCCCGGTCCGACCGCATTGATGCGAATGCCCATTCTGGCATATTCCATCGCTGCGACCTTGGTCAGTCCCACAATCCCGTGCTTGGCCGCCGTATAGGCGCATGCGGTCGGCAAACCGACCGAACCCAGAACGGACGACATGTTGACGATGGCGCCTCCGCCCCTCTGCTGCATGGCGGCGATTGCATATTTCATGCAATAGAAGACGCCGTTCAGGTTGACGTCCATCAGGCGGCGCCAATCTTCGAGCGGATAGTCCGCGGTCGACTGCCGCTCGCCGCCGACCCCCGCGCTATTCACAGCAAGGTCCAGCCCGCCGCATTCGCGCACGACGTACTCGACCAGCGCTTGCACAGCCCCGGCATCAGCGACGTCGACCGCCGAATCACGAGCCTTGCCCCCCAACGAGCGGATCTCAGCGGCAACGTTGCGCGCGGCGCCGGCATCGAGGTCGGCGACAACGACTTCCGCCCCCTGTCCCGCGAGCTGGCGGGAAACGGCGGCGCCTATTCCGGAGCCTGCGCCGAATACAATCGCGACCTTACCCTCGAAGCCCAGCTTCATCGTCGCTCCCTTCAGGCCACTATCATATCACTTGGCGACGGCATGCGGCAGTCATGCTGGCCTCACCCGCCGGTCGACGCCGCCATAGTCACGCCTATGGAGTGTTCCGCCAGCCTTGCAAGCGTTAATTCGACCCGGCTCCAACAATCCTGTTCGCAAAGCGTCAACGCCGCCGACGGTCCGCTCCCCGACTTGGATGGAAGGAACCGGAATGCTAAGGTGCGCGCGCATCAGGGGGTCATGATAAGCGAAATGAGTGCGGAAAACATTGCACGGCGCGGGGTTTTGCTGGCTGGCCTGGCGCTGATGGCCAGCGGATGCATGCCGACGATCGGAGGTCTTGGCGGTTCCTCGTCATCTGGCGTGACGCTGGACCGCCGCTACAGGCGGCAGCGCGTCGCCTATGATTCCACCGAACCGGTGGGATCGATCGTGGTCGATACTTCGCAACGTTATCTCTATTCGATAGAGGGTGGCGGCTACGCCATGCGGTATGGGGTCGGCGTCGGTGAGGAGGGGCTTTCGCTGAAGGGAAGGGCGACGATCGGACGCAAGGCGGTCTGGCCGTCCTGGACCCCTAGTGCGAGTATGATAAAACGCAAGCCGCGACTGGCGCAGTACGCCGGAGGCGTTCCCGGCGGGCCGAACAACCCGCTTGGCGCGCGCGCGCTTTATCTCTACCGCGGGGGAAACGACACGAGGTTCCGCCTGCACGGCACCAACGAGCCGTGGACGATCGGCACGGCGGTATCGAACGGGTGCATACGCCTGACCAACGACGATGTCATCTACCTGTACGAACGCACCCCGGAGGGCGCGGCGGTTCTCGTCGTCTGATTCGGCCTCCGCCTTTGACCTTGCTCGTGCCGGTTCGGCGGCTAACCCTTTGTTAACCGCCATATTTAGGCGATCTGGTGTCCAGTGTGTCTTTCCTGCACTAGGCTCTCAAGCGTTTCGCGGCTATCTATGGATCGTTACCTTGTATTGATTCCGCCTGGGGAAAGGACTGCCCAATGAGCAGAATTTTGATCGTAGTAACTGCAATCGTTGCCGTCGCCGGCCTTAGCGCGTGCACGACCATCGGCAAGGGCAAAGGGAAAGCCCCGGCAGTGGTTGAGGACACGGCACCGGCTCCTGTTTACAAGTAAGCATCGGCCATCAGTTGGTGCGGGCGGTATCGTCCGGCCATTCATGGATGCGTTGGTTTTGGCGGGCCGCCCTTGATGATCATGGGCGGTCGTCATAAAACGTGTCGAGACTGTATTGGGTGGTGCGCAGTGCTGCTCTTGCAACAGCGTGCAGCCGATGGCTGCGAAGCCTTTCGGAATTGCAGGACGTGACCAGCTTCCCTGAAGGCCGCATGGCGGTCGTGGCGCTCTGCTCGCTCCTGCTTGCGGCGTGTCAATCCAGCGACGAAAGTCCGCGGCCGCACTTTGTATCCGACTATAATAGTGGCGTGAAGGCTTCCGTGCTGCCTGCCACGACGCGGCAGCCGGGGAAGACTTCGCAGGCTGCCGCACGGACCGACGGTCGGTACTTCATCGAATTTCGGTCCCGTTATGCCCTGAGCTATGGCCACACTTATGTCATTTTCGGGCGGACGAACGCCGCTGGCGGGATGGTCAATCCGGAGGTCGCCGGCCTGCATCCGGCTTCGAACAGCGCCGTTCCCTACGTTTTGGGGCATTTTGTGCCCGTGCCGGCCGAAACCGGATGGAGCGACGGTGACCTGGAGGAGCAGTACAGGTCCGCGAGCTGGCGGGTGATGCTGACCGAAGCCGAATATCGGAAGGTCGTCGCCTTTATCCGCGATCTGCAGGCCAGCACAAAGACCTGGCAGGCATCGGTTTACAACTGCAACGCCTTCGTGGCGTCGATTGCGGGCTCCATGGGATACAAGACCCCGGGCATCTGGCTGCGGCCGCAGCAGTTCGTAACCAAGCTTCGAGAGATGAACGGCGGCTGAGCCGGGCCATGGCGCCCGGCAATCGCCTCCACGCTGAAGCCGCCAGAATGCCGGGAGAACCGATGCGAGCAACGCCTTGACCCTGGCCGGCGAGATCATCTGGGTGCTCGGCGTCGTCGCCTGGTACGTCATCCGCTACCCCTTCGAACGCCGGGCGAAGCGCGTCCGGGTCGTCAGCAGCCGCCGGTCGCCCGCCGAAACGGTCGGGCTCGCCTCGGCACTGTTCGGACTTGCGGTCTTTCCCGCATTCTATGTCGCCACCGGCATGCCACAGGCAGCGGACTATCCGGCCAGGCTTTGGGCCATCGTTGCCGGAACGGTGCTTTTTGCCTCAGCACTCTGGCTTTTCCGCGTTTCCCACAAGGAACTCGGCCGGAACTGGTCGGTCACGCTGGAGATTCGCGAACAGCATAAACTCGTGTCCGGAGGACCATACAGGTTCATACGCCACCCGATGTACACGTCATTCCTGCTGATGGCGCTCGGCCAGGCGTTCCTGTTGTCGAACTGGGTTGTGGCTCTGGCGGGCCTGATCGGGTTTGCGGCCCTTTTCTTTCCGCGTGTCGGAAAGGAGGAACGCATGATGGTGGAAAACTTCGGCCCGCAGTACCTTGCCTACATGGAGCGGACGAAACGGATAATCCCCTATATCTATTAGAGACGGCATCATGAAAGGCCACGCTCTTAAGCTTTCCGCGCCACGGCGCCTGGTCGGCGACCTGATGCGGTTTTCGATTTCGGTGCCGCGCGTAACCGTCCAACGCCGGATGAATATCGGCGTGCTGCTGCATGCCCGCAGCGCATCAAGCCCCAGGCCCTCCTGGACCGCGATCTTCCTGAAGGGATATGCGCTTCTCGCCGCGGAGACACCCGAGTTGCGGCGCGCCTACGTCAAGCTGCCCTGGCCGCAGCTCTACGAATATCCATCCAGCGTGGCCTCCATTGCGCATGAACGCGACCATGAAGGCGAACGTGCAGTATTGCTCAGCCGGATCAAGGAGCCGGAGCGCCGCTCGCTCGCGGAACTCGATACCTTGATCGAGGCGGCGCGGTCGCGCCCGGTCATGGAAATCAAGGAGTTCCGGCACGCCCTCAGGATTGCCGGCATGCCGGCCCTCCTGAGACGGCCGCTGATGTGGCTCGGATTGAACATCGGCCGGCAGCGGCCGAACTATTTCGGCACGTTCCAGCTTTCCGTCTATTCCGGTCTCGGGGCCGAATCGCTCAACCCGCTCACACCCCTGACCACCCTGCTCAACTACGGCACGATCGACAAGGACGGGTCGGTCGATGTCCGCATCCACTATGACCACCGGGTCATGGACGGGGCAAGCGTCGCGCGCGCATTGGCGCGGTTCGAGGCGATTCTGAACGGCAGCGTCGCAGACGAGGTGACGCGGGCCGAGGGCGCCGGCCCTGCCGGCCGAAGAATTTCCAGTTCATGAACGGCGGCGGTGACATCCGTTCACCGGGAGGGCTGGCTGGAATACCCGTGGCGAGGACGGATCGATGAATTCCGACACGTTCAAGCCAGCCATCGTCATCACCGGCGCGTCGGCCGGGATCGGCCGGGCAATGGCCTTATCCGAGCGCCGCGAGCGCGGCGTCGCCGTGCTCGTCGCCCGTTCGCCCAGCGAATTGAACGCGGTGGCAAACGAGATCCGGCAGGCCGGCGGCGACGCGTTGACCTTCGAACTTGACCTCTTGTCGGCCGATGCGCCGGCCCGCCTCTCGGATTTTCTGTCGGGGCATGGCCTTGCCTGCGACGTGCTGGTCAACAGCGCCGGCTACGGCTTGCGGGGTAAGACCGCGGCGCTTCCCATCGAGGACCAGCTCGGCATCGTCGATGTCAATATTCGCGCGCTTGCCGCTCTGACGCTCCACTTTCTGCCTGGAATGGTGGCCCGCGGCCGCGGCGGCGTTATCAACCTCGGTTCGGTGGCCGGATTCCTTCCGGGACCCTACATGTCCGCCTACTACGCCAGCAAAGCCTTCGTCAGATCGTTCTCCAACGCGCTCCACGAGGAACTGCGCCACGAGGGCGTGACCGTCACCTGTGTCGCGCCCGGTCCCGTCCGGACGAAATTCCTCGAAAAGGCCGGAGCCAGGCGGGCGGCGCTCTTTCGGTTCCTGCCCAAGACGGACGCGGATTTCGTGGCCGACCGCGCGTGGCGAGGCTTCAGGCTGAAGCGTCGCCTGGTCGTGCCGGGCATGTCGGCCAAGCTGACGGTGCTCGCCGCGTCGCTCGTGCCATCGGCGGTGATGCTGCCGCTCGTCGGCCGGCTGCAGCGAAAACGGAAATGACTGTGTCCTGCGGCGAACGCCAATGAAGTCCTTACCGTCCGCGGCAAGACGAAGAAGTTGCCGTCGGCGGGGATCACCGACTGGCCAGACAAGGCATCGCCCTGACAGGTTGACCGGACGTTACGGGTGACAATGTCGTGACGACGTCGGAACGAGGTGCGACGACATCAGTGTCGTTCGCAGGTCTTTGGCCGGCCGGTTCGGCGTCGGATCTGGTGTTCGGCCAACCGCCTTCCGACTTCGGCCTTACCCCAGAAACGCCCTGACCAGTTCCTCCCATTCCGCGTCGAGCGACAGCGTCGAAGGCGTGGCGCCGGCGCGGCGATACCAGTATGCCGCGTTTGAGGGATCTCCCTCCTTGCGGTGAAGATAGGCATGCACACGCATTCCGGGCGCGTCGTCGCGCTCCTGCGCGCGCTCATGCGCCGTCTCCCAGTCGCCCTTGGCATCCCACCACAGCGCTTGCAGCGCAAAGCTCAGCCCGTCCGGCGGCTGCTGGCCGGCGATCGAATCCTTGAAGGCCTGAACATCCATCTTTTCGCACCTCTCGGTTGCGGAACGGCGATCATACGCGAAAATCGCCGCTTCAGTCGACGCGCAGGCGATAGCCGACGCCTGTCTCGGTGAGGATATAGTGCGGCTGGTCGGGCGTCGTCTCGATCTTCTGGCGCAACTGTCGCACATAGACCCGCAGGTACTGCACGTCGGTCGAGCCGCCCCAGACATGCTCCAGCAGGAAGCGGTGCGTCAGCACCTTTCCCGCGTGCTGCACGAGAATGCGAAGAATGTCGTATTCCTTCGGCGACAGCTTTATCTCATTGCCGCCGACCTTGACGATGCGCTTCACCAGGTCGACCGAGAGTTCCCCGGTCTGGAACACGGGACGCTCGCCCTGCTGCTGCAATCTGTGCCGCAGCGCAACGCGGATGCGCGCGATCAATTCGCGCATGCCGAAGGGCTTGGTCACATAGTCGTCCGCGCCGAGATCGAGCGCCCGCACGATGCCCGCCTCGTCGGTGCGGCTGGACAGGATGACGATCGGCACGTCGAACATCTCGGCGCGCCATTTTTCGAGCAGCGCGTGGCCCGGCATGTCGGGGAGGCCAAGGTCGAGCAGGATCAGGTCAGGCTTT
Organism: Mesorhizobium sp. LHD-90; assembly: GCF_030929505.1. Classification (GTDB taxonomy): domain Bacteria; phylum Pseudomonadota; class Alphaproteobacteria; order Rhizobiales; family Rhizobiaceae; genus Kumtagia. The sequence continues at coordinate 38,708 of NZ_JAVFVV010000004.1, read as the reverse complement.
TCGTCGCGGGCCAGCGCGATGGCGTCGCGCGCGTTGGCCGCCTCCAGCACCGTATAGTCTTCGGTGGCGAGCCCGACCCGCAGAAGTTTTCGGATCGGCGGCTCGTCATCGACGACAAGGATTTTCGCGGCTGTGCTGCTCATGTCTGCTCATCAATGTCGGGCGCTTCGCCGGGAACCGGCATGCGGATGGTGAATGCCGCCCCTGTCCGGTCGGACCTGTTGGCGGCGGAAATCGTGCCGCCCATCGCCTCGACGAAGCCGCGGCAGATCGCCAGTCCGAGCCCCGTGCCGGCCCGCACCTGATCGCCTTTTTGCACGCGGTAGAAGGTGTCGAACACCCGCTCCAGATCCTTGGGCGGGATACCCGGCCCCTCGTCCATGACGCGCAGGAAAACCGCGCCGTCATCCGCCCAGCCGTCTATGCCGATCGTGGTGTCGGCCGGCGCGTATTTCGCTGCATTGTCGAGAAGGTTGAACAGCACCTGCTCGAACAGCACGGGATCGAGCCGGAGCATCGGCAGGTCCGGCTGCAAATCGACCTCGACGCGGTGGCCGGCGGTGATCTTTGCGGCGCGGCGCAGTGCGCTGCCAACGATGTCGCCGACATAATGCAGCGCGGAGTTGGGCTCGATCGCCCCCGATTCGATCCGCGTCATGTCGAGTAAATTGGCGATGAAGCGGTTCAGCCGTTCCGATTCGTCGAGCACCGTTCCCAGCAGTTCCGCCCGGTCCGTTTCCGGCAGCGAGGACGACAGGTCGCGCAGCGTGCCGGCTGCGCCCATGATTCCCGCCAAGGGCGTCTTGAGGTCGTGCGAGATCGACGTCAGCAGCGCCGAGCGCAGGCGGTCGGCTTCGGCCGCCAGCCGCGCCCGGTCGACGTCGGCCACGAGCTGTATGCGCTCGATCGCCAGCGCCGCCTGGTCGGCCAGCGCATCGAACAGACGCTGCTGCTCGGGCGTCAGCAGCGGGCCCTGCTTGTCGTTGTCGAGACCGACGACGCCGACGGCCGTGCGACCGGTCTTCAGCGGCAGATAGAGGCGCTTCGCCCCGGGCAGCGTATCGGCACCCCGCCCTGCCGGCCGGTCGTGCTCCCACGCCCAGCGCGCCGCGGCGATGTCGGCGTCCACCAGCGTGTCGTCGGGCGGATAGCCGGCGCGTACCGCAATCGTGCCGTTCTCCGGCAAAAGCAGCACCACCCGCAGCTTGAGCATGGAGGCGATTTGGAACGCCGTCGCCCACAACACGTCGTCCAGCGTGCCGGTGCCGGCGAGCTTGCGGCTGAACTGATAAAGATCCTCGGTGGCGCGGGCCCGCTGCCGCGCCGCCGCCGCCTGCCGCTGCACGCGGGCAGTCAGGTTGCTCGCCGTCAACGCCACGATCAGGAAGAACACGAAGGCCAGCACGCTTTCGGGATCTCGGATGGTCAGCGTGTAGCGGGGCTCGAGAAAGAAGAAATTGAAAGCGACGGCGCTCGCCACGCTGGTGTAGATGGCAGGCCAGAGGCCGGCGGTCACGGCCGAGGTCAGCACGGCCATCAGGAACACCAGGGCGATGTTGCGCACGTCAAGAAACTGGTCGAGGGCGAAGCCGGCCGCCAGTGCACACACACCATAAAGCGTGCCTGCCGCATAGGGCCATGGCTGTAGCTGCGCCGGCTGCGCCGCCGTCTTCACGCCGCGAGCCGCCAGACCGGTATCCTGCTCGGTGCCGGTCGTCACATGCACGCTGAGATTGCCAGCGAGCCGGATCAGGTCGTGGGTGACCGATCCTTGGAAGAATTCGCGCCAGCGCGGCTTGTCCGGCTTGCCGATGACGATATGGGTGAAATTGTTGGCCGCGGCGTAGCGGACGATCTCCCCGGCAACGTCCTGGCCGGGAATGGTGACCGCCTCGCCGCCAAGCTGCTCGGCCAGCCGCAGCGTCGCCGCCAGCCGATCCTTGTCGGCTTCCGGCAGACCGATCGTGCGCGACGTTTCGACATGCAGCGCCGCCCAGGGCGCGCGCAGCCGGTCGGCCTGCCGGCGGGCATAACGCACCAGCGAGGCGCCGCGCGGCCGTTCGTCGACAGCAACCAGCACCCGGTCGCCGGCCGCCCACGGACCTGGAATGGCGTGGGCCTGCATGTGGCTGAGCAACTGCTCGTCGACCCGCTGGGCGGTGCGCCGCAGCGCCAATTCGCGCAGCGCCGTCAGGTTGCCCGGCGAAAAATAGTTCTCGATCGCATGCTTTGCGGTGGTCGGCAGATAGACCTTGCCTTCGTGCAGGCGCCTGATCAAGTCGCCGGGCGTGAGGTCGATGATCTCGACGTCGTCGGCCATGTCGATGATCGAATCCGGCACAGTCTCGCGCACACGGACGTGGGTGATCTGCGCCACCACGTCGTTCAGGCTCTCGACATGCTGGATGTTCAGCGTGGTGTAGACGTCGATGCCGCGTGACAGCAGTTCCTCGACGTCGAGATAACGCTTGGGATGGCGGCTGCCAGCCGCATTGGTATGTGCCAGTTCGTCGACCAGCACCAATGCCGGGCGGCGCGCCAACACGGCGTCGATGTCCATCTCGCCAAGCAGGTGGCCCTTGTGGTCGACCTCCTTGCGGGGGATGACCTCGAAACCCTCGACGAGCGCCGCGGTCTCCTTGCGGCCGTGCGTCTCGACGACGCCGATCACAACGTCGATGCCGTCCGCCTTGCGCGCCCGGCCCGACATCAGCATCTCGTAGGTCTTGCCGACGCCGGGCGCGGCGCCGAGAAAGATCTTCAGCCGTCCGCGCGCCTCGCGCTCGGCATTTTCGAGCAGCGCATCGGGTGAGGGTCTTGCCTCGTTGTCGCGGCTGTCGTCGGGCATCTATCCTTCTCAATCCGGAAGCGCCGAGGCCGACTCTCCGAGCGGCTTCGGCACCTTAATCTCACTGCGAGGCCGCGCCGTCGAGAGCGAGATTGAGCACCAGCACATTGACCGCGGGTTCGCCCATGAAGCCGAACTGCCGGTCTTCGAAATGGCTGTCGACGAGCGCCCTCACCGCAGCCTCGTCAATTCCTCGCGCCTTGGCCACGCGCGGCACCTGGAAATAGGCGGCTTCGGGGGAGATGTGCGGGTCGAGACCGCTGCCCGACGTGGTGACGAGATCCATCGGCACGGCCGCATTCGGGTTTTCCGCCTTCAGCACCTCCGCGTCCGTCTTGATGCGGTCGATCAGCTTGGCGCTGGACGGAGCGAGGTTGGAGCCGCTGGAGCTGGCGGCGTTGTAGCCGTCGCCGGCGGCCGACGGACGGCCGTGGAAATATTGATCGCCGGCAAAAGCCTGGCCGATCAGCTCCGAGCCGATCACCTTGCCGTTGCGCTCGATCAGGCTGCCATTGGCCTGGTGCGGGAAGATCGCCTGGGCGATGCCGGTCATGCCGAGAGGATAGATGAACCCGGTGATGACGGTGAGTGCGACGATCATGACGATCGCTGGTTTGAGTTGTTTCAACATGGAATTCTTCCTTTACGCCAGACCGAGGGCAGTGATGGCCAGATCGATGGCCTTGATGCCGACGAAGGGTACGATGATGCCGCCCAGGCCGTAGATGAGCAGATTGCGGGAAAGCAGTGCGCCGGCGCCGACCGCCTTGTATTTCACACCCCTCAGCGACAGTGGGATCAGTGCCACGATGATCAGCGCGTTGAAGATGATCGCCGAAAGGATGGCGCTTTGTGGCGTGGCAAGCCCCATGATGTTGAGCGCGCCGAGCTGCGGGTAGAAGGCCAGGAACATCGCCGGGATGATGGCGAAATATTTGGCGATGTCATTGGCGATCGAGAAGGTCGTCAGCGCGCCGCGCGTCATCAGGAGCTGCTTGCCGATCTCGACGATCTCGATGAGTTTTGTCGGATCGCTGTCGAGGTCGACCATGTTGCCGGCCTCGCGCGCTGCGACCGTGCCGGTGTTCATGGCGACGCCGACATCGGCCTGGGCGAGCGCCGGCGCGTCATTGGTGCCGTCGCCGCACATGGCGACCAGCTTGCCCTTGGCCTGCTCCTCGCGGATCAGCGACAGCTTGTTCTCGGGCGTCGCCTGGGCGAGGAAATCATCGACGCCGGCCTCGGCGGCGATTGCCGCAGCGGTCATCGGGTTGTCGCCGGTGATCATCACCGTGCGGATGCCCATGCGCCGCAGTTCGGCGAAACGCTCGCGGATACCGCCCTTGACGATGTCCTTGAGATGGACGACGCCGAGCAGCCGCCCGTCGCGCACCACCGCCAGCGGCGTGCCGCCGGCCTTGGCGATCTCGTCAGCGATGGCCTGCAATTCGCGGACCGTCTCGCCGCTGCCGCGGGCGCCGGTCTGGTCGACATATCTCAGCACCGCGTCAACCGCGCCCTTGCGGATGGCCGAACCGTCGAAGTCGACGCCGCTCATCCGGCTCTGCGCCGTGAACGGCACGAAGCTGGCGTGCAGGCTCTGCATGTCGCGGGCGCGGATGCCGTATTTTTCCTTGGCCAGCACGACGATGGAACGGCCTTCCGGCGTCTCGTCGGCCAGCGAGGCGAGTTGCGCGGCGTCGGCCAGCTCCTGCTCGCTGACACCTTTCACCGGGCGCAGCTCGGTCGCCTGGCGATTGCCGAGGGTGATCGTCCCGGTCTTGTCGAGTAGCAGCGTATCGACGTCGCCGGCCGCCTCGACGGCGCGACCGGACATGGCCAGCACGTTGAAGCGCACCAGCCGATCCATGCCGGCGATGCCGATGGCCGACAGCAGCGCGCCGATGGTGGTCGGGATCAGCGTCACGAACAGCGCCACCAGCACGATGACGGGGATGTAGCCGCCGGCGTAGGAGGCGAAGCTCGGGATGGTCACGACCGCGAAGGTGAAGATCAGCGTCATGCCCGCCAGCAGGATGTTGAGCGCGATCTCGTTGGGCGTCTTCTGGCGCTCTGCGCCCTCGACAAGCGCGATCATGCGGTCGATGAAGGTCGACCCGGCCGCCGCCGTGATGCGCACGCGGATCCAGTCGGAGAGCACCTGGGTGCCGCCCGTGACCGCCGAGCGGTCGCCGCCGGATTCCCGGATCACCGGAGCAGATTCGCCGGTGATTGCGGCTTCGTTGACCGAGGCCACACCCTCGACCACCTCGCCGTCGGACGGGATGATGTCGCCGGCCTCGACCAGGACGAGATCGCCGACCTTGAGACTGGTGCCTGGAACCATCTTGTAATCGGTGCCGCCATTGGCCAGCAGTTTGGCCTGCGTCTCGGTGCGCGTGCGACGCAGCGATTCCGCCTGCGCCTTGCCGCGGCCTTCGGCGACAGCTTCGGCGAAATTGGCGAACAGCACCGTGAACCAGAGCCACAGCACGATCTGGAACGAGAAGCCGACGTTGCCCGCACCTGTGGCCAGGTCCTTTACGAGCAGGATGGTGGTCAGCGCGGCGACTACGGCGACGACGAACATCACCGGGTTCTTCGCAAGGCTGCGCGGATCGAGCTTGCGGAATGCGCCGCCGAGGGCGGGAACGAGGATGCGGGCATCCATGATGCTCGCGGATTTGGGTTGGGTCATTTTGAAGCTCCGGCTTCGATTCTTGTGTGCGTGTCCGGCCAGCCGAGAATGTGCGGCAGCCCGCCGGCCAGCAGCCACAGCGCGATCAGCGCGGCCGCCATCAGCAGGAAGGTGGATGCCGTCGGGAAGGTCGGCGGCGTCCCGTCTCCCTCATCGGGAGGAGGTCGCCGCCGGCCGCGGAACGGGGCTGGGAGCCGGGTCATTGTCGTCGTCTCAGAAGGTCTGTCCCAGGCTCGTCGCCAGGTGCTCGACGATCGGGCCGAGCGCGAGCGCCGGGAAGAACTCCAGGCCGCCCATGATCAGCACCACGCCGATCAGCAGCCCGATGAAGAGCGGACCCGTGGTCGGGAAGGTGCCGGCCGATTCGGGCGCCGCCTTCTTGGTGACCAGCGAGCCGGCCATCGCCATCACCGGCACGATCATCGCGAAGCGGCCGATCAGCATCGCGAGACCGAGCGTGATGTTGTACCAGGCCGTGTTGCCGGTGAGGCCGCCAAAGGCCGAACCATTGTTGGCCGTCGCGGAAACATAGGCATAGAGCGCTTCCGAGAAGCCATGCGGACCAGGGTTGCCCATGGACGCGACCCCGGTTTCGAGGATCACGGCAACCGCGGTGAAGCCGAGCATGGAGAGCGGCAGGATGAGGAGGGCAAGCATCGCCATCTTGACCTCCTTCGCCTCGATCTTCTTGCCGAGATATTCCGGCGTGCGGCCGACCATCAGGCCGGCGATGAAGATCGAGACCACGACGAACACCAGCATGCCGTAGAGGCCGGCGCCGACGCCGCCGATCACGACCTCGCCGAGCATCATGTTGATCAGCGGGATCATCCCGCCCGGGGCCATGAAGCTGCCATGCATGGCGTTGACCGCGCCGCAGGAGGCCGCGGTGGTGATCACGGCGAACAAGGAAGAAAGGGCGATTCCGAAGCGGGTCTCCTTGCCTTCCATGTTGCCGCCCTCGATGCCGAGCGCATGGACCAGCGGATTGCCGGCGGCTTCTGCCCAGTAGCAGACTGCGACACCGGCGATGAACAGGATGCCCATGGCGGCGAAGATCGCCCAGCCCTGGCGCTGGTTGCCGACCATGCGGCCGAAGACGTTGGTGAGCGCCGCGCCGATGGCGAAGATCGAGACCATGTGGATGAGGTTGGTCAGCGCCGTCGGGCTCTCGAAGGGATGAGAAGCATTGGCGTTGAAGAAGCCGCCGCCATTGGTGCCGAGATGCTTGATCATCATCTGCGAGGCGACAGGCCCCTGCGCGATGGTCTGCTGGGCGCCTTCGAGCGTGGTCGCCACGGTATAGGGGTTGAGGTTCTGCGGAACGCCCTGCCAGACAAGGACGAGCGTGCCGACGACGCAGATCGGCAACAGCACGTAGAGGGTGGCGCGGGTGAGATCGACCCAGAAATTGCCGAGGGAACGCATCGACTTGCGCGAGAAGGCGCGGATCAGGGCGACGGCGATGGCGATGCCGGCAGCAGCGGAGACGAAGTTCTGCACGGTCAGACCTGCCATCTGCGTCAGGTAGGACATGGTGCCTTCGCCGCCGTAGTTCTGCCAGTTCGTGTTGGTTACGAAACTGACAGCGGTGTTGAACGCCAGTTCCGGCGGGACCGCAGGCATTTCCGCCGGATTGAAAGGCAGCACAGCCTGGAACCGCTGCATGAAGTAGAGCAGCACGACGCTAGCTATACTGAAAAACAACAGCGCGGCGGTGTAGGTCGTCCAGTGCTGTTCTTCCTGCTCGCCGGTGCCGGCGATGCGGTAGAGGCCGCGCTCCAGCGGGCCGAGGACCGGCGAGAGCAAGGTGCGCTCGCCCGAGAACACGCGGGTCATGTAGCCGCCGAGCGGTCTTACGAGAACAAGGATGAGCCCGCAGAAAAGCAGGATCTGGATCCATCCGTTTAGGGTCATGGAAGTGGCTTTCCGGCTGGCGGTCAGAACCGTTCGGGGCGAACGAGTGCGTAGATGAGGTAGGCGAGCAAGAACAAGGTCACCGCTCCGCCAATAAGGTATTCGAACAGCATTTTCGTGGTCCTTGGACTACAGACGGTCGCAAGCGGTGATGTAGGCAAGACATATTCCAAAGAATGCCAGGGCAATGACAACCAAGGCGATGTCCATTTTGACGACTCCACATCTTCTCGGAGCCAGCTATCGCGTCCGCTACTTCAGCTTTTCAAGCCGACGTATTCAAGAAGCACGCGCATGGCACCAAAACACCGTCGCCGCACGGTGCATGCGGTGACGGTTCTGTTGAATTTCACGGAGGAAATATGCGCGCTCGAGCCGTTAAGGTTCGAGACAGACGAGGCGGGAAAGATATAAAAATCCTATAAAGATTCTTCGCTGCGGATTTCTCGAGAAGTCCGGAATATCGAACCTTTTCAATATATTGCGGTTTCGACCTGGCCGAAACCGCGCAACGGGCTTCACGCGGGCCCTAAGAATTCGGGCTGGTTATCGATTTTCGGCCCATCCGCGATGCGGATCGAGGCCAAAATCATTCATCGAGCTGCCGTTCGCGACCGGTCGCCGAAAGCATCTCGACCAGTCATCCGGAGCCGCCCAAAGAGCGGCTCCGGATTTCACGCAGTCGACCTCACCGTTACGCCTTGGCAGGAGTGCCCGCCGCCGCCGGCTCGCCGCCCTGGGCGTGGCGGCGCTTCCACCAATCGCCGAGCAGGAGCAGGATCGGCGCGGCGATGAAGATCGACGAGGTGGTTGCGACCACCACGCCGAACACCATCGGCAGGGCGAAATTCTCCACCGCGCTGCCGCCCCAGATGGCCATGGGCAGCATCGACAGAAGGATCGCCACCGAGGTGTAGATGCAGCGGGCAAACACCTGGTTGATGCTCATGTCGATCAGCTCGCGCAGCGGCATCTTCTTGTAGAGCCGCAAATTCTCGCGCATGCGGTCGTAGACCACCACCTTGTCGTTCACCGAGTAGCCGATGATGGTCAGCAACGCGGCGATCGCCGTCAGGTTGAAGTCGAGCCCCGTCAGCGCGAAGAAGCCGATGGTCTTGGTGGTGTCGAGCACCAGCGTTGCTATAGCGCCGATGGCGAAATTCCACTCGAACCGCCACCAGATGTAAAGCAGCATGGCCGCCGCCGCGAGGACCACGGCAAGAACGCCAGACTGCGCCAGCTCGCCGCTGACCTTCGGACCGACCACCTCCGTGCGCTCAAACTTCACGCCCGGATCGAGCTTCTGCACAGCGCCCTGAACCGCGGCGACCGCCGATCGCTGCGCCTCCTCGCCGCCGTCCTGGCGCTGGATGCGGATCAGCACATGCTGGTCGTCGCCGATGTTCTGCAACGCGACCTCGCCTAGGTTCAACCCCGAAAGCGTGCCGCGCAGGGTGGCGAGGTCGGTCGGCTGCGAGGTGGCGATCTCCGCCTGGATGCCGCCCATGAAGTCGATGCCGTAGTTCAGCCCCGGCTTGAAGAACAGGCCGATGGATGCCAGCGACAGCAGCGCCGAGAAGGCGATGCCGAGGAAGCGGGCGTTCATGAAGCGGAACGACGTCTTTTCCGGGAAGAAGCGGACGAGCGGCTCGACCCGAATGGTCTTCAGCTTCCTGCGCCGCACGATCTCGGTCATAAGCACGCGAACGATGGCCACCGCCGTGAACATCGACAGCACCGTGCCGATCGCCATGGTGAGCGCGAAGCCGCGCACCGGGCCGGAGCCGAACATGAAGAGCAGGCTGGTGGCGATCAGCGAGGTGACGTTGGCGTCGACGATGGTCGAGTAGGCTCGCTTGAAACCGTTGTCGAGCGCCGCGAAGGCGCTCATGCCCTTTTTGGTTTCCTCCCTTATTCGCTCGTTGATCAGGATGTTGGCGTCGACGCCGAAACCGATGCCGAGGATGATGCCGGCGATGCCCGGCAAGGTCAGCGTGCCGCCGATCAGCGTCAGCGCGCTGAAGGTGAGGATCAGATGCAGCAGCAGCGCGAAATTGGCGATCATGCCCCACGCGCCGTAGAGCGCCACCATGAACACCACTACCGCGAGGAAGCCGGCAATGCCGGTATAGATGCCCATCTTGATCACGTCGCCGCCGAGGTCCGGACCGACCGTGCGCTCCTCGATGACGGTGAGCGGCGCCGGCAGCGCACCGGCGCGCAACAGCGCCGACAGCACGACGGTTTCCTCGACCTTGAAGCTGCCACTGATCTGGCCGGTTCCGCCGGTGATCGGCTCGCGGATGACCGGCGCTGACAGCACCTTGCCGTCGAGCACGATGGCGAACGGGCGACCGACATTGGCGCTGGTGATCTCGGCGAACTGGCGCGCGCCAAGACTGTCGAAGCGGAACGAGACGATCGGCTCGTTCGAGCGCTGGTCGAAACCGGCGCGGGCGTCGATCAGCCGCGCGCCGTCGAGCGCCACACGGTCCTCGACCGGATAGGTCTCGCCGGTCTTGGAATCGGGAAGCAGCGACACTCCGGGAGGCGGCGGCGCGCCCTGCGGCACGTCGGCGACCATCTGGAAAGTCATCTTGGCAGTGCTGCCGACAAGCTTGATAAGTTCTTTGGGATCCTGCAGGCCGGGCAGTTGCACCAGCATGCGGTCGGCGCCGACGCGCTGGATGGTCGGCTCGGCGACGCCGACCTGGTCGACGCGCTGGCGCACGATCTCGAGGCTCTGCTGGAGCGCCGAGTCGAGGCGGGCGTTCATGCCGGCTTCCGACGGCGTCAGGCGAATCTGGTCGTCGCTGGCGACGACGTCGATGTCGGCGCGTGCCGCTCCGAAGGCGACGCCGCCCACCGGGGCGGACAGTTCCTTCAGCACGTCGAGCGCCTTGGCGCGCTGCGTTTCGTCGGGAACGACGGCGACGATTGCGTCGCCGGACACCCGCACCGACTGCGTCTGGATGCGTTCCTTGCGCAGCGCGTCGCGCGCCTGGTCGAGCAGCGCCCTGAGCCAGTCCTTGCGGATGGTTTTGGAATCCACCTCCAGCACCAGATGCGAGCCGCCGCGCAAATCGAGGCCGAGCGTGACCTGCTTGTGGGGAAGCCAGCCTGGCAGGGCCGCGAGCTGCTGTGGCGAAAAGAGGTTCGGCAGGGCGACAAGGATGCCGGCCAGCACGATGATGGCATAGGTCGCCACCAACCAACGAGAGGTTCTCATGAATCTGATACCGTGACAGGCAATCGCCGGCGCGGTCTAGGGTCTGTCGATATTCAGGCCAAGGCGGTCTGCAAATAGTGGCTTTCTGCGCTTCCGGTACTCACGTACCGGAACGTACGCTCCGTTCGTCGCTGCGCGACCCCGAAATCCACCATTTCGACTGCCCTGACCCGAATCTCGACAGACCCTGGCGCACGGACGAATGCGGTTTCATCGGCGCGGTCCGACAAGACCGCGCTGTTCGGATGGGATCAGATCAGGGCCGGCGGCGCGCGGGCGGAGTAGCCGTGCGGCGGCGCCGAATGCCGAAGCGCGGCGGCGGTGGCCGAGGACGCGTTGTCCGCAACCGTCTCCGGAAGAGCGGAAGCCGTCGGCGGCGGGAGGGCCTTGGCATTGCCATTGCCCTGCGGCGTGGCAGGGTCGAGTTCGCGGTTGTCGAAGGAGACGGATTGCCGCAAATGCCCGGCGGGTGCCGAGCGCGGGTCGCGCGCATCCATGCCGCCGGTCGCGGTCCGCGATTGCGACGCGGCCGAGGTCGCCTCGGCGGCGAGCGGTCCATAGGCCCCTGCGACGGCCGCCGCCAGATACAGGAACAGCGCCGACAGGAAGCCTGTCGCCTTCGTTCCGTATAGCCTGGCCCGGTTCATGCCGCCTTTTTTGTCCTCACGACCGCAGAAAATATGTGTTGATCACCAATCGCCCGCCACCGCAAGGGCGGAGATGATTTAACGCAGTTTCGCCCCCTCACCCGGCCTCCGCTTCGCTCGGCCACCCTCTCCCCGCTGAGGAGAGGAGGTTCGTCGCCCTTGGCGCCAGCCTCTCAACGGCGATGGGTGAAGCGACAACGCTGACGACCTCCTCTCCCCAGCGGGGAGAGGGTGGCCGAGCGAAGCGGAGGCCGGGTGAGGGGGCGAAGGCGATGCACGAACCTAATCAGCCGAGCCGGTGTGGTTGCACACCCGCTACACCCTGATCAATGCCGCGAAGCACGCCGCGAGCGCGAGGGCCTGTCGAAAACCGGGCCGAGGCTGACGATGGCGTCGTCGGGCGCGCAGGACACGGCGCCGGGAACGCGGTCGCTTTCGACCATGGCGAAATGCACGGCCGCGTCACGGTCGGCGAACAGGCCGCCGACGAGGCCCTTGCGGTCGCGCACCACCCAGCAGCCCTGCGCGTCCCTGCCGACGAGGAAACGGCTGGATCGCGAAGGAGGCTCGGATTTGCGGATGATTGCTCTTTCCATGACTGAATTCCTTTCGAGTCCGATGCGGCGCGCTCAGGCGGTCGCCCAGACGATCAGGGCCGCCAGCGTCATGGCACCGGCCACAACAAGTCCGAGGCGGAAAAACATCGCCAGTTCGTTGGGATAGGCGGCCGAACGCGGGTCGCGCCGATCCGCCCCAGGCGGGGTTGCGGCGGGTGTTGCCTGCCGCGCCTGTCGCGCGAGGTGATAGACGCCTAGCCGGGAATACATCGTCGTTGCTCCATGTCTGTCTGCGCATGCCGGCCCGCCAGTTCCGGCGGGCGGTTCGATCGATGCGAGCGATGCACAGGCATGAAGTTAGAAAAGGCGGCGTATATTTTCGATCTGTCGCAACCGCCTCTGGAATAGCTTTTCCGTATATTTTTGATATAGGATATATATCATGTTCGAATGACTCGGATTACAAAATATACTCGTGATGTCGCAGCGCGAATTACTTACTGTGACCCACGACAACCCGGCAGCCATGCGAGCCAAGCGAGGAAGAGACAGCCGGCGTCACGCGGCATGCACCCGCAGCGGCGAAAACGCCGCCAGAGCGCGCAGCGCCTCGTCGATCGAGGCCGCCGTTTCCGGCAGGACCGGCACCAGCGGCAGGCGAACCTCCGGCCGGATCCAGCCGAGCAGGTGGAGTGCATGCTTCACCGGCACCGGGTTGGATTCGAGTTCCAGCGCAGCAACCAGCGGGCGAAGTTTTTTGTGGATCGCCCTCGCCGCATGCACGTCGCCGCGCGCACAGGCGTCGTGCATGTCGACGCAAAGGCGCGGCGCGACATTGGACACCACGGAGATCGTGCCGCGCCCACCCATCGTATTGAAGCCGAAGGCGGTCGCATCGTGGCCCGAGAGCTGAACAAAACGCTCGCCAAGCTGATGGCTTACCGCCATCGGGCGGGTGAGGTCGCCGGTCGCGTCCTTGATGCCGACGATCGCCGGTATCGAGGCCAGGCGCTCCAGCGTCGCCGGCGTCAGGTCGACGCCGGTGCGCGACGGCACGTTGTAGACGACGATCGGCAGGTCGACCTGCCGGGCGACCGCCTGGAAATGCCGGAAAATGCCTTCCTGAGTCGGGCGGCTGTAGTAGGGCGTAACGATCAGCGCCGCGTCGGCGCCGAAGGCCCGCGCCGCCGACGTCAGCGCGATGGTGGAACGGGTGTCGTTGGTGCCGGTCCCGGCGAGGACCGGGATGCGACCGGCGACGGCATCGACACAGACCCGCATGACGGCGACGCGCTCGTCGAAGGACAGGGTTGGCGCTTCGCCCGTGGTGCCGCACGGAACGAGGGCGGCGATGCCCTCTTCGACCTGCCACTCGACCAGCGCCCGCAGCGCTGGCCGGTCGACGCTCCCGTCGCGGAACGGTGTGACCAGCGCGGTCATGGCGCCGCCCAGGCGGCTTCGCAAATCGTCGGGGTTCATCAGGTTCGAAGCTCCGGTTGATGCGGGCGCGCGACCCGGCGCCGCCGGACGGCTGCGCAGGACCGGATGAAGGCGGCGAGCAGGGCCGCGGCAAGGTCGGCATGCGTCGCGGAGAAGCGGGCGCCCGTTGCGCGGTCGACCGTGCAGGTCCATCGGCCGGCGGAAAACCGCATGCCGCGCACCGATCGCCCCGGCGTCGCCGTGCCGATCAGGGCAAGCACGGCCTCGACCAATGCGCCGGCCTCAGTGAGGGCCGCCAAGCGGGCGCGGCCACGGCCCGGCGCGGCGTCTCCGACGGCCGGCGCGAGGGTCCGCGCGGCCTCCCAGAAAAGATGCTCGCGCAACGCGCGGCAGGCGGCGACGCGGCCGCTCAGGTCGGCGGCGGAAGCCACGGCTATTGCAGATGCCGCCAGACGCCGGCCAGCACCGGCAGCACCGCAACGGCGGTCGCCGCCGCCAGCAGGAGCGACAGGACGGCAACCTCCAGCAGCGCTTCCTTCAGCCGGCCGGAAAGCCGCACTCGCGCGGACGGGCCACCATGGATGGTCGAAGGGGTGGAAAGCGGGGACATGAAAGACACCTCAGCAAGGCGTGAACACCGCAGGGATCTGCGCTTGAGCAGCCGGCGGCTTTGCGCCGACATGGCCGAAACCTCACGCCGGATGGATGCCGAACTAATGCCGTCCGGCATAGGAATTCGAGGCGAGGCGGCCGGCGGGCGCATAAAGAACGCATGTGGCCGGACCTGACAGGCGTAGCGATTGTAGTCATTCCGTCGCGAAAAGGGCTTGAAACTTGCCCGCGACATTGCCAGATCAGGAGCGCGGACCGGGCCCCTCTGGCTGTCGCGATTGCGGCGGCGATGTCGGACCGTATTCTTGGGGCCTGCTTTGCAACGATCGGGGCGGGCGCCGAAGCAAACGGAGTGCCGCATGTCGACCCAAATCCTTGGCCTTGTCTGTCCCTCCTGCCGCGTCGCGCTTGTCATGAGCGAACGCCAGGGCATCGAGATCGACTATTGCCCGCAGTGCCGGGGCGTATGGCTCGACCGCGGCGAACTCGACAAGATCATCGAGCGCAGCGGTCGTGAGGCGGCCGCCGCCGCTCCGCCACCGCCGCAGCAGGCCGCGCAGCAGCCCTATCGCGGGCAGGAGCGCGACCATCGCGACCGCGACTATGACGACGGGCGCTCGCACGGACAGTACCGCAAGCGGAAAAAATCGTTCTTCGAGGAACTGTTCGACTGATCGGCAAGGTCATCAGACGGCCGCACCGGAACTCCATCGAACGGTTTCGGATGTCGCCGGCGGCACGTCATCACGGCGACGCGGATAGCGGCGCCTGACGAAAATGAATTTGGAGGAAATGAAATGTTGAATTCGAAGGCCGGCCGGGGCTTTGCCTTGATGGCCGCGCTGTTCATGGCGTTCTCGTTGTTCAGCGTCGACTATGCCGAGGCCCGCCGCGGCGGCAGTTTCGGCAGCCGGGGCACGCGCACCTTCCAGTCGGCGCCGCCGACCCGCACGGCCCCGCAGCCGACCGCGCCGGTGGAGCGCTCGATGACGCCAAACACCGGCACCAACCAGGCGACGCGCCAGCCGCAGGCCACACAGGCGCAGCGGCCGGGCGGCTTCATGAATGGGCTTGGCGGATCGCTGATGCGCGGCCTGCTGATCGGCGGCCTCATCGGCCTGCTGCTCGGCCAGGGTTTTGGCGGGCTCGCCGGCATATTCGGCTTCCTGATCCAGGCGCTGCTGATCGTCGGCGCGATCATGCTGGTGATGCGTTTCCTGCGCTCCAACCGCCGTCAGGAGCCGGCCATGGCGGGCGCCAATGCCGGCTTAGGCCGCAGCGAAGCAGGCCAGGATGACGGGCGCCAGAAGGCCGGTTCGTTCCAGATCCCGCGCATCGGCGGCGGTCTCGGCGGCGGCGCGCCCGCTGTGGAGGAGGAAGAGATCGAGCTGTCGCAGGACGACCTCGACACCTTCCAGCAGCGGCTGACCGAGGTGCAGGAAGCGTTCGGGCGCGAGGACCACACGGCGTTGCGCCGGCTGGTGACGCCCGAGATGGTTTCCTACCTCTCGGAGGAACTGGCCGACAACGCCAAGAACGGTGTGCGCAACGACGTGTCGGACGTGCATCTGGTGCAGGCCGACATCGCCGAGGCCTGGCGCGAGGGAGACCGCGACTATGCGACCGCGGCGCTGCGCTACGAATCGGTCGACGTGATGCGTGATCGGGCGACCGGCGAGGTGGTGGACGGCGACCCCGAGCAGGCCACCGAGACGACAGAGCTGTGGACCTTCACCCGCCGCCGCGGCACCGACTGGCAGCTTTCGGCGATCCAGGAAGTGCAGGGCTGAGCATCGGGGGCCGGAAAGCGGGAAAAGCCCCTCACTTGCGATTTCTAACACTTAACCTCGCGTCCTCCTCGCCCTTCGGGCTCGGCGCTCGGTTAAGATGTTGAAATCGCTTTCTCTCCCGCACGGGGAGAGATAGAAGCGCTGCCGCGATCTCCTCGCCAATCTTCGAAGTTGGCTATCGGCAGAAACGACGAAGCGCGTTATCTCCCCCCTTGCGGGGGAGAATGGATTTTCACGATCTTAGCGGAGCGCCGAAGCCCGAAGGGCGAGGAACAAGCGACGCTAAGTCGTGGAAAATCCAAGAGAGGGGCAATACAAGGAGCCTAAACCCGCTCACGGGACGAAGGCCACGGGAAGCAATTGATGAACCCACACCTCAGGACGCCCGCCGGAAAACCGCGCGCGCGGTCATTCGGCATCCCCTTCGGCGGCGAACCCGGTCCGTGGAACGCCATCACCGACGTGCCGGGCGTCTCGGTGGGTTTTGTGACGCTGGTCTCCGGCGACGGGCCGCTGAAAATTGGCCACGGGCCTGTCCGCACCGGCGTCACCGCCATCCTGCCGCGGCCGGTGAAAGACCTCGCGACGCCGGTGTTTTCCGGCATTTTCAGCGCCAACGGCAATGGCGAGCTGACCGGTTCGCATCTCATCGAAGAAATCGGCGCGTTCAATTTCCCAATCACCATCACCAACACGCATTCCTGCGGCGTCACCCGCGACGGCACGCTGCGCTGGTTGTCCAGGGCGTTGCCGGAGGCGATCGAGAGCGCCTGGGGCCTGCCCGTTGCGGCCGAAACCTATGACGGCTTTCTGAACGACATCAACGGCCATCATGTGACCTTCGAACATGTGGCGCAGGCGCTGGACGCAGCCGCCTCCGGCCCGGTCGAGGAAGGCAGCATCGGCGGCGGTACCGGCATGATCACCTTCGGCTTCAAGGCGGGCTCCGGTACCTCGTCGCGGGTGGTGGATTGGCAGGGCCAAAAATTCACGGTCGGCGTGTTCGTGCAGTCGAATTTCGGCAAGCGCCGCAATCTCACGATCCGGGGACGGCGAGCCGGCGACGAACTCGCCGAGCCGAAGATCGTCGAGGGCACGCCGCGCGCCGAAAAGGGCTCGATCATCGCCATCGTGGCGACGGACGCGCCGTTTCTGCCGCATCAGTTGAAGCGGCTGGCGCGTCGCGTGCCGCTCGGCGTCGCGATGACCGGCGGGCTGGGCTACCACAGTTCCGGCGACATATTTCTCGCCTTCTCTACCGCCAATCCGGAAGCGGCGGCCGCGCCGTCTGGAAAGTTGGCGCGGGCCGATTATGTGCCGGACGTCGACATCGATCCGTTCTTCGACGCGGTCGTGCAGGCGACCGAGGAAGCGATCCTCAACAGCATGGTCGCCAATGAGGACATGACCGGCCGCGACGGCAATTTTGTCCCGGCCCTGCCGAAGGCCTGGCTGGCGCGCAATTTTCCGACCGCGGGATAGGCGGCAATCAGGGCCAATCGGCTCTACCCCACCACCCGGACGACCAGCTTGCCGAAATTCTTGCCCTCGAGCAGGCCGATGAAGGATTCGGGCGCATTCTCCAGCCCGTCGACGATATCCTCGCGGTAACGCACGAGGCCCGTCGCGATCCAATCGGCCATCTCCTTGTGGAAGGCCGGCCGCTGGTCGGCGAATTCGCGCTGGATGAAGCCGCGGATCGTCAGGCTGCGGGTGAGCACTGCGCGCATGACGACAGGAAGCCGGTCGGCGCCGGCATGGTCGGTCTTGTTGTATTGCGCGATCAGGCCGCAGACGGGCACGCGCGCGAACTCGTTGAGCAGCGGAAACACCGCATCCCACACCGGGCCGCCGACATTCTCGAAATAGACATCGATGCCGTCGGGGCAGACCGCCTTCAACTGCTCCGGAAAATCCGGCGCGCGGTGGTCGACAACGGCGTCGAAGCCAAGCTCATCGCGCACGAAGCGGCATTTTTCAGCGCCGCCGGCGATGCCGACGGCCCGCGCGCCCTTGATGCGGGCGATCTGGCCGACCGCCGAGCCAACCGCGCCGCTCGCCGCCGCGACCACCACGGTCTCGCCGGGCTTCGGCCGGCCGATGGTCAGCAGGCCGGCATAGGCGGTGAAGCCCGGCATGCCCAGCACGCCGAGTGCGGTCGAGACCGGCGCGGCCTTGGGATCGAGCTTGCGCAGGCCCGCCCCGTCGGAGAGCGCAAAACCCTGCCAGCCGGAATGGGAAAGCACGATGTCGCCTTCGGAAAAATCCGGATTCCGCGATTTTTCGACACGCGCCACCGTCCCGCCTTCCATCACCTGACCGACCTCGACCGGCTTTGCGTAGGATTTGGCAGCATCCATACGGCCGCGCATGTAGGGATCGAGCGACAGGTAGAGGATTTTCAGCAGCACCTGCCCCTCGGCGGGCTCGGGCACGGCCGTCCGCTCGAGGCGGAAGTCGGCGGGTGTGGGACGGCCGTGCGGCCGCGCCGCCAGCACGATGCGAAGATTGGCTTCGGCGGTCATTGGCTTTTTTCTCCGCTGGAAATTCAAGCCGATACGGCGGTGCTGTCGACGAGCAGCGCCTCAATCGACGGATGTCCCCGCAGCGTATTGCTGACGGTGCAGATCTCGTCCTCGGCAGCCTCGGCGATCTGCTTCTTGACGGCAGGGTCGATGTCGCCGCCGATCTCGATCTCGACGTGGAAGGTCTCGACCCGCGACAATCCTTCCGCCGCCTTGCGGCCGGTGACTTTTGCTTCCACGTCCCCCAGTTTCTCCAGCACGCCGAGCTTCGCTGCGGCGGCTCGCGCGCTGATGACCAGGCAGCCGGCCAGCGCGCCGTAAAGCAGGTCGACCGGACTGAAGCCGGGCGTGCTGACATGCGACGACAGCGTTACCTCGCCGCCGGTCGCCGAGGTCACGACCGGGCTTTGGCGGGGTCGCAGCACGGCACTCGCGCCGGTGGGGCGGATCAGGGATTTGGCTTCGGCGGACATCGCGGCTCCTGTATGCTGACGGTCAGACCAAAGCCGACCCACAACGGTTGCGGATAACTTAGCCTATCGCGCGGTCGTCGCCATCGGAGGGTTTTGCTGCCGGCGTGATAAAATGGAAAATCCGTTCTCCATGCGGCGTGTCGGCGCCGTCACTTACCGCAGCAGAAAACCCTTGCCGAGTTCGTCGCCATCCTCGTGGGTAAACGTCGAACGTCCCGAATAATGCGCCCGGCCGCCGACCGCGACCTGCAACGCGTTGAAGCGGCCGCAAGGTTCTGCTCGCAGGGCTTTTCCGGAAAACACCGCGCCGGTGATGCTTTCGAATTGCCTCGCCTGGCTGACGGCGACCTGGCCTTTGGCAACCTGCACGGCGATGCGCGCCGAGACGCCGCTGCCGGTCGGGCTGCGGTCGACCTCGCGCTCGGCAAAGACGCAGACATTGCGGGTGAGTTCATCCGAAAAGGCGTCGCGCCCGTCGGTCAGGATCGTGCCGTAGAGAAAGGCGAGGTCGGGGTCGTCCGGATGCTCGAGCGGGATCGCGGCAGCCGTCGCCTTGGTGATGCGGTCCGCCGCCTCGACCAGTGCGGCCACGGGCGAGGAGCGCACATCGAGGCCGACTGCGGACGCTGGAATGATGGCGTAAAATGCGCCGCCGTAGCCGATGTCGAGCGTCAGCTTTCCAAGACCGGGCACGTCGACCTTCTCGTCCAGCGCGAAGGCAAAGGACGGCACGCTCTCGAACGAGACCGCGCCGGTGACGAAGTTTTCGCCCCGCTTCGCCACCTCGACCCGTGCCCGCACCAGCCCGCAGGGGCACTGGATGGCGACCTCTGTGAAGGGCGCCTTCGCCGGCACGATGCCGGTGTCGACGGCATAGCGGCCGAGTGCGATCACCGCATGGCCGCACATGGTCGAATAACCTTCATTGTGGATGAACAGCACCGCCATGTCGGCGCCCGGCAGATCCGGCTCGACCGGGATGACGCCATACATGTCGTAGTGGCCGCGCGGCTCGAAGATCAGCAGTTTTCTGAGATGGTCGAGGTTTTCGCGGGCGAATCGCCGCTTTTCCAGGATCGTCGCGCCGGGGATCGGCGGATAACCGCGCGTGACGATGCGCACCGGCTCGCCGCCGGTGTGCATCTCGACCGTTTCGATTGCCGATATTGGTTGGCTCACGGCATCCCTCCCAAAACCGTCAATATCGCCGAGCGGCCGGTCACCTACGACTTCAGCACGTCCGCCCATTCCGGATGACGCCGGAACTGGGCATTGGCGAAGGGGCAGAGCGGGATGATCTTCTTGCCGGCGGCGCGGGCATCCTCGACGGCACGCGTCACCAGCTTGAGCCCGACGCCCTGGCCGCGAAACGTATCCGGCACCTCTGTGTGGTCGATGATGATCATGTGCTCGCCCGCCTTGGAGAAGGTCATCTCCGCCACGGCGCCGGCATTTTTGAACAGGTAGCGGCCCTTCGAGCCGGTGTCCTCGAGTTCGATGGCGGCGTCAGACATGGCTCGATTCTCCTTGCTTCAGTTCGGCAAGGAAGCGCCTTGCCGCCTCGATCTCGGCCGGGCGCACCTCGTGTCCGCCCTCGTGCCATTCCAGTGTTACATCCCCGCCCTGTGCACGCAAATGGGCGGCGAGGCGGTTGGTCAGTTCCGGCGGACAGATCGGGTCGCGGCGGCCCGCGGTGATCAGGATGCGCCGGCCGGAAAGGCCGCTCGCGATCTTCGGTTCGAACGGGATCAGCGGGTGCATCAGCACTACAGCATCGAACAGGTCCGGCCGGTCGAAGACGACGGAGGCCAGGATGTTGGCGCCGTTGGAATAGCCGATGCCGGCGACGGCCGAAGGTTTTTCCGCCTTGACATGAGCCGAGACGAAACCCGCCATCTTCTGCGTCGCGCGCAAAAGGTCGTCCATGTCGTAGACGCCCTCCCCCGTGCGGCGAAAGAAGCGCGCAGCGCCATGTTCCGAAACATCGCCGCGCGGCGAGACAACGCTCGCCTCGGGCAGCAGGTCGCGGCCCAGCGACAGAAGCTGGCTCTCGTCACCGCCGGTGCCGTGGAAGGCCAGGAGCAGTGGCCCGCCCGGTTTCCCGGGCAGGCGCTTGTAGGTGTAGGAATCGATTGCCATGACGGATCTCCTCAGGCGCCGAGCGGCTGCAGGTGCTTTTCCAGATACGGCCGCAGATGCGCGTGCTGCGTCGGCAGCTTCAGCGCCTCGCCAAGATGCGCCGTGTCCTCGTCGCGGTCGAAGCCGGGCTCGTTGGTGGCGACCTCGAACAGCACGCCGCCGGGCGTGCGGAAATAGATCGCCCAGAAATAGTCGCGGTCGATGACCGGCGTGACGTGGTAGCCGGTGTCGATCAGCGCCTTGCGGACTTCCAGTTGCTTGGCCCGGTTCTCCACCGCGAAGGCGATATGGTGGACCGAGCCCGCGCCGAGGTCGGCGAAGGACGCGCCGGGCACCGTCTCGATGTCGATGGTCTCGGCGCCGTTGCCGCCAGGGATCGCCAGGCGCTTGACGTTGCCGGAGGTGTCGACGTTCTGGTAACCCATGAACTTCAGCAGTTCCTCGGTGGCGCCGCCGTCGCGCAGCCTGAGCGAGGCCGAATGGAAGCCGCGGATCGCCTCGTCGGTCGGAACGCCGCCTTCCGCCCACGGCGCGCGATCGTCATCGGCGACCTCGACGAGCGCGAAACTGTCGGCGTCCGGGCCGTCGAAATGCAGGCGGTCCTGGCCGAAGCTCTTCTCGCGGGAGATATTGGCGACGCCCTGGTCGGAGAGACGCTTTTCCCAGTAGCCGAGCGTGCCCTTCGGCACGGCGAAGACGGTGGTGCCCACCTCGCCGACGCCGGGCCGGCCCTTGCCGATGTTGGGGAACGGGAAATAGGTCATCACCGAACCCGGCGTGCCTTTCTCGTCGCCGTAATAGAGGTGGTAGACATCCGGCGCGTCGAAATTCACGGTTTTCTTGACCCGGCGCAAGCCTAGCTTGTGAGTGAAGAACTGGTTGTTTTCGCGCGCGTCCCTGGCCATGGAGGTGACGTGGTGCAGGCCCTTGATCTGGTCGAGCATGTCTTTGCCCTTTCTTCGGTCTTGCGGCCCATGCCGCTTGGATGACCCCTATGTCGGGCAAAACCGGCTGGGCGGAAAGACGCCGAACGCAGAATGGATTGTTCACGATCCAGAGACGATCGAGGAAAATCGTTCACGAAATTGGAGAGGCTGAATCGACGTGCCGATGGACACGCAAAAGAACCCGCGCCGTTTCCGGCGCGGGGTCCTTTGGATCACGGGGAACCAGAATTACTGCATCATGATGATGCGCTGGTCGTCGCGCTTCTCGGCCCAGGTGCTCTTGTCGTAGGCCGCGGCGGCGTCGAGCTGTTCCTTGGTGAAGGTCGTGTAGAGGTACTTGTTGCCGTCCTTGTCGGTCATGAAGGCAAGGTTGTCCATGCCGATCGCAACCTCCTTCTCGCCGACGCCGAGGAAGCCGCCGACGTCGATGATGATGGCGTCGACCTTGCCGTCCCGTGTCAGCACCACGTCGCCGATCTCGCCGAGATCGGCGTCATTCGCGCCGTAGACGGTCGTTCCGACCAGTTCCTCCGAGCGGATGTCGCCGGCCGGCATCTCGGTCAGCGTCGACTTGTCGATCGCGCCGGTCGTGGTCTGGTCGGGTGCAGGTGCGGTCGTGTCGGCCGGAGCCTGGGCCGTGGTGTCGGCCGGAGCCTGGGCGGGATCTTCCGCCGGAGCGGCAGGGGCCAGCGCAGTCTCATCGGCAGGAGCCGGAGCCGTCGTGTCGGCGGGCGCCTCAGCCATGGTGTCATCGGCAGGCGGCGTCGGAGCCTCGGCGGTCGTGTCGGCCGGCGCCGGAGCGGTGGTCGTATCGGCCGGAGCCGGCGCCATCGCCGTCGTGTCGGCTGCCGGGGCAGGATCAAACGGGCGGCGGTCGAACTCGGCCAGCGCCTGCAATTGATCCTTGGTGGCGTTCACCACGATCCAGCGGTCGCCATCCTTTTCGGCCCATTTGATGTCGCTGTAATTCATGGCGACGTTCTTCTCGCCGATGCCGAGGAAGCCGCCGACGCCGACGACGACTGCTTCGATCTGGCCGTTTGAGCCAATGACGACGTCATTGACGCTGCCGATATTCTCGGCGTCGTCGGCGGTGCCGTTATAGACGGTCTCGCCGATCAGATTGGTGGCGAGGAAACCGTCAGACTTCACTACCGGCGCGGCCGGAGCCTCGGTGGCCGGGGCGGCCGGCGCCGGCGTGGTGGCCTCCTGCGCGAAGGCGGCGCCGGTCAGAAGGGTGACGATCGCTGTGGTAGCCAAAAGTTTGCGGACCATGATACTCTCTCCTTGTGCGTGAATCCCATGCACTGACACGCCCGGCGGAACCGTCGCGGGGGAAGCCGGGCGTGCCGTCACCCTTGCACAACGTTGTCCTTCCGGATCGGTTCCCGACTCCAACGCGCCCGCCGTGCCCCACATCTTGGCCAAGCCATTGCGGGGACGGAACTTTTTTGCGCCAGCACCGTTCCCGAACCCCTATTTTCCTATTCCGAAGGGAGTGAGGCGCTTGCGGTTCATTGCTGTCCTCAACCGCGACGGGGGCACGTTGCGGACAACCGATCTGGAAGCATTCGCCGGGCGGATGTCGTCCGAACTGGAGGCCGCAGGTCACTCCGTTGAAATCGACATCGTCTCCGGCAGGGACATCGAAGCGGCGCTGAAGCTGGACGCCCGGGCGTCGACGTTGTACTGGCCGGGGGTGGCGACGGCACGATTTCGGCGGCGGCGGCGGCTCTCAAGGATACCGACAAGGCGCTCGCCGTCCTGCCGGCGGGGACCATGAACCTGTTCGCGCGCGGCCTGGGCATTCCGCAACGGCTGGAGGACGCACTGGCCGCATTCGCCGCCGGCGAGATCAAGGCGGTCGACCTGGCAAGCGCCGACGGAAAGCCCTTCGTGCACCAGTTCTCGATCGGCCTGCACGCCAAGATGGTGGTGCTGCGCGAGAAAATGGAATTCGCCTCGAGGCTGGGGAAGATAGGCGCGTCGGTGAGGGCGGCCTACCGGACCGTGATGAAACCGCCGTCGATGCGCGTGCAACTCACCATCGGCGGCGCCGAGATCGTCACTCGCATCTCCGGCATCGGCATCAGCAACAATCTGTTCGGCGAGGGACATCTGCCCTATGCCGACCGGCCGGACGGCGGGGTGCTCGGCATCTATGTGACGGTGGCGAAGGAGCGCGGCGAATTGCTGCGCTTGGCCGCCAACTTGGCGCGGGGACGATGGAAGGATAACGACCAGGTGGAAATCCATGAGGCAGAGGAAGCCGAACTCAAGCTGCTGTCCGGAAGCCGGAAATTCCGCTGCGTGATCGATGGCGAATTGCATCCGCTGAAAGAGATTACGCGCATCCGCATCCACAAGAAGGCGCTGAAAGTTCTCGTACCGAGCGCGGAAAAGAAGGCCGCGGCGGCGGGAGACTTCGCGGGCGGCTGACGTGACGTCGGCGGCCTAGCCGCCGGTCGCACCCCCGCTCGGGGCGGTCGTCGGCGCCGCGCTCGGCAAATTGCCGCCCGGAGCGGTCTCTGCTGGAACATCCCCGACCGGAGCGCCCGTCCGCACATCCTGGGCAGGCGGGTCGATCGTCTCCCCCCATATCGCGAGGCCGGCCCAGACGCCCATGGCGAGGATGAGCGCACGATCAGCACGACGAGCACCTGATGCCCCCAGCGGCCCTGCCGCGCCTTGTCGGTAGGTATGGTCTTCTGCATGGACGGTCTCCTCGTGTTCTCCTGCGGGCATGCGCGGGGTCTCGCGAGGTGAATGTTCCGCCAGAGGCAAGGTTCCGATTTCACCGGACAGGTTCAGCCCCAAATCTCGCGTCCGCAACGCCGGAGCGGGAAGGGCGTGCCCAGTCAGCTTTCTTCGCCGGGATCGTCCGGCCTGCTGTTCTCGCGATAGATCGCATAGGCGATTGCCGCGATGGCTGGGGCGAGGAGAACGGCCGTTCCGGCGCGGCCGCGCAACAGGGCCGGCGCGACCGCGATGCCGGCGGCCACGGCGGCCTTGGTGAAATCGCGGTTGCGCCGTCGTGCGGCGGCCCTGGCGCGAGCCTGCGATGTAAGCTTGTGGACGATCAGGACCAGGCCGGCGAGCACAAGGAAAGCAACGCCGATGACAAGCGTCGCCTCGGTGGCGCCGTAGCGTTCGGCGGCCCAGATGGCGCCGGCCACCAGGAGGAAAACGATGCCGACCAAGGCAAGAACGCCGGCAGCGGCATAGGCGATGGCGGCGCGCTTTGCCCGGCGCAGTGCCGCCAGTGTTTCTCCGGTGGCCAGGCCGGCAATCAGTGAGGCGAGCATCCCCTCTCCCGCGCTTATGTGTCAGCGACGCGACAGCAGAGCCAGGAAGTATCCGATGCCGGCAGCGATCGCCAGCGAGGTGATCGGCTTCTCCCGCACGGCGGAGGTCAACTGGTCCTCGATGTCGCGGGCATTGGTCTTGAGACCTTCCATCGCCGCCTCGCCCTGGGCCTTCAACTGTTCGACGCCCTCGGACGCCGCACGCCGCGCCGCGCCGTAGGAATGCTGCCCGGTCTTGGCCAGTTGCTCGGTGAGCCTGGCGATATCTTCCCGCAACTGCCGGATATCGGCTTCCAGATCCGGCGACACCGGCGTCTCCATTTCGGATTTCGCGGTCTTCCCTGTTGCGGCTGCCATTGGCTCACTCCTTCGGTTGAACGGATCGAAACGTTCCGGCCCAGACGTGGTTCCTGCGGGCCGGAACGAAAGCTACGAAATTGTGTTCTGAAAGGCGAGAGGAACAGGAATGTCGAACCGGAAAGCCGCGATGCAGGTCGCAAAGAAAGCGCCCATCGTGCGCCTGCCGCCGAAATCCAATACCGAGATCCTCCTGGTGCGCGGCTCGCAGACGGCCGTCATCCTCATAGGCGTGGTGGTCGGCGTCTTCGCGCTGGCGACGGCGGAATACATCCTCATGCCGATCGCCCTCGGCGTCGTCATCGGCCTGATGCTGGGGCCTATCGCCTCGCGCCTGGAAACCCGCAACATGCCGCCCGGTATGTCGGCAACCATCGTCGTGCTTCTTTTCATCATCGGCCTTTGCCTGTTCGCGCTGGCCGTGGCCGCGCCGCTGTCGTTCTGGATAGAGCGGCTGCCGCATATCTGGGCGAACCTCAAGGTCCAACTGGCCGAGTTGAAGGGGCCGCTGGAATCCCTGCGCGGCATGCGCGACCAGTTGCGCGAGATCACCGGCAGCGAGGGCATCGCCGTTTCGGTCGACCAGGGGGTCAGCGTGGAAAGCATGGCGACGCTGGCTCCGGCCGTGCTCGGGCAGGTTCTGATCTTCTTCGCCAGCCTGTATTTTTTCGTCGCCACCCGCCATCAGACCCGTATCGCCATTCTGCGGCTTTGCTTCAACCGGCGGCTGCGCTGGCGCGTCGCCCATGTGTTCCGCGACATCGAAAGACTGGTGTCGGACTATCTGATCTCGATCAGCATCATCAACATCCTGGAAGGCATCGCCGTCGGCATCGGGCTGTGGATCGTCGGCGTGCCTTCGGCCGCCATGTGGGGGGCGCTGGCGATCCTCACCAACTTCATCGTGTTCATCGGGCCGGCCGTCATGGTGGTCGTTCTGTTCGTCATCGGGCTGGCCGAATTCGACACACTGGGCGGCAGCCTGTTGCCCGTGGCGATCTACCTGACCATCAACATGATCGAGGCGCAGTTCGTCACGCCGATGGTGATCGGCAAGCGCATGACGCTGAACCCGTTCGTGGTGCTGCTGGCGCTGGTGTTCTGGATATGGCTATGGGGACCGTTCGGCGGCTTCATCGCCGTCCCTGCGCTGCTGATCTGCTACGCGCTGGCGCGCAACATCATTCCCGACACGGGATGGGCCGACACGGCCTTGAGGTGACCGTGGCGCGGTTCAGATGAAGGGCCTCGGCGTCTCGCCAATACCTCCCCACCGGGCGAGCGCCAGCAAGCCCTTCATGTCCTTGATCTCGCAGCCGCCCTCGCGCCAGCCGATCAGTTTGCGATCGACCAGCTTGCGGATCGTCTTGTTGGTATGCACCAGCGACAGGCCGAGCGTGTCGGCGAGAAGCTGCTGCGTCATCGGGATCTGCGCCGCCGTCGTGCCGTTCAGCCCGGCGTTCCTGGCGCGGCTGCCGATGAAGGCGATGAGATAGGCGGCGCGCTCGATGGCGCTGCGCCGCCCCAGGCTGAGCAGGTTTTCGTCGAGTATCTGTTCCTCGCGCGCGGCGATCCACGTCACGTCGAAGGCGAGCCCGGTATGGTTGCGATAGAGATCGTACAGTTTGTCGCGCTCGAACACGCAGAGCCGCATCGGCGACAAAGCCTCGACCGAATGCTGCATCTCGCCCAGCAGGCTGCCCTGAAGGCCGGCGAGGTCGCCGGGCATCAAATAGTTGAGGATCTGGCGCTTGCCGTCCGGCAGCAGCTTGTAGCGGAACGCCCAGCCGGAAAGCACGGTGTAGAGGTGCGCGTTGTGATGCCCTTCCATGATGATGGTGGCGCCCTTCTCGACGGCAAGCTCGCCGCGCTTGAAGCCGCTGACGAACGCCAGTTCCTCGGCGGTGAAGGCCCGGAAGGTCTTCATGCCGTGCAGCGGGCATTTCGGGCATTCCACCATGCCGCGAGGCGGCTTCGATACAACGGTCGCCAAAGAGCCCTCCTATTCCTTGAGCATCCGCCACTCGGGCATGAAAATAAGCACCCGTTGCCACGGCGTGCTATTGTCTTTTTTAAATGACGGACTGCTTATTTGTCGGCATTGGTCATCGCCTTCGAGGAGTGCTCGCGCGTGACGGCTTTGCTTGACGGATTGCGTATTCTGGTGCTTGAGGACGAATTCCTGATCGCCATGGACGTCGAACAGATTTGCCGCGACGACGGCGCCGCCGATGTGGCGATCGCGCGCACGCTCGAAGAGGCGGATGCGGCAATCTCGTCTTCGGCCTTCGACGCCGCGGTCGTCGATCTGCGGCTGGGGAATGTCTCGACGATCCCATTCGCTGAGAAATTGCGGCAAGACGGCATCCCGTTCGTGTTCGCCTCCGGCTACACCGACCTGACGGAAATCGCGTCGTCGTTTCCGGGCGCCAGCATCGTCGGCAAACCCTATTCCGGCGAGGATCTTGTAGCGGCGCTCACCGCCGCCCGGAAGAACAAGCAGCGGTAAACGCCCGGCCGGCTTCAGGCGGCGTTGGAACCCATCACCTGTGAAGAGATCGCGTCCGGGCCGTAATCGGCTTCACCGGTTATCTGCAAGATGTCCTGCAGCCGCGTGCGCGCACGGCTCACCCGGCTCTTGATCGTGCCTACCGCGCAGTTGCAGATTTCGGCCGCCTCCTCA
Source organism: Mesorhizobium sp. LHD-90 (assembly GCF_030929505.1). Taxonomy (GTDB): domain Bacteria; phylum Pseudomonadota; class Alphaproteobacteria; order Rhizobiales; family Rhizobiaceae; genus Kumtagia. The sequence goes on along the minus strand of NZ_JAVFVV010000004.1, from coordinate 10,541 downwards.
TAGGAGAAACCGGATGCGCCGATCAGGATGATCGCCTCGCGCTGGTCCTCCGGCAATTGCTCGAGTGCGCCGCGGAAATCCGCCAGATCGAGCTTGCCGTGCTGGCTCGGATGCACAGCCAGCCGCTCCGTCATGATGCCCTCGGAATCCTGTATCTCGCGGCCGCGTTTGCGCATCTGCGAATAGAACTCGTTACGCAAGATGGTGAACAGCCACGCCTTCAGATTGGTGCCCATCTGGAAGCTCTCGTGCTTGTCCCAAGCCTTCACCAGGGTTTCCTGCACCAGGTCGTCGGCCTTGTCGGAATTCTGGGTCAACGACACCGCAAAGGCCCTGAGGCTGGGTATCGTCGCCAGAAGCTCCCGCTTGAACTCCGGCGTCACGGCCATGCGGTCAATCCCCCTTGCGTGTCGTTTCGGCAGCTTCCAACTGGCTCAGCAGTTGCGCGAAGCGGTCCGGCACGTCGTCGGAGACCAGTTCATCATAATATTGCTTGAGTTTACGGCCGATCTCGGAGTTCACTCCGAGAGGATCGGCGGACCCTTTCGCCCGCGGCGTGGAAGCGCCCAAGGCGAGGCTATCTTTCATGGATTTCACCGAGTTGCCCTATTTTCATTGTTTTTTGCCGAGTTGCGCGGCCCCGCGCCGCGTTTATTGCCCGCATCCGTCCCCAAACGCAGCATGGTGAACTAGGTTCCAAACGTCGGAACTTTTTCCACACAAACCCGTTGTGTGCCCGAATTGCCCGTGTCAATTCGCCAAGAATGTCCAAGAGGGATTTCATATGACTTTGTCAGCAAGCATCGCTCCGCATCTGCCGTACCTGCGTCGTTTTTCACGCGCCGTGTCCGGCTCCCAGCAGAGCGGAGACGCGTTGGTTGCCGCCATGCTCGAAGCGATCGTGTCCGACGTAAACATCTTTCCGGACGCAACGAACGCACGGATCGGGCTCTACAAGGTATTCGCCAAGCTTTTCACCTCCGTCGCCATCCGCGTGCCCGACGACCACGCAGCCACGGGGTGGGAGCGCCACGCGGCCGCAAACCTGACCGCGCTTTCGCCGCGTCCTCGGCAGGCGTTCCTCCTGGTCGCGGTGGAAGGCTTCAGCGACGAGGAGGCCGCGGAAATCCTGGACGCGGACGTTCCGGAGTTCAACCGGTTGCTCGCGCAGGCGAGCGCCGAGATTTCGCGCCAGGTCGCGACGGACATCATGATCATAGAAGATGAGCCGCTGATCGCCATGGACATCGAACAGATGGTGGAAAGCCTCGGCCATCGCGTGGTCGGCATCGCGCGCACCCATGCGGAAGCCACCGCCATGTTCGGCAAGACCCGGCCCAGAATGATCCTCGCCGACATCCAGCTCGCCGACGGCACCTCCGGCATCGACGCGGTGAACGAGATCCTTAGCTCGACCTCGCTGCCGGTGATCTTCATCACCGCCTTCCCGGAGCGCCTGCTGACCGGCGATCGGCCGGAACCGGCCTTCCTGGTCACGAAACCGTTCAATCCTGAAATGGTGAAGGCATTGATCAGCCAGGCATTGTTTTTCGACCGCCAGGCCAGGGCCGCGGCCTGAAAGGGTTCTTCCGTGTCAAACGGCTCCCACGGCGCCCGTTTCATTGGAACCATCCTCATAGGCCGGCGTTTTCAGTCAGCAATTCAGGAGATTAGCCATGTTGTACTGGGCCCTCGTCTTCCTCGTCGTCGCCATCATCGCGGGCGCGCTCGGCTTCGGCGGCATTGCCGGTACGTCGGCCGGCATCGCGCAGATCCTGTTCTTCGTATTCCTGGCGTTCCTCGTGATCTCGCTCATCGCCGGGCTCGTCAGACGCGCATAGACCGCACGGATGAAACCAGAAACTGGAAGCCGCACCCCTCAAACGGTTTCCAGTGCCGCCGGATCGCACTTGCCACAAGCGGTGAGGTCCGGCGGAACTTTTTGGAGATCTTTAATCGGTTTTGCCAAAGATACGCGTGAGGGAGAGGGTAAAGGCCACCGGCAACTCACCGAACTTCGGGCAGGCATTCAGAATGGGCTCCATGCCATCGACGCCGGATAGGGGGAGCAGCCTGCTCAGGGCGCTGTCTAATACGGGTATTTCGATCACCTATTGCGACCTCGAATTCAAGGTGGTGTGGGCGGAGAATATCCCCTCAGCGTGGTCCAGGCATCCGGTCGACGGCAAACAGTTGACGGATTTCCTTCCGTCCGGCGTCGCAAACGACCTCATCCGCGCCAAGCACGACGTCGTTGCCACCGGCGTCTCGCGCAAGCTGGAGATCTGCATCCCGGCGGAAGGCGGCTCTGCCTGGTTTGCGATCTGGCTCGACGTCGACCGCACGCCGGAGGGCGAAATCTGCGGTGTCATGGCCACGGCAGTCGACATTACCGACCAGAAGCACCGCGAGCAGACGCTGCGGACCTTGCTGCGCGAAGTCGCGCATCGCTCCAAGAACCTGTTGGCGATCATTCAGAGCATCGCCACCCAGACCGGCCGTCACGCCGAGAACGTCGACGGCTTCCTGTCGCGCTTTCGCGGCAGGTTACAATCGCTTGCATCGACTCAGGATCTGGTGACGTCCTCGAACTGGCGGGGTGCGTCCCTGATGGAACTCATCGTCGGCCAGGTGGGCCGCTACACCGCCGACCCGCACCGAAACATCCGGATCGAGGGCGACCAGCCCTATCTCAATCCCAATGCGGCCCTGCATATAGGGCTGGCGCTGCACGAACTCGCCGTCAATTCGGTGAGCTATGGCGCACTGGCGCGGCCGGACGGCCACGTCACCATCACCACGCAGATCCAGGCCAGGCCCGCAGTGCCGGCTCTTTCGATTAAGTGGAGCGAAGGCATCAGCGTCAGCAGCCGCAGCGTCGGCCAGAGGCGTTTCGGCAGCGTGGCGCTGGAGCGCGTGGTGCCGGCCGCGCTCAACGGATCGGCCAAACTGGAACTGACCGATACCAAGCTCACCTATTCGCTGCTGGTGCCGGAAGGAAGCTACGAAACGGAATAGCCGAGCCGGAAGACGAACATCGATCAAAGCACACCGCGCCTTGCCTGCGGCATTGATCCGGCCGGCCGTAAGTCCCGGGCAAAGAAAGATGACCCGATGCGCGACTTCACGTCTCCGTCATCTGGGAACCGTCCCGCCGTCGACATCGTTACTGGCGAAAGGGACTTTCGTCATGGAACATATAGCCGCTCTTCTATTGATCGTTGGCTGCTCGGGCGACCTGAAGCAGTGCACCGAAATGCCTTCCCCGGTGACAGTTTACGAAACCTACGAGGAATGCCAGTCGGAACTGGAGCCGGTGCTGTCGTCGTTCCGCGGCCAGCGGGAAAAACTGTTCGGGCAATGCGTTTACGTGGACCCGGCCATGGAGGAAGAGGACGCGGAGCTGGTGTGGGACATCGGCCGCGACGGACAGCTCCATGCGTCGATCGAGACCGTCAACGCAGAAGTTGCCGGAACCATCGACCGCTCAACCACGTCCAGCGTCGGCAGATAGAGCCGATGTGGAACCTGCCTCAATTTGAGTGGGCAGAACAACGCCGCCCGTGTTATCCATCGCTCGGCGATCGATGGAGGAAACGGTGTCGACCACGAAAATCACATTGGGCTTGATGGCAGGCGCTGCGCTGGCTGGCTGCACCACGGCAGCAGCGCCCCCGGCGGTCGACCCCGCTGCGGTGATAGCCGCCAGCAAGGTGGAAACCGCCGGCGCCGCCAAAGTGGGCACTGCTTCGCGGCCCGGCTTCTGCACCTACAAGACGGCGGCAGGCGGCCTGTACGAGGCGAAATGCTAGCCCTCGACAGGTTCGTCCTGAGCGGGGGCTGACCGTCGCATCCTGGGGTCGAAATCCCGGTCGAGCGGGATGTCTATATCGATTGTGAGACCGTCGGCGCCGAAGTCGCGCGTGATCCTGCCGTTCAGCTCCCGCGTGATGTTCATTTCGATCAGCCGGGTTCCGAACCCGCTGCCGCGGCCCTGGTTCTGGAGCGTCGAACCGGCTTCTTTCCAGCGCAGCCGCAGCCGTCGTTCCGACGGCATCCGCTCGACCGTCCACGCCACGGCAAGCGCCGACACGGAACTGGCGACCGTGCCGTATTTGAGCGCGTTGGTGGCAAGTTCATGGAAGGTCAGCCCCAGTGACTGGGTAGCGGTTTCGTTGAGCAGCACCTTGGGGCCGCTCAATGCATCTTCCGGGATCGTCTTGCCGAACACCTGCTCCAGTTCCATGCGCAGCAGGTCGCCGAGGTCGGCCTTCTGCCAGCGCGACCGCGTCAGCATGTCCTGCGACGCGGCCATGGCCTGCAGCCGCGCCGCGAAAGAGTCAGAGAACTCCTTGATGTCCGCCGAATTGGAGGCCGTCTGCCGGGCGATCGCCAGCACGCGCGCGATCGAGTTCTTGATGCGATGCTTCATCTCCTGAAGCATCAGGTCCTTCTCGGCGAGGCTGCGCTCGGTGGCGTCGTGCAGCCGCGACTTGGCTTCGTAGGTCCGTTCCTGGTAACGCGCCAGCGCCGCCATCGCCCCGGCAAGCATCAGGCCGGCCAGCCCGAGCAGGATCGGCAGCGCGCGCGACGACGGGCGCTGAAAGCCGCTGGTGGGACGGAACTGCAATGTCCACTCCCTGCCCCCGACGATCAGCTTGCGCGTCACCAGGAAATCGTCCGAAAACCGCGAGTCGGGCGGCGCCTCGGAGCGGAACAGCAGCGTGTCCGCCGAGGGTGGGCCATCATGCACCTCGACATTGACGGGCAGGATCGGCGGCTTGACCAGGGCCGAGTAGAACAGTTCGGCCGTGCGGAAGGACACAAAGACCAGGCCGACCGACGGATTCCCGGCCCCCTCCGGATCGGCCGCCTTCGCCCGCAGAGCCGAATAGACGAGGATGCCCGGCGCCGGTTGGTTGCTGCCGGTATTCTGCCCGAGCACCACTCGGCCGGTTGCTTTGGCTCCCCCGCTTGAAAGCGCGGCCTCAATCGCCGCGCGGCGTGCCGGCTCCGAATACATGTCGAAGCCGATCGCCTCCTGGGAATTCTCGTCGAGCGGCTCGAACAGCGTGACCGGCGCGCGCCATGATTCGGTCGAGGCCGGAAATACCTCGCGGGGGAAGCCGAATTCGGAGGAGATTTTCTGCTCCACCGCCGCTTCCGCGCCGTTCCTGACCAGGCTCAGGAAGCCTACGCCGCGCAGGCCGGGAAAATTCTCGTTGGCGTGCAGCGATACATAGTAGTTGCTGAACTCAGCCTTGGTGACGTTGCCGTACCGCGCTTCGAAAAATGCCTGCGTCGAGACCAGAAGCGACAGGTCGAGATCCAGCCGGCTTTCCAGCCGGCCCAGCGCGTCGTCGGCGGCGGCCTCGAACTTGAAACGCGCAGCCTCCTCGCCGGTACGGTATGCGAAGCCGGCGGTGACAAGGCTGGCGATGGCCACGGCCGCAAACGCCAGATACGGAAGCAGCTTCTTCAACGCCGGCTCTGCCCTCTCGGAGGTACCGACTTTATGGGGTCAGGGGTGCGAGAATGCAATCCGCGCATGCGACGCGGTGGCCCAGCCCCCTGGCGCAACCATTGTACCTGCGGCCCATGCGCCACAGGTGGACGCTGGCGGATATCCGGTCATGCCGCGGCGGTGGCGACCTTCAGCGCGCCCGGCCCCGGAATGGCGCCGGCAGGGCATTTGCCGAGGATGATCATGCCCAGCACCTCGTCCTGGGTTACGTCGCCGGTGTGGGCCGTGCCGACCACCTGACCGTTCTTCATGACGCAGACGCGGTCGGCGAGGTCGAAGACGTCATGGATGTCGTGACTGATCAGGAAGATGCCGATGCCCTCGGCCTTGAGCTGCTTGACCAGTTCGCCGACCTGCGCGGTCTCCTGCGGGCCGAGCGCGGCGGTGGGCTCATCCATGATCAGGATGCGGGCATTGAACAGGATGGCGCGGGCGATCGCCACCGACTGGCGCTGGCCGCCGGAGAGTTTCACCACCGGTTCCTTGAACCGCTGAAAGCGCGGATTGAGCCGGCCCATCACCTTGCGGGCTTCCGACTCCATTGCGGCGTCGTCGAGCGTGCCGTAAGAGGTCATCAACTCGCGGCCGAGAAAAAGGTTGGCGGCGGCGTCGACATTGTCGGCCAGCGCCAGCGTCTGGTAGATCGTCTCGATCCCGTATTTCTTGGCGTCGCGCGGGTTGGAGATCGACGCCTCCTCGCCATTGACGAAGATCTGGCCGTGATCGCGCTTGTAGGCGCCGGACAGGATTTTGATCAGCGTCGACTTGCCCGCGCCGTTGTGGCCGAGCAGCGCGACCACTTCGCCGGGAAAGAGGTTGACGGAGGCGTCGTCCACGGCGCGGATGCCGCCGAAGGCGATCGAGATGTTGCGCAGGTCGACGAGAGGGGTGCGGCTATCGGCCATGATGTCCTCCTTCAGACGCGCTTGCGGTAAACGGTGTCGAGCCAGACGGCGACGACCAGCACGGCGCCGACGACGATGCTCTGCAGCGGCGAGTCGACGCCGAGCAGCACCATGCCGGACTGCAGCGACTGCATCAGCAGCGCGCCAAGCATGGCGCCGATAACGGTGCCCGATCCGCCGGCGAGCGAGGTGCCTCCGATCACCGCCGCGGCGATCACCAGCAGCTCATCCAGCGTGCCGAGCGAGTTGGTCGACGAGTTGAGGCGCGCCGACGAGACCGCCGCGCTGATCGCCGCCAGCGCCCCCATGATCATGAACACCTTCATGGTCACCCAGCGCGTCTTTATGCCGGCGAGGTTGGCCGCCTCGGGATTTCCGCCGATGGCGAAGACGTAGCGGCCGAAACGCGTGCGGTTGGTGACGAAGGTCATGACGATGCCGACGGCGATCGCGATCAGCACCGGAATGGCGATGCCGTGGGCGATGAACAGGCCTCCCTCCGGCACGGCGATGCCGTTCTCCTCGGCGTAGCGCTTCACGATGCCGGCCGGCCACGGATAGGAATTGGCTATTCCTACCGCGCCCAGAATGATACCGCAGGTAACGAACCCCCGCAGCACTTCGGCCCAGACCGGCCGTAGCGGAAAACGGAACCGCTTGCGCTGCCGGCGTGCGTGCAGAAGCATCAGCACGACGGCGCCGCAGGCGACAACGGCGAGGACCCAGCTCCAGCGCGCGCCGATCGAGCCCTGCGGCCCGCCGCCCATGAGCTGGAAAGTTGCGTCGAGCGGCGCGATGGTCTGGCCGCTGGTGACCCACCAGGCCGCGCCGCGCCAGACCAGCAGTCCGCCCAGCGTCACGATGAACGCGGGCACGTCCATATAGGCGATGATGAAGCCCTGGAACGCGCCGATCAAAATACCAATGGCGAGGCCGGTGGCGAGTGCAAGCACCCAGATCCAGGGATTGCCGAGCTCCAGCCCGACGACGCGGATGAGGAAATGCACCTGGGCGAATCCCATGATCATGCCGACCAGTCCCTCGACCGATCCCACTGACAGGTCGATGTTGCGCATGACGATGACCAGCACCATGCCGGTGGCCATGATCGCCACCGACGAGGTCTGGACCGAAAGATTCCAGAGATTGCGGGCGGCGAGGAAGGTGCGACTGTCGAATTCGAACGGATTCACGCCGATCCGCGCGCTCGAGATGAGCTGAAGCCCGATCCAGATGATCAGCAGAGCGCCGACCATGCCGAGCATGCGCGTATCGATTTCGGTGGCTTTCAGGAAACGGGCGACGCCGCCGAGCTCGGATGCCCGCGCGAGGTCGGCCCGCGGCTTGGAGGCCATGTCCGTCATCGTTCCCTCCCTGCCGCTCAGCCGTCTGTCGCGGCTTGCCGGCTAATATGAGCTTAAGAAAACGCCGCGGCTTTCGCAAACCGCGGCGCCCGGATTTTGTCGGCGTGTCAGCCGATCAGTTGCAGGCGGCGACGCTGCCCGCTGCGACGCCGGCGCAGGCCACGTCCTTGCCGATCCAGCCCGCATCGATGACGACGTTGAGATTGTCCTTGGTGATGGCCACGGGGGTGAGGAACACCGACTTGACGGTGTTGCCGCCCGGCGTGGTGAAGTCGACCGCGCCGGCAATGTCGGCCATCTTCTTGCCGTCGGCGAGTTGCGCGGCGATTTCGGCGGCGTTCTTGCCAAGGTCGCGCGCGTCCTTCCACACCGACACGGTCTGCGTGCCGAGCGCGATGCGGTTGAGCGCCGCATGGTCGCCGTCCTGGCCGGAGACCGGCACCGAGCCGGCAAGGCCCTGCGCGGTCAGCGCGGCGATCGCACCGCCTGCCGTGCCGTCATTGGAGGCCACGACCGCGTCGACCTTGTTGTCGTTGGCGGTCAGGAACTGCTCCATGTTTTTTTGCGCGTTGGCGGGCAGCCAGCCGTCGGTATAGGCCTCGCCGACATTCTTGATCTTGCCGGCGTCGACGGCTTCCTTGAGCACTTCCATCTGGCCGGCGAACAGGAAGTCGGCGTTCGGATCGGCACCCGAGCCCTTGATGAACACGTAGTTGCCCTCGGGCTTGGCGGCGAACACGCCCTTGGCCTGCAGGCGTCCGACTTCCTTGTTGTCGAAGGTCAGGTAAAAAACGTCCTTGTTCTCGATGAGGCGGTCGTAGCCGACCACCGGAATGCCTTCGTCGACCGCCTTCTGCACTGCCGGGCCGATAGCCGAGGCGTCCTGCGCCAGGATGATCAGCGCGTTGGCGCCCTGGCTGATCAGGCTTTCGACGTCCGTGAGCTGCTTGCCCGGGTTCGACTGCGCGTCTGCGGAGATATACTTGTCGCCGGCTGCCTCGATCGCCGCCTTCATCGCGGCCTCGTCGGTCTTCCAGCGCTCTTCCTGGAAGTTGGACCACGAAACGCCGATGACCTTGTCCTTGGCGCTGGCGACGCTGGCAAGCGTCATGGACAGCGCGACACCCGCCAGCATGGCGGCTGCGAATTTCTTCATGTTTTCCTCCCTAGCGCCGTGAGGCGCGCTCACTTTGCGAGGCTTTTTTTCGAGCCCCGAAAAAATATGTCCCAGACACGCATTTCTGTCAATCTCGATTCCGCTGGTCGCGTCAATTTTTTCGAAACCCGAAATAATGATGACATGCCTGGCGGCTTCTGCCACTATCCTAAACAGCCGGCCGCTTCTCTGAAAACAGAAGCCGGCGCACCAGGGAGGAAAGCCCGCTCATGTCGGTCGGAATACGCCACGACGACCTGCGCAAGCGCAACCGCGCCATGGTCATCTCAGCGGTGCGCCGCGCCGGCCAGGTGTCGCGCACCGACATTGCGGCCACGACGGGGCTCAGCCATTCCACCATCTCGGCGATTTCCGCCGACCTGATCGCCGAGGGCATCCTGACCGAGGCGAAGGGCGCCGAGGCCGGCGCCGCCAGGCGCGGCCGCCCGCAGGTGGCGATCGGCCTCAATCCGGAAGCGGCGGCGGTGGTCGCCATCGTGCTGCTGTTCAATTTCCTGTCGGTGGCGGTGGTGGATTTTTCCGGCCGCGTCATAGTCGAGGAGCGCAGGAAACTCTCGACCTTCGATCTCTCCGAAGACGAACTCGTCGGCGAATGCATCGCCATGGTGCGGCGCCAGACCGCCAGGCGCGAGGTCGCCGGGCGAGACGTGCTGCGCATCGTGCTGGCGGTCCAGGGCACGACCGACGCGGTCGGCCGCGAGATGCTGTGGTCGCCGATCACCGCCCATGAAGGCGTCGATTTCGGCGGCCGCCTGGAAAAAGCCTTCGGCGTGCCGGTAACCGTCGAGAACGACTGCAACATGATCGCTGTGGCGCTGCGCTGGCACGACCCTGACCGCTACCGCGACGATTTCATCGCGATTCTTCTGTCACACGGCATCGGCATGGGGCTGGTGCTGAAGGGCGATCTGTTCACCGGAACGCATTCCTCGGGCGGCGAATTCGGCCACATGGTGCACCGGCCGGACGGCGCGCTCTGTCGCTGCGGACGGCGCGGCTGCGTGGAAGCCTATGCCGGCAACTACGCGATCTGGCGAAGCGCCAGCGGCGCCAGCGAGGACGAGGCGCCGATCTCCGACATCAGCGTGGACGACATGGCGCGCCTCGCCGTCTCGGCGCGCGACCATGACGGCCCCGAGCGGGAGGCCTATCAGAAGGCCGGCGAGGCGCTGGGCTACGGGCTTGGCAGCCTGTTCGCGCTGATCGACCCGGCGCCGGTGGCGATGGTTGGCATAGGTGCGGCTGCTTTCGACCTGATCGAGCCGTCGCTGCGCGCCACGATCGGCCTGACTGCCGGTGGGCAGCACTCCAAGGCGATCTCGTTCGCCACCTATGCCGACGAGTTGCCGCTGATCACCCTGGGCTGCGCCATGCGGGCGCTCACCTTCATCGACACCGAGGTGCTCGCGGTCGGCGGTCAGACGGCAGCGCGTGGCAAGGACGTGGCTTAGGTGTGGAGCCTCAAGAGGTTGTCCTCGGTTAGTCCGAGGCGGCTGATTGGTGTTTTGGACTTTAGGCTGCCATGTGGGCGATGCCAATTGTATCGGTGAAGCCAGATGGGAAGTTCACCG